>CAXBDK010000004.1:0-347168 GCA_963974715.1 uncultured Sediminicola sp.
TATATTTCAAATATTTCAAAGAACTATTTTAGATTTTAATGGGACAGTAATGATAGGATATATTATATAAATCCAGGTATGATCTTTAAAAACTGGACATTTGGAAAGTATATACTATATAGACCCGTTGTGCATTTTGATTTAGAGCAAAAAACGCTGGATGGCCGTTAATTGAAGTGTCCATGAATCAATTTATCATCCTCAAGTTCAAAGCAGATTACGAGAAAATATTTGAAGGTACCCGAACAAATCGGAGGAAAAGCTGTTGCTCTATCAAGGCTTAAGCCTGGCCGACACCGAGGTCATGGCCATCGGCCCCGCAGCCGAACATCTTGGTACCGACAGTGAACATGACCTTCTCGGAAAGCTTCCGAAGGACCTTTGCCCCAGTATTGGGCGACGCCTTTACAATATTGTGCCCGTGCGATGATCACTTCCTTTGGGGGGACTTTCATATGTATTTTTGATCGCTTTTATATGTAGTGGATACGCTATGGATTCGTAATAGGTACGTCATATATACGCTATAGATACGGTATACATACGGCATACATACGGTATAGGTACGGTATTAATTTAGAGATATTTCTACTTTTCCGGCACTTTGGTAAAAACTTAAAAGGGAACTTTATGGCACGTATCAAAAGTCCGTCTATCATTACGGGCACATTGGGAGAGATCGATTTTTATGTGGACGTGGGGTCATCCTCCCAAGGCGGCCGGTGGGGCCTTCAATTGCAAAGATATCAAGACGGGCCCGAAATGGGCAGCGTAGGTGAAAATGGCCGGGAGTTTGACCACTGTTCCGGAATAAATTTGCCCCACCGCAGCATTTGTATTTATTGGAAGTAATGTTCAATCTGAACCGCTATCCCATTAAGTATCCAATAGCAACTCTTCCCGTCACTCGAAAAGACATCGATACAGCTTTTACAGAATGAAATATAGTTTATCTCTAGTTTAGGCAGGGAATGGTGCATTTTCCGCACCAATGTTTGGCATTAGAGCACGATTAATGATAAACTAATGGATATTTTCAATAAAAATTTAGGCTAATGGACAAATACCTTTTGATAATGCTCCTTTTTGGGCTTTCCAGTTTCGGAATGGCCTTTATGCCCACGATTACAAAAAGGACAGGATTATCCTATTCCGTTATCTATGTTGCCTTAGGTGTACTACTTTATCTTATATGGCCCAATGCCTTGCCTTCACCGCTTCCCACAGAAAATAATGAACTTACGTTACATCTTTCGGAGCTTATAGTTATTATTTCCCTTATGGGTGCCGGTATAAAGATCGATCGGACGTTCTCCTTGAAGAAATGGTCGGCCCCCCTAAAATTGGTGTCGATCGCCATGTTACTATGCATGTTGGTATGTGGTATGCTGGGATACTTCATGCTGCACCTGGCATTGCCCTCAGCGGTGTTGATAGCGGCAGTGCTGGCACCGACAGATCCCGTTCTGGCCTCCGATGTACAGGTGGGACCGCCCCAAGAAAAACTCAAATTGGAAACAAAGTTCGCCTTGACTTCAGAGGCCGGATTAAATGATGGAATGGCGTTTCCGTTTACATGGTTGGCCATTACATTGGCACTTGCAGCCTCTGGCGGGGACCTAAAACTAATACATTGGTTCGGCTTTTATTTTTTGTACAAAATAGCAGCAGGATTCGTATTGGGATGGCTCTGTGGCAAGATTGCCGGCCACCTGATATTTACCCTATCCCAGAAATACCGGTTGATCAGGACATCTGATGGTTTTCTGGCCGTATCCCTAACACTTTGTACCTATGGCATTACCGAAGCCCTGCACGGATATGGTTTCATTGCCGTTTTTGTAGCAGGGTTTACTTTCCGCCATTCGGAAAAAGACCATAGCTATCATAAAGAACTACACTCATTTACAGATCAGATCGAGCGGGCATTACTGGGAATGCTGCTGATATTTTTTGGGGGAACGCTCACCGTTGGCATTCTTAGACCCTTAGATCCACAAATAATCCTTTTTTCCTGCCTGTTCCTCTTTGTTGTAAGGCCACTGATCGGTTACGTATCGTTGGCAGGATCACCATTTCACAGGAAAGAGCTACTGGCGATCAGCTTTTTCGGGATCCGTGGAATGGGGTCTGTATTTTACCTTGCATTTGCGTTAGACCATGCCTACTTCGGCAAAAAGGAGGAACTTTGGGCAATCGTTGCCTTTACAGTGTTACTGTCCATTGTAATGCACGGTTTGACGGCGACAACAATCATGAAGCGTTTACATGTCCAAATCCCCAGGAAGAAAATTCCCTCTTGATCTACTTCCCTTACCTTAACGATTTCTGAACAAAATTCCTTCCCAAAACCACTAAATTTTAAATATTTCAATTGTAAATGAGACAATTAAGTTTTTATTAGTATAAAAATTCCCTAAAAACGATTATATTGGGATATCGTCATAAACGGGTTCCTTAGCACAAGGGCCGTCAAATCAGAGTACACATTAGATGAGATTCCAACTAGATATAGAAACCACTATATTTTACTGTTTGTTGGCCGTAACCCTTTTATTATCGGGATGCGCTCCACGGATGACCGTTATAGAACCCCCTATCGAGGGCAACCATGAATTTTCTTTTAATGGGACCGCTGTGATGGAAGATGAATGGTGGAGGGAGTTTAATGATAAGAACCTCAACATGCTGATCGATAGCGCCATGGGTTCCAATTTTGATTTGGCCGCTACATGGCAACAGTTTTTGGCGGCGAAGTCGATCGTATCCATACAGGCATCCAATAAATGGCCACAGATCGATGCCTCGGCCCAATCGGCGATCAATTTGCCCGAACCCGACTTTGTAGGGGGAGAAAATACACAGTTGGGACTGGCCGCCAATTACGAAATCGATTTTTGGGGCAGGATCGGAGCGGGGGTCCAGGCCGAAAAATTAAGGGCGGAAGCCAGCCTTTTCAACTACCGTACCGCGGCCATTTCGGTTTCGGCAGAAATAGCCTCCACATGGTTCCAATTGCTGGCAGCAAAAAAGCAGTTGCAGATCACCGAAGACCAGATTGCCACCAATGAGAATATCATTAAGGTCATACGTTCCCGATTTGCAGCGGGACAGGTTAGGGCAGTGGACATCCTGCGACAGGTGCAGCTCTTGGAAAGCACCAGGGAGCAACAGATCATCTTTGGTACCAACATAGCCGTTCTGGAAAATCGTTTGGCGGTGCTGGTGGGAAGGCAGCCCCAGCAGGAATGGGAATTTACAGCTATCGAACTACCACAGTTACCGGAGCTTCCGGGTACCGGCCTGCCCTTGGAACTGATCAGGCGAAGGCCCGACTTACAGCAATCCCATGCCCTATTAATGGCTGCCGATCGGGATATGGCCGTAGCGGTGGGCAACAAATATCCAAGGATTTCTATAGGGGCAAGGGGACAGCTCAGGTCGAATAATTTTGACAACCTCTTTAAAAATTGGGCCTATTCCATTTCGGGAAACATCCTAGCTCCCCTTTTTTATGGGGGAATGCTGAATGCCGAGGTAAATCGAACCCAAGCCATTAAACAACAGAGATTGTACGAATACGGGCAGACCACCCTTCTGGCATTTGAGGAAGTTGAAAATGGACTGGTAAGGGAAAATATGCAAAAAATGCGATTGGAAAATATCGGTCGACAACTTGACCTGGCGGAAAAAAGCAACAGGCAACTTAGGACAGAATTCCTGAATGGCTTCAGTCCCTATCTGGATGTCCTATTGGGGCTTGACCAAGAACAGCAACTACAGAGAGATCTTGTGGAGGCACAATCACAGCAGATCCAAATACGGATCTCCCTATATAGGGCTTTGGCAGGAGGGTTCGATACCGGAAGGAACCTGGACAATTGATATGTAAAAAGAACGATTGGGATATATGGGCAACAAAAAACTGATATGGATATGTTTGGCAATTCTTCTGGGGGGAATAGGTATTACCGCCATTATTTTTTCGACGGAGCCGGAAGCCAAAACGGAGGCGGCAACCGTTGAAACGGCCATGCTGGTAGAAGTGGTCTCCGCCAAACGGGGAACTTTTAAACCGTTGATCGTCGCCAATGGCACCGTACAGCCGGTAGAGGATGTAACCCTTGGCGCCCTGGTCCCAGGTCAGATTATCCGTCGGGATCCCTCCTTCGCCCCTGGTGGCTTCGTTAAAAAAAATGACGTGCTTTTACAGATAGACCCATCCGATTTTAGGAACACCCTAGAACTGAGAAAAAGTGAACTGATGCAATCGCAAACTGCGCTGACTACCGAGATGGGAAGGCAACAGATAGCGGAACAAGATCTTAAGCTCATTGCAGACGACTCCCTTTTTGGCAGTGCCCCGCTTACCACTGAAGAACGGCAGCTGGTCCTTCGAAAACCACAGCTGGATGCGGTCAAGGCCACCATAGGGGGCGCCAGGGCCTCTGTGGAACAGGCCAGGTTAGATCTTTCCCGTACCACCATCCGTGCCCCTTTTGATGCCCATATATTGACCCAGAACGTGACCGTAGGTTCGCAAGTGGCGCTCGGGGACGATCTGGGACGAATTGTGGGGACAGAACATTATTGGGTCATTGCTACCGTTCCCGTGGCCAGATTAAAGTGGTTGGATTTTTCGGACAGTAAGACCCAAAAAGGATCCCTGGTACGTATTACGGACCCCACCTCTTGGCCAATGGGGGCCTACCGCGAGGGATATCTGGACAAACAGATCGGCGCTTTGGACGAACAGACCCGGTTGGCCCGTGTACTGATAAAGGTGCCCGACCCCTTGGCACAGACCGAGGACCAAAAGGGAAAGCCCAAATTAATGATCGGCTCCTTTATACAAGTGTCCATCATCGGAAATCCAGTGACCGATGTGGTGCGCATCAATAGGGACCATCTAAGGGAAAATGACACCGTTTGGGTCATGAAAGGGGAAAAATTGGAAATCCGTGAGGTAGAGGTCCTTTTGACCGATGATGCATATGCGTACATCGTCAAAGGATTGGCCAACGGGGAAAAGGTGGTGACCAGCGATCTGAGCACCGTTAGCAACGGAATAGGTCTACGGACCTCAGAAACCACAATGAAGCAATAACCATGGCCGAAACGGAAGAAGGACATACCACCAGAAAAGAAGGCGCAATTGCGTATATGGCGAGAAACTCCATCGCCACCAACCTGCTCATGCTGGTCTTGCTGGGTGGGGGAATTTTCACCATGTTCCAGATCCAAAAAGAGGTTTTTCCTGAATTTCAGCTCGATTTTGTAGATGTCTCGGTCGCCTATCCAGGGGCCTCTCCAGAAGAGGTGGAGCAAGGTATCCTACAGCCCGTGGAAGAAGCGGTACGTGGGGTGCAGGGGATTAAGGAAATCGTTTCGGAGGCAAGTGAAGGCTCCGGATTCGTCAGTATAGAGCTCGTGGCGGGTGCCGAACGGATGAAAGCCTTCCAGGATATCGATCAGGCCATAAATCGCATCCAAACATTTCCCGACGATATTGAACGTCCCATTGTAAGCCTGCAATCCCGCCAAAGGGATGTGATCCAATTGGGCCTCTATGGCAAAGCCGATATCTGGACGTTGCGCAAACTGGCCGAACGTCTTAGGAACATTCTTCTGAGCGACCCAATGATCACACAAGTGGAGTTGGGAAACGTTCCCGATTATGAGACGCATATAGAGATATCCGGTCGCACCCTTCAAAAATATAACCTTACCCTTGGGCAGGTAGCGGATATAATCGGACAGAGCAGCAGCGATGTGCCCGCAGGAAATGTACAGACCGAAAGTGGGGAAATCCTGCTCCGAATGAAGGAACGCAAACAATGGGCAGAGGAATTCGAGGATATTACCATTCTAACTTCCGAATCAGGTGCCAAAGTCTCCCTAAAGGACATGGCCACCATTACCGATGGTTTTGAGGAAACAGGGTTTCATGGGCAGTTCAACCAAGAAAACTATGTGGAACTTCGTATTTTCCGAATCGGGAACCAATCCCCTTTGGAAATTGCCGATGCCGTGGAAAGGATCATAAAGGACTTTCGGTTACCGCCCGGTATCAACTATAGAACCGATAGCAATCGTGCCGCGGATTATCGGGAGCGGCTTTCATTGCTTACCGAAAACGGGATTTTGGCCATCATTATCGTTTTGATCATCCTAACACTTTTTTTGGAGTACCGTTTGGCCTTTTGGGTGATGATGGGAATGACCGTATCCTTTATCGGGGGAATGATCTTATTGCCTTTGATCGGGATCAGTGTAAACATGATCTCCATGTTCGGTTTCTTGGTAGTACTGGGTATAGTAGTGGATGATGCCATTGTTGTGGGAGAGAACGTGCACGAGTACCGGCAAAAAGGATTGAGTCCCATACAAGCGGCCATAGAAGGGACCAAAGATGTTTCCCTTCCCGTGGTCTTTAGTATCATGACCACCATAATAGCCTTTGTCCCCCTATTGTTCATGCCAGGGGAAACAGGTAAGTTCTGGCAGCCGTTACCGGCCGTGGTCATTGTGATCCTTACCGTTTCCTTGCTAGAGGCGCTATTTATTTTGCCCTCCCATTTGGGACATCTTAAAAAAGAAAGCACGAAACATAGATATATTTTAAAACTTGAGGGATGGCAGCGCTCCTTTGCAAAGGGCTTTGATCATTTTATAGAAAGGAGGTACCGTCCCTTTCTTGATAGATGTATGGAACATCGGTATATAACCCTCAGCATTGCATTGGCACTGCTTATGGTGGTAGGGGGATATGGCCTTAGCGGACATATGGGCCTGATCATGATGCCGGAAGTGGCGGCGGATGAAATTGAGGCGGGGGTTCGCCTGCCCGTAGGGACCACGCCCGACCAGGCGGCCAAAGTAGCCCATGCCATATCGGATGCCACCCAACGCATGTTCGATGAGCACGATCTGTACGAAGTGGCCGAAGGGATAAAGACCAATGTACGCGGACAGAATTTTATTGATGTGGAAATAGTAATGTTGCCACCCGATCAAAGGGATATGACCGCAGCGGAGATGATCGCCCTATGGAGGGACAACATAGGGGATATACCAGGGGTGGACCAGATCACTTTTGAGGCCGAAAGGGGGCCAGGTGGTGCACAACAGGCCATTAGTATAGACCTCAGCCATTCGGATATCGATGTGCTTGAAAAAGCAAGCACCGCTTTTGTGGAACGTATGGATGCCTTTTCGAACACCCGTGATGTGACCGACAATTACAATAAGGGGAAAATGCAGTACGATTTTAAACTGTTGCCACTGGGCAGGAACTTGGGACTCACTTCCGATGAAGTGGGAAGACAGGTACGAAACGCATTTTTTGGTGCCTTGGCAATGCGACAGCTACGCGGTATGAACGAATTGGAAGTACGCGTAAAATTGCCATTGGAGGAACGTAAGAACATCAAAAATCTGGAAAATTTCCTTATCCGTACCCCAAACGGTATCGAAGTGCCGCTAATGGAGGTGGTAAAGGTAGAGGAACGGGAAGCCTTTACAAGTATTAACCGCAGAAACGGAAGAAGGGTAGTGAATGTAGGAATGGATGTAGAACCTGCCAATGCCGTGAACCGGGTAATCGCCTCGGTACAGGAAACTACCCTGCCCCAGCTACGTGCCGATTTCCCTGGTATCACCTGGAGCTTTGAGGGAAGTCAGGCCGATATGCGGGAAAGCACGGGTACCTTAAAGGCAGGGTTTATGTTCGCCATGCTGTTGATCTATACTTTATTGGCCATAGCTTTTGGCAGCTATATTCAACCCCTGATCGTAATGACGGCCATTCCCTTTGGAATCGTGGGTGCCGTAATCGGACATATCCTATTGGGCTACGACCTTTCCTTGGTAAGCCTGATGGGGGTCATTGCCCTCTCCGGGGTAGTGGTGAACGACTCCCTGATCATGATCGATTATGCCAATAAACGCCGAAAGGAGGGCGACCCGATCTATAAGGCCATTCACGAGGCCGGACTGAGGAGGTTCCGTCCGATCATCTTGACCACCATGACAACGTTTGGAGGGCTGGCCCCCATCATTCTGGAAACATCCAGCCAAGCATTCTATCTGATTCCCATGGCAATCTCCCTAGGGTTCGGAATCGTGTTCGCAACCGCCATCATCTTGGTCATTGTGCCGTGCCTGTACCTCTCCTTGGAAGATATACGCCTACTTATACAGAAGGGAAGGACCGTAAAACAAGTGGATGTTTCCTCGAACCCTGTTCCCAACAATAGCACCAATGGCGGTACATCGGGAATTGGATCCAGCCATGGGTCATAGTTCCGAAATTTTTACCGGCCTATTTTCCTTTAACGACCTGATCGCCGCAAGGCCTATTTTTAGGGACTGCAACCCATCGTTTCCATCCACGGGTATTCCCGTGCCATTTTTTAGGCTCTTTACATAGTCCTGCATTTCCGTTTTATAGGCGGCCACATACCTTTCCAGAAAGAAGTGAAGGGGCAGCGCCCGTTGGATGCCCTGACCGTTATAGAGTCGATGGGAATCCAAAAAATTATTATCCGCCTGCACCATTCCCTTGGATCCGAATACCTCGATCCGCTGGTCATAACCGTATACCGCCTCCCTACTATTGTCTATCACCGCCATGGTTCCATCGGTATAGGTCAGGATTACGATGGCCGTATCAATATCCCCTGCCCTACCAATGGCCGGATCCACCAGCACAGCTCCCTTGGCATATACCTCCGTTACCTCTTTCCCCATTACAAAACGTGCCATATCAAAATCATGGATGGTCATATCCAAAAATAGCCCCCCTGATTTTTCAATGTAACCAATGGGCGGGGCCCCGGGATCTCGACTGGTGATCTTTACCAAATGGGGGCTGCCAACGGCCCCTTCCCTTACCAGATCGTGCACTTTCCTGAATTCCTTATCGAACCTGCGATTGAAACCCAGCATTAATTTAATATTTGTTCGCTTTACCACTTCCAAGACCTCCATGACCCTTTGCATGGACAGGTCCAAGGGTTTTTCGCAGAAAACATGTATCCCTGCCTTTGCAGCGATCTCTACATAATCGGCATGGGTATCCGTAGGGGAACAGATGACCACAGCGTCCAAAGGGGCCACTTTTAAAAGTTCCCCATACGTGGCCGTGACATGGGGGATGTTCCTGTCATGGGCATATTGTTGGCATTCTTCCATGGGATCCATCACGGCAACCACTTCCACACCCTCCATTTGAAGTAGGTTTTCCAAGTGGATCTTACCGATCCGTCCCAATCCTGCAACGGCGAATTTTACTTTTGTCATAGAATTTTATATGTTAATGGTCATTAATTCAGCGAAGATCAAAGTCCCAAGGATTTTATATAATCCCTGTTCGACTGTGCACAAATTTTTGGATTGCCCATACCCGGCAGAATATCCTGTTCCACCACGATCCAGTCGGTATACCCCATTTCCTTTAATAGCCCCACGATTGTTGGGAAGTCCACCGAACCCTTGCCCAGTTCACAGAACACCCCTTTTTTTAGGGCATCAAAATAATCTCCATGGGCCTCCCTAGATTCTTGGGCGGCCGATGGGCTGTAGTCCTTAAAGTGTACATGCCATATTCTTTTGCCATATTTTTTTAGCGCCGCTACCGGATCTCCGCCCCCAAAGGCATAATGTCCCATATCTAGGCACAATCCCAATAAAGCAGGGTCGGTAAGCGACATAAGTTTCCCTATTTCCTCAGGGGTTTCCACGTAACCCGCACAATGGTGGTGAAAGACGGTGCGTATGCCGAATTTTTCTTTTACCGCCGCAGCGATCATCTCCGCCCCCGCTGCGTATACTTTCCATTGTTCTTCGGAAAGTCCCATGGCAGGAGTGATCCTCCCAGCATTCTTGGTTCGCTCTGCCACTGTTCCGTTCTCATCGGCCAATACGATAAAGGCATCCTTATAGCCCGCATGGAACATAAGGTCCGCCACCTTTAATGCAGCTGCCATCCCATTTACATGATTCGAACGGGAGGCCAGGGCAACGGGTACAAAGGCTCCCAAAAGGTCCAAATTTCTATGGTGCAGTTCCGATTTTAAAAGTGAGGGCATTGTGGGCATAAAGCCCCAATCCCCCAATTCCGTCCCCACATACCCTGTGTCCCTTATTTCATCAAGGACCTGTTCAAAACCGATTTCTTCCGATTTTTCTTCCAGATCAAATTCCAGCGCACCCCAAGAGCAGGGGGCATTAGCGATTTTTATCATGTATATCGATTTTAAAATTTTCGGGACCAAATGTTCGGCCATCTTTCTATTACCACCTTGGTCTGGGTAAAGAACTCTATGGCGTGTTTCCCCTGCCCGTGCAGATCCCCAAAAAAGCTATCTTTCCACCCGCTAAAAGGGAATTGCGCCATTGGGGCGGCCACACCTATATTTATTCCTATATTCCCAGCGTTCGCCTCATTTCTGAACTTTCTGGCATTTGCCCCGCTTCCCGTAAAAAGACAGGCCATATTTCCATAGTTGCCACTGTTGACGAACGCTAGGGCATCGTCTATATTTTTCATGGCTATCAGGCTCATCACCGGACCAAATATTTCCGTTCGGATCAGTTCCTTATCCAAGGCAACCCCTTCCAAAATGGTAGGGTTCAGGAAATTGCCCTTGTCATATCCCGGAATTTCGGCATTACGTCCGTCCAAGAGCAATTTTGCCCCTTCATCCACCCCCTTTTGTATCAGTCCGGTAACCCTACGCTTGCTTTCTGCCGTGATCACGGGTCCCATATTGATATCCCTGTCCAAGCCATACCCTGTAGTTCGGGATCTGACGGTTTCAACCAAGGCTTCCTTGATCTGCTGTTTTTGGTCGTCCACCGTAATGATGGTAGAAGCGGCCAAACAGCGTTGGCCGGCACAACCGTACACCGAATCGGCGATGATCTTGGCGGACATATCCAAATCTGCGTCGGGCAGCACTACCACGGGATTCTTGGCGCCCCCTTGGGCCTGTACCCTTTTTCCGTTGGCAGTACCCTTTGAATAGATGTATCTGGCCACAGGGGTACTGCCCACAAAACTGATCGCCTTAATTGTAGGATGTTCCAAAATGGCATCCACAGATTCCTTGCCCCCATGCACCAGACTGATAAGTCCCTTGGGAACATCCAATTGATCTAGGAACCCAAAGATCTTCATCATGGTCAGGGGCACTTTTTCCGAAGGTTTTATGATCATGGCATTTCCCGTTGCAACGGCATAGGGCAAGAACCAAAAAACGATCATACTAGGAAAATTAAATGGCGTGATACATGCCGTTACCCCCAAAGGCTGCCGGATCATCATTTCATCTATTCCCGTAGCGATGTCCTCTATGACGTCCCCTGCCATTAGAATAGGGGTCCCACATGCCACTTCTATATTTTCGATGGCCCTTTGTATTTCCCCTACCGATTCCCCGTAGGTCTTACCGGATTCCTTGGTAATGATCTCGGCCAATTCCTCGGTACTATCTTCCATAAGGGTCTTTAGGCGATATAATACCTGAACCCTCTTAATAACGGGAACCTTGCTCCATTCGTTTTGGGCCTCTGCAGCGGATCGGACCGCAATATCCACATCCAGGCCGGTGTCGACTCCATAGGGAACTTTTGCGAGGACCTCTTGGGTTGCAGGGTTCAGCACCTCCACAGTTTCCTTCGAAGAACTGGGGGTCCAAGTCCCATTGATATAGTTTTTTAACGTTTCCATTTTTTGATTTATTAAATTAATGATCCCATTTCCCGATCAATTGTTGTTCCACAATAGCACATAGATCAATATGGTAACCCCGCACAGCATTATGGACATGGGTATGGTATATTTCCATGAGGTCAGGTTTACGGCGCCTACATCGGTAATCGTATAGGTATTATCGTTTGGATAGAAATGGGAGACGGCATACATTATGGCCACGTTCAATACAAACTCGATTCCCCATAGATGTACAAAATGGATACCATGGCCTGTATAACCCCATGTCATAAAAATATAAAAGCAGAGCCCGAAAATCAGCGCTGCTTTGGCTCCCATTGCCGACACTTTTTTCATAAAAAATCCAGCTAACAGGATCGATGCTATGGGGATAAAGAAAATCCCGTTCAATTCCTGTAGCAGTTGGTACAGCCCTTCGGAAGCATTGGAGACCATAGGGGCAACAAATATGGCGAACACGGCCAATACCGCCGAGGTGACCTTTCCTATTTTTACCAGTTTGGAATCGCTGATATCCTTGCTAATATGTTTTTTATAAATATCGATACTGAACAAGGTGGCCACTGAATTCAGTACGGAATTGAACGTACTCAGTACCGCCCCCATGATAACGGCCGCAAAGAACCCTATCAACCATATGGGCAACACCTTCTTTACCAGCTGGGGATAGACCGAATCCTGTTCCCCATAGAAACTGTCCTGAAAATAGTAGTAGCAGATTACCCCCGGCAGTACAATGACCAAGGGGATCAATATCTTAAAGAGCCCCGTGATCAATAGCCCCTTTTGGGCTTCCTTTAGGTTTTTTGCGCCCAGTGCCCGTTGTATGATGGTCTGGTTCATCCCCCAGAAATAGAGTTGATTTATGATCAATCCCGTAAACAGGACCTCAAAGGGCAGTACGGAATCCCTGGCCCCAACCACATTGAACTTCTCTGGGGCATATCCGTACACTTTAACCAATCCGTCCACCAGATTATTGTCGCCAATGGCCATCAGCGCCAAAATGGGGATCAATAATCCTCCCAATAAAAGTCCGATTCCATTGATGGTATCCGAATAGGCAACCGCTTTCAGGCCCCCAAAAATGGCATATATAGATCCTATTGCCCCGATCACCACAACGGTGATCCATAGGCCCTGGGTCTTATCCACGCCCAAATGTTCGGATATTCCAAAGAGACTTTCAATTCCAATGGCCCCAGAATAAAGAACAATGGGCAACAGGGTAACCACAAAGGAAAAAATAAGGATGGCGGCCACCATGGTGCGCGTTATCCCATCGAACCTGCTTTCCAGAAACTGGGGAATCGTGGTAAGCCCCATTTTTAAATATTTGGGCACAAAAAAGATGGCGGCAATGACCAGGGCAATAGAGGAAGTAACTTCCCAGGCAATGACGATAAAGCCATTGACATAGGAATTCCCGTTCATGCCGATAAGATGTTCCGAAGAGATATTGGTAAGCAGCATGGAACCGGCAATGACCACCCCCGTCAAACTTCTTCCGCCCAAAAAATATCCATCGGATGATTTCAAGTTCGATTTTCGAAGGCTGTACCAGGTAAAAAATGCGACTCCGCCGGTAAACAGCAGAAAAGAAGTAATAATAATGATCAGTTCGGTATCCATAGTTGGTTGGAATGTTGGCTCTATAAATAATATTTTTGGGACTTCTTATTTTCCCTGTAGGTTTCCAAGGATTTTTTTACACCATTTTTCTCTGAGACCTGGGCAACGGCCACATCCCACCAAGCAAATCCGGGAACCGCCTTTTTTCGATCCACCTCAATATAGATCACCGTGGTACGGGTTATCGATTTTGCCTTCTCCAAGGCAGCGTTCAGTTCTTTTACATCTGATGCCTTTATCACATGGGCGCCCATACTGGCCGCATTGGCGGCATAATCTATAGGAAGCAGTGCCCCATCCAACTGGTCGGTTTCCTCATTACGATATCTGTAATACGTCCCAAAACCTTCGCTTCCCAAGGAACTGGAAAGGCTCCCGATGCTCGAATAGCCATCATTGTTCAGTAGGACAATCGTCAATTTCCGATTTTCCTGTATGGAGGTTACGATTTCTTGTGACATCATTAGGTAACTGCCATCGCCCACCATTACATATATTTCACTTTCTGGACGGGCCATTTTCGCACCCAGCCCCCCAGCGATCTCATATCCCATACAGGAATACCCATATTCCAGATGGAATCCCTTGGGATTTCGGGTCCGCCATAATTTGTGAAGGTCTCCCGGCAGACTGCCGGCCGCACATATCACTATATCTTGGGGATCGGAAAAAGTGTTGACCGCTCCGATGACCTCACCTTGAAATGCGGGCGATTCATTTTTTTCCTCATAAATGTCCGAGACAAATTTGTCCCAGCTTTTGTTGAGATTTTCCACTTTTTGTCGATAATCGTCGTCCACCTGAAAAGATGAGAGCTCCCTTTCAAGTACTTCCAAGATCGCCCTGGCATCGCCCACCAAAGGGAGGGCACCATGTTTAAAGGAATCGAATTCCGTAACATTGATATTTATAAAACGGACATTGGGATCTTGAAATGCCGACTTGGAAATGGTGGTGAAGTCGCTGTACCTGGTTCCAATACCGATGACCACATCCGCATTTTTGGCGATTTCAATGGCCCCTGGGGTTCCCGTTACCCCGGCAGCGCCAAGATTCTGTGGTTCATTATAGTCCAACGAGCCCTTTCCGGCAAAAGTCTCCGCCACCGGAATACCTGTGGCATTGACCATCTTTTTCAAAATGGCGGAAGCATCGCTGTAAATGACACCTCCACCGGCGATTATCACAGGTCTTTTACTGGTCCTTATCATGTCGATCGCCCTAGACAACAAGGTATTATCGGGCATGGTCCTTCCAATGTGCCAGATACGTTTTACGAACAGTTCTTCAGGAAAATCATGTGCCTCCGCCTGTACGTCCTGTGGAATGCACAAGGTTACCGTTCCCGTTTCCGCTTGTGAGGTCAGCACCCGCATTACTTCCGGCAAGGAAGTAATCAGCTGCTCCGGTCTGTTGATCCTATCCCAGTATCTAGAGACCGGTTTAAAACAATCGTTTACCGAAACATCTTGACCCATGTTAGATTCCAATTGTTGGAGCACAGGGGCGACCTGCCTTGTCGCAAAAATATCCCCTGGAATCAAGAGAACGGGAATCCTATTGATCGTGGCAGCTGCGGCCCCAGTAAGCATATTTGTGGCTCCCGGACCAATGGAAGAAGTACATACCAAGGTCTGCATACGATTTTGCACCCTGGCGAAGGCAGCGGCCGTATGCACCATTCCCTGTTCGTTACGGGCAACATAAAAGGGAAAATCCAAATTTTGGTGCAGGGCCTGCCCAATTCCGGCAACGTTTCCATGGCCCAAAATCCCCATACAACCGGCAAAGAATTTATGTTGGACCCCGTCCCTTTCAACATACTGGTTCTTTAAGTAGGCAATTGTGGCCTGGGCCACCGTTAGTCTTTTCGTTTTCATGGTCATTAAGATTAAAATCCGCCTTTCTTCCCTATAAATTCCAAGGATTCTTCCAGAGTGGGCATAAAATTGGCACAGCCTTTTTTGGTAACCACTTGGGCACCGCTGGCATTGCCCATGCGACATGCCCTGTACAAGCTCCAGCCCTGCAGTATCCCGTATAAAAATCCGCTGGCAAACGCATCGCCGGCACCCAGTACGTTCAATACGGTAACCGGGAATCCGGGGACATCCTGCCTTGATCCGTCCCTTTGATAAATACTGGCCCCTTCCTCGCCCCTCTTTACAATAAGGGTCTCAATGCCGGAGGACAGCAGTTGATCTATGGAAGTTTCAATATTGCCCTGGATCTTGGGTGCGGAAATCTGTTGCTCTTCGATCCGTACTTGAGAGGCATCGATCAAAGTGGCCGCCAGGATTTCCTCCTCGGTGCCTATGGCGACCTTTACCCTTGGCAGGATGGCCCTTACGGTAAGCCCGAATGCCCTATAATCATGCCATTGGTCCGCTCTAAAGTCCAGGTCGAGCACCACGTCCACACCATTTCTATTGGCAATTTCGGTAGCGTAAAAAGTAGCGCTTCGGGTAGGTTCGATGTTCAGGGCCGTTCCGTTGATCAGCAAAATCCTGTAATCGGGAATCCGGGCATTGTCCACATCATCGATATCCACTTGGCTATCGGCCGCATTGTCCCTATAATACACCAAAGGGAACCTATCGGGTGGTTCTATGCCCAAGACCACGGCACTGCTCCTTGTACCATTTTTTATGGGAATGCAGTGGGTATTGATACCTTCGTTCTCCAAGAAATTCAAAATAAACCCTCCTACCTTATCATTGCCCACTGCCGTCAACAGACTGGCTTTAACACCCAATCTGGCACAGCCCACGGCAATGTTCAAGGGCGAGCCCCCAACAAAGGCGTCAAACCCCTTGATATCATTAAAAGTTGCACCAATATTCTGGGAATAAAGGTCAATGGAAGATCTTCCGAACGTTATTACGTCCAATTTTTTAGTGCCCATGGGTTGTTTCTTTGTTCATTTCGGCAGTTACCAAGGGCAGTCTTTTATCCTTTGAGGTCCACGCCCCATATATCCACTCATGATCTGGGTCGGTCGTATTGGCAAGGCATTGATCGGTCCCTGCCAAAAAATTGAGGTAGTAGCAATGAAAGCCGTGTTCCGCCACTACCGGATGGAACCCTTTGGGAATCAGTACCACATCATTGTGCCGTGCCCTTACGATCTCGTCCAGGGACTTATCCTTGGTGTAGACCTGTTGTATGGCATAGGCTCCAGGTTTCTGAAATTTGTAGAAATAAGTTTCTTCCTGTATAGGTTCCAGTACATTGCCTTTGCTGTCCAAAAGTCGTTCGTCATGTTTGTGCGCGGGAAAGGAACTCCAATTCCCCGATGGGGTATATACTTCCCTGCATACCAGGGAGCCGCATCCGAATCCAGGGGGAACCAGGTCGTTAAATTGCCGCGTAGCGTTGTCCCCACCGAAAATAACGACAGGTGTTTCCTCCGGGGTCACAAATTTGGCGGGATAATCCACTGCGGTTCTGCACCATCCATAGGCAATGTCCAATGTGGTGCTGATGGCGGTGAGGATAAATCTGGTGTTCCTAGGAAGGTAAAGGGTATGCGCCACCCCGCTAAAGACATCTTTCCTACCGTTCGTTGTCTCCCACTTTCCCCGATCGCTCTCTACTTTAAAATTTCCTCCCAACAGAACGATCGCCATTTCGTTATCTTGGGTGTCATGCTCCCACACTTGACCTCTGTCCATTAGCCTGGCCTCAAAATTGAGGTATTTCCAAGAAGCCGTTTCCGTGGTGATACGGTGATAGATCTCCGAAGCGGAATTGGGTCTTATTTGTAAAGGTGAACTGTGTTCCATAATAGCCATCTTACAGTTTTAAATCATTTGTTCTTCCGGTAGCCTTTAAAAGGTCGAACTTCTCCAGCATGAATTTTTCGTACTCGTCCATATAGGTCTTTCCGGGAAGTACGGGATCAAAAAGTTCAGGGGACTCCCTAAAAAATTCGCGGTGTACCCTTGTCCATAAAAGACGTGTGTCCGTGGCAATATTGATCTTGCAAACTCCATAATCAATAGACTTTACAATTTCTTCGGGCGCCACTCCCGCTGCACCTTCCTCCAACTTCCCCCCTGCCCTGTTGATTCTGGAAATCTCCTCCGCATTGACCGCGGAGCCCCCATGAAGGACAATCGGGAAATGGGGCAAAAGTCGTTGGATATCTTCCAATATCTTGAACTGTAATCCTTTGCCCCCCGAAAATTTATAGGCCCCATGACTTGTCCCTACCGCGACTGCCAGACTATCACATCCCGTTAATCGGACAAATTCCTGTACTTCCGCTGGCCGGGTGTACCGGGCATGTTCCGCTTCTACGGACAGGTCATCCTCCACTCCACTGAGCACTCCCAATTCCGCCTCTACCATAATATTTTTTTTATGAGCCTTTTCCACCACTGTCCTTGTCCTTGATACATTGGCCCCAAAATCATCATGGGATGCATCGATCATTACGGACTGGTACCCATCTGATTTTATGGCCTCAAAAGCATGTGCTTCGTTACCATGGTCCAAATGCACCGAAAAAACGGCTTTGGGATAAATGGTGGCCGCGGCCCGAACCATTGCCGATAACATCCTTGAATGGGCATAATTTCTGGCCACAGGGGTAAATTGTACCATAAAAGGGGCATTGGCCCTTTGGCCGGCACTAAAAAGTCCGTGCACCTGTTCCATGGTAAAGACATTTACGGCCGGTATGGCATACTTTCCATAACAATTATCAAAAAAACATTTTGGGGAAACAACCATATTTCTAATTTATCTAAGATGGGAACATTCCTAAATCGGGATTAAAACAACTAAAAAAATGACTGTGACCAAACGCATTTTAGGGAAAATCCCCTGCAAAGGTTTGCACTAAAATGATGTAATACCGATCTAAAGAGCGGCGGGATCTTTTCTTGAGGAGGACCTTACCATCAGTTCAGGTTTGAAGACCTCTTTACGGAAAGCCAGATGGGGGGTTTTATTTTTGATACGTCCCAGCAATATTCTTGCGGCCAACATTCCCAAACTATATACCGGCTGCCAGACCGTGGACAGGGAAGGTGAAAAATAGGAAGAATGGGGATCATCATCAAAGCCTACTATCGAAATATCCTCCGGAATTCGCAGATCCATTTTTTTGGCGATGTGCATGGCACTAATGGCTATATTGTCGTTCATTGCGAATATCGCATCCGGACGTTCCTCCAAATGCAGCAATTTTTTTACGGGTTTGATCCCATCTTCATGGGAGAAGCCCTTAACATGTACCACATATCCTTCCTTGACGGGCAGCTTGTTTTTCTCCATCGCATCCAAATACCCCTGAAGTCGATGTTCCGTTGTACTAAGGTTTAATGGCCCGCCCAGATGGGCTATCTTGGTGCAGCCGGAACGGATCAGGTATTCCACTGCCTGGTACGCCCCAAAATAATCATCCACCAAGACCTTGTCCGCTTCCAATCCTGGGCAGTCCCTATCGAATACGACCACAGGAATATCATTTTTTTGCAAGTTCCTAAAATGGTCGAATTCCTTGGTGCTCGAGGAAGGCGAAACCAAGATACCGTCTACCCGGATCTTGGACAATTTTTTCACAAGGTCCAGTTCATCCTCATAGGATTCATTGGATAGGCATATCATGATATTGTAATCGGAAGGGCCAATTACATCCTGTATGCCCGTTATGATCGCGGAAAAAAAGTGACTGGTGATTTCTGGGACGATGACCCCTATGGTACTGGATCTTTTCTGAAGCAGCCCCAAGGCAAACTGATTGGGTTGGTAATCCAGTTCCCGCGCCAGTTCCTTTACCGCTTCCCTAGTTTCCCTTTTAATGGCCGGATGATCGTTCAAGGCCCGGGAAACGGTAGATGGGGTTATATTCAGTTGATTGGCAATATCCTTTAGGGTTACACGGCCCATTTTAAATTGGTTAGGTTATATCATTATTGCTCCCTCCTTTCGCTTATTCCCCGAACGCGTGGCCCCTAGCCCAAAAACATTCCGAGGAAATACGGACAAAACTACCCATATAGGTCTTTTGCAGTATGTCCAAACTAGGATAATTATGACTGCCGGGAAAACAAATTACAATAATTTTTCCTATTCCGATCCCTTGTCCGCACGGAAAGAATTTTTTAGGAATTCTGCACCATAAACCCGTTACCTACATACCCATCATTATACTTGGCCAAGTCCCCCGATCTATGATCCCATACATCAAGTTTTACATTGATTTCAAAAGAACCTATCCCGTATATTGGACCATTAAAAACCTTGGGCAACACCGGATCTGAACTTTCTCTGCATATTACCACGATTACCCGCCATTGTTTATTTCTATAGCCCTCGTAAATCGGGAAAAATCCCCAGAAAGTCAGCAATATTCAAGTTTTTTTTAAATTTGATTGGTTAAAATTGTTAATTCCACAAACAAATAACAATAAAAAAATGATATCGATAACACCCGTTTCATAAAAATTTATGCAAAGGTTTGCATTTCTCCATGTTGGAGCGGTAAAGGACGGACCTGTGATATAAGTCTTTTAAGATTGCCCATACCGCCCTCCCAATTTTGTCCGGCTTCAAAAATATTTGCCAGAGGGATTTTCAATTGGGAAAAACTTTTTGAAACCATCTTCCTGTTGCTAAAATTTTGGAGCGGTCTTCAACTAGCGGACCATATATCAACAACGTACCTCCCAAACAATAAACATGGCGAACATCTGAAATAAAAAAAGGGAGCGGCCAATGACCGCTCCCCCTTCTTCAGTTATTATCATGCCCTTTTTAAAAAAGGAACCTCAGCAGGAATTCGTTGGTGTTCCTGGCGCTGGCCAGTTCGCTGCGGGTGCTCACCTCGTAGGCGTAGCCGATCATCAGCCGCTTCTTGATCTTCAGGTTCACCAGCCCCGCAAAGGCGGCATCGGTCCGGTAGCTCCCCCCGATCTCGAAGTCGCCCCCGAAGGACAGCATGGTGTTCAGGTCCGCCGAGAACGGGGCGCCCTCCACGTACCTCGCCATGGCAGAGGGGCGCAGCAGCAGGTCGCTGCCCGCGTCCAGCACGAAGTCGTACCCCGCAGTGGCGTACAGGTGCGGCCGTGCCGTGGCCGCCGTCACGATCCCGTTGTCGTTGTCCGCACGTTCGGTGGACAGGATCCTGGGCACCGACACCGCAGCGTACCAGTCCATGCCCTTCAACAGCACCCCCGCCCCAACGTTCGGGTTGAAGTTGGAGATGCTCGCTATGTTCGGGTCAGACATCACGTTGTAGGTCTCCAGGCCGCCGGTGTTCACGCTGTAGAAGTTGCCCCCCGCCTTCAGCCCCAGGTACAGGTCCGTCATCTCCGACAGCTGCAGCCGGTACGAGAAGTCGACCCCCGTAAAGGTCTGGCTCTCCACGAAGGTGTTGCTGTTGTACACCGAGATGCCCAGCCCCACGTTGGCACCCAGGGAGGTCCCGAAGGACACCGCCTCCGCACTGGGGGCGTCCTTGATGCCCGTCCACTGCTGGCGGAAGGTCGTCGTTACCACCGTCTCCCCGTCCACCCCCACATAGGCCGGGTTGTACACGTTCATATGGTACATGTAGTGGGTGATCACCCCTTCCTGTTGGGAATGGGCCGATGCGCAAAGTAACAAAAGGAAAGCTGCTATGATCTTGTGTGTAAATTTCATCTTGGATATTTTGTTTGGTTATGGTTCTCGGTTATTTGGATGTGATATAGAGCCAGCCGTCGCTGTCCACCTTCCCGTCGCCCTCAAGGTCGATCTGGAAGTAGTAGGATCCCGCATCCGGCAGCTTATTGGACAAGTCTTTATATCTTCCGTCCCAATCGTTCTGGTAGTTCCTGGCCGAAAAGACCTCTTTGCCCCAGCTGTTGAACACCCTGACCAGCGAGTTGGGGTAGTTCTCTATATTGTGGATCGTCCAGGTATCGTTGATCCCGTCGCCATCGGGCGTAAAGGCCTGTGCCACGTCCAGTACCACCGTATCGCACACATCGCCAAGGCCGTCCCTGTCGCGGTCCTCCTGTCCGGGATTGTGGGCAAGGGGACAGTTGTCAACGTCATCGGGCACGCCGTCGTTGTCATCATCGGTATCCTCCGCATCGCCAATGCCATCGCCATCGGTATCGCCCTGGTCGGGGTTGAAATCATTAGGGGCATTGTCCACATCATCCGTAATACCGTCCGCATCGGTATCCTTCTGTGAGCCGGCACAGCCATTGGCATCCACATTGGCACCTACAGGGGTATCGGAACAGATATCCTCGCTATCCACCACCCCGTCCCCATCGGTATCGGGCCTGTCATTAAACGGATACTCATCCTCCTCATTGGGTATCCCATCACCGTCGATATCCCCGTCCGCATTGTCACCGGTACCGTCCCCGTCCGTATCGGTATCCTCGGTCGGATCTTTAGGGAACGCATCCTGGTCGTCAGGGGTTCCATCATTATCATCATCGGTATCCCCGTTATCGCCCGTTCCATCACCATCGGTGTCGGTGTCCTCGTTGGGATCTTTTGGAAAAGCGTCCCCGTCATCAGGGGTTCCGTCACCATCGTCATCGGTATCCTCGTTATCTCCTGTTCCATCGCCATCGGTATCGGTGTCCTCGTTGGGATCTTTTGGAAAAGCGTCCCCGTCATCAGGGGTTCCGTCACCATCGTCATCGGTATCCTCGTTGTCGCCCATTCCATCGCCATCCGTATCGGTATCCTCGGTCGGATCTTTCGGGAAATCGTCCTCATCGTCAGGGGTACCGTCATTATCATCATCGGTATCCTCGTTGTCGCCCGTTCCATCGCCATCGGTGTCGGTGTCCTCGTTGGGATCTTTCGGGAAGGCATCCTGGTCGTCAGGGGTACCGTCATTATCGTCGTCGGTGTCCCCGTTATCCCCCGTTCCGTCACCATCCGTATCGGTATCCTCGGTCGGATCTTTCGGGAAATCGTCCTCGTCGTCAGGGGTACCGTCACCGTCATCATCGGTATCCTCGTTATCGCCCGTTCCATCGCCATCGGTGTCGGTGTCCTCGTTGGGATCTTTGGGGAAATCGTCCCCGTCGTCAGGGGTACCGTCATTATCGTCGTCGGTATCCTCGTTGTCTCCCGTTCCGTCCCCATCGGTATCGGTGTCCTCGGTCGGATCCCTTGGGAAGTCATCCTCATCATTGGGAATTCCATCACCATCGATATCCGGATCTGTTTCATCCGGAACCCCATCACCGTCCATATCTTCCAAAGCGGTAATATCCAAGCTATAGGTTAAAACACTAAGAGCATCTGCTTGATCTTTCACCTTAAAACCAAAAGAAGCATAATCGGCTGCAAATTCGCCCGTTGCGGTGGTAAAGGTCAATAAGGTAACATCATCTATCAAATCGTTAAGCGCCACCGGATTTCCATCATATAATAGTGTACCCTTGGCAGGCATCGATATGATCTGAATGCCATTAAAGCCATCCCCGGCATCCACATCGTTAAATGTAAAATCACTTGGGGAAAAAGCGGTGGGCACATCCTCCACCACGTCCATGGCCACATCGCCCCCTGTAGGTAGGTCGTTGACGGGGTTTACGTTAAAGGTGACCGTTACGGTCTCCGAAAAAGAAACCTCATCCTCAAAATTATAGGTAAAGGAGTCCGATGTTTGCTCATCCCCGTTCTGCCCATAGGTAAAGGTACCATCCGAATTGAAGGTAAAATGGGAAGCATGGTCAGGCCCATCCACTAAATGGTACAGACGATCGTCCTCATCCACTTCAATGTCATTAAGGGAAACGTCCCCATTCAAGGTCCCGTTTTCATCTACATCAAAACTGTCGGCAACCGCAATTGGAGCGTCATCAACAGGTTGGATCGAAATGGTAATATCGGCGGAGGAACTTTCACCTGCCTGTTCTATGGTATAGGTTACCGTATCGGTACCAAATTCGTTTTCATTGGGTGTATACACTACCTTGTTGTCTTCCACAACGGCGGTACCCTTGGTACCCTGAACGGTTATGGTAATGGTGGGAACATTGCCTAGATCGTATTTATCGTTGAACAATATTTCTATAGGGTCTGATTCCGTTTCCTCATCCGTAAGCGCCAGATCATCCACTGCGGTCAGGATCAGGGTAACATCATAGGGACCAAAGGAAGCGGTTCCCAAATTTCCGGCATTGTCCTTTACCTGTGCGTGAATATACCAGCCATTTCCCCCGGAAGGAAAGGTAATCTCCTTTGTTTGGCCATTGCTCCATGATCTCCAGCTTGTGGCATCATTTGCAGGAGCTGAGTTGTTTTGGGTGATGGCATAACGTTGTACATCAAAACCGCTGCCGGAGGTCTCGTCCAAAAAGGCCAATACCACAATATCCTCGGTATCAACGGCCCCACTGGCGGGAGTAGCGGTTACCGTAGGGGGCACACTGTCATCTATGACGGTAAGGGTCCTGTAAAAAGGAAGGGACCAAACCCCGGAATCGGTACGCGTTCTCAGACTGATGATATATTCCGCGCTTTCGGTGTTATATGCCGAGAAATCCGTAAGTGGCGCACCTGAGTTATAAATTTGCGTATCGGTCGGATTTCCATCGACATCATAGACCCTTTTGGTAACGATCCATTCTTCCGTATCCAAGGTCCTGGCATAAGGGTCTACCGAATTGTTGTCCACTGTAATGGTCATGGCCCCGGAATAGGTGGTAAGCACATCGGGACTGATATTGAACTGTGCCAATGGCAAGTCTTCAGTTCCTGCCGTAGCTGCCGATTTTTCGACAAAAATACTGCTTGGGCTGCTCCATACACCTTGATGGTCCCGTACACGCTGCATGATCAAATATTCCCCATCGGCGACCGAATTTTTATCGAACTGTCCTATGTTCCAATCATTTGTGGTCTGTGCATCCACGGGTTTCCATTTCCATTCGGTCTCGGCAATACCGTTATTGGCACCCCCGTCAAGATCATAGGAAGTATCGTTGATCAGGCCCGAATTGGCGCTATAGGTAAAACTGGCCACTGGTTTTCTATGGAAATACAACGTGGTAGGTGCCGTAGGAAGGTCCTCAAAGGTGAAGGAATATTTCCCCGTCTTGTTATACAGTTCGGGAACATCTTCCAAGTAGAGCCCATCCCATGAAACCTTTCCATTGTCATTTGGAAAATATGTTTCGTCATGGGCAATTTTCCATCTCCCTGCCGGATAACTGGCATTGGCCGTGTTGGATTTTAATTGAGCGGGATTTACATCTATTTCCACGGAGATGCCCGCAATAAAATAATTGCCTTCGCTAATGGTCCCAATCTGGTACTGTTCAAAAATATACTGTGCAATCTGATCCACCGAACTGGCGTAAGAGCTCACGTCCCTGTTTACAAAAGTTCCCTGTGTGTTGTTCTGGGCCACAAAGCGCTCAAATTGTGCTTGGTTGGCATTTACGCCCCATCCAAGGTAATGGATATCCTCATTAATGGTCCTCATTAAGATTTCGGAAAGATCACTGTCATCTTCAAAATCGGCCACCTCCAAGTCGTCCAGGTTAACGTTAAAACGAAGGGCCTTGTTACGCCATTGTGGCTCCCTTAATACATCCTTAAAAGCACGAAGCGACAATTTGGTAATCTCTATATCCTTAAAATAAGCACCGGACTGTTCGTGTACATAAAAGCCATAACTTCCACTGGAGTGACTGGCATCCGTAACATCGAATGATTGAATCCAATCGGTACCTGCATTGCCCCCGCCCCCCCGGCGGGATACCTTTATCTGGTCATTGGACATTTCAATCTTGAAATCGATCTGCTGTCCGTCATAATAAGCGGCGAACATATCCGTCCTACTGGAATTCCAATTGATCGGCAGATTGGCTCTTGCACTATTGGTATTTACCGCCAATATTGTAGTCACCCCATTTTGCACCTTTAAAATAGCCTCTGCGGGATAACCATCCCCATTGGCATAATTCATAAGGTTTCCACAGGCTGTATGGTTATCGATAATATAGGCATAAAAATTCTGGTTGTCCACCTTACGGAAAATAAATCCCACTTCTGCATGGGCACCAGGTGCCCCGTTCAGTCCAAATGTGGCGGAAATGGTACCATCGGAAATATCGCCTGTGGGATCGTACATCGCATACCCATAGCCATTATATCTGCTTACATAATCTGCCGATATACTGTTCGTTCCGGCATCAAATGAAAAATAGTTGCCGGCATACGAACTGTGCACAGGAGGTTCCGTACCGTTAAAGTTCATTTTGTTCCAACTATTGAAAATCTCACTTGCATCGGCCTGATCCGAGGAAATGGAACTACGTTGGAAAGCCTCTACCCTTAATTTCCCCAAGGGAATTCCTTTGCTATGCATAGATTGTTCCAAATCGGCCTCGAAGGTACTGAGGTCTACATTTGCGGAGCCAACGGTCAACATCACATCTATGTTGGGTCCTTGTTGTACGGTCATCCCCACACTCTGGGCAAAAGTGCTCCCAAAATGGCATAGAAAGACCATTACGACGAATCGTTTTAAAAAATTCTTCATGGTATGGAATAGTTTAGTTTGTAAAAATTGGACCTACGGTAGGTTGGTCCAGTGTGGTAAAGTTGAAGTCAAAATTTTCATCAAAGACACCTGTGCACCCTGTAGCAGCAGCTATATTAAAATATGTCCTATTACCCAATTCCTTTATCAGGTCCAATCCTTCCGGGCTGGAAGGCAAGTTACAGCTGTAAAGTAGGAGTTGGTAATGGATGCCCTTATAAAGCCCTTCCAACATCGCCAGTTCAAATTCTGAAGCTACGGTATCGGTATTATATTCGATGCCGCCCATCAAGAGGGAATTATGTCCCGACTCCGCAAAAAGATGAATGTTTTTCAAATCGGGATTCAATGTCATTTTCTCCCGAATGTCCTTCCATGGATTTGAGGTGGTCTTTAGGTAAAGAACGAGTGTGCCATAAGGAAGTTTGGAAAGCACTTCCTCTTTTTGGGCAAAAGCCTGATCGATCACTACCAAATTATTGGCCTGTGAAAAAGCCATGCCGTTCCCCAAAAGAAAGAGGAGGAGAAACAGAGGTACAATGTGGTGAATTTTTACTTTCATAAAATTGGTTTGAAGGTTTGTGATTTGATTTTAATAATAGGAATTGAAAATTGGTCAATTAAGATCATGAACTATCTGTGGTATTTTTCCCCATGTAATTGTTTGTTTCGCAAAATAACGGGGTAAGAATAATTGTAGTATTTAAAATCTTGGGGAGTCTTGACATTTGTCAAGTTACTCCTACATTTTTGGGTAAATGGACCGATAAAACCGCACTTTAGCGATGATTTGATAAGCTGTCCCACAAAAAAATTAGGAAATTGCCCGATCAAAAGTAGGACTGTTTGGGATTGGTCCAACTTCAGGAGGACGTATTTTTAAAGGGGATAAATAAATTCACCAATGGTAAAAGGGTCGGTTACCACCCACTTTTAAATGGAACCAATACCATAAACCGAAGGATTGCCCTAAAGTAGGAGATTGGAAACGATGCCATATAAAAAATCTGGCCGGCCCTTACAAAAATGGGGCAATCAGGAAATCACAAGGTTTGTATCTATCAATCGGTGGCATTTGATCTGAGCGTTCTGGCATGTTCGTTCATTATCCGGGAAAGGGTCTCAGGTCGCATGGCAAGGAGGGAAGCCAGATATTTTTTAGGAATGCGATGGATGATCTTTGGATCCGTACCTTCAAAATATTGGTTCCATCTATTCTGCGCATTGGGAATTCTTGCCATATAGGCCCTGTTTTCGGCATGCATATAATATTCTTCCATCATATAGCGGTTCATTTCCCGCATTTCGGCAAAGTGTTTTAGGGCATAGTGAAAATCGTCATATTCCAGGTATTCACAATAGGTATCCTCAAGGGCTTGAATATTCTCGCGAGCCGGTTCGTTCCGAAAGAACCCGGTAATGGAAGTGAAAATTTCATTATCCGAACTTATCCAAGTAGTGATATCGTTCGAGGCACTGATAAAATAGCCCCTTACCAATCCTTTTTTGATCACATATAATTTATTGCATAGCTCTCCCTGATTGCAGATTACCTGATTTTTTTGGTAGGATACACTTTTGATCTTATCCACCAAAAAAGCCTTAAGGGCTGGGGATAGTGGTACAATTGAATTTAAATAAATTACAATAAAAAGGTTTTTGTGTACGTCTTTATTGGACATGCCGGATACTTAAAGGTTGTGGTTGCCCAAAAATAAAAAAATCTCAACGTTATGCGTCCCAAACCTTGCCATAGTGTCAATATTTTATCGGAATTCATTAATTTTGGGTATTTTCATGGCTTAATTCCATCAAAAAATTTCATAATCGGCATTTGCACTGCAAGGGATTGCATCGGTCCCACTATTATCAAAAGCCCATGCCCCATCAAATACTGTTATGACACAGGTAGAGGAAAAATTACAGGAGCGGATCAAGGAGCTTACCTGTTTGTACGAGGTAACCTCCATTATTGCCAATTGTGATTATGATCAGTTGGAAACTTCCCTGGAAGCGATCATCCTTTGCCTTAAAAGGGCATGGCGGTACAATAACGATACATTTGTCCACCTACGTTCGGGCACCTACGATCTTAGCACCCATAGCCGTGCCTCGCAATTCGTTTTCCTGACAGCCCCTATTAAGGTCTTCAACCAGAAAGAGGGTGCCATAAAGGTGGGTTACCCTTCAGAACGGTATGCAGAGTCCGATTTTCTTGAAGAGGAGCAGTTATTGCTCAACAATGTGTGCGCTGCAGTGGGGAACCTTATGGAACGGAAGCAGATCCGTGAA
This sequence comes from uncultured Sediminicola sp., assembly GCA_963974715.1. Taxonomy (GTDB): domain Bacteria; phylum Bacteroidota; class Bacteroidia; order Flavobacteriales; family Flavobacteriaceae; genus Sediminicola. Next base: position 28,182 of record CAXBDK010000004.1, read on the forward strand.
AACGAGCTGGCCCTAAAGAAAAAAATGGAACAGTCCGACCGACTGGCGATCCTCGGTGAAATAACCGCCGGGATAGCACATGAACTGAATACGCCCTTGGCCAATATCCTTGGCTTTGCCGAGCTAATGAAGGCTCGGGTGAAGGATCCCAAATTGGCCCGGGACCTGGAAAAGATAGTGGACAGTGCCCTTTTCTCCCGAGAGGTGGTAAAAAAACTGATGTTCTTCGCCTGCGGGATGCCACAACATATGGGACAGGTAGACGTAAACCAGATCCTTAAAAACGTGCTGAACCTTTTGGAACCCACCTTTAAAAAAAACAAGGTAGAACATACCCTACTGGTAAACAGGGAATCCATTTCGATGAAGGCCGACAACATACAGCTTACGCAAGTTTTGTTCAACATTATCATGAACGCCGTCTATTATACCCCAGAAGGCGGCAAGATTGCCATTGAGGTCATTGACACCGACCAAAATGTACGGATAAAAGTGGCCGATGAGGGTCCCGGGATCGCAAAGAAACACCGGGAAAAAATCTTTGAGCCTTTTTTTACCACTAAACCGGTCGGACAGGGAAATGGACTGGGATTAAGCGTGGTACATGGCATCATCAACAGCCATAAAGGAAAAATAGTCTTTACTGCCAATTCCCCCAAAGGGGCCATCTGTACTATGGATTTTCCAAAACTATGAACATGGCATTCCAAAAAGAAAACATATTACTGGTAGATGACGATCTGGGAATCCTGGAATTGCTGCAGCGCCATCTTCAATCGTTGAATTACCATACCTACAAAGCGGTGTCGGTAAAGGAAGCCCTGTACATCCTAAAGGATACGGCCATTGACCTTCTGATAACCGACATACAAATGCCCGAGGTGGATGGTTTCGAACTGATCAAATACGCCGATGAGCACTATCCGCAGATCCCAAAATTGGTGATCACCGGTTATCCATCGGTAGATGGGGCCCTTAAGGTGGTCAAATCGGGTGCCATGGACTACCTGACCAAACCCTTTACCAAGGAGGAGCTAAAACAGGCCATCTTAAATTCCTTTGCCGGGAGGCCTACCCAAAAGAATGTTTCCACAAAGTCCCATGCCCGGATCGATCTCGCCCAAAACGTAGAAATGATAGGGGCCTCGGAGGCATTCCAAAAAATAACCGATATCATAGATCGGGTAAAGGACAATAAAGCGACCGTACTGGTGCAAGGGGAGAGCGGTACCGGTAAGGAATTGGTGGCACGTGCCATACATTATTCCGGCAAATACGCTCGGGGGCCCTTTATCCCCGTAAATTGCGGTGCAATTCCCGAAAGCCTGTTGGAAGCCGAACTCTTTGGATATACCAAGGGGGCCTTTACGGGTGCCAATGAGAACAGAAACGGTTTTTTTCAGGCGGCAAACAATGGCACCTTATTTTTGGATGAAGTCGCCAATGCCTCCCTTGGGGTACAGGCCAAACTGCTACGGGTACTCCAAGAAAAGGAAATTACCAAGGTGGGATCCCAAAAAGTGGAAAAGGTAGATTTACGGATCATCGCCGCAACGCATACGGACCTGCTGGAGAGCATCGCCAAAAAAACCTTTAGGGAAGATCTTTACTATCGGTTGACGGTAGTTCAGATAACCGTACCTCCCCTACGGGAACGAAAATCGGATATTCCCTTGCTGGTGGAACGGTTTGTCCGCAAATATGGGATCGAATACAAAGACCGTCTTGTACAGATCGACGCAGAAGCCCTCAAAATCTTAAAAAGGTACCACTGGCCGGGCAATATACGCGAACTTGAAAATGCGGTGCAACGGGCCGTTATTATGTGCGATGGAAAGATCCAGATAAAAGATCTGCCAGAGAACCTCAAGTATAGAATAAGTTTTCCCGACAGTGGCCTGAAACCCCTTCACCTTATGGAAAGGGAATATATACAGCGGGTTTTGGCGGCAACGGACAACAATAAGACCAAGGCGGCCAAAATTTTGGGAATAGATCGGAAAACGCTCAGGGAAAAGCTGAAATAAAGAGCGGGGCAAAATTCCCCCACTGGGGATTTTTACCCCACCTGTTTAATTTATCCATTACCTTTAATTTTTTATATACAATTGATTATCAACATTTTGATGTGATTTTTGTTTTTATGATCGTTTTTTGGAACACTAGTTGCAAATATGCATGCAACCGGAAAGGAGCAGTATGACAGCATTTGGTTGCCAGCACAATTTTGCTCTTTTCCGGATTTCAACCTTATTAAAAACAATTAGTAATTCAAAAATTTGTAGTCATGAAAAAATTATTGATGATCGCCCTATTTTCATTTACCGTAATGTACGCACAAGGTGAAACCGGAATTCAGACCAATGACATAAAAGTGGGGGAAGTGCTCCAAATTGGAAAGCCCACCAGCTGGAAGTACAACCATATAAATTTCACCAAGGCCAACTTCCTTATCAAACAAGGAGGTATCGCCAACTACAAGGTCGCTGAGGGGCACAAGGTGGTGGTAACCGCCATAAAGCAGAAAAAATCAGGAGCAGTTGCCGTTACACTGGAAAGACAGGATGGCGGGAAATTTTTTGGGAACCGTACCTCCGTTACGGCCAACCTTGAAAAGGCCCTAGCCTCCTCGGAACTGCAAACCTTGGAATGATCACAGGTCCAACAGTAACAAGGATCTTTCCGATTACTGAAAATATATATCCGAGTCAGTGCATAAAGTACCCCATGGAAAACCCATGGGGTATATTGCAGCATATGCACTATTTATTGGACCCGAGCGCCAAAACCATGGGTTATATATAGAGAGCCCAACGGGCTGCCCAAAAGAAATTCCTAAATCAACCATCTCGGAGCAAGCCCGACAATAAGGCGCCCTCCAGCTAATTGTACAAAATAATTTATAACAATGTTCGATGGAAACGAGGAGCCCACAAAGTTTATGCAGTAGCTGTATCCACGCTCCCTATTGTGCACTTACGTGCAAAAAGGGATCTGTGCACGCATGCAGTGAGTATTGGCACCACAAGGATATGTTACAACAGCCCTTGGAGCGCTATTTTAAGACCTTTCGGGTACCGGAAGTATAATTGGGTCCGTAGGTGACCATAAAAAAATTAAGATATGACCACAGAAGAAATCAAGATAAAAAGCCCTGTCAAACAGGGTATGTTGGACAATGTAATGAGACAGTTCAACAATGCCGCCGATAGTATTTCCCTTAATTCCAATATTAGGAAAATTCTCAGTATCACCAACAACGAACTGGTGGTCCATTTTCCGGTAAAAATGGATAATGGGGAGGTGGAAATCTTTACAGGGTACAGGGTGCAGCACAACAATGCCCTAGGTCCTTATAAAGGAGGGCTAAGGTACCATCCCACAGTGGATATAGATGCCGCAAGGGCACTTGCCATGTGGATGACCTGGAAAACTTCTTTGGCGGGACTGCCCTATGGAGGTGCAAAAGGGGGAATACAGTTGGATCCCAACAAATACTCCATTTCCGAACTGGAGCGCATTACCAGAAGGTTTACCTATGCTCTGGGCGATAATATCGGGCCCGAACTGGATATTCCCGCACCGGATGTAAACACCAATCCCCAGACGATGGCGTGGATATTGGATACCTATATGTCTACCAAAGGTCCCTCCGAACGTTCCAAAAACCTGCATGTCGTTACCGGGAAACCCTTGGGTTCCGGAGGGTCGGAAGGTAGGGACCGGGCCACGGGCTATGGGGTATACCTTACCATAAAATTTTGGGCCCTCTTAAAAAAAGTGGATCTAAAGGGCAAAAAATTTATTGTACAAGGATTTGGGAACGTTGGTTATTGGGCCGCCCATTTTTTAGAAAGGGACGGAGCGGTAATGACGGCGGTACAGGACCATCTGGGCAGTATATACAATTATGAGGGCATCCCTGTGGAAAGCCTCTCCCAATTTGCCGCTGCCAACCAAGGTAGCATTGTAGGATATAAAAATGCCGCCCCCATCCAAAAGGATGCTTTTTTTGGTCAGGAATGTGATATCTGTATCCCCGCTGCCCTTGGCAACCAGATCACCGCCCAAAATGCCGGCCTTATAAAAGCCAGGTTGATCGCCGAAGGTGCCAATGGTCCCACCGATGTGGAAGCAGAGCAGATTCTGCTACAAAAAGGGGTGGACATCATCCCCGACATCCTCTGCAACTCGGGTGGGGTGATAGGCAGTTATTTTGAGTGGCTACAAAATAGAAACGGAGAAATATGGACCTTGGAGGAGGTGATGGAAAAATTGGAACGCAAGATGAGGGAGAGTTTTCAAAAAGTATTCGAAACATCCATCAATAGAAAGGTGGACATGAGGACGGCGGCATTTATAATTGCATTGGAACGACTGGAAAAAGCCTATGTACAACGCGGCATCTTTCCATGATCGGGTATGAAAAGTGCGATTACCAAATCATCGAATCAGAATTGGGCGGAATAGGCAGACCCTGTGAACAGCCCCCTGATGAACGGATGGACAAACTGTTTATATGACGAGGTTCACATCGTCATTAAAACCCATTAATCGGGCAAACACGGAAGAAATGGACCATGGGGAACTTACCATAGAAAAGAAGGAATATGTATTGCTAAAGCGTTTTCTGAACCTTTACGGCTATCATACGGGCAGAACATTGGAAGGTCCCATGAAAAAATTGGGCCTTGCCCTCGAAAATGCACGGATTTTTGATGAAATGGACATGCCCAAGCAGGTGGTTCGTTTTAATTCGGTCGTCACTATTGGCTCGGGCGAAGACTGGCGGAAGCGTCTACAAGTGGTCCTGCCCAGTCACAGTGACGGGAATTTGGATAAAATATCGCTCTTATCGCCCTTGGGAACCGCCTTGATAGGCAATGCGAAGGGATCGGTCCTAAAGTGGGGCTTTCCCGAATGGGAAAAAGAAATCATAATTATGGACGTGGTACAGCGGGACGCTCCCATCGATATTTCCATTTTATTATAACGTCCCGTATTTCAGATGGTTATTGAACATAAAAAAGATTGTCATGAAGAACATACTATTCCCAACGGACTTTTCGGAAAATGCTTGGAATGCCCTGGTGTACGCCACCCAGCTTTTCCAAAGGCAGCCATGCAATTTTCATATCCTTCATGCCTTTGGACGGGAAACCTACGGCTTGGACAGTCTCACACTTCTCGACCCCGATGAGGCCTTTCATAAGGTCTCCGAAAAGAAATCCAAGGGAAATATGGAAAATTTATTGATCCGGCTGATGGTAGAGAATTCCAATCCCCTGCACCACTTTACATTCCTATCGGAATCCACTTTTTTGATGAATGCCATTAAATGGACCCTAGCTTCCCATAAGATAGATATGGTGATCATGGGGGCCAAAGGAGCTACGGACGATTCCCGGGGCTCATATGGCAAAAATACGGTGGCCGTTACGGACAAGGTCAGAAATTGTCCCGTGATGGTGGTGCCAAGTAATGCCCCCTGCGGAAAATTGGACGAAATAATGCTGGTGACCGATTTTAAACTGGAGGTTGCAAGCCTAGAAATGGATAACCTTAAGGAAATGGCCAGAACACAACGGGCACAAATCCGTATTTTGGAAAAATCCGGAACCGGTAATCCAACGCGCCTACAAAGGTCCAATAAGATTCTCTTTTTGTCCCACCTTAGGGAATTTGATTATATGATACAGACCCTGGACCAAACTTCCCTGTCCACTGTACTCCACCCGATAAGTATTGGGCGCAACTGTGTTCTGATGACCTTTATTGCGCACCAGGCCAGCTTTCTTGAAAAATTAGGGCTTGTGCGCAGCAAACTGCAGCAGTTGGGGTATTATCCCAATATTCCGATGCTAGCACTGCACGCTTGACCCCTATAATCCTTGTAGGCGGTGCCTTCCAATGATTACCTTTTCATCTAGGAGGTAAAGATGTCCGATATGATCTCATAGGACCTGACTCGGTCTTCATGGCCGTGGATATGGGATACCACTATTATCTCCCGGACCCCGGTGGTTTCCACAAATTTCTTTAATTGTTGTTCCACCGTTTCTTTGGACCCTATAAAGGTATAGTGCATCATATTTTTGATCATGGCCTCTTGGGCCTCGTTCCATACCCCGTCCATAGATGCTATTGGAGGGGGCAAGGGCCTTCTGACATTGGTGATGATGCCCATTGCAAATTGGTACAGACTAGTGGCCAAGCGCTGCGCCTCCTGATCGGTTTCGGCCGCTATGACGTTAACACAGGCCATGGCATAGGGCCTCTCCAACTGTTGGGACGACTTAAAGTGATGAGCGTACAGTTCAAGGGCATTGTATAAATGTGCCGGTGCAAAGTGACTGGCAAACGCATATGGCAATCCCAATTTACCCGCAAGTTCGGCACTAAAAGTACTGGATCCCAATAGGTATAACGGAATATCCAAACCCTCTCCGGGAATGGCACGCACCCTTGAATCCAGGTTGTCGGCCGAAAAGTACTGCTGTAATTCGGCTATGTTGTTGGGAAAATCCTGAACACTTTCATCCCTACCGCGCCGGAGGGCGTGTGCCGTTAATTGATCGGTCCCGGGAGCCCTCCCAAGTCCAAGGTCGATACGGCCCGGATATAAGGTGGCCAAGGTGCCAAACTGTTCGGCCACTATAAGCGGAGCGTGGTTGGGAAGCATGATTCCCCCAGAGCCCACCCTGATCTTATCCGTACCCTGCGCCACGTAGCCCAATAGGACCACCGTTGCGGAACTAACGATACTGTCCATATTATGGTGTTCGGAAATCCAGAACCGTTCATAACCGAGCTTCTCCGCATTTCGGGCAAGATCCAAGGTATTTTCCATGGACCGTAAATGGGTATTTCCTTGGGTGACCGGTACAAGGTCAAGTACCGAAAATTTTGTATTTGATAGGATATTGTTATCGGAAAGTGACATTCTTTTTATTTTAAGGGTTCCATGGGCCGCTATTGAAGCACTGTGAAATCCTACGGAATAGTTTCATCTGCGCTTATTGGCCCACAAGTAAAGGTTTGTCCCCCGATCCCCATTTTCCTTACGACCCGAATCCCATTTTATGACTCCTTTAGGATTTCCAAAACAACACGCCATGCGTCCACCCTTTCGAACACATACGCCTTCTTTTGTTTGCCTAAACTATCGGATCAAAATAGCTGATGTTGGATTTACATCGATCGCATATATCGTTGTAGGGCTTCCACCAAATAGTAGTCCCCATAGGTAAGGGGAACGTCCACTTCCGATTTTTGGGGAAGATGCCCTACCCCATGTTTCAATAAAAACCCGCCGTTTTCCCCTTTTTGGGCGATGTACTCCGGACCGATCAATGTATTCAAGGCCGTTTCGGCATCCTGAAAGTACCTTTTGGCCTTTGCTTCATCCACATAATTGGCGAGCTCCAATAAGGCGGATGCCATTATAGCGCCTGCAGAAGAATCCCGTAGGGCATCCGGAATGGTTTCTGCATCATAATCCCAATAGGGAACCTTATCCAAGGGAAGATTGGGATCGTTCAACATAAAATCGGCTATTTTCACGGCCTGGTGCAAGTATTTGGGGTCTTTGGTGATCCTATAGGTAGCGGTATAACCGTACAGTCCCCATGCCTGGCCCCTCGCCCAGGCAGATTCATCGGCAAAACCTTGTGCGGTACGCTTTTCCATTACTTCGCCCGTAGTTTCGTTATAGTCCAGGACATGGTAGGAGCTAAAATCGTTACGGAAATGGTTCTTGATGGTAGTATCGGCATGGGCAATGGCAATATCTGCGTATTGGGGATCCCCACTAAAATCGGATGCCCAAAACAGCAGTTCAAGGTTCATCATATTATCAATGATCACCAAAAAGCTATCGTCCTTGGAATTCCAGGACCGAATACAGCCAACCTTACCGTTAAAACGGGTTGCAAGCGATTTGGCGCTGTTCATCAAAATTTCCCTGTAGGCTGTTTTAGGCTCAATTTCCTCTGCAAGTCCAAAACTGCAGTACATCATAAATCCAAGATCGTGCGTTCCTGTATTGAACTGTTCCTTTTCCAAATCGAGCAATATCCGGTCGGCTTCTTTTTTAAGGGAAGCATCCCCATTGTACTGGAACAACTTTAATAGCGTCCCCGGATAGAACCCACTGCACCACCACTCGGAGTCACTTGTTTCCAAGCGATCTTCCATAGCATGATAGGTTTTGGGAAACTCCCCTTTGGGCAATCGCTGCATTAGGTATTTGTATTGATCGGAAGCCCTTTGAAGCACCGAATCCAGTTTTGCCCTGCTTATTTTTTGGGAATACCCACTGCTGGGATTGATGACGAGCAATAAAATGGCCATACAAATAATTTTTTTCATCGGTTTAGTTTTAAAGTTTTTAAGATTATAACGTTTCTTCCATATTATCACATAAAATCCTCTCTTAATGGACTAAATACATCAAGTAGGATGCCGTCTTCCAAACAGATAGTCCCATGTGGTACATTGGGAGGTACATAAAATGAATCCCCTTTTTCAAGTATCTTGCTCACATTATCGATGGTCATTTCAAACTTTCCATGGATCACGTGGCTTACTTGGGTATGGTAATGCTGGTGGACGGGCCCAATGGCCCCTTTTCTAAACTTTACGTTTACCATCATCACAGATCTGTCAAACCCCAAAATCTGGCGTTCCACTCCGTCCCCAACCGTCTCCCATGGAATTTCACTGCCAAATAAAAATTCCCTGCTGTTTCCAAATTCCTTCATTCCAATGATATCATTAATATGTGCACCGACCCAAAAATACGAAGAGCCAAGGGATTTTTGACCATACCCCTGAAAACAAACCGCCCCGAACCCTGTAAGACAGGCCTCGGGGCTATAATTGTTGACTACTACATTTATGCCTCTAGGGCAGCCCTCATATTTTGAGCTGCCCGCACCATGTGCCTTAGGGCCGATTCGGTTTCCGGCCAGTCCCTTGTCTTAAGTCCGCAATCGGGATTTACCCAAATATTTTCCGTTGGCAGCAACTTGCCCGCTTTTATCAACAATGATTCCATCTCTTCCGTATTGGGTACCCTCGGGGAATGGATATCATAGACCCCGGGCCCGATCCCATTTGGATATTTGAAATTTACAAAGGCATCCAAAAGGTCCATCTGGGAACGGGACGTTTCTATGGTGATCACATCCGCATCCATCTGGGAAATACTTTCTATGATATCATTGAATTCGGAATAGCACATATGGGTATGGATCTGCGTCGTATCCTTTACCCCACTTGCCGCTATCCGGAAACATTCCACTGCCCAATCCAAGTAGTTCGGCCAATAGTCCCTTCTCAACGGCAAGCCTTCCCGTATGGCCGGTTCATCGATCTGTATCACTTTAAGGCCTGCCCTTTCCAGATCCAACACCTCATCCCGAATGGCCAGGGCGATCTGTCTACAGGTTTGGGACCTGGGCTGGTCATTTCTCACAAAGGACCATTGCAGGATGGTAACGGGACCGGTAAGCATTCCCTTTACAGGTTTGGGGGTAAGCGATTGGGCAAAGGCCGTCCAGTCTACCGTCATGGGCATCGGTCGATGGACATCCCCATAGATGATGGGGGGTTTTACACAGCGGCTCCCATAACTCTGTACCCATCCCTGGGCCGTAAAGGCAAATCCTTGTAGTTGTTCCCCAAAATATTCTACCATATCGTTCCGTTCCGATTCCCCATGTACAAGGACATCCAGATCCAATTTTTCCTGAAAACGGATGGTTTGGATAATCTCCTCTTTGATCAACCGCTCGTATTCTTCCCTTGAAATTGCACCTTTTTTATATTTGGCGCGCCAGCCCCTCACCGTTTTGGTCTGTGGAAAAGATCCAATAGTGGTAGTGGGATATAGGGGAAGGCCCAGTTCCTGTTGTTGCAGCGTTCGTCGGAATGGAAATTCCGATTTCCGTTCACTGTCTTTGGCCGTAAGCAGCCCTACCCTTTTCTTTGTTTCTTCATGATGGACCAGTAGTGAATTTTCCCGGTTTTTATGGACCTGTTCATTGTCTTCCATCCTTTGTGATAGCATGGGCGACAATTCCCCTTTCTGCAATTGTTTTAAGTCCACCAATTCCTGCAGTTTTTGTTTTGAAAAGGCCATCCATCGTACAATGTCCCCAGGTAGGCCATTCTCCTGTCCTTCCAGGTCCAAGTCTAGGGGACAGTGCAGTAAAGAACAGGAGGAGGCGATCCATATCCGATCATTAGAAAGTAGCCTACCTGCTTTTTGAAGTAAGGTGAGGGATTCCCCATACTTATTTTTCCAGATGTTCCTTCCGTCCACTACCCCTAGGGAAAGCAGTTGTTTTCCCGTATAAAAAGGAGAGGTGAGCACATCGTCCAATTGAAGGGGGCAGCGCACCAGGTCCAAATGGATGGCATGTACCGGAAGTTGAAGAACAGCGTTCAGGTTGTTGCCATAACAATCAAAATAATTGGCAAGCACGATCTTAAGGTCGGGAAAACGTGCGGCTATTTCATTGTACAGTTCCACAATGGCCCTACGTTCCATATCCGAAAGGTCCAGTGCCAAGCAGGGTTCATCGATTTGGACATACTCGGCCCCCGCTTCCGAGAGCTGTTCCAACAAAGTAAAAAATATCGGTCTTAATTTTGGCAACAGTTCAATTCGATGAAAACCTGCTTCCATCTCCTTCCCCCAGTATAAATAGGTGACAGGGGAAATAAGCACCGGTTTGGTCTTTATCCCTAAGGCAAGGGCCTCCTTAAATTCATCCACCGCTTTGGAAGAACATTGTTGGAACTCTTGGTCCTTTGTAAACTCTGGCACCAGAAAATGATAGTTGGTATCGAACCATTTGGTCATTTCCAACGCAGTAATATCCTCTTCACCTTCCTGAAAACCTCTGGCCATTGCAAAATAAAGATCTATGGGAGCCAGGGAATCCCTGAGGGTAGAAAAGCGTTCCGGGATACAGCCAAAAGAAAGCGAGGCATCCAACATCTGGTCATAAAGGGAAAAGTCATTTGAAGGAATCAGATCTATTCCCATATCCCTTTGCGTTTGCCAATTTTCCCTCCTTATTTGCCCGGCCACCTTTTCCAGTTCCATTATGGACAGTTCCTTTTTCCAATACTTTTCCAAGGCAAATTTTAAACCTCTTTTTTTTCCGATCCTTGGGTAGCCCAAAAGATTTGTTTTCATCATCTATATTGTTTATAATTTCCATCAAAGTTTATGATTATAAACTAATAATCCATAATTTTACCATTAATTGGAATTATTAACTATTATGTTCGTATTAATAGGTTTATTAATCTAAAACACCCGTAATTATTGATCTTTGAAGAATAATATTCTATGAACGAACTGGATGAAGTGGACCTAAAACTATTACGGGCTTTACAGGATAATGCCGATCAGACCACCAAAGAATTGGCACATAGGGTAAACCTTTCCCCAACCCCCGTTTTTGAGCGGATCAAACGGTTAAAAAAAGAGGGATATATACAAAAATATGTCGCGGTTTTGGATGCGGAAAAGCTCAACAGGGGACTCACGGTTTTCTGTAATATCACCCTAAAACAGCATACCAAGGAAATAGGCAACAGGTTCGTACAGGATATCAAGGGGATAAAGGAAGTTACGGAATGTTACAATATTTCCGGCGATTCCGATTTTTTGCTGAAGGTGATGGTGGTAGACATGAAACACTATCAGGACTTTGTCCTGAACGGCCTGGGTTCCGTAAAAAATATAGGCAGCGCCCACAGCACCTTTGTAATGGGGGAGATCAAGAACACCCATGCCATTCCCATATAAGGAAAGGTAGGTCTCCTGCCTTACGGCATAAGATTTACCGTCCAAGAAGTTATGCTAGGTCCCTTGCCTATAACTTTTTGAGTCGTTCCAAAACGGCCAAGGGCACCTCAAATACGCTTCCGTGTCGGGCCCCTTTGGGAAAATGGACCTTATCGGAAATATCGGTCCATCCCGAAGGGGCCTGCCTGACCGCTCCGTACTGTTTATCGGTGTATTTATCAAAATACACCACCCAAGACCCGTCCAATTTAAGGGCCGTAGGCCCTTCTGCCCAATACTTGCCCGTGATGGGCGCGCTAGCTTTTCCATAGGGGCCCGTAAGTACATCACTATGGGCGATCTTGATATTTTTCTGGGGCGGGGTCCGTGTTTCGTCTTTTAGGAACATTATAAATTCACCTCCTTCCGCCCGAATGGAGGCATCGATCACATTGAAGCCAGGTTCGTACAACAGTTTTGTGGGCCCATAGGTCTTAAAGTCCCTTGTGGTGGTATAGTACATCCTATGGTTGTAACCGTTCTCTTCCCGGGACGCTGTTTCCGGAAATTTACCGGTTACCGTGGATGCCCAATAGATCATATATTGATCATTTTTTTCATCATAGGTAATTTCCGGTGCCCACGTATTTCTAGTGCCCCCTTCTTCGGCCATAACAGGAATAAATTGCTGTGGGGTCCAATCGATAAGATTTTTGCTGGAGGCGTACCCTATGCCTTTATCGGTCCAACTTACCGTCCATACCATATGATAGTTCCCATCCCCGCCCCTTATAATACAGGGGTCCCTCATGAGCTTGTCCTTGCCTACCCTTGGGACCAAAAAGGAAGTATCGTTCCGCAGCGGCTCCCAGTGGTACCCATCCGTACTGTATGCCAAATGAAGGCCATCCTCCCCATTGCCCTTAAAATAGGAAAACAGGAATGCCGTCCGTTCCTTGGAAATCAGTCCTCGCGCCATAAGCCATTGTTCACAGGCTTGGGGCCAATTGGTATGGGTACCGGACACCCCAAGGCCAAAACCGTGTCCGCCATCTTCATAGATATGCATTTCTACCGGTACTTGGTGGCGTTTAAGGGCGGTGTAGTAATTAAGTGAATTTTCCACGGGGACCACCCCATCATCCGTTGAATGCACCAAAAAGGTGACCGGGGTTTCGGCATTTACCCTTTTTTCATTGGAATAGGCATCGATCATTTCCCTTTCCGGTGATTCTCCCAAGAGGGCCGTTTTAGATCCCTTATGGGTTATCCCTTCTTCCATGGATATTACGGGATAGAGAAGTATGGAAAAATCGGGTCGCGCACTGATCGTATCCGTTGCCCTGTAGACCTTTTCATCATAATGTGTGGAAACGGTGGATGCCAAATGCCCACCGGCCGAAAACCCCATAACACCAATTTTATGTACGTCCAAGTTCCATTTTGTGGCATTTCTCCGTACCGTCCTTATGGCTTCTTGGGCATCCTGTAAGGGGCCTATGGATTTGTTTTCCATCGTTTGGTCACTGGGCATCCTATATTTAAGTACAAAGGCCGATATACCCAGCGAATTGAACCATTTTGCTACCTTATAACCTTCCTTATCCATGGCCAAATGCCTGTATCCACCGCCCGGACAGATTACCACGGCCGTACCATTGGCATTCCTTTCGTCGGCCAAAAAAACGGTCAGGTCGGGTACCGATACGTTATTGATGCCCGTTAACGTACCTTGATCGTTGAAGGTGGGTTCTTCTTTATAGGTTATATCTTCCAATGCCCCTGGCACGGTTTTCCACAGGGGTAGAACCGAGTCCTGCGACCGGGTGGTGGTGGAAAATCCAATTGTGGCAAAGGCCAAAAACAACAGCGAATACCTTGCGGTGCCAAATCTTATATCCATATTCTTATTTCAGTCAATACACTTCCGATCCCTCAAGTAAAAACACTCCAATCCATAATCTTCAAAATCCGGCACTTTTTCATAGGCTGACCGTCCCTCGGTTCCTTTATAGTGGATTGGAGGCAGCCCGGAAATCCTTTTTTATGCAGTACTTTTCCCGCTCTAAAATACCATTATTTGCCCCATATGCCAAACCGTGGACAAACAAGGCCGTTCCCGATAGCTCCTTCCCCCCGAAATGTGTTTCGTCATGTAGGCCCACCTCCCAAAACCATCTTTTCTTTGGTTCGGCACAAGGGCCTCCGCCATCGCTTTCAGATTCACTGGACCCATGGGAGCATCCGCTGGAACAATGGGAAAGACCTTTGCCAGTGGCCCATACAAAAGAGCCTAAATGACAAAGATCGCAACAATCTAATTCAGCCTATAATTTTTTGATCCGGATATTCCTGTATTCCACCTTCATGGGCGGGCCAACATGTACTTGTACCCCAATGGACCCCACGGACCTCCGATTGATGGTATCGTTGTCCGTGACATCGCTCATTAAAATTCCGTTGATAAAATGTTGGAGCCTGTTACCGTTAATGATCAAATGGCACTCGTTCCAACCTTCTTCGGTAATTCGCATTTTAAGGGAATCCGAATTCCCCAGAGAGGCTATTGTTTCCCTATGCAGCCATGCATTATTTTTTATGTTGCCCGGTAGCGATCCTTCTTCCCCGGGATTCCCTTGCGATGTTATCAATGTCTTTTCTCCCCTATAGGCCAAGGTGGTCCGTTTCCGTTCCTCATAATTCTGGCCGGTATACCTGTTCATACCATCAATATCGGCCTGATAGCCCCTTAACGCAAATGGGACAGTATCCAAAATTTCACTTCGGTAATTGATCCCACTGTTCCCGTTCTTGGTGATGCGAAACTCCGATTTTAGTTCAAAATTCCCCAATTCCCCTCCCTGCCATATGATAAAGGTATTTTTTTTTAGCAAGGTCGTAGGGGTAACCTCTCCCACCAAATTTCCATCCTCCACCCTCCAATAAGTAGGGTCTCCCTCCCAATTCGCTAGGGATCTACCATCAAAAATCTCCACAAATCCTTCTTGGACATGTACAGTATTTGGAGCATGCCCGTTGGGATCCGGTCCCTTTTTATCCTTACACGATTGCAGGCCCAACAAGCTACTTATCAACAGTAAGCCAAGAGGTTTCCAAGTATACCCAAAATCCATATTTTTATGCTTCATCGTTCATTTGCATGATTCATATTGGCATACATTCGCCAACATTTTTATAGCTAACGGACTTATCGCCATTATTTATACATCTCATTGTCTGGATCACCGCCAGTGATCAAATACGCCAACAGATCTTTTAATTCTTCCGGATTGAGCCGGTTAATGGTGCCCGGGGGCATCAAGGAAATGGTGGATAGTTTCCTCCCCACTACTTGATCCTTGGCAATATCCCTTGTAATCTCAGGGGCATACGGGTTTTGGGAAATGGTATAGTTCTTGTCATCCTCGTTCACCAATCTGCCGACCACGGATTGTCCGTTCTTCAATTCAAAAGTGGTGGAATTATATTGATCTGAAATTACCTCACTGGGATCTATTATGGCTTTTAAAATGTCCTCCTGGGAAAACCTACTGCCCAATTGGGTCAGGTCAGGCCCTATATTTTCCCCTTTGCCCCGCATGCTATGGCACGTAATACAAGTGGTAGCCACATACATATTGGCTCCCTGTTCAAAATTTCTTTTGCCGAGTCCATTTGCCAAGAGGTCCGCTATATCCCCTTTCTGCCAATTTTTACCAGGCCCCTTGGGCTGCACTGCAAAGGCCAGATCGTTCCCGGAACTGCTCAGCAAGGAATCCCCCGACATTTTATTATAGAGTTCAAACTGACTTTTGGGAACATGTGACAGCGCCATTTGCCTAGCTTTATCAATAAACCCTATATAACTTCTGCCCGCCTTAAAGGAAAATGCCCTGTAAAACCATTTGAAATATCTTTCCCTCAAAGCGGGGGTCCAACCTTCCGTAACGTTGCTCAGTACTATCCCATAATACGTATGTTGTGCAGGAGGCATATTCTTAAGGGTCTGTGCAATATCCATCCCGTATTCGGGATTCCTGAGTATGAGGTCGGATGAATTAGTGGCCGTATTTGCCATCACGTCGGTATTTTCCCCCGCTTTCGATTCCAATAGATCCAATGTCTTCAAGACCACTTTGGGATCATTGAGGTAGGCCAGAATTTTGCTCAGCTGCTGATTTAAAACATCGGCCTTTGCTGGGTAATGGGTCGTTAAATAATCGATAACCGCATTTTTTATGGGAGATGATGGCATACCAAGTCGAGAAAGTGTAAGCTCAAAGGCGCGCAACAGGTTTACCTGCTCCAATGGGTCTAGCTCCTTATAGCTTAAGGACATTAAGGTCCTGATCATACGCTCGCGTTGCGATGTATCCGTATGTCGTGCCAGGGCGATGATAGCCTGTATCAAGGAAACCGGATCTTTCTCTTGAAACACTTTTTCTTGCCATTGCTTTATAGGCTGATGCTCTATGGCCAAACGGGCCGCATATTGGACAAATCGGTCCTTACTGTTCAAATAGGGCCATGCAAACTCGACCGCCCCTTCCGTGGGCTTGGTGTGGTACGCTTCCAACTGCTTTCTTATTTTATGTTCCTTGGTTTCTTCCAATGTTTTTTCAGATGTCATGGTAGTATCCCGTCCATCTGCCCTATCGTAAAATACCCTGTAGAGATCGGACTCCAAACGGCGTCCGCCGGTCATAAAATAAAGTGCTCCATCAGGACCGATTACCCCGTCGGTCAAAGGAAGCGGGATTCCAGAAAGAAATTCTTCCTTTTCACCGACATAGGAAGAACCTTTGGGTTTTAGTTCAATACTGTAAATAATCCCAAAGCTCCAATCGAAAGCGAAAAGGCTATGTTTGTATTTTTCGGGGAAATTTGCTTCTTTACCGTAGATAACATTGGTTGGGGAACCTTGGCCTATATTTAGGACAGCGGGTAAATTGTCCGGATAGGCCTGTGACCATTTTCCATTTCCGGTTCGCCATCCAAATTCACCACCGCTCGTCACATGGCAAATTCTGGTGGGCCTATACCAGGGCATTCCCAGGTCCCATTCCATGTCCGAGTCGTAAGTGAACATATCCCCAAGATCATTAAATGCAAGATCAAAAGGGTTTCTGAACCCAGCGCTGACCAACTCCCAATTTTTGCCCTCTGGATCTATTTTTGCGATCCATCCCCCGGGAGCGCCCCGGTTATTGGCATGGCCCCTTGGATCCTTAATCTGTGGAAAAAGATTGTCGTCCCCCCAAATTTGGGGCAACCTATAGGTATCCATCTCGGGAAGATCGGTATGGTTGCCCGCAATGATGTACAACGACTGTCCATCCGGACTCAAGACAATGCTATGCGGACCGTGTTCCCCCGGTTCCCCGCTCAGCGCTTTTAAAAGGGTAATCTTATCGTACTGATCGTCATTGTCCGTATCCTGCAATCGATACAGTCCTGTCCCTCTTTCAAATTCCTTATCACTGTTATGGTTCACCATAACGTACAGGCTTTTAAAAGCATATAACAATCCCTGGGCATACCCCATCTGAAGGACGGAGTCGGCTATTTGTTCCCCAGTACGGATCTTAAGCTTTTCGATTTCCGGTGTGAGCTTTTTGGAACCTATGGGTGCCAATGTAAGGCGGTAAAGGGCCCCATATTGATCTGCCGTGATCAACCGGCCTTTATCATCAAAGGTCATGGCCACCCAAGATCCCTCGTTCCTATCTCCCGGACTATACAAATGCTCCGCTTTAAAGTCCGCAAGCAACTTGAGCTTTTCCACTTTGGGATCGACAGGAGTAGTAGTGGAGGTTTCGGATTCTTTTGATTGTTTGCACGAGCCGATCAATAAAACCAATAGCCCTATGGTCAGGGAGGATATAGATCTAGAAATTTTTGAGAGGGACATATCGTTCGTTTATTTATTTTACTAGTTGATCGAGATATATTATACTTAGGGCCTGCCCTGGGTTTATCGAAGGGTTCGCATCCAATAATATTTTAGTTTTTCACCATAAGCCTTGCTAGTTTGCACCAAGGTTGTCAAACTTTACTTAATAAATGTACAAGGTAACGGACTAAAGGGAATCGAATACCAAAAACGTATTCCCATCCATTTTGGTCCCCCCTGGTGTTGCTCCGTCATGGCTCCATAAAAATTTTCAATATACATATTAAATCAGATTTTAAGTATTCCCGTTCAAAAATTAAAGTAAGATTATTTCCTATGTAATCGTTCCTGTGTAAAATTCATTCGGATAGGTTGCCTTGTCGGATCTTATTTCTTTCACGGAGTTATTTTCCAATCCGCTATCCCATAGGAAAAATTAAAATACTGTTTTTCAATATTTTATATATTCCATCTCCTTAAGTAATCGAAACATTATTTATGTGTAAATTGGTAGAAACTATTTTATTTTTACCTCATATTCAGATCGGGCAAACCCCATGAGCGATAAGACTACCATTTACGACATTGCAAAAAAACTGAACATAACAGCGGCCACGGTATCCCGGGCGCTGAACGATAACCCCAAAATAAGTGCCGCCACCAGAAAGCTGGTCATGGAAACCGCTGTGAGTATGGACTATAAACAGAACAAACTTGCCCTGGCACTGAAAAGCGGAAAAAGTAACAATGTGGGGGTCATTGTGCCCTACATCGACCGCAACTTTTTCTCATCCATCATCAGGGGAATCGAGGAAGAGCTCAATCCAAAGGGATATCATGTGATCATCGGTCAGACCTACGAGATGGAAAAAAAGGAAATAGAGACGATAAATGCGCTATTAAATGCCCAAGTGGATGGTATTTTGATGTCCATTTCCAAATTATCCAAAAAAACGGAGCAGTACCAGCACGTACTCGATAAAAACGTACCATTGGTATTCTTTGATCGGAAAAAGAACATCCCAGGGGTAAGTACGGTAACGATCAACGACTTTGACGGAGGGTACCAGGCCACCAAACACTTAATATCCCAAGGATGTTCCACTATTGCCCACCTCTCGGGGGACCGGTCGCTGGAAATCTATAAAAATAGGTGCGAGGGGTACAAAGAGGCACTCTTGGAACATGGCCTTCCCTATGACGAAAACTTGGTGTTACAGACCAAAAGTGATATCGATTATGGAAAGAGGGCCGTAGAGCTTTTAATGAAACTCCCAAACCGTCCAGATGCCATTTTTTCATCAAGTGATTATGTGGCCTTGGGGGCCATTCAGAAACTAAAGGAAATGGGCATTAAGATACCGGATGAATTCTGCGTGGTAGGTTTTAGCAACGAACCCTTTACCAAGTTCATGGAACTTTCCATTTCTTCGGTAGACCAATCTCCCCAAGAAATGGGAAGATTGGCGGCCAAAGTTTTTCTGGAGCAGGGAATGAATACCGGAAAAGTAAAGATAGAACAGAAAGTAGAGCTCACTCCCGAGCTCTTGATCCGGAAATCCTCCTCCAAACTGAAAGCTTTAAAACTCGGAAAGACCAATTTATAGGGAAACCCCGCGTCGCCATGGAATAAAATCGTTCTGGTTCAATTCCATCGCCTTTGTCCTAATCCTACCGCTGGCAACATCCACTACAAAATCGAGCAGCTGTTCGCCCATTTCTTCAATGGTCCGCTCCCCCCTGATAACGGCGCCCGTATCAAAGTCGATGATATCCGTCATACGCACGGCAAGTTCGGTATTGGATGAAACCTTGATCACGGGTGTAATGGGATTGCCCGTGGGCGTTCCCAACCCCGTGGTGAACAAAACAATATTGGCCCCTGAACCCACCATGGCGGTAGTGCTCTCAACATCATTCCCAGGGGTACACAGAAGATTGAATCCTTTCTTGGAGAGGTACTCCCCATAATCCAGCACATCCACTACAGGGGACGTACCGCCTTTTTTGGAGGCACCGGCAGATTTCATGGCATCGGTGATAAGACCGTCCTTAATATTTCCGGGGGACGGGTTCATATCGAAACCCGATCCCGCATCGACAACGGATCTTTCATATGCTTTCATCAATCCCAAGAATTTATCTGCCTTTTCCTCATCCACACATCGGTTCGCCAATTCCTGTTCCACTCCACAAAGTTCCGGAAATTCGGAAAGTACCGCAGTACCACCAAGTGCCACTAAAAGATCCGAAACATGGCCAAGGCTTGGATTGGCCGAAATTCCGGAAAACCCATCAGATCCCCCACACTCCAGTCCGATGGATAGTTTGGATAAGGGTGCCGGTCTTCTTTCCAGGCCGTTGGCGTCCTTAATGGCCAGATAGGATTCCTTTATGATGGTATTCAGCATTTCGTCAACAGTACCCATTTGTTGCTGTTCATAAATGAGGACGGGCTTTTTACTATGGGGTCCTATTTTGGCAAGGGCATCCTTAAATACCTGTATCTGTAAATTCTGACAGCCCAGGCTCAGGACCGTGGCACCTGCCACATTGGGGTTGTTGACATAACCTGCCAACAATTTTGCCAGGGACTCCGAATCCTGACGAATCCCCCCACACCCACCTTGGTGCGAAATGAACCGCACCTCAACGTTTTCGAACACCCTTTCCCGACCTTCTAATCCCGAAGGGGCTTCCTGTACCGTATTTTGGATCAATGAACGCAATAGCAATTGGTGCTTATCCACTTCCTTGCTCAAAAGTTCCTTTTCGAAAATGTCCTTGAGCAGTTCAATATTGCGGTTCTCACAGAATACGAGCGGAAAGAACAACCATACGTTTTGCGTACCTACTTGACCGTCTTCCCTGTGGTACCCCATAAAGGTCCTTTCTTTCCATTTTTCCACTACCGGTGGGGTCCAACCAATAGAAGCTGTTTTCTGGACCACCTTTTCACTTTCATGTTTTACATTTTCAACGGTGAGCACCTCCCCTTTCTGAATGGTTTTGCTGGCCTTCCCCACCAAAACACCGTACATCGTAATCTTGTCACCTTGCCCAAGATGCTCTAGGGCAATTTTATGTTTCGCTTTGGCGAATTCCACCAAATTGATATCCTCCCCTTCAAATTGAACGGTATCTCCCTGTTGCAGGTCCACAAGGGCTACCGCAACATTGTCGGAAGGGTGTACCTTTATCAGTTTCTTTTGCATACTATTCTATTTTAACTGTTTCTTGTAGCGGGCATACCCCTCTTCGACTCCATGGTCCTCCAATGCCCCCAAGGCAATCGCTATGGCCTTTGTAAGCCCTTCGACATCGTTCAGGTCTTCGTCCCAGAGACCTTTGTTGCCCAAGATACCTTGGGCAATGGCGTCGTAGGATTCCAATTTCCAAGTTTCCGAAAAGAAAAAAACGATCGTGGGATCATCTTGCACGGGCAAGGCTGCGTTTTCCCAATTCCCTTTGTAGAACCGGATCAAACATGCCAATGAAAAGCTAAGGTTAATCGGGAGTTTGGAATATGTTTTGACGTATTCCAACAGGCTGGGCAGTACCCTGACCTTAAATTTGGAAATGGAGTTTAGCGCAATACTGGACAATTGATGGCTAATGAAGGGATTTCTGAACCGATCGAACACTTCCGCCGCAAAGTCCCCCAGTTCCTGACGATCCATATCAAGGGTAGGGATTATTTCCCCAAAAACGGTCTCTTCTATAAATCCTCCGGTAAAGGGGTCCATAACGGTCTCCCGCACCGTTTTATTTCCGTACATGGTTGAAAACGGTACCATTGCGGTATGCGCCCCGTTCAGGATACGCACCTTTCGGGTGCGGTAGGGTTGCATGTCGCCCACGATCTTTACATCCAAGGAAGTCTTATGAAAGGGAAGTGTGTTCCTTAAACGTTCATTTCCCTCCACTACCCATAGAAAAAAGGCCTCTGCGGCCACGATGAGCGAATCCGAATAATCCAATTGTTCATTATAGCTATCGATTTCATCTTTCGGATAACCAGGGACGATTCGATCCACCAAGGTATTGTGAAAACTGCAGTTCTCCAGGAGCCAAGTTTGGAACTCCCCTTCCAATTTCCAGTCGGAAATATACTTTACCATTATTTCCCTAAGGGTATCGGAATTATGGTTGATCAGTTCACATGGAATAATATACACGCCTTTGTCCTTTGCTCCCTTAAAATGCTGGTAACGCTTATAAAGCAACTGCGTCAATTTTGCGGGAAAGGATGAAGGTGGATGCATTTCCAATAGATCACTTGGATCATAAGCAATGCCCGCTTCCGTTGTATTGCTTACAATGAAGGCAAGCTCCGTTTCCTTGGCAAGTTCCAAGTAGCCAAGAGGATCCGTATAGGGATCGATACTCTTCACAATATTCGTGATCAGTTCCTTTTCCTGAATTTCAATTCCCTTTTTTATCCCTTTCATAAAAAGCGTATACAAGCCATCCTGCTGCTTAAGCAATGGCACCAAACCCCTATCGATTGGCTGTACCACTGCTATCCCCGCCTTAAAACCCGCCTCTTGGTTGAGTTTTTGGAAAGCGTAGTCCACAAATGCGCGCAGAAAGTTGCCTTCCCCGAACTGAACGACCTTAATGGGCAAAAGAGTTTCGTTACCTGTATTTTTTCTATTCAATTTCATCATGGAAAAATCTAATAAATTGGTTTATAAACCGAACAAGCTGGGCAACCACAAGCTTAGTTCAGGAAAGTAGGTCACCAGGAACAATGCCAACAGCATGGCCGCAAAAAGTGGTAAAAGCGGACGTATTACTTTCTCTATGGTGGTCTTTGCCACCCCTACCCCAACAAATAGCACGGAACCTACCGGAGGGGTGCACAATCCTATACAGAGGTTTAAGATCATTATGATACCAAAATGGACTGGATCGAGTCCCAACTTGGTCACCACCGGTAGAAAAATGGGGGTAAATATGAGTACTGCCGGGGTCATATCCATAAATATGCCCACAAACAGCAGCAAGGCATTGATTATAAGTAATATCACTATTTTGTTATCGCTCAGCGCCAAGAGTCCGGTACTGATATCCTGGGGAATGTTCTCATAGGACAGTACCCAGGACATGCTCATGGAGGCCCCAATTAGCAACATCACAATGGCCGTGGTGGCCGCAGAATCGAGCAAGACCTGTGGCAGGTTGCCCAACGTTATTTCTTTATAGAACATTCCCAAGATCAGGGTGTACAGAACCGCTATCGCCGATGCTTCGGTAGCGGTAAAGATTCCTGTCACGATCCCCCCGATGACCAGCACAAGCAGAAGCAAGCTGGGCAGGGCATGTACAAATGTTCTAAAGATATCCCTTAAGGAACTGCGCTTTCCAACTTTATAGCCCTTTTTTTTTGCCCAAAAAGAGGCCACTATCATTAGAAAAAGACCCGTTAATATCCCCGGTATGTAGCCCGCAAGAAAAAGGGCCGCAATGGAGGCACCCCCACTTGCCAAGGAATACACTATTAGGACGTTGCTAGGTGGGATTATAAGGCCTGTAGTGGCCGAGGTAATGTTTACCGCTGCACCAAATTCTTTTGAATATCCTTCTTTCTCCATTTCAGGACCTAGGATACTGCCCATTGCCGAGGCGGAGGCCATGGCAGATCCCGCAATGGCCCCCATAAGCATGGCCGACATCACATTGATCAGGGCCAGTCCCCCGGGTAAAGAGCCGACAAGGGTCTTGGCGAACGCGATCAGTCTATGGGCGATGCCCCCTTTGTTCATCAGTTCGCCGGACAGGATAAAAAAGGGAATGGCCAACAGGGCAAAACTGTCCAGACCGGTCCCAATACGTTGTGATACCGTGGTAAATGCCGGCAGTGCCGGGATACTTACCAGCATGGTCAACAAGGCCGAAATGGTTATGCTCCACGCCACAGGGGTCCCAATGGCCAATAGCCCTATAAAGCTGATTACGAGTACAAGAATCGGAATATAGTCCATAAGGGCGTTTCAATTGGTTAGAATATCGGAAATTTTATAGTAGATGATAAGGATGCCGCTGATGGGTATCACGGCATAGACTAGGGCCAACGGCATTTGAAGGGCAGGGGAATACTGATCCAGCACATAGGTGATATAGACCAAACGGGCGCCCCCTATTACCAAGGCCGTAATACTGAAAAGGATGATCAGGATACGGACGATAAGACGTAATTTTTTTTGCCCCCCCTCATTTAATTTGGAAGGAAGAACATCGATCGCCACATGGGCATTGCGACCGGAAACATAGGCAGCGCCCAGGACTCCCACCCATATCATGAGATATCGGGCCAATTCGTCCGTAAAAGAACTTGGCATCCCTATAAAATAGCGGCTAAAAACCTGCCAAAGTACGTTTACTACCATAACGGCCATAATGGTGATCAAAATCTTGGCCAACAGTTTATCGATTCGTGTCCTTAGTTCCATAGTCAGTTTGTTGCTTGAATCCGTTCTATCAAGGAAGAGAGTTCCCTATCATTTTTATAGGTGTCGTACACCCCTTTTACCTCGGAGGAAAAAAGGGTCTTATCGGGACGTATGATCTTAACTCCCGCTTTTTGGACCTCTTCCAGGGCCTCGGCTTCGGAGAGCGCCCATAATTTGCGTTGATAGGTCACGGATCTGTCCACCGCACCCTTTAGCCAGCCCCGCTCTTCTTCCGACAGTGATTCCCACAAGTGGGTGCCCATTACAAGTGCATCCGGTAGTACGGTGTGCTCGTCCAAAGAATAAAACTTACACACCTCATAATGCCTGGACAAATAAAAGCTGGGAGGATTGTTCTCAGCACCGTCCACCACCCCCTGTTGAAGGGCGGTATAAAGTTCCCCCCAAGAAATTGGGGTGGGAGATCCTCCCAATTCCCGTACCATTTCCATGGATGTGATGCTTTCCATAACACGAATTTTTAATCCTTTAAGGTCGGTGGGAGTATTGATGGGACGATCCTTTGTATAAAAGCTCCTGCTTCCAGCATCGTAATATCCAAGCCCTTTTAACCAATATCTTTCCCCATCGTCCAACAGCTCTTGCCCAATAGGGCCATCCAGCACTCGGAATGCATGTTCCCTGTCCCTAAAAAGAAAGGGAAGGCCCAATACCCGCATTTTTGGGGCAAAATTTTCCAAGGTCCCCACAGAAACCTTGGTCATATCCAAACTCCCGATCTGCAGTAGTTCAAGGCATTCCCTTTCCGTTCCCAACTGCTGGCTCGGATAAATTTCCAATTGCAATTTGCCCTTGGAGACCTTTTTGAGGTCTTTGCCCATTTTCACCATGGCCTTGTGCACGGAATGGTTAACATCCAACCCGTGCGCAAGTTTGATTATCCTTCCCTGTTCCCTCAGGGCACATCCGTTGCTGCCGATCAGAAAAATTGCACATACTGCCAACCTGAGGAACCTTTTCATTTATTTTTTTATTTTGATATTCCCTATGATCTGTAGGACCTGCGCCACCCGTTCCTGCAACCCTTTAAAATCCTGTTTGTCCAAAAGTTCCTTGGTGATCAATTGTGATCCAATACCCACACAGCTTACCCCGGCCCCAAACCAGGCCGACAAACTCTCTTGGGTGGGCGCCACGCCCCCTGTGGGCATAATATTTGTCCAGGGACAGGGGCCCTTTATACCCTTTACGAACTGCGGACCGTAGACATCCCCAGGGAAAAGTTTTACGATCTCACATCCAAATTCCTCTGCTTTGGCAATTTCGCTAAGGGTACCGCATCCAGGGGACCATAGGATTTTACGCCTGTTACAGGCGATGGCAATATCTTCCCTAAACACGGGCGTAACCACAAAACTTGCCCCCATTTGCATGTAGAGTGATGCAGCGGCCGCATCGGTTACCGACCCGACCCCCAAAATCATGCCCGGACATTCCCTTAGGGCAAATTGCTGTAGCTCGGCGAATACCAAGTGTGCAAATTCGCCCCTTGCGGTGAACTCGAAAAGACGGGCCCCACCGTCAAAACAGGCCTTTACCACTTTTTGTACCATAGCGGCGTCCCGATGGTAAAAAAGCGGCACCAGACCGGTTCTTTCCATGGTCGCAAAAACTTCAATCCTAGAAAATACTCCCATAATCTATAAATCTATCTACGTACGCGCCCAGATCGGTCGCCTTCCATTAAATTAAAAACCTCTTCCTTGGATACCAGATTGGCATCCCCATAAACGGTATGTTTCAAACAAGATGCCGCTACGGCAAAATCCAGTGCCTTTTGGTCGTCAAAATGGTTGAGCCCATAGATGAGAGCGCCCATAAAGCTATCGCCCGCCCCGATCCTGTCCACAATAAAAGTTATGTCGTATACGGGGGAAGCGTACAGTTCCGAGCCGTCATAAATGACGGCCGACCATGTATTATGGGAGGCACTGATATTGCCCCTATTGGTGACCGCTATTTTTTGTACGTCTGGAAAGCGTTTACTTAATTGGGTACAGAGTGACCAATGGCGATCCGTGTCCGTTTCGCCATTGGTCACTATCCCAAAATATTTTTCAGAGGCATAATCTCCCGCCAAGATCACATCGCATTGGGCTACCATAGGTTCCATGATTTCTTGGGGAGATTTCCCATATTTCCATAGGTTGGCCCTATAATTGAAATCGGTTGAGACGGTCAGCCCCATTTTTTTGGCCACTTCGATGCCCTGCATACAGACATCGGCCGCATCCTGGGAAATTCCTGCGGTTATCCCGGACCAGTGGAACCAAGATGCTTCCGCAAAGACCGTTTCCCATGGAACCATCCCTTTTTTTATGGTAGCAAAAGAGGAAAAGGCCCGATCGTACACCACTTTGCTTCCCCGTATGGAAGCACCGTTCTCCAAAAAGTATATACCCAGACGATCTCCGCCCCTTAACATATGGTCCGTGCATACGTTCTGTTTCCTCATCTGCATCAAAGCACAGGTACCAATATCGTTATCGGGCAACCTACTGATAAATTCCGTATCCATCCCAAAGGTGGCCAAACTTGAAAGCACGTTCAGTTCACTGCCCCCGTAATCGGCATTGAACTGGTCCACTTGGGAGAATTTTAAATGGTTTTTGGTGGAAAGCCTCAGCAATACCTCGCCGAATGCGATCGCTTTTTTTGTTTTATGCTCTGTTCGCTGCATTTTATCTCGACCGTTAAAAATTAAAATACTGCTTGGCGTTGTTATAGCAAATGTCCTGGACCATCTTTCCGATCCATTCCATCTCGTTGGGAAGTTCGCCCCTATGAATCTCATCCCCTAATAAATTGCACAGGACCCTTCTAAAATATTCGTGTCGGGGAAAGGAAAGAAAGCTCCTGGAATCGGTGAGCATACCAACGAAACAACTTATAAGTCCCATATTGGAAAGGGCGTTCAATTGTTTGATGATACCGTCCTTCTGATCTAGGAACCACCAGCCGGAACCAAATTGCACCTTCCCTTTGATGCTGCCATCGTTAAAATTACCTATCATACTGGCCAATACCTCATTGTCGGCAGGGTTCAGATTGTACAAGATCGTCTTGGCAAGCTGGTTTGTGGAATCCAAGGTATTCAAAAATCGGGACAATTTCTGCGCCTGCGGATAATCCCCAACGGAATCCCAGCCGGTATCCGGGCCCAACAATTGGGTCATTCTACTGTTATTGTTCCGCAAGGCCCCCAAGTGAAACTGTTGGACCCATCCCAGTCTGTGATACCCCTCCGACAAAAACAACAGAAGCGCTCCCTGGAATTTTTGTGCCTCCCCTTCGGTCACTTCTTTCCCCGATCTCTTTTTTTGAAAGATCGCTTCGATTTCGGCATCGGTAAAAGGCTCATGGGAAATATGGGCCAGACCATGATCTGAGATCCGGCAGCCATGATGGTTAAAATGCTCCATCCTGTTTTGGAGGGCATCGCAAAGATTGGCATAGGTCGAAATTTCTACTCCAGAGATATTACCAAGGGTATCCAGATAGTCGTTATATCCGGGACCATTTAGTAAAATGGCCCTATCCGGCCGAAAGGACGTGGTCACCTTGGTCTTAAAATCGTCCTTCGCCAGTTTTTGATGGTGTTCCAAGGTATCCGTGGGATCCTCTGTGGTACAGACCACACGAACATCCATTTTAGCAAGCAGTTCCCGGCAGCTATACCCTGGACTATTGAGCAGTTCGCTACTCTCTGAATAGATGGAATCGGCGCTGTCCTTGGTAAGCAGTCGGTCGATATTAAAGTAGCGGGCCAGTTCCAGATGGGTCCAATGGTAGAGAGGGTTCCGCATGGTGTAGGGAACCACTTCCCCCCACTTGGCAAACTTTTCCCTATCTGGGGCATTACCCGTTATAAAGCGTTCGTCCACACCCATGGTACGCATGGCGCGCCATTTGTAGTGATCTCCCTGGATCCAGACTTCGGCTATATTGTTAAAGACCCTATCCTCTGCAATATCCTTTGGAGAGAGGTGGCAATGGTAATCTATAATGGGCATTTTACTGGCATATTCGTGGTACAGTACCTCGGCATATTTATTATCCAGCAAAAAATTCGAATGAATAAATGTATCCTTTCCTTTTTTCATCTGTTCAAATTTATCTTTTTTTCAAGGTCAGATGTAATTTTGCCCCCTTGGACCGAATAAAATTTGTGTGAAGGGACATTTCAATGTGTCGTTATTTTTCATTGGCAGGTTTCCCGATGGTGGCCAAGATACCTCCATCCACATAAACGATCTGTCCGTTGACAAATCTGCTCGCTTCCGAGGCCAGAAAGATGGCGGTCCCCGCAAGGTCCTCCGGATCTCCCCATCTACCGGCAGGGGTCCTGTCAACAATGAACTCGTTGAACGGATGGCCGTCCACCCGTATAGGGGCGGTCTGGTCGGTAGCAAAATACCCAGGTCCGATGCCGTTCACCTGAATATTGTACTTGGCCCATTCGGTGGCCAAGTTTTTGGTGAGCATCTTCAGTCCTCCCTTGGCAGCTGCATATGCGCTTACACTGTTCCTTCCAAGTTCGCTCATCATGGAACAAATATTGATTATCTTGCCCCCGTTCTCCCTTGCGATCATTCCTTTCGCAACACATTGGGACATGATGAAAGCCCCTACCAGATCTACATCTATTACCCTTCTAAAATCGGCTATTGCCATATCCAGCGCGGCCTCCCTTTTAATGATGCCCGCATTGTTCACAAGAATATCTATGCTTCCGTGTTCCCGTTCCATAAGGCCCACCTGTTCCGCTACCGCTCCTTCATCCGTTATGTCAAACAGATAGCCAGTGGCCTTATATCCTTTGTGCCTATAAACCCTTAGGGCCTCCTCCAGTTTCTGTGGAGTGGTACTGCTTATCAGCAGTTCCGCTCCAGCACTTGCCAATCCTTCGGCCATGGCCATGCCAAGACCATGGGTGCCCCCTGTCACCAAGGCCCTTTTACTGCTAAGATCAAATAATTTCATAGTATTATCTTAGTTCGTTCGGGGGACAGACATCCATATCCCCATAATCCAAATTCTCGCCCGCCATTCCCCAAATAAACGAATAATTGGACGTTCCCGCCCCGGAATGGATGGACCATTCCGGGGATAGTACGGCCTGTTCGTTCTGTAAAAAGATATGTCTGGTATTATTTGGCTCCCCCATAAAATGCGAGATCGTCTGTCCCTGTTGCAGGTCGAAATAAAAGTAGGCTTCCATTCGCCTGTTGTGGGTATGCGCGGGCATGGTATTCCACACATTTCCCGGCAACAGTTCGGTGAGCCCCATCTGCAGCTGACAGGTCTGCACTATACTGTTCACGATCAACTTGTTCAGAATACGTTTATTGGCGTTCAGTTCATCGCCCAGTTGAATAATTTCGGCTTCCTCTTTGCCCACTTTTTTTGTTGGAAAATGCTTGTGCGCGGGGGCGGAATTGATATAGAATTTTGGGGTTTCGGCATCCGAACCTTCAAAAATGACCTCCTTGGCACCTTGCCCAACGTAAAGGGCCTCTTTTTTTTGAAGGGTATAACGGGTGCCGTCAACGTTAACGGTGCCGGTTTCACCCACATTCACGATTCCCAGTTCCCTTCTATCCAAAAAGTGTTCAGATTTCAAGTGGTCTATCGTCTGTAGTTTTAAGTCTTTTTCGGCAGGCATTACACCTCCCACTATATACCGATCGTACATGGAATAGGTAAGGTTGATCTGGCCTTCCACGAACAAACGATCTATTAAAAAATGTTTTCTCAATTCTTCCGTCCCGTACTTTTTGGCATCTTCGGGATGTGATGCGTACCTCAAATCCGTATTCGTCATAACTGTTTAATGTAATCGATTACACAAATATATTGTAATATTTTAAAATTCACGAATCGCAATTAAAAAGATTGTTTTTTTGATTTTTTGTACAAGATAATCATCTAATTTTTACAATATACGTACTTTTTAAAATTTTCCATTGTAGCCAGATACATTTACAAATACTTCCGATGTTTTTAGTTTTTTAAGGGCGAAAGGCAGCAATATCAAATTTTAAGGCACTCCCCATCTATTTATAATTCCCTAACCCGTTGTGCAGTTTTATCCAAGGGCAAAAAGGTCATTCAAAAAATTGTTTGTCTGTGAATTGAATCGTCTATAAATCAATATATCATGTACAACTTCAAAGCAAATTACGGGAAAATCTTGAAAGTACCCGAACAAATCGGAGGAAAACCTGTTGTCCTATCAAAGGCGTAATCGTGCGATGATCATTTCCTTTGGGGGAGTTTCATGTGTGTTTTTTTGTGCTTTTATATGTAGTACATACGCTATTGATTACTTTTAGTTACATTATATATACGATATAGATACGGCATACATTCGGCTTACATTCGGCATACATTCGGCATACATTCGGCATACATACGGTATAAGTACGGTATAGGTACCGTATAGTTATAGATATATTTCTATTTTTCTGTAATTTTGGTAAAACTTAAAATGGACTTATGGCACGTATCAGAAGTCAGTTCACCGTTACGGGCACATTGGGAGAGATCGGTGTTTATGTGGATGGTAGGGGCTTTAATGGCGGGGTACGCATAAATAACGGGGAGTTTGGCCATTATTCCAAGGTAAAGTCATTATTTACGACTGCATTACAACCCCTATTTTGTTGGCATAAGGGGCAGGAGGACCCATTACGAAATGGAGGCATATTTGCCCAGGTCAAGAACGGGATGCGATGCAGGGCCGAGGGAAGCGTCCCAATGAAGCAGGGCATGCCACTACCGATGGCCAGCCTGTACTCTCACCCTCTCCGTATCCGAAGGGGGCGTATTTTGTTCCGTGAATGGCAGGCCCTGGCGCTGTCTTCCCTGACTATTTTCTTTCGAAAGATTGCCACCGATCGACTAATTATAATCAATATGCACAATGGATTTCCCTAGGGTCTGGATATAATGTAAAATAAGCTAAGTGGGAGACAAAGAGGTGTTTAAGGAAACAATCTTCTATCGCTTTGACGTATAAACCTAAGGGTATCGAACGCATTGAACGGGATTTAACCGTGAGGTTCGGTGCAATAGCTTGGCGCATCAGTTTGAAATAATCATCCCCACATCCGGGGTACTTATCATTAATAGGATCAATAAAACTACTTCCTAGAAATTTTCTGTACTGCCAACATATGGGAAGTTACCAAAATCACTTTATCATGCATGATGGAAACACTTCATTCGGGTGCTTAAATTTTAAAGCTAAAGCCCTCCAAGACTTTTTGATCGTATTTTTTTTTGTCGAACTGAAAGAGGTAGGCCCCTTTTCTGGAAACCTTCATATTTTTCTCGTCCAACTTTACCAGGATATCTAGACCGTTTACCTTGGTGACAAAATTCCTTTTGTCCAGTTCCTTGTCCAAAATGGATTCATAGAGTTCCTGCAATTGTCTCATGGTAAACTTGACGGGCAGAAGTTCGAACCCAATGGGTTTGTTCTTGGCCCTGCGCTGTAACCGGGCAATGGCCTTGGTCAGCATTTGATCGTGATCAAAGATCAATTTGGGCATTTCCTTTATTTTGAACCAGTGGGCAGAATTTTGCTGGATCAGTTCCTTATCATGGGAAGCGATATCGATAAGCGCGTAATAGGCAACGGAAATGGTCCTTTCAACAGGATCCCTGTCCACCATGCTGAAGGAATACAACTGCTCCATAAAAATGTTGTCCAGACCGGTCAAATGGTTCAATATCCTTACCGCCGCTTGGTCCAAGGTCTCTTCCTTTTTAAGAAAACCCCCAATAAGGGACCATTTTCCCTTTTCCGGCTCAAAGTCCCTTTTGATCAACAACACTTTAAGTCCTTCCTTGTCAAAACCAAAAATTATGCAATCTACAGCCAATAAAACTTTGTCCTCTGTACTATAGTCATTTAACTCCATTCCGCTTTTGTTCCGCAATTTAAAAACTTAATTAGAATTATCCATATAAATTTCAGTGCCCTTTGTGGTGTGCAACTACCATTTTAACTTACTATTGTGGAATAATTTCCTTTTTTCACTTTAAATACCATATAAACAAAAAATTATTTGGTTTATTGGGCAATCTTTATTTAATTTGAACGTGTTATTTACACACTTAAATTATGGGGCTTTTCAAAAAAGTTTCCCATTGAACAGGACCAGTATTACATCCAGTACCGTAATCGCCATAACCGAAAAATTAAAAAGACCCATATGAAAAGACCGAACAAACTCATGGCCATTGCCCTTTTTGCGTTAACGGGGCCCTTGGCCCTTTCACAGGCCACCGTTACCCTTATGGAAGACACCCATGCCCCCATGATCAACAGACATATTTACGGTCATTTTGCAGAACATTTGGGAAGGTCCATCTACGATGGATTCTATGTGGGCGAGGACAGTGAGATCCCCAATACCAATGGGGTACGGAACGATATCATTGAAGCCCTGAAAAAATTGAACATTCCCAATCTCCGATGGCCGGGAGGCTGTTTTGCGGACACCTACCATTGGATGGACGGCATCGGTAATAAAGGGGAAAGGCCCACTATTGTGAACACTTGGTGGGGCGGAGTTACCGAAAACAACAGTTTTGGTACGCACGATTTCCTCAATCTGTGCGAAGTCCTGGGTGCGGAGCCCTATCTTTCCGGAAATGTGGGCAGTGGTGGCGTACAGGAACTCTCGGATTGGGTGCAATATGTCAATTTTGAAGGAACCAGTCCCATGTCCGATCTAAGGGTCGAAAATGGACGTGAAAAACCATGGACCGTAAAATATTGGGGAATAGGCAACGAAGCATGGGGATGTGGCGGCAATATGCGCGCCGAATATTATGTGGACATCTATAGGAAATACGCCACTTTTATGTCCAATGCCAATATAGAGGGCGGACTCTATAAAATTGCGTCAGGGGCAAGTGATGCCGACTACCACTGGACCGAAGTGCTGATGCGCGACATTCCGCACAGTATGTTGCAAGGGGTCGCCCTGCACCATTATTCCGTCATCGACTGGAAGGATAAAGGCCCATCAAAGGATTTTGGGGAAGATCATTATTTTAAGATCATGAAACAGGCATGGTTAATGGACGAGCTCATCCAAAAACATACCGCCATAATGGACAAGTACGATCCGGAAAAAAAAGTGGACCTGGTCGTGGATGAATGGGGAGGTTGGTACGAAGTGGAGGAAGGTACCAATCCCGGGTTCCTGTACCAACAGAATACGATGCGCGACGCCATGATAGCCGGAATGACCCTCAACATCTTCAACAACCATGCAGAACGTGTAAAAATGGCAAATTTGGCCCAAACGGTGAACGTACTGCAAGCGGTGATACTGACCGAGGGAAACCAAATGTTGCTCACCCCTACCTACCATGTAATGGAGATGTACAAAGTACACCAAGATGCCCAATTGGTCCCCTTAAAGGTAAGTTCCCCCGATTATAGCTATCAAGGGGAAAAACTTCCGGCCATAACGGTATCGGCTTCCAAGGACAAGGAAGGTAAACTGAACATTTCGCTAGTGAATATCGATGCTTCCCAAAGTCATACGGTACAATTGGACCTTAACGGTTCCGACATACAGGGCCTCACGGCGAAAGGGCTCATATCAAAACGGTTACAAGACCATAATACCTTTGAAGATCCCCAAACGATCCAACCAAGATCCTTTAAGGATTTTACCTTCAAAAAAGGGGTGGTAGAAGTGAAAATGCCTCCCTTTTCAGTAATCGTTATGGAAGGGGCACGCTAAATATAGGGTGATGACCATACCCGCTTACATATCCATTGATCGACCATGAAGAATAAAATGTATTGTTACCTACCCATATTCGCCTTTTTTTTGCTGGGATACCCTAATGGGTACTCCCAGACCATCACCATGGAAGTGGATATGTCGGAAATCGTAAGTGAGGTACAACCTACCATGTACGGGGTATTTTTTGAGGACATCAATTTTGCCGCTGACGGGGGACTGTATGCGGAAATGATCAAAAACAGGTCGTTTGAATTTGCCGAACCCAAAATGGGATGGTCCGAACCCAATAGTGACCGACATTCCCTTAACAACGGTTCAGGAATGGCATCGGTCATAAAATATCCCGGCGAAAGCAGCAATCACAACTATTTGGGCATCACGGTAAAAAACGATCAGGGATATTCCCTTATCAACGAAGGTTTTAGGGGAATGGGAATCAAAAAGGACGCCTTATACGACCTTTCATTTATGGCATCCACTTCCCAAGGATCCTTTAGCGGGCTTGCGGTACATTTTCTGGATGGGGAAGGCAATATTGTGGGCGGGGCGGACATTCCCATTCAAGCGGGAAAGGATTGGAAAAAGCACACGGCACAAATAAAGGCGGAAGCCACCGTTGCCAAGTCTCGTTTGCGGATCACGTTCAAGGGAACGGGGACCTTCAATCTGGATATGGTGTCCCTATTTCCCAAAGACACTTGGAGGGGGCGGAAAAATGGCCTTCGAAAGGACCTTGTACAACTTCTTTACGACCTTGACCCAGGTTTTCTCAGATTTCCCGGAGGCTGTATCGTAGAGGGAAGGACCTTGGCAAAACGATACCAATGGAAAAAAACGGTGGGACCGGTAGCCGATAGGGAAATACTGGTAAACCGTTGGAATACGGAATTCTCACATAGGCCCACCCCCGATTACTTCCAAAGTTTTGGTATTGGTTTCTTTGAATATTTTCAACTGTCCGAAGACTTGGGAGCGGAACCTTTGCCCATACTCAGCTGTGGAATGGCCTGCCAGTTCAATACGGGGGAACTGGTGCCCATGGAAGAACTAGATCCCTATGTACAGGATGCGCTGGACCTTATCGAGTTCGCCAATGGTTCTTTGGACACCCCATGGGGCAAGGTTCGGGAGGAAATGGGGCACCCGGCCCCTTTTAATCTAAAATTTATAGGGGTAGGAAACGAGCAATGGGGACCGGAATATATAGAACGCTTTAAAGTGTTCGAAAAGGCGATAAGGGATAAATTTCCGCAGATAACCATTGTGTCGGGCAGCGGCCCCTTTCCCGACGGGGATTATTTTGAGTATGGGCTGCAGGAACTCAAAAGGTTAAACGCCCAATTGGTGGACGAGCATTATTACCGGGGGCCAGAGTGGTTCAGGAAAAATGCTGCCCGTTATGACGATTATGATCGTAACGGCCCTAAAATATTTGCGGGGGAATACGCCGCCCAGAGCGTGGCCACTGCAAGTCCCCTAAACAGGAACAATTGGGAATGTGCATTATCCGAGGCCGCTTTCATGACCGGCCTTGAGAGAAATGCCGAAGTGGTGCACCTAACTTCCTATGCCCCTTTGATGGCACACGAGGAGGGGTGGCAATGGACGCCCGACCTCATCTGGTTCAATAACCTGGAAAGTTATGGCACCGCCAACTACTATGTACAAAAGATGTTTTCTACCCACAGGGGTTCACATGTGGTCCCCATTACGAGGAACAAACTTCCCCTTACGGGACAGGACCAATTGTTCGCTTCTGCCGTTAAGGAAAGGGATTCCAATGAACTGTTCGTTAAACTGGTGAATACGGGCGATATGGAAATGGCCACCAATGTAAAGATCAAAGGTGGAAAGGTCGCCCCACGGGCCCGCCTGATCAGAATGCAGAACGATCAACTTGAAGCCGTCAATTCCTTCGGGGAACCTAAAAATATTGGTCCACAGGAAAGCGAGGCAGCTATGAAAGGTAACACCTTGCCCCTTATATTGCCCCCGTATTCCTTTACCGTGGTTCGGATAGGCACCAAATAAAAAAATAAAGTGTCACAAAAACACTTATGAAAAATTATTATATTCGGTCAACTCTTTTAGGGAAAGGTTTGCCGTAACCTACGTACAAAATTGAATTCTGTGAAAAAATATGTGATTGGGCTGGATTACGGGACAGACTCCGTAAGGGCCGTTTTATTGGATACCGAAAATGGCCAAGAAATGGCATCTGCGGTGCATTGGTACCAGCGCTGGAAGGAAAAGGCCTATTGCAATGCCTCCCTCAACCAGTTCAGGCAGCACCCGCTCGACCATTTGGAGGGCTTGGAAATTACCATTAAAAAAGTAGTGGGGAGCAGCGGGGTGGATCCCACGGAAATAAAGGCCATCTGTATCGATACTACGGGCTCCTCCCCCGTTCCCGTCTCCGTGGATGGTGTTCCGTTGGCCCTTGTAAAGGGTTTTGAAGATAATCCCAATGCCATGATGGTGCTATGGAAAGACCATACCGCCATAGCCGAGGCAAACGAAATCAATACCCTTGCCTCCACATGGGGCGGCACCAATTTCACCAAATATGAAGGGGGCATTTATTCCTCTGAATGGTTTTGGGCAAAAATTCTCCACATCGTACGCGAGGACCCCAGCATCAGAAATGCGGCCCATACTTGGATGGAGCACTGCGATCTGATGACCTATCTCCTGATCGAAAACAAAGACCTTTCCTCCTTTAAAAGAAGTAGGTGCGCCGCCGGCCATAAGGCCATGTGGCATACGGATTGGGACGGACTTCCCGCAGCGGAATTTCTTTCCCAATTAGACCCGTATCTCTCCACCTTGGCAACGCGGCTCTACACGGAAACCTATACTTCCGACAAGGCAGCGGGTACCCTTAGCGCGGATTGGGCAAAAAAATTGGGTCTAACCACCGATACCGTAGTGGCCGTAGGTACTTTTGATGCACATGCGGGCGCTATCGGTGCGAAAATAGAGGAACATACCTTGGTGCGCGTAATGGGCACGTCTACCTGTGATATTCTGGTATCCGCCAAGGACATCCTGGGCAACAATACGGTGAAAGGCATCTGTGGACAAGTGGACGGATCTGTTATTCCGGGCCTGATCGGACTGGAAGCGGGACAGTCGGCCTTTGGAGATCTTTTGGCATGGTTCAAGGACCTACTCTCTTGGCCCATTGACCATCTGGTACTATCTTCCAATATCCTAACATTGGAACAGAAGGAACGGTTAAAAGAAGAAATTGAGGATAATTTTATACAGAAACTTACCGAAGGGGCACAGTTGGTTCCCCTTTCGGAAAGCGTTCCCACGGCCTTGGACTGGATCAATGGCCGAAGGACCCCGGATGCGGACCAAGAACTGAAAAGTGCCCTAATGGATCTTTCCTTGGGTACCACGGCCCCACATATCTTTAAGGCACTGGTCAATGCAATTTGTTTTGGATCCAAAATAATAGTGGACCGCTTTGTGGAAGAAGGTGTCCCGATAAAACAAGTGATCGGTATCGGGGGCGTTGCCCGTAAATCCCCATTTATAATGCAGACATTGGCCAACGTGCTCAATATGCCGATAAAGGTAGCTGCCTCAGATCAGGCCCCTGCCCTGGGAGCGGCCATATATGCTGCGGTTGCCGCAGGGATCTATCCCAATGTAATGGAAGCCAGTAAAAAAATAGGCAGTGATTTTGAAGCAGAGTATTTCCCAGAACCGGAGTC
Organism: uncultured Sediminicola sp.; assembly: GCA_963974715.1. Lineage (GTDB taxonomy): Bacteria > Bacteroidota > Bacteroidia > Flavobacteriales > Flavobacteriaceae > Sediminicola. Next base: position 65,858 of record CAXBDK010000004.1, read on the forward strand.
GGTAGCCGATTATAAGATACATTTGGATTCATATAAACAACTGGGACGGTTTATAGAGACCATCAGTGCCAAAAGACAACAACATGGACAGCAGTTATAAAGAATTGAAACGTGAGTGCTATGAGGCCAATATGCAGCTTGATGCACTGGGCCTGGTAATCTATACCTTCGGGAACGTAAGTGCGGTGGACCGAAAAAAAGGGGTCTTTGCCATCAAGCCAAGTGGGGTTCCCTATGCAGAACTGGGCCCAGAGGATATTGTGGTACTGGATTATGAAAACAATATAATAGAGGGAAATATGAGACCCTCATCCGATACCAAAACGCACGCTTTCCTGTATAAAAATTGGCCGGACCTGGGCGGTATTGCCCATACCCATTCCACCTATTCCGTAGCGTGGGCCCAAGCCCAAAGGGACATCCCCATTTTCGGGACTACGCATGCGGACCACCTTACCGTGGATATTCCCTGTGCCCCCCCTATGGACGATTCCCTTATTGTGGGCAATTATGAGCACAATACGGGCATACAGATAGTGGACTGCTTTAAACAAAGACAGATTTCCCCTGTGGAAGTGGAGATGGTCCTGTTGGGCAACCATGGTCCATTTTGTTGGGGCAGGACCGCTGCCAAGGCCGTCTATAACAGTAAGGTTCTGGAAGAAGTGGCCAGAATGGCGTTATTGACCCTTCAGATAAATCCGAACGCTCCCCGGTTAAAAGAATCCCTGATCAAAAAACACTACGAACGTAAACATGGCACAGATGCCTATTACGGTCAATGAATTATATCCAAATCAAATATTAATGACAACAATTGTACAGAAAGAGATCTGGTTTGTAACCGGAAGTCAACATTTATACGGGCCCGAAACCTTGGCCCAAGTGGCCAACAACTCAAGGGAAGTGGCAAAAGGATTGGATGCATCGTCCCATATTCCCATAAAAATAGTCTACAAGGATATAGTTACCACTTCGGATGAGATCACCAACGTCTGTCTGGCCGCCAATACACAGGCCAGCTGTATTGGGATCATCACTTGGATGCACACCTTCTCGCCCGCCAAGATGTGGATAGCGGGACTATCACTTTTAAAGAAACCGCTGTGCCATCTCCATACCCAGTTCAATGCGGAAATTCCGTGGGGAAACATAGACATGGACTTTATGAACCTCAACCAATCGGCCCACGGAGATAGGGAATTTGGATTTATGATGTCCCGCATGCGCAAAAAAAGAAAGGTTGTCGTAGGGCACTGGAAAGAGGACCGGGTACAAAAAAAATTGGGTATATGGTCCCGCGTGGCCCTTGGTTGGGACGAGCTACAACATTTAAAAGTGGCACGTATAGGCGACAATATGCGGGAGGTTGCCGTGACCGAGGGCGATAAGGTTGCGGCCCAGTTGCGTTTTGGGATGTCGGTAAACGGATATGGCCCTTCAGAAGTTGAAAAACACATAAATGCGGTCTCCGAACCGGATTTAAACCGACTTTTGGATGAATACGGGTCCACCTACAACCTATCCCCTTCCCTACAAGTGGACGGGGGCAGTCGCGCTTCCTTGGTGGAGGCCGCCAGGATAGAACTTGGCCTGCGCAGTTTTTTGGATGAGGGCGGTTTTAAGGCCTTTACGGATACTTTTGAAAATTTGGGCGAACTAAAACAGTTACCGGGAATTGCCGTTCAGCGATTGATGGCCGATGGGTATGGTTTTGGGGGTGAGGGCGATTGGAAAACGGCAGCGCTGCTTCGGACCATGAAGGTCATGGCCCAAGGCCTGGAAGGCGGAACTTCCTTTATGGAGGACTATACGTACCACTTTACCCCGCAGGGTTCTTATGTATTGGGGTCCCATATGTTGGAAATATGCCCCTCCATAGCCGACGCAAGACCGAGCTGTGAGGTCCATCCCCTTGGCATAGGCGGAAAGGAAGATCCCGTGCGTTTGGTTTTTGGTTCCCCAGCGGGAAATGCCCTGAACGCCTCCCTGATCGATATGGGGAATAGGTTCAGGCTCATAGTGAACGAGGTTGAGGCCGTAAAACCGGAACAAGACCTTCCCAAACTTCCCGTTGCAAGGGTCTTGTGGGATGCGAAACCCTCTTTGGATATCGCCGCCACCACTTGGATACTTGCCGGGGGCGCACACCACACTGTCTATAGCCAGTCCCTTACAACGGAATATATGGAGGACTTTGCGGATATTGCGGGAATAGAACTATTGGTAATAGACGAGAGGACCACCATAAGGGACTTTAAGGATAAATTAAATGCCAATGAGGCTTACTACCATCTCTTTCAACACGGATTTTAAATAGAACTCTTTTAGACTTTTTCAATTGGCTAAATGAGTTCATAACCATAAATTTAGGAATGATGAAAAAACCAAAAAAAATGCTTTACGGTCTGTTGTTGCTGGCCCTTTGTACGGCAAACCTTAACTGTAAGGGCAAAAAGGAAAACGATATGAAAGATACCCCGAACGACAACACCGCCCCCAAAACAGCGGCAACCATTTCAAAGAACGATTTTGGGGAGACCGCGGACGGAACAAAGGTGGATCGTTATACCCTTGCCAATGGAAAAGGTATGGAAGTGGACATCATTACCTATGGTGGCATCATTACCTCCCTAAAGACCGCCGATAGGGAGGGGAAGTACGATGATGTGGTCCTGGGCTTCGATTCCCTTTCGGGCTACCTTGATGGACATCCCTACTTTGGGGCCCTAATTGGACGGTATGGCAACCGTATAGCCAATGCCAAATTTGAATTGGACGGAAAATCCTATTCCCTTGCCGCCAATGATGGGCCCAACCACTTACATGGGGGCGAAAAAGGTTTTGATAAGGTGGTCTGGAATGCCAGGGAAGTAAAAGGGGACAGTTCCGTTTCCTTGGTACTTAGCTATTTAAGCAAGGATATGGAAGAAGGGTATCCAGGAAATTTGGAAACCAAGGTAACGTATACACTTGACAGGGACAATTCCCTGGAAGTTCTCTATGAGGCCACCACGGATAAGAAAACCGTCATAAACCTCACCCAACATTCCTATTTCAACCTTTCCGGGGATTTTTCGCAAACCATTCTGGACCACGAGGTAATGATAAATGCGGGCACTTTTCTACCCGTTAACAATACCCTGATCCCAACTGGGGAATTGAGGAAGGTAGAAGGGACCCCTTTTGATTTTAGGAAATTTAAAGCCGTTGGCAAAGAATTGGAAGATGGGGACGACCAGCTTAAAAAGGGACTGGGTTACGACCATTGCTGGGTTCTGACAGATCGGGATTCCGGTCTTAAAATGGCCGCTGCGGCCCATCATCCCAAAAGTGGAAGGCTTTTGGAAGTATTTACGACCGAACCGGCCATACAGTTCTATACAGGAAACTTTTTGGACGGCACCCTTACCGCAAAAGGGGGCGGCACTTATGCCAAAAGGACCGGACTATGCTTGGAAACCCAACATTATCCGGATTCGCCCAACCAACAAAGCTTCCCATCCGTAACCTTGGAACCGGGAGAAGGTTACAGCTCCAAAACGATCTTTAAATTCTCCACAAAATAGCGCTATGCAAACACTTGATTTACTGGATTGGGTATCCATCGCCCTCTATTTTCTTGTCCTGATCGGAATAGCCGTTTGGGTAATCCGAAAAAAACAGGACAATACGGAAGATTATTTCCTTGCAGGCAGAAATGTGGGATGGTTCGTAGTGGGGGCATCCATTTTTGCCTCCAATATTGGATCTGAGCACGTAGTGGGACTTGCTGGTGCGGGTGCGGGCAACAAACTGCCCATGTTGATATATGAGATACAGGCATGGGTGGTACTTATCCTGGGATGGGTATTTTTACCTTTTTATGCCCGGAGCAATGTTTTTACAATGCCGGAATTTCTGGAAAAGCGTTTTGATGCGCGCTCCCGTTGGATCTTGTCCGTATTCTCCATCATAGCATATGTACTTACCAAAATTTCGGTGACCATCTATGCGGGCGGTGTAGTGGTATCTGCACTGTTGGGGATCGACTTCTGGACCGGGGCCATCGCCACGGTAGTCCTTACCGGGGTGTATACCGTTGTTGGGGGCATGCGTGCCGTAGTCTATACCGAGACCTTACAGGCCATTATACTCGTGATCGGGGCGGCGGCACTTACCTTTATCGGACTGGATCATGTAGGAGGATGGCAAAGTATGAAGGAAACCGTCACCCCCGAATATTTAAATATGTGGCGTTCCGCTTCCGACCCAGATTTTCCATGGCCCACCCTGTTCATTACGAGTACCATTGTGGGTATCTGGTACTGGTGTACCGACCAGTATATTGTACAACGTACCCTGACCGCAAGAAATATTAAGGAAGGTAGACGGGGGACCATCTTCGGTGCCCTTTTAAAACTGCTGCCCGTCTTTCTCTTCTTGATCCCAGGTGTGATCGCACTTACCCTTAAAATGAGGGGAGAACTGCATTGGGACAGCCCTGATCAGGCCTTTCCCGTACTTATGAGCAATTTATTGCCCTCTGGATTAAGGGGATTGGTGGCCGCTGGGCTGCTGGCTGCACTGATGAGTTCCCTGGCATCCGTATTCAATTCCTGTTCGACCCTTTTTACGGTGGACATCTATAAAAAACTCCTGCCCCATACCGCTGAAAAAAAATTGGTGCGTACGGGGCAGATCGCAACGGTGATCGTGGTGATCATCGGGATCATCTGGATCCCCATCATGGCAAATATTTCCGGGGTCCTTTACGAATACCTGCAAAAGGTACAATCCTACATTGCACCCCCGATCACCGCCGTTTTCCTTATGGGGATCTTTTATAAAAGGATTAGTGCCCAAGGTGCTTTTGTGACCCTGATCGTGGGTTTTGTGGTAGGGGCATTAAGGATCATCCTAGAGCTGGTCAAGGGTTCCCTTGATCCCGATGGTTTTTGGTTCAAACTGGGGGATATGAACTTCCTGACATTTGGTGCCTGGTTTTTCCTTTTCTGTATTGTCCTCACTATTGTGGTAAGTCTGATGACCAAGGCTCCCGCTGAGGAAAAAGTAAGAAATTTGGCCTTCGGTGCCATTACGGATGAAGAAAAAGTAAAAAACAGAAACAGTTATAACTGGGTGGACGTGGCCATCTCGGTTATTGTGGTTGCCATCGTCATTGCGGTCATGATTTTCTTTAACGGCAAATAAGACAGATACTTATAATAAAGGTTATTATCGATACGGCAAATCCAAAGGATATTCATGAGGCCCAGATGTTGGGTATCCTGGACGGCGCGACCACCGATCATCCTTCCCGTAATGGCCAAAGAAGGCATACTGGGGAAGGAAAATATCCCAAAAATACTATTCGGATAACTGTGAACTGGTCGATCGAGTTAAAACTGGGGCCGACTTTAAGACCGGACCGCTTACTGTCATTGAAGGCGCATTAAAACATCCATTGAGGGATAGCGGGCGGCCAAATTCCTTGAAGATGACAAATCATTTGACGGTAAGTAAGGAGTATATCAATACAAATGGGACATTTCCTTATATCTCAGGAAATGTCCCATTCGCTTTGATGATCCCGAGGAGATTTTTGAGGAAACCCTCCAGTAGGCCCTAAACCATATCCGGAACGGAAAGCAGGTCAACAACCTCGGGGCAAGCCCGCGAGGCATAGGGGGAAACTTAAATAACATTTCGACGCAAGCGTCGGAGCATTTAAATCTCGATTATCGAGTAAAAATCCGGAACGGACCAACTCGGATGGGGGTCCTAAAATAGGGTCAGTGGTATAACGACCTTAAAATGTTATTCGGCCATGTTACCTTAATTATTTGAGATTTTTCGTTTAAAGCCATAGATCAAAAGGCCGATGGCGAGAAGGACACATAGTACTATATACAATACAGGCCTTTCGTCCATACTGTTCATAATTGCATTTAAAATATCTTCCATTACGATCATTTATTTTATTACTGAATTCATTAAACAACACTTACTATAGATTGAACAATGGAGAAAGGTTGCTTTTAACAATTATAAAGTTTTCCAAAAAACACATATCTAACTGTTAACGCTACCGTTGTCAAAAAATTTCGTTCACATTAGGGTCGCTCTCGTTAGTTTGACCCTAAAGCCTTGTAGGATGGAACGAATTTCCTATTTTAGTAGTGTTCGGCCATTTATACAAGTACCCAAAATCAGTTATCCAAAAAAAACATCCAATGATCAAAAAAAGCTTGCTTCTCTTACTTCTCTACGTGTTACCTTTCAGTCCCTACGCACAATCCGACATACATATAACCCTACCGCTTTCCGAAGCGGATCCGGCAGAAGTGGGTATGTCCGCTGCTCGGCTTGCCCGGATAGATTCTATGTGTTTGGAGGCCATTGCCAACGGAGAAGTCCCCGGAATGGTGGCACTTGTGGCCCGAAATGGGCACATTGTATATCACAAGGCTTTTGGAAAAGCAGATCACCGAGCGGGCAGGGATTTTAAAAAGGATGACATCTTTAGGATCGCATCACAAACGAAGGCCATTACATCCACTGCGGTAATGATGTTGTGGGAAGAGGGAAAATTTCAGCTGGACGACCCCATTTCCAAATATATTCCCGAATTTAAAGATCCCAAAGTTTTGGACTCCCTTCACTCCGACGGCAATTACACCACCATCCCGGCCAATAAGGAAATTACCATAAGGCATTTGCTGACCCATACGTCCGGTTTGGGATACGGGGTAATCGATGGCGACGAAAGGTTCCGTAAAATATACGCCAAAGCGGGCATTACAGACCTGTTTACCACTGAGGATATTCCCATTGGGGAAAGTGTTGAAAAATTGGCAGTACTTCCACTGCACCATAACCCAGGTGAAAAGTTCACATATAGTGAGGGACTTGATGTACTGGGCTATTTTATAGAGGTCGTTTCGGGAATGCCCTTGGACCAATATTTCAGGACCAAGATCTTTGACCCTTTGGGCATGGACGATACATGGTTCTACCTTCCCAAATCCAAGCACGACCGCTTGGTCCCCATTCAAATGAAGGAAAATGGAAAATGGATCACCTACCCTACCACCTTTTATGATCCCAATTATCCCATTAAGGGATCCAAACGTTTTTTTTCGGGTGGGGCGGGCCTCTCCAGTACGGCAGGGGATTATGCCACTTTTTTGCAGATGTACCTTAATAATGGGGAACTGAACGGTACCAGATTGTTGGCCAGGACAACGGTGCAGGCCATTATGGCCAATCAGATCGGGGACTTGATGGGCGATTCCGGATCATATTATGGCCTTGCATTTGGGGTACTGGACCAAAAGGGACAGGATATGGGCGGCAAAGGAAGTATAGGGACCTTTGAGTGGGGAGGGTACTTCAATACCCAATATTTTGCCGATCCCCAAGAAAAATTGATAGGGATCCTAATGAAACAGACCCAAAAAACCGATTCGGACAATACTTCATGGAAATTCAAACTCTTGGTAGGACAGGCTGTGGCCGATTGAAACACGCATACGGTCCGCCTCTTAATTTGGAACAGCACCGATTGGGCCAGACCGATTGGAAAATCGTATTCGGCCCCTTATTTATTGGAACCTTTCCGGCCTAAAGGGTCGTAGATCTACCGTCGTTTTTTCTTTGGTAATGCCTTGGGTCACCAGTTTCCCAGTAATGGGCCCTAGGCTCCAACCCATCATGGCATGGCCTGCAGCAAGGGTAAGATTGTCATATTTTAAGGTCTTCCCAATAAAGGGCAGGCCGTCGGGCGAAACAGGTCTAAGGCCGGATACGGCACCCTCTTTTTCCTTCGGCTGGATTTCCACAGATCTGTAGTATTTTTTTACGGCACTGGCCAAGGCTTCGACCCTTTCCCTGCGAACCAAGGAATTATTTCCTGAAAATTCCATGGTTCCGGCAAATCTACTGAAACCTTTCATAGGGGTGACCGCAACTTTAGCCTCTACCAGGATTGCAGGGACGGCGATGCCCGTTTCCCTGTACACGTCCATACTGTAGCCTTTTCCTCCCTGGACGGGGATATACAATCCCAACGACCTCACCAAGGGGGATGTCCAACTACCGCTCGCCAATACATATTCATCGGCCGTAAATAGATTATTTTGGGTTTCCACCCCTGTGATATGCCCGTTTTGTACCTGAAAGCCCTTTACCTGTTGCCGCAGCTCAAAATTTGCCCCCATTGTAACGAGCCACGATTTCAATTGCCCCATAAACTCATTTGGAGTGGTATGGGAGTCACATTTGTAATGTACGGCCCCTGTTACATGATCGGAAAAAACAGGTTCAAGTTCATGCAATGCCTTCTTGGACAAACAATCCACTTCAAGTCCTTCTTTCACGGCCCTTTGTGCGACTTCCAGCTCTTCTTCTTCTGCCTTAGGTGTCCCATATGCCAACAGCACTCCCTTTTTCTCATAATGGAATTCGAAATCCAATGTAGCCAAGAGTTCCTCATAGAGTACCTGGCTTTGAAGGTTCAGTTCTTTTAGGGCCGGTATGGCATTTTCGACCCGTTGTACGTTCGCCGACCTTTTAAAATCCAGCGCCCATCTAAAAAAATCGGTATCCCATCGCGGTTTGATATAAAAGGGACTGGAACTGTTCAACATCCACTTTAGCCCCTTGGAAATCATTCCCGGGGCGGCCAAGGGAATAAAGTGGCTTGGGGTAATATATCCCGCATTTATATAGGACGCACCCGATTCCATATCGCCCTGATCCAGAATGGTCACGGAAAAACCTTCCTTTATTAAATAGTAAGCGCTGCACAGTCCGGAAATACCACCGCCGATGATAAGGATCTTCTTCAATATAATTCGTTTAAATTGATGTTATAGCACTTGGAAACCATGGGCATAGGGATCGTCATCGTCAATTATGATATTGTTGTAGCCTGTTACCTGGGCCCATCCCTCAATACTTGGAACAATGGCCGGTACCCCCGCAATTTCGGTCTCCTCCTCCACTCGCCCTATAAACTTGCTTCCAATAATGCTTTCATGTACAAATTCATCGCCCATCTTGAGTTTTCCCATAGCATGCCATTGGGCCATGCGTGCAGATGTTCCCGTTCCACATGGCGAACGATCGATGGCCTTATCCCCATAAAAGACCGCATTTCTGGCAGTGGCCCGGGGATCTATGGTGGTCCCTGTCCATAGGATATGGCTTAGACCGTTGATGGTGGCATCCTCTGGGTGCACGAACTGCTGCGAGCGGTTCAGGTTTTTACGGAGCTGTCCGCTCCATGCGATAAGGTCCCCTGCCGAATAATGTTCAAGTCCCTTAAAATTTTCCTGTACGTCCACAATGGCGTAAAAATTGCCACCGTAGGCAACATCCACCGTAAGCATGCCCAATTCGGGGCAAGGGACCTCTATCCGAGAGGCGGCCATAAAGGATTTAATGTTTACCAAGCGTACGGAAGTGACTTTTTTTCCTTGTTGGGCATAGCTGACCCGTACCAATCCTGCCGGGGTCTCCAGCCGTAGTTGTCCCGGGATTTTTGGGACCACGAGGCCTTCCTCTATCATCACCGTCACCGTGCCGATGGTCCCATGTCCGCACATGGGCAAACAGCCACTTGTCTCGATAAAAAGGATGCCCACGTCGTTTTGGGGATCGCTGGGCGGAAAAAGGATACTGCCGCTCATCATATCGTGTCCCCTGGGCTCGAACATTAGTCCCTTCCTTATCCAATCGTATTCCCTGAGAAAGTGCTGGCGTTTGGCGCTCATCGAGTCACCGATCAAAAAAGGACCGCCCCCGGCGACTACCCTAACGGGATTGCCACAGGTATGGGCATCAATGCAAAAAAAGGTTTTCCTTGACATGGATTATAGTGCATTCTTGGTAAGTTGATCATTTACGGTCCTCATGATACCCAATGGATTTCTATCCTGTAGCGCCTTTGGCAACAGGTCATTTGGCCAATCCTGATAGGAAAACGGCCTTACCCATCTATAGATGGAGGTACTGCCCACCGAGGTAAATTTGCTGTCGGATGAAGCGGGGAAAGGACCTCCATGGGTCATTGCGCTGCTTACCTCCACACCGGTCGGCACATTGTTGTACAACAGGCGGCCAACCTTGCCCTTAAGGGCCTGTATGGCATCTCTGTACAGTTCAAGTTCATCTAGGCCCGCCGCCAACACGGTACCGGTCAACTGCCCCTCCAAACCGTTTACTATGGCGGTCAATTGTTGGTGGTCATCACATTTGACCACCACCGAAAAAGGACCGAATACCTCCTGATGGAAAGTTTTGTCCGCCACCATTTCACTACCCGAAATGGCAAGGACATAAGGAGCGGCGTAGTTGGGAAGCGTTTCGGTCTGTGGTTCCGCAACAACTCCCTTTGCCTTTAGGACATTTGTCTTGGACCCTTCGTAATGAGCTTTAATGGAGGGGTGCAGCATACAGCTGGGGTCGATTTTTTTAATTTCGGCTTCCAACAGATCGATGAAACCATCCAATTCCTTTCCATCAATTCCCAAGATCAGCCCTGGATTGGTACAGAATTGCCCGGTACCCATACTGATGGAAGCAGCATATTTTTGTGCCCATCCCTCCTTGTCCTGTTTGAGTGCGGATGGGAGTACCAAAACCGGATTTATACTTCCCATCTCCGCGTACACCGGGATGGGGACCTCCCGTTGGGCAGCAATTTCACAAAGGGCGGTCCCGCCCTTAATGCTTCCCGTAAAACCTACCGCCTTGATCAGGGGATGGGATACGAGTGCCTTTCCTACCGAAATACCACTGCTATTAAGATTGGAAAATACCCCGTTCGGCATTCCGGTCCTTTCGGCCGCCCTGATGATGGCAGAAGAGACCAGTTCACCTGTGCCCGCATGTAGTGGATGGGATTTAACCACAACCGGACAACCGGCAGCCAGTGCACTTGCCGTATCGCCCCCAGCGGTGGAAAAGGCAAAGGGAAAATTACTTGCACCAAAAACAGCTACCGGGCCCAAGGGCACCATAATCCGTCTGATATCCGGTTTTCCCTGTCCGTTACTGATGATGGCCCCTACCCAAGAACCTTGGCGCAATAAGGCCGAGAACGACCTTAACTGTCCTATCGTCCGTGTACGTTCGCCGTTGGCCCTTCCCATGGGAAGTCCGGATTCCATAACATAGGTATTGAGCAAGGTTTCTCCCAATGCTTCGATTTCATCGGCAATGGCATCCAAAAAGGCAGCCTTTTTTTCCCCTTCCATCTGCCCGTACGTCTCAAAGGCCATGGAAGCCAATTGTACGGCTTCCGAGATCTCTTCCTCAGTAGCTTCGAAAAAAAGTGGGTCGTTTTCCCGATTCGACTCAGGATTTATGGTTTTATACGTTGTATTACCTTTTGCGGAAAGCGTCCTTCCAATATAATTTTTTCCCGTTATCATAGCTTTCTGTTTTAGTGTCCTACAAATTTTTGTATTCCGGCAGTACCGGTCTGTTCTTCATTGCGGCATCGATAATAGCCAACACCCTATTTCGCTCCCCATCCTGTAGTGGGAGTCGGGGAGCCCTTACGTTCTCGGTGCCCAGTCCTGTAGCCACTTCCGCCAGTTTAATGTTCTGTACCAACTGTGGCGATATATCCAATTCCAACAAGGGCATGAACCATCTGTAAATTTCAAGGGCCTCCTGTATCCTGCCCACTTTCACCAAACTGTAGATGGCAACGGTCTCCGCAGGATATGCGGCCACTAGTCCCGCAACCCAACCTTCGGCGCCGGCCACCATGCTTTCAAGGGCCAAGGTATCGACCCCGCAAAGTACCTTTAAACGATTTCCAAAACGGTTCTTGATCCTGGTAACGTTACTAATGTCCCTGGTGGATTCCTTTACAGCCTGTATATTTTCCAAGGCCAGCAGTTCTTCGAACATGTCCAAGGTAACCTCTATTTTATAATCCACTGGATTGTTATAGATCATGATAGGCAGGGAGGTAGCAGAGGCTATTTCCTTAAAATACACTACCGTTTCATGGTCCGTTGCCCTATAACGCATAGGTGGTAGTAACATAAGTCCGTTCACACCAAGTTCTTGGGCCCTTTTGGCCAAGGTTACGGCCTCGGAAGTACGTTGCTCCGCAATATTGACGATCACGGGTACCTTACCGTCCACTATTCGCAGACAGGTAGTGATCAAAACTTCCTTTTCCTCCTTGGTCAAGGTACTGGCTTCCCCAAGGGTGCCCCCAAGGATGATCCCATGCACACCGGCCTCCAATTGGGCGTTGATATTTTTCTCGAACATTTCAAGGTCCAATTGGTCCCCGTCTGTAAACTTAGTGGTCACAGCTGGCATAACGCCTTCCCAGTTTATTGTCATCGTTTTTCTTTTTCAACAAAAATAGAAGTTATTGCCATGCTTGTCTTTGTTATTATTAGCCAATTCTAATATTATATTGCCGTGTAAATTGATAGATGTCGCTTAAATCAGCAATATTTACAAACATAAGAAAGTACTACTAGGTATTCAATGCCCTGTCATGTTAATTTCACATGATCTGCCTTCTATAATTTTGGGCCATAGGACAGGTCCCCCGCATCCCCAAGGCCGGGAACTATATATCCTTTGGAGGTTAGTTCGGGATCTACAGCAGCGATCCATAAGTGGGTGCTGTCGGGAAAGACTTTTTGTACATGTGCCAGTCCCGCTTCCGATCCTATGGCCGATATGATGTGGATACTATCTGGGGTCCCATATGGTTTTAGGGCATTGAGTACATTCTCCAGTGTTTTGCCGGTGGCCAACATCGGATCCGTCAGCACCAATACCTTGCCCGTAAGGGAAGGCGATGCAAAATAATTGACCACTACCTCAAAGGAATCCTCCCCTTTCGGATGGCGCCGATAAGCCGAAACAAAGGCATTCTCCGCAGCATCAAAATAATTGAGCAGGCCTTGGTGCATAGGTAGTCCGGCCCTTAAGATGGAACAGATGACCAATTTTTCAGTGCACAAAAATAGTTGTTTATGGCCCAAGGGAGTCGTTATGTCCTGCGGGACATAGTCCAAAACCTTGCTCATTTCATACCCCAATATCTCCCCGATGCGTTCCATATTACGCCTAAAGCGCAAACGATCCGATTGGATATCCACATTTCTGATTTCCGAAACGAACTGGTTTAAAAGTGAATTTTCATCCCCTAGACGATGCACTACCATAACGTATAATTTTTATCCTAAGATACATCTTTGGCCCAAATAGTGGCCCATCTTTCCCCCTAACCCATTAAAACGATCAACATACAAATGATTCCATAAAGCATTAAGAGAACCTTTCCATAAAAAAACATTTGTACATTCGCCAATAGACCAAAAATAAAATGGCTCCCGCAAATACATCCGCATCGCCCGAAACAAAGGAACTGTACCAAAAGGTGGCCCGCTTGGGTGCTACCGGGTATGCTTTTGGCCATCAGGACACTACCGCTTACGGTATCGGATGGCGCTACCAAAACGACACTTTTAGAAGTGATGTACATGATGTGACGGGCGATTTTCCCGCTGTTCATGGTTTCGACCTGGGCTATCTTGAAATGGGCAATCCGGAAAATTTGGATAAGGTCTCCTTTTGTTCCATGTCCCGGTTAATGGCAATGGCCCATGAAAATGGGGCGATCGTTACCGTCAGCTGGCATGCGAACAATCCCCTGACCTTAAAAAACACATGGGATACCACACCCGTGGTGTCCCAAATCCTTAGCGATGGATCTTTATATGGCCTCTATAGGGAATGGTTGGGAAATTTGGCCCACTTTTTTAATAACCTGAAGGATAATGCGGGGAATTCCATTCCTGTAATATTCAGGCCCTTTCACGAAATGAACGGTGCATGGTTCTGGTGGGGCAGCGGGAGTTGTTCCCCCACTGAATACAAACAGCTCTGGCGGGAGACCTTTACGATCCTGACCCAAGAATTGGGCGTGGAGAATATCCTGTTTGCATATTCCCCAAATGCTTTGGAAAAATCGGAAGATTATCTAAAATATTATCCTGGGGATGGGTATGTGGACATTCTTGGATTGGACAGTTACCAACATAATGGTCCTGAGGCGTTTTCCGATACGTTGTCAAAGGACCTTGCCATCATGAAATGGGCAGCAATGGAAAAGGGGAAGCCATTTGCCCTTACGGAAGTAGGGCTGGAAAGGGTGACCCAGCCAGATTGGTGGACCAAGGTTTTCCATCCCAGCGTAAAAGGATCGGGCATTGCTTGGGCACTTTTTTGGAGAAATGACCGACCGGAACATCATTTTGCCCCCTATTTGGGACATGCCAGTAATCCCGATTTTAAAAAATACCACGAAATGCCCGAAGTATTCTTCCTGAAGGACATGAAATTTCCTGAAGCGGAGCAGGGGAATTTATAAATAAATTATGCTTGCCTGTCGTCCCTCTACATTGTATAACATGACTATTTCAACACATTAAAATGGGCTATCGGTAAGTAAGAACGATCAGGAAATAGTCAAATGTAGTACCCTAAAAACAATTTTACAAATAACCTATACAAACTTGAATATTAGGAATACTCATAATAATTCCTGAATTTTATATTTTAAACAAATAGAAATGGCGAGCGTTGAAAATATTAGAAGTGGATTGATCGATAAAATCCTCACGATCAAAGATAAAGAGTTCTTAAAAGCGCTTGATAAACTCATTTCTTCGAGTGCTTCAGAGTCCAACACTGTTGATCTATCAGTGGAGCAAAAAGTCCTGTTGCAAATGAGCGAGGAGGATATTCAGAGTGGCAGGTTCATTTCCCAAGAAGCAATGAACAAAAGAAATATTGAATGGTTAAACGAACTATAGTTTGGACCAGAACAGCCGATATACAATTAGTAGGCATCCTCGAATATTGGGTTAATAGGACCAAATCCAATAATTATTCAAAAAAACTTCTTAAGCTGGTTTCCCAACGGACGGAACAAATAGCTCAAAATCCATTCATCTATATATTGACCGATTTTAAAGATATTAGGGTTGCCTCATTGGGCAACTTTAGTATTTACTATAAAATTACCGAGCAGCAAATAATAATAACCGCTTTCTGGGACAATCGGCAGAATCCGAAAGGACTTTTACGGATCTTAAAGAAAAAATAAAAATAGTTTACCCTAATAAGGTAACTATTATAAAAATTTGAATGCCATTTACCCTTACGGAAGTAGAGCTGGAAAGGGTGACCCCACCCTGGTTGGTGGACCAAGGTTTTCCATCCCAGCGTAAAAGGATCGGGCATTGCTTGGGCACTTTTTTGGAGAAATGACCGACCGGAACATCATTTTGCCCCCTATTTGGGACATGCCAGTAATCCCGATTTTAAAAAATACCACGAAATGCCCGAAGTATTCTTCCTGAAGGACATGAAATTTCCTGAAGCGGAGCAGGGGTTGACAAATATCATGGATAACAATTTGAATAGTACGTAATTTGCAGAAAGTCCAAACACCCTATGTACCTTACATTGGCCCTCGTTCTATACATCCTGATTGCGCTGAGTCTTGTCGTAAGCCTCTTGGTAAACGGGGTGCGCCCCTCCAAAACATTGGCATGGCTACTGGCCATTTTTACGATCCCAGTGGCGGGAATTCTCTTTTACCTTATGTTGGGACGCAATAGGAGGAACAAAAAAATAGTGAAGATCGGTAAAAGTATGGCCAAACCTATGGGAACGGATTTTTCCCCTTTGATCAAAAAAGCGTCCAAAAGCCACTCCAAAATTATGCGGCTCATTTATAAAAATTGCCGCTTTCTGCCTTCGTCAAATAATGATCTTATACTGCTCAAGGATGGAAGGTCTACTTTTGAGTCCATTTTTGAAACCATGGAAAATGCCCAAGAATTCATACATCTGCAATATTATATCTTTGAGGATGGGGAGCTGGCGGACAAGCTTTTGGTCCTTTTCCGTAGAAAAATAACGGAAGGCGTCACCGTACGGATGATCTATGACAGTATTGGAAGTTATTCCCTTAGCAGGAACTATCTGGGAAAACTGGAACTTGCCGGGGTTAAGGTCTATCCTTTTCTCCCCTATAGGTTTGGAAGGTTACTGACCTCCCTGAACTATAGGAACCACAGAAAGATCATTGTGGTAGATGGAATACATGCCTTCACGGGTGGGATCAATATCTCGGACAAATATGTGAAGGGCGATCCCCTTTTGGGAAAATGGCACGATCTACACCTAAAAATATCCGGGGATGCCGCAACCGACCTCAACCGTATATTTATGATCGACTGGTTGGCGGTGGCCGATGAGAGGCTGGATTTCCCAATGCAAATATCCACACACAAGTCCGATAGGGAAAAGTCGGTCGTGCAGATCGTACATAGCGGTCCCGATGATGACTTTCCCGCTATTGAGCAGGTTTATTTTTCCATGATTACCGAAGCTGCCAACTACCTATATGTGGCAAATCCTTACCTAATACCTGGAAATGCCATATTGACCGCTCTGGAAACCGCTGCCCTAAGCGGTGTGGATGTACGCTTACTATTATCGGCCCACAACGATAGCCGGGTGTTGAACTGGGGAGTTCGCTCTTATTTTGAGACCTTGTTAAGGGCGGGGGCCAAAATTTATCTTTTCCCCGATGGATTTCTGCACAGTAAGATGATGCTGAGCGATGATAGTATTGCCTCCATTGGTACTGCCAATATCGATATCAGGAGCTTTGAGCAGAATTATGAGGTGAACGCCATTCTGTACGACACCGAATTTATAGAAAAGTTACGGGCCGATTTTCTTAGGAATTGTGAGAAAAGTGATCGTCTTTCCTATTCCGATCATCTGGAAAGGCCGTGGAGCCATAAATTAAAGGAAGGCGTTGCAAAAATATTCAGTCCATTACTATGAGCTGGCACCTCAATAGTGTACAGCTCTTAGTTTGTGACATTATCCATCCTAACCTTATCGTTTAAAGGAATGCCGCATCGTATCCCAATTCATTTTTAGAGGCCATTCCGGCCGCCCAACTGTCCATGTTTTCCAAGGTGGTCTGGGCAATATTGGTAAGGGCCTCCTTGGTAACGTACGCTTGATGAGGGGTAAGCAGGACATTTTTCATGGAAAGCAATTTTTTTAGAAGCCCATCCTTTATATCATCCGGTGCATGGTCCTTAAAGAAATTCCCCTTTTCAATTTCGTAGACATCGGTACCATAAGCAGCTATTTCCTTTTTTTCCAAGGCTTTTATGAGCGCCTCCGTATTAACCAGCGCCCCCCGTGCCGTATTGATAAGAATGGCATCCTTTTTCATTATCCCCAGTTGGGCACTGTCTATTAAATAATGGGTTTCATATGTTAGGGGCAGATGGAGACTCACCACATCCGAAACTTCCAAAAGCTCTTCCAAAGTGGTGTAACGTATCCCGAAATCGTGGGATAGGGAGTTATTTGCCCGTAGATCATTGCCCACTATCCGACATCCGAACCCGTGATATATCTTGGCCATTACGGATCCAATCCTTCCCACTCCAACAATCCCGACGGTTTTATTATGAAGATCCGACCCCATTAGATCGTCCTGTAGAAAATTGTTACGGTGTACCCGATCATTGGCAAGCACAATTTTCCTATTTAGGGCCAGTAAAAGTGCCATGGTATGTTCGGCAATGGCATAGGGGGAATATTCTGGGGTATTGGCTACTTTAAACCCAAGTCTTTTTGCCGTCTTTAGATGTATGTTATTGTATCCTACCGAGCGAAGGCTTATATATTTCACACCAAAATCCCTTAATTTTTCCAATACCGCCAACGAGGCATCATCCCCGGGAAAAATTGAAATGGCATCACAGCTTACCGCCTGATGGGCAGTATCCATATCCAGGGCGTCCGGGGTGAATGACAGGCTGTGGCATTTCTTGTTGAATTTCTTCATTAAGGGGATTTCAAAATTCTTTGCGCTATAGATCAGTATTTTCATTTTCGATCAGGTTTTTAATTACTTGCTGTTGCTCCATGGCACGTAACAGCTGGGAAATATACTGTTCCACTACCCTTTCCAAATCCTTTGTATCGGTCACCCGCACAGTTTCCTTCCATATCAACTGTTGCGTTTTTCCCGTTCTTATACAGTATATTGCAGTCTCTATCATATATTGGCCCGCATCGGCTTCGGACGGACCGCTTTGGTAATAGAGATATTGGTGCTCTCCATAATTGTCCCGGAAACGATCATATTTCCGCTCTACCTCCCTCCTTTTGATCTGGGGGGACATTTGGTTTTCATATCCCGTTATTTTGGTAAGAAGTACCGCATCAAAATCCCTGCTGAGCAATAGTCGCTCTACGGCCGCTATTTCCTCCTCCGATCGTTCGGAATTGATAAACTCCACATCGAACAGATCTAAACTGCGCATCGCTTCCGTCCCCCTCAGAAAAAACTCCCGCAATAGGGCTGTTTCAAAATGGGTCCTAACCTCTTCATTTCCCGTCATTCCAACCAGCAAAACCTTCTCCGGGCCAAAAAGGACCACATCTGGACTTTTCCAATTTTCCACCATTTTAACCGAGGAACAGGAAGTTAGGGTCAACAACAATATAAGACGTATTTTTCCCATTTGATTGATCAATTGGGGAAGGGGTATTGATCCGCTCCCCAAATTCTACCTTCACAAGATAGGGAGGGAAGGGCTCCCAAGCTATGACGAAAGTCATGTTACATTCCTACACCAATATCTCCAAGATTTCGTATAGTCTTGGAACGTACACCTTCCATCCAAAGGTATGTCCTATCTTCACCCTTAGCGCATCAAGGGCCAATGGTTCGCCGTGTATTGGAAAGACCATTTCCGGGATATTGCGTATTGCTCCCAACCAATGAAGTATTTCCTTTTGATCGGCATGCGCCGAAAGACTTTCCAAATGTTCGATCCGGGCCTTTACGGAATGGTATTTTCCAAAAAACTTGATTTCGTGGGCACCCTCCAATAATTGCCTGCCCCTTGTTCCCTCGGCCTGGTACCCCACCAGTAGCACAGTAGTGTTTTTTTGGTCCAACAACTGTTTTAAGTAGGTAAGCACCCGTCCCCCTGTCACCATTCCACTCCCCGCGATCACAATTTTCGGTCGCGGATCGTCCAAGGTCTTCCAAGTATCCTTATAGGAAGAAACAATATTAATATGGTCGCCCATCGCCTCCAATTCGGAAAGGGGCAGTGCGTGCCATTCCGGGTATTCCGAAAAGACGGACAACACCTTGGCGCCCATAGGGCTATCCACAAAAATAGGAATGTTGGGAATGCGGTTTTTTCGGTACAACGTCCACAGAATATACATGAGCGTCTGTAAACGTTCTACCGCAAAAGACGGTATTATCAAAGTTCCCCTTTCCTTTATTGTCCTGTGGACCAAGGTCGAGATGACCGATTCCACATCCTCATGGGGATGGTCCCTGTTGCCATAAGTGCCTTCCACAAAAAGATAATCGGCCCATTGTGGCCTTTGGGGAGGCGATAGCAATACATCCTCGGCTCTTCCAATATCTCCCGAAAACACCATTATTTTTCCAAAAATTTCGAGTTCTATAAAAGTAGCCCCTAAAATATGGCCGTTATACCTAAAGCGGTAGCGTATATTAACGGAAAGCGATACCCATTGGTCCAACTCCCGTTCCTCAAAAAGGGAAATGGCCCTTTCGGCATCTTCCAACGTATAAAGGGGCAAGGCGGGGGAATGGTGGCCATAGCCATTTTCATTGGCATGTTCCGCTTCCTCTTCCTGAATTTTGGCACTGTCCCGAAGTATGATCTTTGCAATGGCCAGCGTAGGGCCACTGCCCACTATAGGGCCTTGGTAACCCTCGGCCACCAATTTTGGCAAGTAGCCCGTATGGTCCAGGTGTCCGTGCGTCAACAGCACGATATCCACCTCGGAAACCGGAATGGGAAAAGGTTGCCGGTTGGCCGTTCGCAGTTCTTTCAGACCTTGGAAAAGACCACAGTCGATCAACAAGGTACTTTCAGGTGTTTCCACATAAAACTTGGATCCAGTTACCGTTCCCGACGCACCTAAGAAATGAATT
This sequence comes from uncultured Sediminicola sp., assembly GCA_963974715.1. Taxonomy (GTDB): domain Bacteria; phylum Bacteroidota; class Bacteroidia; order Flavobacteriales; family Flavobacteriaceae; genus Sediminicola. Next base: position 85,923 of record CAXBDK010000004.1, read on the forward strand.
TTTACAAGAGCCATATTTCTAGGATTTCAAGGTGTTGCACAGCGTTCCCATCTCCTTTAATATCTTAGCTTTTCGAATCGCCGAAATTCCCAGATGATCAAGATAAAACGACTCTTTTATAAGCTGTTTACAAAGCACTACATCCCTATCCAACAAAAATTGTATTTCCTTCTGGGAGAGCAAGGTGGAAACGGTAACGGGATATAATTGGAATCGGTCTATACGGTCCTTTAGGCCGTCACCTTTGGGATGGTCCCAACTTAACAGGAAAAGACCCGCACATTTACCGAATGCCAGGGCATCTTCCGTGAAACGGGTATTGGTAACTACCCAGCCTATATCAAATCCTATGCCCCCTTCCCCTTTAATTTCCCAGTGGCCCTTAACATCCATATATCTTGAATGGATGTAGAGTGGCACCTTTACATTACAGTTCCTGCCCTCTTCACCGTGGAACTTACATTCTACGATGGTGGCCATTTCTTCCTTTACCGCAAAAACATCAATTTCATGGCGTACGCATATCCCCGGCAATATTTTTCCCACTATGGTATTATATCCGGAGGCCTTCATAATGGCGCTGACGTATTTCTCAAAGGGATATCCTGTAGGGCCCAGTTCATAAATTGCCTTTTTTAATTTGTACCTGGAAGCCAGAAAGGTCCGTTCCAGTTTTAATAGGGCATAGGCCCTATTATAGATTTCCCTGGTAGAGATTCCTTGATAAAGTTCTTCCCTTACCCTATTTACGATCTGTGAGACCAAAGCTTCGTCCGCACCGCTTGCCTTTAGGGACCGACGCAATTTCTCCAAGGAAAAGGGCACTTTCTCGCCGGAAGATTTGACAATTTTCATACAGCGTACCTTTATTGGTGAATGTCGTGGAGCAACAGTAGCGGAATTTTTGAATGGTACCCCAATTCCTGTACCAATGGTTTGGAGAGCATTAGGGAGAACAGACTGTGCTTTTTATTTAAGAATGCCACCATATCGCTCCCCCTACCTTCCGCGAAGAGAGCGATGCCCTTGCTCAGCTTTACATCGGTCAGGTAATGGAAGCTATGGTCCATTGCTTCAAAAATATCTTCCAAACGTTCTTTGTTTTCATGCTGTTTTGCGGACAGCTTGTCACTTTCCCCTATATGTAGGATCCTGATACCTGCATTGGAAATTTTGGCGATTTCGATCAATTTGAGCACTTCCCTCTTTCGGATCAAGATTTTGTAATCGGTGGGAAAAACAATTTCCTTGGGTGGGGCATAGGCATAGCCTTGGGGAACCGAAAGCAAGGGACATACCGTAAGCGACTCCATTATTGCCACTGTATTGCTCCCGAACAACAACAACTCCGAATCGCTGGCTCCCTTTGTCCCCATCACCACCAGATCTATATCCCTTTTATTGACATAGTGGTCGACCACGTCCAACAAAAAACCAAAGGCAGAAATGTTATGGTAGGTATGCAACGGATTTTCAAATGCCGGGGAAAGCACATCGGTAAATTTTTTCAGTTCCCTTTCCGAAGTACGGAGGGCGGCCTCGTAGTCCCTTTCTCCCGGTTCGGGAACCATCATATTGTCCAAACTATACCCATCTACCTGAAAAGCATTCAGAAAAAAGAACTCGCATACTTGATCCTTGTACATCTCCAAGGCATATTTTATGGCATTGAGGGAATTTTTGGAAAAATCGGTGGGCACTAATATGTTGTTTTCCATGATCATTTTGTTTTTTAGGTACGATCAAAGATAATTCCCGCAACTTGCCTTTTATATGACAATTATCAGTAGTCCTACTGTCCCTAGGCCGCCTGTACATAGGTCGGCCTCTGGGAGCATTTTGCTGAAATGAAGCTATTATTATCGATGGTAACGATCGGTACAACATTTTAAGCGAAGCTATTTATTTTGTATATTTATAGGGAAATAACATGGTATGAAAAGCAGTTTTAAGGATATCGTGAATTCCGAAGTTCCCGTTTTGATAGATTTTTATGCCGACTGGTGCGGGCCGTGCAAAATGTTGGCGCCCATCCTAAAAGAAGTAAAGCAGGAACTTGGCGATGGAATAAAAGTGGTAAAGATCGATGTTGACAAAAACCAAGAGTTGGCAACCGCCTATCAGGTAAGGGGCGTTCCCACCATGATGGTCTTTAAAAGTGGCAAGCAGTTATGGCGCCAATCGGGCGTACTGCAAAAAGCGGAAATTATAAACACGATAAAATCCTTGTCCTAAAATAGCTTTCTAAAATACTGGGGGCCTCGCACACCGACCTCTATTGGTCATGTACTACCATAAAGGGCACTTTTGTATGGAAGCTCACCTCTTCCACCTTTGAATTGAACAACAACTGCTGCAAAAAATTAAGGTTCTTGGCCACCATCACGATCAGGTCTATATTCCTACTTTCCACGAAACACTGTACTGCCGTCGTGACTTTTTTATTGGTGATCGTATGGAAACTACAGTTATCCCCAAAATTTTCGTTTAGGTAATCCTGCAGATATTCCTTGTTCTGGTGCTGGGCCTTGGCCAGGGGCTGCTCACCCTTTGAGGCGTGCATCACCCTAAGTTTCGTTCCGCCGAGCTCCATCAATTGCGATAGTGCCCCCAAAATACCGGAAGAGTAAAAAATACTATAGTCGGTTGGAAAGGCAATTTCCTTTAAACAAGCAAAGGTTGATAGCGACGGTACCGCCAAGGTGTTGCATTTTACCTTGGTGATCACATTTCCTGTGTTACTTCCTATGATACTGCCCAAAGCACCGGAAGCACCTTTGGTGCCCATAACGATAAGCTCTATTTTTTTTTCTGTAACGTGCTTCCTTATACATTCCACAAAGAACCCATAATCGTTGAGCGGGATAAAGGTATGGTTTTGGGAAGACAAGGGTTCCAATTTCTTGATCAAGGCCAGTAAACGTGTTTTGGAAAGCGCCATTAGATCTTCCATCAGCGCTCGGGACGATGGCGGGTACATATTTCCATCCATGGCATGCCCTCCCATATCATTCACATGTAGCAGGTAAAATGCAACATCGGCCCCTTTAAAAAGTTTAAGGGAATAGTTTATGGCGTTTAGGGAGTCTTCCGAAAAATCCGTTGGAATTAAAATATTCTTCATTATCCGCTCTTCTTGGCGTAAAAGTAACGGTAGTGCCCGATATGGAATATGACCAAAATCATTTTTGCGGCCCGGCGTGCAAAAACGTACCATCCGATCATTCCATTTCCTGCAGATGTTGAATATTCAAAATCTTGATATTTCTTCCCTCAATTTCTATTATTCCCTCTTTTTTAAAGCTTGAAAGGGTCCTGATCAGACTTTCGGTGGCTATCCCCGCAACACTTGCCAGATCGTTCCTGGATATTTTTAACGGCCTATCGGTTTTGTTGTCCAAGATCCTCGCAAACTGCAATAATGTCCTTGCCGTTTTTTTCCGTACCGAACTGTAGGCCATTTGCAGTAGTTGCTCCTTGATTCCCGCTAAATCCCTCGCAAAAAGTCCCATTAGTTCCATGGAGATGCTATTGTTCCTTTCCAGTAAGTCTTTTAACAGCCCCTTGGACAGGGCCACCAGCTCCACATCTTCCACAGCGGTTGCCGATTCTTCATAGGGAATGGTATCTAAAAAGGATGTAAAGCCCACAAAATCGTCGGCCCGGTGAAGGGAGGTCACCAATTCTTTGCCTTCACTGTCCATTTTATGGCATTTTACCACTCCTTTTAAAGTAAGGAAGACCTTATTGGAATGGTCCCCTTCCCTATAAATGGCCTCCCCTGTTCTGTAGGTAAAGACTTCCCCGTTATCATCGAAGAAATTTTTAAGTTCGTGAAGGTTCCGTAGATCGTCCCCTTCCGTCATACCATCCATTTCAACCGCAGCGTTCCGGTTTCTAAGTATTTCGGCTTTTGCCAGTCTACTCTCAATGGCACTCATAAGATCTTCTTCCTCAAAGGGTTTGGTCAGGTAATCATCGGCACCAAGATCCATTCCTTTTCTTATCTCTTTGTGTTCCGTCTTGGCCGAAAGGAAAATAAACGGGATATGTTTTGTCTTAAGATCGGCAGAAAGTTGTTTTAAGACCCCATATCCATCCATTTCAGGCATCATGATATCACATACCACAATATCCGGAAGTATTTCCAGGGCCATTTCCACCCCCACCCTTCCATTCGGAGCGGTGTGGACTTTATAATTGGCAAGCTCCAAAAGTTCGGCGGTGTTTTCCCGTAGGGCAAGGTCGTCTTCAATCAATAGTACTTTCTTCATTTGTTTTTTCTTTGTGTACCAAGGGCAAGAACAAGGTAAAGGTAGCGCCTTTATTCTCCTCACTGATAAAATTAATAGATCCTCCCAAATTCTCGATATGTCCTTTGACAATATTGAGCCCTATTCCAGTTCCTTGGACCAACAGCGCATTCTCCGCCCTAAAATAACGGTTAAAAACAAACTTCTGTTCTTCCTTGGGAATGCCGATACCTTGATCTATTACCTTAATGGTGACCATTTCCGGACTGTGGTCTACCTGAATGTCTATGGTGGAATGTTCTTTAGAATATTTTATGGCATTGTGCACCAGGTTGGACAGCATCAATTCCAATATTTTTTCGTCAAAGGTGATCACCACCTCATCAATGTTCTCGGGATAGAGGATATTCTGTCCCGTTTTCAGGAGCATATTGGCATCATAGATTACCTCGTTCACCAATTTGCTCAAGGGAAAAGTAGTGAATTTATAAGAAACCTTGCCCGATTCCAGCCGTTCCACCGAGAGAAAATCCGTTAGAATGGTATCCAGGTATTTTACCTTGTTCTTAATGGTGTCCAGATGTTTTGTCCTGTTGTCCTGTTGCTCGGTAAGCTGGTATTTTGAAACAAGGGTGGCAGAGGTCAAAATACTGCTCAACGGGGTCTTGAACTCATGGGAAACCAAGGAAAGGAACTTCGTCTTAAGATCGTTCAGTTCCCTTTCCTTCTTAAGGGCCATATTCGCCCTGTTTTCCGCTTCCTGTCTAAGGGAAACCTCCTCGCGCAGTTCCTGTACGGTGGAGTGCAGTTCCTTGGTACGCTGTGCAATCTTTGCCTCCAGTTCGGAATTTAAATTATTGATCTGTCTTTCCTGTTCCTTACGCTCGGTAATATCTATGACCAAGGCCATGACATAGGTAATATTGTCCACCTCAAAAGGATTTAGTCCGGCCTCTACGGGAAACTCCTCCCCATTCTTTCGCACCCCAAAAAGATCTCTGCCCCTCCCCATTTGCCGCTTTCCACTTTTGTGCATAAATCCTTTAAAATGGCTTCCGTGGTCATGATGGTATTTTTGGGGGATCAAAATGTTTAACGGCGACCCGATCAGCTCCTCCATTTCATATCCGAACATCTCATTGGCGGATGCATTGGTGGCTACAATGACCTGGTCACTGTTTACGACGATGATCCCTTCAGAAATGGCACTGGAAAGGAGCGAGAAGATGTTGCTGTTATCGTTGAAAAATCTCATACCCAAAGTTAGTCATTAATCGCTTGCTTAAACAAAAATGATATTGCTGGGCCGCCATTTTTCAAAAGGAGCTACTTTTATTCATTGATTCCACATCAGCAGTCCAAAAGGGTATTACTTTAAGGGAATGGCACCTTTTTGCTTTAGATACGCAATCTTATATTGGAACATATCGGCCATTTTTATGGCACGCATTTTTGCTTCCGCTGTCCGCTCCCCCTCAAAGTGCTCATCCACGGTCGTATGGAACAATTGCAGCCATCGATCAAAATGTTCCCTGGCCACGGGAAGATGCGCATGGGGCGCAAACGGACTGCCGTAATAGGTGTGCTCCCCCAAAAGCAGGGTCTGCCAGAACAGGTACATTTTTTCAAGATGTTCCGGCCATTTATCCTTTATGGCCTCATTGAAAACGGGCCCAAGCAATTCATCTTTTCGTATCCGCTCATAAAAAGTATCCACCAAAAATTCAATATCCCCGATCGTATCTATCTTTCTTTTCATGGAACATGGTTTTATCACCACAAAAGTACGATACCGGTTATTCATATCAGGGGAAGAAACAAAAAATAGGGCCCAAGGTTTCCAGTGGCCTATTTTTCCATTAACTTTAAATGCCAAAATTTAGGCAATGGGCAAATGGTATGTTGTACTCCATCATCGATATAGAAACCACCGGCAATGGCATAAAAGGGAATCGGATAACCGAAATAGCCATCTTTAAGATACAGGGTAATGCCGTGGTGGACGAATATACGACCTTGGTGGATCCGGAATGTGAAATTTCCTACTTTATCACGGGCCTTACGGGCATAGACAACCAAATGGTGAGGGGCGCCCCAAAATTGAGGGATATCGCCCAACGGATAATGGATATTACGGCCGATACCATTTTTGTGGCGCACAATGTAAATTTTGATTATCAGGTAATCAAGGCGCAATTCCAGGAACTTGGACTGGATTTCACCCGAAAGAAACTCTGTACGGTCAGGCTTTCCCGTAAATTGGTGCCCGGCCTGCATTCATATAGCCTTGGAAAACTCTGCAGTTCCCTTCAGATACCGCTGCTGAACAGGCATAGGGCCCGAGGCGATGCACATGCCACTGTTCTCTTGTTCCATAAGCTAATGGGCATCGACGGGGCCGGGGCGGCCATCAAGGAATTTTTAAATTCCCGCTCACAGGAAGCCACGCTTCCCCCTGGTCTTTCCAAATTAAATTTTGACGCCTTGCCCAGTACCCCGGGAATTTACTATTTTAAAAACGACAAAAGGGAAATTATATATATCGGCAAGGCCAATAATATCAAAAAAAGGGTACTGGGCCACTTTTATGACAGATCGAACAAGGAAACCTTCTTATGTAGGGAAACCGCCCATGTCGATTTTGAGCTTTCCGGAAACGAACTCTTGGCCCTTTTAATGGAGTCGGCCGCCATCAAACGGCATTATCCGGCATATAACGTTTCCCAAAAGAACAATGTTCAACCTTATGGCATCTTTACCTATGAGGACAGGTTGGGTATCATACATATAGCCTACAACAAACTAAGGGCAGTGCCAAATGCGCTGGCCAAATTTGCCACGCTTTCAGAATGCAGGGCTTTCATGGAAGATCTTTGCGAATCTTTTGACCTTTGTCCCAAATACTGTCACCTACAGGAAAAAGTTCCGGTATGTTCCCATTACAAGATAAATGGCTGCAAAGGAATCTGCAGGGGTTCGGAGCCTGTAGCGCACTATAATGGCCGGGTCCAGAACGCCATGGCCCATGTAATTTCAAAAAATAAGAATGTCCTTATCCGGGAAAATGGCAGGAATGCGGACGAAGATGCCTATATCTGTATTCGGGACGGTATTTACATTGGATACGGCTTTCTCCAAAAAGATACATTGGTCGGTTCGGCAGAGGATCTTACAGCTTTCTTGGTGCCTCAGAAGGATACCTTGGATACCCAGCGCATCTTAAAATCGTATTTAGCAAAACAACGGGAGAATGTGGTTTCCTTTCAAGATTCCCCTATTACCGATGCAATCGAAAAATAGATATGGAACCCATCTTTGCAAGACCATGAATTCTATCTGCCAACCCTATTTTTTGCCGCCACTGTTCATCAGTATCAATACCGTTGAGACCAGTATAACACAAACTGCTGCAAAAACGGCGATCATCGCGATTCCGTTACTCCAGTTTACAAGGGGCATGAATACATTTGGCATAGTTGACTAATTTAGATAGGACGGCTAAAATAATACGTGCCCGCTTTACGTAATATGATAAATATCAGTCCCGAAGCAAATTCCACCCCTTACAAAATCCCATTCCTATACCACCCATTCAGTCCTAGAGAGTGCTAGGGCATACATAATTGGAGACGGGCATACCAGCTCCCTTCATGGCTGTGAAGCCCCCCTCCACATTGATCAGGTTATGGATTCCCCGGCTCTTGAGTATCGATGCCGCGATCACAGATCGGTACCCGCCCGCACAATGCAGGTAAAATGTTTCCTTCACAGGAAATTCTGCCATATGGTCGTTCAGGAAATCCAAAGGGGCATTATATGCGTTCAGTATATGTTCCGACAAAAATTCACTTTCCTTCCGCACGTCAAAAATAGGGAGGGCTACGGCAGTATCCCACTTTGCTATTTCTTCCGCGGTCAGGGAGTCAATTATATCATAATCCCTTCCTTCCTTTTTCCATGCGTAAAATCCACCTTCCAAATATCCGATGGTTCCATCAAATCCTACCCGGGACAATCTGGTAATGGCCTCCTTCTCCCGTCCTTGGGGAGCGATCAGCAGGAGCGGTTGCTTCACATCGGCTATCAGGGAGCCTACCCATGGGGCAAAACCACCATCGAGGCCAATAAAAATGGATTTTGGAATATGGCCCTTCACAAACTGGGATTCCCCTCGTACATCCAGTACAATGGCCCCCGTACTGTTGGCGGCAACTTCAAAATCGGTTGGGGAGAGCGCAACAGTCCCCCTTTCCAGAACACCTTTAATATCCTCATAGCCTTCTTTGTTCATCTGGACGTTCAATGGAAAATACTTGGGCGGCGGCAAGAGGCCTTCCGTTACCTCTTTGATAAACTCCTCCCGTGTCATATCGGCCCTTAGGGCATAATTCATCCTTTTTTGGTTGCCAAGGGTATCGACCGTCTCCTTCATCATATTTTTGCCACATGCGGATCCCGCACCATGCGCAGGATATACGATCACATCATCTGCCAATGGCATGATCTTGTCCCGTAAGCTATCGAACAGCAGTCCTGCCAGATCCTCTTGTGTAAATTCAGCGGCCTTTTGGGCAAGGTCGGGCCTTCCCACATCCCCCAAAAAAAGGGTGTCACCGGAAAATATGGAGTGATCCCTTCCTTCTTCATCCCTTAAAAGATAGGTTGTGCTTTCCATGGTATGCCCAGGTGTATGTAAGACCTTGATCCTTGTTGCGCCCAATCTAAACTCCTGTCCGTCAGTTGCAATGATCGCATCAAAACTAGGGTCTGCACTGGGGCCAAAGATAATGGGCGCCCCAGTTTCCCTGGATAGGGTAAGGTGTCCGCTCACAAAATCGGCATGAAAATGTGTTTCAAAAATGTATTTTATTTGGGCCTTATCGGCTTTTGCCCTGTTCAGGTAGGGCTGTACTTCCCGCAAGGGGTCTATAATGGCCACTTCCCCATTGCTTTCCACATAATAGGCCCCTTGGGCCAAACAACCTGTATATATCTGTTCAATTTTCATAGGTTCGTTTTACGGTCCTCCATATTTTTTCCAACATTTACGGAAAAATAAAGTACCTCTTTGTCATACCGATCAAAAATAATGGTAATATGGTTTATAGACGGTAACATCAGTCACTAAAATTTCGACTCTGATAGGCCACCCTTTCCCATAGGGACGAAATGTTCATTCGATTGTCATAGTATTCAACCGCCTCCTTGATCCTTGTAAAGAGGTACTCCTTGTGCAACTCTTCAATGATGCCACTGTTAAAAATAATGTCCCTCGTAGGGCCAATGGCACCCACAATATAAAATTCCAGATTTCTTTTGTGTACCTCTTCAATAACTTGTATCAAAGCTTTGGAACCGGTGGAATCTATGTAGTTGATCGCCTCTGCGTTCAGGATGACGGCTTTTAAACGATTTCCCTTGGCATTGATCCTTGCAAGGATCTGCGTCTTAAAATAATTGGCATTGCCAAAATACAATTGCGCGTCAAAACGTACGATCAAAAGATCTTCCCTTACGATCACCTCATCCCCGAACCTATCGATGTTTTTATAATAATCCGAATTTTTAATATTGCCCAACACGGCAAAATGTGGTTTGGAGGTCCTATAGACCATGACCAAAAGGGAAAGGAGCACCCCCATCATTATCCCTTGCTGTATCCCGATAAACAACGTGATCAAAAAAGTGATGGCCAACACCCAAAACTCGTCCTTTCCATTGGTCCACAATATTTTGGGATAAGCAGTGTCTATAAGGCCCACTACCGAAACCATAATTATGGATGCCAATACGGCATTTGGCAAGTAATGGAACAAGGGGGTCAGAAAAAGGAGGGTGATCACTACCAAAATAACACTGAACAGGGAAGCGATGGTGGATTTTGCCCCTGCTTCCGCATTGATCGCAGATCTGGAAAAACTGGAGGTTACCGGATATGCCTGAAAGAAGGACCCCACAAGATTTGAACTTCCCAAGGCCACCAATTCCTGATTGGGATCTATATTATCCTCTTGTTGGCGTTCCTCCAATGCCTTGCCTATGGAGAATGTTTCCAAATATCCCACTAAGGCCAGGGCAAGTGCCATTGGAAAAAGAGCGGTGAATTTTTTCAATCCAAACTCGGGTACCTGAAATAATGGGAGTCCCTTAGGTATTTCCCCAACGATATGAACCCCGTACCGTGTAAGCCCAAAAAAATAGACCAGTCCGATTCCCAACACGACCACTACCAGAATGGAAGGAACCCTCTTCGCCCATTTTTTAAGAATCAAAATGGCCAAAATTCCCGTTATTCCCAAAAGTAGGTCGGGAAGGTTGGTATCCATAAAATGGTAGAAGGTGTTGATCAACAATTGATGAAACTGACCGCTGTTGGGGATATCGGCGCCCATCAAATGTTTTAACTGACTGAAGATAATGGTGATCGCGGCGGCCGAGGTAAACCCACTTATTACGGGTTTCGACATAAAGTTCACCAAAAATCCCATTCGCAAGAGTCCCAACAGCAACTGCATGGCCCCCACCATAAAGGCCAGCAGTATGGCCATCATTATATATTCGTCCAGATCTACAATGGCAAAGGCGCCCAATCCTGCCGCCACCAAAAGGGAATCCATGGCTACGGGACCTACTGCCACTTGTTTGGAGGTTCCCAAGAGCGCATATATCACCGTCGGGAAAAGAGCCGCATAAAGTCCGTATACAGGCGGTAGTCCGGCTACCATCGCATATGCCATGGCCTGGGGGATCAGGACGATCCCTACCGTTGCGCCCGCAATAAGATCCTTTCCCAAATATGCTTTGGGATAGTTGGGCAGCCAGTCCAGAAAGGGAAAAAACCTTCGCATAGTTGCAAAATTATAGTCTGGGATCAAGTGGCATTTCCTTCTGTAGGTTCCCTAATCCACGGCTATTCCGTAATAGAGCAATTTTGCCTCTTCATGAAAAGGATTGTACTGCGAATGGGCCTCCTTTGGTGAAATGCTGATGCAATCGCCTGCCCGGAGGACCATTTGCTCATTTTCCACCACAAATTCGATCCTGCCTTCCAGCACATAAAAAATCTCGAACATGCTGGGATGGCTGTGCGTTTCCACACGCTGTTCCGACTTAAATACTGCGGTCCCGAAATTCATCAATTGTGGAATTTCCCCTTTTTCAAGAAATACTTTTTTTTTAATCGCCGGGTTATGGCTTACCCCCATTTCGGGCAAAAGTTCTGTTCGGACCAGTTTCATTTAAAATAGTTGGTTTGTGTAACGTATTATCAAACTTTCTGACTAGTTTCTTGGAAAGAGCCCCACCTTAAAGACCATTGGTTCCTTTCCCATAATTTGAAATCCGGAATGAAGCTCATTTTGGGGCACGTTATATGGATAAAAGCTGATAGGTTCCATACAGACCATATTGGGGACTTCCGTCCACAACATAAAATGACCAAAGCCTTCCGTTCGAACGGTGATGTCCTTTTTATCCGATAAAGTTACGGAATTGGTCCCTGGAACGTACAGGGCCCTGTTGCCTACCGCTAGTACCTGGGAAAGTGATATGGTGGTGTCCCCAGCTTGTATGGTCGGTGATTCGGTATACAACTTAAAAGCGGGGTGATATCCCAACATAAAGGGCATTCCCAAATCGCCGGAAACGGTAAAAGTGATCATCAATCCGCCCTCAGCCAGTTCAAAGGATTTTTCAAAAACAAAATCATAGGGCCATGAAAGCCATTGCTCTGTAGATTTCGCTGGAAATTTGGAATTCTCGACTGGTTGACCGGCAAAATATTCCTTTTTATAGACCGTTTTAGTGGCAGTACTTGAACAGGACCTATAGGGTATTTCCCTTAACAGACCGTGCTGGTCCTGAACTGCATCTCCCTTGGTGGTGGAAACCCTAAAATTTGCCTCATTGGTGGGACCGATGATAGGGAACATCTCGGTATCGGAACTTCGCCATCCCGGACTTCCCTTTTGGTGTATAAATTCATGGCCGGAAACGGCAAACCCAATAAGTTCTCCCGCCTCCACCCTAGCCACATATTCCTTAAATCGCAATTCGATCATATATTCATTGGTTTAATTCAATCCTCTTTTATAAATCCTTTTTCACGCATCCAATCGCCGTTGAACATTTTACCGACATACCTACTTCCATGATCATGGAAAAGCACCACTACCACGTCCTCTTTTGTAAAATGTTCCTTTAATTGCAGCACCCCTTTAATGGCCGCTCCCGCCGAATTCCCCAAAAACATCGCCTCTTCCCTTACCAACTTTTGGGTATAGATGGCGGCATCCCTATCGGTGACCTTCGTAAAACCATCTATAACATCAAAATTGACGTTCTTGGGGATAATATCTTCCCCAATGCCCTCGGTAGAATAGGGATAGATCTCGGCAGGGTCAAAAATTCCGGTCTCATGGTATTTTTTAAAAACGGATCCGTACGTATCCACTCCCCATATTTTTATTTTAGGATTCTTGGATTTTAGGTAGGTCCCTACCCCGGAAATGGTACCGCCTGTACCAACGCCCACTACGAAATGGGTGACCCTACCTTCCGTCTGATCCCATATTTCCGGTCCGGTATGCAAAAAATGAGCTTTGGTATTGGAAAGGTTGTTGTACTGATCGGCATACCAGGAATTGGGAATTTCCCCGGCCAGTCTTTTCGCAGTGGAATAATAACTTCTTGGATCTTCCGGGGCCACTTCGGCAGGGCACACATGTACTTCGCTGCCCATGGCCTTGAGTATATCGATCTTTTCCTTCGACTGTTTATCGCTGATCACACATATCAGGGAATATCCCCTAACAATGGCGACCAGTGCCAACCCCATACCCGTGTTGCCGGAAGTAGCCTCTATGATGGTTCCGCCCGGAAGCAAAACCCCTTCTTCCTCCGCATCCAAGATCATCTGTAACGCCATCCTATCCTTCACGGAATTGCCCGGGTTAAAGGTTTCATATTTTGCAAGTACCGGACACGGCAAATCTTCCGTTATCCGGTTCAACTTGACCAGGGGAGTATTCCCTATGGTTCCCAAGATGTTCTTTTTGTACTCCATCGCTATATAAAGATAGGTATTCCTATTTTGCCGACAAAGCGGGCATTGCCCCTAAAAGCCCATGACCTCCTGTAGATCATTCGAACCTTATAGCCTTGACAGGGTCTATTTTGGTGATGATATAGGAGGGCAGCAATAACATAAGAAGACATAGTAAAAGAACGCCCAAATTGAGGGTCAGGACCGCAAATAGGTCGATATGTACGGGAATGTACTCGATATAATATTCTTGGGGATTTGGAAATTTGAACATCTTGAACCGATCCTGAAGCCATAATAGCCCCAAACCTAGCAGGTTCCCCCAAAATAGGCCCACTGTGATCAGGTAAGCAGCATTGTAGAGAAAGACCTTACGGATGCTCCAATTATTGGTTCCCAATGCCTTGAGGATACCTATCATCTGGGTACGTTCCAAAATGAGCACCAATAGTGCGGTGATCATATTGATGCCGCCCACGATGACCATGATGCCTATGATCAAGGCTATGTTAAAATCAAAAAGCCCGATCCACTCGAATATTTTATAATATTTATCCTGTATGTTCTGGCTGTTCAGATCCGAAAGCGTCTTCCCATAAATTTCCTTTGTTTTTTGATCTATTTCATCGAAATCGTTCAGGAACACCTCAAAATTGCCCACTTGATCAGGTTTCCATCCGTTCATACGTTGGATATGCCGGATATCAACAAAGAGATAGTTGCTGTCGAATTCCTCGAACCCGCTGTCGTAAATCCCCACAATCTTGAACTTTCGTTGGTTAGGGGTCTTGGATGGGTCATCATCTTTTAGAAAAAAAGTGAAAAAGGTATCATCCAGTCCCAATTGGAGTTTGTTGGACAATATTTGCGATATGAGTACTTCTTCGTTTAAGCTCCCCTTATAATCGGGCACCCTTCCCGCTACCAAGTATTCCTTAAAGGAATCCCAACGGTAATCTTGGCCCACACCTTTTGCAATAATTCCCTCAAAGGTCTTTTCCGTTCGGATTATCCCCCCCTTGCTGGCTACTGCCTGTACATGAAGAATGCCGTCCACGGTGGTAAACTTGGGATAAAAATCCTGTTTTAGGGAAACGGGCAGTACGGAAACATCGGAGCTATTGTTATCGTAATTGTATATCTGTACATGCCCGTTAAAGGCGGCCACCTTTTCCCGGATCTTATTTTTTAGGCCCACCCCGGTCGCAATGGCTATCAACATCATGATCACCCCCAGTGCTATGGCCGCAATGGCGATTTTTATAATTGGTGCGGATATACTACTTTTATGCTCCTTGCCCTTTATAAGGCGTTTGGCAATATAATATTCTAAATTCAATCCATGGGTTTTTTATCCGTTTTCAAAAATACAGTTTTATTGTCGGTTTTAATACTTTCTTCCTGTGGAAACCAACAGGCTACCGTCAGGCCCGATAGCGAAACCGCTTTGATGGAAAGACCGGTGTTGGATCACGTACCTTCCGACTCTTTGATAATTGCCTCCAACAGAACGGAAATGTACCTTCCTTTGTTAAGGGGCAAAAAGGTTGCCGTAGTGGCCAATCAGACCAGTGTGATCTTTACCCCTAATGGAACGGTACATTTGGTAGATTCCCTTGTTTCCCTCCAGATCGACATTAAAAAGGTATTCGCTCCCGAGCATGGGTTCAGGGGCGAGGCAGATGCAGGGGAGACCGTAAAGGACGGGGTGGACAATAAGACCAACTTGTCCCTTATTTCCCTTTATGGCAAAAACAAAAAACCCACCGACAAACAACTCGAGGACGTAGAGGTGGTGCTTTTTGACATACAGGATGTTG
Source organism: uncultured Sediminicola sp. (assembly GCA_963974715.1). Taxonomy (GTDB): domain Bacteria; phylum Bacteroidota; class Bacteroidia; order Flavobacteriales; family Flavobacteriaceae; genus Sediminicola. The sequence continues at coordinate 101,039 of CAXBDK010000004.1, forward strand.
GGGTGCGCTTTTATACCTATATCGCAACCTTACAGCTTGTAATGGAAGCCTGTGCCAAAAATAATATCCCCATTGTGGTGCTGGACAGGCCAAATCCCAATGCCCATTATATCGATGGCCCCACCATGGAAACGGAACATTCAAGTTTTTTGGGAATGGCTCCCATCCCATTGGTATATGGCATGACCATAGGCGAATATGCACAAATGTTAAACGGCGAAGGATGGTTGGACGGAGGCCGGAAAGCAGCGCTAACCGTTATACCTTTGGAAAATTTTACGCACCGAACGCCCTATAAAATTCCCATCAGACCTTCCCCCAACCTCCCCAACGATAAAAGTATCAACCTCTATCCCAGTTTGGGGCTGTTCGAAGGTACCTATATCAACGCCGGTAGGGGAACGGAATTTCAGTTCCAGCGATACGGCGCTTCCTTCCTGGACAGCACCGTCTACGATTTTTCCTATGTTCCCCAACCAAACTTTGGTTCCAACGATCCAAAGGAAAAAGGCAAACGCTGTTATGGAAAAGACCTATCGAACGTTGCCGAACTCGATCAAGTTTCCCTTGCCTGGCTCTTAGATGCCTATACCAACTGTACGGATAAGGGAAAATTTTTTAACCAAAGTTCCTTTACCAAACATTCAGGGACCGAAAAACTACAGAAACTCATAGAAGCGGGCGTTTCCGAAGCGGCCATAAAGGAAACTTGGCAACCAGATCTGGAAAAGTTCAAAAAGATCAGGAAGCCCTATCTGATCTATCCGTAAAGCGAATTCCACCACCACTGGTTTTTGGAACCGGAGCCTTGTTGGACGGAACCACATATCTATTGAAAGGAATCCCCAGTAGTAGCTTGATCTTTGAATTGGCAACCGTATCGGGATAGGTGTCCACCCCGTAAACTATTTTTTTTGGGTCCATTTTTGTAAATGTCCCGAACATTCGGTCCCATACCGAAAAGATATTTCCATAATTACTATCGGTATACGGCAGTACATAGTGGTGGTGCACCTTGTGCATGTTGGGAGATACGATGGCCCAGCTGATAAGATCGTCCAATTTTTCGGGCAATGTTATATTGGCATGGTTGAACTGGGAGAATACAACGGACAGTGACTGGTACAACATTATGATGCCTACGGGCGCACCTAGTATGAATACCCCAAAACAGGTAAATATAAAGCGGATCGCGCTTTCTCCCGGATGGTGGCGATTGGCCGTAGTGGTATCTACATGGTTATCCGTATGGTGGATCAAATGAAAGCCCCACAGTACCTTGACCTTATGCTGTACCCAATGGGCCAGCCAAGCCCCTATGAGGTCCAAAATGAGCAGTCCGAGAATTATTTTTGCCCAAAGAGGAGCTCCATCCAACCATTGAAGCAGTCCAAAATGATTGGCAACCGTCCAGTCACTTGTTTTCAAAAGTAAAAATGCCAATATAAAATTTACCATTACCGTCGTAAGCGTAAAAAAAATATTGATGCTCCCATGTCGCCATTTTTTATAATCGAACCGGAACAGCGGAACCGCATATTCCAACAGCCAAAAAAAAGCGATCCCGAACACCAAGATAGCACTGCGGTGTAAGGAAGGAATCGTTTCAAAATAATCCATAACGCTTTCCATATCTGCAAGATAAGGAAGGTAGTGGTATTTTCAAATAAAAATAAATGGACAAAAGAACTAGGGAAACCTGTCGGCCCAGATCATCACAAGGGCAATCGCTTCTTCATTTCCTCCACAATATTGAAGGCCGCAGGGCAAATGGCCACATTCTGAAGCGTCAATTTTGAAATCTGCTGGAACTTTTTGCGATCTGTATGGGGGAACTCCTTACACGCCTTGGGCCGCACATCGTAGATGGAACAATAATTATCGGCATCCAGAAAAGTGCACGGAAGCTTCTGTAGCACAAGGTCGTTGTCCTCGTCGATCCTTAAATGGGCCTCTATAAATTTTTGTGGTTTCAAACGCAGATGCTTTGCGATCCTTTCCACATCGGAAGACGTAAATAAGGGGCCGGTGGTCTTACAACAATTGGCACACGCCAAACAGTCGGTTTTTTTAAATTCCTCCCCATGTAGTTCCTTCATGGTATGATCAAGCGATTTTGGAGGTTTGGCACGGAGCTTGGCAAAGTATTTTATGTTCGCCGAATTTTTCTCACGGGCCTTTTGCGGTAATTGCCTTAAGACTTCCTCCATGTCAAATAAACTTTTAAAAGTTGGTCAAAAGTCCCACATTTGTACGGAAATTACAAATTAAAATGGACGAGGATATTTTTGGGCAGGCCATCCATGATTACCATGTGGGCCAATATACGGAAGATATAAAGACCTATTCGTCCTTGGATGAGGAGGACGTCATCCCCGTTCCATATCTTTTTAGGGATTTTGATGCAATGCCCCCGCTGGAAAAAAAAGCACTTTCCCTATGCAAGGGCAAGATTCTGGACATCGGGTGCGGTGCCGGGAGCCATAGTTTATATTTACAAAATAAAGGATATATGGTCACTGGTCTTGATCGTTCCGAAAGGGCGGTGGAAACATGTAGGCTCCGTGGCCTTTCGCATACAGTGATATCGGACATTTTCACTTTTAACAATGGCCCTTTTGATACCCTGCTCATGCTTATGAACGGGATAGGCATTGTTGGGGAACTTAGATATCTGGGTGAATTCCTTACCCATCTCAAGACCTTGTTGCGGCCGGGGGGACAGGTACTTCTTGATTCGAGCGATATCATCTATATGTTCGAATCGGATGAGGATGACGGGGGATACTGGATTCCCGACACCCCTGCTTACTATGGCGAAGTAACATTTACCATGCACTATAAAAAGAACCGTACACCTCCCTTTCAATGGTTGTATGTGGACTACAACACCTTACAACGGGCCGCCCTTCATGCAGATTTTCACTGTGAGCTTGTTGGGGAGGGTTCCCATTATGATTATCTTGCACGACTTAGCCTGCCCTTATAATAGAACTTTTATGGGAGCGTTATCGTATGTGAGGGTATTGGAACCATGGATTACCTGAAATACGCTTTATGAAAAAAAAATATTCTTTGGCCCTTGCCCTTCTAATGATGGTTCTCATCAACTGTTCCAAGGATTCTTCTGATGGAAATATAGAGGAAACCGGCGGACAGTTGGACAAGAGTGCAAATCTAATGACCACGGGAGATTCTGCCAACGACCTGCTTTCCAATAGCCATTATGATCGGTTATTGCTGGAAATCGCCTACGTGGAAGGGTTCAGGCCCATCGCACGTACCGAAAGCGATGTGCTGGAATTTATAAGGGAGGTAACCTTTAAGCAGAACATTGAAGTTACCTACAACAGCTTGCCCTCGCCTGGGGAAGAGACCCTCACCATTGCCGAAATAGACGATCTGGAAACCCAAAACCGGACCCTTTTCAATACGGACGATGCGGTGGCCATTTATATTTATTTTGCGGATGCCCCTTTCGAGGGTGACGATCCGGACAGTGATCTGGTGACCCTCGGTGCGGTCTACCGCAATACCTCTATGGTCATCTATGCATCCTCGGCCCAAAAATTGGCGGCAACGAGCTCCCTTATAACCTCAGCGACCATTGAGACCGCAACAATGCAGCACGAATTTGGCCATTTATTGGGATTGGTAAATTTGGGAACCGACATGGTAAATGCACATGAATCCAATGAAACGGATGAAAATGGGGATGCGGTTACCGGAACCAATGGCGAGCCATCGGGAAACAGTCATTGCAACGTAGATGGTTGCCTAATGTCGGCAGAGCTCGAATTTACGCTGGGAATGAAGAGGATGCTTACCGCAAAAAACGGTGCGGTGCCCGTCCTGGATGCCGAATGCCTGCGCGACCTTCGGGCCAACGGGGGTAGATAGTTACGCAGTGTCCTATTGGTTAAATAGCAATTGATGATACTTTATGGGATGTTCAGATATTTGTGGGTCTGCAACGAAACTTTCCATTTCGGATTTTTCATGACATAATCCACGATCAAAGGGACCATTTTGTCACGGACGCTCCATTCGGGCTGTAAGTAAAGGATACATTCCTTGTTGACCAAGGCCGCCTGCTCTTCGGCAAAGATAAGATCATGTTTGTTGTAAACGATCATCTTAAGTTCATGGGCCACGTGATAAATTTCTTTTTCCGGCAGTTTGTTCTTTTTTGGGGAAAGGCAGATCCAGTCCCAAATGCCCGTTAGCGCATAGGCCCCCGATGTTTCTATATGGACCTGCAGGCCCTTGGCCTTTAGGGCGGAGGTCAACGGAAGCATATTCCATGTAAGGGGTTCCCCACCGGTAACCACAATGGTATCGGAAAATTTGGCCGCATTGGCCACAATGGCGTCTACAGCCGTGGGCGGATGGGTATCCGCATTCCAGCTTTCCTTTACATCGCACCAATGGCAGCCCACATCACAGCCGCCCACCCTAATAAAATAGGCGGCGGTTCCCTTATGGAACCCTTCACCTTGGATGGTATAGAATTCCTCCATTAAGGGCAATAGCACCCCTTGATCTACCAATGACAAAACTTCTTCTTTCAACATGGCCGCAAAGATACGATAACCCTTGGAATATTTTATGGGTCGGATATCCCCTCCTTAATTCGGAATTTGCGAACACATGAACCTTTTAGGAGCTTATAAGTTCTACGACCAGGCTAAAAATTTTGCATGATAACGCCCAATTAAGGAGTCAACGACACCGGAGCAAGCTCGCAAGTTATAGGAAGGAAGGCGATCATCACATTTCGACGGAATCCCTCCCTGGCGTGAAGCACTTAAATCTCGATTATCGAGTAGAGCACCTATGGTTGTGATATTTACGTAGAATCCATACCTTCTTGGTAATTTCGCAAGAATCGGGTTTTACCGGTCCCGATCGCCCTATATCTTTGTCCGTATAAAATATAAGAAATGAACCATCAGCAATATCTCGACTATGACAGGATCGCAAATGCCATTGTCTTTATACGCGATAATTTTAAGGCACAGCCCTCTTTGGAGCAGATTGCCGAAGCGGTACATTTGAGCCCCTTCCACTTTCAGCGCCTATTTACCGATTGGGCAGGGGTAAGTCCCAAAAAATTCATACAGTTCAGCAGTGTGGAATACGCCAAACAACTTTTAAGGCAGCAAAAAAACACCTTGTTCGAAACCGCCCTTGAAACAGGGCTATCGGGAACTGGAAGACTTCATGACTTATTTATAAATTTGGAGGGAATGACCCCCGGGGAATACAAAAATGGAGGGGAAAACCTTTTGATCAACTATAACTTTGCACAAACAAGGTTTGGCGATCTGATGGTGGCCTCCACCTCCAAGGGCATTTGCCATATGGCATTTTATACCGATTCCGATAGGGCACTTTTAGAACTTAAGGACCGTTTTCCCATGGCCGCCTACCAGCAGGCCGAAGATGGAAAGCAGCAACTGGCCCTATCCTTTTTCCGGAATGATGGGATCGTTGCCGGAACCATCAAATTACACCTGAACGGAACGCCCTTTCAGTTGAAGGTATGGGAAGCCCTGTTAAAGATTCCCATGGGAAATCTTGCCACCTATGGAACTATAGCGGGCCAGCTCAACAATCCAAATGCCTATAGGGCCGTGGGTACGGCCATAGGAAACAATCCTGTAGCTTTTTTAATCCCCTGCCACAGGGTAATCCAGGCCTCGGGCAACACTGGCGGGTATAGATGGGGAACGACCAGGAAAACGGCCCTAATAGCGTGGGAAGCGGCAAAGGTCAGCAATCTCGAAGTCAACTCAAAAAGCATATAGAGAAAACAAGCATATCGACGCAAGTGCCAGATCAGGAAAAAGTGGGCAAACCATAGTACTATGAGGAATATTGAAGAAAAAATCGAAGGACTGGATTGGGAAGCCATTACCAACAAGATACAGGAAAAAGGAAATGCCCTGGTAACCGATATATTGGATAGCGCACAGTGCACCGCCTTGATAAAACTATATAATGGCCACCAAGGATATAGGAAAACAGTGTTAATGGAGCGCTACCGTTTTGGACAGGGGGAATATAAATATTTTGACAACCCACTTCCAGAACCCCTTGGGCAAATCAGGGAAAAGTTATATTCCAAATTGGTCCCGCTCGCCAATAAATGGGGCAGGGTACTGAATATGGAATCCCTCTACCCGCCAACCCATCCCGAATTTCTGGAACAGTGCCGAAATAAAGGGCAAGGTAGACCCACGCCCCTGATATTAAAATATGGAAAGGGAGGATTCAATACGCTGCACCAAGATCTATATGGCGAAATACATTTTCCCATACAGGCGGTATTTTTTCTGAGCCGGCCAGGTACCGACTTTACCGGAGGGGAATTTGTCATGACACAACAAAACCCAAGGGCACAGTCGAAAGCCATTGTATTGAGCCCGAACAGGGGGGACATGTTATTGTTTCCCACTAATTTTAGACCTGTGAAGGGGTCCAGGGGCTACTATCGGGCGACGGTAAAACACGGAGTGAGCGAACTGCACACAGGGGAGCGGTACACCTTGGGAATCCCATTTCACGATGCCCTAAATTGAAATTATGGTACATCATGAAGAATTGGAGCCCCACATCCTAAAAGGGAAAATAAAACATGGGGAACTAAACTGGGGCGGGAACCATAAATTAAAGATCTATGGGACCCTACGCTGTAAGTCCGGAAAAAAAATGAAACCGGAAAACCGTGTCTTCTTCCAGTCGGAAATGGAAGCAAGGGAACAAGGTTACCGACCTTGTGGACACTGTATGGTAGCAACTTATAAAAAATGGAAAAATGGATCTTTTTAATAACGAGGCGGAACTGCCCTACAATATACTGCCAAAAGACGGAACGGCACTGTACTATGGAAAGGTAATCGTGTCACCAAGGGCAGACCACTATTTCGATTGTTTAATGGATAAGATCGCTTGGAAATTTGACGAGGCGGTCATATACGGAAAACGCATACAGACCAAAAGGAAGGTGGCCTGGTACGGCGACCTTCCCTTTGCCTATACCTATTCCAACACCCAAAAGACCGCACTTCCATGGATACCGGAACTATTGGAACTAAAAAGTACGGTCTCGGAAATAACGGGTGAAAACTATAATTCCTGCCTTTTGAACCTTTACCACAATGGGAACGAGGGAATGGCATGGCATTCAGATGGTGAAACCGATCTGAAAAAGAACGGGGCAATTGCCTCCCTAAGTTTTGGAGCGGTTCGCAAGTTTGCCTTTAAACATAAAAATACCCAAGAAAAAGTAGGGATTTTACTGGATCACGGAAGCCTTCTGTTAATGAAGGGCACTACCCAGACCCATTGGCTCCATAGGCTGCCACCCACTAAATTGGTAGATCGCCCCAGAATAAACCTCACTTTTAGATCCATAGTGGAAAATAGCGATAAACCGCACCCTGTTTTTCAAAAACCCGTCCCCACCTAATCGATTTCCTTTCTGAGCACTTCCAGGGGGGGACTTGATATGACACTTCTGCTGTTCAGCAATCCAACCAGTACCACCAAGATAACTATGCTGGGCAGCAGCACCAAAAATGGAACGGGGGAGGGAACAAAGCTGGTATCAAACACGGTCCATGCCAAAATCTGGGTCCCTATCAGTGACAACAGGATTCCCGCAAAACTTCCCAACAACCCTAGGTACAGGTATTCCAGCGCATTTATTTTTATGATCTGCCCACTTTTTGCGCCCAAAGTACGCAACAGCACACTTTCCTTGATCCTTTGGTATTTACTGGTCCGAACGGCCCCTATCAAAACGATGACCCCTGTAAGGATGCTAAAAAAAGCCATAAAGTTGATTATCCAGGAAATCTTGTCCAGTAGACCTTCCAACACCGTTAGAAGTTGTCGTAGATCCAAGATGGAAACATTGGGAAATTGACCGACTAGATCACGCTGTAGGCCTGCGGAAACAGTTGCATCGGCAGCCTTGGTGGTCAATACCCTGAACTGTGGTGCCCTTTCGAGCACTCCCGTGGGAAAAACGACCGAAAAATTAAGCTGCATACGGCTCCAGTCCACCGTTCTGATACTGGCCACAGTGGTCTCCAAAAGAACGCCCTGCACATTAAAGGTAAGATTGTCGCCTATGGCCACCTTGGCATCCTCCGCAAAATTATCGCTGACGGATATGGGCACCATTTCGGCCCCTTCCCTTTTACCGATCCACTTGCCTTCGGCCAAACTTTCGGAACCGATCAATGAATCCCTATAGGTTACCCGGAACTCGTGGTTCAATATCCAATTGTTCACCTTGGAAGTGGTATCCCGTCGTATCTCGTCCACAGTGCTCTCCCCTATCTTTTGGATCCTCATGGTAATAATGGCTATATCGTCCAAGATGGGCAGTCCATTATCCTTAATGGTCTTTGCGACCGCATCCTTTTGACCGGTCTGTATATCCAGTAGGATAATGTTGGGACTGTTCGCACTGTTTTCCAAGGTGGCCTGCGATAAAAGTAGGTCTTTGGTAAAGTATAGGGTGCTTATCAAGAAACTGCCCACACCTATGGCAAGTACCAAGGTAATGGTCTGGTTCTTGGGCCGAAAGAGGTTCAACAGGCTCTGACGGGCACAAAACCCGAACGAATGGGGAAAAAATCGTTTAATTGCCCCCATAAACATCCTTGCCACTCCGGCCAAAATGGCAAAAGTAACAAGAATACCGCCCACAAATGCAAGCGAGTATCTCCAATCATGGAGGAGCCAATATGAAAATAGAAATATGAACACGAAAATTCCCAAAGAGACAAAAAGGGCCGCCTTTCCCGATTTTTCGGGGTTGTCATCGCGTACACGAAGCGCTTGTAGAGGAGAAACATACAAGGTATCCATCAACGGATACAATGCAAAGAGGACCGACATAAAAATCCCCAATAGAATCCCCGTAAATATTGCCTGTGCGCTCCAGTACAGATGTACCTCCACGGGCAGCAGTCCCTTTAACAGCAACGGAAACAACTGCTGCAGTAGAAGGCCGAAGCCCGTCCCGATAATTCCGCCCATGAGTCCAAGAACGGCAATCTGTAGCAGGTATATCAGAAATGTCTGTTTTCGTGAGGCCCCAAGACATTTTAGGACCGCCACGCTGCGTAATTTTTCCTTGATATAGACATTAATGGCACTGGCTATACCAACGCAGCCCAAGAGCAGTGCCATAAAAGCCACCAGATTAAGGAACTTTCCAAAATTTTCGTACCTGCGTCCCAAACGCCTACTGGTGGAGAGGTGTGTGTCCAAATCGGCATCCTGAGCTTCCAGTATAGGTTCGAGCCGTTCCGATAACCGTTCAAGATCCGTACTCGGGCCTGCCTTAAAATAATATTCATAATCCAGTCTGCTGCCTGTTTGCAATAAGCCGGTCGCTTCCAAAAAACGATACGGAATCAATACGGGGGGCGCAATGGAGCTAAAGATGGCCGAACTCCCGGGTGCGGAATTTAACGACCCCGCGATGGGAAGGGTAAGTGCCCCAACTTTTATGCTGTCCCCCTCCTTCACCCCCAATTGTAACATCAGGGTGGCATCTACCAATGCAGCACCCTCGTTCTGGTAAGTACTACCGGCCGATAACGGAGAAGTCTCCAATGTCCCATAAAGGGGAAATGCCCCTTCCACTCCCCTTACCTGTGCCAATTTGGAAGTCATGTTTTTGGGAAAGGCCACCATTGAAGAAAAATTGATTTCCCTGGCCTGTGGGCCGCCCAGGGAGTCCATAATCCGTAGGACCCGTTCATTGGCTGGACCACTGCCATCTATTTTAAAATCGGAACCCATTAGGGACTTTGACTGAAGTACGATATTATCCTTTAAGGTAGCTCCGAACGATTGTATGGCAACCACTGCGGCAATTCCGAGCACCATGGAAGCCATAAACAGCAATAGCTTGCTTCCGCTGGCCTTGCCATCGCGCCAAGCCATTTTTAAGAGCCAGTCGATCCCAACTTTTGAATCAGAGGGGGATGTGTTTTTCATTGGACCGTTCTTTTATTGGACAAAATCCGTCCGCCCTTCATTTGAAGTATGTGCTGGGTCTTCTGGGCCAGTTCAAGATCATGGGTAACGATTACCAAGGTGGTTCCCGTTTCCCTATTGAGATCGAACAGCAATTTTACCACCTTCTCCCCTGTTTCCGCATCCAAATTTCCCGTGGGCTCGTCGGCAAAAAGAATGGCAGGGCTATTGGAAAAGGCCCTTGCCAAGGCTACCCTTTGTTGTTCCCCGCCTGAAAGTTGGGAAGGATAATGGTGGAAGCGATCGGCCAATCCAACTTTTTCCAATAGTTCCATTCCCCTTTTTACGCCATTCCTCGCCCCTTGCAATTCCAAGGGTACGGCCACATTTTCAATAGCGGTAAGTGTGGGAAGCAATTGAAAATCCTGAAAAATAAACCCTACTTTCCTACTTCGTAAAAGGGCACGGCCATCCTCCGATAGGCCTTCCAATGAAGTCCCACAAAGGGATATCGAACCTGAATCCGGGTAGTCCAGACCGGCACAAAGTCCCAAAAGTGTTGTTTTACCACTACCGGACGGACCTACTATGGAAAAGGTATCCCCTTCTTCAATATCAAAGCTGATATCCTGTAAAACGTGAAGCTTTTTATTACCGTTGGAATAGCTTTTCTCCAAGTGATGAACGTTTAATATCTTTGACATCGATCGCTTTTAAAATTTGTCCGCAAAAAACGGACAATTTAAAGAAATGATTTTGATTTTTAATCCATTGTGCCATGCGAACGTTGTTAACCTTTTGTTATTTATTGATGCTCCTAGTCTTTGTTTCCTGTGGGGACAATACCAAACCAAAAAACGGGCAGCCCCAAACCGGGGAATCCACCAATACCACGGACGGGAACGATCAGGACAGCGTTTCAGGCTCCAAGACCATCTTATTTTTTGGGAATAGCCTCACTGCCGGAATGGGCTTGGATCCCATGGAAGCGTTTCCGGCCATTATCCAGCAAAAACTCGACTCCATGGAGCTGGACTATGAAATTATAAATGCCGGTCTGAGCGGAGAGACCACTGCCGCAGGGAAAAATAGGATTTCTTGGGTACTGGACCAAAAGGTGGACATATTTGTATTGGAACTTGGGGCCAATGATGGACTGCGGGGAATTCCTCTAGAGGAGACCCGGAAAAATTTGCAGGCGATCATCGACACCGTACGGGCCAAAAATTCCGATACTTCCATTATTTTGGCCGGAATGCAGCTACCGCCCAATTTAGGTCAGGATTATACCGCTGGATTTAAGGATATTTTTCCACACCTTGCAGAAAAGAACGGTACCGGGCTCATACCTTTCCTATTGGAAGATGTGGCTGGCATTCCGGAACTGAACCAATCCGATGGCATTCACCCCACTGCAGAAGGCCAAAAGATTGTCGCTGAAAATGTTTGGCCGATGATTCTAGAAAGTATTGGGCATGATAAATCCAGATAGAATATTTTTTTGGTAAAATACACCCATAACTTCATAAAGTATCAGAAGAATTAACGAAAGCTTAAATTTTTAGAAAAATTTATATAATTCCCCTTGAGATATTTTACATCTCTTTAAATTATTTATACCTGAATACCGTTTTTGGTGCGATGTTTTAGAATAATGATGCTCAGTCCCATTGGACAGAATCTTTGATAATATTTTAAGAGGGAAGCCTATAACCTAGGCCTACGTTTGCTATGAAACACCGCGTGGACATATACCGTATCCCCTTCAAAGGTATAGTGTATTCCGTATGGGAAACGCTTCATAAATATAATCCTGATATCGCGATAACGTTTTTGAAAATGCCGAGGCTCATTGGATATCCTTTGAAGTTCAATATCCAATCGGTGTAAGAATTCAACTGCAGGAATTTGATGATATCAAGTTCCGCTCCCGGTTTAACTATCAACCTATAGGCCATATTTAGAGAGGACTTCCGATACTAATCCCGACCATTCCTTTCCGGTATTTGGTTCCGATAGATGGTCGGCAAGGCGTTCGTCCAAAATTTTTCGCTGTTCCTCCGGCAAACCGTATCCAGCCTCCCCTTTCTGATAGGTTTCCACTAGTTCCTTAATCAACATTAAAAGGCGCTCGTCAGCTTGATCTACGTACTCGTGTATGTTTTTTTCAAATCTATCATGGGCGATTTCATTATTTCTTTTATAAAATTACAATTTCCGTTTCAAAGTCACCGATTTCTGATGGAAGAAATATCCCCCAATCATATCCAATTCACCCTATTTCCTCTTTGTTACAACTTCCTTTCAATAAAATATAAAGTATTGATAATCATCTATATAGAAGCTAGTATTCAGAAAAAGCTTATTCCTCCTCCATTGGGGGCATCGGGGAATAAAACGCATTTAATGGGATTCAACCTTTTCCATTTTTTTAGCTAAACAAATCTTCCTTGTTTCCCAAATGCTTCCCATTTATATATTATACTTATTTTTGAAATTCCGATGATAGACAAGGGACGCTGATCTGAAAAAAATCTTTTCAAATCAGCGGATTTTTAATATCGGCCAACCCAACCTTATACCAATGATGGACAAACTTAAAAACCGTTACCTATCCCTGGATGTTTTCAGGGGAATGGATGTTGCCCTTATGATCGTTGTCAATTCCCCAGGAAGGGGCTCCACGACCTATTCCCCCTTACTACATGCCCAATGGCATGGGTTTACACTTACCGACCTTGTGTTCCCGACCTTTTTGTTCGTGGTGGGAAATGCCATGAGCTTTAGTATGAAAAAGTATGGAGCCGTTGGCAATGGTGTGTTCTTTGGAAAAGTGTTAAAAAGGGCGGCGATCATTTTTTTATTGGGATTCCTTATGTACTGGTTCCCCTTTTTTGAGAACGGCGATCTAAAACCCTTGGCAAATACCCGAATCTTCGGGGTGCTGCAACGCATCGCCCTTTGTTACCTTTTTGCCGCAATTGTGATACGTTTTTTAAGCACAAAAGGAGCTATTGTCTTCAGTGCAGTGGCTTTGGTACTCTATCAATTGATCTTATATGTTTTTGGGGACCTCACCCTTACGGGGAATGCCGTTATAAAACTCGACCTGTGGCTTATCGGGGAGTCGCATATGTACCACGGGGAAGGACTTGCCTTTGATCCAGAGGGTCTTTTAAGTACCCTTCCCGCCATTGCCAATGTGATCGCCGGGTATGTGGCCGGGTCCTATCTGCAAAAGAACGGGCAGAATTACAAAACCTTGGCCAAAATGATGATGTCAGGAGCGGTATTGATTTTCTTGGCCCTTTGGTGGGATCTAGAATTCCCCATAAACAAAAAATTATGGACCAGTCCCTTCGTGTTGTTAACCGTGGGCATCGATTTATTTGTTCTGTCGTTACTGGTCTATATCCTGGACATGGTGAAAGCAACCCGATGGACGTATTTTTTCGAGGTTTTTGGAAAAAATACCCTCTTTATCTATTTGCTCTCCGAACTATTCGTAATTTCACTTTCCGTTATTCCATATCAGGGCACATCCCTTTATGGATGGATCGCCGAAAACCTTTTTATCCCTTGGTTGGGCGATTATGCCGGCTCTTTGGGGTTTGCCCTTTGGATCTTGTTCAGTTGCTGGTTGGTGGGATATATAATGGACAAACGGCGCATTTATATAAAAGTATGACATTTGGTGAACCGCAATAAAATAATTCTGCTTGCCCTCTTCCCTATCTTCCTGCAAAATACATTTGCACAGGATATTTTTGGACAGGACAGTATCATTTCCAAAACCTTGTCCCAGCAATGGGAACTTTTGCCCAAGGACAAAAAAGGAACCTTTAAACTTACTTCCTATAAACCAATTTATATTACGGCAGGGAGGTGGTCCAGTAGACCCAATAGACAGCCACAAAGCGAAAATCCCGACTATTCGGTGGACGCACCCAAAGACTTCAACAATTATGAGGCAAAATTCCAACTTAGCTTCAAGACCAAAATATTGGAATCCTTTTTCTTTGGCAAGGGAGATCTATGGGCAGGTTTCACGCAGATTGCCCACTGGCAACTTTACAATACCGATCTTTCACGGCCGTTCAGGGAGCTGAACTATGAACCGGAGCTGATGTTGAATTTCCCGTTGGACTTCAAATTTTTAGGTTTTCGGGCCCGAATGTTCGGTATGGGAATAAACCATCAGTCCAATGGAAGGGATGTCCCCCGTTCCCGCAGCTGGAACAGGCTGATGTTCCATTTTGCCATGGAACGGGAAAATCTTCAGATATACCTGAAACCATGGATACGGATGAAAAGCGGCGAGGATCAAAATCCGATGATAACGGATTATGTCGGACAGGCCGAAGCTACGGTAATATTTAATATCGACCGACATAACTTTTACATCATAGGCACCAATTCCCTTTCCTTAAAGGACAACAAGGGCAGTGTACAGTTCAACTATCTATACCCCTTAAAGGCCAATCTGCGTGCCCACCTTCAACTGTTCAGCGGGTATGGGGAGACCTTGATCGACTATAACCACAGACAGACCACGATCGGGCTGGGGATCTCTTTTATCGATTGGTAGGTCAGTACCGTACCGCGATCACATCGATCTCTATTTTCCCATTAGCGGCTATCCCTTTGGCCGCAAAGGTGGTACGGGCCGGTTTCTTGGGGAAATGTTTGGAATAGATTTCATTGAACACGCCAAAATCATCCATGGAATCCAAGATTACCGTACATTTAACCACTTGGTCCAATGTAAGTCCATGATGTTCCAATACCTCTTTAATGTTTGCAATGGTTCGTTCGGTCTCTTCCCTGATACCGCCGCTCACCAACGTTCTGGTGGTATGGTCCATACCGATCTGACCCGACAGAAAGAAAAGATTGCCCACCTGTACGGCATCGCTGTAGGGAGCGCTGCGTTTTTTTACCTCATGTGATTCATGGAATACAGGGATTTCCTTTTCCTGCGCCCAAATTGGAGCGGCCATTGTACATATCAAAAAAATAAGGAAAACAAAATGATTTTTCATAATCAAGGATTTAATGTATGTTGTTTTATGGGTCAGTTGTGGTAAAGTTAGGGATGTTACAGAAGTACCGTGCTTTCCGTTTTAATGATAGGCAGAATTTGTCCAGAAGGAAGACCCGTTCCATGGTGCTCCAACACAGTTGCCATATGTCCAAAACCAAAAGTCCGTATTACAAGTTGAATAAAATTAGCCTATTTTTATCAAAAATAAACCAGATGACTACCAAAGACACATTCTTGGCCCATATTGAGGAAGGTTATGCCACCAAAGGGGACTTCATTACCATGGGGGCGGCCATGTTGGATGGGGAGGCGGTGACCAATGCCTTTGTAAAAATTCCCCTGAAAACGCTCAATAGGCATGGATTGATCGCCGGGGCCACCGGCACGGGCAAGACCAAGACCTTACAGGTACTGGCCGAAAACCTCTCCGACAAAGGCATACCGGTCCTGTTAATGGACCTTAAGGGTGACTTGAGCGGACTGGCCTTGCCCGGTCCGGAAAATCCAAAGATATCCGAACGCCATGAAAAAATAGGCTTGCCTTTTCAGGCAAAGGGTTTTCCCGTTGAGGTATTGTCCCTTTCGGAGCAGGACGGGGTAAAATTAAGGGCAACCGTTTCCGAATTTGGCCCAGTACTGCTCTCCAGGATTCTTGATCTCTCCGAAGTGCAGGAAGGAATAATTTCAGTGGTCTTTAAATACTGTGATGACCATAAATTGCCCTTACTGGACCTAAAGGACTTTAAAAAAGTGCTGCAATATGCCACTGAGGAGGGAAAAGCGGAATTTACGGCAGCATATGGCAGGATTTCCACCAGTTCCACCGGCACCATACTTCGAAAGATAATTGAACTTGAGCAACAGGGCGCCGACCTATTTTTTGGGGAAAGGTCTTTTGACGTTGCAGACCTTGTAAGGGTGGACGGGACCGGAAAAGGATATATCAATATCCTACGGCTGACGGATATACAGGACCGCCCTAAAATGTTCTCTACCTTTATGCTGAGCCTTCTCGCGGAAATATATGATACCTTTCCCGAGCAGGGCGATGGTGAACGGCCGGAACTGGTGCTATTTATAGACGAGGCCCACCTTATATTCAACGAGGCCTCAAAAGCCTTACTGAACCAGATCGAGAATATCGTGAAATTGATACGTTCCAAGGGGGTCGGACTGTATTTTGTGACACAAAACCCCACCGATGTTCCAGAAAATGTGCTTGCACAATTGGGCTTAAAGGTACAGCACGCCCTAAGGGCATTTACCGCCAAGGACAGAAAGGCCATCAAACTTACCGCGGAGAACTATCCCGATTCGGAATATTATGATACCAGTGAGGTACTCACATCCCTGGGTACAGGTGAAGCACTCATATCGGCCCTTGATGAAAAGGGTAGGCCGACTCCCTTGGCCGCTACCCTCTTGCGGGCTCCCATGAGCCGTATGGATATCTTAACCGAGGGTGAATTAAAAGACCTCATCTTAAGCTCCAAGCTGGTACAGAAATATAATGGATCGATAGACCGAGAAAGTGCCTACGAAATTTTGAACCAAAAAATTGAAAGGGCAAGGGTGGCCGCAGAAGATGAGCGGAACGATACTCCTACCAAAACAACCGCCCGCAGGGCGAGCACCCGACAGAATCCGGTGATCAAAGTCTTGACAAGTGCCACTTTTATCCGTGGCGTTCTGGGTGTCCTAAAAAAAGTAATGCGTTGATATATGAAGAAAGTTAGTTTAGCCATAATTACGATTATTTCCCTTGGCCTGTTCCAGTGCCAAAAAACGGATAAGAGTTTTATTATTGCCCAAGATCAGGTTGGAACCTTAAAAAAAGGCACCCCCGTTACGGAACTGGAGACCCTTTATTCCGAGGATTCCCTTGTAATGGACAACAGCAGCTCCCTGTTGTCGCCCAATAAAAAAATAGAAGTCTTCGAAAAAGGGGGGATTCACCTGCTGACGCTCACCAGCAGTGCCGATAGCGTTCCCGTAGTTGAAAATATAAGAATCCGTGACCCTAGGTTCCTTACGGACAAAGGGATCGGACTGAACAGTACCTTTAAGGAAGTAAATGAAAAACACTCCATAAGAAAAATTGTGACCTCTATGAACAATGTGGTGCTCTTCCTAAAGGAAAATGATATGTATATCACCATAGACAAGCAGGAGCTGCCCAGTAGTCTGCGTTATGCTTCAAGTACCAATATTGAAGCGGTACAGATACCTGATGCCGCTAAAATCAAATACCTTATGGTAGGCTGGGAGTAAGACCGGGACACTACTTCCGTTTTCTGAACCAATAATAAAAGGGGCGGCCCATATGAAGAAATATAATGTACAACGATTTCCATTTACGGTCCCTACTACGGACGGAAAGGTGATAAAGGAGCATTTTGGAATGGCCACCGATGGCAATAGGGAACTGAGCATTGCACATATGGTGGCCCCTGCAGGTTGGAGCGAGCCTTTCCAAACCCCCATGTTCGATGAATATACCTTTATCATCAAAGGAAAGAAGCAATTCGACATCGAAGGGGAAATAGTGATTCTGGAAGCGGGCCAATCCATCAGGATAGAAAGGAACAGTAGGGTACAATATTCCAATCCCTTTGACGGTCCTTGCGAATATTTGGCCATCTGCCTTCCATCTTTTACCCCTGAAGGGGCCAATAGGGAACAATAACAACCTTCATGAAGAAAACGATCAATAAATATTTGCCCTTGGCCTATGGAAAGTACTTTAATGGGCTGGCACTTATTTCGAGACAGCACGCAGCAAAAAAAGCGTTCGAACTTTTCTGTTCCCCAAGAAAGGGAAAGGTGTTGCCACATCAAAAACCTTATTTGGATTCCGCCAAGGACCAAGTGGTTACGGTGAATGGTCTGGACATACAGACCTACCGCTGGGCGGGACCAAAAGAAACCGTTCTTTTGCTGCACGGATGGGAAAGCAATGCACATAGATGGCGAAATTTAGTTCAAAAACTACAGGACGATGGCTTCAATACAATAGCCGTTGATGCCCCTGCCCATGGTCATTCTACAGGGAGCATCCTTAACGTGCCCTTATATTCGGACTGTGTTCGGAAGATCATCGAGGTCTATGGCCCCGCCCATATTATAGGCCATTCCATGGGAGGGATGACCACCATCTACAATCAGTACAAATATCCGGACCCCAATATCAAAAAACTGGTATCCTTGGGATCCCCCTCCGAACTAAGGGCCCTTATGGACCACTACCGGAACCTACTGCGTTTTAACAAGAGGGTGCTCACCGGGTTGGAACACCACCTTTACACCAATTATGGCATACGTACCGACGAGTTTTCGGCAGCTCTCTTCTCCCGGGAATTGGGGCAGTCCGGTCTTATAATACATGATGAGCTGGATGCCATAGCTCCCTTTTCGGCCTCGGAAAGCATTCACGCCCAGTGGGCCAACAGTTCCCTTTTAAAGACCAGTGGCCTAGGGCATTCCCTGCACCAAGAAGAGGTAAACGACAAAATTATTGATTTCCTGAATTCATAGAAATCGCTTATTTTTAAACAAACATACAGACCATGTCAACCATCGCTCCCTTTCACATCGCCATCCCCGTACATAACCTTCACGAGTGCAGAACCTTTTATGGGGAAGTCCTTGGTTGCCCGGAAGGGAGAAGTAGCGACCACTGGGTGGATTTTGACCTCTTTGGACACCAATTGGTAATCCATTACAAACCAATTGGGGATACAAGTGCCCTGCACACCAATCCCGTGGATGGAAAGGACATACCCGTTCCCCATTATGGCGTTGTACTGGAATGGAAACAGTTTCACGATTTTGCCGCAGCACTTAGGTCCAAAAATATCCAATTCGTGATAGAACCATATATCCGTTTTGAAGGTTTGGTAGGCGAACAGGCCACCATGTTCTTTTATGACCCTGCCGGTAACGCTTTGGAATTTAAGGCCTTTAAGGATATCTCCCAGCTTTTTGCCAAATGAAGTGATTTCCATTCCCCAATTAAAAAGAAGGGGTAGATCGGTATAACTAAAATTCGGCTCAGCGTTCGGCATTCACATAAGAAATTGATATTTGTAACGTTATCACAACAGAGGGCAACGGGTTTGGAAACAAAATGATTTTCATATTTTCCGTTGCATTACGCGAATCGGGTTATCCTTAAAAATGATCGGGCGATGAAAATATTCATTTATTTACTGTTATTGGTCGCGGTCGTGGCCGCTGGCAGCTGTGACAACCAGGAAGGTGATGACGCGATCGAAATAATTGCGCCCAACGATAGCACCGAGGCCGCCGTGGTACAGTACCAAAAAAAAATGCCCCTATAAAGGTGCATTTTTGAAGTTTTTAACTCTTGTGGGCCCTATGCCGTTCCCTTGCCAAAAGGGTGTTCTTGAGAAGCATGGCGATTGTCATTGGCCCTACGCCACCGGGTACCGGTGTTATATAGGAAGCCTTCTTTTTTACATTTTCAAAGTCCACGTCCCCGGTAAGATAATACCCCTTTTCCAAACTGTCGTCCACTACCCTGGTAATCCCCACATCTATTACAACGGCATCGTCCTTTACCATCTCCGCTTTTAGGAAATGGGGAACACCAAGTGCGGAAATCACGATATCGGCCTGTGAAATGATCTGGGTAATGTTCTTGGTATGGCTGTGCGTAAGGGTAACGGTGGAATTCCCGGGCCAGCCCTTGCGCCCCATTAAAATACTCATAGGCCTGCCCACTATGTGGCTCCTCCCTATTACCACGGTATGTTTCCCTACCGTATCCACATTGTATCTTTCCAGCAATTCCAAGATTCCAAAAGGTGTGGCCGGAATAAAGGTACTCATATCCAATGCCATTTTTCCAAAATTCATCGGATGGAAACCATCCACATCCTTGTCGGGATCTACGGCAAGCAGTACTTTTTGGGTATCGATCTGTGGTGGCAGGGGCAGTTGCACTATAAAACCATCTATATCATCATCCTGGTTCAGTTCGTCAATTTTCTTTAAAAGCTCCAATTCGGAAGTGGTACTGGGCATTCGCACCATGGTCGATTCGAACCCTACCCGTTCACAAGCTTTCACCTTACTGCCCACATAGGTAAGGCTTGCACCGTCGTTGCCCACGATTACGGCGGCCAAATGGGGGACTTTCTCCCCACGCTCCCGCATTTTGTTCACTTCCAAGGTAATCTCATCCTTGATTTCATTGGAAATTTTCTTCCCGTCCAGTAGTTGCATATATTCTTTATTGGCCGTTTGCCCGGCGGTTGTTCCATAGATGTCCTACGGAGTGGTTAATTCTCTAAAATATCGTTAAGGGGAACATAAATTATTTCATCCCGTTCATGGCTCCCATCATCTGCATCATCTTCTTACCGCCACCGCCTTGCATCATTTTCATCATTTTGCCCATCTGATCGAACTGTTTTAGCAATTGGTTCACTTCCTGTACCGTTCTCCCGCTCCCATTCGCTATCCTGATCTTTCTACTGGCGTTCAACAAATTAGGCGTGGCCCTTTCGGCCGGCGTCATGGAGTGGATAATGGCTTCTATATGCTTAAAGGCGTCATCATCTATATCGAGGCCTTTTAATGCCTTGCCGGCACCTGGGATCATTCCCATTAGATCCTTAAGGCTCCCCATTTTCTTAATTTGTTGTATCTGACCGAGGAAATCATCAAAACCAAATTTGTTCTTGGCGATTTTCTTTTGGATCTTCCGTGCCTCCTCTTCATCAAACTGCTCTTGGGCCCGCTCGACCAAGGAAACCACATCTCCCATTCCCAAAATCCTATCGGCCATACGGGAAGGATGGAATACATCAATGGCATCCATTTTTTCGCCCGTACCGATAAATTTAATGGGTTTGTCCACGACCGATTTAATGGAAATAGCGGCACCCCCACGGGTATCACCATCCAGTTTGGTCAGTACCACCCCATCAAAGTTCAGTATTTCGTTAAATGCCTTTGCGGTATTTACGGCATCCTGACCCGTCATGGAATCTACCACAAAAAGTGTTTCCTGTGGCTCTATGGCCTTATGGATGTCGGCTATCTCCTTCATCATGGTGTCATCCACGGCCAAACGGCCCGCGGTATCCACGATAACTACGTTATGCCCATTGGATTTGGCAAAGGCAATACCCGCTTTGGCAATCGCTACGGGATCCGTATTCCCCTTATCGGAAAAAACCTGTATTCCCAGTTGCTCCCCTACAATGTGCAACTGGTCCACGGCCGCAGGACGGTATACATCACATGCCACCAATAAAGGATTTTTACTTTTTTTGGTCTTTAAAAAATTGGCGAGCTTCCCGGAAAAGGTTGTTTTACCCGATCCCTGTAGACCGGACATCAGGATCACGGAAGGATTACCCGAAAGATCGATCCCTTCGGCCTCCCCCCCCATCAGGGCCACCAGTTCATCCTTTACAAGCTTTACCATTAACTGCCCTGGCTGCAAGGTGGTCAGTACATTTTGGCCCAAGGCCTTTTCTTTTACCGTATTGGTAAATTCTTTGGCAATCTTAAAATTGACATCCGCGTCCAGTAAAGCCCTCCTGACCTCTTTCAAGGTCTCAGCCACATTTATCTCCGTTATTTGCCCATGCCCCTTTAGTACATGAAGCGCCTTGTCCAGCTTATCGCTTAAATTATCAAACATAGTCTTGCTCTGTTAAGAACGCAAATTTAAGAATAACAATGGTAAGTGTGAAGTCTGGCGCAAAAAAAATAATGGGACCGGGACAATACCCACATGGAAAAGACCGAGGCAACGTAAATAAAAAGGTTGACCCCGGAAGTCGGAAGGGAATCGGTCCCATTATCCATAAAAAAATAGGGAGCCTTGGCGCACAAGGCCAAAGCTCCCCATTTTAAAACTAACCGGGCCTATTTGTTGCCCAGCACTTTGATCCGAATATTTTTGAATGCCAGTTCCGAACCATGTCCCAAGAAGGCAATATGGCCTTTGTTCCTTTGCAATCCCGGGTGGTCCTCCCCATCGGCGGTACCGTTCTTGGAAGCTTCCTTTACGTTTCCATCCAATATCACCTTTCCGTTAAGGGTTATTTTTATGTGGTCGCCCTTTACCACTACTTCCTGTGAATTCCATTCCCCTATCTGATTTAGGGCGCCCCTTTCAGCTGCGATGATCCCGTATACCGAACCATGGTACTGATAGGGTTTTAGCTGGGAATAAATTTCGGCCGTATTGTCCAAAATCTGAAGTTCCTTGCCTACATAAGCGGCATCGCCCTCCAATGGCGTATGGATTCCAAGACCGTTGTTGGCCCCTGGGGACAATTTAAAATCGAACCTAAGGACAAAATCCGAGTATTCCTCCGCAGTATAGAGATTTCCGTGCCCTCCTTGTTTTGGGCGCACCAGCAATTCGTCATTCTCCATCAGATAATCGGTTTTGTTCCCTATCCAATGGTCAAGGTCTTTCCCGCCAAGAAGGGACATAAAACCTTCCTTTTTCTCGGCATCGGTCAGCTGGTCGTTCCCAGGGCCAATTTCCCTCACATAGATATTTCGAAAACCAAGATCTTCCCCATGGGCCTGTAGTTCGATCGCTTCTTTTGGAAAGATGGGAATACTGCGGTCCCAATAGTTTTCCAAGACCACATTGTCGGTCACCAATTCCCCGTTCAAATGTACCGTGACCCGTTCGCCTACCATTTTAATTCGGAAGGTATTCCATTCATTTATGGGATTATCGGCTACCTTAAGCGGCTTGCTCTCATTTTTTTGATTGTTATAAAGGCCTCCGGAACCTACTTCGGCACCATCCTTTACCCTGGCAATATCCCAGATCTGCACTTGAGGGGTACCCCTAAGGTAAATCCCGCTATCACCCCCATTGGTGATCTTCCAGTCCACGATCATTTCAAAATCCCCATAGTCCTTAATGGTAGCGATATTGTTATACCCCTCCCCCTTAAAGCCAATGGACCCATCCGACACGAACCAATCGCGCATCATCTGTTCATTGGCTTTTTCCTGTTCTTTGGCCAGTTGTTTGGCCGTCATTTTGGAACGGGCAATGGGATCTTTGACCAAGCCTTCCCAACCGGTAAAATCCTTTCCGTTAAAAATGGGAACAAATCCTTTTTCGGCTGGCATCGCATCCAAGAATTCCTTAACGTCTATCTTGATATACTGACTATCGGGCCCGGTTAGATTGTCAATACTTTTTGAAACGATCTGTCTTACGACTTCCCCACTTAGTGCGTCCTTGACACCAGGGGTTGGCAGTGCAATGGTTATGGCAGCATTGGAAGCGGTCGCGATCAGTTGTGGGTCATCCAAATATTCGGAGACAAAAACCAACGATAGGAAGGTCTTTACCTTTTGCGCGGCCATTAGTACCTGCTTCTTGCCCGTTACATCCTTCGCCTCAGGCATCAATTTACGGATCAGCAATAATTTTTGATCGGCAGGGTATTCGGAATCCGCTACTTTGGAAAGATATTCCGTAAAGGCCTTTTTGCCGATTTCGCTATGCCCCTGCTCCTTGGCCGTTTCGAAAAGATAGGGCAGCGCTTGGCCGTTCTCCCAACGGGCAAGAGCTTCTACAGCCATCAATTGGGCTTTCTCATCCCCATCCCTCAGATTTTTTGAGACTATTTCCAAGGCCGTTTCACTGCTTATGGAAGCCAAAATGGGCATAAACTTAGAGGTGTTGGTGGAGGTGGAATACGCGGCGTATATGTCATCCGAATATTTGCCTTCATCCCTATCCAGTATTTTGGAAATGGCCAACTGTGTATTCGTGAGCCTGTCGTCCCCTTCCGTTTTCTCCAAAAGTTGCAATAGGCTCGATAGGTCTTGCGCCGTCGCAATGGAGGGAAGTGCATTATAGATGGCGTTGTCCACTTTTTCGTTCCCTTTGCCCAAAAGGGTCAAAAGCTCACTAAAACTGTCCGTAACGTTCCTTGCGGCAAGTACGTTTATAAGCACTTCCTTTCCGTTATCATCCAATTTTGGGAGTTGTGCCAAAAAAAGGGAGCCTTCTTCGGTACCACAGACCCTCAGCAAACTGCCCTCAAGAGCTGAATATTCCTCTGGTGAATTGTCCGCTTCCAGCGTTTTCAATAAGACGGGAAGGGATTTTTCCTTTGACTGCAATGCCAATGCCTTAATTCCGGCTATGCGAACCGTAAGGTCCCTATCGTTGAGCGATTTCAATAAGAGCTTGTCAAAAACAACGCTTTCTTCACTCTTTTCCAGCATTCCTATCAGTAACGGTTTGTTGCCCGTTGTCATTTTGGGATATACCTTAACCCACTGCGCAACCTCTGATGGCGTCAGTCCTTCCCTGGCCACCTGCAGCACCGAGGCCACATACTTTTTATTGTTGTTCCCAGCTTCCTTGAGAAGCGTCTTGGTAAAGGCACCTCCTTCAATGGACCGCAGCAGATAAAGGGCAGCAGATCTAAAATGTAGTTGATCTTCCGCGGTACAGTTCTTTAGGACGGCACGGGCAATATCGGAGCTAATTGCAGTTTCACCATTCTTCCCCATTCCCTTGGCATACTCCAAAAGGGCTATTATGCTCTTGGAAGCATCCAAACGATATTGGGATCTTTCCGCCGATTTCAAAAGAAGATCATACGAGTTGGACTGGGCAATTTTTGCCAGTGCCATAAGGGCTTTCTGTTCCAATATAGCATCGTTGGAGGACGTGAGTCCGGCTATCGTATTTTCGGCCTTTGTGTATTTAAGTTCCCCCAAAGCATCCACAAAGGCACGTTGTTTTGGGATACCTGCCCCGTCCAGCCCTTTTAAGATGGCCGCTGATGCATCGGAGGTGCCAATGGCGGTAAGTGCGGAAAGTGCGGGCTCAAAAAGTGGGTCCCGTTGCAAGTAAATCGACAATGCAGGTACGGAGGTATCGGTGCCGCAATATATGAGCCGATCCATTAGAAAGGTCTTTACCTCGGGATCGGAAGCCCTTTCCAAAGCTGCCAGAAAACCCGTTTCAACAATACCCGTACCAATTTCCGCCTGTTCTCCTCCACTGTAAACGGCAAGGCTCTGCAAGGCATAACGAGCTTTCGTATCGTCCCCGGTTCCGAGCGGCACCAGCATTTCAGTGAATTTGGCAATTCCCTCGGGGCCAAGTCCCAAAATTTCTTCCATAAGTCGATCTGAATGTTGCAGATCGGAGGTGGGCAATTGTGCCAGGATATCGGCTACTTTGGTATCCAAGGTTCTATTGTCCTGTGCATTGGCGTCCAATACACCAAAAATGATGCTTAGGGCGCTTATAATTTTTAAGAAATTGTTCATTACCGTTCGTTCAGATTATTTTAATAGGCCCAAGAGGACCTCATTGGTTGGTCTATCAATCTATTGGCTTCCACATCATTGATGAAGGTCTGCCCTACAGGATCAAATTCCAGTGTACGCCCCAATCGAAGGGCAATGATCCCCATATTTACCACGGTGGCAGATCGGTGTCCATTTTCCTCGTTCAAGGCAAATTTTTGTCTGGACTTCACCGATTCACTAAAGAGGGTTATCTGCTCCTCGGGATCTGGAATACTTTCTATCAATCCTTCAATATTGGGGATGGTAGATTTAAAACCATTGTAAATTTTTCCATTGGGACCTTCAATATAGGCCGCACCCTTATCCTTGTTTTCACCGTCCAATATGATCTGGCACCCATCGGCATAGGTATATACGATCTTTCTCCAAGTACCTATGGCATCATAATGTTGCTGTGGGGCATCTACCTCCACTTTAATCGGACTGGTATTGTCCTTGCCAAGGAAATACTGTACGGGATCTATATAATGTTGCCCCATGTCACCAAGGCCCCCACCGTCATAGTCCCAATATCCCCTAAAGGTGGCGTGCACCCTATGAGGATTGTACGGCTTTTCAGGTGCGGGCCCGAGCCACATATTGTAATCCAGGACGGACGGTACCGGCTGTGGTTTCAAATTTTCCTTTCCTACCCAATAAAATTTCCAGTTAAATCCGGTCACCCCACTGATGGTTACCTTTAATGGCCAACCAAGAACACCACTGTCCACCACTTTCTTTAATTTTTTGACCGGGGTGCCCATGCCGTAAAAATCATCCTTGAACCTGAACCAGGTATTTAAACGGAACATACTGCCATGGAGTTTCATGGCCTCTACCACTTTTTTACCTTCCCCAATGGTCCTTGTCATAGGTTTTTCGCACCAAACATCCTTACCGGCTTCTGCCGCCATTATGGACATTAGGCCATGCCAATGGGGCGGGGTGGCAATGTGGACAATATCTACGTCCGGCCGCTGTAGCACTTCCCTAAAATCCCTATATCCTTTAACACCGTTCCCTACTTTTTGGAGGGTTGTGGACAAGTGCTCGGCATCGGCATCACAGATGGCGAGTAATTTGGTGCCTTCGTATTCCAGGTGTCCCTGACCCATTCCTCCGACGCCGATGACCGCCTTGGTCAACTGATCGCTCGGGGCAATGAAACTGGGGCCGCCCATCACATGTCTGGGAATGATGCTGATTCCCGCAGCTGCTACCAAAGATCTTTTCACAAAATCCCTTCGGCTGGTCGATTTTTTCTTCATGGTCAATTATATTATTAATTTATTGCTGAATTAAATCCAATGTTAACAAAGAAACATCCCACTGCATAAAAATAGGGGTACTATTTGGGGTAAAAATTTACAAATTTTAATTTTCTTTATCCATTTTCAATGGATCCATTTCATTTATGGAAATGATATCCTCGAATTTGGTAAGATACGGTTCGGCGTACAGCTTTCCATATAATTTGATAAAACTATCGTAGGCGGCACGGGCCAAGCTATATTTACCCTCATTCATCAATATACGGATCTTTACACGCAGGGCATTTTCGTTCAGATCATCATACAGGTAGACCACCATCGCAAAATCGTACATTAAGGCAGCATCATTTTGGACGTTCAATTTTTTGGAACCTACCGAAAAGAGTTCCATAATCTGGTTGCCCAGTGCCTCCAAATAGGGGTCTAGCCATTGGCTATCCATCGAGGAAAGAAACCTTCCATTTTTAAGGATGGTCAGCAATTCCGATAATTTTCCTCTAAATTCTGCGATCGAAAGACCTTCTTCCCTTAGATGGTCCAATAACAAAAGTACCCGCCCATAATCGCAATAACAATCTTCTGTAAGATCCAGGAACCAACATTTATCCCTAAAAACAAGTTCCATACCCTTACAATCCGCAAGAACCGCCCTTAGGTTCTGAATACTTGTACCGCGCGTATTCTTTGCGCCACTAGCCCCCATTCCAGGCCACAGGAAATCGGAAAGCTGGGCAGTGGATACGCCCTTTCCATCGTTTACGCTATGTAAAAGTACCAACACGAACAATTGTTTCAATTTGGGAGACAGTTTTTTCGCCATATCGTTCCCCTGACCATCCAAAATGCGCAGGGTACCAAAACAACATATCCGTTCCCGATATTCCATGGTTTCCGGCAATTTTGCAATGGGGACAATCGGTTGGACTTTTTTGACCTTGGATTTTTTAAGGTACCGCACAAGGACGAACATCACAAAGGAAATGGGGAGCAACCATAGCCATTGGAAGAGACCGAGAGTGGAATTCCCATGATGCTTTCCCATTCCCCTAAACTCTTGGGCTATTTCCGCTACATTGAGTTCCCTATCCCAAATTTTGATATCGGCCATGTCACCTTTAAAGAATTCCTGCCAGAGATTGGAACCGATCAACAAATTATAATTGGAGGTATCATATTTGGCTATAAGTTTAATTCGATCGGTAAGCTTTCCATTGACAAAAAAATGAAGCTCGTTATAAACTGCGAAATGCACCAGCCCTACCTGCGTCCATTGTCCAATTGGGACGGGGGATCCCTGGGATACATAATCCTTTATATCCGCCATCGTAAACGTGAGGAACCCATTGTGGAGCTTGAGTACAAAATTGTCACCTTTGCCCAAAATACTGTTATTGTTGTCCAACGCATTGGGTCGTATCCAAGCAGTGATGGAAAAGCTGCCCTGCAAGGAGTTCCGGCTGTTGATGCCAGCATCAATATAGGCCTTTCCATCAAAATAGCCGATGGTTCCAAATTGGGAATCTTTCTTAACCTTGATATTATTGGATATCAATTCCTTATTATTCTTTCGAATACTATTTTCAATGGATTTTCGAAACACAAAATGATCGGTCAGGCCATATTCAAAGGCCAGCGGAAAACCCATGAACTCTTTGCTGTTATCAATATTTTCGGGGGTGGTATATAAAATGTCGGGAGAAAAATAATAGCCCGCCTTATGCGGAATAAGAATTGGCAGGTTGTTTTTGTCCAATACGGGAAAAGTAAAATACCCATTGACAGTAGCTTCCCCATAATTTTTGATCCCCACTCCATCGAGTGGCCCTTGCTGGGACCGAACGGCCCCATAAACCTTCTGCATTTTATTGAGGGTACCAACCAGACTATCGGCAATGCTTAATTGCGAAAATGGTACCTGTATAAAATTTGGCATCCTCCCCGTATCGTTCCAAAACCTTATAAAAATACTGTCTTTGTAGATAAGCTCCTTCAAGGGAACCATTCGCAGCAATTCCTTCCAAGACCGCATTTCACGGGGGTCCACTTCCCCGGCCCCTTCATTGATCGTTACGTGTTCCAATACATCGGGTGGAATAAAAAGTACTTTCCCTGGATCAAGTATGCCTTCCGGGACATTCACATCGCCCAGAATAAGGATTAGGTCCACCTTATCCGATAGCTGCCGAAATTTTCGATCCATATCTTTAGTATACCGATCGATATATACCGCCAACTGGGATCTTTTTCCATTTGAAAAGGCTATGGTGTCCGGAATACCCCGGATATCCACCACTGGCTGTGAGCGAAGGCGCAATTTCCGTTTTTCCTCCCCTGAAAGCTGGGAATGGATCTGTGCCACTCCCAAATTGCCCATCAACAGTAACAGCAGTATGGATAAAGTGTGCGCAAACGTGGTTTTTAAGAATGTTTTTCCCATGGGGAACGGCTATTTCCTTTGGCACTAATGTACCTATTTGTGTCCTAAATCGGCAATTTTTTTTGTGTAGTGTGCCGTAGTACAAATGCGCCGATGACCCCAAAATTTTCGGACCGGATAGATTGGTGGGATAATCCGATTGATCGGATTACATCCTTTCCGGAACGGATATGCCCAGCAACTTAAAGGCCGAAGCTATGATTTCCCCCACCTTTTTTGACAATTGCACCCTTATGATCTTTTTTTCATCATCGCTTTCCCCTAAAATGGAGACATTTTGGTAAAAAGAATTGAATTCCTTTACAAGGTCATAGGTATAATTGGCGATCAATGCCGGACTGAAATTTTCGGCCGCTAGTTGCACTGTATCCGGGAACAGTTGGATCTGCTTTATCAATTCCTTTTCCTTTTCGTGAAGTTGAAAATCTGCCGGCCCTATATCCTTGGTCATCGCTACTTTGTTTTCCGCAGCCTTTCGAAGTATAGATTGTATCCGTGCATAGGTATATTGGATGAAGGGACCCGTATTTCCCTGAAAATCGACCGATTCTTCGGGATCGAAGAGAATCCTTTTTTTGGGATCTACCTTTAAGATATAATATTTTAGGGCACCTAGGCCGATCATCTTGTAAAGCTGTTGTTTTTCATCTTCCGAATAACCTTCCAATTTACCCAGATCTTCCGATATTTTGGCAGCGGTCAGGGTCATATCATCCATAAGTTCATCGGCATCCACAACCGTTCCTTCCCTACTTTTCATTTTTCCACTGGGCAGGTCCACCATTCCATAACTAAGATGAAAAAGGTTCTTGGCCCAGTCAAAGCCCAACTTTTTTAAGATATGGAACAGTACCTTAAAATGATAATCCTGTTCATTGCCCACCGTATAGACCATTCCCTTAACGTCGGGATTGTCCTTTACACGCTGTATGGCCGTGCCGATATCCTGGGTCATATAAACGGCCGTACCATCCGAACGCAGTACAATTTTTTCATCAAGGCCCTCATCCGTTAGGTCTATCCATACGCTACCGTCCTCCTTACTATAAAATACACCTTTATCCAATCCTTCGGCCACCACGTCCTTTCCCAACAAATAGGTATCGCTTTCATAATAATACTGGTCGAAGTCCACCCCCAGATTGGCATAGGTAATATCAAACCCATTATACACCCATTGGTTCATGGTTTTCCAAAGGGATACCACCTCTTGGTCCCCGGCTTCCCATTTACGTAACATTTCCTGGGCTTCCAATAGAATGGGCGCTTGCTTTTCGGCAGTTTTGGGGTCACTACCCTTCGATACCAATTCCGCTATCTCATTTTTATAGGCCCTATCAAAGGCAACATAGTAGTTGCCCACTAGTTTATCTCCCTTTAGGCCCGTGCTCTCCGGGGTCTCGCCATTCCCAAAACGCTGCCATGCCAGCATGCTTTTACAGATATGGATGCCCCGATCGTTTATGATCTGGGTCTTGTAAACCTTCTTTCCCGCTGCCTTTAATATTTCGGCAACCGAATACCCTAACAAATTGTTCCGTACATGGCCCAAATGCAGGGGTTTGTTGGTATTAGGGGAAGAATACTCCACCAACACGGCGTCGGACTCCTTGATTGGAACATGACCAAAATTTTCCGTATCCTTAATGGAATTAAACGAGGTGAGATAAAATAGGTCGCTGATGGAAAGGTTCAAAAAACCTTTGACCACATTGAAATTGATCACCTCAGACATCGTGTTCCTTAAAAAATGGCCCAATTGTTCCCCTATATGTTGTGGGTTGCCCTTTATAAATCGCAACAATGGAAAAACAACAACTGTGATATCCCCCTCGAAATCCTTTCGTGTGGGCTGTAATTCCACCGAGGGCAACGTAACATCAAAAATAGTGGACGCCGCTTCCTTTACCTTATCGGTCAAGAGTTCATGGATGTTCATCGGACAATGGTGTTTTAGGCTGCAAAACTAATCATTTTTTCCACTTTTACCTTGTATTAATTCCTGTTCCCCTTTCTTAATGGAGAAGATTTGGTTACCTTTGAAAGTACAGATTCCCTACCATAATGCTCGTAAACGTTTCCTATAACAATAAGGACATTACCCGTAAGGTCGATCATGCAGTGGGCAAACCCTTTACTTTAAAAGAACGTTTTGCCATGGGCGGAATAGGATCTCCAAAGCTATCCATAGTCGACTCCAGCCCTGGAATTAGAGATCTGCTCTTACTGGACAACAACTTGGATTCCTGTAATATTGAATTGAGACCTAAAGGAATAATTGTACGGTTCCGATCACTTTTGGAGACATTTGCGCTGGTGGTACCGTATTACAAACTTGCCGTTTACAAGGGAGACATGGCGGTATACTCGATTCACAGTGAGCATCGATTCATAAAAATCACATCCGATACAAAAGCGATACAAAATTTTTTTAGAAAAATGCTGGACCATAAAGCCGATAATGCTCCTACTTCCCTGGAAGACCTGTGATCTAACAGGCTAAGGAAACGAAAAATGTTCGAACCGATCGGAAGTTGTCATCTATTGGCCCTTCATACTTTATTTAACGCAACGATTCCCAATTGTGCCCAATCCCAAACAAGAAGCGATTAAAAGAGCAGTAAGCCCCCTTTCAAAAGGTCCACTGCTTTTCTTGGCGGTCCTGATCCTTATCCTGCTTTCGGTGATCGTCTTCCTTTTTACCCATCAGACCTTTACGGCCATCGAGACGGCCTCGTTATGGGTCAGGAATTACTTTGGATATTTTTATCTGTACCTTGGGCTTGGCTGCGTGCTCCTGCTGTTGGGATTGGCCCTTTCCCCATTGGGAAACATTAGACTGGGAAAGGAAGATGACAGGCCCGAGCACACCCTTTGGGCTTGGGCGGCGATGCTTTACAGTGCCGGAATGGGTGCGGGCATATTGTTAAGGGCAGTACAAGAGCCCATTTATATGCAACAAAATCCGCCATTTGTCTCAGATAGTCCAACTGATATTGTAGCATTGGAGTTCACATTCTATCAATGGGGTTTTACGGCTTGGGCCTTTTACGGACTCTTCGCCATGGTGGTGGGACATGCGCTGTATGTGGAAAAAAAAAGGGTACAGGTCAGTGCCACCATTGCAGATCACCTTCCCAACAAGGTTCTTCATAAGGGTATAGACCTTCTTACTATCATCACCACGGTATTTGGCCTAATTGCCGCTATCGGCCTTGGCACGACCCAGATCAATGGAGGCCTTAACCATGTCTTTGGACCGGATTTTGGTTTGGGAACAACTTTGCTCCTTGCCGTTTTTATTTCGTTTATCGCCTTTATATCCGTCTGGCAGGGATTGAACAAAGGAATCAAATTGATTTCCAAATTGAATATCCTGGTTACCTTGCTACTGCTTTCCTATATTTTTGTCCAGAGCGATATGGTCGGGATCATGGGTAATTTTGTGCATGCCCTTTACGCATATCTGCAGGACTTTATACCCATGAGCGTTGCGTACGGAAGATATGACCCGGGCATGGCTTTTTTGACGGATTGGACCTTTTATTATTGGGCATTCTGGTTGGCATGGGCGCCCTTTACAGGAATCTTTATCGCACGGATATCTAAAGGAAGGACCCTACGACAGTTACTTTTAGGGGTATTGATCATACCATCTTTGGGAACTTTTTTCTGGTTTTCCGTATTTGGTACTTCCGCATTTCAAATTCTCGAAGCTTGGGATGTATACCAAAATCAATTTGGAAATGTCTTCACCTCTATCTTTTTATTTTTTGAAAATTATCCTTTTGCGGGAATTCTGAACCTTACCACCATCTTCCTACTGGTAAGCTTTTTGGTGACCTCAGTGGATTCGGCCGTTTTTGTTTTGGCCATGTTTACCGATAGGGGCAAGAAGAAACCCAGCAAATTGCACCGTCTAATATGGTCTGCGCTGATTCTTATGGCAACCGTTGCCCTATTGCTTTTGGGCAATGCCAAACCGGGTATCGACGTGTTGGTAGCGGCACAAAAGTTATTGATAGTTACCTCACTTCCATTTGCTATTTTAATGGTGGTCATGGCCTTTCTCTTTCTTAAGGGCCTATTGGGGAAAAGGCGATAAGAAAGGAAGTGGCCTCCCGCACAACATCTTGAAAGATCAATTAAAGAACTGGATCTGCGACAAGACCGGACATGCCAAGGAGGCATCGACCACAATTCTGTAATCTTTTGAAACAACTCCCTTTAAGGGCATTATCCTCTTGTATCCGATAGTAGTGCCCTTGGCGACGGTCTGCCATTTTCCATCGATTTCGGCCTCGATATGAAATTCTTTGATACGTTGTCCGAGTTCAATATGTTCCTGCAAGGATATATAAGTGATTTCCATCGGCTGCTGAAAACCAAATTGCAGTTGGGCAGTGGTAACACCATCATCGGTCGCCCAATAGGTATCTTTATCGCCGTCCACCAATTTTTTCACATCAAAGGCCACTGCATCACCTCGACTTGAAGAAGCGGTTATTTCCGCTTTGGGGGCCACATCATTCGAAAAGGCGCTGTCCAGCATTTTTTTGAAACCTTTAAGGGATTTCACATCGTTTTCGTGGAACAAGCCTCTTGTATCCGGGGGAATGTTTAGCAAGAGGTTGGAGCCCCTGCCCACCGATTGCAAATAGGTCTCAAAAAGCTTTTCCGGCGATTTTACCAAACTGTCCTCAGCGGCGTGATAAAACCATCCCGGCCTAATGGAGGTATTTACTTCGGCCGGCACCCAGCTTTTACCATCTTCCGAACCCCTGTTCAAAAGATCCGTTATCCCCGGATGCCCTGCGTAAAGGGTATCTGTGGTTATGGTGTTCCAATTGGTCTCCCCACCTACCCCTGATTCATTGCCACACCAACGAATATCCGGCCCGGCATCACTGAAGAATAGTACCTGTGGCTGAAGGATGGAAACGCTGTCCAAAGTAGTTTCCCAATCATAATAGGTGGTTTTGTCTATTTTCCGTTCTTCATTGGCCCCGCCATAATAGCCATCGCCCCCATTGGCCCCATCGAACCACATTTCGAAGATGGGCCCATATTGGGTAAAGATCTCGTTTAACTGATTTCTATAATAGGTGATATAGGATTCTTTTCCATAATCTTCCCTGTTCCTATCCCAGGGAGAAAGGTAGACACCAAATTTAAGTCCGTGTTTTTTACAGGCTTCCGCCACTTCTTTTACGATATCGCCCTTTCCCTCTTTATAAGGGCTGTTTTTTATGGAATGTTCGGAATATTTGGTAGGATACAGGCTAAACCCGTCGTGGTGTTTACAGGTAAGGATGATTCCCTTAAATCCCGCTTCCTTAAGGCTTGTCGCCCATTGATCTACATCTAGTGCAGTGGGGTCGAAAAGTTCTGGCGACTCGTCACCAAATCCCCATTCCTTATCCGTAAAAGTATTGATGGTAAAATGGATAAAGGCGTTCATTTCCATTTCCTGCCAAGCCAGTTGACCTTTACTTGGAACAACTGCCATGGGTTTGGGTGGGAGGACATTTTTATCCCCGCAGGAGAGAACTATAAAAAGTATGGCCAAAATTGCAATGGAGGGGCAACGTAGCGTCATTGGTTGGAAGGTTAGATAGTTACAGAGACTAAAATACATCCTTCTATAGGAAAATACATCATTTTTTAGATGAATGTACCTTTTGGACATACCAATGAGGATTATTAAATTATATATGGCCAAGGTTGCATTAAGGGGAATGGGGCTTATTTTTTTACTTCGTTTTACTTCGTTGGCAACTTCAGGGCTTGCTCCCGTGGGAAATTGAAAAAATCGTATCCTTTAAACGCAAACGTCAGAGGATAATGGATTCCACATAATGTGTTATGGCTTTCCGGGCAAAAATACCTCCGCCATCATACAACGGGCACTTCCGCCCCCACAGGTCTCTATGGTTTCAAGGTCGCTATGGATAATGGGACAGTGTTTCTCGAAGGACGTTCGTTGTTGGGGCGTTAGACTTGTATGGGCGGCAGTGCTCATCACCAACCATGCTTTTCCATCGGAAGCCGCTACTTGTAGCATGTTGCCCGCAAAACGGTGCATTTGTTTTTCAGAGATCCTTATTAATTCCTTTCCGTCCTGTTTCAAATGGTTTACCACGTTCTTCTTTTCGCCGGCATCATCGATACTGTCCAAGCAGATCACCACAAACGTTTCTGCCACGCACATCATTACATTGGTATGGTAAATGGGAAGGCGTTTGCCACCAACCGACTGGTTGGCGGTAAAGATTACGGGGGTATATTCAAAATCCTCACAGAACTCTATAAATAGTTCCTCATCGGCCCGTGGTGAAAGTGCACAATAGGCTTTCCGGTTCACCCTATCCAAAACAATGCTCCCCGTGCCTTCCAGAAACATCCCTTCCCCTTCCGCGGCTGTATAATCCAAAATATGTTCTATGGCAAACCCTTCTTCCTCCAATCTATCCAGGACGTCCTCCCTTCGTTCATCCCTTCTGTTCTCCGCAAACATAGGATATATGCCAACATTTCCATTTTCATGGAACGATATCCAATTATTGGGGAAAATGGAATCGGGCGTATCTGGAACCAATGTATCCTCCACTACGATGACCCTAATTCCTTTGGACCGAAGTTTGTCCACAAAGCCATCGAATTCTACCTGTGCCTTGGCATTAATGGTACGGTTCATTATATCCAGATCTTCTTGGAAGTAATTGTTGACAGCGGTCTGTTCGTTCATCCTAAAATTGACCGGACGTACCATTAGGATGGTGTTGGTTATTTGTTTCATTGATTCGATATCGATTAAAATTGAATGGATGTAGGAATCCCTTAATTATATTTTTTAAATCAGCAGGGTTGATTACTTTTATCATAGAAGTGATTTAAACTTTTTTAATTGAAGTGAAAATTAGCCAATTGGGAAAAGTTTAAATCACTTCCTAAACAAAAACCTATGGACATAACGGATTGGATCGGGGCAGTTGGGGTATTTTTAATTTTGCTTGCTTTTTTCCTCAATTTAAGGGGTATAATATCCAATAC
This sequence comes from uncultured Sediminicola sp., assembly GCA_963974715.1. Lineage (GTDB taxonomy): Bacteria > Bacteroidota > Bacteroidia > Flavobacteriales > Flavobacteriaceae > Sediminicola. The sequence goes on from CAXBDK010000004.1 coordinate 137,178, forward strand.
CGACCTTTCGTACATGCTCTTGAATTTTATAGGAGCGTCCATTGCCTGTTTCGCCTCTGTTTTATTGAACTATATCCCGTTTATCCTGCTAGAGGGCATTTGGGCTTTTATTTCCCTGCTCGCCCTTATAAAATATTGGCGTAACCGCCCATTGTCCCCTTAATCCCGTACCAATGGCAAGGTACTGCATCGCAGCAGCCCTTCTTGTTTGGATATTTCCGAATATGGCACTTCCTCCACGGTAAACCCCTTTAGGCGCAACCAATCGTTCAAACGTGTAAAATTGCGCTCGGATACGACAATGTCCTCATCTATTGAAAACACATTGCTGTACATTTGGTACATTTCGTCCTTGCTGATCTCGAAAAGGTTTTCCCTACCAAAAAAATCCACTAACCAGTTGTATTCGGCTTCCACAAGAAAACCATTGGGATGAACAATGGCCAGTCCCTTGCCCAAAGGTTGAAAACAGCAATCCAAATGCAGTGCGTTTTCCCGTGCATTGGTATTGGATTTACGCAATTCGAATGATTTGATCACCTTTTCAGGGAAAAGATCGGCAATAAATTCCACGGCGGCCCTATTTGTCCGGGCCGTAATAAATTGGGCATAATCATGGCCCGAATAGGTCCCCACAAAAATATGGTCCTTCCAGGGCATCACATCTCCTCCTTCAATATGAACGGAAGGAGGCGGGGAAATGATATTTTCAGAGGGGATTTGGTCCAATACATGTTTAATGGCCTGCAACTCCACTTCCCTATCGGGAAGGATATTGGCCTTTATCAATTTATTCCCGATCACAAAAGCGATATCCCGTGAAAAAATTTGGTTGCAATCCTTCAATACCATGGGACGGAATACCTGCACCCCATATTTTTTTAGAACATCGGCAAAAGCCTCCATTTCCATCACCATATCGGCATCCTTGGGATAGGTACCACCCAATATATGCTCCAAAGATTTTGGGTCATAGGCTTCTTCGGCCTTGGGAACAGGGCCGGAACTCTCGGCACTTCCCAAAACCACCACCCGTAACCGGGAAGTTTCGTCCGTAACATTTAATTGGAGCATAGTTATATTTTGCACAAATATAGTGCTTGGGGACCTAACAAAAAACTGCCCCTATAAAAGAGGCAGTCGTAGTAAGCATTTATGCGGTGTTTTGTTTATCGTTCATCAACGGGAACAAACGACCTGAGATTGGAACCTGTATAAATCTGTCTTGGTCTTCCAATGGGTTCATTGTTCAACCTCATTTCCCTCCATTGTGCGATCCAACCCGGAAGTCGCCCCAAGGCGAACATAACGGTAAACATTTCGGTGGGTATTCCCAATGCCCTATAAATGATCCCCGAATAGAAATCGACATTTGGGTATAACTTCCGATCAACGAAATAACTGTCTTCCAAGGCTTCTTTTTCCAGTCCTTTGGCTATTTCCAAGATAGGATCTTCTATTCCCAGATCGCTTAGGACATCATCTGCAGCTTTTTTAATGATCTTGGCCCTTGGGTCGAAGTTTTTATATACCCTATGCCCAAAACCCATCAATCTAAACGGATCTTCCTTATCCTTGGCCTTGGCCATATATTTTTTGGTATCCCCCCCGTCCTTTTCAATGGCTTCCAACATCTCCAGTACCGCTTGGTTCGCACCACCGTGCAATGGCCCCCACAATGCCGATATACCGGCAGACAGGGAAGCGAACAACCCTGCATGCGAAGACCCAACGATACGTACCGTGGAAGTGGAGCAATTTTGTTCGTGATCAGCGTGCAGGATCAATAGTTTGTCCAGAGCATCGATAACCAATTTTTTCTTTTTATACTCTTGGTTGGGCTTTTTGAACATCATTTTATGGATATTCTCAACATAACCCAAGGAGTCGTCCCCATAATCCAACGGTAGGCCTTTCTTCTTTCGAAGGGTCCAAGCCACCAACACCGGGAACTTTGCCAAGATGCGCACTATTGCCCAGTACATTTCCTTTTCGGAGGTGACATTTACGGAACTCGGATTAAAGGCGATCAACGCACTTGTCAGGGAAGAAAGCACTCCCATGGGGTGGGCCGATTTAGGAAATCCGTCCAAGATCTTTTTCATCTCCTCGTCCACATGGGACTCTCCTTTGATATCCTCATGAAAAGAGTGCAACTGCTGTTTGTTTGGAAGTTCTCCAAAGATCAGTAAATAGGCCACTTCCAAAAAATCGGCTTTTTCGGCAAGTTCCTCAATGGAATATCCCCTATACCTTAAAATACCCTGTTCCCCATCCAAAAAGGTAATGGCGCTCTCACAAGATCCGGTATTTTTGAACCCGGGATCGATGGTTATCATGCCCGTGGCGGAGCGCAATGCTTTTATATCTATGGCGAGCTCGTTTTCCGAGCCCTCGATTACCGGAAATTCATATTTCTTCCCTTGGTATTCTAAAGTGGCTTTGTCAGTCATTTTTGGTATTTACTAATTTTTTATAATCGTAAAGTTATGAAAAACGGGGAAGGTTAACAATTTCCCAAATCCATTTATGGTATTATTAACAATACGAAATAAGTAGGTGGCTTTTTTGATATTCCATAAAGTTAAGGTTTGCCCATCAGACCTGTATGGAATACAGTTTTTGATAGTACTCATCCAATGATTTTTTCCAGGTAAACCTCATTTTTTTCGCATTGGATCGGATCTTTTTCCAGAGCTGTTTATCGTTCATGTAGATGTCCAATACTTCATCAAAAACCCGCTGCATATCCTTCATCTTTTCATCAAAGGTATTGCCATCAAAACTAAAACCGGTCTCCATATGTGTCACCGTATCCTTGAGGCCACCGGTATGGTGAACCAAACAGGGCTGGCCGTTGCGCATGGCGAGCATCTGACTGATCCCACAGGGTTCAAAAAGGCTTGGCATAAAATACAGGTCCGACTCAAAATAGATCGAATCGATCACATCCTCCGATTGCCCGTTCACAAATACAAAATTCTTATGGCTGTGGCTTATTTCCCGGAACATTTTCTCGTAGTCCGGATCGCCCGTACCAAGCAGTAGGAATATACCATTGATTTTCTCCAATTTCTCCAATATGGCGATCAATGTCGCAGGGGACCTTCTTATAAAATAAAATTTCTGTTCGGTAAGCCTGGCCACGCTGCAACAGATAAATGCAGGAGGCTCCTTTATAAAATCAACGATCTTTTCTCCCGTATGTGCCAAGAAATCGGATTTATATTTTTTGCTTTCCTCCTGTAACCACTGAAAAATGGCCCTCATGGTATGTATGTAAAGATTCCCTTTTTCGGCCGTCCGTATGTTCTTGTAATTACATCCGTTCAGGATCCCAAAAAGACGACCCTCGTTATCGGCCTTCTGAAGGTCCGTTTCAAGGCCTTCCCCTCCTATAAATTCCGGTGGGGAACTGGGCAAGAGCACATCCTCCTTATAGGATGGTGATACGGTATGTACCGCATCCGCCAAACGGATTCCCACAGCCATCAGGTTGATACAATCCTGGTAGCGATAATCCATCAACATCTTGGTATCGTAATCAATAGTGGGGAACCAGTTTCTTAGGGACGAATAATTGTTCTCAAATGGACGTATCCCCTGTATGGCAAGATTGTGGATACTGTACACGAACCTGATTTTTTTCAGGGACCTGTAATCTGGATGAAAGCTGCGCAGGAAAAGCAACAGGCTTGAATGCCAATCGTGAAGGTGTGCGATATCCAATTTCCCAAAACATTCCATCTTTACCGCTTCGGCCACCGCCGTACAGAAAATAAAATATTTAATGGCATCCGTATAAAAAGGTTCCGTAGGGTCGTTGTGGTAAATATGTGCAATATCGCCCGCCTCGATTTCGGGGTGGTGAATAACATAGTGGTGAACGTTCTGAAATTCCTTTTTGGGTATCACCTCATAGAGTTCCGCTGTATATAGCCTTCCCCTGAGCAAAAAATTGAGGTTGGTCCTAAAGGTCCCGTTCTGATGTAGCCTAGAATAGGACGGAACCACGATATGTGCCTTGTCCCCTCTTTCCGATATCTGTCTTGGCACGTCCCTAACAACGTCGCCCATCCCCCCTGCCTTACATTTTGGTATGGCATCATTTTCTGCAGCAACAAATAAAAAATTGTTCATTTACAAAAAAGTGTTCGTTAATTATAATAATTGCTTTAAGATAAATATTTAATTCTGATAAGTCTTCATCGGCAGAAAAAAAGACAAAAAAAAAGCCCTTCCGTGCGGAAGGACTTTTTGGTACCGTAATTTGCTATTGAATCCAACTATCTCCTGGCAAGCCACCGAGGTATTCAAAGGAAAACCCAATAATCCACTTCAACATAGCTCATCGGGGAATATGACCTATTTATGGGATTTAATTTTAAATGCATTTGCGGCGGGATAGAAGGCCACGCTTCCAAGCTCTTCCTCTATTCTTAGCAATTGATTGTATTTGGCCATCCTATCGGATCTAGATGCGGAACCGGTCTTGATCTGTCCGGTGTTAAGGGCCACTGCAAGATCGGCAATGGTATTGTCCTCGGTTTCACCTGAACGGTGGGACATTACGGAAGTGTAACCGGCATTGTGGGCCATGTTAACCGCAGCAATGGTCTCCGTAAGGGTCCCTATCTGGTTTACTTTGATCAGGATGGAGTTTGCGATCCCATTTTTGATACCTTTTGACAAACGTTCAACATTGGTAACAAAAAGGTCGTCGCCCACCAATTGAACTTTGGAACCAATTTTATCGGTAAGGTATTTCCATCCTTCCCAGTCATTTTCGTCCATTCCATCCTCAATGGAAATAATGGGATAGTTTGCGGCAAGTTCGGCCAAATAATCGGCTTGCTCCACACTGCTCCTAATAACTCCCTTATCCCCTTCAAACTTGGTATAATCGTATTTACCATCCACAAAAAATTCTGCGGCGGCACAGTCCAAGGCGACCATCACCTCGTCCCCAAAACTATATCCGGCCTTTTCAACGGCAATCTTTATACTATCCAGGGCATCCTCCGTACCATCAAGGGTCGGTGCAAATCCACCTTCATCGCCAACGGCCGTGCTCAAACCCCTATCGTGCAACACTTTTTTTAGGTTATGGAAAATTTCGGTCCCCATTTGCATGGCATGGGAAAAATTCTTGGCCTTTACCGGCATGATCATAAACTCTTGGAAGGCTATCGGCGCATCTGAATGCGAACCTCCGTTGATAATGTTCATCATGGGTACGGGCAAAGTATTGGCACTTACCCCTCCGACATATCTGTACAACGGCATGCCCAGTTCGTTTGCGGCCGCTTTTGCAACTGCCAGGGAAACACCCAAAATGGCATTTGCCCCCAAATTGGATTTGTTGGCCGTACCATCAAGATCTATCATGGTCTGATCTATAAGGTTTTGCTCAAAAACGGACATTCCCACGATTTCCTCAAAAATAACGGTATTCACATTTTTTACTGCCTGGCTGACGCCTTTACCCATAAATGCCTTGCCCCCATCACGGAGCTCAACGGCCTCGTGTTCTCCTGTGGAGGCACCGGATGGAACCGCGGCCCTCCCCAAAATACCGCTTTCCGTATATACATCCACCTCAATAGTGGGATTTCCTCTTGAATCTAAAATCTGTCTTGCATGGATATTAACAATACTACTCATAATTTTTTACTTGTTTATGGATGTTCATTAGCCTTCAAAGATACAAAAGTACCGCATTACTGTTGGACTTGGAAAGTGTTATTACTCTTAATTTAACCTAGTTATAAACTACATCGATTTAGAAAAGGTAGGGTGTTGTTTTAGACGGTTTCGGGGCGCTTCATCTTTTCGATCATTCCAAAAAATTCATCAAAAAGATAACTTGCATCGTGTGGTCCAGGACTGGCCTCAGGGTGGTACTGCACCGAAAAGACATCCTTATCCTTCATCCGTAGGCCTGCGACCGTTCCGTCGTTCAAGTGCACATGGGTAATTTCCAGATCCTTGTTCGCCTCGGTTTCTTCCCTGTTCACCGCAAACCCATGGTTCTGGGAAGTTATCTCCCCCTTGCCGGTAAGAAGGTTCATGACGGGATGGTTTATACCCCGGTGGCCATTGTGCATTTTATAGGTAGAGACCCCATTTGCCAGTGCCAACACTTGATGCCCCAGACATATCCCGAATACGGGCTTGCCTGATCCGATCATGCCCTTGGTAGCTTCGATGGCATCCGAGAGGGGCTCGGGATCACCAGGACCGTTGGATATAAAAAAAGCGTCAGGGTTCCATGCGCTCATTTCGGCATAGGTGGCATCGTACGGAAACACTTTTATATACGCATTGCGTTTGGCCAAATTTCTAAGTATGTTCTTTTTGATCCCGATATCGAGGGCCGCAATCTTAACCGGAGCTCCTTCTTCCCCGTAAAAGTACGGCTCACGGGTAGAGACCTTTGATGAAAGTTCAAGTCCGTTCATACTGGGAACCTTGGACAATTGTTCCTTTAGGGAATCAAGATCGTCCATATTGGTGGTGATAAGTGCGTTCATGGCCCCGTTATCCCTGATATATCCCACCAGGGCCCTTGTATCCACATCGGAAATGGCAAAAAGGCCATTTGCGTCCAAAAATTCCTCTAAGCTAAGATCGGCTGTTTCGCGGGAGTAGTCATAACTGAAATTCTTGCAGATCAAACCCGCTATTTTAATGGAATCCGATTCCACCTCGTCTTTATTGGTACCATAATTGCCTATGTGCGCATTGGTGGTTACCATTAGTTGCCCGTAGTACGAGGGATCTGTAAATATCTCTTGGTATCCCGTCATACCCGTATTAAAACACACCTCCCCAAAAGCGGTTCCTTCTTTGTCCCCAACGGACTTTCCATAAAAAATGGTCCCATCGGCAAGTAATAATAGTGCCTTTCTTTTAGTCTTGTACTTCATAATTTAAATTTACCTCTTAAATATTTGACAAAGTAACATAAAAAAAAGGATAAGCTTTAGGCCTATCCTTTTCATATATCAAAAACAATATTGACATTTTATTCTTCTGAAGCATCGGCTTTTGTTTCGGTCTCCGCTGCAGTGGCTTTCCCTTCTTCTTGGGCAGGAGCGGCATCCGCCTTCTTGGACCTACCCCTTCTGGTGGTTTTTTTGGCTTTGGACTTTCCGGAAACATTGTACAGTTCGTTAAAATCCACAAGCTCTATTATGGCCATATCCGCATTATCCCCAAGACGGTTGCCCAACTTGATGATACGTGTATAACCTCCCGGCCTATCGGCCACTTTTTCGGCAACTTGGGAAAAAAGTTCCGTTACCGCATGTTTGTCCCTCAAGTTCTTGAAAACGATCCTCCTGTTATGGGTTCCCTTTTCAACGGTTTGATTGTTCTCCGCCTTAGACTTTGTGATCAGGGGCTCTACAAACAGTTTAAGGGCCTTTGCCTTGGCAACAGTGGTATTGATCCTTTTGTGCTCTATCAAAGAACAGGCCATATTTGCCAACATAGCCTTTCTATGGGCCGTCTTTCTTCCTAAATGATTAATTTTTTTTCCGTGTCTCATTACTATTACTATATGCTTCCTTTAAAACGCTATATCCGTCCGGTACAGAAGTCAATTAATCCTTATCCAATTTATATTTTGACAGATCCATTCCAAAACTCAGGCCTTTGTTGATGACCAACTCTTCCAGCTCGGTCAACGATTTTTTTCCAAAGTTCCTGAATTTCATCAGATCGTTCTTGTTGAACGATACCAGGTCGCCCAAGGTATCGACTTCCGCTGCCTTCAGGCAGTTAAGTGCCCTTACGGACAGGTCCATATCCACCAATTTGGTCTTTAGGAGCTGGCGCATGTGCAAGGACTCCTCATCATAGGTTTCGGTCTGTGCGATCTCATCCGCTTCCAAAGTGATCCGCTCGTCGGAGAACAGCATAAAGTGGTGTATCAAAACCTTGGCGGCCTCTGTAAGGGCATCCTTGGGATGGATAGAACCATCACTGGAAATTTCAAAAACCAATTTTTCATAATCGGTCTTTTGTTCCACACGAAAGTTCTCTATACTGTACTTAACGTTTTTTATGGGCGTAAATATGGAGTCGATCGCAATGGTGCCGATCGGTGCACCGGATTTCTTGTTCTCCTCTGCGGGAACGTATCCCCTGCCTTTCTCTATGATTATCTCCATATTGATGCTCACTTTGGGATCCACATTGCAGATTACCAATTCGGGGTTCAATACTTGATAACCAGAGATGAATTTTTGAAAATCACCGGCGGTCAATTGCTCCTTTCCACTAACGGATATGGAAACCGTTTCGCTCTCCACATCCTCTATCTGTCTTTTGAAACGAACCTGCTTAAGATTAAGGATAATTTCGGTAACATCCTCTACTACACCGGGTATCAAAGAAAACTCGTGCTCTACCTTATCTATTCTAACTGAAGTGATAGCAAAACCTTCCAAAGATGAAAGCAATACTCTTCTTAATGCGTTCCCAACAGTCAATCCATAACCAGGTTCCAAGGGGCGGAATTCAAACTTCCCCTCAAAATCTGTGGAATCGATCATTATAACTTTATCGGGCTTCTGAAAATTAAATAATGCCATAATTGGATCAGTATTGTTTTTATTTAGAGTATAACTCCACGATTAATTGTTCCTTGATATTTTCCGGAATCTGCAATCTCTCAGGAATCGAGACAAAGGTCCCTTCCTTTTTTTCGTTGTTCCAAGTGATCCACTCGTATACACTGCTATTGGCAGCAAGGGAATCCTGTATGGCCTGAAGGGATTTGGATTTTTCCCGTACCCCTACGACATCGCCCGCCTTTAGGGAATAGGATGGTATGTTCACCAACTCGCCATTAACGGTTATGTGCCTGTGGGAGACCAATTGTCTGGCGCCCCTCCTTGAAGTGGAGATACCCATTCTGTAAACAACATTGTCCAACCTGGCCTCGCATAATTGGAGCAAAACCTCACCGGTTACCCCTTTACTGCTGTTTGCCTTGGCAAAAATGTTCCGGAACTGTCGCTCCAAAATACCATAGGTATATTTTGCCTTTTGCTTTTCCATCAATTGGACAGCGTATTCCGATTTTTTACCACGGCGTCTGTTCTGTCCGTGCTGTCCTGGAGGATAATTTCTTTTTTCAAAAGCTTTATCATCTCCAAAGATCGCTTCGCCGAATTTACGGGCGATTTTAGTTTTTGGTCCTGTATATCTTGCCATTTTCTTAAAATTTGGAAACGTGATTATGAATTAAGGCTACTCTCCTTCGATAATCGTAACTACATTTCCTGTGAAAACCCTTTTTTGGGTATAAAAATAATTAAACTCTTCTTCTTTTAGGGGGCCTGCAACCGTTGTGCGGCATTGGGGTAATATCGATGATCTCCGTTACCTCTATCCCTGAATTGTGGATGGAGCGGATGGCGGATTCCCTCCCGTTACCAGGTCCCTTGACATAGACCTTGGCCTTTCTAAGACCAGCTTCATGGGCTACCTTTGCACAATCCTCGGCCGCAATCTGGGCAGCATAGGGAGTGTTCTTTTTAGAACCCCTAAAACCCATTTTACCGGCAGATGACCAAGAAATGACATCCCCTTTTTTATTTGTCAAAGAAATGATGATATTGTTGAAGGAAGCCGTTACGTGCGCCTCTCCTACCGAATCAACGATAACCTTACGTTTCTTAGCTGTTTTTGTATTTGCCTTTGCCATAATACGCTACTTATTATTTAGTTGCTTTTTTCTTGTTGGCAACTGTTTTTCTCTTTCCTTTACGGGTCCTTGAGTTGTTCTTGGTTCTCTGACCCCTTAATGGCAAACCAGATCTGTGACGGATTCCCCTGTAACATCCTATATCCATCAATCGCTTGATGTTCAATTGGATCTCGGAACGAAGCTCCCCTTCGATCTTGAAAGCGGACACGGCATCCCTGATACGTCCAATTTCATCGTCGTTCCAATCCGATACCTTGGTATCCTCACTAACTTCGGCCTTTTTTAAAATATCCTTGGCCCTACTTCTTCCGACACCAAAAATATAGGTTAGGGCTATGGCCCCTCTTTTCTGTTTTGGTATATCTACACCTGCAATTCTTGCCATAATTACCCTTGTCTTTGTTTAAATCTAGGATTCTTTTTATTAATTACGTACAATCTGCCCTTCCTGCGAACAATCTTGCAGTCGGCACTTCTCTTCTTTATTGATGCTCTTACTTTCATCCTATTTACTTAATATCTATATGTAATTCTTGCCTTAGTCAAATCATATGGACTCATCTCCAATTTAACTTTGTCCCCTGGAAGTAATTTAATGTAATGCATCCGCATCTTTCCAGAGATATGTGCCGTGACCACATGTCCGTTCTCAAGTTCCACTCGGAACATAGCGTTGGACAAGGCCTCAATTATACTTCCATCCTGCTCTATTGCTGATTGTTTAGCCATATATAATTATGCCACTTTTCTGTTTTTTCCCGTTTTCATAAGACCATCATAGTGCCTGTTCAACAGATAGGAATTGACCTGTTGCACAGTATCAATGGCCACTCCCACTAAAATTAAAAGTGAGGTTCCCCCATAAAACATCGCCCAACCTGGTTGAACATCCATAATCTTGACGATCACTGCCGGTAAAATAGCCAGCAAAGCTAAGAATATAGATCCAGGTAACGTAATCAATGACATTATTTTATCGAGAAAATCCCCTGTCTCCTTTCCTGGCCTAACCCCGGGTATAAATCCGCCGCTTCTCTTAAGATCGTCCGCCATTTTATTGGTCGGGACCGTAATGGCCGTGTAAAAGTAAGTGAACACAATAATCAAAAAGGCGAACAATAGGTTATAGGCAAGACCGAAAATATCGGCAAACTGTACCTCCATCCATTGTCCCACCGCCGTATTGTTGAAGGTCTTCCCCAACAGGCCCGGAGCGAACATGATCGCCTGGGCAAAAATAATCGGCATTACTCCGGAAGCGTTCAACTTCAGGGGAATGTACTGTCTAGACCCCATTACGTTCTTTTCGTATCCACCTGAAGCCGTCCTCCTGGCATATTGTACCGGTATCTGTCTTGTTGCCATTACAAGCAGCACACATAAAAGAATCACTATGAACCAGATGATCACTTCGATCAACATGAACATTAGTCCACCATTATTATTGGCCGTCCTGGAAACGAACTCCTGTAAAAAGGTCTGTGGCATATTGGCAATGATACCGATCATGATCAAAAGGGAAATTCCGTTCCCAATTCCCTTATCGGTGATCTTTTCCCCCAACCACATTGCAAATACGGTACCGGTGACCAAGATCATCACGGAAGGGATTATAAAATCCAATCCCTTGCCCAGTACAAAAGCACTGTCCGGAACGCCCAAAGCCCCTAAGCTGTATAGATAGGCGGGTGCCTGTACGATACAGATACCTATGGTAAGCCACCGGGTAATCTGGTTTATGGTCTTCCTACCACTCTCACCTTCCTTCTGTAACTTCTGAAGATATGGTATTGCGATTCCCATTAGTTGTACCACAATGGAAGCGGAAATATAAGGCATTATACCAAGCGCAAAAACGGAAGCATTGGCAAAGGCCCCTCCCGTAAAAGCATTCAGGATCCCCAAAATACCGCTATCGGTATTCGATGACAATTGTGCCAGTTGGTTGGTATCGATACCGGGAAGAACTATTTGGGCACCAAAACGATAAACCAAAAGCAAACCCAAGGTAACTATGATCCTCCCCTTAAGTTCATCTATTTTCCAAATATTGGATAATGTCTCAAAAAATTTCTTCATAGTATTCTTTGCTTATAAACTTATTACCTCACCACCTGCAGCCTCAATGGCCGCTTTGGCACTGGCAGTAAATTTATGTACAGAAACCTTTAATGGCGCCTTTAGCTCTCCCCTGCCCAAAATTTTCACAAGGTCGTTCTTGCCCACCACTCTGTTGGCGATCAGGCTTTCCAAGGTCACTTCGTCCTTAATATGACCATTATCCACCAACTCCTGTAATTTATCCAAGTTTACCCCGGCATATTCCTTTCTGTTGATATTGGTAAAACCAAACTTGGGAACACGGCGTTGCAATGGCATCTGGCCTCCTTCGAAACCGACTTTCTTGGAATAACCAGATCTGGATTTTGCTCCTTTATGGCCCCGTGTGGCAGTACCGCCCTTTCCGGAACCTTGTCCTCTACCAACTGTCTTTCCTTCCTTATGAACGGAACCTGCCGCCGGCTTTAAATTGCTTAAATTCATAACACCTATAATTATATTAAGCCTCCTCTACGGAAACTAAGTGTTCAACTTTATTTATCATGCCAAGAATATTGGGTGTTGCGTCGTGTTCTACGACTTGTCCCAATTTTCGCAGCCCAAGTGCTTCCAAGGTGCGTTTTTGGTTCTGCGGCTTTTTGATGCTGCTCTTTACCTGTTTAACTTTGATCTTTGCCATACTATCCTCGATTTAACCTTTAAAAACTTTTTCCAAAGAAACACCCCTTTGTATGGCAACGGTCTTCGCATCCCTTAATTGGAGCAATGCATCAAAAGTTGCCTTTACCACATTGTGCGGGTTGGAAGAACCCTGTGATTTGGAAAGTACGTCCTGAACGCCCACGGCCTCCAATACCGCCCTAACGGCACCACCGGCAATTACACCGGTACCATGGGAAGCTGGTTGGATATAGACACGTGCGCCCCCAAATTTGCCTTTCTGTTCGTGCGGCAGTGTTCCCCTGTTCAAAGGTATCCTGATCAAGTTTTTCTTGGCGTCCTCTATTGCCTTGGCAATGGCCGTGGCTACTTCCTTGGATTTCCCCAATCCGTGACCAACAACACCGTTCTCGTCACCTACTACAACTATTGCGGAGAAACCAAATGCCCTACCACCTTTGGTAACCTTGGTTACCCTTTGAACACCAACCAAGCGATCTTTTAATTCCAATCCCCCTGGTTTAACGGTCTCTACGTTTTTATATTTCTGGTACATAATATTAGAATTTTAGTCCGGCTTCCCTAGCTCCTTCGGCCAATGATTTTACTCTACCATGGTACAAATTACCACCCCTGTCAAACGCTACAGTCTCAATTCCTATCTTCTGTGCCTTTTCTGCTATGGCCTTTCCGACCAAGTTGGCCATCTCTGTCTTGGTTCCCTTGGAATCACTAAAGTCCTTGTCACGTGATGAAGCGGCAGCCAAACTCACTCCCTTAACGTCATCTATGATCTGGACATATATTTCCTTGTTGCTCCTAAAGACGGACAATCTGGGCCGTGCGGCGGTTCCTACGGAAATCTTTCTAATTCTTCTCCTAATCCGCTGTCTTCTTTCAGTTTTCGATAATCCCATAATGCTACTTATTAAGCCGATTTACCAGCTTTTCTTCTTAATTGTTCACCAACAAACTTGATTCCTTTTCCTTTGTAGGGCTCAGGCTTACGGAAAGCTCTGATTTTTGCCGCGATCTGTCCTACAAGTTGCTTATCGAAGGAGGTAAGTTTAATGACCGGGTTCCTACCTTTTTCCGAAACAGTTTCCAATTTGACCTCTTCTGCCAGATCCATTATGATGTTATGTGAAAAACCCAATGCCAACTCCAATTTTTGACCTTGGTTGCTTGCACGGTATCCCACACCTACCAGTTCCAGTTCCTTTGTCCACCCAATGGATACACCCTTTACCATGTTCAGGACCAAGGCCCTGTACAGTCCGTGTTTCGCTTTGTGTTCCTTGGAATCAGATGGTCTTGTTACAAAAACTTTCCCGTCTTCCACTTTTACGGAAACAGCGGAAAATTCTTGGGTCAGCTCACCCAACTTACCTTTGGTGGTAATGATGTTTTCATTTACCTCCACGGTTACCCCTTCTGGGATCGTTATTGGATTATTACCTATTCTAGACATTTTCTAACTCTTTTACAGTATTAATAAACATAACACAAAACCTCCCCACCAACTTTCTCCAATCTGGCTTGCTTGCTTGTCATTACACCATGGGATGTGGAGATGATAGCGATTCCCAAACCGTTCAAAACCCTTGGAAGTTCAGTAGCATTTGCGTACTTACGAAGACCGGGCTTGCTTATACGACTTATCTTCCTGATCACCGGCTCTTTGGTGACCTTGTCATATTTTAGGGCTATCTTAATAGTCCCTTGAACAGCGTTGTCCTCAAATTTGTAACTTAGGATATACCCCTGATCGAACAAGATCTTGGTCATTTCCTTCTTTAGGTTTGAAGCGGGTATTTCTACCACCCTATGACCTGCCCTACTGGCATTTCTGATTCTGGTCAAATAATCCGAAATTGGATCTGTAAACATACTTATTTATTTGCGGTAACGGTTTTTAGCACTCTTGGCTAAACCTGAAACCAGTTAATATTCCTATTTTTTTACCAGCTGGCCTTCTTTACACCAGGGATAAGTCCGTTGTTGGCCATTTCCCTAAAGGTAACCCTGGACAGTCCGAAAGTCCTCATATATCCTCTTGGTCTTCCGGTAAGTTTACATCTGTTGTGCAAACGGATCGGATTGGCATTCCTTGGTAATTTTTGTAGCCCCTCGTAGTCTCCGGCCTCTTTAAGGGCCTTTCTTTTGGCAGCGTATTTTGCTACCGTCTTTTCCCGTTTGACTTCGCGGGCCTTCATTGATTCTTTAGCCATACTAATTCTTTTTAAAGGGTAGTCCCAATTCGGTTAATAATGATTTTGCTTCCTTATCCGTGGCCGCAGTGGTCACAAAGGTAACATCCATTCCATTGATCCTATTGATCTTGTCTATGTTCATTTCGGGGAAAATGATCTGCTCGGTGATACCGAGGTTATAATTTCCGCGTCCATCAAAACCGGTGGCCCTGATCCCTTGAAAATCCCGCACCCTTGGAAGGGCACTGGTGATCAACCTGTCCAGGAACTCGTACATCTTCTCCCCACGCAGGGTAACCTTTGCCCCAATGGGCATGCCCTTACGAAGTTTAAAGGCCGCCACATCCTTCTTGGAGATAGTGGAAACCGCCTTCTGTCCGGTAATGCTCGTAAGTTCTTCCACGGCGTGGTCGATCAGTTTCTTATCGGAAACAGCGGCACCAACGCCCCTACTGAGCACAATCTTCTCAAGTTTGGGGACCTGCATTACATTCTTGTAACCAAATTCCTCCTGAAGCGACTTTATTATGCGCTCCCTATATTCCTGTTTTAATCTTGGTACGTAAGCCATAACTAAATTACTTCATTGGATTTTTTGGAAAATCTCACTTTCTTGCCATCCCTGGTCTCATATCCGACCCTTGTAGTCTCCCCTGATTTGGGATCTATCAACGATAGGTTGGAAATATGCAAGGGGGCCTCTTTCTTAACGATGCCTCCCTGTGGGTTCTTCGCACTTGGTTTTTGGTGTTTGGAAACCAGGTTTGCGCCCTCCACTATGGCCTTGTTCTTTTCACGGTCAACACTCACTACCTTGCCCTCGGCACCTTTATGGTCCCCTGCAATGATCCTTACGGTGTCACCTGCTTTTATTTTGAGTTTCATCATCTTACTGGTTATATTAAAGCACCTCTGGAGCCAATGATACGATCTTCATGAATTGTTTTTCACGCAGTTCCCTTGCAACGGGTCCAAAAACACGCGTACCCCTCATTTCCCCTGCAGGGTTCAAAAGAACACAGGCATTGTCGTCAAAACGGATATAGGAGCCATCTGGCCTTCTAACTTCCTTGGTTGTCCTGACCACTACAGCGGTGGACACGGAGCCTTTTTTAACGGTACCATTGGGAGCTGCCTCTTTGATGGTTACCACGATCTTATCCCCTACGGATGCATATCTTCTCTTTGTACCGCCCAGAACACGGATGGTCAGCACTTCCTTTGCACCTGTATTATCGGCTACCTTTAGTCTAGATTCTTGCTGTAACATAATTATTTGGCTCTTTCAATGATTTCAACTAATCTCCAACACTTGGTCCTACTTAGTGGACGGGTCTCCATGATCTTTACCGTATCGCCAATATTGCAATCGTTCTTCTCGTCGTGGGCCACATATTTCTTGGTCCTTAAAACGAACTTACCGTACATAGGGTGTTTTACACGCTTTACTTCCGAAACCACAATTGATTTCTCCATCTTATCGCTGGTTACAACGCCTATTCTTTCTTTTCTTAAATTTCTATTTTCCATAAAGCAGAACCAATTATTGTAATTCCCTTTTCGTTAATTCTGTTGCAATTCTTGCCACTGTTCTTCTCACTTTTCTTATCTGAAGTGGATTTTCCAATGGAGTAACGAAATGGGCCATTTTTAAATCCGCATGTTGTTTTTTGTACTCGGCCAGCTTTTCCTTCAACCCTTCTACCGATAATTCCTTTATTTCCGATTGTTTCATGATTTCTTGAAATATAAAATTAAGCTGAATAATCCCTAGCAACAATAAACTTCGTCTTTACGGGCAGCTTCTGGGCGGCCAAACGCATGGCTTCCTTTGCGATATCAATTGATACCCCTGCCACTTCGAACATGATCCTTCCCGGTTTTACGACGGCAACCCAATACTCTACCGCACCCTTACCTTTACCCATACGTACTTCCAAGGGCTTTTTGGTAATAGGCTTGTCCGGAAATATTTTGATCCACAACTGTCCCTCCCTTTTCATATACCTGGTGGCCGCAATACGGGCCGCCTCTATCTGACGGGAAGTAATAAACTCCGAATCCAATGATTTTATACCGAACATACCATTTGAAAGTTGGTGCCCCCTCCCGGAGATCCCTTTCATGCGACCTTTCTGCGCCTTGCGGTATTTGGTTCTTTTTGGCTGTAACATTTTTTTCTTTCTTTAAAAAATTACTTTCTACGTCGTGGTTTTTTAGGACCTTCTGGTTTTCCTCCTTTGGTAGGCGTCTGTCCTTTGGACATGCCCACTAATGGCGAAAGTTCCCTTTTTCCATAAACCTCCCCTTTCATGATCCATACCTTTATGCCCAACCTACCATATGTGGTATGTGCCTCGTGCAAAGCATAATCTATATCGGCCCTAAAGGTTGACAATGGAATCCGTCCATCCTTATAGGATTCGGAACGCGCCATCTCGGCACCGTTCAACCGTCCTGAGATCTGGATCTTGATTCCCTCGGCATTCATTCTCATTGCAGCGGCAATGGCCATTTTAATGGCGCGCCTAAAAGAGATCCTGCTCTCGATCTGACGGGCTACACTGGCAGCGACCAAATTGGCATCCAGTTCGGGCCTTTTGATCTCAAAAATGTTGATCTGTACCTCCTTGTCCGTAATCTTTTTAAGCTCTTCCTTCAACTTGTCCACTTCCTGTCCTCCCTTACCGATGATGATACCGGGCCTGGCAGTGGTGATGGTGATCGTGATCAATTTAAGCGTACGCTCGATTATTACCCTAGAAACACTGGCTTTTGCCAAACGTGCATGAACATATTTTCGTATCTTATCGTCTTCGGCCAACTTGTCGCCATAGTCGTTGCCCCCGTACCAGTTGGATTCCCAACCTCTTATTATACCAAGACGGTTACCGATTGGATTTGTTTTCTGTCCCATACTAAATGCCCTAGTTTTGTGTGTTATTGTTAGATCCCAAAACCATGGTGACATGATTGGAACGTTTTCTGATTCTGTGCGCCCTTCCTTGGGGTGCAGGCCTAAGCCTCTTTAACATGCTTCCACCATCAACCCTTATCTCCGAAATGATAAGATCTGCTTCCTCTATATTGGCATCCTCATTTTTGGCTTGCCAATTGGCGATTGCGGACAACAACAGTTTTTCCAATCTACGGGAAGATTCCTTTGGATTGAACTTCAATATGGCAAGTGCCTTTTCAACCTGTACACCCCTTACCAAATCGGCTACCAAACGCATCTTCCTTGGCGAAGTGGGACAATTGTTGAGCTTGGCAAATGCAACTTGCTTCTTTTCTTCCTTCAACCGTTCGGCCATTTGTCTTTTTCGAACTCCCATAGCTTACTTTTTACCTTTGTTTTTGGTTCCTCCATGGCCCCTAAAGGACCTTGTTGGTGAAAATTCTCCCAATTTATGGCCTACCATGTTCTCCGTTACGTAAACGGGAACAAACTGTTTGCCATTGTGGACAGCGATTGTCTGGCCCACAAAATCAGGTGTTATCATCGAAGCTCTTGACCAGGTCTTGATGACCGTCTTTTTTCCAGATTCTACATTCCCCTGGATCTTTTTATCTAGACTATAGTGAACGTAAGGTCCTTTCTTTAGTGAACGTGCCATTTCTTTCTACTTTTTATTTCTTTCTACGTTCTATTATATACTTGTTGGTATCCTTGGTCTTGGATCGGGTCCTGTATCCTTTTGCGGGAATACCGTTCCTTGATCTTGGATGACCACCGGAAGCCCTACCTTCACCACCACCCATGGGGTGATCTACAGGGTTCATGGCAACTGGTCTGGTCCTTGGCCTTCTTCCCAACCATCTGCTCCTACCGGCCTTACCGGATACCAACAACTGGTGGTCGGAATTCGATACCGCCCCTACGGTCGCCAAACAATCCGAAAGGATCAATCTGGTCTCCCCCGATGGCATTTTAACGGTAACGAACTTTCCATCCTTTGCCATCAACTGCGCAAAGGTACCTGCACTTCTCGCCATAACGGCACCTTGACCGGGCCTAAGTTCTATACAGGAAATAATGGTTCCCAATGGAATGCTTCCCAAAGGAAGGGCATTTCCAATCTCGGGCTGCACATGGCTGCCCGAAGCAACTTCCTGACCCACGGTCAGTCCGTTCGGGGCAACGATATATCTCTTTTCGCCGTCTGCATACACCAGAAGCGCAATGAACGCTGTCCTGTTCGGGTCGTACTGGATCGAATCGACGGTTGCGGTCACATCCTGACGATCCCTCTTGAAATCGATGATACGGTACCTTCTCTTATGCCCACCACCTTTTTGGCGAATGGTCATCTTTCCTTGACTGTTTCTACCTCCCGACTTTTTTAACGGAGCGAGCAAACTCTTCTCCGGCTTATCAGTAGTAATGGCGTCAAACCCGTTTACTACTCTAAATCGCTGTCCAGGAGTGATTGGTTTTAATTTTCTAACTGACATTCCTTGTCTTTATAGATTATTGTAAAAATCAATTGTATCCCCATCCGCTACATCCACGATCGCCTTTTTGAAAGCGTTCGTCTTCCCGTGCTGAACACCGGTCTTTGTGTAACGTGATTTTCTTTTTGGGCCATAGTTCATTGTACGAACCTTGTTCACCGATACCCCATAGGTAGTTTCAACGGCCTGCTTGATCTGCAGCTTATTGGCACTGGGGTCAACAATGAAACCATACCGATTGTACAACTCGCTGTCAGCGGTCATTTTTTCCGTAATTATTGGTTTTATCAACACACTCATGGCTCTCTTATTTTGTTAAGTTCGATTCAATTCCCTCCAAAGCACCTTCGAACAAGACAACGCTACCTGCGTTTAATATTTTGTAAGTGCTTAATTCTGAGTTGATTACGACCTCGGAACGCTTTAAATTGCGTGACGACAAATATACGTTATTATTTGAATCGCCCAACACAAACAGCGATTTTTTATTCTCCAGTCCGAGCGACTTCAAAACCACTATAAACTCCTTTGTTTTCGGGGTTTCGAAGTTAAAATCCTCGATCACAAAAACGGCCTGTTCCTTGGTCTTTATGCTCAGTGCGGATTTCCTTGCCAAGCGTTTCAGGTTCTTGTTCAATTTCTGGGTGTAGTCCTTGGGACGTGGTCCAAAAATACGTCCACCGCCCCTAAAAACGGGCGACTTGATACTTCCCGCTCTGGCGGTTCCGGTACCTTTCTGTTTCTTTATCTTTCGCGTACTACCGGCGATCTCGGCCCTTTCCTTGGACTTGTGCGTACCTTGTCTTTGGTGTGCCAAGTATTGCTTTACATCCAAGTAAACAGCGTGGTTGTTAGGCTCTATCCCGAAAACATCGTCGGAAAGCTCCACTTCCCTACCTGTTTCTTTTCCCTTTATATCTAAAACTGCTACTTTCATTACTTCTGAATGGTTACGTATGCGTTCTTATGCCCAGGAACACAACCTTTTACAACTAGTAGGTTTTTCTCTGGAACTATTTTATAAACTACAAGGTTCTGTACGGTAACACGATCGTTACCCATTCTACCGGCCATTTTCATGCCCTTAAAAACCCTTGCAGGATAAGAGGCGGCCCCAATGGAACCAGGCGCCCTTAGCCTGTTGTGCTGCCCGTGGGTGGCCTGTCCGACACCGCCAAAGCCATGCCTTTTTACGACCCCTTGGAAACCTTTCCCCTTGGAAGTACCGATCACATCCACAAATTCACCTTCCACAAACAGGTCCACTCCTATGGTGTCCCCCAATTTGTACGCTCCCTCATCAAAATACCTGAATTCCTCGATTTTCTTCTTAGGAGAAGCACCTGCCTTTTTAACATGGCCCAATTCGGACTTGTTGGCACGCTTTTCTGCCTTGTCATCGAAACCGAGCTGAAGGGCATTGTACCCATCGACTTCCAAGGTTCTGACTTGGGTAACTACACATGGTCCAGCTTCGATAACGGTACATGGAATGTTCTTCCCGTTTTCATCAAAGATGCTGGTCATGCCGATTTTTCTACCTATTAACCCAGACATAATTATTGATTGTTTGTTATTAATTAATTTGAACTATTCACCTTTTTGCAAAAAAACAGGGTCAAAAATAATTCAACCCTGAATATATTTTTTTCCATTTTTCCTTCGCACAAAGCTCCGGACATGTAACCCACTCCTCACAGGAGTGATGAATTGGGGCCCCTATACCTTGATCTCTACCTCAACACCACTGGGAAGCTCTAATTTCATTAGGGCATCAATGGTCTTGGAAGAAGAACTGTATATATCCAAAAGCCTCTTATAGGAGCTCAATTGGAACTGTTCCCTTGACTTTTTGTTAACGTGCGGGGAACGGAGTACCGTAAATATCTTCTTATGTGTTGGCAAGGGAATTGGACCTGTGATGACCGCACCGGTCGTCTTTACCGTCTTGACTATCTTCTCGGCCGATTTATCTACCAAGTTGTAGTCATAAGATTTTAACTTTATCCTGATTTTCTGACTCATTTTTCTTTAATTATGCGGTTAGACCCTTGGCTTTTTTGATAACTTCCTCTGAAATATTGGAAGGGGTTTCGGCGTAGTGCGAAAATTCCATGGTGGAAGTTGCCCTACCGGAGGACAAGGTCCTTAAGGAAGTCACGTACCCGAACATCTCGGATAATGGCACGGTACCCTTCACAACCTTGGCTCCCGCCCTGTCGTCCATATTGGTAATGGTACCCCTCCTACGGTTAAGGTCGCCCACAATATCGCCCATGTTCTCTTCAGGGGTCAATACTTCCAATTTCATGATCGGTTCAAGGATAACGGCACCGGCAGCTTTACCTGCGGCCTTATACCCCATTTTTGCGGCAAGCTCAAAGGAAAGTGCATCCGAATCCACTGCGTGGAAAGATCCATCCTTTAGGACTACCTTCATCCTATCCATTTCATAACCGGCCAATGGCCCGTTTTTCATGGCAGCCGCAAAACCTTTTTCCACGGAAGGAATAAATTCCTTGGGAATACGTCCACCTTTGATCTCATCCACAAACTGAAGACCCGTACCCACAAAATCATCGTCCGCTGGTCCCATCTCAAATACGATGTCCCCAAATTTACCACGTCCACCGGATTGCTTTTTATAGGTCTCCCTATGTGCCGCATTCTTGGTAAGTGCTTCTTTGTACTCTACTTGAGGCTCCCCTTGGTTCACCTCTACCTTGAACTCCCGTCTCAAACGGTCTACGATGATGTCCAGGTGAAGCTCGCCCATTCCGGAAATGATCGTTTGCCCTGAGGCCTCATCGGTCTTTACCTGGAACGTTGGATCTTCTTCGGCAAGTTTGGAAAGTGCCATCCCCAATTTATCAACATCCGCTTTGGTCTTTGGCTCCACTGCGATACCGATAACGGGATCCGGGAAATCCATGCTCTCCAAAACGATCGGGTGTTTTTCATCCGACATGGTATCCCCTGTCTTGATATCCTTGAAACCAACCGCTGCCCCTATATCACCTGCCTCGATAAAATCGATGGCATTCTGTTTATTGGAGTGCATTTGGTAAATACGGGAGATACGTTCTTTTTTACCACTTCTATTGTTCAAGATATAGGAACCTGCATCCAACCTACCGGAATATACCCTGAAGAAGGCCAAGCGCCCTACAAAGGGATCTGTGGCGATCTTGAATGCCAAAGCGGCAAAGGGCTCCTTAACACTTGGTTTGCGGGAAACCTCTTTTTCGGTATCAGGGTTCATGCCCACAATATCATCTTTGTCCAATGGGGATGGAAGGTACCTACATACCGCATCCAAGAGGAACTGGACACCCTTGTTCTTAAATGAAGAACCACAGACCATGGGTATAATGCTCATGTCCATTACAGCGGCCCTAAGGGCGGCGTGCACTTCATCCTCGGTAATGGAATCCTCATCCTCAAAGAATTTTTCCATAAGGGACTCATCGTACTCGGCCACCGCTTCGATAAGCATGGCACGGTATTCCCTTACCTCATCCTTCATATCCTCTGGAATGGCGACCACGTCAAATGTGGCGCCAAAATTATCCTCGTGCCAAACAATGGCCCTGTTCTTCACCAGATCCACAATTCCCTTGAAGTCGGCCTCATCACCTATTGGCAATACAATGGGAACGGCATTGGAGCCTAACATTTCCTTTACTTGCCTGATAACGTTCAAGAAATTGGCCCCTTGTCGGTCCATTTTGTTCACGAACCCGATCCTTGGCACTTTATAGTTGTCGGCAAGCCTCCAGTTCGTCTCCGATTGTGGCTCCACACCATCGACCGCACTGAAAAGGAACACCAAACCATCCAAAACCCTTAGGGAGCGGTTTACCTCAACGGTAAAATCCACGTGGCCCGGGGTATCTATAATGTTGAAGTGGTACGACTGTGCATCTTCGGTAGGCTGTGCATTTTCCATAGGAAACACCCACTCGCAAGTGGTAGCCGCCGATGTAATGGTGATACCGCGCTCCTGCTCCTGCTCCATCCAGTCCATAGTGGCGGCACCATCGTGCACCTCCCCTATTTTATGGCTGACCCCAGTGTAGAACAGGATACGTTCCGTAGTAGTGGTCTTTCCCGCATCGATGTGGGCAGCGATACCTATATTTCTTGTTAATCTTAAATCTCTTGCCATTTCTGTTCGTTAAAATCTAAAGTGAGAGAATGCTTTGTTCGCTTCTGCCATTTTATGGGTGTCCGTTCTTTTCTTAACGGCTGCACCTTCTTCCTTGGCCGCAGCCAAAATTTCACCGGCCAACTTTTGTGACATGGCCTTCTCGTTCCTTTTACGGGAATAACTGATCAACCATTTCATGGCGGTGGAAATCTTCCTGTCCGGCCTGATCTGCATGGGGATCTGAAAAGTGGCGCCCCCTACCCTTCTACTCCTTACCTCAACATGGGGCATTACATTGGAAAGGGCATCTTTCCACAACTCCAACGCTGTCTTTTCTTCATCCGTCTTCTTCTCCTCAACGATATCGATCGCATCGTAGAAAACCTTAAAGGCGATCGACTTTTTACCGTCCCACATCATCATGTTGACAAAACGCGTCACCAATTGATCGTTAAATCGTGGATCTGGTAAAAGCGGTCTTTTCTTGGCCTGTTTTTTTCTCATGTCTTCTCTTTAAAAAGTTGTAATTACTTCTTAGGTCGTTTTGCACCGTATTTGGACCTTCTCTGGGTCCTTCCGGCAACTCCTGCCGTATCCAAGGCCCCCCTTACGATATGGTACCTAACACCGGGCAAATCCTTTACCCTTCCGCCCCTTACCAATACTATCGAGTGCTCTTGGAGGTTGTGTCCCTCTCCGGGAATGTAGGCGTTCACCTCTTTACCGTTCGTCAACCTTACCCTTGCGACCTTTCGCATTGCCGAGTTCGGTTTCTTAGGTGTAGTGGTGTAAACACGCGTACATACCCCTCTTCTTTGGGGACACGAATCCAAAGCAGCCGATTTACTCTTCTTGGTAATCGTGGCCCTTCCTTTTCGTACTAATTGTGAAATTGTTGGCATACTATAATATATATGTATAAAACTTACCCTCTTTTAAGGGCTGGCAAATGTAGTGATTTAAAATAATAATCCAAACCCCAAGGCATTAATTTTCAATGTTTTTTTCCATTTAAACCAAGGATACCGTAAAAACCTTACATCTCCCCGTTTAATGGATTGTAGCTGGCCCAACCATCGGAACGCAGGACGCCCGCATTACAAAAACTGAACGCATTCATACCTAAAACCTGGCAAAATGTCAAAAAATCAATAATTAAACAATTTGCGGGCGTCAAAATACCTAATTCACAAATTTCACAGCGCATTACTAAATTGTTAATATTTTTAAGATTCATCTTAAATTATTATTAAAATTAGCTTGCATTATTAACATTAAATTAGGATTTTAGCCATCAGCTAATTCAAATAATTAAAAAATGAGAACAGATTTAAATGGAATCTTGACGCTTCTATTGGCGTTTGTTGTGCATCTGACATTTGCACAGGAAAAAACGATTTCAGGGACGGTAACAGACCAATATGGTCTGCCGTTGCCTGGGGTCAACATTATTGCGGAGGGCACCACGACGGGTACCCAAACCGATTTCGATGGCAACTTCACCATCAGTGCCAGTACTGGCCAGACCCTACTTTTTACCTATATAGGACAAAAGGCGGAACGGGTCACAGTAGGTGCGGCCAACACTATTAACGTTCAAATGTCCGAAGATGCCCAAGCCCTCGAAGAGGTGGTCGTTACGGCCCAGGGCATCAAAAGGGAGAAAAAAGCCCTAGGGTATGCCGTTGCTTCCGTAGGTGCCGAGCAATTGGAGCAAAAAGCGGAAGGCGATGTTGGGCGTATCTTGAACGGAAAGGCATCAGGGGTGCAGATAAATGCGGCCAGTGGCGTTTCTGGTTCGGCCACCAATATTATCATTAGGGGGTATACATCCCTTTCCGGTTCTAACCAACCGCTTTTTATCGTGGATGGGGTTCCCTTTAGTTCGGACACCAACTCCCAAGGAAGTGCCATCGACGGTAACAGTGGATCCAGTAGGTTCCTAGATCTAGACCCCAACAACATTGAAAATGTAAACGTACTGAAAGGGCTCGCTGCAGCCAACCTTTATGGTACTGCCGGTAGGAACGGGGTAATCTTGATAACCACGAAGGCAGGTGCCTCCGGAAACGCCAAATCCAAATCGGAAATTACCGTTAGCCAGTCCGTCTTCTACAATGAGATTTCTACCCTGCCCGATTACCAGAATTCATTTGGTAACGGATTCGATCAGGCATACGGGGAATTCTTCAGTAACTTTGGCCCCGCTTTTGACGATCCTAACGATGCCAACTTTGGTGCCGCATTTAGGGGAAGGACCGACGATGGCACTATCCTTATCAGACATCCATATTCGGTAAATGCTGCCGTGCGAAATGCCTTTCCGGAATACAACGATGCTACCTACGAATACAAACCTTATGATAACGTAAAGGATTTCTTTAGGACCGGAACGGTTCTGAACACGTCCATCAACGCAAGGGGCGCTTCCACCGATGGCAAAATTTCCTATAATGCCAATTTTGGGAACATGACCGATGAAGGGTTTACTCCTGGCAATAAACTGCAAAGGACCACCATTGGTTTTGGCGGCAAAGCTGAACTGAGCAATAGGTTTACCATAAACGGTACCATGAACTTTTCAAAGACCGACCTTAAATCGCCCCCAATTGCGGCCAGTCAGGGTAACGGATCCTTTGGAACCGGTGCGTCCGTATTTGGCCATCTTTTCTTTACCCCACGTAGTGTGGACCTAATGGGATTGCCCTTCCAAAGTCCCATTGATGGTAGGAGCATATATTATAGGGGAGGTAACGACATCCAAAACCCACGATGGACCGCTGCCAATGCCTTTGCGAACCAATTGACCAACAGGTTTTTTGGTAGTTCGCAGATCAGCTATAAGCTAAATGACAACCTGAACGTCTTTTGGAGGACCGGTCTGGATTTCTATACGGAGCGTAACGAAATAGGCCAGAATAAAGGAGGGGCAGAAGGATATTTACAAGGCCGTTACCAGACCTTTGATAACAGGAACACCATCTGGGACCATACCCTACAATTGAACGGTGCATATCTCTTGACCGAAAAATTGGACATGAACATCAACCTAGGTGCCACCTCCAGAAGAACCGAATTCTCAAGGCAAGGGGTTACCAGTGACCAACAGGCCATCTTCGGGGTATTCAAACATTTTAACTTTTCTACCCAAGCACCGGTACAGTACGATGAGATCCAAAACGTAGTGGGACTCTATGCACAGACGGAGTTTGGTTATGACAATTTTGCGTACTTGACCTTGGCGGCCAGGAACGACTGGGTTTCCAACTTTGTGGAAAACTCCATTTTCTATCCTTCCGCCAGTTTATCCCTTCTTCCCACTGCCGTAATTGACGGACTCCAATCGGACGGCGGGCTCAATTTTCTAAAACTTAGGGTAGGTTACGGTACTTCTGCAGGTTTCACCGATGGATATCCGGTAGCGAACGTATCCAACCTTAATACTAGGGATTTTGTTACGGGAGGCAATGTAGTGGTACCATCCGTCGGGGTCTCTGACGATTTGGGGAACGTACTGTTAAAGCCCGAGCTACTAAAAGAAATCGAACTGGGTCTGGAATCCAGATTTATACAGAACAGGTTGAGCTTGGATGTCTCCGTTTACAAAAAAACAACAACGGATCTTATCACCAATAGGCCGTTGGACCCCTCCACAGGATATACCAATACGGTGACCAACATAGGCGAGGTACAGGTAAAGGGAATCGAGGCCGACTTTGGATATGCCGTATTCAGAAATGACGATAATGGTTTTAACTGGAACATCAACGCAAACTTTACCGCTGACGAATCTACTGTGAACGATTTGGGAGCCGATACAGACAATATTAACGTTGGTGGCATTTTTTCAGATCTTTCCAATTTTGCGGTCCCCGGAAGGCCTTTTGGAGTCATTATGGGATCAAGGGTATTACGGGACGACAATGGCAACAAAGTGGTGGCCAGTACCGGTAGCTATGTGATTGAAAATGGGCTGTTCGAAATTGGAGATCCCAATGCCGATTGGAGACTGAACGTGGGCAACTCCTTTTCCTATAAGAACATTACCATAGGAATGGACTGGTCCTATAGACATGGGGGCGATGTGTATTCCAATACCATTTCCGCTTTGATAGGAAGGGGGCTTTCCTCCGATACGGAAGATCGACTTTCCACTTTTATCCTTCCAGCCGTAAAGGCGGATGGTAGTGTAAACGATATTCAGATCAACAACTCGGATTACTATTTTAGCAATATTGCCTTCGGGCCCAGTGAACTGCAGGTATATGACGGTAGTACGATCCGGTTACGGGAGGTAAGTTTGGGCTATTCACTGCCCAAGAAAATACTTGACAAAACTCCTTTTGGCTCGTTGAGCATAACGTTCAGTGGACAGAACCTTTGGTTTAAAGGGATCAATGTTCCCAAAGGCACCAATTTTGATCCGGAAAACCTTGGGGTCGGGGTTGGAAATGCACTTGGGTTCGACTTTATCAACAGCCCAGGGTCCAGAAGATATGGTATGTCCTTAAAAGCAACATTCTAAAAAATATACAAATGAAAATATTTATAAAAAACTTAGTTCTAACCCTATTCTCGGCGGGACTTATCATTTCCTGCGAGAGTACCGAGCTTGATCTGACCGAAAACCCTAATGCCGTAAGTGAAGGTACTGCCGATTTCTTTTTGAACGGGGTGCAAGAGGAATTTGGCCGATTTGCCGAAACCTTTGGCACCAATGGAGCGGAAGTGACCCGAATCAGTTATATGGGTACCAGGCTGTACGACCAGGCCTACTCCCCTGCTTCCCAAGATGGGGAGTGGAGAAATGCCTATTCTTCCATATTGGCCGATCTTTATGAAATGTATCCCTTGGCCCAAGAGAACAATTTAAAACGTCATATCGGAATGGGGCAGGTCATGGAAGCCTTTACAGTCGTTACCTTGGTGGATTTCTATGGGGATGTTCCTTATTCCGAAGCTATCTTGGGATTGGACAACCTAAACCCAGCTGCAGATAGCGGGGCCTCTATCTATGCCGCTGCACTTGGCCTCTTGGACAGTGCCATCGCCAATTTTAACGATACAGACAATGCCGTAGACCCAAGTAATGACTACTACTACGGAGGGGACTGGGAAAAATGGATCAAAGTCGCCAACTCCCTTAAAATTAAAATCTATGCCCAGAGCAGATTGGTTGATAGCGGTGCCGTTGCGGCCATAAACAGTATTGTTGCCAGCGGGGACTATATCACGGAAGTGGAGGACGACTTTCAATTTACGTGGGCCACCAACGTGGTGAATCCCGATTCAAGACATCCAAAATACGCCGATAACTATACCCCCACCGGTGCAGGGGCCTATTTGTCCAACTGGTTGATGAACTATATGGACAACGGTAAGGTAGGCAATGAATCCACCGTATACGAAGGTGCTGATCCGCGTATCCGTTACTATTTCTACAGACAGGCGCCTTGTACCCCTGGAAATGGCTGTGACACGAACCAACAAGAACTTTCCTGTAGCGTGGAGCCAGCACCGGCCCATTACACCGCAGGGGGATTTACCTTCTGCAACCTGCCCAATGGATATTGGGGAAGGGACCATGGGGATGATGATGGAACCCCACCGGATACCAACAAAAGGACCACTTATGGCGTATATCCAGCAGGTGGACAGTTCGATGATAGTTCCTTTGCCGCCGTAGACCTTGGAACCGGTGGCGGAGGTGCGGGCATCACCCCTATCTTCTTGGCCCAGACCATTGATTTCTTAATGGCGGAACTGGCCTATGAGGCCAATGACCTGCCCACTGCCAAAAGCATGATGTTGGATGGCATAGAAAAATCCATCACAAAAGTGATGTCCTTTGGCGCCCTTGACGGGGATGCGGATGCATCCGCTGCACCATTACCAGAGGATGTTGAAGATTACATTGCCGAAGTGGATGCCCTATTTGAAGCTGCTACCGGGGATGAGAAATTCAATATCCTTGCCAAGGAATTTTTTGTGACCCAATTTGGAAATGGGATCGACGCCTATAACTTCTATAGAAGAACAGGTTTCCCGAGCGACCTACAGCCCAACTTGGAACCAAATCCAGGAGGCTTTATAAGGTCTTTCCTATTGCCCTCAGTGTACGCCAACAATAACAGCAATGCCACTCAAAAACCGGATGTTAGCTCTAAGGTTTTCTGGGACACAAATCCTGATTCTGGTTTTCCATTATCAAACTAAACAAAGAGAATTATGAAAAGATATATAAAAAATACCATCATACTTTCCGTTGCCGGGGCACTTGTTCTTTCATGTGATTCCGCCAATAAAACCGTGGACGACGTCTTCGATGAAGTTACCAGGGGCGCAGTGTTCAGAGCTACTTCATCAGCTGCGGACATATCCGGCCAGACCTTCGACTTTTCAGATGAATCATCCGAATATTCCGTAAGCTTTGAAGTGGAGGACAATGCGCAAGGTGGACTTTTGGAAGATGTGGACGTGTATGTTTCATTTACGAATGCCACAGATGAAGATGCTTCACTGGATGAGGTTTTAGTGGAAACATTGGATGCTTCCATGTTCACTACCAATGAAAGTGGATTACCGGCCATTACCTATACTGTTTCTCTAGGCGAGTTGAGCACTGCTCTTGGTCTTGCTCCCGGTGATTACACCGGAGGGGACAGCTTCACCCTCAGGTACGTCCTAAATTTAACGGATGGCAGGGCCTTTTCCAATAATAACCTTAATAGTACCGTATCGGGAGGTTCTTATTACCGATCTCCATTTATCTATACAGTACCCTTGGTATGCCCCCCCATCGAGCCAACTCCTGGTGAGTGGCAGCTTGAACTTCAGGACTCTTATGGTGATTCTTGGAACGGAGCTTCTTTAACGGTGACCTTGGATGGCGTGTCCACCAATTATAGCCATGAAGGAGGCGCTTCGACGTCCCATACCTTTACAGTTCCCAGTGGTACCGGTTCCATACAGATCACTTATAATGGCGGCTCCTATGACGAAGAGAACACCTTTCAGGTAACCTCGGCAAATGGCGAGACCGTTCTTGACCTGGGGCCTACCCCACCAGCTGGAACTCTGTTGTTTGATTTCTGTCTCCCATTAGATTTATAACCGAGTCTAAAAGTAGTAATATACAAGTGGTGCAAGCGTTGTTTGCACCACTTTTTATATTAAAACAATATTTGCATAGTCTGTCTTTTTTAGAAGCTTTTGACGAAACCAGTATGCCCTGATCAAGCTTACGGGACATATGCGGAAAACCATCATCCCATTTGATATAAGCGCCCTAACATCATAAATCCTACTTGCCGGGTCAAAATCGAAAAAAAGATGAAATTGTATTCCTGCACTGGCTTTAATTTTGTTTACATCCCTATTATTACCCCTTATAAATAAATTATATGGATCCAAAAAGAATATCCGTCCGCTTATTAGTCCTACTATTTTTATGCGGAATCATATCCTCATGCTCAAATGATGATAACAATACCCCAATCCCTATTGTAGAAGAGAATTTAGAAGAGCCCCCCATCGAGAAACCTGAAGAGGAAAATTCGGAAGAGGAACCGGCTATAGTGGAGGGAGAACTGGGATCGGTAACCTTCTTTCACAAAGATCTGATACAGGATCATGTTATCCTCGTAAACGATGCCATGGACAATCGGGTCTACCTTATGGACACCAATGCAAATCTTGTGCACGAATGGCCATTGGGCGATCGTAAAATAGGAAATGACGCCTTTTTGTTACCGGATGGAACCCTTTTGGCATCTCTACAGGCCACAAATCCCGAAATTCTTTTCGGAGGTTTTGGAGGTAAGATCCAGCTTATCGGAAAAAACGGGGAAACTCTTTGGAATTTCGACTATTCCGATAGCCTTAAACGGACTCATCACGACGTCGAAATGCTTCCCAACGGAAATATATTGGCCATAGCATGGGAAAAAATGCCCCTACAGCTTGCCGTGGAAAACGGGTCCAATAGAAATGTGGACATTTATCCGGAATCCGTTCTGGAAATAAATCCCCATACCAATGTCATTGTATGGGAGTGGCACTCTTGGGACCATTTGGTACAGGATTTTGATGACACCAAGTTGAACTATGGAGTTGTATCCCAAAACCCGCAATTGATAAATCTTAACTATGTGGAAGCCCCCGATGGAAATATCATGCATGCAAACGGTATCGCCTATGATGAGGACAATGACCTTATTTACCTAAGCGTGAATTTTTATAGCGAAGTTTGGGTGTTGGACCATAGCACAACAACAGAGGTGGCCGCCACCCATGCCGGAGGCAACTTCGGAAAGGGCGGGGACCTTATATATCGCTTTGGCAATCCCAGCGCATACAATGATAACATTTCGGTAAGGAAATTTTACAACAACCATTTTCCAAATTTGTTCGAGCCCGGAAAAATGCTGCTCTTTAGCAACGGAGGCAACCTAGAACAGTCCAGTATCTTTGAACTGCAACTCCCAGTGGAACTTTCGGAGCAACAAATACCCTTGAACACCTTCCCCACCGTTCTTTGGAGCTTTACGGACGAAAACCTTTACTCACCAAAAGTTTCCGGAGCAGTACGCCTGTCCAATGGGAACACCTTGATAACAGAGGGTGACTATGGTATTTGGGAAGTAACCCCCAATTCTGAAGTGGTCTGGAAATTCGGAGCGGAAGGTTTCTTTTGGAGAGCATATAGCTATGCAAAAGATTCCGCTGCAATATTGGCCCTTGACCTATAACTGTAGGACATCAAAAAAGGGGAAAAGAGATATCTGCAAATAGATGATGCTAAATATTGTACTACCTTTGCCCCATGAAAAATGACGATTATCAAATTTTTGGGATCCGTGCGATTATAGAGGCGATCAATTCGGGAAAATCGGTGGACAAGGTCTTTATCCAAAAAGATCTAAAGGGAGACCTTATCAAGGAACTGGAGAACCTTATACGCAGAAATGGCGTTGGTTTCTCCTATGTACCCGTAGAAAAATTGAACCGACTCACGAAAGGCAACCACCAAGGGGTCGTGGCCTCCATCTCCCCTATTGTTTTTCATGACTTGGAAGAATTGGTGGAAAAAGTTCTGGAAAAACCAAAAACGCCCTTGTTCCTCTTGTTAGATCAACTATCGGATGTCCGTAATTTTGGGGCCATCATAAGAACGGCCGAATGTACGGGTGTAGATGCCATCATTATCCAAAAAAAAGGCGCCGCACCGGTTACGGCCGACACCATCAAAACTTCTGCTGGTGCAGCTTTTAAGGTCCCCATAGCAAAAGTCGACCATTTAAAGGATGCCGTTTTCTATCTTCAGTCGTCCGGAATTAAAGTGATCTGTGCGACCGAAAAAACACAAAAAACCTTGTACGATGTTTCCTTTTCGGAACCCTGTGCAATAGTCATGGGTTCGGAAGATATGGGTATTTCCCCCTCCATCCTTAAGGTTTCCGACGACAGCGCCAAATTGCCCCTTTTGGGAGAAATCGGTTCCCTTAACGTCTCCGTAGCATGCGGTGTTTTCCTATACGAGGTAGTGCGTCAACGACAATTGGCCTAACCGGCTTCCTCATCGCCTTTTTGGGTTTCCCTATAATGGTAGACAATCTTGGTTTCCCCATCGCTCGGGGGAATGGGGTCCCCATTCCCTATAAAATTGCCCTCGGAATCAAAATGCCGTAGGAAGACATCCTCTTCCTCCCTAAAATCATCCCTTTCCCAATCGAACTTTGGTTTCGGTGGACTACCGCCCTTTACAGTAAATGCCAATAGAATACCCACTACAAAACCGCTCAAATGGCCTTCCCATGAGATGCCTTCCTCTATCGGGAACATATACCATAAAAGGCCACCATATATGAACACTACCACCAATGAAAGCGCCACCAACCTATAATGTTTGGTAAGGATCCCCTTAAAGAAAATAAAACTGGCCAATAAATAGATCACCCCACTGATGCCTATATGGTGGGACGGCCTGCCAATGGCCCATGTGACGAAACCTGCGAACAAGGTGCCCCAAAAAAGAACCTTCAGGGCACTTTCCCTATAAAATTGCACCAAGGCGGCCAAAAGCAATGCGATGGGAATTGTGTTGTGGTAGAGATGTGAAATGGAACCATGGATAAAAGGGCCAAAAACTATCCCCCTGAGGCCTAGAAAGGTCCTAGGCTCTATACCGTAGGCATTCAGGTTTAGACCTAGGGAAAGTTCGGCCCAAAAAATGGACCAAATAAGCAAAACCGTAACCATGGGGACTATCAAGACCCAGTTGGAATATGTAAAGTACCGCTCCTCCTGCATGGACCAAATTTAGGGTTGTACCAACAATTTAGCGACCAAAAATTTAAAACCTGATAAATTGTCATCAAGATAATTGTGTTACTTTTATGGCATGAACGAGCCTCTTGCAGAACGTATACGTCCCAAAACTTTGGAAGAATATGTGAGCCAAAACCATTTGGTAGGCGAAAATGGATCCCTTACCCAACAAATAATAAAGGGCATCTTACCTTCCCTCATATTATGGGGGCCGCCCGGAACCGGAAAGACCACCTTGGCAAACATCATCGCCAATACAAGTGGAAGGCCGTTTTACACGTTGAGCGCCATAAATAGTGGGGTAAAGGATATACGGGATGTCATAGAAAAAGCGAAACAGGGGGGCGGACTCTTCACAACCAAAAACCCCATACTCTTTATAGATGAGATCCACCGGTTCAGCAAGTCCCAGCAAGATTCTCTTTTGGCGGCCGTGGAAAAAGGATGGGTAACCCTTATAGGGGCCACTACGGAGAACCCTAGCTTTGAGGTAATCCCCGCACTACTGTCCCGATGTCAGGTCTACATCCTTAACCCTTTCGGAAAGGAAGATCTGGAAGCGCTTTTGGAGAGGGCAATGAAGCAAGATCCCTATATGTCCTCCAAAGAAATCGAGTTAAAGGAAACCGAGGCCCTCTTAAAACTTTCCGGCGGGGATGGAAGGAAATTATTGAACATTTTTGAACTGGTGGTTTCCTCCGAAAATACTGATCGGATAACCGTCACGAACGATTTGGTCCTGGGCAAGGTGCAGAAGAACACGGTTCTTTATGATAAGACAGGGGAGCAACACTATGATATTATCTCCGCATTTATAAAGTCCATACGCGGGAGCGATCCGAATGGTGCGGTATATTGGCTAGCGCGAATGATCGAGGGCGGTGAGGATGTCAAGTTCATTGCAAGGAGGATGTTGATATCCGCTTCCGAAGATATCGGAAATGCCAATCCCACGGCCCTCGTGATGGCCAATACCACCTTTCAGGCGGTCACTACCATAGGGTACCCCGAAGCGCGCATACTTTTATCCCAATGTGCCATATATTTGGCAACTTCCCCAAAGAGCAATGCCAGCTATATGGCCATTAACAGCGCACAACAGACCGTGCGGGAAACAGGGGACCTTTCGGTACCGATCGCCCTGAGAAATGCACCTACCAAATTGATGAAGGACCTTGGTTATGGCAAGGACTATAAGTACGCCCATGACCATCCCAATAATTTTGTAGAGGAGGAATTCCTCCCCGATGCCATTAAGGGAAGTTCTTTTTACAAGCCAGGAAACAACCAACGTGAAAATGCACTGAAGGAATTCCTTAAGAACCGTTGGAAGGACAAATACAGGTTTTAGAATTTGATGTTCAGTTCTTCCGTAAGGGTATTGCCCTCTTGGGAGTACTCAAAATACCATTTCCCTTCCTTTTTATAGACCATACCGTCCCTTCCGCCAGATTGTGCGATATACACGTCGGGAAGTGCGGTCTTGGTCATTTGCACCACAATTTTAGGGGTGCTGTCAACCAACTGATATCCATTGGCGAGTTCCTGTGCATAAAGGGTCCCGCTAAGGGAAGGTGTTGCCCCTTCCACGTCGCCGGCCGTCTGGCTTGGCAGATCGGTCTTGGTCTCGTGAACAGCCGCCGCCCCGCCGCCCCTTACTTCCTCCTTAATGGAAGCCGCCGGGGTATCTACATTAGTGGCAACATTTGCAGTTGGTGCATTTTCAGAGGGGGAATAAGTATAATTTAATCCTTCAATGGAAGCAAAAGCTTCTTTTATGGTTTCGGTATATGCGGATTTGTATTCCTTTTCCTTACTGATCCCTTCTTGCGTCACGAATATCTCTTGGTTCTGACAGTTTTTCAACACCAAAAGGGTCTTTGTTGTAAAAAGGTTGGACGCATCCCGAAGGCTAACGTTCAGTCCTAGGCAACGATTGGCATTGAGCTCTTGTGGAAGGGCATCATCATAGACCGCATTAAATCCGTTCTGCACGAATAGATATTTTACCAACGTGCTGGTCTGGTACTGGTTTTCGTTCTTAAAATCAGCAAATTTCTTTGGTACGATAATATATTTATAGTTGTTGATATCGGATTGGGAATGTCCCAATATAGTGCAAAAAAGGAATAAAAATAAAAGTGGGGTCTTCATTGGTACGCTGCTATTTTCCGCCCCAAGATAGGATATTTATTCCAAACTGGAAAGAAGCATAACGACTGTCATAGAAATTCCGATAGGCCAAGAGGTTATCGGCCATGGCATATAGATTCACCTTTCCCACTTGCATGCTAAGCCC
This sequence comes from uncultured Sediminicola sp., assembly GCA_963974715.1. Taxonomy (GTDB): domain Bacteria; phylum Bacteroidota; class Bacteroidia; order Flavobacteriales; family Flavobacteriaceae; genus Sediminicola. The sequence continues at coordinate 173,066 of CAXBDK010000004.1, forward strand.
CATCCCGATATTGGAAAGTGAAAATTTGTCTATTGTATAGGTTCCTTTTAGGGAAAGAAAATTCCCAAATCGGTGCTGGTAAAATGCGCTCAGGGCCGATTGGGGGCCCCTTGGCCGGTTGATCATATACAACTGCGCCCCAACACTGCTGGTGTAGCTGGAGGCGGAGCCCCTGCTCCCGGTTGCCATTGCCATAGGATCACAGTCACAATCCGCGCCGGAACGTTTTTCACCAAAACTGTATTTAAAGGAGCTATATAATTTGGTAGGTCTGAAGGTAACATACGACCTATTGTCCTCCTCAAATGGCAGCAAGGCCTCAATTTCATCCACCAGTTCCTGCCAAAAATCCCTGTCCGGATCGGCAAGTGCATCTGGTAAGATCACCTCAACCCCCTCTACCGTTGCGGTGCCGTTGAGCGTATAGTTTTTTATATCACCCGCATGGTAAATAAAACCAACATCCAACAGGCTTGCCGTCAGTACAGCCCGTTCGGTAAATTTATAGGTAAACCCCAGATCCGCCCCAAGACCCAGGTCGCCTCCCAGAAAGGCCCTTTTGCTTATTATGTTCCCAATTTCCGCATCATCCTCCAAGAGTCCGTCAATACCAGAAGTGCGGAGCCTCATATCCGACACGATGGTATTGGCAAAGATATTGTTCTGCCCTTGGGTAGTAACAAAATATCCCTTGTTCCGAGTGGTGTTAAAATCGATTATTCCCGAATAGAGTTTGGCACGGGCTCCCAAGGTAAGCCTATTGTCCATTTTCCGATTGATGCCAAAATGGAACACGTTCACGATCTCCCCCCTTGTTTTTAGGTCACCTAGATCAAACCTTCTTTCCAGTTGGCCAGCATTGCCCTCAAATCCAAGGATGGCCAAATCTTGGAACCAGTACCCTATTGCATCACCTTCGTGGTAGATTCCGAAAGAATAAAAGTCGTTGGGCCTGTCCTTGCTCCTATACCCACCGCTCAGGAGCTCCACTTGGTAGGTTCCGCTGAGTTCATCCCGAGTATCCATTCCGTAGATGGCCTTTTCCCGGATCTTTACATTTATATCGATACCGTCATCGGCAAAAATATCATGGACCGAGATACCGCTTGAAGCCGCCTGCAAGGATATGCCCGATAGAAACGGGATACCGGCATACCATTGAAAAGAGGTCTCCACTCCAGGGTTCACCATTAGGGATTGGGGAATTTCATTAAAATCGTAGAGCAGCTGTTTGTTCTGGGAGTGCGTTAAAATACATCCTCCCAGCAAGGCAGCCATTAAAAGTGTCGGTAGCTTCATCTAACCTCTATAACAAATGCGCCACTGGACCTGACGATTACTTTGGGATCGGGTATGGTAGAAACGGAGGTATCGTCACCAAGATTTTGTGCGCTTACCCGTATACTGGACATATTTTTAATGATTTCGATACTTCGACCAGCCGGGCCATAGGTGATTTCCCGTCTAAAGATCGGGGCAGGGGCGGCTTCTATCGAAAAGCTTTCCGTGTCCAGTATTGTGCCGTTCCCGTCCAAAAATTCTGCAACAAGTTCCATTGGCTTACTAGTGGTGTTCACTACCTCATAGGTTACCACACCGCTTAAAACCCTTTCGGCAAAGAAATCCTCGTTAAAGGCATCAAAATTAAATTCCCTAGTATAGAAATAATAGGATTGGGAAGCGTTTATAAGATATTCGGGGACTTCAACGTACAGGATACTTCCCTCTATAGTTGGGGTAACGTTCAGGTCCTCATACTGATCGAAGTTTTGTTTCTCCGCACAGGAGTACAATCCCAGAAGTATCCCCAAAATATATAAATACCTCATGACAATTCATTTTCACATTCCGACAAACCGGTTACGGGTTGCTGAAGTGCATACGGTTCCTATAATCATAACTCTACAAGTAGGATTTTATTTCATGAAGGTCGTAGATGATTTCACAATAATTATGCGGTGGGTCTCCATGAACGTTCAAATGGAGGGCGTGGAGACCGTGTTCACGGGCGCCGATGATGTCGGCCTCAAGGTTATCACCGATCATTAGTGCGTTAGCGGGAGCCACTCTTGCCAGTTTTAGGGCCATTTCATATATCCTGCGGTCGGGTTTCTTTGCCCCTGCCATTTCCGAATCCACCACATGCTCAAAATAATCCCTGATTTTTGCGTTTTTCAACTTTTTATCCTGTACCTCTTGAAAGCCATTGGTAATGATGTGCAATCTATAGTTTGGTTTCAAGTACTCCAATATGGACAATGTATTGGGAATCAAATGCGTAAAAGTACAAAGATGATCCATATACTTTACGGTCAACAGCTCTATGACCGAATCATCTATGTCGTAACCTAAGGTATCAAATGTCATTTTTAACCGTTTGAAGCGAAGGTCGGCGGGCAGAATTTGACCTTTGGAATATAATTTCCACAATTGCAGGTTAATGGGAATATAACATTCTAGAAAGTTATCCATGGGAACACCTATTCCATGATCCGAGAAGATTTTATGGAAGGTAAGGGCAGAATTACGGTCGAAGTCCCATAAGGTATGGTCCAAGTCAAAAAAAATATCGGTCACCAAATCTTTAAACATACATTCCGCTTAACATTTTTTCATATAGTCCCATCCAGTCCGTCCCATTGGGTTCTCCCAGGTTTTCGTTAGAAAAAATACTGATAAACTTACCGTTTACTTCCTTGGTACGATTTATCAGGAGTTGGATCTTTGGCAAGATTTCCTGCTCGTTCCCATATTTTATAAGGGCATAATCATGTACGGCAAAGGGATGGATCTTGATCGGCTGTGCTACCTCCAAGGGAATATCATAAAATTGGAAAGGGGTACAGGTACCCGCCCTAAAACCAATTTCATGGGTGTAGCCCATTGTAAAATCATCCGTAAATTCGGCCTCTACCAGATTCCGATAGGTAGTGGGGATATCCACACGGTTATATCGCATCCTAGAGTGCCGAATGGGTCTGTGCAATACTTGTGACAGCTCTTTTTTTTCCCGTTTCAACAGGGCAATGTCCTGAAAGGAACTGTAGGAAGCAGCAAGGGAAACAATACTGTAATCGGCGATGGATTTGATCAGATGCCTAAATTTATTGTTGTTCGGGGAGACGTTTTTATCATAGGTCGAATACTCGGCAAACTGAAAAAAGAACATACTCTCGGTACGGTATTTTTTATGGAGCGCCACCAGACCAAAAAAATTATCATAGGGATCTCTGCTAGGGTCCATCCAAACCCTAAAACGTTCCACAATACGTTTTAACCTAAGGGAAGCCAGATCCAGCAGTATTCCGGCCAGACTTCTAACGAGGCCCCGGTGGGCATAACAATGGGAAGTGGTGACATCTATTATGGACGTATGGGAAAAACTTTTTTGTGCTTCGGAAAGATCGGGGAAACGCTCCTTTAACCTCTTCAGCAATTTAAGCGCCCAGACATCCACTACGGGAACGTCCAAAAATGTATGTTGATATGCCATACTTCCGTTAGGTGGAAATCGGCCATGGCCATCCTTGACATGGGGCAGGTATTCCTCATATCGGCTCAATAGGTAAAAACTGGCAGCAAAGATATCGAAGGGCAGACTACTGCGTTCCCCTGCCGGAAAAAAACAAGGGGTACCCTCCCAGTCATGTACCTTGATCTGCAGATCGTTAATGCCCTGATCGAAGAGAAGTTCCCCGCTCCTTACAAAAAATTCGTTCTGCAAGGGTTGTTTTGAATAGGTAATCTTGGCCCCTTTGTGTTTTATAAAATCCTCAACCTTGGTGGTATAGGAAACCTCGATACCCAAAATCCCGGTAAAGAGCTGTTTCATTATATAGGAGAAACGGGGAGTTATCTTATGGGTGTATATCAACAACATAGGCCTTGGATTGGTATTGGGAGATCCTCGACAAGGATTTCCCTATAAAATAGCATTATCCGCAAAGCTAAAATAATCCTCTTGTGTTATGATCACATGGTCCAAAATTTTTATGTCCACGGTATCCGCGGCCGTTTTTATTTTTTGGGTGACCATTTTATCGGCCTTACTGGGACTTAGCCCGCCCGAGGGATGGTTATGTGCCAAAACCAATGCAACGGCGCCCAGTTCAAGCGCCTGCTTCAAAACCAACCGCACATCCACCAATGTACCTGTAATGCCACCCTTGCTCAATTGTCCCATATGCAAGATCTTGTTGGAATTGTTTAGGTAAAGAATCCAGAATTCCTCATGTGAAAGCTCTCCCATATAAGGCTGCAAAATTTGGAATACACTTTCACTGTTGATGATCTTTGTGATTTTCTGCGGTGCTTCCTCCCTTCTCCTCCTGCCTATCTCCAAGGCGGCCGCAATGGTAATGGCCTTTGCTTCTCCGATCCCCTTGAAGTCCATCAATTGTTTTAGGGAAAGTTTTCCAAGCTCGTTCAGATTGTTATGTGCCGCAGCGAGGATCCTTTTGGCCAGACCAACGGCCGTTTCGGCTTTGGTACCGGAGCCGATAAGAATGGCGATCAATTCGGCATCCGAAAGTGCCAGCCTTCCCTTGAGCGCCAATTTTTCCCGCGGCTTATCCTCATTGGACCAGTGTTTTATGGAAAAGGATGAAGGATTTTCTCGCATCCTCTAAAGATAGGAAACTTACCTTTTTACTCCAACAAAAATAAAAATCGATATAAATTTTCCCTTTCCTTTTTATCCATTTGAAAACCGCCCATGACAAGAAGGCTTTATAAAATTAGTCATCCAGCAATGAAGGTTATGTTTCGGACCTTGACATTAAAATTTATCGGATGCACTTTTCAGTGTTTTCCGGATACCCCTCAAAAGAAGCGAGCGCCTCAAAAAAATCATCCGTATCCACACCCATATGCTGACAGATCCATTTTGCCCCTTCAACCCATTTCAGATCTCCTAAATGTAAGGCCGGCATCGCCCCTTCCGGGGTGGTCAAAAATACTTCCCCCTGCTCCTTAAAATGTTCGGCCGTACCAAACGGCAATTTCCGAATGGTGTTTTCGGAAGCTTCCACCAAACCAACAAGCTTGGCATCTTCCATGTTGTACGTTATGCTGCCCCCTTTTACAATATCGTCCACAAATATTTGGGAATAATCAAGAAAATCCCTTTCGGTGGGGCATTCAGGGGATGCCTCCCACTGCAGATCGGTAATCAGCGCAATATTGGGCCGATAAAAAGTTCTAAGTGACCGTTCACCTAACACGGTGGTTCCGAACATTGGGTCCTCAATTAAGATAAAATCGCTTTTACCCCCATAGCTGGCCATATCTGTAACATCCCTATTGGGCGTGTCCAAAAAATAATCCAAGGGCCTCTTATGGTAGTCCATTACATGTAAGATCATGGCACAGACTGCGGCCCTTCCACCATTTCCAGCAATGACCACGCGGGTAGCATGTTGTGTCAGTTTATGTATCAATTCCGCTTTCGAACCAATTTCCAATCCCAAGGTCAATGCGAACTGCAATTCCGGATTATCAGATCTAATATGGGGTGCCACTATTACCATGTCCAGAGAGCCGTCCAATTTTTCGGGAAACCATCCGGCCGTTTTGGGCAGGTAATTTCCCTGTACCAAGTCGCTACCTTCCACTAGATCGCCCCTGTTCTCCAAGATAAGGGCCAATTGTTGCATTACAGCATCCCCCACGCCTATAAAATGAACCCGCATACCTTCTTAATTTTAATGGACAAAGATAGGAATTGACAAGGTGCCAAGAAAATAGGGAAAGATCCTTTTGGGGTTTGGTCTGCGCATTTCCGTTTATTTTTGTCTTTCTTTTTATATTAGCACCGATCTAAACCTAACTTTTATGACCTTTAACCTGTCAGAAATAACTCCTGTAGAGATAATGCCGGGATATTTCGGAAAATTGCTCCATACCCAGCTTATGACCTTGGTGTTCTGGGAAGTGGAAACGGGGGCAACAGTTCCCGAACATTCCCATATAAACGAACAGGTAATGCACGTTATGGAGGGAGAATTTGAATTTACCTTGAACGGGAAATCCAAGATACATGTTGCGGGCGATCTAGTGGTAATCCCTTCACATGCCCCACACAGTGGGAAGGCCATTACCCCTTGTAAACTAATGGATGTCTTTAGTCCGGTAAGGGAATATAAATAATCCATGAAAAACAGTGGCGCCCCCCCTTGGGCACCCCATAAAAAACACCAAGATGAAAATAGAACTACAGGGCAGAAAAGCATTGATCGGTGGGAGTAGCAGTGGTATTGGCCTAGCGATCGCAAAACAATTGGCAGAAAGTGGCGCAAGCGTCACACTGATGGCACGCAACGGGGAGAAGCTCAGAGCAATCGTGGACGGAATGCCCCGCGGGCTTGGCCAAGTGCACCAATATCTGGAAGTGGATTTTACGGACCAACAAAAATATACGGAAATAATTGGCAACTATTTTGAGCACAATACGGTGGATATCCTTGTGAACAATACACAAGGACCGTCGGCAGGGACCGCTACCGAAAAAAATGTGACCGACTACCAACAAGCTTTTGACCTTCTTTTTAAAGTGGTGGTGCATACCACGGAACTCGCACTGAAGGGTATGGTTGCCAATAAATATGGCAGGGTAATCAATATAGCCTCCGTTTCGGCAAAGGAGCCATTGGCCTATCTGGTACTGAGCAACAGCATACGGGCGGCCGTAACAACATGGGCAAAAAGCTTGGCAACAGAAGTGGCACCCCATGGAATCACGGTAAACAGTACGCTCACCGGATATTTTGACACGGAACGCATAAAGGATCTGAACGGTTCAAAGGCGAGGATACAAAAAATTCCCTTGGAGGAGGTGGAAATGCAAATGTTGGCCCAGGTACCGGTGGGAAGATTTGGGCACACTGCGGAATATGGTTATCTGGTAGCTTTTTTGGCCTCTGAACAGGCATCCTTCATTACGGGGACCAATATTCCCATCGATGGAGGTTACTTAAAATCGATGTAGAATTATGGGTCAAATTGGATGGGACAATCCAAGCCCCTGGAATAGCCATATTGTAAAAGCAACCTTTGGTATCCTTTTTGCATCTACACCACGGGAGATTCCTTCTCGCTCATTAAAAGGGGGCTCCCACTCATTTACAATTGACAAGGGACACCCAATAGTCCACCTTTGTACCCAAATTTTAAAAACTTATGAAACATTTGGCAACCTTCCTGACCATCATCCTATTTTCCCAGTATGGGAATGCCCAGCAAAACGAGGGCAGTTCTTACGATACCCTTTGGAAAAAGGTAACGCAGTTGGAAGAAGAGAACCTACCAAAATCGGCCTTGGAAGTGGTCCGGACCATTTCACAAAAGGCCATTAGGGAACGGAACCCCTCACAAAAAATCAAGGCTTTGCTTTACGCATCCAAATATGCACTTATTCTGGAAGAGGATGCCCAATTGCATATAGTGTCCGATTTTCAAAAGGAAATAATTAGTGCCAGGCCCCCGATCAAAAATCTTTTGCAAAGTTATTTGGCCTCCATGTACTGGCAATACTTCCAACAGCACCGCTACCGTATATACGAGCGGACAAAAACTGCCGAAAAAGTGGACAGGACCGACTTCATGACCTGGGACCTGAATACCTTGTTTCAAGAAATCACTACGCTCTATGAAAGCTCAATGGACAATCCGGAAATTTTAAAACGGACAGACCTAAAAGAATTCGATAAGATCTTGGACAAGCAGAAAGGTTCGGAAAACTATAGGCCCAGTGTCTACGACCTACTTGCCCATACCGCATTGGAATTTTACCGATCCGCGGAAAACAACATTCCCTCGCCCCCACAAAAATTTCAGCTGGACGATCCCGAATACCTATGTCCCGCCCCCAATTTTGTGGACTTACGGTTTTCGACAGCGGATACCGCCTCACTTCAGTTAAGGGCCTTAAAAACCTATCAAGGCTTACTTGGGTTCCATATTGCCGATCCCACACCGGAAGCTTTGGTGGAGGTCGACCTGGACCGTTTGGCATATGTCCATCAAAATGCCACCTTCCAAAATGCGGATAGCCTCTTTTTGGAGGCCCTGCAGAATGGAGTATCCCGTTTTGCAGGCAAGGAAGTATCCACTCTTTATAAATTTGAAATGGCGAAACTGTTCCAGAAATGGTCCAATTCCTACCAACCTGGGACAAATGGAAAATATCAATGGAAGCGCAAAGAAGCACTTGAAATCTGCAATTCCATTATTACGGAATACCCGAACAGCAGGGCTGCGGGGAAAAGCAAGGTCTTAAAGGCGGAACTATTGGAAAAAAGCCTGCAACTTCAGACGCAGGCGAACGTTCCCTTAAATGCGCCTTCCCTAATGTTGGCCCGGTACAAAAATTGCTCGCAACTCCGATTTTCCGCTTATCCCATCTCCCCAGACCAACAACTGGAACTGGAAAAGTTATATCCCATTGAAAAGCAAAAGCGGTTTTTGTCCCAGCTCAAAAAGGAAAAAGAATGGGAAACTTCCCTCACCGAGGTGGGGGATCTCCAAGAACATACCATGGAACTGTTGGTACCTGCCCTGCCCAATGGGAATTATGCCCTTTTGGCCGAAGATGGGGACACTTTTGCCATTGGAAGAATGCAGGTTACAAATATTGCATTATCGGAAATCCGTGGTCCTAAGGAGCAATGGTTCCAAGTGATCAATAGAAATAATGGCGAGGCTCTGATCGGGGCAAAGGCCAACATATCCTATAAATTAGGATACAGCGGTCCCACAGAGCAAAAAGCACTGGTTACGGACAGTTTGGGCATGATAAAGATACCCTTAACGGAAGCACAATGGACAGATATAAGCATATCCATAACCTATAAAGGGGATCGTGCCTTCTTTGGAAAATATTATGTGGGCACGGTCCATCAGGGGCCCGAGGCCGCAGAGAAGACGTTCAGTTCTTTTTTATTTACGGACAGGAGCATTTACAGACCAGGGCAGCCCATCTATTTTAAGGGAATCATCATTGAAAGAGGTGAAAGCGCTTCCAAAACTGTCGAGGGCCAAATGGTCACTGCCACTTTAAAGGATATTAACGGACAGGAAGTGGAAAAGCAGGCATTCCGAACCAATGGTTATGGCTCTTTTTCCGGGCAGTTTACCCTTCCGGGCAGCTTGGCCACCGGGCAATTTTCCATACATCTACAAGCACAGGACAAAACATTGGATAGTGATACCTTTATTTCCGTGGAGGAATACAAACGTCCCAAATTTGAAACTTCCATTCAGTCGCCCACGGAGAGTTATAGGGTAAACGACAGTATTTATCTCAAGGGTTCGGCAAACGCATTTGCGGGCGGTGCCATCTCGAATGCCAAGGTAAGCTATCGGGTACGCCGAACGGTATATTATCCCGGATGGTTCTATTGGAGCAGGCCCTATGTCCCTCAAACATCACAGGAAATTGCCCATGGATCTACCATCACAGATAATTCCGGAAACTATGCAATAGCTTTTAAGGCATTGCCCGATCAAACATCCCCAAGGGAAGACCTGCCCATTTTCCAGTATGAGATTACGGCCGAGGTTACCGATATCAATGGGGAGACGCGTACCGCCAACAGCATCGTAAAAGTTGGGTACCACGCCCTGTTGGCAACATTGCACCTGCCATCAACATTAGAAAGGGATAGCGCGGACCTCGCCATTTCCCTTTCCACCACAAATCTTAACGGGGAAGCAGTGCCTGCAAAAGGAAGCGTTAAAATGTACAAATTGGTCCCACCAAAACAAGTCCTTCGAAAAAGGCCTTGGGAGGCGCCCCAATACAATGCAATGGACAAGGAGGGATTTAAAAAACTTTTCCCCCATGAGGCCTTTGGACAGGAGGACGAAATTACAAAATGGGAAAAGGGACAGATGGTATGGGAGAGCGAATTCAATACAGAAACAAGCAGCGATCTTAAGTTGGACCCAAAAGATAGGTGGCCATCCGGCAACTACGTGATGGAATTGGTGACCCATGACAAATTTGGGCAGGAGGTCAAAGATGTGGCATACACCAAATTAGATGGAAAGCACGATGTCGCTGTACCGGACAACCAACTGTTCGACATCGGCACGGATAAGGATAAATATGAACCGGGAGATACGGCAGTGGTCACCCTGTCCTCCGCTGCACAAAATATTACCGTAACACTTTATGTGGAAAGGGACAAAAATGTAGTGTCTGCACAGACGCTGCTTTTGAACAACGATAAGCACAGCGTAGAGATTCCTGTTGGGGAGGGCGATCTGGGAGGGTTTTCCGTTGGGTATTCCCTCTCCGCTTATAACGGGTTTGTTTCAGGGACCCTTCCCATAAACGTTCCCTCCCCCAAAAAAGACCTGGTATTGGAAACCGTTACCTTTAGGAATAAAATGACCCCTGGGGCAAAAGAGAAATGGCAGTTTAAAATAAAAGGGCCCAAGGGCGAAAAAGTTGCGGCGGAACTCCTTGCGGGTATGTACGATGCCTCCTTGGACGCCTTTAAACCGCATTCTTGGTATTTCGATCCCAATTACCGGGCACCCTACTACCCGAATATTTATATAAATGCGCACCAAAGTTATGGCATTGCACATTTTGATTCCTTTAACCCTGTAGAAAGAACTACTTTCGATCCCCAAAACTATGACCGATTAAATTGGTTCGGATTTTCTTTTTGGGATAATTATGGTCCCATACGTATTAGGGGGATATCGAGCAAACCAGGTCCAGCAGCTTATGGATCACTTCAGGAAGAAGCGCTAATGGAGAAATCCGTAAATGCGGTATCCGATATGTCCACGACCGGTCCCGAAGAAAATTTGGAGGGTTTCGGAGTTGGGGACGTGCCTCCCTCCCCTGAAATGGAGGGAGCAGTACAGGTCCGGAAAAATTTAAAGGAAACCGCTTTCTTTTTCCCACAGTTGCAGACGGATGCCGATGGCAACGTCACCTTTGACTTCACCGCTCCAGAGGCGCTTACCAGATGGAAGCTGCAACTGCTCGCCCACACCAAATCCTTGGAAAGTGTCCTGAGCACCAGGGAAAGCATTACCCAAAAAGAACTGATGATCGTTCCGAACGCCCCTAGGTTCCTTCGGATAGGGGATACCATTTCCATAAGCGCCAAAATAAGCAACCTTACGGAAAATCAATTATCGGGAAAGGCCTATTTGCTTTTGGAAGATGCCGTTACCGGAAAGGAAATCACCGCCCAATTGATCAAAGATCTTGGACGGGACGGAAACGATTTTACAATAGACGCAAAGGGCAGTTCACAGGTTACATGGACCTTCGGCATTCCCGATGGCATCCAGGCCGTACAGTATACGGTAACAGCCACGGCGGGTAATTTCAGCGATGGGGAACAGAACTTGCTACCCGTACTTTCGAACAGGCAACTGGTCACCGAAACCCTACCCATGTGGGTCAGAAACAATGGGAGCAAATCGTTCTTGCTGAAGAAATTACGGGATAACGTTTCCCCTACCCTAAAAAATCATAAGCTGACCCTTGAAATCACTTCAAATCCTGCTTGGTATGCGGTACAGGCACTTCCCTATTTGATGGAATATCCGTACGAATGCAGCGAACAGACGTTCGCAAGGTATTATGCCAATAGTCTCGCTGCCCATATAGCAACCTCCAATCCCGAAATCCAAAAGGTATTTTCCCAATGGGCAAATAGCGATGCACTGATCGGCAATCTTGAAAAAAATTCCGACCTGCGGTCATTGATCATCCAAGAAACCCCATGGTTACGGGACGCCCAGTCGGAAACCGAGCAAAAAAAACGCATCGGCCTGCTCTTCGATCTGAACCAAATGAAAAATGGGCGTTCGGCCGCCATAAACAAATTAAAAGACCAACAGTTGTATTCGGGTGCATGGCCATGGTTCGCCGGGGGAATGCCAAACAGGTTCATCACCCAGCATATTTTGGCCGGATTGGGGCATTTGGACCGTTTAGCGGTTACTGCCACTGATGTGGAGATGAAGGATATGACCGAAAAGGCCTTGCAATTTGCGGACAGTGAATTTATCTTAGAATATGAGGAAATGAAAAATGGGAAGGCCAATATGGACAATGACCATCTGAGTCCCACCCAGATCCATTACCTCTATATGAGAAGTTTTTATGACAATGTATCCACTTCCAAAAAAATAATGGACATCAAGGCTTATTACAAAAAACAGGCAGGGAAATATTGGCATGGGAAAAATCTACAGTCACAGGCAATGATAGCATTGTTCCTTCACAGGGAAGGCGATGGCGCCCTTGCGGAAAAAATCCTAAGGTCACTGACGGAAAACAGTATCACCAATGATGAAATGGGCATGTACTGGAAATCCAATTCAGGTTCATGGCACTGGAACGGGGCCGCGGTAGAAACACAAGCGCTGCTCATTGAAACCTTTGCTGAAGTTGCTCCCGAAGGTCCAGAAAAAGATGCTACCGTTGACAATCTTAAAATTTGGCTGTTGAAGAACAAACAGACAAACCAATGGAAAACTACCAAGGCCACCTCAGAGGCGGTATATGCCCTATTGTTAAGGGGATCAGATTGGCTCTCCGTAACCGATGCGGTGCAGGTCATGATCGGGGGCAAAGCCGTGGATAAGTCCAAACTGGACGAAGTATCGGTGGAAGCGGGAACCGGATATTACAAAACGGCTTGGATGGGATCCGAAATACGACCCGAAATGGCCGAGGTGCAACTGGAAAAAAAAGGAAATGGTGTTGCGTGGGGCGCCCTTTACTGGCAGTACTTTGAGGATTTGGACAAAATAACCACTGCTGCATCCCCCCTAAGTATTTCCAAAAAGATGTTTCTTTTGAACATTACCGAGACGGGTGAGGAAATTACGGAAATAAAAAATGGCACCGCCCTAAATGTGGGCGATCTGGTCAGGGTGCGCATGGAGCTTCGTACCGATCGAGCCATGGAATTCATCCACCTAAAGGACATGAGGGCTTCCGGTCTGGAACCGGTGAACGTACTTTCACAGTACAAGTGGCAGGATGGACTTGGATATTATGAAAGCACCAAGGATGCCGCCACCAATTTCTTCTTCGACCTGCTTCCAAAGGGAACCTATGTATTCGAATACGATCTAAGGGTCAATAATGCCGGCAATTTCAGCAATGGGATTACGACCGTACAGAGCATGTACGCCCCAGAATTTGGAAGCCACAGCGAGGGAAGTAGAATTGAGGTAGGGAAGCAGAAAAAATTGACGGGAAAAAGGTAGGGAACATACAATTCCTTACTGTCTTTTATAAGCTCATCCGATCTCTAAAGAGATAGGATTGCCTTCTGGAAACCTCCACCTCATCCCCGTTTTGGAGGGTCAGTTTCAATTTTCCGTTAAACCACGGCACCAAATCCTTTATATGGTCAATATTGATGATCTGCTGCCTGTTTGCCCTAAAAAAGAGCTGTTCGGGAAGTTTTTCTTCCACTTGGTTCAATGATTTGTACAACAAGGGCCTATTTCCATGAAAATAGACCTTGGTATAGTTTCCAACAATCTCAAAAAGGGATATTTCCCCAATTCTCACCAACCAACATTTTTCCCCGTCCTTTATAAAGATCTGACTGGTTTCTCCCAATTTTTCCACTGAAGGATTTTCCCTTTCCACATCCTCCATCTGGCCAGCGACCTTTTCCATTGCCAAGGCAAATCGTTTGGCGCTTATAGGTTTTAAGAGATAATCCAAGGTATTGTATTCAAAGGATTTGATGGCATATTCATCGTACGCTGTGGTAAAGATGGTTATAGGCACCTCATCCAACATTTCCAAGAGCTCAAAACCATCCTTCTCCGGCATGTTGATATCCAGGAACAAAAGATCGGGGCGGGATTCCCTTATAAGGGCGACCCCATCGTCCACGTTCTCAGCTTCTCCCATAATTATGACCTGCGGATAGTTTTTCAGCAGTTCCTTAAGCTCGTTCCTGGCCAGTCGGGAATCCTCCACAATTACAGCTGTTATGGTACTCATGCTAAGGGAATTTTTATGATCGCAATAACTTCTCCATCCTTTTCCTCCAATACAAAGCTTGAATTTCCCCCATAGAGCAATCGAAGACGTTGTTTAATATTTTTGAGTCCCAATTGGGTGGAATCTTTGGATATGCTCAACCTTCCCGAATTGCGAACGGAAATAACAAGCCTTTGATCTACAATTTCAGTGGTCAACCAGATCTTTCCTCCATCCCTTAGATTGGAGATACCATGTTTTACGGCATTTTCCACCAATAGTTGAACGATCATCGGGGGAATTGGCAGTTGCAAGGTGGCGGGGTCAATATTTTTTATGAATGAGAGCCGTTCCTCAAATTGGATCTTTGAAAGCGCTATATAATTATCTATCATTTCAAGTTCCTCCTGTAGGATGATGGCATTTACATTGTCCTTTACCAAAGAATACCGGAGCATTTCCGAAAGCTTGGTCAACATTTCACGTGATCTTTCAACATCTTCCAACATCAGTCCCCTGATATTATTGAGACTGTTGAACATAAAATGCGGGTTTATCTGGCCCTTTAAGGTGTTCAGTTGTGCCTGTTTCAAATTGGCGTTCAGTTCCAATCTGTCTATCCTGTCTGCATTGAGCTTTAACAGCAGTTTGATAACCAAGTAACAAATTACCCAACCGAAAATGATTATAATCGAGTTGAATGTAATAAGCCAATAACTGTTATAACCACTCAATAACTTAAGGTCCAACTCGGTCTTAAAGGGTGCATAACGTCCGTATAGATACCCAAATCCAAAATTCATCCCTGCGTACAGTATGCCACAGATCAAAACGGAAACCAAGATCTTTATGACGTCCTTCGCCCCAAAACCGTCAAAGGTAATCTCACGTTTGAGGTACATCCTTAATAGATTGGTGCTTATTATTCCCGTAACAAGGCTACTGAGTACCGAAAAGACCATGAATTCAAAACTCAGCTCCTTCAGCACAAGTACCGGAAAAAAGCTAAGAGCTCCCCACCCCAGGAATTGCAATATCCAAAAAATTCCATTTTTCTTTTCAAGGGAAATTCTCATACACGGCATTTTGTAGGGTAAATATAACTTTATAATCAACAGAAAGGAACTGAATTTCGCCCTCCCACCAATGTGCGGACCACCATTTACAAAATAACATGTGGATACGGTCAAGGAGACATGTACGCCCAAATCCAATCCAAATCCCCTGGTTAGGGCCTACCATATCAACATGAGCAGCCCAGCCACAATTGTCATTACTATTTTTGCCAAAACTATCATAGGATTATTTTTTTAATTTAAGAAATAACGTGCCAGTAAAAAACCTGTAACCGCACCACTGATCCCGGCCAATAATACTTTGGCGATCCTTGTACGCAATTCATTGCGGGAAAGGGATTTTTCCATTAGGTTGACCGCCTCCAATTCCCTTCCGTTTTTCTGTATCCTAAGGTCCATACAATTGGTCTTTCTCCAGTTCAGGATCGGTCTGATTCCATAGATGTCCCCATCTATTTCCAGATGGTGTTCTTCCCCAAAGATGGAAAACTTTTCAGAAACCTTTTTTCCGTTCAGAAAGACCGATTCCTTCCCAAAAAAGGAATTGAACACTTCCAGCGTGTTGTTGTTCAATTGATACATCGCACATTTCATGGTTATGTTTTTTTTACATGGTTATTAATTGGTATACCACATGGTCATTGCGTTATTTCCAAGTAAAAATAAAAGGTTGGTACCACAATGAAAAGCGAATTATGGGCAGCGGTAATTTTTGGGAACCGAACGGCAAGAAGACCGGAACCGTTCCTATACTGATCTTTTATGAGGTATCGAATTGAAAAAAGGGGATTTTGTCTATAAATGATTCTATTGTCCGCCTTCAATTTCACCGCGGGTGGTTGAGAAACAAGAAAGGGGGCACGCAGTAAAGAGGTAGGGAAGCTGTTCGGTCTATTTCTGTTTCGGAGGGTACTTAAGAAATACTTTTTCCACAATTTGCTTAAGTTTTGCCTCTCTGGCAGAAGGGGAAAGATTATCCTTAAAGGAACTTTCACTTATTGCCTGCCAAAAAAGGGCATCTTTCTGGCTATCCACAAAATCGAACTGGATCTGTCTTTCCAAGTTGGGCTGTCCAATGGGAAGTCCAATGGACAGGCCCCCTCCCAAATTTCCGCCTGTTCCTCCAACGCCCACGCCCACCGTATTGTTTCGGGGAGCCTTAAAGGAATTACTGCTTATGTTTACGAAAAAATCGGGTTCCTCGGCCAAGAGGATTCCCTTTGTCTGCATGGTCGAATCTATGGCATCCAACAATCTTTTGGTATCCAGTTGGCTTAGACCTGTCTGCATATCAGCGTAATAATTGTATGTGGTATAGTTGCTGTAATCGGTTTCCCTATCATAATCATAGGTTACCCTGACCCCGCTGCACGCAGTGAGAAAAATTACCGACAAGGAGAGCACAACATATTTCATTTCCATTTTTTTAAACCATAGGTGAATTGGAAAACCGGGACGTTGGCACCAATTATATTCTGTATGGAACCTACCTCCTCGGGGAGCTAAAATTAAAGAAAAATATGGCGCTAATGGAAGAAACCTATATTTATTCGTTCAACATCGCCCAGAGCCTATCCTTTAGTTCCACTATTCCTTTCTGCGCAACGGAGGAGATGAACATATATGGGGTTCCCTTGAGGTCCTTGTCCAACTCGACCCGCATTTCATCCATTAACTCATCGTCGAGCATGTCACTTTTTGAGATGACCACGAGACGCTCCTTATCCAATAGTTCTTCGTTGTACCTACGGAGTTCGTCCAATAGTATTTCGTACTCCCTACTAATATCCTTACTATCGGCAGGAATAAGAAAAAGGAGGGTGGCATTGCGCTCTATATGTCTTAAGAAATAATGTCCCAATCCCTTTCCCTCTGCGGCCCCTTCTATAATACCAGGGATATCGGCCATTACAAAACTTTGAAAATCCCTGTACTCCACAATTCCCAAATTGGGTTTTAGGGTCGTAAATTCGTAATCCGCGATTTTGGGTTTGGCCGAGGTGATGACCGATAGGAGTGTTGATTTTCCCGCATTTGGGAAACCTACCAAACCTACGTCCGCCAAGACTTTCATCTCAAGTGTGATCTGTCTTTCCTCTCCCGGTTTTCCAGGTTGGGCATACCGAGGTGTCTGGTTGGTGGAGGTCCTAAAGTGCCAGTTTCCAAGACCGCCCATTCCACCTTTTACAATGATCTTTTCTTCCCCGTCCTCCGTGATCTCAAAAATGACATCATTGGTCTCCGTATCCCTGACCACTGTTCCCAAGGGTACATCCACATATATATCCTCGCCATCGGCACCGAAACTTCGGTTTTTACTGCCATGTTCGCCATGGCCGGCCTTAAAATGTTTTTTGAACTTAAAGTGCACCAGGGTCCAGAGGTTCTTGTTCCCTCTTAGGATTACATGTCCTCCCCTTCCGCCATCACCGCCATCGGGACCTCCCTTGGTTATGAACTTTTCCCGGTGTAGGTGCGCAGAGCCCTTGCCCCCGTTTCCGGAAGAGACATATGCCTTAACATAATCCACAAAATTGCCTTCGGTCATATTCTTTCCTTATTCTTGGGCATCCTTTAGTTGGATGTTCAATGGTATTTATTGCAAGGTATTAAGTACCTATAATTTGTCTATCACGTTTTTTATCCGTTCCGTAATTTCTGTTATCTCCCCTATTCCATTAACGCTATGGAATTTTCCGGCCTGTGAATAATATTCCTTTAAGGGTGCCGTCTTTTCATTGTACTCGTCGAAGCGGTTCCTGATCTTTTCTTCATCCTGATCATCCGAACGCCCACTTATTTTTCCCCTTTCCAGCAGTCTGTGTACCAACACCTCATCATTCGCCTCCAATGCAATGGTGGCATTGATCTTCATATCCTTGCTATCCAAAAAATTATCCAATGCCTCCGCCTGTGCCGTGGTACGTGGAAAACCATCAAAGATGAACCCGGAAGCATCCGGATTTTTTTCCACTTCTTCCTGGAGCATTTTAATGGTCACCTCATCTGGCACCAGTTCCCCTTTATCGATATAGGATTTGGCCAATTTTCCCAAATCGCTGCCATTTTTAATATTATCACGGAAAACATCGCCTGTGGAAATATGTTTTAAATTGTAGGTGTCCCTTAGAAATGTTGCTTGAGTGCCCTTTCCGGCCCCCGGTTTCCCGAATAACACAAGGTTTATCATGTAATTTTGGTTTAATTGGTATACTTCTTTTAAATTTCTTCCCAGTTCGTTATAATCCAGTCCATAACCTACTATAAACCTATCCGGAATTTCCATACCTATATAATCTATGGCATATTCCCCATTGTAGACCGATGGCTTGTGGAACAAGGTAGCTATCCTAAATTCCTTTACGTTGGCATTGGCGAACAGATGCACCAGCTTTTGCAAGGTCCTGCCCGTATCAATGATATCCTCCAAAATGATCACGACCCTCCCTTCAATATTCTCTGGCACGTCCAACAAGGTTTCCACGATACCCGTAGAGGTAAGACCGGAATAGGAGCTCAACTTCACAAAGGAGACCTCGCACGGATGCCCGTAATGTCTTAGCACATCCGAAACGAACATAAAGGACCCATTAAGCACCCCGACAAAGATCGGCACCTGATCTTTATAGTCCGCAGCCACGGCCCCGGCTACCTTCCGTACGGCCATCTGTATTTCCGCTTCTCCCAAAAAGGGTCTAAAATACTTATCATGCAGCTTTATCACGGCCTGGACATTTTAATAAGATGCCAAAGATAACATTTTGATTTCTCTTTTTGGGAAGGCAGGGCTTGTTTTAAGATTTAAATGTATTTTTGTGGACCTATAACGGGTGGCATAAACCCCGTACCAATGTCAACGACCTCCGAGCAAGCTCGCAGGCCATATGGCGGAAAACTAAATAACATTCGGGGGCGGGCCCGCCGTGCGGTGCAGGCCCAAAGCATAACAAATACCATTAAAGGTGATGAACTATTTTTCTTCTAATTTTAAACTGGGAATCCTCGGAGGGGGACAATTGGGAAAAATGATGCTCTACGAGACCCGGAAGATGGATATTTTTACCATGGTCATGGACCCTTCTGGCGAAGCGCCCTCCAAACTGGGCAGCAATGCTTTTGTACAGGGAGATCTGATGGATTTCGATACCGTTTATAATTTTGGAAAAGAGGTGGACCTCCTGACCATCGAAATAGAAAATGTCAATCTGGACGCCCTTGAACGGTTGGAAGATGAGGGCATTAAAGTTTACCCCCCTTCAAAGACACTTCGGATAATCCAGAACAAGGCTGTCCAAAAACTTTTTTACACCGATAACGATATTCCCACCGCCCCCTTTCACCGATTTGCCCACTCCAGTGAAATAAGGGATAGTATCCACAATGGAGGGATGCAGTTTCCATTGGTCTGGAAAGCGGCCCAGTTTGGATATGACGGACAGGGAGTAAAAGTCCTGAAAAGCGAAAAAGATCTTGAAGACCTCCCAAATTCGGCCTGTATAGTGGAAGAAATGGTACCCTTTAAAAAAGAACTGGCCGTAATAGTGGCCAGAAACCCAAGTGGGGAAGTAGTCAATTATCCAGTTGTGGAAATGGAATTCCACCCTGAGGCCAATCAAGTGGAATATGTGATCTGCCCTGCTAGGATCGACACCAAGATTGCCCAGAAAGCCATCGATACCGCTTTAAAAGTTTCCCAAAAGATGCAGCACATCGGAATTCTGGCCGTAGAAATGTTCCAGACACAAGAAGATGCAATATTGGTGAACGAAGTGGCGCCGAGACCCCACAATAGTGGACATTACAGTATAGAAGCTAGTTACACGAACCAATTTGAACAGCATATACGGGCCATTTTGGACCTCCCCCTGGGCAGCACAAAAAGTAAGGTGTCCGGGGTAATGGTGAACCTGGTAGGCGCAGAGGGCCATCATGGCGACGTTATCTATAGGAACATTGAGCAGATTATGGCAATGCCCGGGGTAACCCCACATATTTATGGCAAAAAGCAGACTCGGCCCTTTCGTAAAATGGGACATGTAACCATTATAAATGAAGAAATGGCCTTCGCGCGTGCGATTGCGGAGAAAGTAAAGAACACCATTAAGGTGGTAAGCGAACAAAAAATAGCTGGACAATGGGAAAAGTAGCAGTTGTGATGGGAAGCACCAGCGATCTGCCAATAATGCAGGAAGCGGTCGATATTTTAAAAACATTTGGCATTGCAGTGGAGGTGGATATCGTCTCTGCCCACCGCACTCCCGAAAAATTGTTCGATTTTGGCAAGAATGCCCATACGAACGGGATTTCGGTAATCATTGCGGGGGCGGGCGGGGCGGCCCATTTACCAGGCATGGTGGCTTCCCTATCCCCCTTGCCGGTAATAGGCGTGCCCATTAAAAGCAGTAACTCCATAGATGGCTGGGATTCCATTCTCTCCATCCTGCAAATGCCCGGAGGGGTGCCCGTTGCCACAGTGGCCCTTAATGGTTCCAAGAATGCCGGTATTCTGGCAGCACAGATCATTGGGAGTGGTGATCAGGTGGTACGCGATAAAATTATAAAGTACAAGGAAACCATGAAACAACAGGTGATCTTAGGTGCCGAAAAAATTGGCAAGAAATAAGATGTGGGGCCAAGGGCCCGAAGTTTTTATGGTCAACAACCATGGAGCAAGCTCGCAAGGCAAATAGGGAAAAACTAAAATTACATTTCGACATTCACGTCGGGGCATAATAAATCTTACTTAGGAAGGTGATGGAACCTCCAACAAACCGAAGGCTTAGTAAACTAAGTGGAGCTGGAACCAGATCGATCCAAAGCATTGCCATAGTTGGCCGGTTCGCGATATAAAAGGACCATGGCCACAAATATAAAGTATAGGCCCTTGGCTATTTTTAGCCAAGAGTTTCCGAACGAAAAAATAAAAATTCTTCAGTGGCACCGATATACGGTTCCGAAATCAAAAAACAGCTTATAACATGCAGAACCCATTATTGAAACCCTTTGATACAGCTCCCTTCTCCCAGATTAGGAACGAGCATTTTATGCCCGCCTTTTTGGAATCAATGGCCACTGCCAGAAAGGAGATAGATGCCATTGCCCATGCACAGGAGGAACCATCCTTTCTGAATACCATTGAGGCACTGGATTTTGCGGGGCAGCAATTGGACAGGATATCCAGTTTGTTCTTCAACCTAAATTCAGCGGAGACCAATACGGAAATCCAGAAATTGGCCCAGGAAATATCACCTCTTCTGTCCGAATTCAGCAACGACATTACCCTTAACGAAGAACTTTTTAAAAGGGTGAAACATGTTTACCAATCTAGGGAACAACTTGGCCTCTCTGCGGAACAGCTGACCCTTCTTGATAAGAAATACAAAAGCTTTAGCAGGAACGGCGCAAATTTATCACCCGAAAGCAAAAAGCGCCTAAGGGCGATAGACAGCGAGCTATCCCGTTTAAAACTACAATTCGGCGAGAACGTACTTGCCGAGACCAATAAATATGAAATGCACCTGACATCCGAATCGGACCTTGAAGGGTTACCGGAGGGCGAGAAGGAAGCGGCCGCCCAATTGGCGGCGGCAAAAGATAAGGAAGGTTGGTTGATCACCCTGGACCATCCCAGTTATATCCCTTTTATGAAATACGCCAAAAAAAGGGAATTGCGCAAAGAACTCTCCATTGCCTTCGGAGGCAAATGTTTCCATAATGATGAACTGGACAATCAGGGCAACTTAATACAGATTGCCAATTTGAGGCATGAACGCGCCCGGTTATTGGGATATGCCTCCCATGCCCATTTTGTACTGGAGGAACGAATGGCGAAAACCCCTGTAAAGGTAAACGGGTTCCTGAACGAGTTATTGGAGAAGGCCCGGCCTGCCGCGGAACGGGAATTTGCCCAACTTCAACAGTTTGCCAAAGAACTGGACGGACTGGACCAGTTGGAGAAATGGGACGCTGCCTACTATTCCGAAAAACTAAAACAAAAATTGTTCGATCTGGACGATGAAATCCTAAAACCCTATTTTAAACTTGAAAACGTCATAGAAGGGGTCTTTAAGGTATCGGAAAAATTATATGGCCTGCATTTTGAGGAAGTTTATGATGTGGACAAATACCATCCCGATGTAAAGACCTATCGGATATATGATGATAAGAAGGCAATGGTGGCGCTGTTTTATGCCGATTTCCATCCAAGACCGGGAAAAAGGGGCGGTGCTTGGATGACCTCCTTTAAATCCCAATATATTCAAAACGGCCAAAACGTACGCCCACATATCTCCAATGTATGTAATTTTACGAAACCTACGCCCAGCAAACCTTCCCTCCTAACATTTAACGAAGTCACCACCTTATTTCACGAATTTGGACATGGCCTTCACGGAATGCTCGCAGACACTGTTTATCCCGGCCTGTCGGGGACCTCGGTCTATTGGGATTTTGTGGAACTGCCAAGCCAAATTTTGGAAAACTGGTGTTATGAAAAAGAAGCATTGGAGCTTTTTGCCACCCATTACAAGACCGGGGAAACGATCCCCATGGAGCTGATCGAAAAGATAAAGGCCTCGGCCACTTTTCAGGAAGGCCTGCAGACCCTCCGACAGTTGGGGTTTGCCCTTTTGGACATGTCCTGGCACGGACAGGATCCCTCCCAGATCACCGATGTAAAATTACAGGAACAATTGGCCTTTAAAGATACCGACCTCTATCAGGACGTTACCGGGACCTGTATGTCGACCTCTTTTTCCCATATCTTTCAAGGAGGGTACTCTTCCGGTTATTACAGTTACAAATGGGCTGAGGTCCTAGATGCCGATGCCTTTGCCTATTTTAAGGAAAAGGGAATATTCAACAGGGAAGTGGCCACTAAGTTTAAAGAACATATCCTTTCAAAGGGCGGGACCGAAAATCCCATGGATCTTTATAAACGCTTCCGTGGGGCCGAGCCAAAAATCACACCTTTATTGGAGCGGGCCGGTCTGTTATAAAATGGAGCTAAGCAATAGAAAAACAACGGTCAATCGGTAGGGAGTCGTCATTTAAAGCGGACGAACGACGGGCCGAAAGGTAGAATAATAAAATAACAAGGTGGCAAGTGCACTAACGGAAAGCCAAAAATATACGACGCTGGCGTTCGGGCATTACCAACATATCGCAAAATTAATATAAAGTTGTATTTTAACGAAAAAACCGACATAGGCATGAAAACCATATTCTTCCTTTTCTGTTCCATCAGTTCCTTGATGGCGACCGCCCAGACCCGACCGATCCGTATCGGCATAGCTGGTATGACCCATGCACATGTGTCACAGGTGTTTCAGTATATGGACAATGCCGATGTCAAGGTGGTAGGATTTGCCGAGCCCGACCGCGACTTGGCCATGCGATTACTAAAAGAACATAACCTTCCGGAATCGCTTTGGTTTGCAAGTCTTGAAGAACTGCTGAAAAAGACGGAACCTGAGGCCGTTTGCGCCTTTAATTCCATCTACGGCCATATGGAAGTGGTAAGGGCCTGTGCCCCAAAAGGAATACATGTGATCGTCGAAAAACCGTTGGCGGCCAACATGGCACATTTAAACGAGATGCGTGCCCTGAAGGATAAGCACAACATACACCTACTTACCAATTACGAGACCACATGGTACCCATCACATGCAAAGGTGTGGGAAATGGCCAAAGGGGAAAAGCGTTTGGGCACCCTTCGAAAAACCGTCATTATGGACGGACATAGGGGACCGATAGAAATAGGATGCGGACCGGAATTTACCGACTGGCTTACCGACCCCGTGCAGAACGGAGGAGGTGCCCTCTTCGATTTTGGGTGTTATGGAGCGGACATAATGACCTGGTTAATGGAAGGCCAACGCCCCCTGAGCGTTACCGCCCTCACCCAACAGCTAAAACCTGAAATCTATCCAAAAGTAGACGATGAGGCCACCATTATATTGGCCTATCCAGAATCACAGTCCATTATACAGGCCTCTTGGAACTGGCCCTTCGACCGAAAGGATACGGAAGTATATGGCACCAAGGGGATACTGGTTGCTAACAGCGGTGAAAAAATGAAATATGTCCATGGTGACAGGTTTGGAAAGGAGACTTGGCTGGAACTTGACCCATTGCCACATGAAAGATCGAACGTTTTTGCCTATCTGGCCGCTGTGGTCCGAGGTGAAATTGACCCTGCCAAAGACCTTTCCTCTTTCGCTATAAACGAAATAGTAGTGGAAATCCTCACAGCTGCCAAGACCTCTGCCGAAACGGGAAAGACCGTATACTTCGCCAAGAAATAAAAAAGCCCTTGGGGCCGATCCATTATTTAAAAAAAGTGGTATTAGGGCCGTTGACGCTCTGTCCAAGCATCGTACCCCCCAGACAAGTTGATTACCTGATAACCTAGGGAGTCCAATTTTTGGGCAGCTTGTAGGCTCCTCCCACCCGCTTTACAGTAGACGTACACGACCTTGTTTTTGGGAATGTCCTTTATCTTGGCCCCAAATGCGCTAGGGTCTAGCCAATCCATATTGACCGCGCCCTCCAAATGCCCTTCCCTAAATTCGCTTGGGGTCCGAACATCCACCAACACCGCTTTAGAGGAATCCATACTTTTAAACGTACCTATCTTCTGTGTTTTGAATTGTCCAAAAACGACTTGGGCCAGGGTTAGAAAGCCAATTAAAAGGTAGTTCTTCATGGTATCATCATTTTGGCCAAAGATAAAACATACCCATCAAAAAAAAATCCATTACATTTGAAACGAGCAAAAAAAAGTATGACAACGCATATTTTAAATCCTGATTCCTGGGTAGACCTTTATGCCGATTATCTGTTTAACTATGCGGTGGCAAGGGTAAATGATACGGAAACTGCCAAGGATCTGGTGCAGGAAACATTTTTTGCCGGGTTGAAATCGGCCAAAAACTTCAAGGGAGATGCCGCGGAACGTACGTGGCTCATTGCGATCCTCAAAAGAAAGGTGATAGACCATTACCGAAAGATCAATTCGAAAAAGGGGAAGGCAGAGGTACGAATGACCTATAGCTCTGGAAATGATAGCGAAGGCGATTGGATGGAGGAGCAGATAGCCGACCCTTTCAGTGTAATGGAGAACAGTGCAATTGAAAATGAGGAACTGGGACTGGCCATACAGGAGTGTATCTCCAAATTACCAAAAAAACAGGCACTTGTCTTTACCATGAAAACCATTCAAGGAATGGACACGGAGGATATCTGTAATGAGCTGGACATTAATCCGTCTAATCTTTGGGTCATGATCCACAGGGCACGGACAGCCCTTATGGAATGCCTTAATCAAAATTGGTTTTAACATATGATTTCCTGTGACAAAGCTTCGATAATATGCAATAAGGCCCAGTATAGGGAAGCCGGTTTTTTGGATATCCTAAAACTGAAGCTCCACATACTATTATGCAAGACCTGCTCCCAACATTCCCGTAAAAATTCAAGACTTACCGGTCTGTGCAACCAAGCCAAGTTACGTTCCCTCTCCGAAAGGGAAAAAGGGGAAATGAAGCAAAAATTGCAACCCAAGGACTAAAGGCAAAGTGAAAGCGCCCAGACCACAAAACACCAGACTATAGGGATAGATTCTACCCAAAACGAAGCATAATAACGGGATTGTTCCGTTTTTGTGAACAGAATCCCCAGCAACAACAATATAAGAGCAATTCCATTGGAAAGGAGATCCAGTACGTCTACCGACCCTTTTATGAAAGTCGACATAAAAAAGATAAAGGCGCCCAGTACACCAAAAATTTTCACTTTATCCATTCCAAACCGCTGCGGCAAGGTCCTTAGGTCCGGCAGGTCGTACTTAAGATCTCTGACCTCAAAGGGAAGCAGCAGCACCAAAACAAGTACAAATCGTTGAAAGGCCAGTACCCAAACATCCCAATCCAAAGCCAACTTACCAGAAATTACCGGTAAATGGACCGTGGTACCGGACCAGACCATGGCCACCACAAAAATCTTAAACCCTCCCCAACTTCTGATATTCCTGGAATGTGGCAAGACCGGTAGGGCATATAGGCCCGTTAAAAACAAGAGGAACAATATGCATTTCCAGACTTGCCACGTAAAGAAGAATGCATGGTAGACCGAAATTGCGAGACATAACAAACTCAGGACCTGAATATTTTTATGATAGGCATTTGCCACCAAAATATATTTCTTTGCCTCCACACCATATTTAACAAAGTTGTAAGCGGCAATGGTCCCAAAAAATAGGAAGGTGGACAGGTGGGTATCAAAGGGGATGGAAAGCATCAGCCCGCTCACCACCGTTAAGGCGAAAACAGCTAAAGCCACGTGAATACTGGCGTCCAAGTAAAAATCGAACAGCTGTTTTAACCTTAGCATGGTGCTAATTTAGCCAAAGTGTTCACAACCTCCGTTTTTGGTTAAAAACTTTGCGTTTTTTCATGGCGGGCGGGTAACGTTTTTGAGATAGGAAATGAGTAATTTTGCTCACATTTATAAACAGCCTCGGATACAGCTCGCGAGGCCAATAAGTGGAAAACTAAAATTCATTCGGACGCAGGCCAGCCCCCTGGCGGGGGATCTAGGGCAGGCGCTCGGAGCATACCAATCTCACTTAGTGAGTTAAAAACACCCAGAATATGAGGACAGACGTGTTTGCCCTGCGCCATATAGGCATAAACGAGGAAGCGCTAAAGGAAATGCTGGAAAAAGTACAGGTGACCGACTTGGAACAGCTTATTTATGAGACCATTCCCAATGATATCAGGCTAAAAAAGCCCCTTCAACTTGCCCCCGCTATGAGCGAGCACGGGTTTTTGGAGCATTTGCAGCAACTCTCGGAAAAAAATAAACTGTTCAAGACCTATATAGGGCTCGGTTACCATGAAAGCATTACGCCCTCGGTCATCAAAAGGAATATTTTGGAAAATCCGGGATGGTATACCGCCTACACCCCCTACCAAGCGGAAATAGCACAGGGAAGGTTGGAGGCACTATTGAACTTCCAGACCATGATCTGTGACCTCACGGGAATGGAACTGGCCAATGCCTCCCTCTTGGATGAAAGCACTGCCGCGGCCGAAGCTATGACAATGCTCTACGAACTAAGGTCCAGAGACCGCAAAACTGCGGTGAAATTTTTTGTGTCCCGCGAGGTACTTCCACAGACAGTATCACTTTTAAATACCCGTGCACTGCCATTGGGAATAGAACTGATAGTGGGCGATCACCATGATTTTGATTTTGATGACGGTTTCTACGGTGCCCTGCTGCAATACCCTGGCAAACATGGCGAGGTATTCGACTATGCAGGTTTTGTGGACAAAGCAAAGGCAGCGGAAATAAAAGTGGCCGTGGCCGCAGATATCCTAAGTTTGGTACTACTTACCCCTCCCGGAGAATTTGGTGCGGACGTGGTAGTGGGAACTACGCAGCGTTTTGGAATTCCCCTAGGTTATGGCGGTCCCCATGCCGCATTTTTTGCCACCAAGGAAGCCTATAAAAGGAACATACCGGGAAGGATCATTGGGGTTACCAAGGATGTTGATGGAAAACCCGCCCTTCGGATGGCACTACAGACCAGGGAACAGCACATAAAAAGGGACAAGGCAACGTCCAATATCTGCACGGCACAGGTATTATTGGCAGTAATGGCCGGCATGTACGCGGTCTACCATGGTCCCAAGGGATTGAGGTACATTGCGGAAAAAGTCCATGCTTCTGCCCTCACATTGGCCAATGCCCTGGAAAAAATGGGCCTTTACCAACAGAACACCTCTTTTTTTGATACCATAACCGTTAAGGCAGATGCTTTAAAGATCAAAAAGGTGGCCGAATCAAATGAAGTGAACTTTTACTATCCCGATGGGGAGACCATTTCCATAGCTTTGAACGAAGCAACCACCATAGGGGACCTACAAAAAATCCTGTATATCTTTTCCAAAGCGCTGGACAGACCACAGCCGGAAATTAAAGCGCTTTTGGAAGGGACCTTGCTAAACGAAAATGTTAGGCGCAGCAGCCCCTTTTTGGAAAATCAGGTTTTCAACAGTTTCCATTCCGAAACAGGCTTGATGCGGTATATCAAAAAATTGGAACGGAAAGATCTTGCCCTAAACCACTCCATGATTTCCTTGGGTTCCTGTACGATGAAATTGAACGCAGCTTCTGAAATGCTGCCGTTGAGTTCCGCCCAATGGGGCAACTTACATCCCTTTGTTCCCGTTGATCAGGCAGAAGGGTACCAGATCGTGCTACGGGAACTGGAAAAAAACCTCAATACCATCACCGGTTTTGCAGGCACCTCACTACAGCCCAATTCTGGGGCACAAGGTGAATACGCGGGCCTAATGGCCATCAGGGCATACCATGAATCCCGTGGGGACGGACATAGGAACATATGCCTGATCCCAGCATCCGCACATGGCACCAATCCCGCTTCGGCAGTAATGGCCGGAATGAGGGTAGTGGTTACAAAAACGGATGAAAAAGGAAATATAGACGTGGCCGACCTTACGGAAAAGGCAGAACTCCACAAAGATAACCTGGCCGCCCTGATGGTAACCTACCCCTCTACCCATGGTGTTTTCGAATCTTCCATAAGGCAGATCACAAAACTGATCCATGCCAACGGGGGACAGGTATATATGGATGGTGCCAATATGAACGCTCAGGTTGGACTTACCAATCCCGCCACGATCGGTGCGGATGTGTGCCACCTGAACCTACATAAGACTTTTGCGATTCCACATGGAGGTGGCGGCCCCGGGGTGGGACCCATATGTGTAGCGGAACAACTGGTGCCCTTTCTGCCAGGAAATCCAGTGATACCCACTGGAGGGGAAAAAGCAATAACAGCCATCTCAGCTGCACCTTGGGGCAGTGCACTGGTATGCCTCATTTCCTATGGTTACATCAAAATGCTGGGGGAGGAAGGCCTAACGCAGGCTACGAAAATTGCCATTTTAAACGCCAATTACATCAAACATAGGCTAAATGGCAGTTACGAAGTTCTTTATACCGGTGAAAAAGGAAGGGCCGCACATGAAATGATAGTGGACTGTAGGCCGTTCAAGCAAAAGGGAATTGAAGTTTCGGATATTGCAAAACGATTGATGGATTATGGATTTCACGCACCTACCGTTTCCTTTCCCGTGGCGGGCACGCTTATGATAGAGCCAACGGAAAGTGAAAACCTGGCCGAACTTGACCGTTTTTGTGATGCCATGATTTCAATTCGAAAGGAAATTGATGCAGCTTCTGCCGAACAGGGAAACAATGTGCTTAAAAATGCGCCCCATACCCTTGAAATGATCACGGCGGACACTTGGGACCTGCCCTATACCAGACAGCAGGCCGCATTTCCGTTGCCCTATGTTTCGGAAAATAAATTCTGGCCATCGGTAAGAAGGGTGGACGATGCATATGGAGATCGTAATTTAATATGTACCTGTGCCCCTATTGAAGCTTATATGGAAGCATAGAAAAGCCAATAAAAATGGCACCTCAAAGCCTCTTCCGTTACCGGTATGGGGCTTTTTTGTGCTGTAGGCCCAGTCCACAAAAGATATTGGACATCGTAGTCAATATTATGCATGCATAAGACAAAACCTAGGGATTCCCTATCTTGTACCAACTTAATGAACCACTAACATATGAATATTGGTATCACCGGCACAGGCTGCTATCTGCCATCCATAATTACAAAAAATACGGATTTCAGCAACCATACCTTCCTAAATGCCGATGGAACTCCCTTTAATAGTACGAATGACATCATCATTGAAAAATTCAAGGGGATTACAGGTATTGAGGAACGAAGGTATGCGGAAAACCATTTAAACGCATCAGATCTTGCCTTCCATGCAGCCGAAAAGGCCATTGCAGATGCAGGAATTGATAAGGAAACGTTGGACTACATTATATTCGCCCATAATTTTGGGGATGTTGCGCATGGTCGTTCACAAGGGGATACCCTTCCAAGTTTGGCAACAAGGGTAAAACACCTCTTACAGATCAAAAACCCAAAATGCGTGGCCTATGACCTCCTGTTCGGATGTCCAGGTTGGATCGAAGGTGTCATACAGGCCCATGCCTTTATCAAAAGCGGTATAGCAAAAAAATGCATGGTAATCGGTGCGGAAACCCTCTCAAGAATAGTCGATCCCTATGATAGGGATTCGATGATCTATTCCGACGGGGCCGGAGCCACTATTATTGAAGCTGGCAGCCAAGGACAGATCTTGGCCCATGAGTCTGCCACCTACGCCAATGAGGAAGCTTATTATCTTTTTTATGGAGAATCCTATTCCAAGGAATCAGGTTCGGACAGAAAATACATAAAAATGCACGGAAGGAAAATATATGAATTTGCCGTGACCTATGTTCCCGATGCCATGAGGGCCTGTTTGGATAAAAGTGGGGCCAGGATAGAAGATGTCAAAAAAATCTTTATTCACCAGGCCAACGAAAAAATGGACGAGGCGATCGTAAAGCGTTTTTACCGTTCCTATGGAATGGACATGCCCAAAAATTGCATGCCCATGTGCATCAACCAATTGGGAAATAGCTCGGTAGCCACCATTCCCACTCTTTTTGATATGGTACGGAAAGGAAAAATGGAAAATCAGTCCATCCAAAAAGGGGATGTTGCTATCTTTGCAAGTGTGGGCGCTGGTATGAACATCAATGCCTTCGTCTATAGATATTAATGTAAGATGTACGACACCCATTTTCCGAACAAGAGGTACAAATATACTGCCAATTTCCTGCAAAAACATATATCCAGAGACCAGCGTATCTTAGATTTGGGGGTCAAGAATCCTTTTTCCGATCTTATGGTACAACAGGGCTTTTCCGTGGAGAACACCCATGGGGAAGATTTGGACAACGATTTCTCTTCCGTTACCGAATCCCGTGCCGAAGTGGTAACGGCCTTCGAAATATTAGAACATATGTTGGCCCCCTATAACATCCTACGGGAAATAAAGGCCAAGAAACTAGTGGCCAGCATTCCATTGCGCTTGTGGTTCAGTACAGCCTATAGGAGCAAAATAGATCCTTGGGACCGGCATTACCATGAGTTCGAGGATTGGCAGTTCGACTGGTTATTGGAAAAAGCCGGATGGGAAATAAAAGATAGACAAAAATGGACCAATCCGGTTAATAAAATTGGCATCAGGCCGTTGCTACGAAGGATTACCCCGAGGTACTATATTGTATATGCTGAACGTCGCGAGGTATAAAATCCGTCATATCGCCCCCAGTCATTTTTCACCCCGTTACCAGATCCTTATAAATTCATAGCGTGAAGTACAACATCGTCATACCGGCCCACAACGAGGAAAAATTCCTGGCCCTGACCTTGGATTCCGTTCTTTGTCAAACATTGATCCCCAATAAGGTAATTATCGTTAATGATAATTCCGACGATGGTACGGAGGCAATTATAGATCTTTATGTTTCAAAAAATCCACAGCTATTGGAAAAGCGCAATATCCGTTCCTCCAGCCTGCACCTTCCTGGGAGCAAGGTGGTAAATGCCTTTAATATGGGCTTGGAACGGGTAGATAAGGAATTTGATTTCATAGTAAAATTGGATGCCGATATTATCCTTCCCCCCCAGTATTTCCAAATTATTGCCGACATTTTCAAAAACGATCACAAGGTAGGGATCGCTGGCGGTTTCGCCTATGAACAGGATGCCTCGGGCCAATGGAAACGAAACCATCCCATGAACAACGACCATGTACGAGGGGCCTTTAAATCCTACACCAAGGCTTGTTTTTATGCTATGGGAGGACTTAGAAATGCCATGGGCTGGGACACTGTTGACGAACTTCTTGCCAAATTCCACGGATTTGCAATATGCACAGAAGAATCCCTTATGCCCAAACACCTTAGGCCCATTGGGAAGGCATACAACAAGAAAGCAAAATTAATGCAGGGCAGGGCCATGTATACCATGCGCTATGGATTACCGATCACGATACTGGCTTCCGCTAAAATGGCCTGGAAACAGAAAAAGATCCAATCTTTTCTGGACAATCTAAATGGTTTCCTTCAGGCCGGGAGAGAGAAAGTTCCCTTTATTGTGACGCATGAGGAAGGAGAATTTATTAGGAAGCTCCGTTGGAAAAATATTAAGGGCAAGCTTTTTTGAGAGACCCAATCCGATAGGACTACCTTTGTTCCCTATAATTTTACTCCAATACCTCCACAATTGGTTCCCCACTCACGCCACTGGGAAAAGCAATGCCCAACAATGCCGAAATGGTAGGTGCGATATCCGGGATTTCGGTCCTTAGGACGGTACTCCCCTTTTTGATACCGTTTCCATAGAATATTAGGGGAACATGGGTATCGTAGGAAAATGGCGATCCATGGGTAGACCCCGTCTTGGAATAATTGATGGTATCGGGATCGAGAACCAGTAATATATCGCCGGAACGCTTTTGGTTGTACCCGTTCTGTAAAATATAGGGGACACCTTCCGTATATTGGTTCTGCCACATTTGATGGGCCGTATAGACCCTATAGATCCTATCATAGGTCAACACTTCCGCGGCAATGGCTTCCTGTACATCGGCAAGGTCCAATTCCAAATTTTGGATGGTCTTATGATCAAGGAACAATTGATAGTTGGATAGGTTTTTGATGATTTCAGTACTGCCGAATTTATATCGGACAAAGGCTTTTAGTTTATCTAGAATTTCTCCCGTCTTGACATACCCGGCCGGAACCTTTTTATCCTTTAAATATGCCGGCACGTCCACGGCGGCATGATCGGCGGTAAGAAAAACGGTATATTGCCCTTCCCCAACCTTTTTATCCAAAGCTATCAAAAGACGCTCAAGATCTTGGTCCAGCCTTAGATAGGTATCCTGTACCTCTTTGGAGTTCACCCCGAACATATGGCCCACATAATCGGTACTGGAAAAACTAATGGCCAAAAAATCCGTGATTGCGTCCGTTCCCAATCCTTCGCCCTCCAATGCCGCAAGCGCAAAATCCGTGGTAATGCTATTGCCATAAGGAGTGGACTTTAAGAGGTTGTATTTGCCGTTCTTGTCCCATAAAGTGGGAAGGTCATGTGGAAAAGCCGTAGTGGTCTCCCCCTCGAACAACCCCTCGTAGGTATTTACGTCCGTCCCACTTTCCAGATAAGTGTCTATATCCTTAAGGGTGTTCCAACTTTTTTTATAGGAATCTATGGTTCGTTGCTGGTTGTGGTCCTTCACCCACTGCGGAAGATCCTTCATATAATAGGTACTACTGATCCAGTTTCCCTCGTCCCCTCCCTGAAGCCAGTAGGCGGCATTGGCCGTATGCCCCCCCGGCAGTACCGCACCACGGTCCTTTACGGCCACGGCAATTACCTTGCCTCGCATTTGGGTATGTAACCGCAGCTCATCCGTAACGGTGGTGGTGGTCATCCTATGTGGCGACATTTTGCCGGCATCCGTAGTTGTTCCCACGGAGGAATAAGCGTCATCGGAGGCACAGTACACACTTTTGTCCAACTCTTTATCGTACCAATCGTTTCCTATGATACCATGGGTGGAAGGAGTTGTTCCGGTGTAAACCGATGCATGCCCGGGCCCCGTATAGGTAGGGGCATAATTAAAATGGTTGTTCTTACAGTTAAATCCATCGTTTACCAGACGTTTAAAACCGCCTTCCCCATAGTGGTCCCAAAAACGTGTGATATAATCATACCGCATTTGGTCCACCACAATGCCCACTACCAGTTTGGGCGCCGCATGCAAAGGCTCCTGTACCGGAGACTCGGATCTATTTTTTGATTTTCTTTGTGCTAAAGACAGTTGGGGGGAGATGAGGGCAATGAGGAAAATAAAAACGAAAAAACTCTTTGTATTGATCATGTTCAAAAACTTAAAGTGGCAAAAATAAATAAATAAATCCCTTAAAAGCGCAATTGAAGGTTAAATGAAATCTAATATTGTTATTTTTACATGAAGAAGTATATTATTACTACATGAACTATATAGCATCTATCGGCAGCTATTTTATAATGATCAGGGAAGTCTTTAAGAAGCCCACCAAATGGCGCATAATGAAGTCGTTGATACTTAAGGAAATAGACGAACTTATATTTGGATCTCTGGGAATCATCATATTTATATCCTTTTTTATCGGAGGGGTAGTGTCCATTCAAACGGCACTTAATATTACCAGTCCTTTCATTCCCAGGACCCTGATCGGTTTTGCCACTAGGCAATCGGTCATTTTGGAGTTCGCCCCTACCTTCACCTCCATTATCATGGCGGGTAAAGTGGGCTCCTATATAACCTCAAGTATCGGTACGATGCGCGTAACGGAACAGATCGATGCCCTGGAGGTAATGGGGGTAAATTCCCTAAACTACTTGGTATTCCCGAAGATAATGGCCCTGATGTTATATCCCTTCGCTATCGCCATTGCCATGTACGTGGGCATTTTTGGCGGATGGGCCGCCGGTGTGCTGGGAGGGTTCAGCTCCAGTGCCGACTTTGTGGAAGGGCTCCAAATGGATTTTATTCCCTTTCATGTTACCTATTCCTTTATCAAGACCATGGTCTTTGCCTTCCTGATCGCTACCATACCATCCTTTCATGGATACTATATGAAGGGCGGTGCTTTGGAAGTGGGCAAGGCAAGCACCACTTCCTTTGTTTGGACAAGTGTAACGATCATCATCGTGAATTATATGTTAACACAGTTATTATTGGGCTCATGATAGAGGTAAACGACATACACAAGTCATTTGGCGACGCCGAGATACTAAAGGGGATAACCACCTGTTTCGACAAGGGAAAGACCAATCTGATCATAGGTCAATCCGGGTCGGGCAAGACGGTGTTCCTCAAATGCCTTCTTGGCCTTTTTTCACCCGAAAAAGGAAGTATTTCCTATAATGGCCAGAACTATTCGGAACTATCGGCAGATGAACAAAGGGAACTTAGGCAAGAGATGGGCATGGTCTTTCAAGGTAGTGCCCTGTTCGATTCAAAAACCGTAGCTGGCAATGTCATGTTTCCTTTGGACATGTTTACCAAACAGTCCAAATCAGAAATGCAGGACAGGGTAAACGCCGTCCTTAAAAGGGTGAACCTTACCGATGCGCACAACAAGTTCCCTTCCGAAATTTCGGGGGGCATGCAAAAGAGGGTGGCCATAGCCAGGGCCATTGTCATGAACCCCAAATACCTGTTCTGTGATGAGCCCAATTCCGGTCTGGATCCAAAGACCGCCATTTTGATCGACAACCTGATCCATGAAATCACGCAAGAATATGATATCACCACGGTAATAAATACCCATGATATGAATTCCGTAATGGAAATTGGGGAAAAGATCATATTTCTGAAAAATGGCCTTAAGGAGTGGGAAGGGAGCAAAAATGAGATTTTTAAAACGGACAACGAAGCGGTCACCAATTTTGTATACTCCTCGGAACTGTTCAAAAAAGTGCGTCAGATGTACATAGAGGAACGTAATTAATCCCGTACCTCCCGCACTTCCACCTTGTCGTTCTTTAACCGCAACTTGAGCCAATTGCCCAATTTCTTGGTATCGGCCTCTTTTGTATTCCCGGCGGATTTCCATCTTACCTCAAACATTGGAATGGTGTCCGTTTTCTGAAAATCGGTCTTGATCGTGTAGGCAAATCCCAAGGATACCAAGTTGCCATAAAGGGTTTTTGCTTCTGAACTTATTTCCTGAAAAGGAATTTGCTGCGATATCAATAGGCTGGCCCTGGCGAGCTCCCTTTCCAATATCTTGATTTTTTCATCCTTGTTCAGCAGCTCATTTTTATTGGATTCGTACAGTTCCGTAACGTATTTCATTTGGTCAAATGCCTCATTGCTGCCCTGTACCACCTTCAATGTGGCATTTTTGAGTTCCTTATAACTGTCCTTTTGGCCTTTCCAAGTTGAAATTACATTATCTGGAATGGTCTCGTTTCCCATAAAAACCACTTCAATGATCGGATCTTTTCCCTTTGCATAATCGATAGTGGTCAGATTTTCCAAAAAACGTCCTTCCCCCGAAAATTGGTAGGGAGCTATTTTTTCCGTAACAAACTTATTGGCCGCATTTTTGAAAAGGGATTCCTTAAAAACATTATAGAACGTATAACCAGCAGGCACCATCACAAGAATTGCCACCAAAGAAGCGATTCTGGCGATAAATCTTCTCCTTTGCGAGTTTACGTACCTCACCATCGGAAAACGCAATAGCTTAATGACCAAAAAGGTCGCCAATCCAATAAAAATGGTATTGATGGTAAATAGGTACATGGCCCCACCGGCATAATTAAAATTACCTATGGCCAATCCAAAACCAACGGTACAAAGTGGGGGCATCAATGCAGTTGCTATGGCGACCCCAAATATAACACTGGCAATGGTTCCCCGTTTTGCCCTGGCAATCACCAAGGCCAAACCACCAAAAAAGGCTATCAGCACGTCCCGAATATCCGGTGCCGTACGTGCTAAAAGTTCAGAGGACTGATCTTTTATAGGAAAGAAATAGAAAAATAAAAATGCGGTAATGACACTGAGGATGACCATCACGGCAAAGTTTTTTAAAGACCGTCTTAAGGTGTCGATATCGTTTATGGCCAAGGATAGACCCATTCCCAGAATAGGCCCCATTAGCGGCGAAATT
Source organism: uncultured Sediminicola sp. (assembly GCA_963974715.1). GTDB lineage: Bacteria > Bacteroidota > Bacteroidia > Flavobacteriales > Flavobacteriaceae > Sediminicola. Next base: position 209,807 of record CAXBDK010000004.1, read on the forward strand.
AACATAGCTCCAATGACCACAGCGGTAGAGTTGGCGTTAAGTCCTATGGAAGCGATAAAAATGGAACAGATAAGAATCCACGAAGTATGGCCCTTAAAAGGTATATCGGCAATAATGGATTCTTTGGTGGCCTCTTGGTCCGTATTGCTCCTTATATCCAATAATTCGCTCAAAAACTTTTTGGAACTTCCCAAAAGCCCCTGAAAATCCCTCTTTACGGTATCCCCGCTATCGACATTGGAATTTGCGTCCGATTTTCCATCTTTATGTTGGTCTTCTACCATAGTCTACGCATATTGGTCACCAAATTTTTCCTTGACCTTGTTCACTACCTTTTTTATGTCCTGTTCCTTTGATTTCGGATAGATCAATAAGACCTCTTCCCTATCCACAATAATATAATCGTTCAGGCCATCCACCACCACTATCTTTCCTTTTGGGGATCGCACCATATTGCCCCGTGCATCTTGGGCAAGTACGGAACCGTTGACCACTGCGTTATTTTCAGCGTCCTTGTCCAATTTGTCATATAAGGAACCCCAAGTGCCAAGATCGTTCCAATCAAAAGTGGCGGGCAATACGAATATGGACCGGGACTGTTCCAAGATAGCATAATCAATTGATATATCCGCTGCCTTTTCATAGTTCTCCCGTATAAATGCACCTTCTTCACTGGTATTGTAACAGGAACTTCCCAATTGGAAAAGGTCGTACTGTGTTGGCTGGAAGGATTGGAAAGCGTTTACGATGGACCGTACGCTCCACATAAAGATACCGGCATTCCATAAAAAGTTGCCTTGGGACAAAAATTCCTTGGCGGTTTCATAATTGGGCTTTTCCCGAAACTGTTCCACCTTTTTTAGTTGATCTGGACTTTGCTTATCATATTCGATATATCCGAAACCCGTATTTGGAAATGTAGGTTTTATCCCAAGGGTACATAGCACCTCCTCCTTTGAGCATTTGCCAAAACAGCTTATGACATCCCTTGCAAAGGCTTCCTCATCCTCGATCCAATGATCGCTGGGCGCTACGATCATGACCGCATCTGGATTTAATTTCTGTATTTTCAAAGCGGCGTATAAAATGCAGGGGGCCGTATTTCTCATTGCCGGTTCCAGTACCACCTGATCCTGTTTCACCATGGGCAACTGTTCCAACACCAATTCGTTGTAACGTTCGTTGGTAAGGATTAAAATATTCTCTGTAGGAACGAATGAATTCAATCTTTTAAAGGTCTTTTGTATCAAGGTATCACCGGTCCCTAACATATCATGGAACTGTTTGGGATAGGAAGATGTACTGATAGGCCAAAACCTGGAACCAACGCCACCGGCCATTAAAACTGCATAATAATTTTTGTTCATTTCCATATCTTTAATCCGTAATTAATTCAACTTCGGCATTTGGTTGAAAAAGGTATACTTTTCCGGAAGCGGCCTCTATACATTCGTACCTCTTCACCCTTTTAGGTCCCTTTTTAAAAAGCCTGCCGTTATATATTCTAAAAATACTGCCGATAGGCAGTTCAAACAGATAATTTTTGTCCTTTCCATCGGCATCAAAACGCTTCAAAGCTATGGATAAATTTGCATCCGTATCACTACTGGCCTTTGGATTTCTGAAATGTTTCGCCAAAAGGGGCAATAGATCCGATGGAAAGATTTCAGGTCGGATAAATGGAACCATTAAATATTGAAATGATCTTTTCCATTCTGCCCCATGTGGAAGGATTCGCTTTCCATATTTCTCAAAAGCGACCAAATGGGCCACTTCGTGGATCAGGGTTATCAAAAAACGATATTTGTTAAGTGAAGCGTTTACGGTTATATGGTGCAGTCCATTGGGCAAGAGTCGATAATCCCCATGCCTTGTTACCCGATCGTTAACGATCTTCAAGTGTACCTTGTTTACCTTTATAAGTTCCAGACAGGGGGCCACGGCCCTTTCCGGAAGGTATTTCTTTAAGACATCGTCCATTAAGGGGTGCTCTTGGAAACCTGTAACAGTTTCCCATTGTACATCTTTTGTCCGTTAAGTGCAAATTCCTTTATATACATCGCCATATCATGGGCCGAAACAGGGGCTTGGTATCCTGGAAAGGCCTCTTCCAGCATTTCTGTCTGTACGGCTCCAAGGGCCATTACGTTGAATGACGGACCGTTCTCCTTAAATTCCTCGGCCCATAACTCCGTAAGCCCAATAACGGCAGCCTTACTGGAACTGTAAGCGGCAAGGCCCGGAAATTTAACACTGCCCTGTACCCCTCCCATGGAACTAATGGTAAGTACGTGTCCGGATGTATCCATAAAAGGAAGGACAGTTTTTGTAATATTGGCCACTCCAAAAACGTTTACCCTATAGACTTCTTCCAATTCCACCGCCGTAGTCTCCATAAATGTCCTTTTGAGAAACTTTCCCGCATTGTTTACCAACACGTCCACTTTTTCCCATTCCTCGGCAATGAAATCGCGTAATTTTTGCAAATGCCCTTCGTAGGAAATATCAAATGGGAAAGTGGTGATGTTAGGAAGTTTCAGATCTTGGACCGGACGCTCATTTCGGGAGAGGGCCAATACCTTATGCCCTTCCCCAGCAAGTATTTTGACCAGTTCAAATCCGATTCCCCTACTTGACCCAGTAACGATAATATTGGCCATTAATAATATTTTATTTCTTTATCGGGAGCATTGGTTATTCCTTCCAGGACCGGAACCATCAAGTTGACCAAGCTGGCCATATGGGAATAGTCCATTAATGAATTCTCGTCCCCTACCTTATGATAATGATCGAAATTGGTAAAATCGAACGTACAATAGGTCTGCGAGGGGACCCCAAATTCCTGATCGAAAGGATAGTTGTCCGATCTTTTGAACAGGTTGAACTCCTTGGCGGTAGGCAAAAAACCGACCAGATTACTTTCCGCATATCGATTGCTCACTTCCGCCAGATTTGATTTCTCATAGCCGGTCACATAGACCTTATACTCCTTGTCCACCAAGGGAACGCCCACCATTTCAAAATTGAGCATAGTGTAAAGCGGCAAATTTTGGGATTTCAACTTTTTTGCAAGATGTACCGAACCCAATAGCCCCTTTTCCTCAGCGCTGAAGAGCGCAAAGATGATACTGCGTTTGTTGGTACCAATATTGCCGAAATAACGGGCGAACTCCATTACGGAGGAAGTGCCGGAAGCGTTGTCGTTGGCACCATTGGCAATCGAATCCCCATTTTCGGCCGCTAATATGCCAATATGGTCGTAATGTGCCCCTATAATCACATATTCATCCTTCAGTTTGGGATCTTTCCCAGGTAAATAGCCGACCACATTATAGGCAGTGCCATCAAAATTGGTCAACGTATCCCTATAGGTGGCAAAAAAAGGTTGAACGTTATTTTCTTTAAAGAAATTCTCTATAAATGTAGCGGCTTTTTCAATTCCATCACTTCCTGCCTCCCTACCGTGCAGTGAATCGGATGCCAGATAGTCCATTAGGAAGGCTACGCGGTCGCCATTTGAAAAGGGGGGCATCTTACCCGATGCGGCTACCCCGCTATTGATATCCGTAATTTCGGAATCTTTAGGGGGGGCAAATTTCTTGGCCTTCACCCCGTCGGGGCCGTTGACCAGGTTAGGATCAACTTGACCTGCCCCACAACCCAGCAGAAGGACAAATAGAAATAGGGATATAATTCTAGACATCATATTTGATTTTGCCCCAAAGATAAAAAAAAAGCATCCCAAAAATGGGATGCTTGTAATTATGCTATGTTTAAATATTAGGCCAACATGGTGACCGGATTTTCCAAGTAGGCCCTTAATGTCTGCATGAACTGGGCTCCCGTGGCACCATCAACGGTCCTATGATCGCATGCCAACGTAACCTTCATGGTACTGCCAACAACTATCTGTCCATTTTTAACGACCGGTCTATCAACAATGGCGCCTACAGAAAGAATGGCGGAATTGGGCTGGTTGATAATGGAGGTGAACTCCAATATACCGAACATTCCCAAATTGGAGACCGTAAAGGTACTGCCCTCCATTTCGGCCGGGGTGAGCTTTTTGCTGCGTGCCTTTCCTGCAAGGTCTTTTACCGCACCGCCTATCTGGGAAAGTCCCATGCCGTCGGCAAATTTCAATACGGGCACTACAAGGCCATCTTCAACGGCAACCGCCACCCCAATATGGATGTGATGGTTGTAGCGGGTAGTATCGCCGTTCCAACTGGTGTTTACCTGCGGGTGTTTCTTCAGGGCCATGGCACATGCCTTTACTACCATATCATTGAACGACACCTTCGTATCCGGCAAAGTATTGATCTGGGCCCTTGACTCCTTGGCATTATCCATATCCACTTCTATGGTGAGATAATAATGGGGAGCACTGAATTTGGATTCCCCCAAACGTTTGGCGATCACCTTGCGCATTTGGGAATTTTTGACTTCCTCACTTCCCTCCTGTCCCGTGACGGGAGCTGGTGCGGAAGATTTGGATGGGGTTTCAGAGGTTCCCTTGGCAGCCGGTGCCTCTTTTTGTGAAGGGGTATAATTTTCAATATCCTTTTTTACGATCCTTCCGTGATCCCCGCTTCCGGTCACCTGTGAAAGATCTACCCCTTTCTCCTCCGCTATTTTTTTGGCCAAGGGAGATACGAAGATCCTTTTACCATCTGCTGCTGTTTTCGTCTGTTCTTTGGAAACAGGTTCCCCTCCTTTTTCAACATCCTCCTTTTTATCCTGCGGGGCCTTGCTCTTTTTATCGGTGGATTTTCCATTGAGCAATCCTTCCACTGCCGTCCCATCGGGACCGATTATGGCCAATATGGTATCAACTGGGGCCGATTCTCCCTCTTTTATTCCTATATACAATAATGTACCGGCATAAAATGATTCAAATTCCATGGTGGCCTTGTCCGTTTCGATCTCGGCCAAGATATCGCCTTCCTCTACCTTATCGCCCACTTTTTTAAGCCAAGAGGCAACGGTACCTTCTTCCATGGTATCGCTTAACCTTGGCATTTTAATTATTTCAACACCCTCTGGGATGTCCGATGTTCCGCCATCGCTGTCGACTTCATCGGTATCTTGTGGAGCATCGTTGGTATCCTCGGGTTTCTCACCGGAGCCATCTTTTTCCTTTTCCTTGGAAGGAGCGGAAGATCCGTTGATCATAGCGGAAATATCTTCCCCTTCCTCACCTATAATGGCCAAGAGCGAATCTACAGGAGCACCATCGCCTTCGGCTATTCCAATGTGGAGCAAGGTGCCCTCATGGAAGGATTCAAATTCCATAGTAGCCTTATCGGTCTCTATTTCGGCCAGAATATCGCCTTCGGAAACCTTATCTCCAACTTTTTTGAGCCATTTGGCCACAGTGCCCTCTTCCATGGTATCACTTAACCTGGGCATATTTATTATCTCTGCCATCTCCTATAATTTATGTGGTAAAAATGGATAATCCTTTTGTTCGTACACCATATCGTACAACTGTTGTACCGGAGGATAATCCGATTCGTCCGCAAACTTCTCACACTCCGAAACAAGATCTTTTACCCTCTTATTGATTGTTTTGATCTCCTCGTCTGTGGCATATTTATTTTCTTGGATGATGGCCAGAACCTGGTTGATCGGATCTATTTTCTTGTATTCCTCCACTTCTTCCTTCGTCCGATAATGCTGTGCATCTGACATGGAATGACCTCTATATCGATAGGTCTTCATTTCCAAGAAGGTTGGTCCACCACCACTTCTGGCGCGTTCGACCGCCTTACTGACCTCCTTGGCAACGGTAACGGGATCCATTCCGTCAACTGGACCACAGGGCATTTCATACCCGAGGCCCAACTTCCATATTTCGGTTGAAAATGAGGTCCTTGCAACAGAAGTTCCCATGGCATATCCATTATTCTCACAAATAAAGACCACTGGCAATTGCCATAACATTGCCAAGTTAAAGGTTTCGTGAAGGGATCCCTGTCTAACAGCTCCGTCCCCCATATAACATAGGGTAACCGCATCCCTTTTAAAATATTTATCGGCAAAGGCCATGCCCGCACCCAGGGGGATCTGTCCCCCTACGATACCGTGTCCACCATAAAACCCTTTTTCTTTGGAAAAAATATGCATGGAACCGCCCATTCCCTTTGAGGTTCCCGTAACCTTCCCGTACAGTTCGGCCATAACCCTTCTCGGATCTACCCCCATTCCTATGGGCTGTACATGGTTTCGATATGCGGTGATCATCTTGTCCTTAGAAAGGTCCATTGCATGCAGCGAGCCGGCCAAAACGGCCTCTTGGCCATTATATAAGTGTAGAAATCCCCTAACTTTTTGCTGGATATAGACTGCAGCGAGCTTGTCCTCGAATTTCCTCCACAGCAACATGTCCTCGTACCATTTAAGGTAGACTTCTTTGGTTATTTTTTCCATTAATTATGTGTTTATTGAAGCTTTGATGTCAAACAAAAAACAAAAATACACATTAATTCAATAGAGAAAAAAAATTGGCGAAAAAGCTTCCAAGAAACAACAAAAAGGTCCCATGTTGGAATAAAAAGTCCATATTCTAGCTGGCCAGGGATATGATCACCCAAGAAAGGAACCATTGAAAGCCAAGGGCAAAAGATCGGCAACGGAACTACATAGGATGACCTCCCCGATCTCTCCCATTAATAAAAGTCTTATAGGTTTATTTTGTTTTTGCTCATATTCGGAAAGAGCCTGTCTGCAATTGCCACAAGGGGAAGCGGGCAGGTCCACTTGATATTTTTGGGAAGTCGCGGTGACCGCGATGGCCTTGATGGGCACACCGGGATACTTGGCCCCAGCATAGAATACGGCAACCCTTTCGGCGCAAAGACCCGACGGATAGGAAGCGTTCTCTTGGTTATTACCGGTTATGGTTTCCCCATTTTCCAACAGCACCGCTGCGCCTACATTAAATTTTGAATAAGGTGCATAGGCATTTTCCCTTGCGACAATAGCTGCCAACATCAATTCTTTGTCAACTTCGGTCAATTCTTGCAGAGAAGCAAAGACCAGCATTTCGAATGTTAGCGTTCGTCTTTTCAATGTACCTTCATTTACTTCCAATTATTGTTTATGATGGGCTATCTTAATCATTATAATATTCGTCACCGAGCTCGAACGTAAGAGAAAATCGAAGTGTATTTTCAAGGGGGTTCTTTATTTGGGAAGTGGAAAACAGATAGGAAAGATCTATCTGTGCCGCCTTAAATTTAAATCCAGCGCCAAGGGAGAAGAATTTTCTGGAACCCTTTTCCTCGCTCTCATTAAAATAACCTGTCCGGAGCATAAAGGCATTTTGATAGATATATTCTGCTCCCAAGGCCCAGGTAAATTCTTTCAGTTCTTCGGAAAAACCATCCGGTGCATCCCCAAATGATTCAAAAACACCACTAATAAACCCGATATTCTGGTACTCTTCATTATCCACGGAATCTATGGAGCCATCCCCATTGAAGTCCCGTGGGGTGGGCACCAAAAGTTTATTGAATTCCGAAGTGATGCCCAAAACATTGTCCTGATCCAGAATAAAATCAAATCCAAGCCCGAATTTTAGGTTGGTGGGCAAAAAGTTCTCCTGTCCCCCTTCGTCATATGCAATTTTGCCCCCGAGGTTGGACAGATTAAATCCCGCCCTCCACCGGCCATCAAAATTATTATACGCTATCTCCCTCGAGCGGTAATAACCCGCCACATCCACCGCAAAGGAGGTTGCCGCTCTGGAATCCACGCTCTCGTCCTGGGGAAATTTTAAATTGGAACTGATGAACCTGCCCGCGACCGCCATCGAAAATTGATCGCTCAATTTAAGGGAATAGGAACCGTCCAACGCCAGTTCGTTGGGTTTTACGATCGTACCGGGATCGTTTGCAAATTGTCGAAGTTCAATTTCGCCCAAGGTAAAATAACGCAAGCTTAGGGCGAACGCGCTCCTGTCATTTATCTTATTGTAGAAACTACCGCTTAAGAGGCCAACATCGGTGATAACGCTTTCAAGATAGGGGGTATAACTGAACCCAATGCCCATCTGTCTCTCGGCAAAGGCAAATTTGGCCGGGTTCCATTGCTGTGAGAAGGCATCGGTAGAAGTGGCCACTCCCATATCCCCCATTCCTGCCGCCCTTGCATCGGCCGCAATCGTTAAAAATGGTACTGCGGTCGTGATGACCCTCTCATTTTCTTGGGCAGCCATACTACCACCCCATACGAGCAACGCAACTGTCAATAATTTTCTCATTTCTACCATATGGTTTATCTGGTTGCAAAAATCCTTAAATTAGGACCAATAATTAAAATATATTCTGTGTACTACACAGAAACGGTAATTTCAACGATATCTTATACACTTTTTGAACAAAAATGAAATAAAAACAGTTTGCAAAAAAAAACAGTTTGCCGTTTGGACGGCACAAATTCAGACCCAATGGCACGATCTACTTTAAAAAGATTGACCGACACCCATACTATAAAGCATTTTCGGTCGTTATGGATTTTGTAGGGGACCTATGGCCACGACCCGTTCCGCTACGACGAAAAAAAAAGTAAAAAAACAAAATATTAAATACATATCACCGTTTTAATAGCCAAATATGGCATAAACAAAAGCAAAAATACGAATCCCAAACTACTTAAAAGCAGTTTATATTTTTTTGAACTCAAGTCCTTATTATGAAAAAACAATTTATAGTTGTACTCTCTTGCGCAGTGGTAGCCGGATGTTTTACAAGTTGTAAAAATTCCTCCGCCTCTAAGAACACCTCCAGGGCCACAGGCTGGAAGATCAATGCCAAGGAAGGAGGCTTCCAGTACAATTCAGACTTCAAGGAGCAGGAAACAGCTCCAGGCCTTGTGTTTGTTGAAGGAGGTACCTTTGTAAAAGGAAAGGTGCAGGACGATGTAATGCACGATTGGAACAATACCGCTACCCAACAGCACGTACAATCATTTTACATGGATGAAACGGAAGTTACCAACGTTATGTACCTGGAGTATTTGGACTACCTAAAAAGTGTTTACCCACCCGATGACCCGAAATACGCACACATTTATACCGGCGCGCTTCCGGACACCTTGGTGTGGAGGAATAGGTTGGGATTTAACGAGACCATGACCAATAATTACCTTAGACATCCCGCTTACGCAGAATATCCGGTAGTGGGCGTGAACTGGGTGCAGGCAACCCAGTTTGCCGAATGGAGAACGGACAGGGTTAACGAGGTGATGTTGGAGAGGGAAGGTTATTTGGCCGATGATGCCAAATATTTGGCCCTGGAGGGTGAAGGTGATGGCACTTTCAGTACCGAAGCCTACCTCAACCGCCCCGAATCGGTTTACAACGGTAAGATCGATTCGCTTCAGGGAAATAAACAAAAAGACTCCGTAAACGTCTTTGCAAAAAGGAGCAGCGGTGTCATTTTGCCCGAATATAGGCTGCCTACGGAAACAGAATGGGAATATGCCGCACAGGCACAAGTTGGCAGTAGGGAATACAACAATTACAGAGGGCGAAAAAAATATCCATGGGAAGGCGATTATACCCGTAACGGGCAAAGGGTCGGAAGAGGAGACCAATTGGCAAATTTTAAACAAGGAAAAGGGGATTATGGTGGAATTGCCGGGTGGTCCGATGACGGTGCCGATATTACCGCAGCGGTAATGTCATATAAACCGAACGACCTTGGCCTTTACGATATGGCAGGAAATGTCTCCGAATGGGTTGCGGATGTATACAGACCGATCGTGGATGATGAAATAAGCGATTTCAACTACTACAGGGGCAACGTATACATGAAAAGTGCCATTGGGAAAGACGGGAAGGTAAATGTCATAAAAGATTCCATTGTGTACGATACACTTCCAAATGGAAAAATAATGGCGGTAAACCTGCCAGGAGAAATAAAGATGGTACCTGTTGACAGTGAGGAAACCTATTTAAGGACCAACTTTTCATCCAGCGACAACAGGGGCTATAGGGACGGAGAACCAGGATCTTCCAGATTCTTCGACCGCTTCAGCGATGAAGAACAACCGGACGAAAAGAAAATGTACAATGCCCCCGTCCATAGTGTGGAAAGGGACTCCCTTGGAAATATCGTCCGCGGATATGACACCTCCAACAACAGGAATACCTTAATAAACAATGAAGTACGTGTTTACAAAGGTGGCTCATGGAGGGACAGGGCCTACTGGTTAGATCCCGCCCAAAGAAGGTATCTGCCACAATATATGGCGACAGACTACATAGGGTTCAGATGTGCCATGTCAAGGGTGGGATCCAAATCCAAAACTAAGAACAAAACGGTGAGGGGCAAAAAAGCCAAATAATATATCCTCCGGCGAAGTTCATCCGGCAGGCGTTTAAAGAAATACCTTTAAGCATTGGGTACTTCCTCAAACGAATAAATTGAAAATAGCAAAAAAAGCCCTCCAAAAAAGAGGGCTTTTTTTATATCTTCGGGCCATGGCAACAGAGCAGCTTTACCAACTCTTTACAGCGTTTCCCAACGTATGTACGGATACTAGAAAAATTACCGAAAACTGTATTTTTTGGGCACTTAAGGGGGATAACTTCAACGGGAACCATTTTGCCGACGACGCCTTGAAAAAGGGGGCCGCCCATGTGGTGGTGGATGAAAGTGCGTATGCGGGCGATCCACGTGCAATTTTGGTGGACAATTGTCTATATGCCCTGCAGGACCTGGCCAATTACCACCGAAAGAACAGTGCTGCCAAAATAGTGGCCCTGACCGGCAGCAATGGAAAGACCACTACCAAGGAACTGATCAATTGCGTGCTATCCAAAAAATACAGGACCGTTGCCACAGTGGGCAACCTGAACAACCATATAGGCGTACCCCTCACCCTTCTTTCCATAAAGAACGACACCGAAATTGCCATAGTGGAAATGGGCGCCAACCATATTGGGGAAATAGCATTTTTGTGCAGCTTGGCAGAACCCGATTCCGGTTATATAACAAATTTTGGCAAAGCACATTTAGAAGGTTTCGGCAGTCCTGAAGGCGTTATAAAGGGCAAAAGTGAGCTGTATGATTTTCTTAAGGACCACAACGGAACGATCTTTTTCAATGCGGACGATCCGGTACAAAGACAAAAATTGGAAGGTTATGATCCGAAGGAGGGATTCAGCGCTTTCGACCAAAAATACCATGTGATAAAAAACCTAGGGGCCAGTCCTTTTGTATCCTTGGAAGTGGAGGGAATTTCCATTTCCAGTCAATTGATCGGAAACTACAACGCGACCAATTGTTGTGCAGCGATCCTGGTAGGAAATTTTTACGGAATTGCCATTGCAAACATAAAGGAGGCTATAGAGTGTTATTCCCCACAGAACAACCGCTCCCAGTTGATGGAAAGAAACGGCAATAAAATCATATTGGATGCCTACAATGCCAATCCAACAAGCCTTAAAGCGGCCTTGGAAAATTTTGCTTCCTTGGAACAAGGAGGGAAATGGGTATTTATAGGGGATATGTTCGAACTGGGCGGCTCAGCTGCGGAAGAGCATCAATATATTGCCGATTTGGCCGGTTCCATGGATTTTGAAAAAGTGTACCTCATCGGGGAAAATTTCTTTGGTACCACTGGCGGCCAGCACCGATTCCGCTCCTTCGATTTGCTCGCAGATCATCTAAAGACACTTAATATCCAACACAAACAGTTGTTGATAAAGGGATCAAGGGGAATGGCCATGGAGCGCATCCTGCAATATGTATAGTACCGTGTTATTGGTGGGACATACTGGATTCGAACCAGTGACCTCTGCCCTGTCAAGGCAGCGCTCTAAACCAACTGAGCTAATATCCCTTTAATCAATGGAGGCTTATCTTTGGAAGGCCCCAACAGCAATCCGGGGACAAATATACTCTTAAAATTTATTTATAAAAGCACTACGGAATTATTATTGAAGTGATTTAAACTTTTTTGATTGAAGTGAAAATTAGACATTTTGAGTCTAATTGAAGACTTTTTTGACTTGTATCCGCAGGCGGACGGAAGGAAAAAAAGTTGAAAAGTAGGCTTAAAAGGGCAATTTTAAGCCAATTGGAAAAAGTTTAAATCACTTCATTGATAAAATAACGCATGCATACGAGGACATGGGCCAAATCCCTACAAAGAATGAAAACACATCATCGCCATAAAACGATTTTAACAATATTATTTATTTGAAAAAGACGCTATTAATTTTGTTTTTATATTTTTGCCATCATAAAACGATTTAGCAATCTTCATTTAAGAGAAATGATGTTTCTTTATCCCTTAAACCAAAATCTAATCAATTTTTTATGAAAATCAAACTTCTATACCTCCTCCTCTTCTGCGGAACGGGGATGTTTGCACAAGAGAAACTCTCTTTGGAAACACTGGGGGCCTTTAAGGAACAGGCCGGCAACTGGCAACTGGTAGGCGATGTGGCCATGGACCGAAACATCGATATCCATCAAAAACCAGAGGCCGCCGAAGGGAACAAAAGAAAAAGAAAAAAGAAAAAAGAGTCGGCCACCATACTGGCGCCCATGACCTTTAAAGAAGGTACAGGTATTCTTCTGAACAACTTTCAGGAAGGCAAAAAGGATAATCTCTATACCAATTGGGAACATGGGGATATCTATTTGGAAATGGAGGTAATGCTTCCCAAAGGATCCAATTCGGGTATTTATCTTCAAGGCATGTACGAACTTCAGCTATGCGATAGCTGGGGCGTTACAAATCCAAAATTTTCCGATATTGGTGGAATTTACAGAAACTGGGAAAGTGAGCCAGGGAAAATTTTCCACGGTATCGCCCCCCTTTCCAATGCGGCAAAGGCACCAGGTCTATGGCAGGAACTACGGATCCATTTCCAGGCACCCAGATTTGCTGCGGACGGCTCCAAGACAAGCAATGCAAAATTTGTATCCGTTTTTTTGAACGGCCAACTGATCCATAGCAATGTAGAGGTGCCATTACCAACAGGAGGTGCCATCTCCAACAGGGAAGTGGCCAAGGGCCCGTTGATGATACAAGGGGACCACGGAGCAGTTGCCTTTAGGAACATACGTTATAGAAGTATGACGGATTCCGATGTAAAGGTATCGTCCGTATCCTATAAAACCTATAAAGGCGATTTTAAGGGATTGGAAGACCTTGAAGGTGCCAAGACGGCCTCCGAAGGGACCGTGGAATTAATCGATATCAACGTTGTAGGGGAAGAGGATTCCTATGGGGCCATCTTTTCGGGCAACTTGGAAATACCTGTGGAAGATACTTACCTCTTTCATATTGGTTATACCGGAGGGGCCGAATTTCTCCTCGATGGCAAAAGCGTGGCCATAAATAACTCATCCGATGCCGCCGGTACCCTTACTGCCGAAGCGGAACTCACCCCGGGAAAACATTCCTTTGAGATCAAAAATGTAAAAAATGCCGGATGGAGGGCACCCCGACTTGGTCTTGCCATCTCCACGGCCACCACAAACCCTTTGGAGGCAAATGCCTTTAATTCCTTCCCCCCCAATATCAATTCCGTCTCCCCCATATATGTTGAGCCGGGGGCACGACCCAGACTGTTAAGGGGATTTGTAAGTTTCAAGGGAAGCGGAAAACGCTTGTCCCATACCATCGCGGTAGGCACTCCGAAGGGGATAAACTATGTTTACGATCTGGGCTCGGCAAATATCATTGGATTGTGGAGGGGCAATTTTGTGGATGCCACCCCGATGTGGCACGACCGTGGCAATGGCTCCTTTAATCCAAGGGGCGCAGTGCAGTGGACGTTTTTGAATCAGCCTATAGCTCAGCTTGAAAACTTGACGACCTCCTTTCCCACAACAGGGGAACGGCCCGACTTTATTTCAAAAGGCTATCGTTTGGATGCAAAAACGGGACTGCCGATTTTCAAACACCTCTATAAAGGAGTTGAAATAGAGAACGGTATACGTCCGGACAGTACCAATACCTACCTGATAAATGAAATCAATTTTTCCAAGGCCGAACTTACAGATCATTACTGTAAGCTGGCAGAAGGAAAAATAGAAAAACTTGCGGACGGTTCATATGCCATTGACGACAGGCAATATTACATCAATCTCCTGTCGGAACAGCTACCTACCATCAGGGAGGTCCAAGGGACAAGTGAATTATTGGTGCCAGTAAATGGCAGTAGCATCAAATACGAAATAATATGGTAAGGGCAATGAAAACAATTTTAAACTCAGTCATAAAAACGGTAGTTACCATCACGGTCTTATTGGCCCTATCGCATACAAATGCCCAAGAAGGGCCCACGGAAGAAGATTATTATAGGCTTACCACGATTCCCGTACCGGAAGGGATCCTTGTGGAAGGTGGGGGAGTGCTTACCCTTCCCAATGGGAACATAGCTGTCTGTACACGAAGGGGAGATGTTTGGATCCTGGAAAATCCCACCATGGCCGGTGGAAATGGTGTAAACTTTAAAAAATATGCATCAGGACTCCACGAGCCCTTGGGATTGGCGTACAAAGAAGGCGCTCTCTATACCGCCCAACGCGGGGAACTCACAAAATTAATGGATACCGATGGGGACGGGATTGCGGATACCTATGAAACGATCTATGCGTGGCCCCTATCCACACACTACCACGAATATTCCTTTGGACCCGTATTGGCCCCGGATGGCAAATTTTTTGTGACGGCCAACGTAGCGTTCGGGGATGAAGAATGGTGGAGAGGTGAAAGTAGGGTTCCCTTTAGGGCTTGGACCATGAAAATCTCCGAGGATGGACAGATGGAACCCTGGGCAACGGGTATGCGGTCCCCCGCAGGTTACGGTCTGGTGGACGGCGAACTTTTTTATACGGACAACCAAGGTGACTGGATAGGGTCGGGTGCCGTTTGGCACCTTCCAAAAGGAGCCTTTACAGGGCACCCTGCCGGCCTTAAATGGTCGGGGATGGAAGGCTCCCCGATCTCGTTGACCGAAGAGCGTTTTTATTCCAAGATCGACAAAAGACAGACCAAGGTAAATGGAAGGTTCGTAAAGCCGGAGAATATCCAAGATGAGGAAAATCCCGATTTTGCATATAAGATCAAAGAAACCTTCCCGGAATTACAATTGCCCGCCGTCATCCTGCCACATGGTATTTTGGGGGTTTCCACATCCGAGATCAAAGTGGATGCAAC
Source organism: uncultured Sediminicola sp. (assembly GCA_963974715.1). GTDB lineage: Bacteria > Bacteroidota > Bacteroidia > Flavobacteriales > Flavobacteriaceae > Sediminicola. Next base: position 224,996 of record CAXBDK010000004.1, read on the forward strand.
CAAGGGAAAGTTCGGTCCCTTCAGCGGACAATTGCTGGTAGGTGATATGGGACAGAGCAAAATAATGCGTGTTGCCCTGGAAAAGATAAAAGGCGCCTATCAAGGTGTTGCTTTCGATTTCCGTGCAGGGTTCCAATCGGGCGTGATGCGGATGGACTTCGATCACAACGGGAATCTTTTTATCGGGGAGACCAACCGGGGCTGGGGATCTGCGGGCACCACCAATTCCGGACTTGAATACCTAAGCTGGACCGGTAAGGTACCTTTTGAAATGAAGACCGTTAAGGCAATGCCCGATGGTTTTGAAATAGAGTTCACCAAGGAAGTGGACAGGGCTTCGGCCAGTGACCTCGATTCCTATACCGGAAAAAGTTACATCTATAAATACCATGCAGCCTATGGCAGTCCACAAACAAATATTGAGGACGTCGTTATCAAAGGGGTAAAAGTAAGTGAGGATGGCCTTAAAGTTAGGGTGGTAACGGATGGACTAAGACAATTTTATGTACACGAAATCGTACTTTCCGGAATCAAGACAAAGGAAAATGGGAACGGCATCCTCCATCCAACCTTTTATTACACCCTTAACAACATTCCGGATGGCGACAAACTTTCCCTTGCGGAGCTCTCTACCCAGCGTTCCAGTACGGCAAAGAAAAAAGTGATCAAAAAGAAGGTTGTTGCCGCTTCCTCGCCTACCCCACAAAAGAGGGTCCTTACGGATAGTGAGGTGCAGCCCCTACTTACTGCAAATACCTGCGTGGCATGCCATCATAAGGACAAAAGGGTCATTGGCCCTTCCTTTAAGAACATTGCCCAAAGGAAATATACGGATGAGGAAATGGTGGAACTGATCTACAACCCACAACCAAAAAACTGGCCGGAATACGCCACGCCAATGGCCCCGATGCCACAGGTGCCAAAAAAGGAAGCACTGCAGATTGCGGCCTGGATCAACTCGCTGAGGTAAAAACACCTACGGCATGCAAAGGGCATATCCCATATCGAAAAGGATATGCCCTCTTTTTTGAGCAAGAAATGTATGGGTGAATTAGAGTAAAAAATTGGGCAGCCCTCCTTTAAAAATTATTGGACAGGAAGGGGTTGGATAAAACAAACTCCGAATTCTAGAGGACGATAGGATGGCAGAACAAAGCCGCAACGGCATTATAATTTTTTTTTAGTAGTTTTACGGGCTCCCCAGTATCTGCTAAACTTTTAATTTAACGACCAAACCAGACAATCCCTCCTTGGGAGATCAGCAACCACATATGAAAAACAAACGTTATTCCATTAAGGATATCGCCTCGGCCCTTAATGTTTCGATCACTACCGTATCCTTTGTACTCAACGGGAAGGCACAGGAAAAAAGAATCTCCGAACCGGTGACACAAAAAATTCTGGAATACGCAAAAAAGATCAATTTCACCCCCAATCAATTGGCACGTGGACTAAGGACCGGGAAATCCAAGATAATCGTGTTTATGGTGGAGGATATTTCCAATAACTACTTTTTTTCCCGCATTGCCCGTATCATAGAGGACCTTGCAAACGAGGAAGGTTACAAGGTCATTTTCTGCAGCAACGACAACGACGACCAGAAATCGATAGAGGCCATTAACCTTTTTACCAATGGACAGATAGACGGTTATATTATCATACCTTCCGCGGGCATAAAAGAGACCTTGGAGGGGATGATCGCACAAAATACTCCCTTGGTATTATTTGATAGATATTTTAAGGACCTGAACAGCAATTATGTCATCATTGATAACGAGGAGGCGGTCTATAAGGGTGTCTCGCACCTAGTGGAAAACAGGTATAGGGATATCGGTTTTGTAACGGTAGACCTAAAACAATCACAAATGAAGGATCGTTTACGGGGATATGAAAAAGCGGTCTCCGATTACGGACTAAAACCCTATATCCTCCAATTGCCGTACACCGAACGCTTTTCGGAAAAAGGAAATAAGATCCTTATCGATTTTATCGAAGAAAACCAGGGTATGGATGCCATGTTCTTCTCCACCAACTACCTCACCATAAAAGGTCTTGGCATATTTAAAGAGAACTATCCTTCCCTTATAAAGAAAATGGGCCTAGTGAGTTTTGATGATACGGAACTGTTCAAGATATATTCCCCAAGTATTACCGCCATTGCACAACCATTGGAAGAAATAGCCTATGCCCTGATGGAAATTATCATGGATCAGCTGAAGAAAACGAAAAAAAACACCACCACACAAAAAGTGATCCTAAAGACGAAGATACACAAAAGGGAATCTACCATGCCCAAATCCTAAATACAGTGACCATGGAAGGAAAACAGCCTAATTGTGATCATTATATGTTGTGGACCTCCACATGCTCAAAAATTTATAGTATTTTAGTAAAACGTTTTATCAAACTAGATCATCAAAACAAGGCAATGAAAACAAAACAACGACTTTTAGGACTGTTACTCCTCCTCTTGGCCCTTTCCTCCAGAGCTCAGCAACCGGTGGACTATGTAAACCCCTTGATCGGGACCGACTCCAAACCGAGTATGTCCAATGGCAATACCTATCCGGCGATCGCCATGCCCTGGGGCATGAATTTTTGGACTCCCCAAACGGGTAAAATGGGCGACGGATGGGCCTATACCTATACCGCGGATAAGTTAAGGGGGTTTAAACAGACCCACCAACCATCTCCTTGGATGAACGATTACGGGCAATTTGCGATCATGCCCATTACCGGAAAACTTGCCTTCAAGGAAGATGATAGGGCCAGCTGGTTCTCCCATAAATCGGAGATTGCCAAACCGCATTATTATAGTGTATATTTGGCGGACCATGATGTCACCACGGAAATTGCCCCGACCGAACGGGCCGCCATGTTCCGTTTTACATTTCCCGAAACGGAACATGCCCATGTGGTCCTGGATGCCCTGGACAAAGGTTCGTACGTTAAGATAGTCCCCAACGAAAATAAGATCGTGGGATATACCACAAAAAACAGCGGAGGGGTACCGCAGAACTTTAAGAACTACTTTGTAATGGTGTTCGATAAGCCATTTGACACCAAAAACACTTTTGATGGCGACAAACTGACCGAAAGCCTGGAAATGGAGACGGATCATGCCGGGGCCATTGTAGGTTTTAAGACCAAAAAAGGGGAAGTGGTGACCGCAAGGGTAGCGTCCTCCTTTATCAGTTTTGAACAAGCCGAACTCAACCTGAAGGAACTGGGACCGGACAGTTTCGATACCATTGTTGAAAAGGGACGGGATTCATGGAACAGGGAACTGGGACGTATAAAGATAGAAGGTGGTACTACGGACCAGTTCCGCACCTTTTACTCAAGCCTTTATAGATCGCTGCTCTTCCCAAGAAAATTTTATGAATTCGATAAAAATGGGGACGTGGTACATTACAGTCCGTACAACGGCAAAGTACTTCCCGGATACATGTTTACCGACACTGGTTTTTGGGATACCTTCAGGGCCCTGTTTCCATTTCTCAATTTAATGTACCCAGAACTGAACACACAGATTCAGGAAGGATTGGCCAATGCCTACAAAGAAGGTGGTTGGCTTCCGGAATGGGGCAGTCCCGGCCTCCGAAATGTGATGGTGGGGAACAACTCCGCTTCGGTAGTGGCGGAGGCCTATCTCAAGAATAGGGAAACACATTCTTATGATATAGGGACCCTTTGGGAAGCGGTCACCCATGGGGCCAACAATGCCGGTCCCCTGACCGCAGTAGGCCGCGCAGGGGCAACATATTACAACGAACTCGGATATGTTCCCTATGATGTTGACATTAACGAGAATGCCGCCAGAACATTGGAATATGCATATGATGATTTTGCGATCTACCAACTCGCCAAAGCATTGAAAAAACCCAAAAAGGAAATCGAACTTTACAAAAAACGAAGCCTCAATTATAAGAACCTGTTCGACCCCGAAACCAAACTTATGAGGGGAAAAAATAAGGACGGGAAATTTATGGCCCCTTTTAACCCCTTTAAATGGGGGGATGCCTTTACCGAGGGAAACAGTTGGCATTACACTTGGTCCGTATTCCATGACATAGAGGGATTGGCGCAATTAATGGGAGGACATAAGGCCTTTGTGGACAAACTGGACCAGGTTTTTGAACTTCCCCCAATATTTGACGAAAGTTACTATGGAGGGGTGATCCATGAAATAAGGGAAATGCAAATTGCCAATATGGGACAATATGCCCATGGCAACCAACCCATACAGCATATGATCTATCTTTACAATTATGCCGGGGCCCCATGGAAGACCCAATACTGGGCAAGGGAAACAATGGACAGAATGTACAAGCCAACGCCGGATGGTTATTGCGGGGATGAGGACAACGGACAGACCTCGGCTTGGTACGTATTCTCCGCTATGGGTTTTTATCCGGTATGTCCCGCAACAGATCAGTATGTCCTGGGAGCCCCTCTTTTTCAAAAGATTACCCTACAATTGGAAAATGGAAAGGAAATTATTATCAATGCACCTGAAAATAGTGGCTCCAACAGATACGTACGTTCATTGGAGGTCAATGGAAAGGACTACGATAAAAACTGGCTCAGCCATTCGGAACTTATGAAGGGCGCCATCCTTGATTTTAAGATGGACGATTCCCCCAATAAAACCAGGGGTATCGAAAAAGAAGCATTCCCCTACTCCCTCTCCAATGAATAAGATAATGATAAGAGCAACAATACCGGTAATGGGAAGCCCACTGAAAAAGCAGCGCGTATTGGTATTGATAGTCCTGCTTGCCCTTATTGGCTGCGAAAGGAAAAAACCTGAAACAATGTCCGCTCCAGAATTACGGGACCTGGCAAAATATGTGGATCCCATGATCGGTACCGCACGCATGGGACATACCTATCCCGGTGCAACGGTGCCCTTTGGAAGCGTACAACTAAGCCCCGATACGGATACCATTCCCTACGAAATGAACGATAGGTACAATCCGGATGTCTATAAATATTGTGCAGGCTATCAATATGCCGATACTACCATAGTAGGGTTCAGCCATACCCATTTTAGTGGTACGGGGCATTCGGACCTTGGCGACTTCTTGATCATGCCCACTGTTGGCAAATTACAGATGAACCCCGGAACGGCCGACAAACCGGAGACCGGTTATAGGTCCATTTTCTCCCATGGTACCGAAACTGCGGAGCCGGCCTATTATAGTGTCCTACTGGAAGACCATAATATCAAGGCAGAACTGACCGCCTCCACAAGGGTGGGAATGCACCAATATACTTTTCCCAAATCGGATGAAAGCCATGTCATATTGGATCTTATGGCCGGCATCTACAACCATGAAAACAAAAACGTATGGACCTTTGTACGCGTGGAAAACGATACTTTGGTCACTGGGTATCGTATGACAAACGGATGGGCCAGGACCAGAAAAGTGTATTTCGCAATGTCGTTCAACAAACCTTTCATAAAATATGGACAGGTAAATTATGATCAAAACGTTTATCAGGGATTTTGGCGCAAATTTGACCAATCTACCAACTTTCCGGAAATGGCGGGAAAAAACATCCGTACCTATTTCGATTTTAAGACCGAGGAGCATGAAAAGGTCAAGATAAAATTTGCCCTCTCCCCGGTAAGTACCCAAGGGGCGCTTCTCAATATGCGTACGGAAATTCCACACTGGGATTTTGAAAGGGTAAAAAAAGAAGGGCAGCAAGCGTGGAACAAGGAATTGAACAAGGTCCAGGTCACAGCCGAAAACCCGGATGATCTTACCAGCTTTTACACGGCAATGTACCACGCTTTTTTGGGGCCTACCGAATATATGGATGTGGATGGCAAGTATATGGGGTTGGACAGGAACGTCCACAAAGCTGACAATTTCACCAACTATACCAGCTTTTCCCTGTGGGACACCTATAGGACCCTTCATCCGCTATTTAACCTGGTACAGCCCAAAAGGAACTCGGATATGATCGCGAGCATGCTTGCGCATTATGATCAAAGTGTACATCCCATGCTACCGGTATGGTCCCATTACGCCAATGAAAATTGGTGTATGATCGGTTACCACAGTGTTTCCGTTATTGCGGATGCGATCGTAAAGGGAAATACCGGTTTTGATGTCGAACAGGCACTTATCGCCAGCGTAAAGACCGCAAAGATCCCATATTATGATGGATTGGGATATTATATGGATCTGGACTATGTGCCCGAGGATAAAAATGGGGCCTCGGTATCCAAGACCCTGGAATATGCCTATGATGACTGGGCAATTGCCCAAGCAGCAAAAAAAATGGGGAAGGACAGTATTTACAAGGAGTTTATAAAGCGTTCAGAAAATTACAAAAATGTATATGATGCCCGGACCGGCTTTATGAGGCCCAAATTGGCCGATGGCACTTTCAAAAAGGAATTCGACCCGTTGAACACCCACGGACAGGGCTTTATAGAGGGCAACTCTTGGAACTACAGCCTTTATGTACCACATGATCCAGCAAGCATGATATCCCTAATGGATGGAAAACAAGCCTTTGTAAAACGGTTGGACTCGCTATTTACCATGGAACTGCCCGATAAATATTTTGAAAATACCGAGGATATCTCCAGGGATGGCATTATTGGCAACTATGTTCATGGGAACGAACCATCACACCATGTGGCCTATCTTTACAATTGGACGGATGCACCGTGGAAATCACAGGATAAGATCCGTATGATCCTTAAGACCATGTATAGGACCGGAGCCGACGGATTGGGGGGGAACGACGATTTTGGTCAAATGAGCGCTTGGTATATCTTTAGTTCCCTTGGTTTTTATCCGGTGTCTCCAGGTTCTCCCGACTATGCACTGGGCAGCCCCTCGGTAAAAAATGCCAAAATAAACTTGGAAAACGGCAATACCTTTGAAGTGGAAACCCAAGATCAGTCCCCAAACAATGTCTTTGTGCAAAAGGTCACCTTAAACGGAACGGAACTCAAGGTTCCTTTTATTGGACATGATGACATCATAAAAGGGGGCAAATTGGTATTTTATATGGGCAGCGAGCCCAATACGGACATTTATAAAAAATAACCCCAAATAAATATTTCATGAAAAATCTGCTATTACTGTCGCAATTATTGCTCTGGAGCTTTGCGTTGCAGGGCCAGACATTGAGGGTCGCAAGCTACAACATCCGTTATGATAGTCCCTCCGATTCCTTGGATAATTGGAAATACCGCAAGAATACCGTGGCAAAACTGGTACAGTTCCATGATTTTGATATCTTCGGAACGCAGGAAGCCCTGGACCACCAGTTGGAACAATTGTTGGAGCGCCTTCCAGGATACGCCTATATAGGAGTGGGTAGGGACGACGGAAAAAAAGCGGGGGAGTTTGCTGCCATACTTTACAAGGAAGAAATGTTCCAATTGTTGGATCAGGGACATTTCTGGCTTTCAGAGGACACTTCCAAACCAAATAAGGGATGGGACGCGGCACTACCGAGAATCTGTACATGGGGAAAATTCGAACACCGGGAAAGCGGTTTTACCTTTTATATGTTCAACGCCCATTTTGATCACGTGGGCACCGTGGCAAGGGAAGAAAGCGCTAAATTGATACTGGCACAGATCGGTAAAATTGCTACAAATGCCCCCGTTTTATTGACGGGTGATTTTAATGTTGATCAAAAAAGTGGCAGTTATAAGGTATTGCAGGGCAGTGACCTTCTAGAGGACGCGTACTTGGAAGCGGACCTGACCTATGGAGCCAGTGGTACGTTCAATTCTTTTAAGGTGGATACCAATACCGACCAACGTATCGATCATATTTTTATTACGGATCGGTTTAAGGTCCTAAAATACGGAATCTTAACGGATACCTATCAGACCGGAAAGGATGAAACCTCCGTTAAGGCCGACTCTGGAAATTTCCCCAAGGAAACCTCCCTATATAAACATCAGGCCCGTTTGCCTTCGGACCATTACCCTATTCTTAGCGTATTACAAATAATTTCAAGACCATGAAAAAAATAGTGTTATCCTGCTTTCTACTGTTGGCCGCCGTCGCAGTAACTGCCCAGACAACGGAATCCTATACCAAAAAGGGCAAGACCCTCCTTTTTATAAACCAGGACCCCCAATTGCAGGAAGATACCAAAGAAGGGCTGATTAAAACCTATTTCAAGGTTTTTCCCAAATTGGTAAGGGACTTTAACCCAGCTACTACGGATACAATCACCGTAACGATCGATACATCCTATGATGGGGTGGCCTATGCCCATGACGGCAAGATCACCATTAGTTCACAATGGTTGCACAAAAAACCCAAGGATACCGATGTGATCACACATGAAGTGATGCACATTGTGCAAGCGTATCCCAATGGTAGCGGACCGGGATGGTTAACCGAAGGAATTGCCGATTACGTACGTTACAAGTACGGGGTGGACAATAAGGGGAGCGAGTGGTCCTTGCCAGGATACTCGGAAAAACAGAGTTATGAAAACAGCTACCGTATCACTGCCAGGTTCCTGTTGTGGATAACCAAAAACTATGACAAGCAATTTGTTCGATTTATGGACACCCAAATGCGCAACAAGGCCTACAGCGATCATATCTGGAAAGAACGTACAGGCCTTCAGTTGGAAGAGTTATGGAATGCCTATTCAATGAATCCCACAATTTGATCATCTTATGATAAATAGTATTAGAACGATCGGCATTCTATTTTTTGTTGTGATGTTCCAGATTCCGCAAGTACAGGGTCAGCTGCCCAATGCCCAAAAATTAAAGGAACTACAGGGAGATTTTATTGACCTAAAGTTTGGAATGTTCATCCATTTTAACATTCCCACCTTTATGGAGGATGATTGGGCCGACCCGGATGCATCCCCTGAAATTTTCAATCCGGACCAATTGGATTGTGATCAATGGGCAGAGGCGGCCCTTTCCGCCAATATGTCCTATGGGGCACTTACCACCAAACACCATAGTGGATTCTGTATCTGGGATACAAAAACTACCGATTACAATGTTATGGGCAGTCCACTTAAAAGGGACGTGGTAAAGGAATATACCGATTCATTTAGGAAGAAGGGGCTTAAGGTAATGTTGTACTACAGTATCTTGGATACCCACCATAAGATCAGACCTGGAAAAATAACCCCGGAAAAAGTGCAAATGATCAAGGAACAGCTATCCGAACTCATGACCAATTATGGCCAGATCGATGCGTTGATCATAGACGGTTGGGATGCCCCATGGTCCAGGATCTCCTATGATGACGTTCCCTTTGAGGAACTCTATCGCCTTATCAAATCATATCAGCCCAATTGTCTGGTAATGGACCTAAACGCCGCCAAATATCCGGCGGACGCCCTCTTTTACACCGATATCAAGTCCTATGAACAGGGGGCTGGACAGCACATTGAAAAGGACAGTAACAAACTTCCGGCCCTCTCCTGCCTGCCATTGAACCAAAACTGGTTCTGGAAACCACATTTCCCCACCACGGCCGTTAAGGACCCTCTAAAACTCCTCAATGAAAATTTAGTGCCCCTTAATGAGGCCCACTGTAATTTTATCTTGAACGTGGCACCCAATCGACATGGAAAAATCGATCGGAACGCCTTGGATGCGCTAGAGGTTTTTGGAAAAAACTGGAAACCCGGCAAACCACTAGCCCCCCTACCCGATTACGATGCGCCCATCATCTCTTCCAATATTGCCAAATTCAGACCCATGGAAAGTAGTTGGGGAAACGATATGTGGATCATGGATTTTGCCAATGACGACGATTTTGAAACTTCTTGGCAATCCAACAAAGCGGTTAGGGAGCCTTGGATCGCCATCGAGCTGGAAAAGGAGCGGCCCTTCAATATGGTAACCATAACACAGGAAGACGATACCATCGAATCCTATGAAATTGCCTATCTTGCCAATGGCCACTGGGTACAACTATGGAAGGGCAATAAATCCGGTAAGATAAAGGTCCACCGTTTTCCTACCGTATGGGGAAATAAATTAAAAATCGAGATAACCAAGTACACAACCTCCCCCTCTATTGCGGAAATAGGAATTTACAATGAAAGGCCTTAAATTATAAAAACTTGGACATTCCCGTAAACAACCTCTGAGCGCACCCGCAAGGTTTATGGCGGAAATCAAAATAACATTCGATCCAAGCGTCGGATACTAACAATTCTCACTTCGTGAGTTAAAATATCATCTTATGAAAGCCCATATTCTCCTTCCTTTTGCATTGATCGGCCTCCTCTTGGGTTGCGCCGGCACCAAAAACTCCCGGACCATCACCTCTGGTAACCCGCTTTTTGAGGGTTGGTACGCCGATCCGGAAGGGGTGGTTTTTAACGATGAGTATTGGATCTATCCCACTTATTCTAGTGGTTATGAAAAACAGGTCTTTTTCGATGCTTTTTCTTCAAAAGACCTGATCAAATGGAAAAAACACGAAAAGATTTTGGATACGGCCACTATAAAGTGGGCCAATCAGGCCATGTGGGCACCGGCCGCCATACAAAATGGGAATAGGTACTTTTTATTCTTTTCCGCTAATGACATACAGCGTCCGGGAGGCCCGATGTGGGATGCACAAAATAGCGCGAACCATACGGGGGGCATTGGAATTGCAGTTGCAGATTCGCCAAGTGGCCCCTTTTCCGATTATTTGGGCAAGCCCCTTATTTCCGATTTCCATAATGATGCACAGCCGATAGACCAATTTGTCTTTAAGGATACGGACGGCACCCATTATATATTTTATGGTGGTTGGGGCCATTGCAACCTTGGAAAGCTCAACGATGATTTTACAGCCGTAGAGCCGTGGGACGATGGTTCGCTCTTTAAGGAAATTACCCCTCCTGGATATGTTGAAGGTCCATTTATGTTCCTCAGGGACAATATTTATTACTTAATGTGGTCCGAAGGAGGGTGGACCAACGACACCTATAAAGTTGCCTACGCAATGGCCGACAAGGCCACTGGCCCATTTGAACGTATCGGTACCATCCTGGAGGCGGACAAAGAGGTCGCTACAGGAGCTGGACATAATTCTGTAGTGAACGTACCCAACACAGATCAATGGTATATGGTATACCACAGACGTCCCATTCCAAATCTTGATAGGGACCATAGGGTTACCTGTATGGACCTTATGGAATTTAATTCCGATGGGACTATAAAACCCATAAAAATGACCTTTACGGGTGTTCCCAAGACCATTATTAAAGCCAAAGGAGATTAAATCAGGTTTGATCATTTTCGTTGTGCGCAGCAGGCCAAGAATGAAATTTTTTCCCGGTTTGGTCTGCACCCATGGATATTTATCGCCACACTGTTCAGCTTGGCAGAATTTTTGTTGGTCTTTCCTTGCTACGAAAGGCCACAAAGATATGTTCAGACTTAAACCATTTTTATCCTCCCAAAAAAATCCACGCCCTTCCCTTACGGAACTGGATGGCATTTATAAACGTGCCATTTCCGACCTTCCACCAAAGACACGCAAGGAATATTGTGAGCGCCTGGTCCACAGGGCACAATTTGAAATTAAACATTGTGAATGCAAAAACGAGATCAAACAGCTTAAATTATTGAAAAAAGCGGCCATTGAGGAGATGGCCGTTTTGCAAGGCCGTTAGCCTTCGATCTATCCAGACCACTGATCTATGGTTTGAAAAAGGTCCTTTCGTCCGTTCCCGTTGAACGGCCTTTTAAAATAAAGAAGTGAGGGTTGATCGAATCAAATTTTCAAGGTTTATAACTAAGATAGCAAACCCATGGATCTCCCAAGACTGGAAGGAAATGCGCAAAAGGATTCAAAGGTTTCAGGTAGTGAATGGAAAGAAAGGAGTGGAAGAACGTTTCTCAATGGTATAAAAAATACCACAGAGTAGTGTCCATTCTAAATTTTATCTTCCTAAATTTCCAATTCCAACCAATATCCACTATTTTGAGGCTTGTTGTTCTATACATCCTGGCATGCATAAGCTCGCAGCTATCTTCACAAGAGCTTCCCGGTATCCAAAATTATACCCCGAAGGACTACGAAGGGGAATACCAGAACTGGGACATCTCCCAATCGATTTCCCAAAATATATTTATTGCGAACCATACAAGCTTATTGGAGTTCAATGGCAATCAATGGCAACGGTATAAACTGCCCAACCCCTCCATCATCAGATCGGTGGAAGTTGTTGGGGAAAAAATTTACACCGGTTCCTATAGGGAATTTGGCTATTGGAAAAAGGATGGTACCGGAAAACTAGTATATACCTCACTTTCTGAAAAGCTAAAAACATCCCTTGGTGAGGACGAAGAATTTTGGGACATTCTGGTCCTGGAAAATTGGGCGCTGTTCCAATCTCTGGACCGAATATACATTTACGACTTTCAGGAGGACAGTTTTAAAATAATTGAGGCCACTTCCAAAAAGGCAAAACTTCATCTTGTCAACAACAGGGTCTTCTTTCAAATATTCAAAAAGGGCCTGTTTACCATTGAGAAGGGGAAAGCACTCTTGGTCAGTGATCATCCTACGCTAAAAAATCAATCAATAATAGGCTATTATGAATTGCAAGATAAAGTATTGTTGCTTATGGAGGACGCCCATTTCCATGTGTTGGACAACAATTCACTTGTGCCTTGGCCTACTTCCATAGACCGTATAAACCTGAAGATCTACAGCAGCATTAAATTGAGGGATGGAAGTTTTATGCTGGGCAGCATTGCCAACGGACTTTACCAATTATCAGCGGATGGAAAGCTGATGCGAAATATCAACCAGACCAAAGGCCTGAACAACAATACAGTGCTGTCCCTGTTCGAGGATGCCGAACAAAATGTATGGCTAGGGCTCGATAATGGTATAAGCGTCATTAATATGCACTCCCCCTTTAACGAGTATATGGACAAACAGGGAAACTTGGGACTGGTATATACGGCGATTCAACATAAGGGGTACCTATATCTGGGCACCAACCAAGGCCTTTTTGCAAAAAGGATAAATACTTCGGATACATTTCAACTGATAGAGGGCACGGCAGGACAGGTCTGGAACCTACAACTTGTGCATTCCACCCTTTTCTGTGGACATAATTCCGGCACTTTTGCCGTAAAAGGTACGTCTGCGGAACTCATATCCGATTTTCCCGGAACATGGGGAATTAAAGCTATAGACCATGACGATGGATTGATCTTACAGGGAAACTACAATGGACTGAGCGTTCTGGAATATAAAAAGGGTTCGTGGTCACTAAGAAATACCATTGAAGGATTTTCCATTTCAAGTCGGTTCTTTGAAGTCGACTCGTTAAATGTCGTGGTAAACCATGAGCAGAAAGGCTTATATTTTCTTGAACTTGATGAAAACATGGAACGGGTTGCCTCTATTCTCAACACGCCCAGAATGGGCCATGGCTCCAATTTGTTCAATTTCAACGGCAAGCTGTACCATAAGGCCCATAATGGAATCTATAAGTTCCATAATGACAAAAAAGCACCTGTTTTGGACACTGTACTCTCAAAAATGGTCTTTACAAGTCAGGACCCGCCCATAAGCATAATCATACCGGATTCCATTGGCCAAAAATTGTGGTTCTTTACCAACAATGCCATTAAGTACATTTCCCAAAGTCCCCTTAGCGGAAAATTAAGTGTCTCCAGTATCCATATGCCCAGTGACCTAGGGAGCAATTTAGGGGTTACCGGATTTGAAAATATCTCAAGGATTACGGACAATAAATATTTAATAGGAAGTTCAAATGGTTATGTTACATTAGACCTTGAGAAAATAGCGAATGCCGATCATACTGTCGTAATAAATACCATTTATCACGGAAATTACCAAAACATTGCCTCAAGAACGGCTTTGGACACCTTGGGTACTTTTACCTATTCGCACAATAATATCCAATTCCGATACAATGTTCCCGAATTTGACAAATTCCGGGAAGTACGGTATCAATACAGGCTACTTGGCCTATATGACAATTGGAGCGAATGGTCGGAAATTTCCGAAACCACCTTTAACAACCTTCCTTTTGGGGAATATGAATTTAATGTAAGGGCCCAAGTTGGAAACAACAAAAGCAAAAATGTGGCCAGCTATGAATTCCTGATCCAAAGGCCATGGCATTTATCCAACATTGCCATCTTACTGTATTTCCTTGGTCTTATCTTCCTGTTTACAACGGTCCACAAGTTATATAAAAGGAAATATCGTAAAAAACAGGAATTTATCATCAGTAGAAACCAGAAGGAACTGGAAAGGCGAAAACTAGAGGAAAAAGAACGGATAGCGCAGATTCTCAATGAAAAGCTACAAAATGAGATAGAGGGTAAAAATAGGGAACTTGCCATTTCTACAATGAGCATTCTGAGAAAGAACAAATTCCTGTCATATATCAAATCACATCTCAACAATATTCCCGGCAAGGATAAAAATATACGATATGTCATTAAAGAGATCGACCAGAACATCCATAGTGAGGACGACTGGAAATTCTTTGAAGATGCCTTTAACAATGCTGATAAGGATTTTTTGAAAAGGATAAAGACCCGACATGAAACCCTTACCCCCAACGATCTAAAATTATGTGCCTACTTGAGGCTCAACCTCTCCTCGAAAGAAATAGCGCCCTTGCTCAACATTTCGGTAAAGAGTGTGGAAATGAAACGCTACAGGCTCCGTAAAAAATTCGACCTGCCGCACCAAGATAATCTTATAGACTACATTTTAAATTTCTAAAGGCCCTCAATGCGGCTCCCGCTACCCCTACACTGCCTTCGATTACCCCTACAACACCTCTACAATGATACTTTTAAGGGGCAATTCATAAACTTTTATAGTAGTCTCCACCGACCGGATAGAAATTTTCACATTCATATATAACAAGGGTATTTTATATTAAAATATCAATTTTAACCCTATTTAATTGCCAATGTAGGTTTTATATAGAGGCAGTTATTTGTTAACCCTACGTTAATTCCGCTATTTTAGCCTACAATCAAAATCACTCTAAAATGAGATATGGCATTTTAAAATTAATGGTTTTCTTAACCACGTTCTACGGATTTTCACAGAACAAAACCATCACGGGAACTATATCCGATGAAATGGGACCTATGGCAGGGGTCAATATCATTGTAAAAGGGACCACTGCCGGGGCCATGACCAATTTTGACGGGGAATACACCTTGGAGAACGTCTCAGATAGCGATACCCTTGTATACAGTTTTATAGGCTATTTGACCCAAGAAATTTCGGTAGGCGACCAAAATGTGATCGATGTGACAATGCAGGAGGATACCCAAACTTTGGATGAAGTAGTTGTGGTAGGATATGGTACCCAACGAAAAAGCAATGTTGTGGGATCGGTGGCCAGTGTTGAAGTGGATGAAGCCACCAATGTACCCACCACCAACGTCTCCGAAATGCTCAGGGGCAGGGCCGCGGGGGTGCAGGTAAATTTAGGGGATGCCAGGCCAGGGGGGTCATCGAACATTGTAATCAGGGGCAACGTTTCGGTAGCCCCCAATGGCAACTCTCCCCTGATCATAGTGGATGGCCTTCCCTTTGACAACCTCAACGATGTTTCACCGGACGATATTGCCAGCATTGAAATATTAAAAGATGCTTCCTCCACGGCCATTTATGGTTCCAGGGCATCCAACGGTGTCATATTGGTTTCCACTAAAAGAGGTAGGAGCGGCAAGGCGGTTATCGATTACCACGGTTATACGACCATCCAAACCTTGACCAAGAATTTTAATCAATACGATGGGCAACAATTTATAGACCTTAGGAGGGAAGCCAACCGAAACAGGTTTACCGGTGAATATCTGAACGACGAGAACATATTTTCCCCTGCTGAACTCGAAACCATCGAAAACCGCAATTTTATAGACTGGGAAGACCTGGTATTGAACGATGCGGTGATCCAGAGTCATTCGTTAAGTTTTTCGACCGGAAGTGAAAACACCAAGATTTTTTCCAGCGTCAATTATTTTACCCAAGAAGGTATTATTCCCAATTCCGGTTTTGAAAGGGGCACCTTCAAGTTAAATATCGAGCAACGACTAACGGACAAATTGTTGCTATCAGGTATCATAAATTATCAAAATGCCAATCAGAGCAGGGAAACCGGTGGTCTTAATTTTACCACCATTACCCCGTTGGCCAGGCCTTTCGATAAGCAAGGGGAGCTAGAAAAGTTTTACTTGGGCGCTTCGAACACGGCCGTAAATCCACTGTGGGACCAAAGGGAGTCGACCGATGAGACCAAAATAAACCTTACAGACCTTAATCTCAGTCTTTCCTACAATTTTACCCCCAATCTTAGCTATACCCTAAAGACGTTCATGAGGAACAGGAATACGGACCGGGGCATCTACAGGACTTCTTTACATTCTGCAGGGGATGAAGGGATCGACGGGTTGGCAGTTCTTTCAAACACACTTTTTAAACAGGTACTGGTTGAAAATATAGTGGACTACACGCCCCAGATCAACGATGATCATAGTTTAAACCTGACCGCCGTACAGGCTTTTGACGAGCAGGATACAGAATATACCCAACTGGACAAATCAGGGTTTACCAATGATGCTTTGGGCTTTAATGGAAACGCAACGACCTTGTTAAACAATATCAGGGACGTATCCCAACGCAAGCTTTTATCATTTTTGGGACGGGTGAGATATGGATATCTTGATCGCTATCTAATGGAAGCCACGGCCCGTACCGATGGTGCCTCTGTTTTTGCAAAAAACAACAAATGGGGATTCTTCCCTGCGGTCTCCGTTGCTTGGAAGATGCAGAACGAACCCTTTATGCAAAGCATTGAAGCCATCAACGAAATGAAGTTGAGGGTCAGTTACGGTACCACGGGAAACCAAGGTATCAACCCATTGGAATCCTTGGGCGTGGCAGATGACCAACCCTATGTTTTTGGAGGCCAGACCGTGGGTGGGGCAACGGCATCCTCCCGTTTGCCAAATCCGGACCTAAAATGGGAAACCACTACCACTTTGAACGCCGGATTGGATTTCAGGTTATTCAACAACCTATTCGAAGGTACTTTTGAATATTACAAAGGAAATACCAACGACCTACTGCTTGACAGATCGATCGCGGGAACAACTGGGTTCAATGTTATTCGGTTTAATGTTGGGGAACTTGAAAACCAGGGAATAGAGGCTTCCCTAACCTCAAACATTATTAGAAAGGACAATCTGCGATGGTCATTGGGACTTGTTTTCTCCAAAAACAGGAACAAAGTCATTTCCCTGACCGGCGATCTGGATGAAAATGGCCGGGAAATCGATATTACGGACATAGCTTCAGGAAGGCGTTTGTCCGTAGGCCAGTCCATAAACAATATATGGTTGCCCCAATATGACGGCATTTATCAAGAAGGCGATGATATAGCGAGTTCCGGAAATCCATTGGCCCAACCCGGGGATGTAAGGGTGGTAGATCAGGACGGAAACGGTCAAATAGACGACAGGGACAATGTATTTACGAATACCGACCCTGATTGGTACGGGTCCATTACCAATACCATCACATACAAAAATTTCGATCTTTTTGCGGATATCTACATACTGCAGGGAGCTACATTGTTGAATCCAGTACTGGCCAATGGGGAATTATGGAAAGGGGCCATTAACGGTATCAGAACAAAATATTATACCCCCGAGTTTCCTTCCACACAATACCCAAGGCCTAAACCGGATACCCATCTCCACCTATTTTCATTTGCGGTAAGGGATGCATCCTACATAAGGTTAAGGACATTATCATTGGGCTATAACATTCCCCAGAACAGTATTTCCAAAATTGGATTTCAAAGGGCCAAAGTATACCTAACGGGCACCAATTTGTTCACCTCCACCGATTTCCGATCGTACAGTCCCGAACAAAGTCCACAGAACGGTTCGGAAACCACGTTTCCGGAGACCAGAAATATAACATTAGGCGTCAAATTAGGATTTTAAAAAATTGTTATGAAAAATAGAAACGGTCATTTAACATCAAAGATACTTTTAGTATTATTCCTCTCCATAGCGATCTTTACCTCATGCGAGGAAGATTTCCTGGAGGATAAGCTGCTTTCGGACACTTCCGTAGAATTCCTATACTCAAGTCCGGAAGGATTGGAATCGGCAGTGGTCGGACTGTACACCCTCAACAGAAATATTTATCAGGACCTGAGCCTAAATGGCACCATACCCCTTATTCCACAGGCAAAGAGCGATCTGGGCGTAGGTATCACTGGGGAAGCTTCCCTCTATAGCAGATTGCTCTGGGGGGCCAGTTTGGGGGATTACGGTACCGCTTCCGGGATCAACGCCTATTGGAACCATTTCTACAAGATCGTGGATAGGTCCAACGCCATCATCCAAGGTGCGGAAAATTTGGAAGATATAGACGAGGCGAGAAGAAATCAGATCCTCTCGGAGGCCAAATGTATGCGGGCAAACGCATTTTTTACCCTGTACAGGCTCTTTAACAACATATTCATAACCACCGAGCCCACCACTCCGGAGAACGCATTTGATGTACCACAGGATAAATCGTCCGAAGAGGAAATCTTTACCTTGTTGCGGTCCGATCTGGACTTTGCCATTGAAAATCTCGAATACGATCCAGAACAGTTCGGCAGGTGGGGACAAGGTGCGGCAAGGCATCTTAGGGCCATGGTCGCCCTATGGGAAAATGATTGGGAAGAAGCAGCTGCCCAGGCAGATGCCGTAATTACCAGCGGCAACCATAATTTGACACCTACCACACAAGAAGTGTTCGCAGGGGACCTGAACCATTCCGAGACTTTATTTGCCATAAATTTTCAAAGGGAAACCATTGGCGGTGGGAGTCCACATATCATGAACTGGAACATGGTAGCCTCCTATGCCGATGCACCTGGACTTATACAGTCGGTAGAAAACGGCGGTGCCGGGGCAGGATTTATATCCCTGAACGAGTATATGATCAATTTGCTCAATGAAGATCCCAATGACAGCCGAAAGGACAACACCTACTATATTTTCGAGTATGTCTATAATGACGAAACGGCCCTCCCTGCCGGCAAAGAGTTGGGAGACCCCTTGGATATGTACGAAAACAGTCCTACGGATCAAAATGAGTTTATGCTCTACTATAGAAGACAAAATCCCGGGGTATTAAAATTCTTCGATAGTACCGTGGAACCCACGGACAGGAACCATTTTAAAAATATAATGATCTACAGGTCGGCCGAAACTTATTTGATCGGAGCGGAGGCACATATGATGTTGAACAATACATCAAAAGCGCTGGAATACCTCAATGCCGTTAGGACCAGGGCAAATACGGATCCGGTGGAAACCATAGATCTTCAGGCCATTTTGGACGAAGGGGCCCGGGAATTGGCATTTGAAGGTCAACGATGGTTTACCCTTAAGAGAACGGGAAAATTATATGAATTTCTTTTGGACCATATGAACAATGACAACATGAACGAGTCCTATCCAGAAGGAAATCCGAAGGAAATCCTAAGGGAATATATGAAGAATTGGCCCATTCCCCAGCAGCAAATGGATCTTTTGGGTCCCAACTATCCACAGAACGAAGGATACAATTAATGTACGCAAACCAGGATCAACTAAAACACGGAGAAATGAAGAAGTTCAGAAACAATATAAACATACCCATTCCAAACGTATACCTTGTGTCGCTATTGGTGCTAGGGGCCTGGAGCCTTGTAATCTCGTGCGAGACGGAGGACGATATCCCCCCGCCATCGGCCTATGTGAAGCCTGCCCCGGAACCGGAGCCGGAAGATTGCACCACCTTTACCACTATAGTTCCCGAACTTTCAGAAGGTATTACTTTTGAATGTGGTGGGCCGGAAGTCACCTTTTTTGGTGAAAAAGATGGTTCCTTTACCTTGAACTATATTGAAAATCCGTACTCAGGGGGCATCAATACCTCAGAACGGGTGGTAGAATATATACAGAGCGAAGGGATAGAACCTTGGGCCGGTTTTTTCTTTGGATTGGCGAGCAAGGTGGATTTTTCGGAAATGCAGACCGTTAAAATAAAAGTATATTCCCCTGCCCCGGAACAAGCCGTCCTTCTAAAATTTGAAGACAGTGCCGATACCTCCATTGCCAAAGAGGTACAGGCTACCACAACGGTGGCCAATGAGTGGGAAGAACTGTCCTTTACATTTTCGGAAAGTGATTCCAACAAGTTCGACAATATGGTGCTGTTCTTCAATTTTAACGGGGAAAAGGATGTACCCACTACCCATTATTTTGATGATATCGTGATGGCCGAAGGTGGAGGTACCGAAGAACCGGTGGACACTACCGAACCTACCGTGGCCGCAGCACTCCCGACCGTAGATCCCACCCAGGTAATTTCCCTTTTCAGCGATGCCTATACGAACGTTGCAGTGGATACCTGGAGGACCGACTGGTCCGATGCCACCTTGGAGGATACCACCATAGGGGAAGATGCGGTAAAAAAATATAGCGCACTAGGTTTTGTAGGGGTAGAAGCGGTCGCCTCACCCATCGACGTGACCACCATGACCCATTTCCATGCGGATATCTGGACAGCGGATGCGACGGAATTCAGGATAAAATTAGTGGATTTTGGAGCGGACGGTGCCTTTGATGGTGGCGACGATGTTGAACACGAAATCGTAGTCGAAAATCCCGAACAACAAGAATGGGTAAGTTTAAACATCCCCCTTTCCAACTTTACCGGATTGACCAGTAGGGCGCATATCGCACAACTGATATTTGTAGGGGCCCCGTCAAAACAGAATACAGTGTTTATGGACAATATCTATTTCTATAATGAGGCAGGGGTTTCCAATGCCCCCACTATGGGAGCTCCCCAGCCGACGCTCTCCGAAGCCAACGTTATTTCGGTATTCAGTGATGCATATACCAATGTTGCCGGAACGGAATTCAATCCCAATTGGGGACAGGGAACCATTGCATCACAAGTGGATATATCAGGCAACAATACGTTGAAATACGAAAATCTGAACTACCAAGGCACCCAATTTGCTTCTTCGATCGATGCCTCGGGAACGACCATGCTGCATGTAGATTATTGGACCGCGGATTCCTCCGCACTGGAGTTCTTTCTCATCAGCACTGGCCCGGCCGAAACGGCCAGTTCCCTGGAAATAACCACGGGCCAATGGGTAAGTGCCGATATACCTCTTTCCGAGTTTTCCAATGTGGACCTTTCGGATATCATACAATTTAAAATCGAGGGCGATGGCACGGTATATTTGGACAATATGTATTTCTATACACCCCCCGCTACGGAACCAACAACAGCGGCCGCAACGCCCACTTTGGCAGATGCGGACGTAATCTCCCTTTTCAGTGATGCCTACACCAATGTGCCCGTTGATACCTGGAGGACGGTTTGGTCTGCGGCCACCCTTGAAGACCTGGACATTGATGGAAATGCGGTCAAGAAATACAGCGACCTTAATTTTGTGGGCATTGAGACAGTTTCCAATACGATCGACGCCGCTGGAATGACCCATTTCCATACCGACGTATGGACTGCGGATGCTACCGAAATAAGGATCAAGCTGGTCGACTTTGGCTCAAACGGTACTTTTGATGGTGGGGATGACACGGAACATGAGATCACCATTTCCGATCCGGAACAAAATATATGGCTCTCTTTGGAAATCCCACTTTCCGATTTTACCGGTTTGGGCAGCAGGGGCCAAATTGGCCAATTGATCTATGCGGGGGAACCGGCAGGCTCAATGGCTATCTTTGTGGATAATGTGTATTTTCACAAATAAGACCAAATTAGAAAAATCCATTTAATATAATTGGTCGGGGTCGGACCTGTTAATATTGAAGTTGAAAACCCCGACCAACATTTTTAAAAAGGGTATGGATACCCATGAAATATGACAAATATGAACAACAAACAGATTTACCAATTGGTTAAAACAAATCCTTTGAACATAGCCTTGTTGATCTTGATACTTATGTTTTCCTGCAGTGCGGGCAATTCGGAACCGGCCAGCATTCCCTCTGAAATGAACATAGAGACCACCTTGGTGGGTGCCAGTGATATCCTTCCCAATGGAAATGGTTCCGGCATCGTTCAAATATCCGTCTCAGCCAAAAATGCGGTAAGGTATGCCTTCAGGATTGAAAATGGGGACCTACAGGAAAGTCCAACAGGCTCCATTGAATATGTTTTTACCAAGGAAGGGACACATTCCTATCCCGTATCGGTATGGGCCTATTCGGATAGCGGGGAATTCATAACCAATACCGTGACTATAGAGGTCTTTAAATCCGATGAGGCTTTTGCAACGTTGGTTTTCTCGGATGAATTTGAATATGAAGGAACTCCGGATTCCGAAAGATGGCATCACCAGGTCATCCCTCCAAATAATGGCAGCTGGCATAATGCGGAGCTGCAACATTATACGGCAAGAACCGATAATTCCTTTGTAAGTGATGGGACCTTAAAAATTGTGGCCAAAAAAGAACAGTATTCCACCGGAGGTTCCACCAAATCCTATACGTCCGCAAGGTTAAATTCAAAGTTCGCCTTTACTTATGGACGTATCGAGGTGAGTGCCAAACTTCCCGTGGAAGCGGGTACTTGGCCCGCCATTTGGACCTTGGGGGCAAATTCTGGCGAAACCGGGAACTATTTTGGAGATCAATATGGAAGTGTTGGATGGCCAGCCTGCGGAGAAATAGATATCCTGGAACAGACAGGAGGGGATAAAAACACTACCATTACCCATTTTCACTGGGGTGACACAAATACAGGGGAATATAAACATGCCGGGGCAACCCCCTCTGTTCCAACGGCCACAAGTGACTTTCATCTCTATTCTTTGGAGTGGACCAGTTCTACCATGAAGGTATTCGTAGATGATGCGCTGGTCTTTGAACTTCCAAATACCCCTGACAAGCCCTACAGCGATCCTCAATATGTACTTCTAAACTTGGCCATGGGCGGAACGCTAGGAGGGGAGGTTCCCGAAAATTTCACCGATTCCACTTATGAAATAGACTATATCAGAATATATCAGTAACTGTTTTTTTGGATACTGGTATTAATGCGCCTTCACCGAAAATACGTTTATAAATAGCCATTTTCGGCGAAGGTGCATTCTCTATTTGCCTCTGTTCGATCGAAGTGCTTTTATTCCATGAAAACCTTGTATTACGGTTACGGCAAAAGCTGTTTAAAGTACGGTGGCGCACAACAATCGCCAATTTCTTGGGAAACTCTGTTTATTGATATGGGTGCAACAACATCTATCCCTAAACGGTTTATTGAATACCCGATGATTTTTGACAAATGCGTATTTTGGGCATTGAGCTTATCCTAGTCCTCCAGTGACCACGGTAGTTCGAATCCCGTTATGCCGGGATAACGGGATTTCTATCGAACACTTTTACTTAATTTATCCGCTATTGGAAAAAGTAAGAGGTAGGAAGGAGGGGAATGTCGAAAAAGTATCGAATCTAAAAAATGCTTCAAGAACTATTCCCTAGAGCGAGGAATATTTTGGACCGGGTCGCTACGGCGGTCCAAGACCCGACACTCAGCTCGAAACCGAAAATCAACAAAGTACCACAAGACTAGAATCCATTATACCTATTGTGCTGGAATCTGGAACATCTTTTGGTACCCCATTAAATTCAGCTTTGATCATCCGGTTACTCTTTTATCCTTGGCTACAAATTTCGCAAATGCTAACAATGCACCGGTCACCATGATATTTCTGAAAAAATTGACCATTTCCAACTCCTTTTCCCGACTTAGATCTGCGGTCATGTTCCCAACTACCAATTCGTGTCCCATGGCCCGTGGCAAATGAACTAAAAAAGCCATCAGAATTACGTACAATGCCATCAAAGTATACGCAAGCTTGTCATATTTGCCAATAACGGCACTTATAATGAAAAGTAGGATGCAAACCAATGTAAAGTAATTCCAAAAAAATGGGAATGGAATATAGTCCGGTACAAACGAAGCACCAACTTCTGGTCTTCCAAGATGCAGTCCAACATACAATAAAAACGAAAGAGGAAAAATATATTTTCCCAAGTTTAAAGCTTTGTCCATGGCAGTAATGATCAGTTGGTTGGAAAAGGTATAAGGGGACGAATTTCTACCGAACTATTTTGATACTTAAGAATTGGGCAGGTCTTGCTCCATTCTTGCACCTCTTTCATACCATCGGATCTGCAGATCAAGAATCCAGACACCAAAATGCTGTCGATTTCCTTGTGAGGTCCAACCCACACACCATTTTTATTTACAACTGAAGCTTCATAGCGAACCGGTGCTGAATGCACCAATTTCCCTTGCATGGCTATATTGCCTATCCAAGATTGCCATTTGGGCATATCCTCGGCCATATCCTGCGCTGTTGACAAGTAACCATTATAGTCACTTGGATTACGGAACAATAATAAATACTCTGTCATGATCTTGAAATTTAAATTGTTAATGATAATCCAAAATTGTGCAATTTAAATTCCATGAAAGATGACAAAAGTCTATGTTTACAACTTGGCCTTTAATCGGCTAAAAACATCTTTGTTGATTCCTAAATAAGATGCAATGAGTTTGCTTGAAAGCCTTGTCATCAGCATTGGTCGGTATTCGAGGACCCATTTTATTCGTTCTAGGGCGGTCAATGAGACAAAAGCGTTGATTCGATAAACCGAGTTGGCATAAGATGCTTCAAGAATTTGCTTATATACTTTGTCAAACTGGGGAACTGTTTCCATCATTGTCCTAAAAGATTGCCTGTCAATTGCGAAAAGCTCACAAGGTTCAACGGCCCTAATATTTTCTTGAGCAGGGTTGCCACTTCCAAAACTTAAAAGGTCCGAACACCAATTGTTTTCAATAACGATGTCCCTGGTCGTTTCATTGAAGTCTTTGTCGTAAACGTAGACCTGCAAACAACCTTTTGCAACAAAATATACATATTTGCAAATTTCGCCTTGCTGCAAAAGCTGTTCGTTTCGTTTGGCTTTGATATGCTGGAAATTATTAAGGACGGTATCCAGATTTTCTAGGTCTTTACCAAGTCGGCCCGTTATATGATCGCGTAAAATTTCCATTATTTACTTTATCATTCGTTTCCGCAACGTCTTCTTTGGCATGGGTCCAATTTTTTGTCTGGCATCGTTTGAAGGTAAGTAATTAATACAGAGGGTGCAAATTCCTCATTGGATCGGGCAGTGCCCTTTACCATTTTTTAGGAGAAAGTGTGTAATGACCGTCTATCGCAGGTCGGGGGGGCGATGAACCGGTATCCAATATTTATTATCTGACGTTGTTAAAAAATAAGAAGAAACAAATAAGGCTCCCAATTTCTTGAAAGCCCCATTTTTACTGGTGTGGTTTAAACGATATATTTTTTGAGCAGGCCCGTGGAAGATTTGGAGCTTTTGCGCGACTTAACCGAATAGTGATATCCACTTATTCAAACGTTCCAAATAATACTTTTGCTGTCCGGACTTGAAACTTATCCCAGCTTCCAACCTTCCCTATAATCCAGTTTCACATACCTATTGGCCTCCTCAAGGTTGGTGACGCGCATGTTCTTTGCATCCCACACCATTTCTATGTTCCTGCCGGGGTATTCGAAATAGGTTTTGCCTTCCTTGTTTTTCCTTTCGTTCCTTATGTCGTATCCGCGTATGGCCAAGTTGGCGATCAACAAGGTTTCGGTAAGCGGGCCCGCTATCTCGAACGGCGAACTTACCTCCTTATTCCCATGCCCGGCAATGGCGGCCTCCACCCATTGTGCATAATGGCCCTCGGCACCATTGGGGACCCTTTCAAATTCCTGTGCAACGTTCACTTCCCCCGTTTTGGAAGTGGGGAGCAATCTTGGGTTCTCGCCATAAGTGCCGCACATCATCTTTCCTTTTGTGCCTATCAACAGTACGCCGTTGCCACCATCGCCGAATACTTCATTGGGACCCAGTTCTTCGGGACGTGTGGGCTGTATCCCGCCGTCCATCCAGTGCATGACAACATCGGTGTCCGTCTTGGCCGTTTTGGGAAACGTCATGGTGACGTGGCTCGAAGGGGGGCAGCTCTCCGGGAAGTAGCCGCGTTCAAATTCATCCACGTACACACTGCCCACGCTGCATTGTACGTCCTTGGGGTATTTTAGGTCCAGTATCCTGTAGGGAGCTTCCACCAAATGGCACCCCATATCCCCCAAAGCACCGGTACCGTAATCCCACCAGCCCCTCCAATTGAAGGGAACAAGACCACCAACGTACTCCTTGTACGGGGCGGGCCCCAGCCACAGGTCCCAATCCAGTTCCTTGGGAACCTCGGATTTCTGCCGGGGCCATGGAACGCCCTGGGGCCAGACCGGACGGTTCGTCCAGCAGTAAACGGTATGGACCTTACCGATCAGTCCCGCATTGTACCATTCCCTCATCTTGCGCACCCCGTCACCGGAAGCCCCTTGGTTGCCCATTTGGGTGACCACCTTATATTTTCCCGCGGCATCCGTGAGTTTTCTGGCCTCGTAAATATCATGGGTAAGCGGCTTTTGCACATATACATGTTTCCCCATTTCCATGGCGGCCAGGGTAGCCGCAGCATGGGTATGGTCCGGGGTGGATACGGAAACGGCATCAAAGTTCTTCGATTCCCTCTCCAAAAGTTCCCTCCAATCCTTATAGTATTTTGCCTGGGGAAAACGGGCAATGGAGCCGGCCGCCCTACGGTCGTCCACATCGCACAGATAGGCGATCTCCGCTTTTCCCGAATTGGCAAAATTGGCGATATCGCTCTCTCCCTTGCCACCTACCCCTATTCCGGCGACCACCAGCTTATCGCTCGGGGCGGTAAACCCGGGCCCTCCCAGTACATGCCTGGGCACTATGGAGATGCCTGCGGAAATCAGGGTGGTGTTTTTAATGAAGTTCCTTCTAGAGTTTGGCCTGTAAAGCTGATTTTTGCTCATTGTTTTTTACAATTTATATCATACAATTCTTAAAAATATTAATTTATTACACGAATGGTACCTAAAAAACTGAAAATTTTAATAGGTTACTGTATGTGCCTCTCCACTTTGAAAATTGAAAGTACGGTAAATCTGCGGAGATAGAGCCCACAAAGGTGTATCAATTGATCGATGATTTCTTGTAATTCCAATTGTTGGATCAGGCTTTTATAAATTCAAATAAGTATCTTTAATGGGAATATTTTCAAGAAACCGATCAAAGTACCGACCTTTATGAAAAGATGTCTTTATTTACTATGTTTTCTGGCCGTTTCCAGCTTATCGGCATTAGAGGGAAACAAAGAAAAGCCAAGAAAAAAAACACCGAGAAACGTAATCTTTATCTTGACGGACGACCATAGGTACGACTATATGGGATTTACGGGAAAAGTGCCCTGGTTGGAGACGCCGAACATGGACCGACTTGCCAAAGAGGGCGCGTATTTGCCCAATACCTTTGTGACCACCTCCCTCTGCTCCCCTAGCCGGGCATCCATACTGACCGGCCTTTTTTCCCATACGCACACCATCGTGGACAACCAGGCCCCAGATCCCGGCAACCTGACCTATTTTCCACAGTACCTGCAAAAGGCGGGGTATCAGACCAGTTTTTTTGGCAAATGGCATATGGGGAGCCATACGGACGAGCCCCGTCCAGGATTTGACCATTGGGAAAGTTTCTTTGGTCAGGGAGTATATTACGATCCACAGCTCAACATCAATGGCGAGCAGGTCCAGTACAAAGATTCCACCTACATCACAGATCTATTGACGGAGCATGCGTTGGACTGGCTAAAGGGACGCGATAGGGAGAAACCCTTTTTCATGTACCTTTCCCACAAGGCCGTACATGCCGAATTTCAACCCGCCAAGCGCCACAAGGGCCTTTACAATGGAAAAAAAATCGACCTCCCCCCTACCTTCGACCAGACCAAGACAGGTGCCTGGAAAGACCTGAAATGGCCGCAATGGGTGGCCGATCAAAGGGTAAGCTGGCACGGGGTGGATTATATGTACCACAGCAACGTTGTCATGGACGAACTGGTGCAGGCCTATTGCGAGACCCTGCTAGGGGTGGACGATAGCGTAGGGGCCGTCATGGAGTATCTGGAATCCGAAGGGCTGGACGATTCCACGCTGATCATCTATATGGGGGACAACGGTTTTAGTTGGGGCGAGCACGGCCTGATCGACAAACGACATTTTTATGAAGAATCCGTAAAGGTTCCATTATTGGTCAGATGCCCCGATCTGTTCAAGGGCGGTATCGTACCCAACGCCATGGTCCAGAACATTGATATAGCCCCCACCATATTGGACCAGGCCGGTATTAAAAAGCCCGCGGAAATGCCGGGCGTATCCTTTGTCCCCATCCTGACAGGGGAAAGACCGGAAGGGAACCGGAAAGAAATATTCTATGAATATTATTGGGAAAACGATTTTCCGATGACCCCCACCATGTTCGGCATGCGTAACGAGAAGTACAAATATATCCGGTACCATGGGATTTGGGACCGCAACGAGTTTTATGACCTGGAAAAGGACCCCTTCGAGATGCATAACCTGATAGGCGACCCCTCCAAACAGGATACCATAAAAAGTATGTTGCAATCGCTCTATACCTGGTTGGAAACGACCGGGGGAATGCAGATTCCATTAAAGTCTACCGATAGGCCACGATGGGGGGATTATCTGCACAAAGGGGAATATTGAAGTCCGCTGACTTGGGGCCGGTAAGGCATGGACTTCGGTTCATTGCCAGATACGTAAAGAGTGAACATTTGCTAATTTTACCTTAAGGAATCACATGATCAAAATGGTTGATCTGTACGGAAACAAAACCTTTTCTTGTGCTGCACTGTCAGCAATACTGGTCGGCTGTGGTGGACCGAGCAAGAAGTCGGCCACCGTCAAAATCGAGAATGTC
The DNA here is from genome assembly GCA_963974715.1 of uncultured Sediminicola sp. Classification (GTDB taxonomy): domain Bacteria; phylum Bacteroidota; class Bacteroidia; order Flavobacteriales; family Flavobacteriaceae; genus Sediminicola. The sequence continues at coordinate 253,974 of CAXBDK010000004.1, forward strand.
GAAACCACTACCGACAGCGTGCATAAAGATTTTCTATCGGAAGCTCCCAAAGGGATGGTATGGATACCAAAAGGGGAATTTGTCCAAGGTGCGGTACCGTCGGACAAAATGGCCATGTCGCACGAAAGGCCCGCCCACAAGGTCGCACTGGACGGCTTTTATATGGACCTACATGAAGTGACCAATGCCCAATATGCCGAGTTTGTGGAAGAAACGGGATATGTAACAGTGGCCGAACGGGAAATAGATTGGGAGGAAATGAAAAAGCAGTTGCCGCCGGGCACCCCTAGGCCGGACGACTCCATATTGCGCCCGGGATCTCTGGTGTTCAAAAAGACGAGGTCCAGTGTCCCGAACCTCTTCGATTATTCCCAGTGGTGGGAATGGAAGATAGGGGCCAGTTGGAAACATCCCAATGGACCCGGAAGCGACATAGAGGGCAAAGAGGGCCATCCGGTGGTACATATCGCATTTGAGGATGCCCAAGCCTACTGTAAGTGGAAAGGTAGAAGGCTGCCAACGGAAGCGGAATGGGAATATGCCGCCCGGGCGGGGAAAACTGGGGCCCTGTTTTTCTGGGGCGACGATATGGACCAATTGAGCGGGCATGCCAATACCTGGGAAGGCGAATTTCCAGTGATAAATACGTTGATGGATGGACATGAAAGGCTTGCACCGGTGATGGAATATCCAAAAAATGGTTTCGGCCTGTACGATATGGCGGGAAACGTTTGGGAATGGACCAATGACTGGTACAATACGGGATATTATGGGGAATTGGTATCCGCACAGGAAATGGCGCGCAATCCGACCGGGGCCGAAAAGCCACATAACGCAAGTAATCCATTGGCGCGGGAAAAAGTGATCAAGGGAGGGTCCTTCCTGTGCAGTGCCTCCTATTGTGCCAGTTATAGGATATCGGCCAGGATGGCCACAAGCCCTGACTCCGGGATGGAACATTTGGGGTTCAGGACAGTATGGGCGCCTTAGGCGGGCACCACCGATGTTTTTTAAAGTTTCATTTACCTGATGATTTAGTTCTCGGGAACATCTCAATACATATTTATATATCGCCCCCAACTTTTTTATGGGAATGGAAGGGAATGTGCCCGAAGGTGACCTAATGGCTTACCTTTTTTGGCCATTTTGCCGATTTTAAGCATCAATTCCCACCAAATAGGGAATAGGGTTGTGCAAATAGCAAGACCAATGGAGAGCAGACCTGCCAGCCTACAGGAACGGTCTGTTAACTTGCTGAAGAACCAGTGTTGTACAGTTGTGAAAGCGGAAGTTGGAAATAGGCCGACCCACATGACCAAAACAGGTGATGTGCACATCGGAAACTTTATTGGGAACTTTCCTTGCCCTTTAGTGTCTGGGCGTGGTGGTTCATGATCCGCGAAAGGGTTTCCGGCCGTACGGCAAGCAAAGAAGCCAAATATCTTTTGGGTATCCTATGGATGATCTTGGGATCGACGTTTTCCAGATATTGGTTCCAACGTTTCTGTGCATTGGGTATCCTGGCCATAAAGGCGCGATTTTCGGCATACATATAGTATTCCTCCACCATATAGCGGTTTAGCTCCCTAATTTCAGGAAAGTGCCTGATGGCATATTGCAGGTCCTCATATTCCAAATATTCACAATGGGTATCCTCTAGGGCCTGAATGTTCTCACGGGCCGGTTGGTTCCTAAAGAATCCCGTGATGGAAGTGAATATATCGTTGTCCGAGCTTATCCATGTAGTGATCTCGTGGCTATCCGTCGTAAAATAACCCCTCACCATGCCCTTCTTAATTAGGTACAACTTACTGCAGAGTTCCCCCTCTTTACAGATGATGTGATTTTTTGGAAAGGAAACACTTCGAATCTTGTCCACCAGAAAACTTTTGACCGCTGGTGGAAGGGGCATTATGGAATTGAAATAGATTACGATAAAAAGATTTTTATACGGGTCTTTTTCGGCCATCTCAAAATAGGGATATAGTGAATACCAAATTTATAAAATATCAACTTGTCAAGGGCCGACAGTGGCAATAGCATTAATATTTTATCTGTTTTGATTCATTTTTCAGAGGGTCCCATTCAATCCAATTATAACTTGGCAGCTTGTTTAAAAGCTTTTGGCCGCTGACACCGGATATGGATGAACCGGCCACGACCGTAAACGGACAACATGAAGGGATCATAAGTGAAGACCTGTTCCATACCGTCCAAAATGTTATTGATGGACGAAATACGGACTATCAGGTCCCAAATGGAAGTTTACGGTAAGCTTGCCCTGAGAGATTTTTTGACCTGTCCTGAATTTGGTAAAATATTTACGGGAGTCGACCAAAAAGTTGCAATCACTATTATTACTATTATCGCAATATTTCAATGTGGGTTCGGACATCGTGTAGAAGAGGTTTATAAAGCCATCGTGAGCGAAATAATAAAAGGTCCCCAATTTCTTGGAAGCCTTTCTTTATCGATGTGTGCTCACAGTATCTATTTCCAACCGGTTCATCGAAGGTTTGGGGCTTTTGCGCAATCTCTCGGAATAAAAAAAATTTAAGCAGGTCGTGTTTAAAATAAGATGGCGTTCCCTACCGATGAAGCACTCCAAAAAAAACCATCTATCTTGTATTGGTGCAAATCACTAAAAAGTGGACGATCACATATTCCCAAAGCAATAGAAAAATCAGCCCTTAATTAAGCATCTGAAAAGTAAAGGAGACAGTGGAACTGTTGTCGCTCGCAAAACCTGACCTTAAGATATTCTTTCGATCTTTCAGAACCATATAAAATTGATTTATAAAAGTTCATGTTATCGAACTACAAATTCAACTTGCCGATTGCAAATTCTGCAAAACTGACAGGTAGAAGCCTTGCAGGTTTTAAACGTGACATCTAAAAAAATATTTGGCTTACCGCCAATGGCGCGGTTTAATCCTATAATGTTAGTCACAATTCTATCCAACAACTAAAAATGGACGTTTCAATAAAGTAAATTTGGACTTTTCAATAAACCAGGATCAAAGCTGATCATTGACATTTGCATCGGATGTATTTTTAAAGAACAAAGGATGGAAAATAAAGAAATGGTTTTGGTAACGGGCAGGACCGGATTTATGGGAATGCAAATTGTTTATCAGTTACTGAAAAAAGGATATTCCGTAAGAACAACTGTTCGAAATCTGAAAAGTGCAGACAAGGTACAAGAAACCTTAAAAAACAACGGCATCACATCGTTTGAAAATCTCTCGTTTGCAGAGGCGGAACTTACCAAAGATGAAAATTGGGAGCAGGCAATACACGGTTGTAAATATGTGTTGAGCGTAGCTTCCCCGGTATTTTTCCATAAACCCAAAAATGAGGAAGAAGCCATTCTTCCAGCAAGGGAAGGAATATTGCGTATTTTGAGGTTTGCAAAAAAAGCAGTTGTAAAAAGAGTGGTGATGACATCCAACTTTGGAGCGATTGGTTTTACTCAAACCGATAAAAACAGGGCTACAACCGAAGACGACTGGACGGATACGAACAATAAAAGTGTTTCCGTTTACGAAAGATCAAAAACACTGGCCGAAAAGGCCGCTTGGAACTTCATAGAAACCAAAGGTGGAAATCTTGAATTTGCCACCATCAATCCTGTTGCCATTTTGGGTCCGTCATTGGGTGCACACGTTTCAGGGAGTTTTCAGCTACTTCAAAATTTACTGACCGGGAAATTGAAAGCGGTGCCAAATATTCCGTTAAACATTGTGGATGTGCGGGATGTTGCCGATTTGCACATTCGTGCAATGGAATCGCCAGAAGCCAACGGACATCGATTTATCGCTTCTGCCGACAGACAAATTTCTTTGCCCGAAATAGCACTTCTCTTAAAAAATAATCGCAAGGAAATTTCAGAAAAAGTATCCCTAAAAAAATTGCCGGATTGGGTTTTATCCGTTTCCTCCATCTTTAACGACCAAGCAAAAGAAGGCGTTTTGCTTACCAAAATGAACCGCAATGTAAGCAATCAAAAAGCTAAAGAAATTTTGAACTGGAAACCCATTGCCTCACAAGAAGTTGCCATTTTGGAAGCGGTGGACACTATGATAAAGTATAATTTAATCAATAAATAGAACAAAATGGCCTTAAAAACAATGAGTGGAATTTTGCTTTTGGCAACAGTGTATTTTGGCGTAAGCCACGGTTCACGTGTGTTTCAAAAGCCCACGGAACAGTATTTGGAAATGATGGATTCGCTGGGGATTTCGAACACAATGCGGATAGCATTCGGTGTACTGTCCATCGGTTCGGCCTTGCTCATCCTTCTTCCCAAAACTTTCTATGTAGGAAATTCGGTAAGGGCCATGCTTTTGGTATTGATGATGGCTTTGGCCCTGAAGGCCGGAAATTATAAATTTGCACTGATCGAAATACCATTTTTAATGATGCCTTTGGTCCTTATCTATTTGGGGCATCCTTTAAAGGATACAACATTTAATTTTTAAAACAAAACAGCAATGAGATCCATTGCCGAAAACACGGCCACCAATATCTTGAAGGAACAATTTATTCCCGACAATGTATTTGTGTATGTTGCAAAGGGTGCTTTGCGGGTCTTTGATGGCAATAAAAATTATGTTTTTAAATCGGGAGATGCGTTTGTGGCAAGAAAAAACAGGTTGGCAAAGTATGAGTTACTTGAAAATAAAGACCCTTTTGAACCAATACTATTTTGTTTTGACGAACCATTTCTAAAAGATTTTCAAAATAAGCACACCGGTCGAAAATCGGGCTTCAAAACCAATGATGCTTTTATCAGGATTCAGAAGAATTCCTTCATCAGTAGTTTTATAAAATCCGTAAAACCGTATTACAAAGGTGTCATGGAATTGGATGCCGATTTTGAAGATTTGAAATATGAGGAGCTATTGATCATTCTATTAAAGCAGCAACCTGAACTTGTTGACCTATTATTTGATTTTGCGCCGCAACAAAAAATAAACTTGGAAGCTTTTATGAACCGCAATTTCATGTTTAATGTTCAGGTAGAAAGATTTGCATTTTTAACAGGTCGGAGTTTGTCCGCATTTAAAAGGGATTTTCAGACCATTTTTGATGAAACACCTAATCGATGGTTGGTAAAAAAAAGGCTGGAAGAAGCCCACTTTCTCATTTCCCAAAAAAAACAGAAACCAAACGGCATCTATCTTGATCTGGGTTTTGAAAGTTTATCACATTTTTCGGTAGCTTTTAAAAAACTTTTTGGAACAACACCTACTGAATTGGCCATGAAAAATACCCGTAACTAACAAGCCCACCTGATCATCAACGACGGGGAACGGTTAAGGGGCCACAGTTCCTACAAGCATTTTTCGGCAAGGTTTATAGAAACAAGTGGTCTGTCGGAAAGGACCTGTTCGAGCAACTTTTTATGGACAGGTGCATTTCTTACAGGACAGGATCACGCTCAGGAAAAGTGCATTGATCGAAACCTTGAACGAGGAACTCAAGAACCAGTTTCAGGTAGAACAAACAAGGCACGGGAACTTTGAATATTTTAGAACCGATCTGCTCTCGGAAATCATCAACTGTTCTTTCTTTGATAAAAAACCATCACTAAACTTGGAAATCATAGATCAAAGGTTATCCGCTTAACTCCAACTCACGTTAAAGTAAGCAATGATATCCTATAGCGTTAGAAAGCGCAGATAAAGATTCTATTTATTTTAATTATCCAGTATATTGCCATCGTCCAATCCATGAAAAAAGATGGTTTTCAAAGTCCGAATTAGTTTAGTATAATAATGCATATCCTGTAGAAAAAATGAACATTGACCAGCCCAAAATAAAGGAACTCCTTGCCCAGGTCGAGGAAATTATCCACTTGATCCGAGTAGCGGAAAAAAAGGAATCGAAGACAATAGCAAAGGTGTGCGACATTTATACCAACAGTGCCAAGAACCTTCTTCATTATAAGGCGTTAAGAACGTTAGACCTTCGGAAATTGCAAAGAAAATTGGAGGATCTTGGAATGTCCACGCTATCCAGTTCGAGCGGACATGTCCTAGGGAGTTTGGCCCATACCAGAAGAATTTTGGAGATGTCGCTAGAACGGTCCGAACCGACCAACATAAAACCGGGCCTGTCAATTAAAAAAGGGAAAAGGTTATTGGCGGACCATACCGCCGTTCTTTTGGGCCATGGACCAAAAGGACGAAGGGTCAGGATCATGGTTACCCAACCCACCGAATCGGCCCATGATTATGACCTGGTCGAAAATATGGTGAAGAACGGTATGGACTGCGCGCGGATAAACTGTGCCCATGACGGACCGGAAATTTGGGCGGGAATCATCAACAATATAAAAAGGGCCGCAAAAGCTAATAATAGGGAAGTTAAAATAACGATGGATCTGGCAGGGCCCAAGATACGTACAGGTGCCATAACGGAGGGGAGCAAGGTCAGAAAGTTTGCGCCGAAACGCAACGAATCGGGAGAGATCATAAAACCCGCAATTATCAAGCTTGTGGCCAAAATGTCCGGTAATCCAAAATTTGATGAACTGCCCGTGGGCGCCGAATGGCTTTCATTATTGAAGGTCGGAGATCAGGTACATCTCAGGGATGGCAGGAATAAGAGCCGAACATTGGAAATAGCGCATATATCACCGGATGCGGTGTTCGCCCATGCTGAAAAGACCACCTATATAGGAACCGGATCCGTTTTGCGAATTCTTACGGATATGCGTTCCGAGACGATCGTTGGTGATATGCAACCTTTGGAACGGTCGATTTTATTGCGGGTGGATGACGAATTGATCATACATCGGGAGGACCGACCGGGCGAAGCGGCCAAATTTGACGAAAAAGGGAATCTGCTAAGCAAGGCACATATTTCCTGCCAGTTACCGGAAGTGTTCGATCGGGTCGCCGTAGGGGAAAGTATCCTTTTTGACGATGGCAAAATAGAGGGAAAGATCGTAGCCGTATTTACGGGATCTTTTGAAGTCCATATCACCAAAGCGAAAAGCACGGGGAGCAGATTAAGGGCGGAGAAGGGAGTCAACTTTCCTACCACCGATCTGGGAATAAGCGGTCTGACAGAAAAGGATAAGCTAGATCTGGAGTTTGTGGTCCGACATGCGGACACCATCAATTTTTCGTTCGTAAATTCAAAGGAAGATGTAGAAGATCTATTAAGGGAACTCAAGCGGTTGGAGGCCTTGAACAAGGTGGGCATCGTCCTTAAGATAGAGACCCAAAGAGGCTTCAACAATATAAATGAAATCCTATTATCGGCGATGCAGGTCCATTATATCGGAGTGATGATCGCTAGGGGAGATTTGGCAGTAGAGACGGGCTGGGATAACATCGGCTGGGTACAAAATGAACTATTGGGCATCTGTAATGCCGCGCACATACCGGTAATATGGGCAACGCAAGTACTGGAAAACATGGTAAAGAGCGGCCTGCCCTCAAGATCTGAGATCACGGACGTTACCAATTCCCTAAGAGCGGAATGTGTAATGCTGAACAAAGGTCCCTATATCAATGAGGCCATTTCGCTGTTGGATGTGATACTTTCCAAGATGGAAAGTTACCAAGAGAAGGAAAAGGCAATGTTTCCAAAAATGCAGCGGTTCATGGCAAAATAAAGTTCAACTTTAGGCATTTCCATAAAACCAATGATAAGTAGGACCATAGAAGGTAATGAATAAAATTTAAAAAGGTGGCCACCTTTTAAAGAATCATTGTATGTTCGATACATCCGCTCCCAAAATTCCATGGGCATCGAACAGTCCGAAGGTCCGGTTGGCCTCCGTTGCACCACCGCCCCGATAAGGGTCAGCTTGATAAATCAGATTTGTCCAGTAGGGCCCACCATACTGGGTTCATACCAGTGACCCTCCCGACCGTTCGTCGGGATGCCCTGGACCGAGCCTCGGATATGAATGTAAAAACATGGTGGTGCAAAACCATATAAATCAAAAAAGGCTCCCAATTTCTTGGAAGCCTTGTCGTTGTTGATGTGGGCCCAACGATACCTATTTCGAACAGGTTCATGGATGATTTAGAGCTTTTATGCGACTTAAAAGAATAGGATATTATTAGTCATAACCACCCACATGAACGTTGAAACATCTCCCTGATTTTTGGAAAAACCAATTACTCTTAGCGCTAAAAAGACTAATTGGAGGAAATATGGACCACCTCATCAAAAAAAGCAGTTTCTATTGCTATAAATAAATTTGTTCTATGTATTAAAACACTTATTCTTTTTTATAAAGTAAGTGCTTTTACATTGTGCGATGAAAACCTACACCATTGCTGTCACTTAATTTTTAGCAAATTTTTCCAGCTCTTTATTGAACTTCTCCGCTTCTTCGAAAAACAGTGCATGTCCGCTTTTTTCGAACTTTACAATATATGAATTCTTGATTCCTCGGTTTAGCTCCTCTGCAAATACAAAATCACATAACTAATCTTGTGGACCATGAAATATTACCACGGGAATCTTAATTTTAGATAATTCTGGGCGTAGGTCAAGATCACGCAAGGCAGTGATGGATTCCGTGATGGCATAAGGAGAAGCTTCCAAATTGATGTTTTCCAACCACTTTTCAACATTCTCAAGAACTAGCGGAGGCATGGTACTGTGGGTTCATTTTCATTCAGATTTTCCGCTACAAAAATCCGGGATAAAAGTTAAGTTAAAAACCACGCTACTTACCAAGCCAATTTTATTCATAAAGATGCGGGTAATGCTTTGGATAGTGTAATAAATTTTTGAATACAAGAGCTTCAGTGAGAATTAAACGCTCTTAAGTTCTCTGAATAGTTTCTTTTTTTCGTTTGTAATGCAATTGTGCCAATCCAGTTTCAAATGTTTTTGCACTTACAAACTCAAGTAGCTGCTCTGGCCTTCCGCCTTTAAATAATCGTGTCCCATTCCCTAATAATATTGGGATGACAGAAATAATAAGTTCGTCAATCAAGTCATTTTTTAAGAGTTCATTTATGATTTCAGCCCCACCATCACAATATATGTTTTTTCCGTTTTCATTTTTTAGGGCAAGCACTAATTCCTTTAAGTTTCCTGTATGGAACTTCACTTTCCCTTCATCAGGTCTTTCGGTTCTAGTGATCACATACACGTACCTTTCTCCATTATCGTAATGATACTTTTCCTGATAAACTTCATTTTCGGGAGTATGAATTTAACAGATGATATTAACTTTTATTCCTGCATTCTGTTGATTAAAGCGTCAATTGTGTCAATTCTAATGATTAGATATAAATAAATAAAATTGTTTGTAGATAATTCCTAATAAAGTTAATTCTAGAGATTTTGGATATTTATTTCAAAAAAACAAACATCTGCATTGTGGTAATGAGAAGGCAAACCTGAAGAATCTTCTAATTTTTTGATACCCAAAAAATTGAAGCCACATTTTTTGTAATGATTGATTAATTTTTCATTTTCACCACAAGTATCCATTCTGATGAATTGTTTGTGGTTAGACTTTGCAAACTTATATGCCCAATCAACTATTATCTTAACGAAATTATTTCCTCTAAAGTCGGGGTTTGTGGCTATTCTGTGAATATAGATGGAAGAATCCTCCCCATCATCACCCCAAATTTGTGGGTCTCGATAGGTTATCACCCAAATGCAAGCTATTTTGTTTTCAATTAATAACTTGAATTGCCGGTTTTCCTCAACTTCCGCGGATACTAATTCTTCATCAAATTCTGGCCATTGATTATCTGGAAATTTTTCCTTTTGAAAACTAGTCGCTAATTTATATAACTTAAATATTTCTGAAATGTCATTGGGAGTACTATTCGTTATTTTCATCTGCCTAAATTTTAATTACATTTCGTATATTACTTGACAAAAGCAAATATAAACAAAAATACTTGACAAAAGCATATAAAAAGAATTATGGATGAAATGGAAATTATACATAAAATAAGAACTTTCAACCGTAACTATGTTAGGAGCATTGGTCTGTTAGAAAAAACTTTACTCAATACGGATTATTCATTGACCGAATCACAGATCCTTTTCATCGTCAATGAAAAAAAACGCACAACCGCAACAGAAATCAATAAACTACTGAAACTGGATGAAGGTTATTTAAGCCGAATTATAAAGAAGCTTATCGCAAGACGTATGTTGACTAAAGAACAGTCTCCATCGGACAAACGATGTTTTGAAATCAAACTAACCGAAAAAGGAGTAAAAGAACAGCAAAAACTGGATGAAATATCTTCTAATTCTATTCGATCAATTATTTCTCATTTAAACCCTTCACATCAAACAGAATTAGCAATCCTGTTTGACCGTGTTATGGTTTTGTTATACGGGACTGATAGTTAGACCAGGATGTTTTAGGCTTGCCGAAACTAAAGCTGCTGTGTCTCAATTATAGGAATGTCCAAGGTTGATTCTTACACATCACATTTTGAGCAACAAACCATCAAGATTAGAATTAGTTCTTCGTAGCGATCACGGTTATTTCAATATTTGCATTTAAAACTAATCCATTAACACCTACACATGTTCTTGTTGGATAAGGAGCCTTAAAATAATCTAGATAAATTTCATTAAATTCATCGAACTGCTTAATATCTTTAAGGTATACAGTTACGCTAATTACCTTATCTAAGGATGACCCAGCCAATTCTAAACTACTCGACACATTCTCTATAGTTTTTTTGACTTCACTTTTGAAATTTTTATAAGCTCCTGTAGTCGGTTTTCCTGCAATTTCACCAGATAGAAAAACAAGATTAGAATTCACGATGTAACTACTGTATGGGATTAATTTCTCTTGTGAAATTTGCGCTTCACTAGGTATTGAGAACATAAAACTAAATGATATTAATAAGCAAGATATAATTTTCATATTTTTCATTATTACAATCCATATTTCATTATAAGAAGTGCTAAGGATGTCATTGAAGCAGCTCCTAGTTCAACCTCCCTAATATTTATTTTATCAAAAGTATCTAAGCTGCTATGATGAATATCAAATAGACGTTGATCATCACAATCAAGGCTTATCAACGCTTTTGCCAGGGATTTCATAGGAACAAGATCTACTCCTCTTTGGTTGGGTTGAATATCATCAACTTTATAGGGGACAAAAAGATGATTCCATTTTGCAATTTTAGCTTTAACTTCAGGAGATGCATCTATCCGGAAGCCCCGCGGTGTAAATCCACCTGCATCTGATTCTATTACTGCTATATGCTCTTCATTGGCTAACCGGGCCAATGAAGCATATTTTTTGCCGCCATCGGCTCCAGATTCTTCATTCATATATAAGATAGCCCTAAAAGTTCGTTTTGGCCTAATGCCGCTTTTTTTGATTAAGCGAAGCGCTTCAATAGTCTGTACAAGACCGGTACCATCATCACTAGCGCTTTCACTTAAATCCCACGAATCGATATGACCCCCGATGGTAATTATTTCATTTGGATATTTTGATCCCTTAATTTCTCCTATGACATTATAAGAAAGTACATCTGGCAGTTGTTCACAATTCATTTTTAAGGAAAAAATAAGATTTGGATTGCTCTTTAACGCCTTACTTAATCTATCAGCACTATTCGTACTAAGAGCAGCTGCTGGAATTTTTTTCACCTCAAGATCATAATTTAGAGCTCCTGTATGCGGGATGTCATCCTTAGCCAAGGTCAAAGAACGAACCAAAGCTCCAACAGCCCCCCTTCTTGAAGCTTCTATTGCTCCCAATGTTCTCTGATCAACAGCCCCTATATATGCTTTAAACGTTTCTATTTCTCTTGGATCCATTGACCTATTAAAAAAAACTATTTTGTTTTGGATTTTTTCGTTTGGAAGCGCTTTTAACTCCTCCAAAGATTGTACCTCCACAACTTCAGTTTTTAAGGTGCCATTAGTCCTTACAGATCCTCCAAGTGCACATACATCCATAAAAATGGATTCTCCCGCTGGAATAGTAAATGAAGCTATTTCTTTATCTCCCCTTACCCAATGTGGAACCATTACTTCTTGAAGGTAAACGGTGTCTGGTTTTATTTTTTCCATAGTTTCTTTTGCCCATTCTACCGCTTTTTGAGCATTTTCTGAACCAGAAATTCTAGCCCCTATTTGTGATGTAAGAAATTTCAAATTGGGACCACATTCACCATTTAGGAGCGCTTCATCAAAAATTCTTCTTATTGTGAGGGAATCGTTATCTTGGAAATTTTGAGCGCTGCCAATATTGGCATTTACTATTGTTAAAAAGATTAATAACAACAAGCTATTTAGATTTTTTGTGATAAAGCTTTTCATATTTTTGATTTTCATAATTCCAGTCTTAAATTGTTAATTTTATTGACCATTTCCAGTTGTGGAATAATTAATAGGAAACCATCTATAACCATTATCCGTTTTTCGTATATGGCCTATTCCTGGAAATGAAAGGTGGTCACCGGCAACCCAATATTTTTGTTCTGCCGCATCCCTGAACGCTTTTTTTCTTGCTTTTGCAGCTTCTTTGGGGTTAACATCGTAAACAATTGTCACATCGGGATCTACAAATTGAACAGCAGCCGAATGTATCAAATCTCCTAAAAAAACAATGGTTTCCCCTTTACTTGAAACGCGGTAAGTAGTATGTCCAGGAGTATGCCCAAGTCTAGGAATAGGCATTACCCCTGGAAAGATCTCTTTTTCATAATCAAAAGTTTTTATTTTACCAGCTTCGAGAATAGGAGTTATTTTTAGAAGAGCCTCTTCGTAGTATGGCTTTAATCTGTTTGTTGCTTCTCTATAATATATAGGAGTCATCCAAAAATCAAATTCCTTCTGACTTATATAAACAGTTGCATTAGGAAAAGTAATTTTGCCATTTGTCACTAAACCCCCGGTATGGTCAGTATGGATATGGGTTATTAAAATAGCGTCTATCTGTTCCGGTAAAATTCCAACTTTTTTTAAACTTCCAGGAAGGAAACCGAGTGAGGGACCATAAAGTTCGGAAGTGCCAGCATCTACCAAAATCAATTGATCATCTATTTTTAACAGATAAGCATTTACAGATGCTTCAACAATAGGGTTTTGAAAGTTTTGTTCAGTTAATTCTTTCACTTCACCGGGTTTTACATTAGTTAGAAGTTTGTTGAGATCTTGGGGGATGCTTCCATCTGATAAAGCAATAATTTGAACGTCTCCCAATTTCATATCATAGTTACTGCTCTGCAGAAGGGATTTTGATTGGTTTTGCGCCGCTGCTGAAAAAACTGATAATAACCCTAGGGATAGAGAAAAAGTAAAGGTTTTAATCCTATATAGATATGACTTTTCTAAATTTATGATGTTTGTCTTCATTGATATTTTATTTTATTATTTTTAGTAATTATTTTATATGTACGCAAATTTATGGTGATATATACCCTTGTGCAATAACGTACTTCATTATAGCGTAGGTACAAAATTGACCCTATATATAATTTCTTTTTATATATTTGTTACATAATTATATTTACTATGGAGTACGAAAGAAAAATTCCTAAAAATTTAGATTGCGGGATGGCTATGATAATGGATATAATAGGCGGAAAGTGGAAACCCTGCTTGTTGTATAATATCTCAAGAGGCAATAGAAGACCTAGTGAAATCCAACGATTAAATCCTTTAGCAAGCAGACGTGTTCTTAACCAACAACTAAAAGAATTAGAAGCTCATAACATAATAAGCCGAAAAGTTCATTCCGTTTTGCCTCCAAAAGTTGAATACTTTTTAACGGAAATGGGAGAGTCACTATTACCTATAATTGATGTAATGGATAATTGGGGCGAACAATATTTGGGGGATTCTAATAAGGTTCCTAGATTAAATCTCAATACTAAAGTAGAAATCCAGTAGTTTAAAGGTATTTTGTTTAATTTCTATGCTCCATCAATCACTTTAATGATCAGATTAATCAATATTGCCTTAACACATTTCTTGGGTTAAACCGACGGATGTAAAAAATAAAATGGATACGTTTAACATATACAACTACACTTCGGATAGACAAGTATCGAGAAACAAAATCTTTCTTCCACAAAATCTTGTTTCATTATTGGAGCAAGGCGAAAAAGTTGTGTATTACGCCAATGACAAAACGATTATTACAGACGACCAATTTGCCATACTTTCTTCCGGTAATTGTTTGATGACAGAAAAACTTCCTGTTAACAATAATTATCGTAGCACCATGCTGTTCTTTGACAACAAAGCACTAACAAATTTTTTTGTCAAATACGCTTCTGTAATTGACAAAATTTCATCAAAAACACAGATTTCTAAAAAGCCATTTGTAGTATTTGAAAAAGATGAATTTATTAGAAACTACATTAGTTCTCTTAAGCTCATTCAAACAAAACCGGCTTCCTTTTCAGACAAAATTATAGAACTGAAATTTGGTGAGTTAATGCTGCATCTTCTTGAAAAATATCCGAATGAAATTCTTTCATTCCAAATAAAAAACCAGAAAGAATATGCTGACTTTGAAATCAGGAAAGCGGTTCAACTAAACATTACCAACAATTTCACATTGGAAGAATTAGCGTTTTTGTGTCATACAAGCATTTCCACTTTTAAACGAAAATTCATAAAACTTTACAACGAAACACCACGCCAATATTTTTTGCAACAAAAAATGGAAATGGCAAAATCGTTGTTGTTGCAAAATGAGAATCCAAGCGAAGTGTTTTACAAAGTGGGCTACGAAAATCACTCAAGTTTTTCACAATCGTTCAAACAAGTTTACGGCATTAGTCCTAAACAATTTCAACAAAAAAACTTGACTGTTTCCCAACAGCTTTTGAACGATCAGCGATAACGCGACGACATGCTTGCATGCTATTTTTGCTCTAGGTTTTAAATGCAACAACATGACAAAAATATATCTTTCAGAAATTGCAAATTATAGCAATTGGGTCGATGATGCCACAATCCAATGGCTCGAACAAATTGATGACGAACAATGGGAAAAAGAGATTGCGAGTAGCTTCAATTCCATTGCAAAAACAGCCATACACCTAGTGAGCGCCAAAAAAGTTTGGATCGACTTTTGGAAAAATGTCCGTAATCCTGTTTTTCTTTCAACCGAGTTTAACGGTACGCGAACTGAATTGATTGAAATTTGGAGAAAAATAATGAGCGATTACAAAAAAATAATTGAGAATTATCCCGAAGAAAATTACGCACAAATCATTACTTTTAAAGTAAGAAGTGAAGAATGGAAAATGGAATTTGCTCAAACCGTTTTACATCACAACAATCACGCTACTTATCATCGTGGACAGTTGGTAACCATGCTACGACAAGTCGGCTTTACGAACTTTTCTAACACGGATTTGGCGACTTACTTTGTCAAAGTAAAAAATAACTTATAATTAAGTTAGACAGGTTGGTGCTTTGCGCCAACCTGTCATGTTTTTTGTATTTTTACGACCAAAAAGCGTCAGAACAAAAAACAAAACCACAACCAATATCAATGCATTTTCCCATAACGGCAACCTTTGGCACAAGTCTATCAGTATTCAACAGGTTTGACAAACTAGAACTAAGAAAGTGCCTAAAAACAATAAGAATATCCCTGTAAATTCAATGGCTGACAATTTCAGTCAAGGCATTTCTATTGACCGGCTCAATATTAAAAAATCTGATTATAAAGGAACTCAGGAAAGTGAAGAAGCATCGCAATTGCATCGACAACAAGACTGATATTATTTTAGCTTTCCGCAGCGATGATGAAATTCCGTACGATTACCGTAACGAAGAGCAGCAAAGAAAAATTGTTTTGGAACAGTTTGAAGGTGAAAATTGGAGAACTGCAGAATTACTAAAGGAAATAATGAATACTAAAACTTTTTACTTCGATAAGTTTTGCCAAATTAAAATGGCATCATGGACAAAAGGGAGAGTTGCTTTAGTGGGAGATGCAGGATATTGCGCTTCGCCTGCAGCAGGTATGGGCGGTTCATTAGCAATAATAGGTGCAACAGCTCTTGCAGATGCTTTATTCAAACATCATGCAAATTATGAATTAGCCTTTCAAGAGTACAATAAAGAACTACTACCTTTTATTGAAGAAGCACAAGCGGAAGCCGTAAGGGTTGGGTTGGAATCTCTTGTTCCAAGAACCGAAGAAGCTATTCGTAGAAGAAACATGATAGGTTTTTAGTATTTATATACATACTAAAAGGCATAAGTGTAAAATTCATTTAATTAACAATTGTTATCGCCTGCCTATTCTTAACTTCTGATTTTTGTCTCCAATAACTTTACTACTGTAACATCCAGAAAATGAAAAGCAAAATCTATATTTCAATTTTAATAACTTTTTTTAGTATCTTTTTTACTTACTCACAAGAAAAATTTACCATTAGTGGTACAATTGCTGATATTAATAGCAATGAAACCTTATTAGGTGTAAACATCTATTTTCCTGACATAAATGCAGGAGCCATAACAGGGAGAGTTAGATGGTTCTAAATTTCAATTGGAAAAAATTTTAGGACGGAAGCCCACAACCGTTTTTGAGTTTTTACAGAAAAACTACAACTAATTATAATTTTATAAGGAAATCTAACTTTTACAAACAATTAATTATGCATGTATCCTTTTTAACCTTGTAAATAAAGATTCTTATTTTCCGTAAATTTACCATAAATCAAAAAATATGAATAGATTTTTCAGGTGTTAAGATAATAATCATGTCAAAAAAACCAGAAACCAATACCGATAAATGGAGTATTTTTAAACCACTTTTTACTCAAATAGAGGTTCCTGCCAAAACAATATTGCTAGAAGAAGGCAAGGTTTCAAAAACAATGTTTTTCATTGAAAAAGGGTGTTTGAGAACTTGGATAAATAATAATGGTAAAGACATAACAACACAGTTTTTTTTTGAAGGCGGTGGAGTGTCATCCATTGAAAGCTTTATGACCAACAAACCTAGTTTATATACTATTGAAAGTATTGAACCCTGTATTATACAAACCATTACTCAAAAAGATTTTCAGGATACTCTCAAGAATTCAACAGAATTAAGAGATAGTATAGTTGAACATTTATATATGAGACTTCTCAAAAACCAACAAATTTTCTTTTCCTATTTAAAAAATACTCCTCAACAACGTTATGAAGAATTGTTGGCACAAAACCCCGAAATCATACAACGTATCCCACAGCATTACATAGCTTCTTATTTAGGCATCACTTCTGTTTCCTTAAGTAGAATTCGTAACAGACGGTAAAAAAGCTTTTTTAACAATTGTTATCGTCTGCTGACTGACTTCCTTCTCAATTTTGCACTGTAACTGAACAGTAAAAAATGAGAACAGTAATCGTATTTAACCATCCTTACGAAGGAAGCTATTGCAACGCCATACTCAGCGTGATATCTAAAGGACTTCAAAACGCCAATCACGAAATCGACCTGATGCACCTTGACAGGGATGAATTTAACCCTAGAATGACTGCGGAAGATTTAAATGGCTTTGTAGTACATCAACCCATAGACCCACAAGTAATCGATTACTGCGAAAGATTAGAAAAGACAGACCATCTGATTTTCATTTTTCCTATCTGGTGGGACATTATGCCGGCTACAACCAAAGGGTTTATTGACAGGGTATTATCTCCAGGTATTGTATATGACCACCACCCAAGAGGTTTTGGATTGGTTCCGCTACTAAAAAAACTGAAGAGTGTAACCGTTATCACCACCATGAACAAACCCAAAATAATGTACTCATTGCTCATAGGAAATTTGATTGGCAAAGTAATGCTTAAAAGCGTTTTCAAAACAATGGGATATAAGAACCTAAATTGGATTAGTTATAATATGGTAAAATCAGTCACTAAGGAAAAGAGAGTCAAATGGTTAAATGATTTAGAAAAAAGATTTACCGATTTTAAATAGATAATAAATACAAAAAAAAATAAAAATGAAACTAGACAGAAAATATGTAACACCGTTCATCTCTCTACTATTTGTAGTCTTGGCTATTACAGGGATTTTTATGCTATTCCATCTATTTGATGGATATACTGAAGTTGCACATGAATTAATTGGAATTGGGTTTGTAATTGCGGCAATTTTACACATTATACTAAATTGGAATGGCTTAAAGGTTCATTTTATGAAACAAGTGTTTATGCCAGCCGCTATTGCTGTAGCAGTGCTAACCTCATTTTTTGTCTATTTAGAACGAAAGCAACTTCCATTAGATATTGTTATTGTAAACAAAACATTTAAAGCTCCTTTAAAAGAATCATGCAAAATTCTGGACATAGACTATTCAATAGCAATCAAAAAGTTAGAAGAAAAGGGGTATAAAATAAGTTACATAAAAACACTTGAGGATATTTGGAAAAAAAATGATACAGATCCACAAGAAGTTATTGAATTACTAATGGATTAAATTTTTTGAAAACAACAATTCGAAAAAATATGAAAGAGAAAATCAAGTTGTACGTTAGAGGCATTAGACAAGAAACTGCTGATACCATAACCTTACACTTTTCACAACCAGAACAAAAACTAAATTACACCTCTGGCCAATATCTGACGCTTATTTCGGAAATTAACGGAAAGGAAGTGAGAAGGGCTTACTCCATTTGCTCTTCGCCTTATACAGACAATAACTTATCTGTCGCTGTTAAAAGAATCAAAGGCGGAAACATGTCCAATCATCTCCACGAGAATATCGTAGTGGGTGACGAGCTGTTCGTTTTACCTCCTATGGGAAATTTCACTTTTAAACCTGATAATATTTCCAAACATATTGTACTAATAGGTGGTGGCAGCGGAATCACCCCGTTATTTTCTATTATCAAATCGGCTCTTGTCAAAGAACCTGACTCTAAGGTATCCCTAATATATGTAAATTCCAGCTTGGAAAGCACGATATATTATGAGGAGTTGGAACAATGGCATTTCGATTTTTCATCAGGTTTTCGTATCATCCATCATTGGAGTGATGAGATGAAAGAAAAACAACCCCAAAGAAGTTTTTTCTCAAGTCTTTTTAAAAAATCAAGTCCCAATGCCCACAGGATAGATGCTACACGTCTGCAAACTATTTTTCGCGATTTACATATTTCAAAAGAAAAGAATACTGTATTTTATGTTTGCGGACCGCTTCAATTGATGGAGATGGCAGTAAACACTATACGAAAAATAGGATTCTCAAAAGACGTAATACTTAAAGAAAGCTTTTATACATCCGAGAAAGTAAAAAATGCTTCTACTCATTCAACCCAAGAACACCAAATAAAAATACTTTTCAAAGGAAAAGAGCATCCTGTAAAGGTAAAAGCGGGTACACCAATTTTATTCGCAGGACTGGAGGCAGGGGTTAACCTTTCTTATTCCTGCCAAAGCGGAAATTGCACAACCTGTGTTGGCAGGTGTGTTTCAGGGGAAGTAGAAATGTCAACAATAGAAGGACTTACGAACCAACAATTAAATGATGGATATATACTTACCTGTGTAGGATATCCAAAATCTGATGATGTGGTCATCGAATTTAAATGAACATGAACAATATTCTTTTAACACGTGAACGTTGATGAATAATAAACCGTAGAGTTATGATTTCTGTATTTAAAACTTCTGTATTCACGGAGAACGATATTAACCTGTTAAGGTCAAAGCTAGAAGAACTTCCGCAAACTGAATGGAACTTCGACCTTGAAGACTGCGACAAAATTTTACGCATTGATGCTCCAACGGAAATATCATTTACAGTTATCGATCTCTTGAAGGGCAAAGGTTTTTACTGCGAAGAACTAGCCGATTAAGATTGACAGGAAATAGCAACCGCTAGAAAAACAGGGGAAAAGAGACCAAAAGGAACGGATGATAAATACAGTTTAGATTTAAGGTAAACGCAACCTTTGTATAGAACCATAATTATTGATAACAGTTTAATATATTTATAGAATGAGGTCTGAACGGCATATTCATCAACCCAAAATAGACACAACAATAACTCATAATGAATTTATAAGGTGAGGGTGTAAACTAAACTCTGTTTGAATGAAATTAATAAATAATCCTATTCAGACAGAGTTTAGTTTACACCCTCATCAGTTCATGTTCAGTGCATCCGCTCCGAACTTCCTGTACGCATCGCACAGTCCAAAGGCCCGATTGGCCCTTCGTTGTGCCGTTCCCCCGAGCAGGGTGGACTTCACCTTGTCGTTTTCGGTTTTATAGGACCTTACATTTTGGTAATATCCCGTGATGGCATTGTAGGCCCCGAATACGGTTCCCCTTGTGGTCTCCATGAGCTGGGCATCGCTTGCCATGGCATAGGCAAAGGCATCCTCGCAGCAGTTCTTGAAATTGGTGGAAAGGCTATCCCTGTCCCCCTTTTGAAGGGCATCCCACGTTCGGTCATTGGGGCACATGGCCAGTTCGATCAGTTTCTGAACATGCTTGTCCCCAATCGGGGTCTTTGCCCAATGGTTAAAGATACCGTCCACCTGATCAAAAAACGTATTGGCAAGGCCCATGACCTTGTGGGCATCCCTTAACCGCTGTTCCGCATTGGCGGTATGTCTGATCCGGACGATCTGTGTCATATCGGAAAGTGCCGCATTGAGGGTATTTTGGCACACGATCCGGATCGGGGTAAAGGCCACGGTAATGCTTCCCATCCCGTCATGGGTGTTGGTCAGGAAGATATATTTATCGGTAAGGTCCTCCCCCTTCCCTACCCTGATATAACCGGGCAGTTTGGCGGTGATGAAGATCCGCTCCCCTTTGCCCAGTGCCCCGGCGGTCTCGTATAGGATCCCATCGCCCCCGCCCACGATACCGTCAAAAAAGGAAAAGGCATCGGTATTCTGTACGATGTGGTATTTGTTCCCCACCACCCCAAAGGTCTGGCCGGTATCCGCCCTACGGGTGGCGAAATGGTCCGGGACGGGATTCTCCCGTTGTTCCCAATGTGTAAACAAGGGCATTTTTTCCACCTGATAGTCCAATCCCGCATAGCGGATGGCCTCGGCGCTGGTAGGATAATCGGTGACAACTTTTCCCAGACCGTGCCATGCGGTCCGTTGTACGCTGAAAAAGCTGTACGTTCCCGTTCTGTCGTTAAAATTGATGTTGTGCATTTTGTAAAGATTAAAGGTTAAACAGTGAATACTTCCCCGAACGGGGCGTTCCATGCCCGCCCGTTATCGTAAAGCGCCGCACCCTCCCTAGGGCCACCGCTTTTTTTTGCCCTGAAAAGGACAAATGAACGGTCGCTTCCCCCGGCGATATCGGCGCACGGTGGGCATAAGTCCCAAAGGGTGGCACCGCCGGGGCGGGGCCATTAAGCGCCCAGCGTCCGACGGGATCGCCGTTCCTTCACCGCTCATTTGTTCCTTCGGGGCAAAAATTCCCCGCCAATGAACATGTCGAAGCTATACGATGATTAGGGGAATTGATGAAATGTCGGGGAAGTATCCAAAGCTTCACGCAGGTTACTTGATGCACAATTAAAACAGTTGGTCGATCATGGAATTTTAGAAAAGACCTCTTATGATCAGCGTCCCTCAAGAGTAGAATACAACCTTACTTCCCTAGGTAGAAGTTTACTACCCGTAATTGCAGTTACTGCGGAATGGGGAGAGTCCCACCGTAAAGAATTGGAACCTGTCCTTCAAACGCAAGCGCATGTTAAAAGGAAAATTTAAAACTAAAAAATCATGCAAATTTAAGTATAAGTCGTTTACTACATAATTCTGGTAAAATCCGTTATAGTCCTTTTTCAGCAATGTCAGTTCTTAAAAAGCAATTGACTTAGGTCGAATTTTACTTCGATAATTCAAACGATTCTTCATAATTTCTAGAATCAATTACTCTATCGTAAATTGCTTTTAGCAAACCTTAGTGGCTACTGTAAACTTGGGGTTTTGGGATTTCAAAAATTAGCAGGAATACGATATTGGCTATCGAGGAAAAATTACAACCTAAAACATTTCCACTTTATATAAAGAATCTATTCAATTTGAAAACAGCATTTTAATAGTGGGCAAATGGTATTGTCAGTGGTTCCCATTGCCCTGACTTCAAAGATATTTCCGATGCGCAAAATCTACTTCTTTAAAATCGGTTTAATTTTCAACTAAATAAACTATTCCTTAATTTTAATAAATTTAAGATTTCGAATACCTACCTTGTCCATTGCGAACACCACATTTTCAATTGTAAGGCCCTCCCTGTAAGATACCATAGTATTCTGTCCGGCTATTTCAACATCTATGATAGACCCATTTATTTTAGGACTGTTTTTCACCAATACCTTCACTGGAAATGTTCTGTTAAGGCCGGTCAAGTTTTCAATCTTATAGTTGCCCACACTTTGTGGCGCTCCACCTTCCCTTAGAGATTTCTCCGGTTCAGAAAAAGACTCTTCGGAGGGCTTGCTGTACTGGGCGGTCAATGTGGCCAGATCCAATTGAAAATTACAGCCCTTTCCAATTTTATCCTTCTCTGACGAAAAAAATGATAATGAGAGCTGACCGTCCTTTATTTTATTTTGCACTACCTCAAAACTGAGGATAAACGAGCTATCTTCTAATTGGAATACGGTTTCTTCCTTAATTTCCTTGGCCAATAGTTTAATGTCCAAAGGAACAGGGGTCAACTCCTTCATCCACTTCGTCCCAACGACACCGTTCTTATGCTGTATAAGCTCATGTACCAAAAAGGTACCTCCCCATCCGCCAATTGGAATCCAGCCGGCCATCAGATAGCGTCCATTATTGATCCGGGATATGGCTGGGACGTTCATCCCGTTATAAAAATCCTTTCCTGTGGCGACAACATCTTCCCATTGGCTATCCGGTGAGTTGATTGGACGTTTCCATAGATTCACAAAGCCACCTATAATATATTCATATTTGCCCCATTCAAAATAAAAAGTACAGTCGCCACCAAGGGGAAACTCGGGATCTGTGGCGTGCCAGCCACTGTCAAGGGACTCGGACTCCCAGGTGCCCTTGGAACGATAATTGGCCATCATTTTCAATTCTCCGGAATCGGTGGTGAACACACTGGGGTTTTCGCTATAATGGAACAGCACACCGCTTTTTTTGAATTCACTTACGTTATCTTGACTTAGGGAGTAGGTTGACCCGGAAGGAAAGGCTTCTTGGAGATCAAAACGGAAATCACCGGTCTTGCCGTTCCTCTTATAATACTCAATTTGACGCGACGACATCGTTAAGGAGTCGGGATAGATTCTGGAGGTATGGAGCCCATAAGAAATATAAAGGCTGTCCTTAAGGACAAAGGGGGTTCCGGTTCCAATGGTCTCCCACTGTTCGTCTATTGGCACAGCGGCCTCGTGTTCCGTCCAATTTATAAAATCGGTGGTCGAAATATGTTCAAAGTAATGTCCTCCGACCCCAAATTTACTTTTATGGTGCCTTCGATCAAAAAGATAAAAAACATGATATCTGCCATTGTGAAAAATGGTCGCAACATCACCTACCCAGGCATTATGTCCTTTTGGTGTCCAGTATTGCACTTCCGGCCTTGGCTGATTATCCTCGGTTGTATTTCTCTGGGCCTTTAGGGAGGGGAAAAATATCTTTGCCTCTTCCACAAAAGCAGTGTCTATTTCCCACTCATGATGACGTTCCCATCTTGGATATCCAATTGGAAAATCGTTATCAAAAAGTTCCCCATCAACATACAAGGTCCATTTAGGCCCATCGAAGTTCAAAATTACTTCATGCTTTCCTATTGGGTTTTTAAGTATTGCAATAGGTAGGCCAATACGCATTTCTTGCATAAAGGGTTTCTGTACCTCCGATTGTAAGGCAATGGTCGCTTCCAAAACGGGCAACGATCCATCTTCCATTTTAAATGCGCGATAATTCTGTCCATCCCCTTCTTCGGGATCCACCATTAGTAGCGCAACGTTCAATACTCCCGGAATCGTTAGGAGTGACCGCTTTCCGTTAAATTCTTGAATGTCTACCGTAAATCTGACAGCAAAGCCATCTTTTGCCTGGCCGATGGGTCGAAAGGATCCAATTGAAGCGTTTTTGTCCAATTTGCCACTATCGGAAACGTTATTCCCAAAACTAAAGGAGGGGCTCAATAAATGGATGTTGCCCGACTTTCCTTGTTGTGGCTTTTGGCCGGTCGATATAATGGTGAATAATAAAAATAAAAGTCTCACTCTCATGAATTTCATATTAATCGGTTTAAAAATTCTGTAACACTCTATTGTGTAATAATTATTTCCCTCGGAAATTATCACTTGGCATTTTGGGCAGTAGAAAATTTTGGAAAGATTGCCAGGTCCAAAAAAACCTGGCAATCGACCAACCTAACTAAACATACTACTCAATAACAAATTTCCTGTTTTCTTACATTCTTAAATTGGGATCTTTTGGATAATCAAGGGGACCATCATCGTTTTTAGCGCCTAGTTGAAGCTCTATGGATTCAAGGGGAACACCATTGGTCTCTATAAAAAGAAAATAGACTACGAAAAATTGAAGGATCATCATCGCTCCACCAAATAAAAATGGTATGGCATATCCAATTTCCGATATAGAAGTAACCGTTGGATACACGGTCGCCGCTATGGCACATAATCCCCAATGTGTAAAACTTCCCAACGCCATGCCCTTGCTTCTGACACTGTTGGGGAATATTTCACTGATATACACCCATATTACCGCACCTTGCGAGAAGGAAAAGAACAGAATGAACATGGCCAAGCTCCAAGGAAACAGTTCAATCAATTCCCTTGTCCAGGCTATGTAGCCGCACAGTGCAAGGGGAAGCGCCGATCCCCATGATCCAATTAAGAGCAATTTCTTTCGGCCTAGTTTATCAATGGTGAAAATAGCGACGGTTACCGCAACTACATTGGCAACCCCGATGATAATTGGCTGGAACTTACCTCCGAATGTCGCCCCTATCTCCCCCAAAGTATCGTTCAGGTAATACAGATAACCATTGATAAAGGAAAGCTGATTAAATGCCGCAATGGAAATACCCAAAAAAATGGGGTATGCATATTTTTTTTGAAACAGACGTTCTTTGGCGTATTTTGAATTTTTCTTTAATGACATCTGAATTTCCATCAAGGCATCATCCAGTCGTAACTCCCCTATCTTCAGCAGAACTTTTTTTGCTTCTCCATCCTTTCCTTTGGAAATAAGCCATCTTGGACTTTGGGGAATCGTAAATAACATCAAAACAAAGAAAAGCGCAGGAATACATTCTGCTGCGAACATTACTCGCCACTGCATATCGAGCACGTCCAAGTTCATTAATTCGATCAAAGAGTTTGACAGGTAGGCCACTAAAATACCCACACAAATATTGAACTGGAAGAGTATAACCAGACGTCCCCGTATTTTTGCCGGTGAAATCTCAGCAATATAGATGGGAGCGATTACCGAAGCACCGCCGACACCGATCCCACCTATGAAACGTGCTATTGAAAGCGACCAAAAATCCCATGCCAGTGCACATCCCAAGGCGGAAATGAAGAACAGGGCCCCCAATATTTTCAGGTAGTTTCGCCTGCCCAGGAAATCCCCTGGTCTTGAACTGAGCAATGTTCCAAGAATTGTTCCCAGTAATGCGGATGATACCACAAAACCTATTGCCCAGTCGGATAATTGAAAAAGGTTTTTCAACGATGTGGTGGTTCCCGCTATTACAGCTGTATCAAATCCAAAAAGTAATCCACCGAGCGATGAAACGATGGCGGCACGGACCAAAGTACCGGTCAGCTTGTAATCTTTATTCTGTATTTCCTTTAACATTCTTTATTTAGTGCTTTATTTATGATCTTAACAACCAGTCATTGGTTCGGTTTGCTTTTTTAGAAGGTAATCTTCATTTGAGGTGCCGACATTCAAACCCCTGAACTTGTACACCTTCATCCTCTACCAAATTGAAGATAAGACGTTTTAACTATTCCATTTACATGGTCCCCCATAAATGTTCAATCTGACAATATTAAAACGAACGAACGCAATTTCGCCCTTGTGAACCAGTTATTTTCCGATCGGAACAAAATGGTCCTCTGTGGGTAATGGTGACAAACTTAGAGCAGGAAATTAAAGGATTTAGTTTACATTACCATCCGGGGTTTTGTTTGTACAATCCCTTAACATAACTTATCTGCTGTTGGGGAATGGGAAAATATTCATCCCTGTTCTTGGTAAAATGAGCATCCTGTAAATAGGTTCGGCGACTTTTTTCAACATCAAAATAAGCGTTCATATATTCGGCGGCTATACCCCAACGAACCAGATCATAAAACCATTTTCCTTCCGTAGCAAACTCCAGCTGGCGTTCCCACTGTAATGCCTGAAAAGCAAAATCAGGGGACCAGGCCGGACAGTTCACCCCCGGTTCATACGGTGCAACATCGAAGATTCCCGTGGGGTTACCGTCCGCAAATTTCAACCTTTCCGTGCTATTGGCTGCCCTTGTCCTTATTTGATTGATCAAAGATAGGGCTTCATCTAAGTTTGTATTAAGTTGAATCAAGGCCTCTGCCCTCCATAACATTACTTCATCCAAGCGGATTACATCCCAATTCAGTCCACTTCCCATAAAGGGATTTGTCTTTCTAAAACTCGGACTATCAGGAAGTACCAATAATTTTTGGCTCATGGAATAACCATAGACTTCAGGAGATCTCACCCAACTTTGCGCCATTACAAAGTCTGGGTCATATTTCCATGGCATTTCGGGAACACAGGCTGAATGCAGTAATCGTGGATCCATCGGCGTAGTTGCGAACGCTTCCTTGGTGGTCAACATGACACCGGAATTAAAATTATCAAAATCCGGTACCCCACCAACTGTTTTAAAGCGGTTCATAACGTTGACCGTGGGCTGGAGAAAACCACAGCAACCATATTCAGGATTGACCGGGGAGACCAACCAAGCATTGACCCTACCTATGGGCGAATTGTCGTTATTTGCCGAATGTTGGATTGCCCAGATGGACTCTTGGCCGTTCTCATATTCCCATAGGAAATTCTGGGCATAGTCCGGAAACAGGCTTCTGCCCGAATTATCGATAACATCCTTACATAAACTTGCTACCTCGGTCAGCTTTTCCGTGTTAATGTTGATCACGTTATTGTTTGCATCCTGCTCATAAGCGGAAAACAGTAGAACTTTTGCCAAATAAGATTCACTGGCATATTTTGTGGGACGTCCCACTTCCTCTTGGGATTCGGGAAGGTTTGCAACACCAAAACGGAAATCATCGATGATTTTGTCCCAAAGTTCCTGATCGGACAATTCGTCGTTACTTACTTTATCATATTGATCTTCAGGTGTATTTTCGTCTATGTAAGGAAAAAATTTAAAGTTCAGTTTCATATACATGTACATATGCCCCCGTAAAAACCGTAGTTCCGCTATACGGTCGGTCCTTACCGGATACTCTGCATCGGTCAGTTGCTGCACCCTACGTAGGGCATCATGGATGCGGCCAACCGCTACATAATGTACCCACCATAGGTTATCAAGATCTCCCGTCGTAGTAGGTTGCATGAAGGTAAAAGTTTCCCAAAGATTCCTTTCGGCGTTATCATTGGTTCCCGAGCCACCTTTATAGGCCTCTCCACCCCGAACCGAACCTTCTTCGTAGGGCATGCCCATTTGTTTGTTAAAGTGGTTCTGCCCACAAAATGAATAAGCGGCGTTTACCATTTGCTCCACCTTATCCGCGGTAATGAGATCGATATCCGAGACCGCCCCTTGTGGTACTTGGTCCAGCTCGGCTTCACAAGCGGAGATAAACAGTGCCAAAAAAACACATTTACCGATTAATTTTAAATATTTCATATCAAGTAGTTTTTTAAGGTTGATGGATTAAAACGTTACATTTAGACCAAGGGTCATTGAAAATGGGCGGGGATAGCCATTTCCCGGCGTTTCGGGATCAAGGCCAGTGTATGCGTTGTTTCCAGAGGTCTTCATGACCGTCAATAAGTTTTCGGCCTGTAATGAAAGTCGCGCACGCTTAAGTTTAATGGTCTGCAATATATCCTCTGGAACGGAATAGCCCAATTCAATACTCCTGATCTTCATATAGGAGCCACTTTCTACAAAATAGGTGGAAAATCGACCTTCGTCATTGTAATTATTGATCGACAATGCTGGAATCGTGGAGGAAGTGTTTGTGGGTGTCCAAGCATTCAACATTCTCGAACCATAATTTTCCCCGACGGTCCCTAAAGAATAAAAGTCCGAAAATGTTTTCCAATTGGATACGTTCAGGTCTTTTCCGACCACCCCGTTCAGGAAGGTGGTAAAATCAAAATTTTTCCAGTTCAGTCCAACGGTGAAACCATATTCCAGGTCTGGATTTTCGACGCCGATCCAGGTTCTGTCCTGGTCATCGATCACGCCATCGGAATTAAGATCCTTATAACGTATCCTTCCCGGGGACGCCCCGATCTGGGTGGCGGCCGCATCAATTTCCGATTGGGACTGAAAAAGGCCATCCGATACGTAGCCGTAAAGGGAATACCTTGGTCGCCCTAGAATATTCTGGTCTTCCCCATTACCTGCAAAGTTGTTTATAACATCTGCCGGAACGTTTACTATAGTTTGCTCATTATGTGATACCACTCCATTTAAACTGATTCCCAACTCTCCCACGGAAGTTCTATAATCCACGGATATTTCAAAGCCCTTGTTATCAATATCGGCGCCATTGAGCCACTTGCTGGCACCCTCCCCCAATGTCGCCACCGTACCTGGTTTCATAAGGATATCCTTTGTTGATTTCAGGTAATAATCAAATGATACGCTCAATTTTGATTTCATGATGCTAAGGTCCACTCCAAAATTATGTTGTGCTGTTGTCTCCCATTTTAGATCCGGATTGCCCCTTTGCGTCCTGCGGAAACCGGCAGGCAGTTCTCCCCCGTTCCCCGTAAAATCATAAGCAGTCCCCCAGTTCCAGTCCCAGACCGAGTTACTGTCATATAAATATTCGTACATTTGGTAGCTTGCATAAGGATCGATCTGGGAATTTCCGTTCTGTCCCCAACCATATCGTAATTTTAATTGGGAAAAGCCAGAGAGCACGTCTTCAAAAAATTTCTCGTTGCCCAATGCCCATCCCACGGAGAATGCGGGGAAAGTCGCCCATCGATTGTTCTCACCAAAAACGGATGAAGCATCCCTTCTTAGGGTAACCGATGCCAAATAGCGGTTATCGAAATTTACGTTCGCTTTTCCAAAATAGGAATTCATGCTGGTCTTGCTTTCGTTCCCTCCGTTGTCCCTCTCCTGCTCTCCTGAGTCGAGTTGCATATAATCCGGTGTTTCCAGGGCATACACCCGTCTACTGCCCCATTGGAAATTGTATTTCTGCATAATGGACTCCTGGCCTATCATCACATCAAACTTTATCTTGTCCCTATCAAAGGAGTACTGCAAAATATTGCTGTTGTTCCAACTAAGATCATAGCTGGAGGTGACGGTGGTCTTGTTCCTGTCCTCGCTTAAAAACCCGGACTGATAGGTCAGGTCCATCGTTTTGTTCCAATTACCGGTAAGATCCAGGCCGAGCGAAGTCCGAAATGAAAGCCCCTTTATAATCTGCGCCTCCAAAAATGTATTTCCGAACAACCTTAGATAGTCACTGTGGTTCTGCAAATTATCTTCGATAAGGCGTACGGGGTTCTGACGGTCGCTCATTCCACCAATAGGACCACCCCAACCAACACCATCGACAGTGTGGACTGGGACGATGGACATGAGACTTTTGGTGGAGCTTAAATTACCGTCCCCGATATTTGAACTTTCCCGCCACTTGCTGACGGTAAAGTTTTCTCCTACCTTTAAATGCCCATCGAACAGTGAGTAATCTGAATTGACACGGCCGTTGATCCGATTAAAAAAACTTCCCTTGATGATGCCTTCATTATCATAGTAATCAATGGAAAAGAGCGCATGGCCATTTTCGTTCCCGGTGGAGAGCGATACATTATACTGCTTTATCTGCCCTGTCCGCAATATCTCTTTCTGCCAATCGGTGTCGGAGGACCTCATCGTCCTTTCATTTGGGTCAAGGTATTCCCTCCATGTCACATTGTCCAGTACAAAATTCCCGTTCGGATCTTGATGATCTTCATACTGGTACAGTTGCGCGATCCCAACGGTATTTGGGTCGGCATCCGGATTATCATTCTTGATCGCCCAATATTGGGCAATGCCCCTTTCTTCCGTATTCATTAGATCAAAGGGTTTGGCACTGCTCACCGTGGTGTAGGAGGTGCTGAAGTTTACGGTAGTACCCGTTTTTCCCTTTCTGGTCGTGATGATGACCACACCATTTGCCGCGCGTGAACCATAAATGGAAGCTGACGAGGCATCTTTTAAAACTTGGATCGATTCAATATCCAAGGTTGCCATTTCGCCTAATGAGCGGGTGGTAGGTGTACCATCGATTATATAAAGAGGGTTGTTATTGTTAAGCGTTCCCTCGCCCCTGATCCTAATAGTGGAATTTGGATTGGGCGAGCCACTGGTGGTTACCGAAAGGCCCGCCACCCTTCCCTGCAGGGCCTTCATGGCACTACCTGTGGTATTGGATTTTATATCGTCCACCTCGACGACCGTAACGGCTCCCGTAAGATCTGCCTTGCGTTCCGATGTGTATCCAGTAAGGATTACTTCGTCCAGTTGCTGTGTATCCTCATTTAAGGAAACATTAAGGACGTTCTCACCGTTAAGGGGAACCGACTCCCTTAAAAAGCCAATATAACTAAAAACCAAAATTGCATTTGGATCTACATTTTCGATGGCGAAGTTGCCATCAAAATCCGAAACGACCCCTTTACTGGTCCCGTCGACTAGAATGGATACGCCGGGCAGTGGCATATTGTCTTCCTCGGAAGTGACCGTTCCTTGAACGGTAATTCCCTGTGCCATCATTGCAATGGGCAAGAAAAGCACTAACATTAATAGATATTTCATAATTAAGTCGGTTTGATGAATGTTAATTTATCGAGGTTATTATTGATTAGCTTGTTTCTGTCACCTGCATACCGATGTATGCACTAGGATTATGGCCCGTCGGACGCTGCAAAAAATAGGATCGGTTCTCTAAATTCCATGGTTGGTAATTTTTTTGGTGCCACATATATCGGCAAGTGTCAGTGCTGCAACATCTCCAATGCGTTCTCCTAAAGCAGCAGGTAGAATAGTGCAGTCCCCATTTGACCTACTGTAGCTTTCTTGGTCGATCACCGCCCTCATTTCGGGTTCAAGTAAATCCAATGCCCGACCATATATGCTTCCCAGCACAATGACTTCGGGATTAATTATATCGATCAGTAATGAAAGGCCCCTACCCAAATAGAAACCACAAATTTTAAAGATTTCAATAGCGAGACCATCTCCCTTGTATGCCGCTTCTGCCACTAATTTGGCCGTCAAGCCCGGCAAATCTTCCAAGCTTGCACAGAAACTTACCTTTTCCCCCACTTGAAGTTTTTCCCTTACCTTCATTTGAGCCAATTGGGCAATTCCGCCTCCACTGCAAAAGCCTTCAAAAGAACCCGCTTTGCCAAAACCGACAGGACCCATTTCCGCTAATCGCAAGCGGCCGACCTCGCCCGCAAAACCGGAAGTACCGGAATATAATTTCCCATCAAGTATCAAACCTGCGCCCATGCCGGTCCCAAAGGTGAGAAAGATGAGATTGGAATAGCCTTTGCCCGCTCCGTATTTTCCTTCTGCAATAGCACAGGCATTGGCATCGTTCATAAGGAGGGCACCCACCTTGAACCTTTCCTCCATCATACGCACAATTGGAATGTTGTCCCAACCTGGTAGATTTGGAGGTGACAGGATCGTTCCAAGCTGACTATTTAAAGGACCCCCACAACTGATTCCGATTCCTTGAATATTCTTAATATCCAAATGGTTTAGACAAATTAGTTCCTCTGCCTTCAGGAATAGGGATTCCAGCATCTCATCGACAGGGCTTTTTGTCTCCAGTCTCAACTTATCGATGATTGTCATTTCCCCTTGTACTATAGTGCCGATAGAAATGGAACATTTTGTCCCTCCTATATCAAATCCCAAAAGAAATTCCATATTATTCAACAGTTGGTGCTATTTTTAGGTTGGTAATAGAAACTTTTCCGTGCTTTGCAGTAAACCACAGATCGTTGCCTTTTTGTTCGAGCAAACGGTTAATGATGCACCGTCTATTATCGATATCAACATCGATTATCCCGTCTTTCATGACCAGATCGATTTTTATTTTTTTATCAAGTCCCTCAACGGAGTATATTTTTGCGTCATGTAGCCCTACCGTTTGATTATTGGCCGAAAAACTTAATTTATAACCTCCGGCACCATCCTTTCCGGTCCTTAGTAACAGGGCAAATTCCTCGTTGCTTCCATGGGGCTCTATTTCAAAGGTTATCCTACAGTTACTTGGAATGTTTTCCAAATGGCTGGCCCCGATACCATTGGGCGAGTCAATGGTAAAAGCGTCCGCGGCCACCATGGATACAGTGCGATCATTGATAAAATCCAGATTAAGCTGGGTCCCGGTATCCGGGATCATTTCCAAGGGAAATTTTGTGGACAGGTCTCCATTTGATAATTGGGTCAGTTCCCGAAAAATTGCATTTCCCCCAAAGATTTCTGATGTATTATCCTTATTCTCACGTCTAGACGGGATCCATGCGGCTACGATTCGGCGATTTCCCTTAAATTCCGCCGTTTTGGCAACATTGGACCATTCTTCCAAAAGCGCCTGAAAGTTTGGTTCTTCCCAAGGACCGTAGGGACTCTTGGACTTCAAATAGTTGGTATGTCCATTGTCGCCATAGATCAAATAGTACCAATCTTTCCACTTAAAATAGTCCGGGCATTCCGGAACAGACCCTTGCCCTGTCAAGACTGGCTCCTTAATTTCCCAATCCTTTAAATTCTGTGATACCATATGTACCATCGCACCGTCCAAATTAGGTAGCGTGGAGGCGTTCTCCTTGCTGGATACGAACAAATTGAAATTACCGTCCTTGTCAAGAAAAGCTTTCGGGTCCCTAAAGTCCCTTTTGCTATAACCAGGGGCCGAACTATAAAATGGATTTGGCTCCTGCTTTTCAAAATGGATCCCATCATCACTTATCGCATAGCTCAATTGTTCATTTACCTTACCATCGATAAGCATCCGTGTGGCATAAAAAGCATAGAACTTATTATCCTTATAAACTACGGAACCGGTACAGATGGATTTTTCCCATTCCTCATCAATTCCCAAAACAACCGGATAATGTTTCCATTCCTTTAAATCCTTGGTGGTGCTCACTACCCACTGATGCCCACCCAAACCGCCCAGTTCGGAGTGGTGTTTGGAATCCAATAACCAATAGAGATAGTAGGTGTCGTTATGGCTGAAGGGGATACAGTCCCCAACATATAGCTCTTCTCCTTTTGGGGAGAAATACTGCATGTTCCGGGTCGGTTGTATTTCCGGTCTATAATCTACGTTGAGCTGGGAAAACATGCCCTGGAAGCACATTAGAAATGTAAGCATTGACAATTTTTTCATTATATCGCTATTTATACGTTAGGACCGCTATTTTTTCAATCGCGTAATTCCATTGTTCCAGATCGAGTTTATTTCATGCACTTCCAACTCATTAAAAATGGGGCCATACTTTTCAGATTCAAAGCTTAAACCACTTGAATCCATGTCTTCCGGTAATTTGATTACGATGTAACGTTCACCGCCGTTGATAAAAATTTCCGAAACCGTTTTATCGATTAAAATTTCGATATGGTTTTGGCCTCTCGAAAATTCCGCCCTTTCTAAGTTTATCAGGATGTTCCCATTATATCTAAGACGGAACTCGCTCCCTTTTTCCAAGGTGAAACCGGCCTTTAAATGAAGTGGTCCCGAAGGTATATTTTTTATCAGTTCGTTGGCTTGACCTGTGGTCATATCAAAACCTTTGACGGTGCTTTTGTAAAGTAATTTTATTTCTTCTATAGGTTCGGCCATAAGACGAGGACCTTTTTCGGTCGTCCTTAACTTGAACTCGGTCGGAAAAAGCGCCATCTGGGAAAATGGCATATTGTTATCCACATTCCAATCCCTGCCCCAGGCCATTTGGACTTTCCTGTTGTCCGGCATGTTCTCAAATGTAAGGGCCGCGTACAGATCCATACCTCCCCTTCCTTCGGCATATGATAATCGATCAGATTCGGAAATGAACTTTTTGCCGTCGAAGCTTCCAATAAAATAATCCGATGACCCACCGTGCAATATCCATTTCTTATTATTTGTATCTCCGTCCACAGGGAGTTCGAAAAAATCGGGGCATTCATGAAGTCCTTCAAAATGGCTCTGTCTTTTCCAGTCCTTCATGTCCGTTGAGTTATAAAAGGACATACCATCCTTTTCAAAGAGGACCATAATCCAATGTTTGGATGGTTCATGCCAAAAAACCTTGGGATCTCTTGTATCCACACTTTGCCATTCCCTATTACTATCGATAATTGGGTTGCCTTCATAGCGTTGATAGGAATTACCGTTATCGTTGCTGTAAGCAATGCACTGCACCTGCTTTCTGGAAAGGCGATCAAATGCCGTGTAGAACAGCACCATGGCATCCTTCCCGAACCCGGCATCGTTTCTTTTATCGATGACAGCGGAACCCGACCACGGGGACCCAAGACTGTCGAGCCTCATCGCCGGCGGCTGTTCTTTCCAATTGACCAGGTCCTCGCTAGTAGCATGGCCCCAATACATAAATCCGGTATTCCACGAAACCCCGAAAGGAAAATTTTGGTAGAACAAGTGGTATACATTATTATGGTATATGGGGCCGTTTATGTCATTGCTCCACCCTCTCTTTACCGAAAAGTGGTATTGTGGCCGTTTCGTTTCATTATATAAGATTTCATGATTTTCGATCTGGTCCGCTTGATATATTCTTGACAGCCAATTGTCCGTTGCCTTGCAATGCAGACCGATTGATTTGCCCTTATACTCAGAAATGTCGATATATATCCAGTAATCAACGGCATCCTCCGCCAACTGAACGGGTATTTCCCTATCGACTTTACCATCGATTCGAACGGTGAGCAGTTTCATACGGGCATCACGTCCTATCGGAATATTCAAATAATGATTATTTACTTTTATTTGTATTTCATTAGAAAAAACATTGACAAACGCCATTAGGAAAAGAAGTACAAATAGAGTACCGCATTTGTTCACAAGGACGTCATATAGCATAAGCTCGTTCGGGAAATTTTCGTACATCGCAGCTTTGATCGCGCTATTCTTCTTAAATACTGGTCCGCTCATTTGATTATCTTATTAAAAGGAGGAAAAAAAAATTTAATTTTATAGGGGTATAAATTTTTCAAAGAAAATGCCCATAAATACAAGGGTTTGATGCTACAGGAACAATTCATCCAAATGGATCATTGAAAGGTTCATTGGAATACTTTGGCAATTGCACTCACGACGATGCGATTCATTCTTAAAGCCATTTGGAAATTTCCCATTAATTTTGAATCGACTTAAATTCCTAAATCCTTATATGCACCTTCAACTTGCGACCTATTTCCTTGACTGCTGACAAGACTTCAACTATTTTACATTTACTTTACATTTAATATCATTATTAAATCAAATGTAAATTATATTATTTATAATTACAAATTTATATGTAAAAAAAATACAGAATCAATTAAATATGGTACTGTTATTTTCCGATAGCATAAATTTTGATCAGTACTATTACCTTATCAATAATTGAATGTAAGATTTAAGTGGATTGGAATGATTTCTGAATCTCAAAAATGTCGTTTGACCATTACTTGGACACGTTAGGAAGAAGGTTATGTCCGATAACTTATGTGGAAAGGGAAAATTTAAAGAAATTCCGCTAGAAGTAGGTCAGGAATTTTTTTGACGGTGTGCGAGATCAGATTATGAGCGTTCCTGGAAAATCAGAAAATCCCTTGCCAATGACCCTGTTTTAAATAACATACAGGAAACACAGCATAATATCCTAATCTTAGATATTAAAGGTTTCATTGCGAAGAAATCGATGAGGGTCATAATGGAACCAATTTGCGATTTTGGGTCCTTTCTGGCTAAGGTACTATTGAAATCAAAAAAAATCGTTGATTTCAATGCCTTTGTACGTATAGGATTTCATACAATTGTATGACCAAGAAAATTGGTGGAAGAACCCTATCTATTAAACCGTGTGGATTCGCGTGCTATAATCCTTCCCTCTATATCAAGGTTGACCCTTATTCTATTATTGGTCGTAACCCTGCTTATCATCGTCTCATATGCGATTTTTGTAATATCGGATAGCGGCTGTTTATAACTTGTCAATGGCATTTGTAGTAAACGCGCATATTTCATGTCATCAAAACCTGCGATCAGGATGTCTTTTGAGATAACGATGCCCAATCGATCAAAAGTGGACATAGCGACCGCGGCCGTTGCATCGTTTATGCATAATATTCCCGTTTTCCCCGACACGACCTGGATCCTGGTCAACAGTTCGCTGTCCGCTGGATCGCCTATGATGATGTTGTCCTTACTAAAATTAATCCCATTGTCAAAGCATGAACTTCTACAGCCAACAATTCTTTTATAGACACTGCTGGCAGAGTCACGTCGGCAAATAAGATAAATGGTGGTACACCCATTATCGATCAAATGTTGCGTCATCGAATAGCCGGCTTTATAATTATCCAAACCGACGACCGTATATTCACTCCTCTCAGGAAATCTGTAGATATCCCTATCTATCAGCACAACGGGAGTATGGAATCCATCAATTAGCTTACATATTTGATTGTTCAAAGAGTCCGCACTGTCGACCAGCTCCAAAGGGGCGAAAAAAATTCCGTCCACTTTCTTTTCCAAATAGCTTTTACACGTATCCAGAATTTTACTTTTCCTTATCTGTGCGTTATTTGCGACTGCGCCATCCCAGAGAAACTGCACGTCGTGGTTAGATTCGATGTCCAGGAAATAATCACTTATTTTACCAAAGATCTCGGATTCCCCTGCACCGGGAAAAAGTAGGCCAAATGTATATTTTCGCTCCGTCTTTCTATAAATAACAGAGGTTCCAAAGCCCTGCTTTTTTTGGATAAGTCCTTCATTTCTAAGGGTATCATAGATTTTTGACACGGTAGGTCGCGACAATTGTAGTTGTTCGGCCAATTGTTTTTCTGAAGGCAAAAGGTGGCCATATTGCAGTTCTTCGTTCAAAATTTCCTTTCTGAACTTTTTAATGCTCTGATTGATTTTCTTAGAGGTCATTGACTATAGCAAGGCTAAATTTAAGTAGGTAATTTACATTTTAATTCCAAAATACACGCAAAGGTAAAGAAATAATTATTTACCCACGGGACCAAGATCTGGCCTGTTCATTCCGTATTTAGAGGTTGTTGAGCAGGGTCGAATTTATTTTCCCAGGGAATATATCAAGGATGGCGACATATCCTCTGCCTCAATGTAATAGAAGAAGCCAAGAAATAGGCAAGCTATATGTCAATATAACTTTGTTACATTTCTAAATGATCGGCAGTTCTGCACTCAGGTCACTAGTCCATTTACAACATTCAATTACTGGTATAATTATTTAAACAAAAATTCCCTTTCTGATCGGTTAAAAATCCTTTAAGTTTTAGCGTCCATGAATTCAAAGGCGGCCACATACTGAGGCCACCAATCAAGAATCACTTGATGTTCAGCGTATCCGCCAAGAAGCGCCATTAGGTATCGCACAGTCCAAAGGAACGGCCGGACCTACGTTGTGCCCTTCTGTAGAAGGATGGACTTCACTTTGTCGTTTTCGGCTTTATAGGACTGTACTTGATAATAGCCCGTATTAGTGTTGTTGGCCCCGAACTGGGTATCCTTGGTGGTCTCCATAAGCTGGGCCTCGCTAGCCATGACATAGGACGGGGTTGAGTAGCAAAAAATGGGATGTCGGGGGCCGTGATCAAATGCCCGTCGAACGGAGACCAGCATTGTGATTATCAAATTCATTGTTTAAAAGCTGGCCGCCCATAGCAATGAAGCTTTTCGTTTTAAAACCGATAGATAGTAGGATATAAAAACATCCGATAAATCATAATAAACAAGACCTGTCCTGTGGTGTGGGCCCAATCTCTACCCTTTCGAACGGGTCCTTTGAAGATTTGGAGCTTTTGCACTACTTTTCGGAATAGGGATATCATCCATAATTAATACCCAATCGGGCCGGTTAATTGTGATAACATCTTCCCTATTATTTTTGGCAAAAGCGCATTTGGTTACGTTCCACTCTCAGTCTACCATTGATTTTGGTGGTTCAATCAAGCATTATATCTGTTGGAAACTTCCTCAATAGAACGATAAATTTCCAATCCTTAAAGTTGAACCCATATTTTCCAAAAACCTTATCTGAATTCCCCACTTCCATTGTATAAATAACTTGGCACATCATCTAAACATCAACTTACCCCCCAGCATTTCTTTCGACCTCTTTACTTTTAAAACGAACCAAAAGATTATCGATATCCTCACTTATCTTGGACTCCACTACCCTGGCGTAAATTTGTGTAGTGGAGAGTTTGGTATGTCCCAGGAGTTTGGAAACCGTTTCAATGGAAACATTATTGGAGAGCATTACCGTAGTTGCAAAAGTATGTCTGGCCACATGGAAGGTCAGGTTTTTATCAATACCACATGCATTGGCAATTTCCTTTAGATAGGCATTTGTCTTTTGGTTCGAACTGATGGGCAATAGTCCTTCATTCGGCCCACCCAGATTATACTTTTCCAAAATCGCCCGTGCCTGGGGAATCAAGGGAGCCTTGACCGGTTTGTCCGTCTTCTCACGTTTCGTACTTATCCATTGGTTTCCATCGATACCCTTGACAGTATTATCCTTGGTAAGTTCCTTTACATCCACATAGAACAGCCCGGTATAACAGGCAAACACAAAGCAATCCCTTATCTTCTCCAAACGTTCATTCTTAAGCTCGTAGCATTCCAAGTGTTGCAATTCCTCTTCATCCAAGAACGCTCTATCATATTTATTATACTTCAACTGGAACTGATTGAATGGATTCTTTTCCATCCATTCCAATTTTACGGCAAGGTTCAAAATCTTCTTGAACCTTTCCAGATGTTTCATGACACAGTTGTTCCCCAGGGAGAGTTTCTTATCCGAGCCTTTGTAATTTCTAAGATAGTGCTCGAATTCCGTGACAAAGGCATAGTTCAATTGCTTGAGATAAACATCGCCAACCTTTCTTTCCTTTGATAAAAACCTGTCAAGGTACCGTGCAGTGGTATAGTAGTTTTTCATGGTACCATATTTAAGGCAACGGACATCCTTTCATTGTGATATGAGACAAGATTCCTAAGGGTCTTGTTCTTATCGTCCTCACCAAGATAATGTGACTTGATAGCCTCTGCGGTAATTACCCGGTTCTCTTGCAAAAGTTCTTTATGGCACACCAACAATGCTCCGTACACGCTGTCCATGTAAGAATTCAGTTCCCTGATCGTTTGGGAACTTCCCTTGACCTGGTTTCTGGCATTGTCCCAATTCTTTGAGGCAACGTTGCGTTTGAGACTGATCTCTGAGCGTTTTCCGTCCACGGTAATACGGACATAAATGGATAATTGATTTGGAACGCTCCTTGGTTTTCTGGTAAAGAAGACTACCGCGAAAGTGTTTTTTGCTTTCATGTTAAAATGACTTTGGCTAAACAATAATTGTTCATAGAAAGTCAAATCGTGCCCAAAAGCTCTTTAAAGATAGGACATTTTAAATAAAAGGTTGTACACCGAATTGCACACCTAATTGCACACCTACTATTTGGTTTCAAATGATATAAAATAAATGCATAAAACGAAAAAATCACTGAAAATCAATTGATTAACAGTGCTTTTTTTATCTATTGCTAGATTTGTCGGGGTGGCAGGATGCGAATAAGCCCTCCTACCCTTCTGTAAACCAATATTTTATATCGAATGCTTTTAAAAAGGACACCGCTAAGGACATCTTCATCAGCTTTTTGAGGCTTTCGCACAATAAATATAAGAAATGAATGTCAAATCTCTACAAATAGGTGCAAATTGTATTTATCCACCATTATTTGACTTTGATTTGTCTTTTGGTCATTTATTACCACAAAGGACTATTATCTTACATGACCATCTTGAATTTGCTTCTTAGTCTTCAGTATATTCTTGTTTTATCCATTTATTTGGTTCAAGATGGTAACATCATCGATCTTATCATCAGAGGCAAGTAAGAATGCTTTGCTCAAGACCAAGGAAAGCCCCCTATCCCCTTCAAAAGGCAAAAATATATTATCCATATTTTTGTCCTTTCCTCGTGCCGGAACGATACATAGATACTGGTCATTGGGTTCCATCAAGATGTTTGTGCTCCCTAGATGGATTTTATAAACCCTTTTTGTTCCTTTTACTTTAAGGAATTTACCTTCGATGGAAGCAACCTTCTTGATTTTTAATCTCGGCAAGAGTTTTTCAAGAATTTCCTTTCTTGTTTTGGCCATTTCGGTTAGATCGCCAAAGGAATAACTGCTCCAATAATCCCTATATTGGGGAAGTCCGCCATTATCTCGCCATTCCGGATCGTTGCCTACGCTGGCCACGCCAACAAAAAGGTCCACATCGCGCATGATTTCTGAAAACACAATTTTCGGAATCTCAGTAAGCTCCACTATCATCTCGTTCCCATCCACAAATCGAACTTGATCGGTAGCGACATAATTCCAGATACCGGCCTCGTTAAATGCGTCTTCTGAATGAATTTCATTGATCCAGTACTGGGCTTCCAAATTATGCTCTTTGAGCGGGATCCTTGCCACTTCCCCTTCCCTTCCGTCGTCGTACGCTCCGAGCAAAGAATATCGCCATCCCCTTATGCCCGTTAGTGCATTGAACTGATGTTGCTTTAAAAGGTGGCCGGCCATTCTATTACTATAGCCCTTGGTCTTTACCTCGGCATCGGTCAGAATATAAACCTCCCTATGAACCTGTTTAAGGGATTGTTTTATTTGGAGTTCCTCCAATTTGTTTCTCCAGGCCAATACCTCCTCCATTTTTGAATTGATCGGATGCCAGAGCCTCACCCGGGCCCCATCTGTGATCCAATTCAACTCATTGCCATCAATGTCTTTCCATTTTGTCCCATCTCGAAAAGCGGCCACAAATTTTTGGCCATTTTCAAACTCCCATACAAGATTTTTGGCCACAAAACTTATCAATCCATGGTTCAAGTAAAATTTTAGGAAATTTTCATATGACCAAATCCTATCATATAAATAAGAACGATCAATTCTATCCCTTTGGGCGGTGAGGTACTTTTTGATCTGGGCAGCTTCGTCCTTGGCACGTTTTAGGGACAGTTTGTGTTTTGCGGAATTATTTATAAATGCCGGGACAGTCTTTTGTGCCGTACCATCGGGCTTTATCCAGGTTAAAACAACTTTCCCCAGACCCTCTATTCCCAGTTCCAAAGAGTAATCGTCAAAACCATACTTTTTAGATCCATCTTCCAGCCCAAAAGTGGGAATGGACAATTCTTCTATTTCAGCAGCCGAAATACCTAATTTTTCAGAAGCGGTCTCAATATACTTTTCAATGAGCTTTTTGGTGTTGTTTTGCTTGATCTGCAACCTTAATCTGGATAAATGGCTGATACCTTCTAGGCCTTTTGTGTTTCCAAGGGTATAAATACAGGCATTTCCCAACCCAGCCGCTGCTGGCCCAACTCCCGGAATTTTCTTGAACGACCTCTCGGTGAGTTTGGCAACAAGGTTCAATGTTTTGGAATCATGAAATTTTGATAAGCTCCAAACAAGCCCCTTTAAGAATACTAGATTTTTTTGATCCAAGAAAATGTAACTGCTATACACATATTCCTGCCCGTTATAGGATTGCCGGTGCTGCGTTTCCAACTCCTTCAAGGAATTCACAAAATCCAACCAATCATAAACGGTATCCTTGTACTTTTTTAATCCAATGGAATCTATTATTGCCCCTGTACTTTTCAAATAATTGGCCGAGGGTTTTGCGCCATTTGCTTTCATAAAAATATGGAACAATGAATACCAATAATCCCTTTGAATTTGATCGAATTCCATAATCTGGCTATTGACCAGTTCCGATAAACGGTCGTCAGGTAATTGATAAGGAGCTATTTTGCCCTCATTGTTTTCACTTTCGAAAACTATTTTTTCGATTTTGACCCTGACTTTTTCCAGATCGGACCCCCACTGATATCGATTTGCTTTGAACTGGGGCCATCCCAGAACTTTTATCAATTGGTTTTTCAGTACATCAGAAAGTCCGCGCTCCTTTATAGCCCGTTCCACTTGCTGGATGGTAAACCCTATGGGCCAATCCCGGAACCATCTTCCAGCCTTATCATCGGATTTTTTATAATCTTCCAAAAGACGGATAATCTCATCATCTGAAAGCTCTAGATTACTTCGCATCAATAAGCTGAACAGTTCCGGAAAAATGTAGTTTTTGCGAGATATTTCTTCCCTTCCCTTAAAGGCACCCGATTTTCGGGATTGCACGGCATAACCGTTAATATGTGGGATAAGATAAAAAAGTAGTTTTTTCTTGGTTTCGAGATTTTTTGCCTTTAAAGTCTTATAGGTTTCCAGTGCACTAAAAGTGACAGTTTGCCAATGATTGCGCTCATTTCCAGCATATGCTTCTTTTATAAGATTTTCCAGTATACCGTTAAAGTATTCATCCTCTTGGACACTTGTTTCTTTCTTTCCAAAAATATTGGACAACGTATTTTTAATTCCCATGTTAAAAATGTGTTAGCCGCCAACCAGTTGCGTAAGTTTGATAAAGTTGATTTCCGAAGCCTTGCTCACAAGGACCTCTTGGTCCAGATCTTCTGCTTGTCTATCGTCTATTAAAATAAAATAACCGTTTTTCTGAAAGGCATCGAGCGCCGTAAATATTTGTTTTTCAGCATCAATTTTCTTTTCCCTATTCCTCATACGAAAGCCGTTTAAAGTCTTCTCCGCCTCGGTAGGACGAACAAGTCCATTGAAATATTCCGGGAGTTTGTCGTTATACGCTTTCACTTCAGATTCAACTCGGGCAGCGATGAGTTCTTTTACGGTTGTCCGTTCATTGGCAATCTCTATTTCCAATTTATTAAGAATGTCGCCTGAAAAGGTCGCATCCTTCACTGTTAGTACCATGCTTTATTTTTTTTAACTTATTCATTTTTTTTCCCTTAAAAGACAAATATGCTCAAGAAGGTTCTTGGCCTGTTTTTTGGTTTTGCCTATAATTCGATTATAAAAAAATCCATTTGAATTTTTCCATAACCCTAGGCCAATCGGAAGGTAATGGGCATTGTATAATGGACCATTACTTTTTTTCCGTCTTTTTCATAGGGGTCCAATTTTTTTAAGGAATCCATTATTCTGAAGCATTCTGTATCCAGGGAAATATGGACTCCCTCCAATATTCTTAAATTGCCGATGTCTCCATTTTCATCAATAGTAAACTGCACGGTTACCTTTCCTTGGATTCGTTCTTCTTGGGCCATTTCGGGGTATCTAAATTGGTTGACGATATGACGTTGTATTTTTTGGGTGTTGGGATCCGATTCGATAGTGATACCCAATTCGCTGAATCTAATCGCTTTTTCCGGCATGTATTCCCCGTATTTGAGCGCGAAATTGTAGTCAGTTGTCATTTCAACTTTCCCCTTTTTGTCATATTTGGTCCAGCTACCATATGGTTGTTCCCCCAAATAGGACTTGGTCCATATTTTTTGCTGGTCCTTTGTGCGAGAAAAAACATGGCCAGTTATGCTATCATTGATCTTTGTAATTTTCAACATATAAGGTCCGTTTTCAACCTCCACCTTGCCATATTTATCCTTGTAATAGGTTGTTCCGCTGTTGGTCTGAGCCCAGATCAGGTTTGAAAAAAATAAAAGTATTATTAAAGTTCTTTTCATTTGAGTGGATTTAAATTATAGAAACCATTTTATAGTTACTTCTATTCAGGATTTAGTAGTTCGGTAAGCTCGTGGTCAACGTCTTTCAACATTTTATCCCTATACCATTCTACTGGTTCAAGTTGTTTTTTTAGGGTATCAGAATTTAGTTGATCATATTCCGTTTGGATCGGACAATTATGAAGCTCACTTTCATAGCCGATTGCCAGTCGAATCGAAAGAAACGGTCTTTTAATTTCTTCTTCTTGTTCAAGATATAATTGTCTCAATTTTCGACTTGCCAAAACAAGCTCGACCTTACCGGATTTAATTTTTTTCAGTAGTTCAATTGTGCGCCATTTTTCAAATTCTTTCCAGTCAAAATGCTTCTTGACCATTGATTTTATATAATCCTTGAATTCCCTACTTTCAAAATTAAAAGAGAGTAAATCATTGTAATGGTCTTTTTGAAATATAGTTTCAAGTTCTTTGTGTTCATAAATCTGGATAAGCCGGGTAAACTGACCCACCTTCGCCGGATGAAACTGACCATGGCAAATGGACTGCCCAGATTTGATCTATCCTTGGGTTAAACTTAGTTTTTATTTTTCAATTTTCTTCTCATTGATTCTCCTTTTATATCTATTCTGTGGGCTGTATGCACCAAACGGTCGAGGATGGCATCGGCCAGTGTTTTCTCCCCGATAATGTCGTGCCACTTTGATACGGGCAATTGTGATGCTATTATAGTGGATTTTTTGCCGTGCCTGTCCTCGATGATCTCC
Organism: uncultured Sediminicola sp.; assembly: GCA_963974715.1. Classification (GTDB taxonomy): domain Bacteria; phylum Bacteroidota; class Bacteroidia; order Flavobacteriales; family Flavobacteriaceae; genus Sediminicola. The sequence goes on from CAXBDK010000004.1 coordinate 298,799, forward strand.
ATAAGTGCATGCCTATTGATGTTGTCCAATGGTTTAAGGCCGAAGTCATCCAAGATGAGCAAGTCCTGTTTTTCAAGTTTGTTTATCTGTTTTGGATAGGAACCGTCTGCCTTTGATGTCTTGAGCAGGGTAAAGAGCTTCGCAGTATTGAAGTACATCGTTTTTGACCCCATGGAACAGGCCTGGTGGCCGATGGCCGATGCCAGGTAACTTTTGCCCACGCCGGTACTACCGGTAATAAGTATGTTCTCCCTTTTTTGGATGAACCCGCAGGAACCTAGCCGCCGGACCAGGTTCTTGTCCAGTTGGCGCGACGGTCGGTAGTCTATAGCTTCCATGACGGCCGTATACCTGAACCTTGCGGACTTGGTCAATCGCTCTATCCTACGGTTGTGACGGTCGTCCCATTCGCTCTGGACGAGATAGGCGATCAGTTCATCGTTGGTGTAACCGGTGGACGGACCGCCGGTTTCCATTGTTGTGGTGAAGGCCCTGTGCATTCCATAGAGCCTCATTTCTTTCATCGATTGCATTGTTTTTTCGTTCATATGTTCTGTTTTTAAGTATTGTTCCTATTCGTAGTATTTTCCTCCCCTTATGTTGTTGTGCTCGGGCATTTCCATGTCCCCGTCGATACCTTCATCGATCTGGTCCCACCCCTTTTTCAGGATGCGCTCGACCATATTGTAATTGTACGCACCATATTCCGCGGCACGCCTACAGGCACCGTCAAGACGTTCCCTTCCGTACTTTTTGGCAAGGTGGAGCACGCCCAGACAGGACTTATAGGATTGTTCCGGGTGTTGCTTCTTCTCCAGGATGGCAATGATGTACCCTTTACAGTGTCCGCCGATATCGCTTGCCCAATCGATGAACTTTTCACTGCTCCACTCGCTTATGAAACGATGGTGCGAGGGCATATGGTCGGCCAAGGTGGTATAGCCGTATTTCTTCCTGTTCCTTGTATGTACGGCGAACCTTTCGTGCTTATGGTAGATCTCGACGATACTGTCGGTATAGACCAGCTTGACCTGTTTGCCTATATGCCTGTAGGGCACGCTGTAATAATGCTTGTCCTTCCCAAAATAAACATGGCTGTTCTTGTGTACGGTGGCCTGGGCATAGCGTTTTACCTCATAGCGTTTCGCCGGTAACGGCATCAGTTCGCCCTTCTCGATCTCCATAAAAAGCGAACACCTGGAATATTCCCTTCCCCTGAACGACATTGCGTTGTGTTTTTCCAACAGTTCCCTTATCGCGATGTTGATATCGGTCATGCTATGGAAGACCTGGTTCCGTAAAGGGGCGAACACCCTGGTGTAGATTATCTTCACGGCGTTCTCCACTATGGCCTTGTCCCTTGGCCTATAGGTACGTGTGGGCAGTACTGCCGTTTCGTAGTGTTCGGCAAAGTCGGCGAACACCTCGTTGACCTTGGGCTCGTAACGGCTGCTCTTGGTAACCGCCGACTTAAGGTTGTCCGGCACCAAGGCCTTTGGTACGCCGCCGTAGAACCATAGTGCGTTCTCGGTGCAGCGGATGAAGTCCTCCAGTTTTTGGCTTGCACAGGCCTCTACATAAGTGTATTGGCTGCTACCGAGTATACACACGAACACCTCCAGTTCCTTCAGTTCACCGGTGTCCCTGTCAACAATATGGAGTTTCTTTCCCGTGAAGTCTATAAAGAGCTTGTCGCCGGCCTTGTGCTCCATGTGCATTACCGGAGAGGTCTCCTTGCGCCATTCGGCGTACCAATACTTGAACTGTGAGAGCTTGAAGCCATCGGGGTGCTTGGCATAATATTCTTCCCATAACAATTGTCTGGTCACCCCGGTCTTGCGAAGCTCTTTGTCAAAATAGGGAAAGTACTGCCTTAAGGTCAGCAAACGTTGGCTCTTGCGCTTTTGCCCGTCCTTAAAAAGGTTGTGGAGTTCCTCTAGGGTCATCTTCTCCACTTCGTAGGCGGTAAAACGGTACCGCCTGAAGAATTCGATGTACTTCCTGACCGTGACACGGGATATGCCCAATTGTTGGCTTATCCCACGCTTGCTCGTACCGGAGGTGTACAGTTTGTAAATCAGTTTTGTTTTTCGCATGTCTATCTGCTTGTTCGCCATGGTGCTTTTTAACAAAAAAAGCACTTAGACTTTTTACAGATAGATCTAATCTAAAGGTGGGTCACTTTGGCCCGGCGGGGGTGGGTCACTTTCGTCCGGCCAGCTATGGTCACTTTAACCCGGCGAGGGTGGTATACTATGTCCGGCGTTTCCAAGCAAATGGATACAAACTAGCTTAAATTTCATAAATTCTAGAATTCCTATAATTTACGAAACGTTTTGATAGGTAATTTCAAATGGTGTTCCAATATTTACTTGTTGCTTGAAATCGGAAAAATTTTTCCCGGTTGTATTCTTGAAAAACTTGCTAAAATGTCCTGGGTCCGAGAATCCTAGGTAATAAGCAACTTCCTTCATACAAAGTTTCGAATATATCGCTTGACGTTTTGCCTCGATCACTATTCGATGCCTTATTTGATAACTAGCAGATTTACCGGTAATTTTCTTTACAATTTCATTTAGATAATTTGGTGTGATTCCCACTCTACTTGCGTAATCTCCCACCATTTTCATTTCCTTAAAGTTCTTGTCCACCAAATCCATAAACTCTTCCACCAGTTCCATGTTTTTTGTTTTTAGACATCCCTCTATTACTTTATTTGATTGAGAAGTCAGTTTAAGAATAAAAATCTCAAAGTAACGCTTTAAAACTGCTGTTTTTAAAGGAATGGAAAGGTCCAGTTCCTTCTGCATAAATTTCACCAAATCCTTGAGTTCGTCCGTAGTTACCTCCTCGATATCCATACCATTTGAAAAAGAAAACAGTTTGAAAAATTCAGTAGCATATGTAAGATCTAACTCTTGATCGTCCATATTCAAAAAAGATTTCTCGAACCTAAAAATAAAACCTTCCGATTTTGAATCCTTTTTAAAATGTAACCTATGGGGCTGCCCAGGTTTTAAACAAATTATTTTGTTGCCTACCAAATTATGTTTATGAAGATCTATCCAGTAAGTACCAGTACCATTTATATTCCAGATAATATTAAAATAGTTATTGCAAATTACCTCGGACTTATTTCTGTTTTTCGAATTACCAAGTAATACGGAAAGACTTATTATTTCGAACCCAACAGTGGTATTGGATACATGGGAAGCTACAATCGGTACGTTATCATCCTTTATCATAACATGAAAATTTAAAGATGGTAAACCGATTTTTATGCCAAAATTTAAATAATTGAATATTAGATACTTAATATAATATGAGTGTTTTTAAAATACGATAGTTAGTGCATATTTAACGGCATCTACGATATTTAGTATAAGTTTCCCAAATGAATTACCACATCCTTTTCAGAACTTCGGCAATAATTTATTACGTAAAAAATAGATAAAATTCCATTTACTGTCATCCTCGAATTCCTTTGTGTTTTTTGTAATGGTGACTTAAGAAATTTAAATTGATTACAAAAAGCAACTGCCGCCACGTGCGGGATTTTGGAAGTGAGGATAGATATTGAAGGTTTGGAAACTTTGTCAATAGGTGTCGAAAGCAAGAAAATACAGAGCAGGGCAGAAACAAAGCAAATGTCACTATTACAAGGACAGGGTAAAATTTAAAACTTGCCCCCTATCGTTATGGGGGCAAGTCAAGAAGTTAATTTATGCAGTTATGCTCTGACGAACTTCGACAACCGCACCGTACTGGATGATAGGACATTCCTGGGCAATTTTGACAGCTTCATCATAATCCTTGGACTTGATAAGAAAAAGTCCTCCTATGGAAGTATTTCCCGTTCCGAAAGGCCCATTACTGATCTTAGTGGAATTTTTATCACTTTTGATAACCCTGCCATCCACGTCCCAACGCTTCGGTGGCGCAACCAGTTTGCCTTCGGCAGCAATGCCGGCAACCCATTCTTGATAAGGTTTTAGCGCAATTTTCATCTGTTCTGGCGATGGCGCAGGTTTTTCACTGGTCAGATCTCTGTGGATCACTAATAAGAATTCATTCATAACATTTGTATTTAAAATTAATATAATTCAACTATAAAATTCTAGCGGATAACAGTAATCCTAATACCTACTTTTCCCAAAAATTCGATTTAAAATAGGCTACTTAAGGGGAGCCAACATTGCCTTATCTACATTCGAATTATCAAACTTATAATTTACCCTTTAAAGCAATTTGGAGACCTACATCAGGTTGGCCTAATAATATTTCTTATTTGACCCTTAATTTTTATAAAGCCCATTTTACCATTTTTATAGCCTACGATGGACTTGATCAATGCCGTGAGGGATTCCATGGCCATGGAACCTTTGGACACGATTTTCTCATTTATGGGAGGGCTTGAAAATAGGAGAAGTTCGCAATCGGTAATTCCCAGCAATGTCAATGCCTCCACATGAACGGAGTTGGCCATCGAAATAACCATACCCTCATCAAGTTCGAATGTTTCTTGATTGGTAGATAGGTCAAAACGTCCCCCTATCACGAAAATAGTTCCCGACCATTTTGCTGGAAGTTTGTGGGTAAATTGATTGCCCCTTTCCAAAAAAATATGTAAAAGGGTAAGCGGGTGTGGCAATACTGTATTATTTTTAGTTCCACTTGTTTCGCCACTAACTATCTTGACCCGTAGACCCCGTTTCCTTATCTCGGGTATTTGGTCCGTACCTATAAATACATTTGTTGGTTCCGAATGTTTTTGGTCGGTCGAGCTGTGTATGTACATCTTTATTCCGTCCACTATGGCTCCTTCCGTTTCCGGAAACCCTGAATCCACAATTCCTGTTCCCGTGGTTGTCCATAACATGCTTCCAGGAGTAATCACCTTTTCGTTACCACGTGAATCCAAGCTCCGGTACGAAGCCGATTTTTCAAAAATGTATGTGACGGATGCCATTCCCGCATTTGCATGTGGACCAAGAACATCGCTTTTCATTTGAAAATGTTCCACACCTATTAGTGGGTTCATCAAACCGCTAAAATCCTTTGCCAAAGCTTTCCTCGCAAAAAATTTTTCATCACCAATTATTTGAGGTGTTATTACTGTGGAAATTTGCAACCTGTCCATGTCATTTCAAATTTTCATTTGACTTAATCACCGAGCGAAGTTTATTAAACTTCAAGCCCGCATCGAAATTTTGTTCTAGTTTATACCTAACGAGCTTCCTCGATGTAGATATTCATCAATTATTTATGAGATGTAAAATTATCGATGATGCCAAGGGGAACCAATATCCAAATTATCGTTTGTCTTGTATAAAATTCCACAGCGTCAGGGATCGGAGGAAAAATGAAATACATGAATTATACCTTGGAATACAGGATAGGTACATAGTCCATGACCTCTTAACAACTGAAATTTGTGGTACGAAAAATGGAAACGCGAACCTATGCCGCTATGCCTCAAAACGGTGTGAGTCACTTTCAGGGATATATAAAACATGAATTAGATGGTATCCATTTTCGACATCTACCAGCACTTGAATCAATTTTAAGGAATACATTATATGAATGAATCCATACATGAAAAGCGGTTGGCTCTGTTAGTAGGGGCAGACAATGGACCAGGGATGGAAATTGTAAATGATTTTTTGTCTTATGGTAATCAATCGATTGTTGTTTTCAATGATGAAGCAACTTTAAAAAAAATGCAAAAGATATGGGCCCTAGAGAACAAGCGCCCTTTATGTATGGTTGGGGATATGACTTTGTCCACGGATCGGGATAAAATATGCAAAACCTTGAAAGGCCTTGGAGGTCAACTACAACTGATAGTGAATAATTTGAAGCCAAATATCCGTAAGAAAATGCCTGTGGACATTAATGGTGGGGTAAATTATATTTTGGATATGAACATCTTTGGGCCTTTGGAAATTACCAAAATGTGTTTTCCTTATCTAAGTGTCGGGCTCCATGTGACGGTAATTAATATTGCACCTATTCTTGGAGAGGGAATGACACCTTCCAATGGGCCGTTTAGGATTTCAAAATCGGCAGTTAGCGAAATTACAGGAAAAATGGTGGACGAGTGGGGTCGATATATCAAAAGAACGAATTCTAATGACGAATGGTATTTGAATGCTCCTATTGAACCCCTAGTTATAAAGGATAATAATGGTCCAAAGTTCATATTATCCAATACCTCCTTTATAAAGATCTCAAAACATACAAGAATGGCCAGTGCCGTCCCAAACCAATTCTTAGAAAGGTCGCATTTTGGCTAAAAGATTAACCGTCCTATCCGTGGCCATTTAGAAGAATACCATGGGATGTACAAGTGAATACATAATTGGTCCATCGCATTGAAGATGAATACAATATATCTTTGAAATGTTTAACTGACCTACCATATAAACTACCCAAATCCTACTAATGGTTTCGTACCTAATCGTTGCTTTACGTGAATAACGGCAAGGCTTGCTCAATAATGTACAATTGACAACTTACCAGGATATCTCCGAACTGTAGGAATTTATTCTTAATATTTTTCAAAGTTCGGATGAAGTACCGCTGAAAGTCGCTTACAATAATCTTTAAAAAATGGGGTATGGAAAATTTTGATACGTTGTACGAAGCCATAGATGCTAAAAAAAAACAGGGGTACATCTTGGACTTCAATATAGACGTACCCTTTCGCAAATGTGAAAAATTCATGGCCGATTTGCCTACAGTTGAATATTTTGTTGATGAATTTTATCGATTTGAAGGTGATTCCAATCCAGATGATTCATCCATACTATATGCGATCAGCACCTCTAATGGCCACAAAGGTCTTCTAGTTTCAGCTTATGGAGCCTATGGTACCGGATATTCTGAAATTATTGAAAAACTAAAAATGCCACATGGATCAGTGGCCTTCTTGGATAGCTGAGATAATTGCCATGATGGTTACAGTGAAATAATAGGTTCATTTGTAAATAATTGCTTCATGAAAAAAAGAAGTTTACTGTTCGTAGAAAGCGACAAGGATATCTCCAAAATTGTTGTCTCACTACTTAATAAATACGAAAATTGGTATTGTATCGAAGCGTGCGATCCTATAGAGGCTTACAGGTTGTCCTCCATAATAAAGTTCCATGCAGTTCTTATAGGGAGAATAGCTGAAGAGGATGAACAAGATTTAATTTATACCATAAATGAAACTAGCCCCAAAACAAAATTTATAAGTTGGTATGGGCCATCCCGGAACTTGGAAGATAAGGAAATAGCGATTCCATCGATATTATCCTGCAAGCGACTGGAGTTTAATTTTAAAACCGGCCTATATCAGGGATTGGCCTCGTAGTGAATTGCGATTACCCGTAATTCCTCGACCGGTGTCGGTTGCGGACCAATATTTTCATCCAGAAGTTTTCAAATTTACCTTTCTGTCAATCAATATAAAAAATGATGGACCAGCGCAATTGTGATAAACCCGGAAGGCACTACAATGGCAAAGACCTTTCCTACCTTTCCCAAGAATCGCGCGTATTTATTGTCAAAGCCAATGGACTGCATTGAAGAATAGAACCCATGCCACAAATGAAGTCCTAACATTATAAATGCCAGACAATAAAAAAGGGTACGCCAAGGATTTTGAAATTTTGATACGAGTTCCGGGTAATACCGTTCCGGGTCAGGAACCTTCATTTCAACGAACTTATAATTGAGCTCATGAAACCAGAAGTCATACCAATGTAGACAAAAATAACAAAGAATAACACCGCCTGTAATGATCATATTTCTGGATATCCAACTGGCCGAATTGTACTTATAAACGTATTTGATCCTTCTTGCCCTATGGTTCCGTATTTCCAGGACAAAGCCCATCACAAAATGAAAAATCACTCCGGAAGCCAAAATTGGCTGACCTAAATATTGAATAAAGGGGTCATAGCCAAAAAAATGGGATACCTTATTAAATAGGTCGGCACTAAAGACCGATGTAAGGTTTAACGAAACGTGCAGGGTCAAAAAAAGAATTAGAAAAATTCCCGAAAGGGACATGGCTATTTTTCGTCCTAGTGAAGATTTCATGTTGGCGGGTTTATTGTATATGTGACCTTAACATCCATCCCATTTTTTCGTGTACCTCCATTAGACCTGTGATATAATCACTTGTACCGGCATCACGAAAGTCCGTAGCGTAACGATCGATATTTTGCCTTATGTGCATTAAAATCGCTTCGTGATCAGCAAGCAACTCCTTGATCAAATAAAGTGAGTCGGTACTGCCCATGGATTTCTCGGTCAGATGTGTCAGGGCTAAATATTGCTCAAGTGTTACAGGAGGGAAGTGACCAATTGCACGAATACGCTCCGCAACTTCATCAATTATTTCTTCCAGCTTCTTGTACTGGTCCTCAAAGAATAGATGTTTACTATAAAAATCCGCACCGGTAATAATCCAATGTGCCTTCTTTGTCTTGGTATACAGAATCATTTCATCCGCCATTATTTTTGCCAGAGATTCGCTAACGAGTTCTAAACGTTCCTTTTTAATTCCAATCTTTGCTTCCATAAGTTTTAAATTTTAATTTTCAATAATCAGATTTATTCCATTTAGACGGCGTAAACCCCTATAAAAAAGGGCAGATCAAATCACTAAATCTGCCCCGTAAAAACAATCCTACTATTAATTACCTTAAATTACCAGGAATGCGAATCCAGTCGTCATATCTTATGGAACCTTTTAGGGAGTTGTTGTCAGGTACGAGCGAACGATCATCGATCACCGTTCCAAAATAAAGTGCCCTTGGATCGGCCACCACTTCACGATCATCCCCTTTCATTTCCAAATATTTTTTTGCGAATTTGTCCATTCCGATTTTTTCCGGACCCCCAATTTCAACAATACCATTTATGGGTTCCCCCACGGTCAAGTTCACCATGGCGTCCACGACTTCCTCCGAAGCGATGGGCTGAAATAGACTGGAAGATAGGTGAACCGTATCTCCCATGGTTCCACCTTGCACAATACTACCGGCAAATTCAAAGAACTGTGTTGAATGGACACAAGAATATGATGGAATGGATATGAATGAAGAAAAATCTGATATGACTTTTTATGGATGTGATAATATGGGTGATTTTGATACGGATGGCGATGGAATTGTAGATCGTTTGGATTTGGATAGTGACAATGATGGCTGTCCCGATTCCAATGAATATTATGGGGATCCCAACGCAGATGGTGGGGACGGGGGCCAATTTGGACCGGGTCCGGATCCGGTAGCGACAAATATAGACGGAACCGTTTCCAATCCAGGGGCAACCTATGCAGGTTTACTGGAACCGGTTCGCACAGCTGTAAGTATAACCTTAAATACGGCCATGCCCGATCAAACGGCTAACATAGGAGGTGATGTCAGCTTTACAGCAGATGCATCGGCATTGATGACAACAGATTTCACAACCGATCCGGACACCACCACGGATGTGACCCCAGAGTTACTGTATCAATGGTATGTCAGTACCGACGCTGGTTCTTCGTATACCGTGTTGACCGGGGAAACCAATGCGACCCTAACGGTACCCAATGTACAACTGACAAACGATGAATATATTTTTCAAGTGGCAGTATCCCATAGTAGTAATGGCTGTACTGAAATAACGGATGATGCCCTATTATCGATCGCTCAAAACCCGGCCATCGCCTTGGTAAAAACAGCCAGTATTGCCGGTACAGTCATCGAAGGGGATGCTATCACCTATACTTTTACCGTAACGAACACAGGGGATGTTACCCTAACCGGAGTAGCAATAGATGATGCCCTAACCGGAAGTGTCGATCTACCGGTAGGCCCATCAATCTTGGCCCCAGGGGAAACAGGCACCGCTACGGCGAGCTATCCCCTTACCCAAGCGGATATAGAAACCGGTATTGTCAGCAATACCGCTACCGTTACGGGTTCGGCACCTAATAGCAGCACCGTAACAGACACCTCGGGGACCGCATTGGACAATGATGATAGTACAGAGACACCGATAGCCCAAAACCCTGCCATTGCCTTGGTAAAGACATCGGAATACAAAGGAGATCCGCTACAGGCCCAATTAGACGATATTATTACGTTTTCCTTTACCGTACATAATACGGGCAATATCACTATAGACAATATAATAGTGGACGACCCCCTCCTGGGCGGGAATATTAGTGGCCCCTTAAGCGGGGATACCAATAATAACAGTATTCTGGAGCCAACAGAGACCTGGGTTTACGAGGCCGATTACAATATTACCCAACCCGAAGTGGATACTGGAGTGGTAGAAAACCAGGCAACCGTAAGCGGTACGGGAAGCAATGGAGATCCGGTGAACGATATGTCGGGAACATCGGTAATAAATGATGATATGACCACAACCCTTTTACCACCCTTTTCAGGTATTTCCTTGGTCAAGACCGCAACTTTCAATGATGAAAATGGAAACGGTTACCCCGAAGCAGGTGAAACGATAGGCTATTCCTTTACCGTTGAAAATATTGGTTATCAGACCTTGACCACTATAACCGTCAACGATCCCATGGTTACGGTTGCAGGTGGCCCTATAGCCAATTTAGACCCGGGCGACGCCGATAATAGCACCTTTACGGCCAGTTATACCATCACCCAAGGGGATATTGATGCCGGAACTATTCAGAATACCGCTACCGCTACAGGAAAAAACCCTGCCAATGATGATATTTCGGATACCTCAGGAACAGCAGCCAACAATAACGACCCAACAATTACCATCCTAACGGAAAGCCCGGCCTTGGAAGCCACCAAGATCGGCACGATCACTGTACCGCCGGGGGTCGAGATAATTGCCGTGGGCAACGAGATCATCTTTCTAATTTGGGTCCAGAACACTGGAAATGTAACCTTGCACGGGATTACCCTTACGGATACTTTTAGGGATGCCAACGGCAACATGATCACGCTTGCTTCGGGTCCGGTTTTTGAATATGCGGACCAGGGCAGTGCCGAAGGCGACCTTAATGTTGGGGAAACAGCAAACTATAGTGCGAGCTACATCATTGCCCAAAGCGAGATCGATGCCGGGGGGATTACCAATAGTGTTGTGGCCGATGGTTTTAGTCCGATGAACAGTCCGGTAAGCGATATCAGCGACGATGGGGTGGACACCGACGGCAACACTGAGGATGACATTACAGACATCCCTTTTGGTGAGGACCCGTCGATCGAAGCGACCAAGACCGCCTCGATCACCGATAACGGTGATGGACAGACCGGCGTGGATGACGTGATCACCTATACCATAACCGTTCAGAATACCGGGAACGTGACCTTGGACAATGTAACCTTAACGGATACTATGCAAGACGCTGCCGGAAATCCATTAACGCTTTCTACGGGGCCCACCTTTACCAGTTCAGACCAAGGCAGTTCGGCAGGGGATCTTTTAGTGGGCGAGACCGCGACCTATACGGCCACCTATCAGATAGCCCAATCGGATGTCGATACCGGCGGGGTCGTCAACAGTGCAGTGGCCACGGGCGATAGTCCGGCCGGTACACAGGTAAATGATATCAGCGACAATGGTAACGATGCCGATGGAAACACGGAGGATGATACAACGGACACGACCATGGTCCTAAATCCTGCCATAGCCTTGGTGAAAACAGCCAGCGTTGGTGGTACAGGAACTTTAGGGGACGATATCACCTATACCTTTACGGTAACCAACACCGGGGATGTCACCCTTACAGGGGTCGTGATCGATGATGCCCTAACAGGGAGCGTCGGTTTAACGGTCAGTCCAGCAACATTGGCCCCAGGGGAAACAGGTACCGCCACGGCGAGCCATACCATAGCCCAATTGGACATGGATGCCGGAAACGTAAGCAATACCGCTACAGCTACCGGTACGGCCCCGGACAGCAGTATGGTGACCGATATCTCGGGGACCACATTGGAAAATGACGATAGCACGGATATTCCGATCACCCAAAACCCGGCCATCGCCTTGGTAAAGACAGCAAGTGTTGGGGGAACAGGAACTTTAGGGGACGATATCACCTATACCTTTACCGTAACCAACACCGGGGATGTCACCCTAACGGGGATCGTGATCAATGATGCCCTAACGGGGAGCGTCGGTTTGACCGTTAGCCCCTCCACCTTGGCCCCAGGGGAAATAGGTACCGCTACGGCGCGCTATACCATCGATCAGTTGGACATAGAGGCCGGAAACGTAAGCAATTCAGCTACGGTGACAGGTACGGCACCGAACAACGGCACGGTGACGGACACCTCGGGAACCGCATTGGACAATGACGATCGCACAGATACACCGATCACCCAAGACCCGGCCATCGCTTTGGTAAAGACAGCAAGTGTTGGGGGAAGAGGAACTTTAGGGGACGATATCACCTATACCTTTACCGTAACCAATACCGGGGATGTCACCCTAACAGGGGTCGTGATCGATGATGCCCTAACAGGGAGCGTCGGTTTGACCGTTAGCCCATCGACCTTGGCCCCTGGGGAAACAGGCACCGCTACGGCGAGCTATACCATAGACCAATTGGACATGGATTCCGGAAACGTAAGCAATACCGCAACAGCTACGGGCACGGCCCCGGACAGCAGTACGGTAACCGATATCTCGGGAACCGCATTGGACAATGATTCCCCTACCGATACACCACTGGTACGATCTCCCGAAATAATGTTATGGAAAGAGGGCACATATCAGGATACGAACGGTGATGGCCTAGTGAACACTGGTGATCATATTTTATTCAGTTTTACGGTTGAAAATACGGGTAACATGAATCTGATGAATGTTACCATTACCGATCCCCTGGTCACTGTAAACGGAGGGCCCATAACAACTTTGGGGCCCGGAGCATCCGATAGCACAACGTTTACTGCGCAATATTTGTTGAGCCAAGAGGACATTGAGGTTGGAGCGGTATATAACATCGCCATGGCCGAAGCAGAGGACATAAATGGCAATCCGGTGACGGCATATTCCCGGAATCCTGCCCCTCTCGATCCAAATGACCCAAACTACGACCCTGGATGTGCCGACTGTACCATTACCGTACTGAACCTACAGCCTGCAATAGCTATTGTTAAACGTGCCATGTTCAATGATGAAAACAATGATGGAATGGCCCAAAGCGGGGAAACCATTACCTATCTATTTGCGATCGAGAACACGGGTAAGGTACTGCTGACCGATATAAACGTTGACGATCCACTTCCAGGAGTAATTATGGACGGGGGCCCTATATCCCTTGGTGTGGGAGAAAGCGACCACACTACCTTTAGTGCGGTCTACGCCATAACCCCACAAGACATCTTACAGGGCAGCATAAGCAATCAGGCTGTGGTAACCGCTATGACCCCTACGGGGGCTACCGTGTCCGATCTATCGCACGAAACGGATACCGATGGTGACGGCGCTACCATAACGGATATAAATGGTTGTGTGTTAAGGGTATACAATGCCGTTTCCCCCAATAATGATGGCCTGAACGATTTCCTAAAGATCGAGGGAATGGAATGTTACCCGGACAATACCGTCCAGATCTTTAACCGTTGGGGAATCCTGGTATTCGAAGTAAGTGGGTATGATAATGCCACTACCGTATTCCGTGGTTTTTCGGATGGCAGGTCTACCATAAAAAGAAGTGAGGCCCTGCCCGCGGGCACTTATTTTTATGTGCTCCATATCAATGGGATGGACGGGAAGACCACTACTAAAAATGGATATTTGAACATTAACCGATAAGCATCGCCCCACATGGAATTTTACAATAAAAAAATAAAGAAAAAACTTTTGCTCTTGGTAGGTCTTTCCATAGGATTTATGGGATTTGCCCAACAGGATGCCCAGTACACCCAATACATGTACAATACCATCAATATAAACCCCGCTTATGCCGGTTCTAGGGACGTAATGGGTATTTTTGGGCTGTACAGGACCCAATGGGTAGGCATTGACGGCGCCCCCAATACGGCCGCGTTTTCCATAAATTCACCTTTGGGAAACAATAATTGGGGAATGGGCCTCTCCTTTGTCAACGATAAGATCGGGGCAACGGATGAAAGTACCATTTCCCTTGACCTTTCCTATGCCATAAAGGTCTCGGAGACCTTTAAACTTGCATTGGGGTTAAAGGGTACTGGGAATTTATTTAACCTGGACGTAAACAAGTTGGATATAGAACATGCCAATGACCCACAATTTTACAATTTGGACAACACCTTTTCCTCTAATTTGGGGGCAGGGCTCTATCTCTATTCCAACAGGACCTATATAGGCATTTCCGCCCCAAATCTCTTTGAGGCCACCCGTTATAACGATAATGAAATAGAGATCTATAAGGAGCGGCCCAATTTTTATTTCATCGCGGGACATGTCGTAGATCTTGGCCCTTCGGTGCAATTTAAACCCGCTGTCCTCACCAAGGTTGTGGAAGGGGCCCCGTTACAGGTAGATGTTTCAGGGAATTTTTTGATACATGAAAGATTGGTTTTGGGCGCCGCTTACCGTTGGAGCGCCGCCATAAGTGCTATGGCGGGGTTTCAGATAACAGACGGTTTTTTTATAGGCTATGGTTATGATTATGAGACCACCGACCTTTCCCGCTACAATTCCGGATCCCATGAACTGTTCCTTCGGTTCGAACTGTTCAATAGATACAGCAATATTATTGCTCCAAGATTCTTTTAAAAGCTACTATGATGAAGATTAAATTTCAATATATAATTTTATGGGCAAATATAATGGCCCTACCCCTTACAGCACAGGAAACAACTGTAGATCATGCAGATGGGAAATACGAAAAATACGCTTATATAGATGCCATAGAAACCTATGAGCGCCTCGCAAAAAAAGGATATAGTTCCCCCGAGCTGTTCAAGCGTTTGGCCAACTCCTACTATTTTAACGCCAGATTGGAAGAAGCGGGCAAATGGTACGGAGTATTGTTCGGGTTAAAGGATAGCATTGAAGCGGAATACTATTACAGGTATTCCCAATGCCTTAAATCCATGGAAGATTATAAAAAAGCGGATGAAATGCTGGTTTCCTTTCACGCCATGGCAAAAGAGGATTCCAGGGGGCAATTATTTATCGAACAGCAAAATTATTTGGAAAGTATCGCCAAAAACTCGGGAAGATATGCCATTGATACCCTAAAGGAAGTAAATTCGGAATATTCCGACTACGGTAGTGCATTTTACGGAAACGCAATTGTTTTTGCCACGACGCGGGAAAATAGGGGGATATCAAAAAGTGTGCATACCTGGACCGATCACGGTTTTGCCAATCTTTATATGGTAGACGATAAGGAACGCCCCACTTCCCCAAAAAAACTGGAGGGTCCGATCAACACAAAGTTCCATGAAGCTACACCAGTGTTCGGAAAGGATGGGAAAACTGTTTATTTTACCCGGAATAATTTTAGTGAAGGCACCAAGGGAAAAAACAACGAAAATGTAACCTTGTTAAAGCTATACAAAGCTTCTTGGGAGCACGATAAATGGGGCAATATTACACCCTTGCCCTTCAACAGCGATCAATACAGTGTGGCCCACCCATCGTTAAGCCCGGATGAAAAAACCTTATATTTTGCTTCCGATATGCCGGGGACATACGGGGAATCCGATATTTTCAAAGTGGCCGTACACGAGGATGGGACCTACGGGGAACCTATAAATCTCGGGGGCCATATCAATACTCCGGGGAGGGAAACATTTCCTTTTGTTTCGGACAATCATGAATTGTATTTCTCGTCCGACGGTAGACCGGGCCTAGGAGGATTGGATATCTTTGTTACCATGATCGGGGACGGCCCCACAAAATCCAAAATTTACAATATAGGAGCACCTGCCAATAGTCCGCAAGATGATTTTGCCTTTGTTATCGATGCGGTCTCCAGAAAAGGGTATTTAAGTTCAAATAGACCTGGAGGCCTGGGCGATGATGATATCTTTGCCTTTACCGAGACCCTTCCGTTGGAACTTGATTGCCAACAATTATTACAAGGTACGGTTACTGCCAATAATAGCGGAGAAACACTTTCGGGCGTAAAACTGGTGCTGTTCAATGATACCTTTGAGACAGTGGCTGCCATGGATACGGATGCAAGTGGAAAGTACGAATTTAAGGTCGATTGTGGAAGCACCTATTATGTAAGGGCCGTATTGGATGAATATGGAACAAATGAGGTCAAGGTAATTATAGCTGATTCTTCGGGAATTACGGAATTGCCCATTACCCTGGAAAAGAAAGTGCAAAAGCTTAGCATAGGGAGTGATCTTGCCAAAGCCTTCGGGATCGAGCTGATCTATTTTGATCTTAACCATTCCAATATTAGAAGGGATGCAGCGGTACATTTGGCGAAGGTATTGGATGTAATGCAGCAATATCCAGCCATGAAAATTGATGTAAGATCCCACACCGATAGTCGCCAAACCGATATCTACAATAAATGGCTGTCCGACAGAAGAGCTAAATCTACCATTGCATGGTTGGTCAAACAAGGTATAGACGCTTCCCGTCTAACTGGAACTGGTTATGGGGAGACCCAGTTGGTAAATGGTTGCTCGGATGGGGCGGAATGTTCGGAGGCCGAGCATCAGCTCAATAGAAGAAGTGAGTTCATTATTACCGATCTCTGATATTAAATACTCTAAGAGGTGTTCATTCAGGAGGAAGCCCCAGGCATGGTACTATTTCTCGCCAATGGGTAGATAAATATCAAAAGTGGCCCCCTTGTCCGGTTCTCCCGAGGCCGATATGACGCCATGGTGATTGTCCACTATTTTTTTCACAATGGCAAGACCGACTCCCGTACCCGAATATTCGCCTCTTCCATGCAAGCGTTGGAAGACCTCGAATATCTTTGCCCGATATTGTGGCTGGAAACCGATACCGTTATCCGAAATACGTATATGGCAGTAGTCCATTTCGCCCGAGAGGCTATCATTATCGAACGATTCGCCGTTAGCGACTTCGCTTTTGATCCTTATAACGGGAGATATGTTGGGATTCGAAAATTTCAGTGAATTGCTGAACAGATTGTACAATAATTGCCTGAACTGAAAAGGAATGACCCTCAGTTCGCATGTCCTTTCTATAATAATGCGCGCCTGGACAAGCTCCAGTTCTTCTTTCAGATCTTCTTCTACCTCTTCAATAATCCGGGAAAGATCCGTGTGTTCAAAAGTCCTTTCCTGAACGTTTATCTTTGAAAAATTGAGCAGGTCATGGATCAATATCTGCATTCGCTGTGCTGCATTCCGCATCCTATGGAATTTATCCTTTCCAAAATCGGAAAGATTGGACGCTTCCCGCTCCATTATAAGGCTTGAAAAAGTCTGTATCTTCCGCAATGGTTCCTGCAGGTCATGGCTCGAAATATAGGCAAAGGACTGAAGTTCCTTGTTCATTTTCTCGAGTTCAACATTTTTTTGTTCCAGTTCCAAGGCATTTGATCTCAATACATCCTCGGCCTTCTTCTTTTCGGTGAGGTCGTGTGTGACCTTTGAAAAGCCGATGATCTCATTTTTTTTGTTATGGACGGCCGTAATGACCACACTTGCCCAAAATACAGTTCCATCCTTTCGCCTACGCCAACCTTCCTGCAGGGCCTTGCCCTTTTCCCGTGCCAGGTCCAACAATCGTTGCGGCAGGTCCCTTTCCCGATCTGGTTTTGTATAGAACACGGAGAAGTGCTTCCCTATTATTTCCTCTTCCCTGTACCCTTTAATTTTTTCCGCTCCCATGTTCCAGTTTTCAATGATCCCGTTGGGATCAAGGTACAGGATGGCATAGTCCTGTACCTCTGCAACCATAAGGTGATAACGTTCCTCACTTTTTTTAAGGGATTCGTTCAGCAGGCTGAGCTCTTTCGTCCGCTCCGCTACCAGCCTTTCCAACTCATTCGTAAAGGCCCTTTCGGTATGGATATCGGTAAAGGCAAAGACCCATTTTATGATGCGGTCTTCTGCGTCCAGAACGGGCTCACCGACGACTGAGTGCCACTTGTAATTTCCGGACTTATCCTTTATTCGGAGATCACAATTGTAGACTTCACCTGTTGCCAGGCTTTCGTTCCAGGTACCGCTGTGCATTTCAAGATCGTCGGGATGCACAACCATTTTCAGGGCAGATGTGCCGACAAGCTTAATACCTGTATATACCATCCATTTCCGTGAGGCAAAAAGCGGATTTCCTTTTTCATCCGTCTCCCATATCAATTGGGGGATGCTCTCCGTGAGGAATCGAAACCTTCTTTCGCTCTCCTCTATCTTTTTCTTTGCAGAATTCAGATCGGTCAGGTCTACCCCGGTGTTCATGACCCCATAAATCTCCCCATGTATGTCGTATAGTGGCGTAAAGCTATAATTGAAATAATAGGTATAAGGCTTTTTATTTACGATCAGGTCAAGCGGTGTATTTTTTGTATGGAATGATCGCCCCGTTTTGTAAACATTCTTGATCTGTTCGAATACCTGCTGATTGCCCAGTTCGGGCAGCACCTCCTTAAATGACTTTCCAATGACATCATTGCCCTTACCCCAAATATTGATGATGGATTCATTGGCGAGCGATATGCGCATTTCCTCACCAACATAAACGGCAATGGGGAAGGGTGCGCTTTCGACCATTGCGCGCACTTTTTGCTCGCTTTCCTCCACTATGGAACGGGCCAGTACCTGATCTGTTACTTCTATGGCTATGGCTACGATACCCGAAACGGTCCCATCGGAATCTTTTAGCGCTTCGTATACGAAATTGAGATAAGTGGCCTCGATTTTGCCATTTCGTGGCAGAAGGACCTTTCGCTCATTTGCAACAAAACTTCCTCCCGTTGTAAAAACAGTGTCCACCAATGTTTCCAGTCCCTGGTCCCTTGCTTCGGGCAATCCTTCAAAAATGGGCCTGTTCATTACATCGTCGGCCTTTGCGCCCCATAATTCCAGCATCTTCGCATTTGCGATTTCCACTATGTGGTCCCTGCCCCTGAAAATGCACATGGCTACGGGGGCCTGCATTATATTGTCCAGAAAAGTTGCATTTCTTTTTTTTAATGTCGCGATGGCCCTGTTCTTCTCGGTCGTATCGCTGACGGTCATAAGTACACCCCCAACTTGGCCGTTATCTGTCCTGATGGGGCTGTAGGAAAGATCAAAATAACGTTCTTCCACAGGTCCGGTTTGGGAAAGGGGCAACATAAAGTCCCGAACCCCAACGGCCTCTCCTGTCATGGCGCTGTCGATCAGGGGTACCATAAGGTCCCAGCTCTCCGAAAATGTTTCCTGTGCGCCCATACCCAAATCCAGTGGACGATTGCCCATCCCAAAAATGGAAGCAAAGCCATCATTGTACAGTTGGGCATATCCTGTTCCCCATACGATGCACATTCCAAAAGGATTTTCGAGCATTACCGCTACCATTGCACGAAGGAACATTGGCCAAGTATCGGGGTTTCCTATGGGGGTATCGTCCCAATCTTTAGCCTTTATGAGCTTTCCCATTTTACCTCCGTGCACAGGGAAGTGCATCTCGTTATTTGGACGGTCCATCTATCTGAGCAGTTGGTTTTGGAGGACGAATAAATCTCTGGTCGGTTGTTCAAAATTGCCTTCTGAAATATAGGTCAAGGAGTTATCGATGACTTTTTTGAGCGCTGCAAATTCATTGGGTTTTTGAATGTAAAAATGTGCTCCCTTTTTATATAAAATGTCGGCCATATCCATGTCCAGCGAGGTTGAGAAGATAACGATGGGAAGGTCCCTCAACCCATCCATCGACCGTATTTCGGACAAACACTCCAGGCCGTCCTTTAGGGGCATGTTCAGGTCTAGAAAAAGAATATCGGGAAGGTCGCCCGAAGGTCGTTCCGATAGATGTTCCATCAATTGGATCCCATTCCTGACCGTAACTAGTAAGGTGGAAGAATCCAGGTCGGCAAGGG
This sequence comes from uncultured Sediminicola sp., assembly GCA_963974715.1. GTDB lineage: Bacteria > Bacteroidota > Bacteroidia > Flavobacteriales > Flavobacteriaceae > Sediminicola. Next base: position 318,795 of record CAXBDK010000004.1, read on the forward strand.
CCTCGTTGAAAAGTTCCAGATCATCTTCGTCATCGTCCGCCACTAAAAGTCTGAATTCCATTTTGTCCATGCACGCTAAAATTGTGGATTCTAATTAAAACATTGATTTGGCAAAAGTAAACGTCAAAGCTTAAAAATCAAAAAAATAAGGTCAATTGATCGAATTCCACTTCCTTTAATTTCGGATAAACCTGGGTACGACATTAAGATATAATACACGACCTTGACGTTCCAAGTCTACATTTTAATTTTCAACAGTTACGCATATAGAGTTGATGACAGAAAACCAAAGAACTCTATTGAAAAATCGGGAAATGAACCCAATCGCCAATATTATTGACCCATATGGAGCTAAACGGAGCGGTTACTTATATTAACGGTAAATCCGTGATTACGAAATTAATTCATTTAAGCAGCTTCAGATACCCTACGGCACGGCGATTTTTTTGAAAGATCAATTGTTCTTACGGTTGAGATTATCACAAAAATCTTGCCGTACAATTCAGTTCTTTTCCTAATTTAGCATTTTATATAAATAATCTATGGGCCGCAAAAGAATCGTTTATTGCGTGGAGGATGACGAGGATGACAGGTCATTTTTTAAGGAGGCCATTGCCGAATTGGGCTTTCCGGTCATTTTACAGCTCTTCGAAATGGGAAAGGACTTTTTGGATCATCTTGAAAACGCGGACGATCAGCTTCCCGATTTCCTGTTTCTAGACCTGAACATGCCAATAGTTACCGGCCACGATATTCTGAAAAGACTTAAGGCCCACCCCAAATGGTCCACGATCCCCGTTGCTATCTGCAGTACATCGTCCAGTGAAGAAGACATACGGAAAACCTTTCAAATGGGTGCGAACATCTATATTGTCAAGCCAAATTCCTTCCAAATTTTACAAACTGCCCTAAAAAGGTTGTTGATTACGGATTACCGGTCCCATGCTTCCAACGTAAACTGGGACAATTTTCTTTTTAAGTTATAAAATCAGTGAGATCAAAATCACTAAGGTTTCTGAGCTTTTGCATCAGTACATCTTTAATTACCGCTTTAAAAGTTTTGCTGAGCATAAGATCTATTGTAGGATAGAAGGAGTTCCCTTTGCAAAAATCATGTTCATAACCAACGTTATCGTGTTGCCCGTACTCCTTAGCGCTCTTTTTGAAGTGCTGCCGGGAAACACAGAGATTTGATAAATTCAAATAGGTACCAAAACATTTGATTCCTACGGGCGGGAGTTGCTTCTATCACTGTGAATCGGGCAAGCTTAACGGAATAGAAAAAGGGAGGGACACCTCCATCTACTCTAGCCCTACGGTTCTTCTGATGAAAGGGGAAGGTGCCGCACGTGGACTAACGGCTTACCCCCTCTTTCGTATCACCATATGTACGATCATGCCATCGCTGTTTCTTCATCGGTCATTTGCCCTTTGGGACAGATGGATTTTCTGCCACTTTTATAAGAAAATCGTTCAGGCATGTATCGAGGTTGGATTGTATCGGAAAAGAAAGGAAGTTGCCCCCGTCATCATGCTGATTTTTGATAAGTGAACTATCTAGAAATGACATTCTACCTTCATACTTAGCTATTTTTGTTAATTTTATCAGATACTTTAAATCATTTTTGATGTTAAGAAAAATATCGGCCGCAGTATTTATGTCAATTTTCATTTTTGCACTATTAAGTTGCGGTAAAAATAAAAAAGAAGGCTTTTATAAGACAACAAATCTAAAAGCAGGGTTTCCTCAAATTTTAGAACCGGTAAAGAAAAATTTACCCTTTAAAATTGTTAGCTATTCCATTTTGGAGACCAAAAATGATTCTCTCTCCGTGTATTTTGGGAAATTAAGACAAGGTAATCATTCTGGTAATTGGCTCGCATTATCATCAAATGGCCAACTAAAACAATTTTCTACAATTGAAGTGGCCACCAATCCAAAAACTGATAAAGAAAATAATTTTGACATGGAATTCAATAATTCCCAAAATAGGATTTCATTACGAATCAAAAGTTTGGATACTATAAGCAATAGTGTTGTTTATTCATGGAGTAATCCCACTACCCTAACGGATACATTAAATATTCTAACGATTGATCGGCCACTTCGTCCAGGAAATTCATTGCCATTAATTGAATTCACCAATTTAAAAGGAGAAAACTATACGCTAGATGACTTTAAGGGACAGACCATTGTTTTAAATTGGTGGGCTGTTTCCTGTGCGCCATGTAGAGAGGAGATACCTGGTTTAAATAAATTGGTTGCTAAATATCGTAATAGAAATGTAAAGTTCATAGCCATAGCCGATGATTCTAAAGCCAATGTTTCCCGATTTCTTGAAAAGAACGATTTTGAATATGATATAGTATTTGCTTCTGAAAAGGCCCGTCAGATATTTGGAAATTCCTATCCGAAGAACGTTATAATAGATAGTACCCATACCGTTACATATTATTCCGAGGGCGGCAATAAATTAAAATGGAAAGAAATCGACGAGCATCTAACAATGTATTTTTTAAAGTAAGCCCGCATTAAGGAAATATTTTAATTATATCTCCTCCCGTTATCAAAGGTTGGTAAATCGATTATTTGTCGAAAAAGCCAAATAAATCCGCTTTTTATTTCTACAGCAATCTTGTCTATCTCTTGCTTCGAACCAAATCTGCAGACAGGATTATAGGATGCCAAAATAATAAATGGTGTCAAGCGGACTCGCTCCCCTATTTTTCCATGCAAGGCAGCGCCCGCTCCGGCACTGCGGATCGGGCAAGCGCAATGGAATGGAAAATCGGGGAGCGTGTCCAAGACCATCAGCGACCGGCTCTTTTCCCGAAAGGAAATGGAGGGGAATGTGCCGGACGAGACTTCCCTCCTACCCCCTCTTCCTGATGACCAAATGTGCGGTCATGGGGTCGTTCAACAACTGTTCGATCTCGGTCTCTATGATGTTCTGGATATCCTGTTTAATTTCCCGATAGTTCCGTTGCACCATATCCGGGCTAAGGTCCCGCACGGGGGCTATGCGCTGATAGGCATCCTCTTCCCTTTTCAACGTCTCATGGTCGTTGATGATCTCACAGTGAAAGGCTTTCAGATCGATCTTATTGGTGGGATCGTCGGCCACCATCCCTACGAACTGTCCCGAGCTCATGGAAGAGATGGTAGAGGGCGGAATGGCCAGTTCCAGTTGTTTGGATCTGCTGATGGAGGTATCCCCGCTATTGATGGAAAGGCTCTCCCGGTCCTGCATGATCTTTCCGAAGCGTTCGGAAAGCTGTTTGGCCGAGTCCCCCGTTACCTGGCCCGAAACGATGTTGCCGATGATGTTCACCAGGACGTCCGCCTGCTCCCGGCCGTAATCCTTTCTCAGCTGACTAAAATCCTGGACCCCCAGGCACGTGGCCACCTTGTTGGAACGTGCCGTGGCGATCAGGCTGTCCATATTGTTCAGGTAAATGGTTGGGAACTCGTCAAAGACAAGGCTGGACTTGAGCTTGCCCTTTTGGTTGACCTGCTTTACCAAACGGGTGATGTAGAGGGACAGTACGGCCCCATAGGTCTGTATCTTTTGAGGGTTGTTGCCCATACAGACAATTTTTGGATCATCGGGATTGTTGATGTCCAGGGTAAAATCATTGCCCGACATGACGTAGTACAGGGACGGGGAGGAAAGCCTGGCCATAGCGATCTTGGCGGACGCTATCTGTCCCTCCAGCTGTTCCATCACATCGTTGATATAGGCATTTACAAAGGGGTTGATGAGCACCTCGATCTCCGGTTCCCTCCTGAGGAGCGTAAAAAGGTCATCATACTCCACCTGCATCAGTTCGATCACATGGGGCAGGGTACAGAACTCCCCGTCCTGGTATTTGCGCAAGTACCAGATAATGGCCGTCAGGAAATTGATGGGCGATTCCACAAAGAAGTCCCCCTGTTTCCTGATCCATTCACGGTTCAGGCCCATCAGAATGGTCCTGGCCGATTCCGCCGCATCCGTGATATCCAACATGGTGGAAGGTTCCAACGGATTGCAACGGTGCATGATCTTGTCAAAATCGATGACATAAAAGGAGGGCGCTTTTTTGTAACCTCCCTTATGTTGCAACCAAGCGTTGTATGCTATACGGGAAAGGTCGTCGTACTTAAAATCGTATACGAACATGGCAAAGCCCTTGCGTATGTGCTGGGTGATCACATGTCGGATGACAAAATAGGATTTTCCCGATCCGGGCGTTCCGAGCACCATCAGTCCACGGAACGGGTTGATGATGTTGATACAGCTGTGCCGTATCTTGTCCTTTAGCCGGTACTGGGCGGGCAGGTTGACGGAATATTCGTTTTCCAACAGCCGCTCTTCCTGTGGAAAGGTCTCGTTTTCCCTGTTGAAGATATCGTCGCTGTTCAGGGAAGTCTGGATGATCCGTGACAACAGCGTGCCCCCCGTCAGGATGAGCAGGAAACCGATGGAGGTGATGGCCATATACAGGATGGCCAAGGTGGTATCCGGCGGTGACAAATACCATGACCAAAGGGACCCAAAGTACAACAAGAGGCCCGGCAGTATATGGGCCAAGGCATTTTTAGGTTTCAGTTTTTCGTTTTTTCGCCCCTTGGCCCCGAGCAGGGAAATAAACAGCATTCCCAAGGCGATCAGTTTAGAGGTCTGGAAATGCTCAAAGAGGCCCGTCCGGTAAATGTTGTGGAGCAGCCTGTTGGTAAACTCCATGGTAAGCCCCCAGTGTTTGAAGGCATTGAAACAGTAATAATAGAAGTGCAGGCACAAAATAGTGATGCTTAATAGCCTGGTCATGTCCAAGATCTTGCGCAGTGCCTGTTCGTTTTCCCCTGTCTGCATGTGCGAAGTTTTAAATTTTTGTTGTTATGGTAATTCTTCACAAAGCCAAGAAATGGCTTTGGTCACGGCCTTGGTCCGTGGAGGCGATGCCGTCCGGAGGACAAAAAGCCGGAGCGGACCCAGGCGGTGGCCCCTGTCCGTTCCCGGGCGGAACGCTGTGGCAGGTTCGGCCCCGGAACGGTCCCTGACACTGGACTGCTAAGCAACAGCCTCTCGAAAACCTAACATATCTTAAACTGGGCATAGCTTTAAAAACAAGAATGGCCTTGGTTTCTGCCGCAGTGCGCTGCGGCTGTAACCCCATTCTCCGTTTTCGTGCGGAATGCTGTGGCAAATTCGGCACGGGAATGGCACCTGACAATAACCTGTTCATCGTTTTTTCTTTTTCTTCTTCCGGTGTTTTTTGAGATGGAACGGAAGGTAGTCCGACACCAGTTCCACTTGTAGCAGTTCGTCCAGCAAAGTAGTTCCTCTGGGAGCATCTGCAGGAACGGGAGGAGTTGGCATGGCCTTGGTTTCTGCCACAGTGTGCTGTGGCTGTAACCCCTCCTCCAGTTCCCGTGCGGAATGCTTTGGCAGGTTCGGCGCGGGAACGGCATCTGACCCTAGGCGTTGTAACAAAGCTTTGGCTCCAAAGTTTTTGCCCAGTTCGCTGCCGTTGAACACACATTGGGTTCGGTGGTCCACAAAGGTCACACCGAACAATTTGCCATCGGCGCTTTCCCGTAGCCTTAAATGTACCCCCAGCCTTTTCAAGGCCTTCACAAAAGCTTCCATCGAACCGACCTCAGCATTTAACAAGGTTTTGTCCACGGCATTTTTCAGCTTGGCCTTATGCGGTTGCTTTTTAGATTTATTGTCCAAGAACTTCTTCCGCAAATGCTGTAATGTGGGACTGCCATAAAACAAACTGGCCTTTATTGGCACGCCTATCGGATTTCCCTGCCCATTCAGAATACGGTACTGTAGGCCATCGTGCCTGTACATGGTGGAGTCCTCCCCTCCCCTATCAGCGTGCACGTTGTACCGGTTCAGGACCGCATTGAGTTCGGGCAGGCTGGCATATTTGTAGGTGTCCAAGACATTGAGCAGCACGTTCTGAATGGCCCTTTTGATGGCGTGTTTGCCGTATTGGACCCGTTGTGCCGGCACGGGCATTAAGGTGCGTTGCTGTTTCTTTTGTCTTTCGGCCACCACCAGCCCAAATTCAAGCTCGATGGCTTTTCGGGCCATTTCGGACTGGTTCCTGCCGATGTTGTTCATGTCGATCCGGCTTCCGTCAGCCCGTATATTTACCGAACAGATATGTAGGTGGGGATGGCCTGCATCCAAATGGCGGTAGATCAGATACGGCTGCTTTCCGAAACCGATCCCATTCATATAGGCATGTGCAATGGAATTCATTGTTTCGTCCGATACGGTTTCCGAAGGGTCAAAATTGAGGGAGATATGTACGCTGTTGCGACTCACGTTGGGGTTGAGCCCTACCCTGCCCAACAATCGGTCCAAGCGTATTTTGGCGCTCATATATGCCACATCCACAGGATAGTTTCCCTGACCGATGCACCTTGCCACTCCTTCTTTTACCTTGGTCTCGTTATAGTTAAAGATCCGGTGGATCGAATGCCCAGTTTTTATCACCGCAACCATAGCCCGACCATTTTCCTAAAGTGTTCCTCTATTTCAGCCAACTTCTGGAACAGGATGGCCTTGTCCCTTTCGTTCAGCTCCACCCAAGCCTTAAAATCTTCTATGCGCCAAAGGGAATGCAGTTTTTTGACCGCTTGGTTGAAGTTGGTCCCGATGTGGTTGAGTTCATCCTTTAACTGTCCGATTTCCTCCATAAGACCGTCCAAGGATGCATTGCGGTATGTGGTGACCACCGGTCTTTCAAAAAGGCACGACCGGATATAGCCGCTCAATTTTCGACAGGTGGTCCTTTGGCATTGTTTTAAAAGTTTCTGGTGTTCTTCAGGGGTAAAACGAACGGTTACCCACCGGGTACGTTTTGAATTTTTCTGCTCCATTTTCTCCTTCATTAGGTTATCATCAGCAATCCGCTACCTTAAAAAGCAGGGCCCACGAGTTCCGAGTAAGGGGCCCCAAAAAAATCGATTGTGTCACAATCGGACATCTTGCCGTTATCCAAAACGACAGGATAACTTTACCGACCTACAAGCAACTTTTACCAACGGAACACTTAACGTCTTGGCAAATTGAAAAGCCAAAAGCCGCGCGTTATGTGAACTATAATATGAACTGTGGAGGTTAAAGAATTGATAGCGAACAAAAAAGTCTATTTGTGCGCGTTCCTATAACAATGAATTGAAGTGGATTACAAAGATACGGAAAATTGATATTCTTCCCAATTCCAACAAGAAATAGGGACACAAATTTCATAACGAACAGCTTCAAAATTTGGCTACGGAATATCGACCTTAACCCTCGTCAAGAGGAAAAACAACTTTCTTTAAGAAAAATTTAACAGTAAATATCTGATAATGCCAAGTATTGGGCAGAAAGTGTTAAGTGGTTTTCGAATAGTTCGAAATAACTTAGTCCAACGGTTTAACGCTCATTACCAACACATTAAAAAAGGCAATGATAAATAAAAGCTTTGGACATGAAACTACGGCACCAACATAGGGACACAATTATCGGTATCATTTGCATGCTGTTGGTCCTCTTGTTCACCTATGCCGCACTCACCAAATTATTGGAAGGGGAGCGGTTCCGCACCAATCTTCTCAACTCGCCCGTTATGGGCGGTGAAACGGTCGCCGATGTGGCCTCCTGGTCCGTTCCCATGGCGGAACTGGTAGTGGCCCTATTGCTATGTATTCCAAAATTCAGGCTGGCGGGACTGTACGGGGCTTTGGGACTGTTGCTGATCTTTACGGCCTATACAATGGGCATTTTGTTTTTTGCCCCCTATACGCCCTGTTCCTGTGGTGGGATCATCACGTTTTTATCTTGGGAACAGCATTTGGCCCTGAACGGGTGCTGTCTTCTTTTGACGATGGTCGGGATCAGATTGGCACAACGCTATAATAACAATGAAAAAACGGTGCTGTCCCGCTGCCGATTGGATAGAGACGGCTTCCTGTAAAAATATTTTGTTGCGCGACAAGAGCAGGGCGACGCCTACCCCCTGGAACAAGAGTGGGCATTAATTTTTAACCTTAAATTTTTAAGATCATGAATAAATTAAAATTGATTTTACCGTTGTTGGCCTTTGTGATGGCCATTGGACTTTCCTTTGCGTTCGTAAGCAATACTGCAGAGGATTATTACGCAACAGGATTTATCCAAATTGGAACAGCTTGGTACCAAGTGGACGTTGCGTGTGAAGAAAGTGCCGCTTATCCTTGTATTGCACAGATCGAGGGGGAAACCCAGCAATATATAGTATATGCCGACCGAAGCACGGAGACACCTTTAGAAAGTGGTACACCGGATGTTAAGGTCGTTGACGACCCAAGGTAATTGCAATGACACCGGGAATTTTTATGGATTCCCGGTGTTTTTGTTTTCTTTATTCCGACTGTGAGTTTCGTTTATCTGCCCCAGCGCTTCTATCGTTTCGTAGCACAAACTCTGTCAAATGTTCGTCCTTCAAATATTTTTGAGCCGTTTTTTGGATATCCTCATACGTTAAAGATTGAACGTATTCTTCTATTTGTAGTGGATCGATCCAAGGCCCCCCATAGGCATAATAATTTTTCAACTTTCGAACTTTCTTAAAATTGGATTCCTTGTTGGCACTGTACTTTGATATGATCAATGTACTCATAACATCATTGAACCTCTCCCGATTGTCGTTATTTTCCTTTACATCCAACACTATTTCCCTACATAGGGAACGAAGCTTTTCAAGTTCATCCGGTAGACAGTCCAGCAACATGGCAACGTCATAATATAACGGGTCAGTATGGAATTTGGCGGTTGCGGAAGGATGAAAAAGTGCCGCGTCCTCGGAATATCTCAACTCGCTTATTTTGGAGTCCATCAAAATTCCCAGGACATCAATTTTTATATGCTCTTTCCAGTCGAACGGATCTTCCACCTTTGCTATGTACCTCCTTGAATAAAGAATGCTCTTCATTTTGTAATGGGCACTCACTTCCTCCAAATTGAACTCGGTGTATGTCCTATTTCTTTCATACGCTAAACTTTCTTGCTTCCTTGGTACCGAACGCGCATCCGCATTTTTTTTACTTGGCAGGTTCCCTAGATATTTCCGGACCAACGGTAAAATTTTATATGTGGAAAAATCGCCCGAGATCAAAAAGGTAAAACTGCCCGCGTTACCATATATTCGTTCATGAATGCTGTATGCCCTGTCCATATCGGTTTTTGAAATGCCATGAAATCTTTTGGTACCTTGCGGTGTTATGGAACTGTCCCCCAGCACTTCCCTTGACGCCGCTCCCAAGTCTTCTTGCGAAACTGAATATGAAGGATTTGTATATCGATCTTTTTCCTCCATTTTCCAATCCTCAAAGGCAAGCTTGTCCCTTCGCGGTTCCGTAAAATATAGGTACACCAATTGAAATAGGCCTTCAACATCCTCCTTATCGGAAGTCCCTTGGATACCGCTCTCTTTATGTTCGATATAAGGGTGGATCCCTTGTGGAAAGCCCGTGCGTGACAAAAAACTAGCTAACTCGAACTTGTCCATCTTCCCTACCCCTGCATTCTTAATGATGGAAGGGGCATTAAGGGCCGAAAAGTAATCCGCTTTTGGAAAACAAGAAGCACCATTTGGGCTGAACCCAAGAAGGTGCACGCTATTTTTTTTAAGCCCCGATGAATCCAAGACCACCTTTACACCATTTTCCAGAACAATCTCCATGATTCCTGCCGCTGGACCTTCCTTAGCCTGGTACCCGACCTCCTTTAGGCTAGAAATTTTTTCGGAACCCAACAACTGCAACGGCACCTCCGGTGCCACATAAGGTTGCACCTTCTGGGCCAAGGCCCTATCTATCCAAGCACGTACTTCCGCCTCGCTATAGGACCATCCCTTGGGAGCGATGATCCCGATATCATCGGGATGATCGGCAATATAACGCCCGGCAAGGGAATTGAATTCATCAATGGATAATTCCAAACACCACTTACGCAATATTTCCCGTTTGTTTTTTGGAAGATATTCTTCGTACAGATAATGGTCCTGAATTTGCTCCAGCCAGTAGTCGGTGTCGCTTGTGTCCCTTTGTTGTATCTCTTGCAACGCTTCCTCTTTGGCCTTTTCCCACTCATTTTTCCCAAATCCGTACTTCTTGACTCCCTGTAATATACCAATTGCTTTGGCCAGAGCCTGTTCTCCATTTCCGGCCCTGTCGGTGATTTTCATCCGATATGCGGGAACGGCGTGGTTGGGGTCGGAGCCCTTCGCAAAAAAAGCGGAAGTATAGGCCTTTCCCACTTCTTTTAACCTATTGTTTACCATTTTGTCCAGGACTTCCCAGATGGTGCCCTTCTGTAGCGCCTTCCAAGAGTATGGCCGATCATGGTACTTGCTATCTCGCATATAAAGGTGGAACTCAATGGGCCCTTGCGCATTTTTCCCTGCAACTTGTGGCCGCTCCACTACGGCAAACTTTTTGGGGCCCTTTAAATATTCTGCCCGGCAATCTGCCCAGGATCTTGTTGGGGAAGGATTTTGAAGATCGGAGAAACGCTCCCTTACCTTCTTTTCCAAATTTTCCATATCGGTGGTCTCTCCTACAAGGACCACTGCCATCCTATCGGGACGGTACCATTCCTTATAGAACTCCATCAGCTTGCCAGGTTCGAACGTTTTATTGTGCTCAAAAAAATCGGAAAAATCCCGCTCACAGGCAAACAGTTTGGATTCCATCAATTTTGTATTAAAGATTTCCTGTATGCGACTACCTGCCCTAAAGGTAACTTCTTGCCGTAAAGGGCCTTTTTCGTCGTTGATTTTTTTGGCACTCATTTCCAAATTGGCAATATCCTGGAACCATAGTAGTCCCGTATCCAATGCATCCGTTCGATCGTATGGTACATCAAAAAAATATCGGGTGTGCAGAAAGGAGGTTCGTGCATCTATGTCATTGCTGGTTATTCCCAGGTTGGAATACATCTCATTATCATTCAATAAATTCACGGGGAAATGTTCCGCGCACTTAAATGCCAAATGTTCTATGGCATGGGCAAAATCCAATTGCTCTTGGCTTTCATAATAGTTCCCCGCCCTTACGATCAGGCGCATTTTTATTTTCTTCTGGCCATCTTCTACACCTTTTATGTAATATGTGAAGCCATTTTCCAAACGGCCATAACGGATCGAAGGATCCAAAGGTCCTATTTCTTCTGCCGAACGGTCTAAAGTGCGCTGACCGCTTAGGGTCACAACACCCATCAACAGGATCGGCAGCAACAATTTTAAATGTTCCTTTATCATATTTATAGATTAAATTTTGTTCTTTGAATATTTAAGAAAATTACCGTCGGACATAGGCCGTGGTTTTACCGATCGACCAGGCCCCATTACATCAATAACCGTCATTTTGTCCCAGGTTCGGGTTCTTGGCCCGCTCTTCGCCAGGGATGGGGTACCTTGTATCTGTATCCTGCCATAAGGGCTTTAATGGCATCAGAACGGTAGAGGCCCTACCGGTCCGTTTTAGATCGAACCATCGATGGCCCCATTCGGAGAACAGTTCCCGTTTCCGTTCCTCCATAATCGAATCCAATAGGGCCTGCTGGCCGATTTCGGGATCGGATCCGGCAATTGCCCCAAGACCGGCCCTTTCCCTGATTTTGTCCAGATCGGTCATGGCTCCTGATAGGTTCCCCTGCATCGCCCTGGCCTCCGCCCGTATCAGATACTGTTCCGCCAATCGGAGCACCATGGAGTACTCCGTAACGCTCTGGCCAAAACTGCCATCCTTATACTTTTGGGGAAAGTGAAAGGACCTGCTTTCGTTGAAACCTATCCAATGCGATGACCGTTCGTCCGCCGCCGGAAAACTTTCCAAAAACCCTTCCGCCAGTCTTATGCGTGAGGCGTTGTTGCCCCTAAAAAAATAACCTTCGCCCGTATAATTGGTAACGCCATCCCTGCCCAATGGGGATATTTGCCAAATGGCCTCCCTGCTGTTCATCAAAAAGACCTGGTCAAGATCTTCCGGTAACCCATAAAGGGAAATTTGATCTATGACCTGGCCGCTACGTTCTTCCGCGCTCGCCCAATTTTGTTGATAGAGGTGCACCCTGGCACGGAGGGCGACCGCAGCGAACAGGTTTATATGGGTCCTTTCGGAATCGGCATAGTCATTTTCCCCTTCCAAAAGTTCCATGGTGGTGTCCAGATCGGCAGCGATCTGACCCCATACCTCGGCCGAGGGAGCTCGTGAAGAAGTGGAGTTTTGCCGGTAGTCCGTGGTGAGGGCCAAGGGAACGTCACCGTACAGGTTGGTCAAATAGAAATAGGTAAGGGCACGTATGAACAGGGCCTGTCCCCGAACCACGCCTTTGGTACCGTCCCCAATGGTATTGGAACCTTCAACGCCCTCCAGTACACTGTTGGCCATATAGATAATGTTGTAGGCACTGGACCACAGGTTGTAGTTGGCGGTAGCATCGTCCGAACCTATGGGCGAGAGCTCGTTTTGTTGGAACGGACCGTAACGGGTATCGGTGTTACTGGAAGTGGTAAAAATGTCCGATGACAGCCCTGCCAATACGGTGATGGAGTACAGATCGCCGTTGGAAAAATTTGCCGTTGCCATTTCATTGTAGATTCCCTGTATCGCAGCTTTCGCCGTTTCCTCGGTCGCGAAGACCGACCCACTGACTATTTTATGGTCCGGGGCCTCCACTTCCACAAAATCGTCACAGCCAATTACGGATACAACGGCGATGATCCAAATGGCCCAACTTCTATATTTTCTATTGTTCATGGTTTCTGATTTTTAAAGTTTTATCTGTGCGCCAAATGTTATGGTCCGCAATGTCGGTATGTCGTTCCCGCCTGGAAATTCCACGTTCAGCCCTTTATAGTGCGTCAGGGTAAGAAGGTTTTGGCCTTGCAGGAACAACCTACAGCTGTTCACGCCCATTTCGTGCAGTACCCTGCTGGGAAGGTCATAGCTTAGGCCAAGCGTTTTAAGACGGATATAGGACGCATCCTTCAGGAAGCGCTCACTGAGAAATGCACTGTTGTAGGCGATCAGGGCATCAAAGGATTCCGACACATCCTGAACATCGGGGTTGGTACCATTGTTCCATTCCTCAAAAAAGTCGACGGTCTGCGTGCTCTTGGTGCCGGGCATGTTCGTTGTAAAAAAACCATCCTGTTCCACAAATTCCCATAAGAACTGAAGGCTAAGGGCCTTGTGGGAAATCGTATTGGAAATCCCCCCAAAGAATTTTCTGCCTATGTTCCTTATCACGGTCCGATCCTCATAATCATACAGTCCATCCCCGTTGACATCCAACACTCCATATAGGCCGGTATCGGGGTCGACACCTGTATACCCGTACAATAACTGGATGTTCAGGGGATGTCCGATCCGGTACCTATTGGCATAGGAGGTCTGCTCGATATCGGGAAACTCCAAAAGCTCGTTCCTCGGAAAGGATATGTTCAGGGAGGTCCTCCAATGGAAATTGTCCGAACCAAAGTTGAGGGTGGACAGTTCCAGTTCCCACCCCGTGTTCTGCACCGTGGCGGGCAGGTTGGCCTGTACGGTCCCGAATCCTGTGGTGGAAGGGAGGGGATAGCCCACGAGCTGGTTGGAAGAGCGGTTACGGTACCAACTGGCCCCCAACGTGATCCTGTCCTTTAAAAAGCCCAATTGGATGGCCGCTTCCAGCTTTTTGTTCTCCTCCCAGGAATAGTCCGGATTGGTCAATTGGGTGGGATAGAGCCCGCCGGGCCCGGACGTTGCCTCATAGGCATCCAGATATCCATAGTCGCCGATCTGGTCGCTTCCGGTGGTCCCGTAGCTTCCCCGTAGTTTTCCAAAGCTGAGAAAGGGCATGCCATTTTTCACAAGGGCCTCTTCCGAAAAGATCCAGGCCCCGCCAATGGCCCCAAAATTGGCAAATCGGTTGTTGGGGCCAAAACGGGAGGAACCGTCCCGACGTCCCGTAAGGTTGATAAAATATCGTTGTTTAAAGTTGTACCCCAACCGGGCGAACACCGCATTGTACCTGTACCGTATCTTTTCGTTGTTGTTGACCCGTACCGTCTCCGCTGCGGACAGGTCGCCCAACAAGGATTCTGAAACGAAGCCTTCCCCCGATACGCTCAGGCTCTTGTTCCCGCTTTCCTGAAAGGTCAGCCCCACTAGGCCGTCCAAGGTCCCCTCCCCTATTTTGGTGCTGTAGTGCAATTGCGGCTCTATGATCCAGGATCGGCGGGTCCGGTGGCTCTGCACCGATTCGTGGTCGGCCCCGTCCCGATCTTCTGGACTGTACTGCTCTTTTGAGTAAAGTCCCTTATATTCCCTGTCCAGGTTCGTATAGCCCACGTTCGCCCTTAAGGCCAGTTTGGGCATAAGTTTATACGACAGCCCCAGGTTGGAAATAATGTTATGGCCCTCGTCGGTGGTAGCCCTGTTCAGGACAGGGGCCAAGGGATTGCCCCAAGAGGAATATTGCCATTCCTCCCAATGGAGGCTGCCATCTGGGTTGTACAGGGCTGGTGCATTGGGGGGCAGGTTCAGCGCCGTGGAGACAAGGTGCGATCCCCCGTTGGCGAACACATCGCTATGGTCCACGCCATAGTTCACCAAAAGGTCGATCCCCAATTTTTTGTTCTCCGAGGTGTGGTTAAGGCTTAGGCTGCCCGTCACCTTATGGTAGCCGTAATCCCCTGGAAAGACCGTTCCCTCCTTATGGTAGGAACCGCCCAGCCGAAAGGAGGTAGTGGCATTGCCCCCAGAGGCGAAAACGTTGACGTCCGTAATTGTAGAGGTCCCGCCGAACAGCTCCTCCTGCCAGTCCGTATAGCGGTCCTGGTCCCATAGGAGCAGGTCGTAATCCGAGGCTATATCTGGCTCCCGGCCATCATTTGCAAGGGCGGCCCTACGCAACGTCAGATATTGGGGTGTATTTAGGAGGTCAAGTTTATTGGAGACCTTTCCAAGACCGGAATACCATCTGGCCTCCACTTCCGTCTTTCGGTTCAGGCCCCCTCCCCTTTTTGTGGTGATCAGCACCACGCCATTGGCCCCACGGGACCCATAGATGGCCGTGGCATCGGCATCCTTTAGGACTTCTATGCTCTCTATGTTGGAGAGGTTAAGCGTGCTCAAAGGATCGAACCCCTGCGAATAGATATTGCTGCCCCCTTCCAAGGGAGCGGAATTGATCGGTACCCCGTCTATGATGTACAAGGGGTAGTTCCCTTCGCTGCGAAGGCTGTTCTGTCCCCGGATCCGTATAAGGGGCGCACTCCCTGGCACCCCGCTCTGCTGCACCACTTCCACCCCCGCCATACGGCCCTGTAGGGCCTCCAAGGGACTTACAATGGGCTGTAGCTCTATTTCTTCCGCCGTAACCTTGCTGATGTTCCCCGTACGTTCGCGTTCCTTTACGGTATAGTATCCGGCATTCACCTCCACCTCCTGTAAAGCGGTCACGTCCTCTTTTAATTGTACATTGATCTGGGTATGGCTGCCCACGGGCAGTTCCACCGTTTTATAACCCAGATAGGTAAACACCAACGTATCGCTGGGGGTGGCGATTAGCTGGTAGCGCCCGTTCTGATCGGAAAAGGTACCGCTGTGCTGGCCCTTGATCAGGATGTGCACCCCGGGGATCGGGCCCAGGGCGTCCGTTACGGTACCGCTGATGGCCTGGCCCTGGGCGGCCAGATATTGGGAAAGCAGCAGGAAATAAAATAGTCCCGCAAAAAAAAGTGTTGGTCTGTTATTTTTCATATTTTGAGTTGAGTGGTTAGTTGTAGCGATCAACGCTGCTGTTTTTTGGCAAGGCGCTGCCCTGCCCTAAAAATGGGAACGGTAGACCGCAGGGGCTAAGGGGACGGCTCCACAAAGCGGACGTCCAATTTTCTAATCTACAGAGATATGGTTATGGGCGAAACGTATAAACGTATGGGGAAGAAATTAAAACATGCGGCCCATAACAGTGCGGAACCCTATATGGGGTTCTTGGGTTTTTTACTAAAGAGGAGCTCAAATACCGATGGGCCCGCCCCAAAAAAATTTAGGAACGGTCCTATAACGGCATATATGGTAGCTTGTTTCCTCATACTGGTCCTAAATAGGTTGTGCGGACTCCTAAAATGGGAAGACAAAGGCTTTGAAGAACGTTGGGCACCGGAACCAAAAAAGGGTATGGAACTCAACTTAAACGTTATCGGGGCACTGGCGGTGCCTTACCACGAATAAGTGAGCCCACACCCTGAGGCGTGAGCATCTTACTTATCATCTCGTGGTTATTTTAAACGCCAGTTTTCGATAACGAGATTCAAAGCGAATGCTTCTAATGTTTTCTAGAAGAATCGCAAAAATAGCTACAATTTCGAAGTAGCTATTGTAAATATAAAAAAATTTAATCACATACATGTGATTGTGAATGATTTTTTTTCTCTTTCCCTTTGAGTTGTTTATGAAAAAACTTAAAAATAAAGAACTTTTATCCAGTATTTCATTAGCCTTAAAAGAACTTAGGGAGAAGAAAGATTTAACTCAGCAAATGGTTAAAGATGATACTGGAATACATATTGGGAGAATTGAAACTACAAAACACGATCCCTCCTCAAGTACAGTATTTGAATTATGTAAATATTTTAAAATTCCACTTTCTGAATTTTGTAAAAGATTAGAGGAGATTGACAAAAACTTGAAAATCAAAAAAGAAGAGTAGAAATTAAAGCCAAACGTAGGTGATTTGCTTTTTTATTTGCTCTTACTTTTCTAAAAACTAACTCTTTTCATAAGAGAAACTTCCATATCCCCGTTTTCATCCTTTAAATTAGCATAGCAATTAGGGAAACCCCTTTTGGCTGAATGATGAGTCGCACTCTAAATTTCCTTTCGTAATATAGGGTATTTGCCGTGGGAGTATATTAATATACTTTCTTACAAATTAAACAAAATGGGAAATTATTAAAATATTTGTTAATCATTACATTACTATAGAAGCTGAGAAAAATGCTTTAGATTTTAGAGGATGGGGTAAAAATGAGGACTGAAATGGGGTCTGTAAATTAAACTCTGTCTGAGGTTTTAATTCCTCTGGGGCTAGCCCCAGAGGAATTGGCGTTTATGGACAGGGGTATCCTGTCTCCAAATTTAATATAAAATTGCTGAATGGTCTGGCTCCAATTGTGCAGTGGCGCCGTCCATTTTTTCTCGATGTTCTTGGTTGCCAGGTAGACCAGTTTGAGAAGTGACATATCGTTGGTAAAAGCCCCTTTGGTCTTGGTCACCTTTCGGATCTGTCTGTGGAAGCCTTCCACGGCATTGGTGGTGTAGATGATCTTTCTGATGGGCTCCGTATACTCAAAATACTGGGATAATTGCTCCCAGTTGCGCTGCCAGCTTTCTATCACCACAGGGTACTTACTGCCCCATTTCTCTTCCAAATTTAGAAGTTCGTCCTCTGCGACCTCTTTGTTTACTGCCCTGTAGACCTTTTTCAGGTCCCTGATAAATTCCTTTTGATCTTTGGAAGCGATGTATTTAAGGGAGTTGCGGATCTGGTGCACGATACACAGCTGCACCTGTGCTTTTGGGTATACACTTAGGATCGCCTCCGTAAAGCCCTTTAAATTATCGGTACAGGCGATCAGGATATCATCAAGGCCCCGGTTCTGTAGATCGGTGAGGACCTGTAGCCAAAAATTGGCACCTTCACTTTCAGAGATATACATCCCTAAAACTTCTTTGTGCCCTTCCTTGGTTATGCCAAGGATGTTGTAGAGTGCCTTATGGGCGATCTTCCCGTCCACTTTTACTTTGTAATGCATCGCATCGAGCCACACAATGCAATAGAGCGGTTCCAAAGGGCGGCTCTGCCAGGCTTTTACGTCGGGGACGATCTGATCGGTGATCTGGCTTAAAACGGTGTGGGAGATATCGGTATCGTACAGCTCCTTGATGTGACCGGAGATATCCCGGTAGCTCATCCCGAGACCGTAGAGACCGATGATCTTTTCCGAAAGGCTGTCCGCCAAAATGGTCTGGCGCTTTTTGACCAGTTCCGGTTCAAAACTGCTTTGACGATCTTGGGGGGTCTCAATATCAAAAGAGCCAAAGCCACTCTTGAGTTTTTTGTTTCCCTTGCCATTGCGCTTATTGCCCTTGGCCCGCTCATCGCTGTCCAGGTGGGAATCCATCTCGGCAGAAAGTGCTTTTTCAATTACGTTCTTGAGCATAGGTGCAAAAGCACCGTCCTTACCGAACAAACTCTTGCCCGACATAAACTGGTCAAGCACTTTTTTCTCAAATTCTTGCTGTTCTTTTGTAGCCATAATTCTGTTTGAATGAAATTAATAAATAATCCTATTCAGACAGAGTTTAGTTTACACCCTCCTGAAATGATATGCGGAGGAATTAACCAGGTATTATTTAAAATTAAAAAAGCCCGTAAACATAGTGTTTACGGGCTTTTGGTGGAATTTGGTGCATTCCTGGCGGAGAAAGAGGAACTATCCTATCCTTAAACTAAATTGTACTTATTTAATTGGGTTTTCGGGTAGTTAATAATTTAATACGCACCGAATTACGCACCTCGTTTTTTTATTAAAATTTACCACACCAAAACATCCAGCATTCTTCCTGAAAAACTTCATTAGTTTACTATTAATGAAATATCTAAACTTTAAGTTTAGTTTTTAGTATTTTTCTAAACCTTTCTTGCAGGGTAACTTTTTATATTTAACAATAGAAAGAGGAGCAAAGGGGATAAAAATTATTGTCTTCCTAAACTTTTAATTTGTAGTTTGAAATTGCTTTCCCTTTTCAGTTAGACTATACCGTTGTTTACTGCTTTTCGGTTTTTCAGGAATCGTCATTTCAAATAATCCTGCATCAAAGGCAGACTGTAAATAATTATATAAAAATGTTGGACGGTGTTTTAATCTACAAACTTCATCAACTCTGTTGTTGTAGATTCATTTTGACCTACAGCCAAGAGTAACTTTAGAACTTGTTCGGTAAACTATTCAGAAGCAGGAAATCATCATTATTAAATTCAGAAAGAATTCGCATACGTTACAGAATGTTTGGTTTAACTTGTTTTGGCATATTATGTAAAGTTATTTATAATTGACCTCCAACACCTTTAAACTTTTCTACAAATATTGCAATTTTTCGGAAAACGCTTTGTTTTTTCTTTAAATACTGTGGATTTAAGGGACTCATTTTAGGTAATATAGCGTTTAACTCCGTACCGTTTTCACTTGCGAATTCACGTTTGAGTGATGCCGCTATGTATCTCTTAGTTGCCTCTTCATTTAAATTTTCATCTGCAATTAGTTCTTTGGCCTCTTCTTTCTGTTTGTCTTGTGCGTATTTGAAGAAAGATTCAATAGCATTCGCTTTGTCTTGAATGGCTTCGAGGTCTGTTTCGTTGATAAAATCTACCACTAAACTTTCTTTTGCTCTGTTTCCAATGCTTGCACGAATCACTCTACGGACTTCTTCAATTAAAGTCGCTTTGTCTTTGTTCTTTTTCTTATGCTCAAAAATTAATTCAAGGATGTAATCCAAGTTTATTTCTTGTGATTTAAGCAAGTCTATTTCAAATACTACATCATCCCAATCAATAGTCGACTCTTCTGTTTCTTTGCCGTTTTTTTCACGTCTTAACCAATCGCGTATGTCATTATATGTTGAGCGATAATCTTGAATTGTTCGTTCTGGTAGCAAGCTAATCTCTTGCATACTAGCTAGTTCTTCGTCTGTTACAAAATTAGACTCTTTGAATTCTTCAAGAGCTTCAATGTCCTCAATATCTATTGTTTGAAGTGCTTTGAGATTATTGAACTCATCGTAATTTTGCAATATATTTTCTACACGCAGGTACTCTCCAAATAGTTTTGAGAAATCTTTTTTGTCTTTTTCTGTTACTATTTCGTCTGGGGATGGGAACTTTTCATTTAATTCTTTTACAACTTCTATGAAACCTCTTCGCGCTTCTCCAGAAGCTATATCGGTAAAGCCTTCTAAATATTCTTTATAGCTCTTTTCAAGTACTACGTTTTTAGTGTTTTTATCGCCAAATAAGGTTATGGCATCTACAGTGGCCTTTTCTAAATCTCTGAAAGTGATAATGTTTCCGAAGGTTTTTGTTGCATCATATATTCGGTTGGTGCGGGAAAAAGCTTGCATTAATCCATGATAACGTAAACTCTTATCTACAAATAATGTATTCATTGTTGGTGCATCAAATCCAGTAAGAAACATACCTACAACAATAATTAAGTCGACTTCCTTACTTTTTACACGTTTGGCAAGATCACGATAGTAGTTCTGAAATTCCTTGCTTTCTACACCAAAACTGGTTTTAAACATTGTGTTATAGTCATGTATTGCAGCTGATAAAAATTCTTTGGCACTGCTATCCATAGCAGTAGGCTCAAAGCTCTCATCTGGGATTTCTCCAATGGAACTCTGCTCTTCATTGGCTGCAAAAGAAAATATTGTTGCAATTTTTAAAGGTTTTTCATTGTCTTTTTGAAGTTTCTTTAGTTCTTCATAATAACACTTGGCTGCTACAACACTACTTACCGCAAACATGGCATTAAAACCACTATTTCCTGCCTGATTTCTATGTGTTTTTATTTTATAATTATTTAGAATGTATTGCGAAACTTCCTTGATACGAGCAGGATGAAGCAATGCCTTTGTGTTTTCTGCATCCGTTAACTTTTTCTCATCCACTTCTGTTTCAATCCCCTTAAACTGCGGACGTACATTGTTGTAATCTACCTTGAATTTCAGTACTTTTTCATCTCTAATTGCATCTGTAATTACATAGGAATGTAATTCGCGACCAAATACACTTGCTGTAGTTTCTGCACCTAAAGCATTTTCGGGAAAGATTGGGGTTCCTGTAAAACCAAATTGATAAAACTTTTTAAATTTTTTGTTCAGGTTCTTTTGCGCTTCACCAAATTGAGAACGGTGAGCTTCATCAAAGATGAATACCACTTGTTTTTGATAAATGGCTAAATCACTTTCGGTTTTCATTAGATTATTGAGCTTCTGAATGGTTGTGACAATAATTTTATTATCGACTTTTTCAATATTTCTCTTTAAACCAGCTGTACTATCTGAACCATTAACACTATCTGGAGAAAAGCGTTGGTATTCTTTCATGGTTTGAAAATCCAAATCTTTTCGATCTACCACAAAGAATACTTTATCAATAAAATCTAAATTTGTTGCTAATCTTGCAGCTTTAAAACTGGTAAGGGTTTTACCCGAACCTGTTGTATGCCAAATGTAGCCACCACTTTCTGTATCCGACCATTTTTTAGCATTATAGGAACTTTCAATTTTCCACAACATTCTTTCTGTTGCTGCAATTTGATATGGTCTCATTATCAGCAAAGTATCGCTTGTGTCAAAAACGGAATACGTGAGTAATACATTTAACAGGGTGTGTTTTTGAAAAAATGTTACTGTAAAGTCTTTTAGGTCTTTAATCATAGAATTATCTGCCTTTGCCCAGTTCATTGTGAAATCGAAACTGTTTTTATCTCGTTTCACCGTGTTAGCAAAATAACGGCTGTCTGTACCATTTGATATTACAAACACTTGTACGTACTTGAAAAGTGAATTCTCACTATTAAAACTTTCTTTGCTGTACCGATGCACCTGGTTAAATGCTTCGCGGATAGCTACACCACGTTTTTTTAATTCTATTTGTACGAGCGGTAAACCATTTACTAAAACGGTTACATCGTAGCGGTTTGAATGTGTTCCTTTTTGTTCAAACTGTGAAATTACCTGAACTTTATTGCGAGCTACATTTATTTTATCTACTAGGTAAATATTTTGAATATGTCCATCGTCGAAAACAAAATCATAGATATAATTTTCATGTAATTTTCTTGTTTTATCTATTGTATTATCACTGGGTCTATCTAAATACTCTTCTACAAAACGAGCCCATTCGCTGTTTGTAAATTGCATATCATTAAGTACCTGCAATTGAATACGTACATTCGCTAACATGGCTTGCAGCGTAGTTAGACTTGTTGGATTTTCATATCCTTGATTGATTAAATCTTGGATGAATTCTTTTTCCAATGCAGACTCTGTTTGATAACTTCCAGGAGCTTCATTAAGCTCTATAAACTTGGTGTATTTATCTAAAACAATAAATTTGTTTGATTCTGCTATGGTTTTATATTGTGTCATTTTCCGTTACAATTGGTAAAATAGTTGACTTAAAGCTATACATTGTTTTAATCTCTTGTACTAAGAAGCCGAGAACTCTTTTGTCATTGTCATCGACTATTGAAATTTCTTCACCGTTGTGCTTAGAATGACTAGATAGATTGATTATTCTTCTATAATATGCCTCACGTGATTCTCGAGGTAAAAGCTCTTCCCATTTGTTATATCCAAGAAAAGTAGAAGTTTTTTCCAATAAATTGCGCAGGAAATTAAAATGATACTTCTGAACATTAATGGGCGGCTGTAGAGCTTTTTCTAGTTCTGACAAAAGAAATAAATGATACGAAAAAGGAGAATCACTTGAAAGTTCATTGAAAGAATAAGTACCATCATGCAACTTTTCTAAACGCCACTTTTTAGTTTTTTGTACTCTATTAAATTCATTAAAAAGCACGTTATAAAATAATGGATTGTGAGTGGTAATAATAAATTTCACCTCTGAGGTACTGGACTTTATCAACTCTGCAATATTTACTGCTAACTCTATAAGGTGTGTATCATCTAATGAACTAACAGGATCATCAATGAATACATATTCTAATTTATTAAAATCTGACGTACTTCGTTCTTCAAGTTCAGGAATATTTAAAATTCCAATAACTTCTTCTAGTAAACTATAATACACACACCAAATAAAGTTACTTTCTTCTCCTTTTGATATTTTTATATTTTCGAGACTGTCGTCACCTCCACGCCCAATAGAAAAAGTAACTTCTGAAAAGTCTTCACTGAATTTTGGTGTTATAAATTGACTAGTGTAATGTTGAAAATTGGAAACTATGTTACCATCTTGGCCTTGATCCTTAAGAAAATTGAGTGCTAAATTTGTAAAAGCATTTGGTCTAATCATTAGCTTTCTATTTAAATCAGCATCCAAATCGTTATCCCAATAGAATAAGTCTTCTGTGAAAGCATTGTAATAAAGTACTTTAACACTTGTTTCCTCCTCTGAATCCTCTTCACTTTCAACTTCCTTAGGAGCAACCAAAAGTCTAAATTCGCGTGATAGACGTGTCTTACCAGTTCCGTTAAAGGCATAAATCAACTGTACCTTTTTATTGGCATCCTTGAGAGATTGTGCTATTTCAGTTAGTGATTGAGCCATATTATTCTGCTAAATTATCCTTGGGAAATGTAAGTAACAAATCCCTGTAGTATTCATACTGTTTTTTCCTTAACTCTATTTCTTTTGGCAAACCTTCGCTGATGGAGTTGGTTAAAATGTCAAATTTGTCTAGAATAATTACTATACGTTCTTGCTCTTCTTTGGAAGGAACTGGGATTATCGCTTTGCCTAAACCTCTTGCATTGATGGCAGAAATTTTACCTGAAGAAATGTGTTTTTTTATTTGATTGTGGTATTGTTTAGTGCGTGTAAAATAAGCTACAAACTTGGGGTTCAATGAAGTTTTGTATGAAAAACATGCATCGTGAACAACTACGCCTTTTTCACCTAACCAGGCTGTTCCCATACCAATGTCTTCGATTGTTTCACCTGCTGCAACAATAACGACATCACCTTTTTGAGCAGTTCTTAATCTTTTATCTTCAACCAATTTTTCACTGACAAATGAAATAGTTTCATCTGCCCATGTTCCGTAATGGGTGTACATTTCACCGTAATGAATCGTTGGAACTCCTGCGATAATTAAATCAGTTTTCACAAAACGTTTGCCTCTTTGAAATTCTCCAATACTTTCATCCGCCATAGGTAGGTGTTGTACTTCCTTCTTATCAAAAACAAATAATTGCTCCCGATAATAGCTATACTGTTGTTTACGTGCAGTAAGCTCTGCAGTAAGCTCTGCAGTAAGCTCTGTAAACGAATCGAGAATTGCAACTATTTTTTGTTGTATTTCTAGTGATTTTTTCGGGTTTTCGGGACAGGGAATTGGGAAGAGTTTATGTGCATAATTACTGATCCAATGTCTTTTGTGGTCACCATCAACTAATTCACTAGGCAAAGTATTCAACCAATAGTAAATATATTTTAATAATGCTTTTGATTCATTTTTGGAAGTAATCATCTTCATTGCAGATGACTTAGCTTTAAAATCAAAGTCTACCCATTTATTTGCAGTTGTAAAATCATCAAAAATTATTACAGGATTTTTAGATGCTTTGTAAATGCCTTTTTTTTCATCTGTATAACCTAAGATAAAAGTTTTACCCGCAGTCAAAACAGGAGTTGGAAAGTTCTCGTTATAATTTTTTGATTCCACTAAATATTTGGTCGGCTGTTCGTAATCAGCAAACTCGCCCAAAGGTTTCCATTGCACAACAATGCCTTCTAATAATTTTTCTAAAAAACTCATGCCTTAATTTCGTTTATAACGGCATCAATATCTGCACGTAGTCTATCAATTTTTTCTACAGTTTTGGACACTTTGTTATTCAATTCATCAATATTAATCTTCGGACGATTGTCCTTTGCAACTACATAAGAACTAACCGATAAGTTGTATTCGTTATCGGTAATTTTGGTGTTGTCGATAAAGGTTGATACATGTGCTATTTCCTCTTTACTATCGAACATTTGCATAATTTCATCAATATGCTTGTCTGTAATCAAGTTGTTGTTGGTTACTTTTTTAAAGTAATTTTCACCTGTTACATCAATAAATTGAGTTTTATTATCTGTTTTATGCTTGGAGAGCACAAGAATATTTACAGCAATAGAAGTACCATAGAAAAGGTTTGGTGCTAGAGCTATAATGGTTTCCACAAAGTTATTATCCACCAAGTACTTTCTAATTTTTTGTTCGGCACCACCACGGTAAAAAATACCTGGAAAACAAACTAATGCTGCTCTTCCTTTACTAGAAAGATAACTCAATGCGTGCAGTACAAATGCAAAATCTGCTTTTGATTTTGGAGCTAATACCCCAGCAGGAGCAAAACGGTCATCATTAATCAATGTTGGGTCATCCTCTCCAGTCCATTTTACCGAATACGGAGGATTGGATACAATAGCATCAAACGGTTTATCATCAATAAAATGAGGATGATGCAGTGTGTCACCTAAAGCTATATTAAACTTATCGTAGTTTACGTTGTGCAAGAACATGTTCATACGAGCCAAATTATAAGTGGTATGGTTAATTTCTTGACCAAAAAAGCCTTCTTCAATGATATGACTGTCAAAGTGTTTTTTTGCTTGAAGGAGTAAAGAACCTGAACCACAAGCAGGATCATAAATTTTGTTTACGTTAGTTTGTTTGTGCATGGCCAATTGTGCAATAAGTTTTGATACGTGTACCGGTGTAAAAAACTCACCACCCGATTTACCAGCATTGGCTGCATAGTTGCCAATTAGAATTTCATAAGCATCGCCAAAAAGGTCTATTTGGTTGTCTTCAAAATTACCGAAATTTAGTTCTTCAACCCCTTTCAAAACAGCAGCTAAACGGCTGTTTTTGTTTTCAACAGTATTCCCTAATCGTGAACTGGTAGTGTCAAAATCGGCAAACAATCCTTTTATGGCTTCTTCTGATGGATACCCATTTGCGGAACTTTCAATTGCTGTAAAAATGGCTTTTAAATCGGTATTCAGGTTTGGATTGGTATTAGCCGTTTTGGCAATATTTACATAAAGTTGACTAGGATAGATAAAATATCCTTTTGTTTTAATTGCATCGTCTTTTATTTCAGGTGTAATTACATCATCCGATAAGCTAGTATAATCAATACTATCATCACCTGCCTCTATATAATTCGTAAAGTTCTCACTAATGTAGCGATAGAAAAGTGTTCCTAATACAAATTGTTTGAAATCCCATCCATCTACAGCTCCACGAACCTCGTTGGCTATTTTCCAAATTTTGGCTAGTAATTCTGCTCTTTGTGCTGTGCTTGTCATTATTTTTTTATTCTTACTGTTTGGTTACACCATAAAATTTTTAATCTTCCTACTCACTTCTCTTTCCACTTGTTCGAAGTCGGGTAAGTCTTTTATTTGATCACTCATTGATTTTGTCCAACGCGCTTTGTATTGTGGTAGTTTTTGTTCTAGTTTGGCATGAAAATCTTCCGGTTTTAGTTCTTTGCTGGTGCATTTGTTACGGAATTCATTTGTGTAATATTCCACATCCATTCCTTCAATTTCTACTAAATACCAAATATCATAATAGTCTCTTGGTTGCATGCGTTGCATGGTGCAGCGTAGTTTTTCGACTAATAATTCCTCTAATGGATAACATAGTAATTTATGGTCTTCTAAATCCGAATATTCTACTATGGCATTTTTAAGAACAGGTTCAAACTCTAATGACTCGCTTCTAGAGACATCTACTTTAACCCGTTTGTTGTTTCCCATTCCTCCTAATGGGCCAATATAACTTATATAGAAATTAATTCCACCGTCTTCATGTTCGTTGTCGTCAATAATTTCTAAAGGAATATTGGCTTCTTCTTTAATTTCTTCGAAAGTTTCTTTGAACCAATTAAATATTTGTTCGTTTGTTATTTCGCTGTCTAGTAATGTGAAGTCTAAATCTTCTGAGAAGCGATAGTGTTCGAAATAGACTTTTTTTAATACTGTTCCACCTTTGAAAACCAGAGCTTTTGCAAGTTGCTCGTGATTTGCTAAACCCCAAAGAATCCATGATAAGATGTAATCTTTTTCTATTTGTTGGTCGCGAACGCCTACTTGGGTTGCTTTTTTTTGTATTTCACCTGGTTTGATCATGTGAACATGGCTGATCTAATGGTTTCTGTATCTAAATTTTGTTGAATACTCCAACGGCTGTTTCTTTTGCCTATTTTGGGTAATTCAGTATCGAGTACAACATAAGAAACTGTTTTTATTCTTTGTAATTCAGCAATAATTACAGTCTTAATTTCAAGGAGTTCTAGAATATACCCGAGTCTTTTTATAACTGCTTGCGAATCGAATTTTATTGCATATTCTAGAAGCTTATTGTAATCCATCTTCTCTTTTGTGCTGTATATTGCTCTAGCTACCTCAACAATTCCGCCTGCATAATCTGGTTTGAAAAGGCAGTCAATTATTGTTTTTTCTATATCGGAACAGTTTACTTTATTGAAGTTGTCGATCCATATTTTCTTTTCTCCAAAAAAATGGCTTTCGTTATGGTAGATGAATTGAAAAGTAACGTCTTTGATTTTTATTTCAGATGGTCTTATTTGTTTGGCTACTACAATTTGTTCTTTTAATGATGGTTGTGTTATTAAGTTATGGATTTGTAAAGCAGAATAATACCCTATGTAATGTTTGGCATCTTTTACTAAATGCTTTACCAATAAATGCCAATCGGGCATAAAGGTTTCTGCATTTTCTTCGTAAGGAATAATGTAGTAAACACCGTCTTTTATTCGCATTAGTAAACCTCTTTTGGTCATGTCACTTAATAATTCTCTAACGGTACTTTTTTTGGTATCAGGAAACGCTTTTAAAGCTGTTTTAGAATCAAAACATACTTTCCCTTTATCATTGAAGTATGATAATAGTTCGTTTGACTGTGTAGATATGTATTTATGCTTCATAGTAATAATGTCAGGATGAACCTGACTACAAGGATACAAAATATAATTATAGGTTGTATTATTTATCCTTAAATTATGTTTTATAGTGTATTTATCAGGATGAACCTGATTATTTCGATATGAAACATAATTTTGGTTATTTTTCATTTACGCTTTGCTACAGATTGTTTCGAATTATACAATACCCCTAAATGAAAAACGTACAATATTTAGATCGATTAAAGCAAAAAGGTTGGACTATGGGAGCCCAGATAAGATCAGCGAATGTATGTGCCTTCATTATCTACAGACAGAAATCCTTGGGCCTATAACTGCATACAAATTAAACAATACCTCCCGCTAGCACTCGTCTCCCGACCGGTGCCCACCTAAATACGTAAATGGCATTCCCATTCCAAAAAACAGCAGTCAAGCAAAATCCCCAATGGATCTTAACAGATAATCCTTTAAAAGGCCCATTTGGGAGACTGGAAATACGTAGAAAATAGCTACTTAAAAATACGTAATTTGGGCATCAAGGGGGGCAAAGCCGTATCAAAGTCCTATCAAAGCCCTATCAAAGCCGTATCAAAGCCGTATCAAAGCCGTATCAAAGC
>CAXBDK010000005.1:0-311151 GCA_963974715.1 uncultured Sediminicola sp.
CCGCTGATCTTCGCTGATCCAAAACCGCTGATCTTATTTATCTGCGGTAATCCGCGTGAAAAATCTGCGTCATCTGCGGGGAAAGAAAATGCTCCCGCTGATCTTCGATGATCTCAAAACCCCTAAACCACGCTGATTCAATTGTCCGTAGTAATCTACGTTAATCTTAATGGTGTGCGAAATCTGCGGGGAAAAAAAATTGTCCCGCTGATCTTCGCTGATCCAAAACCGCTGATCTTATTTATCTGCGGTAATCCGCATGAAAAATCTGCGTCATCTGCGGGGAAAGAAAATGCTCCCGCTGATCTACGCTGATCTAACTGCGTGGAAAAAAAATAGTCCCGCTGATCTACGCTGATCTCAAAACCGCTGATCTACGCTGATTTCAATAGTCCGCAAAAATCGGCGGGGAAATCTGCGAGGAAAAATACTCCACTAAAAATGGACCTAATTTGTAGTGGATATAAATTTATGTATTTGATTACTAATAGATAGCATAATTCATATTTCTTTTTAATTTTAATAAAAACACCTACTTATGAATGAAAATAATCTATCCTATAAAATTAGAGGCTGCATTTTCAATGTCTATAATAATCTTGGTCCTGGTCTGCTGGAATCGGCCTATGAAGCGGCTTTATTTTATGAACTTCAAAAAGCGGCGCTCAAAGTTTCTTGTCAGGTTCCCTTGCCAATGTTTTACGAAACCATCAGGGTCAATGTGGGTTACCGACTTGACATATTGGTAGCCGACAAAATAATTATTGAAATTAAATCCGTTGAAACCCTTTTGGATGTGCACCACAAACAGCTCATTACTTACCTTAAACTTTCCGGAATGAAATTGGGATTGTTGGTGAATTTCAACAGTGATGATATTTCAAAATCCATTTTCAGAAAGGTAAACGGGTTATAAAATTATTTATCGGGTTTTATCCCGCTTATCTGCGCTGATCCAGAACTGTTGATCTAAATGGTCTGAGGAATCTGCGGGGAAATCTGCGGGGAAAAAAATGCTCCCGCTGATCTTCGCTGATCTCAAAACCGCTGATCTTCGCTGATTTCAATTATCTGCGGAAATCTGCGGGGAAATCTGCGCCCATCTGCGGGGAAAAAATTGTCCCGCTGATCTTCGCTGATCTCAAAACCGCTGATTTCAATTATCTGCGGAAATCTGCGAAAGCAATCTGCGCCCATCTGCGGGGAAAGAATAAGTCCCGCTGATCTACGCTGATCTCAAAACCGCTGATCTTCGCTGATTTCAATGGTCTGCGTTAATCTGCGCGACAAAATCTGCGAGCATCTGCGGGGAAAGAAAAAGTCCTGCTAATCTTCTTCGCTGATTTTACACTCAACAAATCCTATGGAAAAATTCGCTTGGCAGCTATGGGAAAGCGCGTAAATTTGAAGTAAATAAGACATATTTTAGTACTGTACTTGGAGAACGTCCAAGTACGGTCTAAAATCTTAAGGAGTAGCTACTTTGTAAGAAAAGTGGAATTAAATCTTCTTGACACGAACGGCGTTCATGCCCTTCAATCCTTTCTCAAGTTCGTAAGTTACTTTGTCGTTTTCGGCAATTTCATCGATTAGTCCACTGACGTGTACGAAATACTTTTCTTGGGATTGGCTATCGATGATGAACCCAAAGCCTTTAGAGGTATCGAAATAGGATACTTTTCCTTGTTTGTCGGCCACTTCCTCATCCTCATACTCCTCTTTTCTCGGAACGCCTATAACAATGCTCTCCGCGTCCACTTTTACCTTTTTGCTCGGATCCGGTGGCGTATCGGTAAAGTGTCCGTTCTCGTCCACGTACACCAACATGCTCTCAAGGCCTCCGCCTTTGGAACTATTGGCCTTGCGGACCTCTTTTTTCTTTAGTTTTTCCTCCCGTTTTTTAAGACGTTTTTTTTCTTTTTCTTTTTTGTTAAAGGTTTCCTGTGCTCTCGCCATTCGTATTTGATGTTAAAATAAAGGTTTCATTTTTTTTGTGACTTTAAGGTACGACTTTTCGGGACAAACAACCAAAAATTAGTGGTAAAATCCCAATTTTAAAATTGAGCTGTCCAGTATCCAATAAAATGATGGTTCGTTGAAGAAGTGGAATATATTAAAGCTACCGTTTCCCTAAGACGGTGCAAAGATAGTGTTAGATTTTGATATTTTAAAACTCTTTACAAAATTGCTGGGAATAAGCGTATCCACCCGTTAAAAAAATAGATATTTATCGGACATATTTCCTCTTCTGTTTTTCGACCAGATCTTTAATCCATACCCATTACGATTATAGCCAGGGAAACGAAGGAAATAAACGACCAGACCAAAACCCCCAGGGCAAGCGGCCTCCCCCCTACCCTTTTAATGACACTCCTATCCATGCCCATGCCCAAAAGAAAAAGGACAAGCGTAAGCCCTATTCGTGAAATATAGGCAAACACATCTGAAAGGGAGTGTACCATGGGCACATACGTATTGGCCAGTACCGCCAAAAGAAAGAACACTATAAAGTATGGGAGCCGTATCCTTTTCCGATCTCCATTGCGGAGCAGGGCAAACAATAGGGAAACCGGAACGATCCAAAGGGCCCTGGCCAGTTTGGTGATCGTCGCAACCTGTAGGGCCTCTTCCCCGTACATTTTTGCCGCCCCCACAACGGAACTTGTATCATGGATCGCAATGGCGCACCAAACCCCAAACTGGTGCTGACTCAAATTCAATGTATTGCCGATAACCGGGAAAAGGAACAGCGCGACCGAGTTCAAAGCGAAGACGATCGCCAATGCGATGGACACCTGTTTCCCATTTGCCCTTATTACAGGACTTAAGGCGGCTATGGCACTTCCCCCACAAATAGCGGTTCCAGAAGATATCAACTGTGCCAATTTTTTATCCACCCCAAAACGATGGCCCAAATAAGAGCCTAAAAGCAGGGTCAGGCCAATCGAAAAAAAAGTGGACATGAAACCGGCCCTTCCCGCTTGGAGCACCGAAAGGGCATCCATTCCAAACCCCAGTCCCACCACTGAAATCTTCAGCAGTTTGTCCACCAGTCGCCCATTGATGGCCTTAAAGGGATTTTGTACAAATTGGGCCAAGACCAGTCCCATGAGCAATGCCATGGGAGACGATATCATAGGGGTAACACATAAAATGGCCCCAGTGGCCATCACCCATTTGGCGATACCCTGGTTATCCTTAAAATATAATCGGACCTTCCCTACCATTGTACAGTTTAATCCATACAAATGTACAGCGGTCCACAGTCCACGACAAATCATAAAAAAGCATGACCTATAACCTATTGTTATAACGATGCTCCAAAAAAGAGATCAATAAAGAAGTTATGGGGGAAGAAGGTCCTTGGGTGGTAATATGGTAAAAATCCCTGTTGATCTGCAATTGTTCCACATCTACCACAAAGAACTCGCCCAACTTCAGTTCCCTTAGAATGGTACTGATGCTCAAAAATGCCATACTATTGGAATTCCGCAGGTAGGATTTAATGCTCTCGGAGCTTCCCAGGTGCATTTCCACCTGTAGATCCTCCAGCTGGATTCCTTTTTGGGCCAGAGCCGACAAAATTACCTGTAAGGTGCCCGACCCTTGTTCGCGCAGCAATATGGGCAACCTCACCAGTTCTTCCAAGGTAATGGATGCCCTTTTGAACAAGGGGTTGTGCTTGGCAACTACCAGCACGATCTCATCCTTGAGAAAAGGGCCGTACACTATTTCCCTATTCTTGGTCCGTCCCTCTATAAAACCCAGTTCAACACTTCCTTCCAAAACGGAGCGCTCCACCTCTTCCGTATTTTGGCTGGACATACTTATCCGGACATCGGAAAACTTGGAATGAAAATCGGGCAGCATCTCCGGAAGGATATACTGGGCAATGGTGGTACTGGCCGCTATCCTTAGGTTGCCCGCTTTTTTGTCCAACAGGGATTCCATGTCGTACTCCAGATCGGCATAGTGGCCGAACAGGACATTACAATGCCTTAAAAGCACGTTTCCCGCTTCGGTCAGCGCTATGCTGTTGCCTTTGCGATGGAACAATTTTTGCTTAAAATGTTGCTCCAATTGTTGAATGTGCCGGGTTACGGCAGGCTGTGTAATATGCAGTTCCCCCGCCGCCCTGGAAAAGCTAAGACGAAGGGCAACAGCATGAAAAACGGCAAGTCGGATATCGAACACTATAAACAAAGGTAATATTAAATCCTAAATTTTTGACTCGCTAAGTGAGATTATTATGGTCCTGCACCTTTCCGCCAGAGCTGGAGGAGGGCTTGCGTCGAAAATGTTATTTTAGTTTTCCGCTATATACCTCGCAAGCTTGCTCCGAGGTGGTTGACCAAGGTAAGTGGATGTCCCTCAAGAATTTTTTTCATGTTCCACCAGATCCTTTTGTAGGTCCAATCTCCGGAAGGTGGGAAAGGAAATCCCCGTGGCCACTACCGTAACGATCGTCATGGCACCGCCAAAGACAACGGCCGTAACGGTGCCCATTAATTTGGCGGTAAGCCCGCTCTCAAATGCCCCCAATTCATTGGAAGAGCCCACAAAGATGGAGTTTACCGATGCCACACGTCCCCGCATGTGGTCCGGTGCCTTCAACTGCAGTATGGTCTGCCGGATGATCATGGAAATGCCATCGGTGACCCCACTGAAAAACAGTGCTGCCACCGACACCCAAAATGTCTGTGAAAGACCGAAAACAATAATACAGATCCCAAAACAAAAAACTGCGGTCAGCAGTTTCATACCGGCATTTCTATGAAGGGGAAAATAAGCCGAACCGAACATGATCAAAAAAGCCCCTACCGCCGGAGCGGCACGCAGGATACCAAACCCTTCTGCCCCGACCTTTAAAATATCCTGGGCAAATATGGGAAGGAGGGCTATGGCGCCCCCGAACAGGACAGCGATCATATCCAAGGTAAGGGCGCCCAAGATGGATTTAGTACGAAAGACATATTGTACCCCTTCCTTTAAGCTGGTAAAAACCGATTCCCCAATTTTGGGATTTAAAATGGGTTTGGGCGGAATCTTGCCGAGAAAAAAAAGTGCCATTCCGGAACAGCCGACAATAAGGCACATGGACCAGTGAACCCCGATCCACCCAATTGAAAATCCAGCGATGGCCGGCCCCAATACCGAGCCCATCTGCCAGACGGAACTGCTCCAGGTGGCGGCATTGGGATATATTTTTTTGGGGACCACCAACGAAAACAACGAAAAGATGGTAGGCCCCATAAATGCCCTTACGAAACCTCCCAAAAAGACCAGAAAATAAATGGAATACAAAATGATATCGGGTGAAATATCGGCCACTATTTGGGGCCAGGTCAGTAAAAAAAGGCCCAGACTGATCACGGAAAAACCCAGCAGGCATTTCATCAAAAGTCCCCGTTTTTCCTTTTGGTCCACTATATGACCTGCAAAAAGTGCCATTCCCACTGCCGGTACCACCTCCATTAAACCGATAATACCCAAGGATAATGGGTTTTTGGTAAGGCTATAGACCTGCCATTCGATGACGACAAACTGCATGGACCATGCAAACACCATGGCAAAGCGTACCAATAAAAAAATATTGAATTCCCTATATCGCAGGGCGGCGTACGGATCGTTCCCTTTCATATACTTAGATCAATGCCTCTAAATTGTACCATAACCCTCGGTTTTATGGGATATCACGGGCATGGCAAAATAAAGCCGTGGCCCTTCATAATATTCTTAAAAAAATCATAAAAAAATCTGTTTCCGATTTACATCCGTATTTAAGACCAGAGAACTTAAATATATAATCATGAAAAGAATTTCATTCACACTATTGACAGCGGTACTTCTTGTATCCTGTGTTTCAAAGAAGAAATATGTACAATTGGAACAGGAACATGGGGAGACCAAGAGCCAGTTGACCAAAACCACAGTAGAAAAGGAAGAACTGGAAGCGAAGTTCGCCAAAATTGAAGCCAGGGTGGCAGAATACAATTCCAAGATCAATGCCCTATCCGAAGAAAACGATGCCCAGTTCGTAACGGTAGATGGTGGAACTGCCCTTATTTCCAACAATGCCAAGGAACGTATGAGGGAGACCCTTAAAAACGTGGACGCCTCCAAATTGAGCGGTGCCAAAACCCTAAAGGATTCCATGAATTTGGCACTTTCCTACAATCTGCAAAAATCCCTTGACAACAGTACCCTTAACGAAGATGAGGACATTGCCATCGATATCGATGAAACCGTGGTGATGATTTCCATTTCGGACAAATTGTTGTTCAACACTGCCAGTTATAGGATCAGCAACAAGGCGGATGACATTTTGCAGAAATTGGCGAACATCATCAATTCGGAACCCAGTATAGAGGTAATGGTGGAAGGACATACCGATCCTAGGACCATCAACACGGAAAAATTGGCCGATAATTGGGACCTTAGCGTAATGCGTGCCACCTCGGTAGTACGAAAATTGCAGAACGATTTTAATGTGGCCCCTGAAAAATTGATCGCTTCCGGAAGAAGTAGCTACCATCCACTGGTTTCCAATGAGACCAAGGAAGACAGGGCCAAAAACCGTAGGACCCGAATCGTTATCCTGCCCAACATAGACAAGTTCTTTGCCCTAATGGCCTCTAACGAATAGGCTAAAAGCAGACAATATCAATAAAAAAAAGCTCCCCTAAATGGGGAGTTTTTTTGTAAAGGAAATCCGCTACCATTCCCTGATCTTAGAAATATTTTGGTTTACCGTACCTCATAAAGCCTACGGTCCACCTCGGAAAGCCTAAAATAACCATAGGCATAATCACTTTCGTCCGTCACATTTATAATATTTCCCCGTATGTTGGCAGGTGGGGTCTGAAATGCGCCCCCTTCCGTTTCCAAAATAAGGGACATATAATTGTAAAAGCGCTCCGATATGCCGTACAGCGCCAGATCTAGCCGGTTACCGCTCTCAAGGTCCTCATGGCTGAACCGATCGAACATTTCATTTCCTTGTGTAAATTCATCACTGTTCACTGCATATTCCGGCTCGATCAGAAAATCGGTCCAGTACCTTGTAAGGTAAAAATTATCCTCGGCGCCATTGTCCTGAAAATAAAAGGTGACCTCCATCTCATCTCCCAAGAACCCTCCATCCTCTTCTTGTTCGATCGAACCGATCTCCGGAACGGAAATGAGCCGTTCATTGGCCTTGTAGGTATTCCCATCAATGATTACCGTCAGTTCGTAAGCGGCGTTGATGACCGCAACAAAATTGGTACATCTGTATTCGCCCGTTCCCGTCACTTCAACAAAATCGAATACCGTGCCCTCCACATTGGTCACGAATACTTGGGCCCCCAGTACGGGTGGGACGTCGGCATCGTAGTAGCCACTGGTAGTGCTGAGCCGTATACTCTGTTGGCTGCCATCCGTTCCCTTCCGCCATTCGATTCCCGCATCGATCACCAAACGGGGATCGGAGGTTTCCAAATCCACATCCACAACCTCTTCACAGGAAACCATAACCATGGTTATCGCAAATAAATATATAAGACAATTTTTCATTTTATCTAGAATTTAAAATTATAGGAAACACTGGGGATGATCCCAAATATGGATAGACGTACCGCTTCATTGATACCGGTATCCTCATTTGCCCGGAAACTGACGGAGGCGGAATTCTGTCTGTTGTACAGATTATAAAGGCTAAATACCCATTCGCTCCTCCATCCATTCTTTTTATCGGGTTTTGGTACATAGGTGGCAGAAAGATCCAAATGATGGTATGCGGGAAGCCTATCCCCGTTCCTGGATGTATAATTGGGCACCATGATGCCCCCAAATTCATATTTCCCGGTCGGAAAGGTTACCGGTTGCCCGGTCTGAAAGGTGAAATTGGCCCCAAAAGACCATTTGTCATTTAACCCGTAGGCTCCGGCAAGCGTAAGGTTGTGCATTTTGTCATAAGGCGTCAGGTACCAGTCCCCATCATTGATGCCCGTCTCTTCCTGTGATCTTCCAGGGGTGCGCTGTTCCGAACGGGAAAGGGTATACGATATCCATCCAGTAAATTTTCCCTCATTTTTGCGCAAGAGCACCTCCAGACCGTATGAACGGGCCTCGCCGTTCAAAATGGACTGTTCTATGTTGTTATTGGCAATAAGATCGGCCCCGTCAATATAATCGATGCGGTTCTGTACTTCCTTATAGAAAACCTCCGTTTCCAAGGAATAGGCCCCGTCCTTGAGGTTCCTGAAATAACCCAAGGCCCACTGATCCAACAATTGTGGTTTGATATAGGGCCCGCTGGGGGTCCAAACGTTCACGGGTGTGGGCGATTGGGTATTGGCTATTAGGTGCAGGTATTGCGCCATCCTATTATAACTTGCCTTAAAGGAGGTATTGTCGTTAAGGGAATAGGAAATGCCCAGACGTGGTTCCAAATTATCAAAGCTGGCGATGTTCTCACCCTTCCCATAGGGCGTTGAACCAATGGGTTCCGCTTTTTCGTACACCATAAGATCCGGATTAAAAATAACGGGCAGATCATCTTCGTACAGCGCAATATCCTCTTGACCGTATCTGTAGAACATGCTGTACCGCAGACCATACCGGACCGATATCTTCTCCGATATGGTGTGCTCCACGTCGAGATAAAAAGCAGGTTCCAAGGCATATTTTTTATCCAATTGCTGAAAATTGATACCGGAGTCGTCCCCGTCAGGTCTTAAGGTGCCCGGGTTAAAGTCGTAATAAAGGGCATTTGCTCCGTAGTTGAGCTGAATATCCTCTGAAAGGTGATGTTTGAAATCGTACTTTAGACCAAAATTTTTAATGGAGCTGTCCCATTCAAAATCTTGAATGCCAAGATTCAGACCGAACAGGTAATCGCTATATATCAACGAGAGATCGGCGGTCACAAGGTCCGAGAAATTTTTTTTCCATCGTAAGTTGGCCATTGTGTTTCCATAGGAACTGGAAAAGCTGTCACTTATATCAAAAACGTCCCTTCCATAGTAGCCCGAAAAGAACAGACTATTCGTACCGTTCAACCGATAGTTTAGTTTGGTGTTCAGATCATAAAAATAGGCACTGTTCTCGTTATCCGCCAATTTTAGGAAGAGATGGGCATAGGAAGCCCTGCCCGCCACCACAAACGACCCCCTTCCTTTGTCAAATGGCCCTTCGGCCAACAGTCGACTCGAAATGAGCCCTATACCTCCGTTCATATGGAAGTCCTCGGGGTCCCCGGTTTTCTGGTGCACATCAAGAACGGACGAAACCCTGCCCCCAAAGGAGGCCGGGATACCTCCCTTATAAAGTTCCAGATTACTGATCACGTCCGCATTGAATACGGAAAAGAACCCAAAAAGGTGGGAATCGCTGAAAATAGGGGAACCGT
Source organism: uncultured Sediminicola sp. (assembly GCA_963974715.1). GTDB lineage: Bacteria > Bacteroidota > Bacteroidia > Flavobacteriales > Flavobacteriaceae > Sediminicola. Next base: position 9,392 of record CAXBDK010000005.1, read on the forward strand.
CCAAAAGGATCAGGTTCTGATCTGTGGCCCCTCCCCTGACATTAAAACCCGATGAGGCTTCCCCAGCGTTGGTAACCCCCGGTAGTTGCAGTATCGATTTTAGGGGATCGCTTTCGCCCAGCACGGCAGGGGTGCGTTTTATCTGCTGCATGGACAGGCTATTGACGCTCATTTGTGGTTTTTTTATTTCCGAAAGTTGGCGTTCGCGCGTCACGATCACCTCGTCCAACTGGGTGGCATCCTCGGTTAGATCGATGGTGAGGGAGCTTCTTCCTTCCACGGGGATCTCTTTTGAAAGATACCCGATATAGGATACCTGAATGACCGCATCCGAACCGCTTACCTTTAACCTGAAACTACCATCCATATCGGAGACCACCCCATTTGAGGTACCTTTTTCCAATACGTTTACCCCAGGCAAAGGTTTTCCGTCTTCGTCAAGTACTTTGCCGCGCACGGTTACCGGCTCTTGTTGTTTTTCCCGGGTTTTCAAATCGTCTTTGGACCCATTACTTACATAGATTACATTTTTAATGTTCCTGAACCGAAGTTGATATTGACTGTCCAATTCATTTAGGACCGTTTTTAAACGGGTCTCTCCCCATTTTAATTCTGCCATAAGCCCTTCATCCACCTCCCCGTTTGTATAGGCAAAGGAAAGGGGGGTCTGTTCCTGTATCTGATCGAATACGGACCGTAGGGTGCCCTTTTCCAGTTTGACGATCGGATCGGAAGGCAATTGGGCGCTTTGGGCCATAGCACCTGCATAAACCATAATTAGGGCAACATTCATTTTTTTAAATCCCATTAAATGGGCCTTATTCCCAGATCTGCTACGTCCAGGGGGATTGGATTTTTTCTTTTGGATACCTCCTAGGCTAGCCCCTAGATAATTGATTAAAAATTTCATTGATGGAATCAGGTTTAGGATTGAACAATTTGATGGTGCAAGAAATGGTAGGTCATTTAAATTTTATCCGTAGTATATTGTTCTCAGAAAATCGATGGTCAAAATGCTGGATGGGCCTTAGGCCTTCCAAGACTTCCATTAAGGTAGATCCCTTGGGAAAAAGGGCCGTAATACGTTTATTCCTGACGTGCGCCGGTGCATTCACCAATTCCACCCGCACTCCATAGTAACGTTCCAACGATCGGAAAATAGCATCCATGGGAACATTCCTGAAGTTCAGCATTCCATTTTTCCAATCATTATTGTTCCAAAGATCTACATGCCCCAGCGTAACCGAACCACTTTTATCATTGATGGACAGGATATGGTCCTTGATCAGTTTGGTGCTGTCGGCCTGGTGGTAAACGGTTACATGGCCTTCCTTGAGGGCCACTTCCGACATCCGATCGTTACCGTACGATCTTACATTGAATTTTGTACCGGTTACCACAAGCTCGTTTTCTTGAAAGGAGATGGTAAACCGACTTTGCGTATTTGGTGCAACTTCAAAATAGGCCTCGCCTTCCATTTTAACGTTTCGGTGGTCCTTAAAGTCGCTTTGGTACTCCACTATGGTAGCGGCATTGAGCCAGACTTTGGATCCGTCCGGAAGTACAAAGCGAGCGGGGGATTTTCCAGCGGCAACCTCCAGACGGATGAATTCCGGTTCGTTGGACCTTAAAAGGATAAAAAGGGTGCCGATGCCCAACATAAGGACCATCAAGGACCCGATCGCATATTTCAGCCTTTTTTTGGTGGACCGTTTTTCCTTTCCGATGGCCTTGTGGATCATTGCAAGGGATTCCCTGTCCCTCGGGTCGGAAGATTCCAAATTTTCTGCTGCTTCCCATTCCTTTTTCAGCAATTGGGACCACAACAGCTTATTTTCCTTGTTTTGAATGTCCTTAAGGAATTGGACCGTTTCCTCCCTTGAAAGCGTACGCCGCAAATATTTTTGCCACAATTTTTCTAGGTCATACATATACTTCCAGTTAAGGGGTTACGGTATATATATCCCCCAATGCCAAAAAACACCTAGTCCTTGAAAGTTAAACTAAAGTTAAAATGGGGATTTTAAACTCACAATGGAAGTACAACTTCAAAAATCAAAAGTGAAAAGGCCGAAAAGCCTGCCATTTCTTCGCGTAGTATGGTCAACGCCCTGTTCATGTGGTTTTCTACCGTACTCTTGCTGATTCCCAATTGGAGCGCTATTTCCTCCGTTGATAGCCCCTTGAACCTTTTTAGATGGAGAATCTGCTTGGCACGGGGCGGCAATCTGTCGATACAACTGTCCAGGGCGTTTAGAAATTCCTCGGTGTACGACTGTTCACCTTCTTCCCCTACGCCCATAATCTCGAGACTTTGAAAATTGATGACCGACCGTTTCATGTCAGCCTCGATCGATTTTAAGGCACGGTTCTTTGCAATGGTAAAAATATAGGACTCCAATGATTTCGAGGGATCCAAGGTATAGCGCTTGTTCCAAAGCACTATAAAGGTTTCCTGTACGATATCATCTGCATGTGTATCCAGGCCGAGACGGGCCAAAAATGACCTCAGTTTATGTACATACCTAAAATATAAGGTATTAAAGACTAGTTGGTTGTCCTTTGCCAGTAATTTGATGAGGGCGGCATCTGGCAGGTCATGCATTTCCTAAAATATTTGGCGGAACCGTAACGGACCTAAATTATTAGTCGACCCACTAAGTGGGATTATTATGTCCCGACGCCTGTCCGCCACGGGCGGACCTTCGCCGAAATATTATTTTTATTCCAACATATGCCTTGCGGACAGGCTCCGAAATTGTTGGCTAAATTAGGATTATAATGACATGTATATGTTAAGATTAATTTAAAACGGAATTCCAACGTTCCAGATCAAGTCAATGAAACGTCCGTTTCGTTATTTGGCCTCATCTGACGGCGTTCGGTCATGGTATCCCCCTTTTTCCCCCTTTGAAAATTGAAAGATCAAGGTGGCCACCAATCCGGTCCACCCGGTCTGGTGCGAGGCCCCTACCCCACGACCGTTATCGCCATGGAAATATTCATAGAACAGTACCAGGTCCTCAAACCTTGGATGTTGGTAGACCTTTTTATGCAGGGCGTTTACGGGCCGGTTCCCATTTTTATCCTTCTTAAAAATAGATACCAGCCTATTTCCTATTTCTTCCGCCAGTTCCTTTAGATCTTTGTTGTTGTTGGATCCAGTGGGATATTCAAGGCGCATGCTCCCGTTAAAAAAACGGTGGTACTCCAAAAGGGACTCAATGAACATATAATTAATAGGGAACCAGATCGGGCCGCGCCAGTTACTGTTCCCCCCAAAAAGCGATACGGACGATTCCGCAGGTTCATAATCGATCGAGTACGGTACACCGTCAATGGTAATGGTATAGGTCTTTTCGTGTATCTTGGAAAGTGCCCTGATGCCATAATCGCTCAAAAACTCATTTTTATCCAGTAACGTCCTCATCAACACTTTCAACCGGTCTTGGGAAACAAGGGAAAGCAACACCCCTTCCTTCGATTTCCCTTGGATCACCCTATATTTTGACTTGGTCATCCTAAAATTCCGGAACCATTCCATACTTCTCTTAAAATTCGGGAGTTTTTCCAGATGGTCCTCACTGATGACAAGCACCGCCGTTACGGAAAGCAAACCTACAATGGAACGTATCTTAATGGGTACCTGTTCCCCGTTCGGCATTACCAGCCTATCAAAGAAGAATCCTTCGTCCTTGTCCCAATTGCCCAGACTGTCCTGGTTCAGGTTGTTCAGCGCCTCGGCTATAAATACGAAGTGGCCCAAGTATTTGGTGGCCATATCCTCAAAGGAATCGTCGTACAATGAAATCTCCAAGGATATCTGCAACATGTTCAGGCAATAGAGCGCCATCCAAGAAGTTCCGTCGACCTGCTCCAGATACCCACCGCCCGGGATGTCATGGCTGCGGTCGAACACCCCTATATTATCCAGTCCCAAGAAACCGCCCTGAAATACATTGTGTTCGTTTTTGTCCTGTCTATTTACCCACCACGTAAAATTAAGGGCCAGTTTGTTGAACATTCTTTTTAAGAACTGTATATCGCCTTTTCCGGTCTTTTCCTTGTCAATTTTATAGACCTTGAATGTGGCCCAGGCCTGTACGGGAGGGTTTACATCACTGAAATTCCATTCATATGCCGGAATCTGTCCGTTGGGCGCCATATACCATTCCTTGGTCAGCAACAGCAATTGGTTTTTGGCAAATTCCGCATCCAACTGGGCCAATGGTACACAATGAAAGGCAAGGTCCCATGCGGCGAACCACGGATACTCCCATGCATCCGGCATGGATAGGATATCATGGGTGCGCATGGTCTTCCAATTATGGTTCCGCCCGTTCCAACGCGATTTGGGCGGCTCCCCGGTCTTCGGGTCGCCACTCAGCCATTGTTCCACTTCATAGTTGTAATATTGTTTGCTCCAGAGCATTCCGGCATAGGCCTGTCTCTGTATGTTGCAAAGATCGGGGTCGGTACTGCCCTTTAAGCCTTCATAAAACTCGTCGGCTTCCGAAACCTTATCCTTAAAATTTTGTTCGAAAGAGGCATCAAAGGGGTTGCCTTCCAATTTCTTTTTGGAGAGTCGGAGACAGATGGTAACCTCACTTTTTGCCTTGACATCCAATTGATAATAGGGCGCGAATTTCGTTCCTTCCCGTTTACCGGTCGCCACCGTAAAATCGTTGTTGACCACTGCCTTGTGGAAAAGGTCTTTTTTATATGGATGGTCATTGGGTTTGTTGTAGATCACTTCATCATTGGTCTCGTTTTCCGTGAACAGCAACTGGTCGGGCTTTTGAAAATAGAAATTATAATTTCCTATATAGGGATGGGTAATGGCTACGGAGCCATAGGATCCCTCCTCCCCGGAGGATTTGATCATCGGTTTTTGGGGCATTTCGTAAAAGCTCCAAAAATTGCGTATCCATAATGTGGGCAATACGGCCAGAGGCGCTTTTTTAAGGCTTCTGTTGGCAATGGTTATCTTGATAAGGATATCTTGGGGATCCGCTTTGGAATATTCGGTATACACATCAAAATACTCGTGTTTATCAAATAATCCGGTATCCAGCAGTTCATATTCCAATTCTTTATTGCCCCTGTTCCTGTTCGTAAAAACCAGGTCTTTATAGGGATACGCCTTATGTGGATACTTATAAAGGTGTTTCATATAGGAATGCGTGGGCGTACTGTCCAGATAATAGTACAGTTCCTTCACATCTTCGCCATGGTTCCCCTCCGGTCCCGTAAGTCCGAACATCCTTTCCTTTAGGATGTTGTCCTTTCCGTTCCATAGGGAAACCCCGAAACAAAGGTTACAATAACGGTCCGAGATTCCGGCAATGCCGTCCTCGCCCCATCTATAGGTCCTGCTCCTGGCGTGTTCATGGGGAAAATAGTTCCACGCATCGCCATGAACACTGTAATCTTCCCTGACCGTACTCCACTGTCGCTCACTTAAATAAGGCCCCCATTGCAACCAGTCCTTTTCCCCTCCATAATTTTCATCAAGTCTTTTCTCTTCCGCTTTTTTCATAGATCTTCTTCCTTCCTTACGGTTAAAATAAAGCCTTTCGGCCGGTGCACCCACTGCAATGTTCCAAAATTGTGAAATGCAGAATGCGAAGGTACACCTGATATGGATAACAAAATAAATTTTCGCTATTACTGTGATAAATATATTGGAAGATTTTTGTTTTTAAAAGAAACCCACTGCGCTAATTATCATTTACGGATAAATGCTAGCAGTTATTACGGTAATCCTGAAAAATGATCTGGGGAGTAAGTGTGGTTAAATAAATCACAATAAATTTATAGTAAGTTGTAAAAAATGGAAATTTGCATGCTATTATAACATATATAACATTCATTTAACCGAAAATAAATACGCTGGAAAAAATTATGGCGTTTCTTTGACTATAAATTACTTTGATATGCTCTATCTATCACCGCAAATTGAGGCCCTGTCCAAAAAAAAATCGGAATCGTTGATCAAAAGGGAGAATTCCTGTGGAATTTTTCAGGATTACGGAAGAGAGGATTATCCACTTGCAAAGCAGGCCAAGGAACGGGAAAACATCTGACCCTGTTATTTTGATAAGGATCATTGCCACTTGGGCAAGAGCCTCGTAGCTTTGTACATCTACAAATTATTGGGAATGGTTCCTTATTTTTTGGACAAATTCCAAAACGGTGTTTGGAATATTTGAATCATCATAATCCGATCGGATATATTCTCCGTCACCTTCTACCGTTACCTTATAGGAGAAGCCGTCCCTGAGTCGATCGTTGTTGGGTTTTACAACTTCCTTCAATGCCGCAAGAAGGGTGTTCTCTTCCATGGGACCCATATTAATTTCCCCTTCATAAGATCTTGGGGCACCTATTATTCCCCCTTCCACAACAACCTTATACTTCATACGACCACTGTTGATAGGCCCACGGCCGCAAAACTCTGCGCTATGTTCTGCGCCGCATTGGGATTTACCCGTTCCCCATCCACCAATTCTTGGGTGACCTTGGCCATAACCTCAACCATATCCATAAAATTGGCCGTCCGCCAAAGCGCTTTTAAGGTTTCGAACCAGATCAGGGCACAATCATCCAGTCCCAAGCCCATGCAGCTCAGGTAAAATGCCCTGTTGGGAATTCCCGAATTGATATGGACTCCCTGATTGTCCGATGGGCCATTGTAATAATTGTCCATATGGTCGGGTTGTGTATCAAACTCGTTGGCCGTTCCTGGGGATTTCATGGACCGCAGGGCGATTCCGGGAAAGTTTTCCGTTATCACGGTATCCCCTATCAGCCAATCGGCCTCTTCCAAGGTCTGCCCTAAATATTTTTGTTTGATAACGGTTCCAAAAACATCGGAAAAATGCTCGTTCAGGGCCCCTGATTGTCCTTGGTATTCCAAATTGGAGAAAAATTGGGTGATGCCGTGTACCAGTTCATGGGCGACCACATCGATGGCACTGGCAAAATCCGTAAATTCCTGGCCATCCCCATCGCCGTAGGTCATTTCGTCACCGTCCCAAAAAGCGTTGTTGTACCGAATCCCGTAATGGATATTGGAAATGATCTCCATTCCCGCCCCATTGATGGAATCCAATCCGAAGGCGCCCTTAAAATACTCCCTTACGAACCCGGCACGATCATACGCATTGTTGGCGGTAATGTCCGCTATTTCGGGGTCGCCTTCCCTTCTTACCAGTTGGACGCGCTGTTCGTAGGTTTCACCGCTATCATATATGGATCGGTCCCCGTTTCCCTGTATTTCCTCCGTCTGCAAAAGGGTATTTAAAATAGTGTTCCTTTTCTGCAGAATCCTATGGGTATCGTTCAGTGTTTTTTTACAGGAGCTGCTCCCCCGCTTGGCAAGGGCCTCAAGTATATGGGGCGGTACGATAAAACAATGTCCTGTGTTGCACATGGTATAGATCTTTATAGGTTACCTCTTACAAGTTCGGACCTTTTTCCCTGAATGCCAAAAAATAGGTGTTAAAGGAGAAAGCGCATTTTAGGACCTGATACCTGATCTATTCCATGGGGAACAATCCTTTGTCGAGTCCCGGAACGAGCCTTAAGGCGTTTTTGTAATACACCTTTCTAAGGATTTCATCGGGAAGTCCCAGTCCGTACATCGCCCAAAACGCATGGTACTTTTTATAGTATGGAAAGTACTCGTCATTCGTTTCCAAGACCCTGAAATAGGTGGGGAATTCCTCTGGTTTCCAGCTATCCTTTCCAAAGAGGATCCTATCCTGGTATTTTACAAAAAATGCGTTGGCCTGCCGCGGTTGTCTCCCCAGTTCAGCAATTACGGCCGATATGCCCACATTCATATTCGGCATGGCGTCCATCAGATCCCCCAACTTAGCAAGGTCGTTGGCATACCAGCCCATATGGGCGGCAATAAACTGCGTATTTGGATGTTTTCTGAAGACATGGTGCTGTTCGTCGATGATCTGCTGCCATGATGCGGGATCTGTATCGCTCCTCTTTCTTCCCGGATGTGTCTTTAATTCCAACCAACGTTCGTTGCTACTGTCGTAATTGTCCCAAAACGGTTTTGGATCTGCGGCATGGATGAGTACCGGAATGCCCAATTCCCCACATTTGGCCCATATCGGGTCCAAACGGGGATCATCAATGGCCAAGCGATCGCCGTTGGCATCCTTGTTCCTCAGGCCGAGGCTCTTGAACACTTTTAGCCCTCTTGCCCCGTTCCGTACATCTTTCTCCAATTGTGAAACGGCCTTTTCGGTCCATTCCGCATCACTGGCCCCTTCGAAGTCCACATTGGCGAACACCACAAAACGACCGGGATAATTTTCCCGTATGTTGCGAACGGCATTTTGTACGTCTTCACCAGAACCCCCACTCAGGTTTACCATAATGGCCTCATTTAAGGTATCCATGGCGGCGATCAACCCCCCCAGATCTTTTTCCCCCATTTTATACTGGTGGCTATGCACGTCTATAAAGGGGAATTTTGCCCTTTTGATCTCCTGTTTCGGAACGACCAAGGTAGAGATGGGTCGGTATTCCTCAAAGCCCATATCCTGTGCGTTCACAAAGGGAAAAATAATTGTGAAAAGGGCAAATAGCAGCGTTTTTTGGTTCATAATATCAATCTGTAATGGTTTGGTCCTTATCTTTTTGAAGTAGTATCCTATATTGTTGCCGGGTATCCACATCCAGTGATTTTTCCCCTGGATCGATAGCAAGTACATGGCCCCTATTTTTAGCGATCAATTCCTTTGCCCCAACATCTGAACGCAACTGCGTAAGTGCCCCGAAATAGTCTTTGGAAAAGAGGGCCGGCACTCCCATACCGTGGCCATAAAGGGTGGCGACCATTTTTTTTTCGCCTTCCGCAAAACCGGCGATGAGCGTATTGATGTAGTGATGGTCCACCAAGGGCTGGTCCGCCAACAAGATCAGCAATCCATCCGTCGAAATATTTTTTTCGGTCAGGTAACGGGCCCCACAGGCTATGGAACTTCCCAGTCCCGATTTCCAGTCTTCATTGTACAACAAAACCGCCCCCTCCCTTTTTTCAATTTGAGCGGTAATCTGCCCACTATGTGCGCCCAGCACGACCAGTGTTCGACTTACAAGCGAATTGTTGATCTGGTCCAGGATATTTTCAAGGAAAGTGGTGCCTCGCCACGACAGTAACTGTTTGGGACCGCCCATTCGTGAAGCCTCCCCGGCCGCAAGGACCAATGCCGTGATATTTGGAGGTGCTTTTTCCATCAACTGTGTATGCTCCCGGTTTTATCCTTTAAAGGCATTGGTGGCTGCTCCCTGGTTACCGATAGTATTTCGGCCAAAATGGAAACGGCGATTTCCTGTGGGGTCTCGGCACCTATATTGATGCCCGCCGGTCCGTGTATGAGCTCAAAAAAATGATGGGAAACATCAGGTTTTCGCTCCATTAATTCGTCCAATATTTTTTCGCGGCGCCTTCCGGGACCCAAAAGGCCCAGATAGGCAGGCTCGCAGGCGCTTAGGTGTTGCAAATACTGCAGATCTTTTACGAAACTGTGCGTCATCACCACAACGGCCGTTTGTGCATCAATGGAATTTACGGCGATCTCTTCGGGCATGCACGTATAAAGTTCATGTGCTCCGGGAAAATCGGCAAGTGTTTTTTCCTCCAGGGGAGCTGCATAGACCGTAACTTCCCACCCCATGGCCGATGCCATGGTACACAACTGCACCGCATCGTGCTCCGCACCTATCAACAGCAACCTAAAACAGGGTGTCATTTGCTGTTCCAAGATATCGAATTCCCCTTCCGTAAGCATGGGTACATCGTTATCTTTTCCAAGTGGATGTAAGGAACCGTCCCCAAATTTTACCATGCTGCCCATTCCAGGAAAATTTCCTTCCCCTTTTACGAATTGTGAGCTCAACAGAAATGGGTTACGTTTCAGCAAATTATCCCTAAACGTTCCCAAAAAAATATCATCCGGACAAAAAGGTTCCAAAAGGATGTAAAGGATGCCCTCGCAGCCCAAACGGTAGCGGCCATCATAGGTCATCATTTTTGGCAATCGGTCCTTAAAGACGCTTGTTGCCTGTCGCAATACCTCTTTTTCCACACAGCCACCGCTCACGGCGCCTATCATTGCCCCACTTTCCAAAATCAGCATACGAACCCCGGGACGACGATAGGAAGAGCCGTCCAGGGCCACAACGGAGGCAAGCACGCATGCCTCTCCCTTCTCCTTGGCCAGTATATGGGAATGTACTATTTTTTTGAACTCATGTGTCATCTCAAAGTATTCTTTTGGTAGGGATAAATGGCAGTAGATCCCCTTCCATATACGGTTCTTCCCTCGGTGGGAGGATTATGAAACCGTCCCATTTTGAAAGGGATCCCAAATCCCCAGATCCATTGCCCGGCACCATGGTGGCCATCAATCTTCCTTTTTTAAGGGTTATCTGAACTCCCATGAACAGGGTCAAGGTTCCCTTCACCGCTATTTCACCATCTAAAAATACATTATTTTGAGCGATGGGCAATTGCATACATTTGCTGAGCCACGCCAAAAAATAAAGATGGTAGTTGACAAAGGTCGATGCCGGATTTCCCGGAAAGGAAAAGATAATGGTCCCCGTGTCCACATGTTTTCCGAACCAAAAAGGTTTGCCCGGGCGCTGTAACACGCCGTGAAATAGTTTTTCTACGCCCAACTCCTCCAAAACGGCGGGAATATGGTCGAATTTTCCCTTGGACACCCCTCCACTTAACAGTATTACATCCTTTTGATCCAGTATTTTTGACAGCGTCTTTTTGATGGTGATCCGATCATCCGTTAGATGCAGCTGTTCCGCATCCATTCCCTCGTTCAGGAGGGCCGCATGGACCGACTGCATATTCGATTTTCGTATTTGGTGCGGAAGCGGTTCCTCCGTTACCTCCACCAATTCGTTCCCTGTGGAGACCAGGGCTATCCTTGGCAATTTTTTCACCGGGACCATGGCCTTGCCAACAGCTGCCAATATTCCAATGGCAGCGGCATCGATCTTCCGGTTTGCCGAAAGGACCACAGTACCCTTTCTAGTGTCGCTTCCCTTATAGTGGATTTCCTGGCCCTTTTTGGGCAGGATATTTAAATGGGCCTTCCCCTTAACGATCGTAATGTGCTCATACATGACCACGGTATCCGTATTTTCCGGAAGTACGGCCCCTGTCATTATTTCCAAACAATTTTTGTTGTTTTCCAAAGCGGTCCGGGCAGTGCCCGCGGCTATGGTACCCTCTATGGGCAGCTCCACTAGACCGGCCTCTACTGAAGCGTACTTCAATGCTATCCCGTCTTTGGTGACCCTGTCAAATGGTGGAAAATCCCGATCGGCCATCACATCCTCCGCCAATGTTCTTCCAACGGATTTTTCCAAGGGTACCCGTTCGGTCCCGAAATCCCGACTATTTTCCAATACCGTATTATATGCTTCGCTAAAAACGATCATTCTTAAAATGTTAACCGTAAACCATTAATAAAAAATACACGAAGCCCCACGATCAGGACCAGAATGGCCGTTATCAATTTAATACCATTGGCCGTCAACCTGCCCAAACTGATACGGATACCCAATTGCCCTCCCAAAAAGACGGCAACCAGCAGGGCAGCACCTTCGTGCCAAGGCATTTGGAAAGTGCCCTGGGAGAGCAGCCCACTGATTCCAGACACGGAGTTCACCAAAATAAAAAAACTGGCCAAGGCCGCAATTTTAATGGATCGATCCCACTTTATATGGTTTAGTACAGGAGCCAAAAATATACCGCCCCCAATACCCACCAGTCCCGATAAAAACCCGATCGATCCCCCGAGAACGTACGTCAAGAATGGAGGGTACGATATGATTTCGCCTTCCTTTTTGGAGTAGGCCAAAGTCTGCACGGCAAGCGCTATGGAGGATATGACGAGGGAAGCTCCCAAAATGATAAAAAATATGTGTTCCTGCAGCCGGAACCTGGCCCCCAAAAATGCCAGCGGAATACTTGCCAACACAAACGGCAGAAACTTTTTAAGGTCTAGATGGCCTTTTTTATAATAGAGATAACAACTGGCGGTTACCACGGTGAGGTTGCAGAGCAGCGCAATGGTACGGATATCATAAAAATCGGCAAAAACCAAGGTCAGTATTGCCAGATAGCTGGAGCCACCCCCAAAACCGACAGCGGAATACAAGGTGGCCACCAGAAAGAAAGCGAGACTTATCAGAACCAGATCTTGGACGTTCAAGGCCATAGGGCAAGGTAGGAATTTAGACCGCCGCGAACGGATCGGAAATGGGCCTCAGGGAATTTTTGTCGTAACAGTTCGCAGGCAGCCGCACTTCTTTTTCCTGTTTGGCAAATAATGTAGGTGGTAGATCTTGTATCTATTTCATGTAATTTTTGTTGCAGTTCCTGAAGGGCGATATGTCTGGAAAAGGGAAGGTGATGATCTTCGAACTCTTCCAAGGTCCTTACATCCAATAGCTGAATGTCCGGTTCTTCGGCCATGATCGTTTGAAAGTCGACCGCCCCTATATCATAGGGCGTCCCACAAAAATTTTCGCCATAGGAAGTCAATAGGCCGGTAATCTTAAGGTTCTCAGGTCGTAAATTGAACCCGATCTTTTGATAGGACTGCTCCAATGCGTCGAACAGAAGGAGTTTTCCCGACAGTACCTTCCCCACTCCACTGATGACCTTGACGGTTTCCAAAGCCTGTAAGGTCCCTATAATTCCCGGAACCACCCCCAAAACCCCATTATCATCGCAATTGGGCACCTCATTGGCCCCTGGGATCGTCGGAAAAAGACAGCGATAGGTAGGACCATTTTTGTAATTGAACACGCTCACTTGTCCCTCAAAGCCATGCAGTGCACCATACACAAATGGTTTCCCCAATATCACACAAGCATCGTTTACCAAGTAACGTGTCGCAAAGTTGTCGGAAGCATCCACCACCACATCAAAGTGGTTTATAATGTCAAGGGCATTTTCGGGGTTTAGAAATACATCGTACGGTTTAAAATGGGTCTCGGAATTCTGCGCCCGTAATATACGGAGGGCAACTTGGAGCTTGGACTTCCCAATGTCCGACTCTCTGTACAATACCTGTCGCTGGAGGTTGGACATATCCACGGTATCATGGTCCATGATACCCAGCGTACCCACTCCCATCGCATTCAGATATTGTAGTACGGGAATTCCCAATCCCCCGATTCCCACCACCAACACCCTTGCTTCGGTCAATCTTTGCTGTGCCACGGGCCCAAAATCGTTCAAGGAAGTCTGCCTCGTATATCGTTGCGGGTTCATAACGAAGTCATTTTTGCTTTTATGTGGTCATAATCGACCGGTGAATTGGCATTCAATAACATATTTTCATCAATTGGAACCACCAATTTTACGTTCGCCTGTCGTAAAAACCACGCGGGCGCGGGTTTTCCGCCCTTATCCAGATAGTCCAATGCACACTGTAGCCCCGATGGTTCCCAGATGGCTGCCAGTGGTTCGGGCATTCCACTTCCCGGATTGGAAAAAGCGGTGGCGTTTTTCTGGGGATCATGGGCCGATATCAGTTCCGAAATTCCGGTTCCGTTCAGGAATGGAAGGTCACATGCCATAACGAGCCACGCAACCTTTGGATATTGGGCATGTGCACTCAATAGTCCGTTAAAAGGTCCCGGAAACCCATATTGGTCCCATATGGTATTGCCCTTGCCGTTAAGCTCCGGATATTGTTGGGCCCTACAACTATAAAAGGTCCTTTGGCAGAATTGTTCCAATTGATCATAAACATATTCCCGTTGTGGAATCCCATGATAGTCCAAACTCCCCTTATCCGTTCCCATTCGACTGCTCCTTCCCCCGGTCAGCACCAGTCCGTAAAGTGGTTTCCGCACCATTATACCGTGTTTTTGTTTAATGTGTTCGGGTTTTGGGAATATGGCACCGGTCCATCATCCACCAATAGAGGTCATGGAGCTATCGAAAACCGTATCGTTTGCCATTTGGGCCTCAAAACCGGTCCTGGCCCTACTCCCTACGGCCCTTAAAATCTGTTCCGTGATATTCGCTTCGGCGTTTTCGCCCCGCATCACTTCGCGAAGGTTCATACTGGGTTTTCCGTACAGGCAGGTAATCACATCACCTGTGGCCGATATCCGCAAACGGTTACACGTTCCGCAGAATGTTCGGCTAAATGAGGGGATGATCCCAAAGGTACTTTTGTGCCCCCTTATCTTATAATTGATGGACGTTGAGGTCCTGGGCGACTCCAGTTTTTCCACTCCCCCAAAATGGGACGTTATATGTGCAAAAATACGCTTGTAGTCCCACTGGATCGAATCAAAGGTCTTGGAGCCGCCATTAAAGGGCATTTCCTCCAAGAACCGAACGGAAACATCATACTCCCTCATCCGTTCCAGGATGGGAACGATATCCTGGGTATTCTGCCCTTCGAGCGCAATAAAATTGATACGGACATTAAAGCCTTCGGTAATCAAGCGCATAAGATTATTATAGACGGTATCGTACTGTTTTCTTCTGGTAATACGCTCAAAAGTATCCTTATCGATGGCATCCAAGCTGACATTGATATTCGTGATCCCCAAGGATTTCAGTTCTGTTATATATGGGCCTATCAAGGTTGCGTTGGTGGTAATGGAGATGTCTTCAAGTCCCTGTAAGGCTGCCATTTTTCGCAGCAGTTCCATTAGGTCCTTTCGAACAAATGGCTCCCCACCGGTAATACGTATCTTATCTATGCCCTGGCCAACCATTATCCTCACTAACCTATACAGCTCCTCCGTGGTAAAAAGGGTATCCTTGCTTGCAAATTGGATGCCCTCGGAAGGCATGCAATAGTTGCACCGTAGGTTACATCGGTCGGTTACCGCCAAACGTAAATAATTTATTTTTCTCTTATGGTTATCTATCAACATACTCCTTTTATAAAGATCCCTTTACCTATCCTCTAATTGCCAAAATACCCAAATATACGTTATCCCCCGCTAACGGGAGGGATAAGGGCAATCTCGTCGTAGGCATCCAATTTGGTGCTATCGCTGGCATAGTTATTATTGACCGCCACGGCAAGTGATGACAATCCATTAAGTCGTGGGTACATGGTACCCAAATATTTTTTCAGTTCCCCCACCGTTTTAGGGGCATTTGTTCCCATTCCGTTCGAAACGGGCATGGATAGGGAGGCACTTCCCACAATATCCTTTGTAATACCAAATAGTAATATGTTCATAGTAAATCTATCCTAATTTTCTTTCTGTGCGTGCGCACAATTTGTTGGGGTATTCCAATTCCATCCTTCATATTTTATTATGGAGATAGTTCCCTTAAGTCAATTTCTCTGGATGGAAATCCTGTAAGACCATGAAATTATAAAAAAATGGGGCCATATCCATGTTTTTAACGTTTTCTTGTACGGATGGACCTTTCAGCGCCGCACGATCCGATCCCTGATTTCGCGCCATTGCAAAAGGACAATATTGGACTCTTTTAGGATTCTTTTACATTCGGGCGAGGTAAAAAAATCGAGGTCGGCCTGCCTCCATGCCGATCCCCAATCCTCAAATCCTGTTGTCACTGCCCTCATTTCCGGGTCGTCATAGGCAAGGTGAACCAATAAATTGGTCACCCCAGGTGGAAGGTCCTGAAGTAGCTCCCTGTAAAATTGATCGGTACCTTCACGATAATCGGATGGGCCGATGGTGCTGTGGTTTACCAAAACCGTTCGGTCGTCCAGGGTTCCATTATCTTTCAACTCCCCCATATCCCCAATTTCCTTCGGCAAGAATACCGGTAACCTAAATTCCTTTCCCACTTTTATATAGGCCCGTAAAAAATCCGGTGTGGCCATTGCCCCGCCCATATGGGCATCCAAATGGGTTACGTCTATCCCAAAGGCGTACGCTTTTTTTATCTGGTTTCGCAGTTCGATCTCTACTTCGGAAGGGACCGCATATCTAACCAGACTGTCCACCGTTGCGTAGAAATATCCATTTTTATTCAGCAGGCTGGAAACCGAATCCTTTGCACTTACCGGGCCCCATTTATAATTTGTCCATTCACTGGTCAGTGTAAGGTGCAATCCAAGATCAGCTTTCGGATGCTCCCGTGCGTAGGCCGCAATCTCCGGGAACCAAGGGCACGGCACCATTATACTGGCAGAGTTAACGGGACTGTTTTCCAAAGCGTGCACCGTCGCCCGATTTTGCGAATGCGCCACCCCAAGATCATCCGCATGGATGATCAAAAATTTGGTGTTGGTAGGGTATCCCAACCGTTCGGCCAAGACCGGATCTTGCGCCTTGGCAACAAGGAGTAGAAAAAGAAAGAGGTTCAGAAGTGCTATTTTAAAGTTCATTCAGCTAGTTTTTTAGAGTGGATAAAACAGGGTTTTCACAGCTTACATACTGTTATTTAACATTTTAGGGAAATTACGAAAATATCTTAACAAAACTTTTTGGGAGACGGTATAATTTTAATGGCTTTTTAACGTTCTGCATGGTGAACACAAAAAATTGAAAAATGAAATTATCGATAAGAATACTTGCCTGCCTTTGTTTTATATCCTTGGCGGTTTCCTGTGGAAATGCGGATGACGATATTAACTTTGATCCAGATCCCAATGGGGACCTGGGCGAGGGAAAACCTGTTGATGAATGTTTGAACCTGGGCGAAAACGATCTTATCCTTTCCATTCAAGATCAATTTACAACGCTTCCCGGAAAAATTTCCATATTTTTCAGGGTTTCCGATTCGGAGGGCGCCCCTGTACCGGGCCTTACCGCCAATCAATTTACCATTTACGAACAGGGCAGGAACGACGAATGTTTCAATACCATTTCCACGTCCGAATCCTTTGCGCGCATTTCCCCCAACTCGCAGATCTTTACCAATAATACGCTGCTGGTATTGGATTTGAGCAACAGTGTGCTCAGCAGCAGCCTGCCCGAACTAAAAACGGCTTCCACCAGCTTTGTGAACAATGTAATGCCGGCAACGTCCCAAGAATCGTTTAAAATGGCCATTTACTGGTTCGATGGGGAAAACGAACTGCACCTATTGAACGATCTGACCGCTTCCAAGGAGGAACTTATAGCCTCCATTGATGGTATTACCACCAATATAAGTTCAGATCCCTCCACGGATCTATACGGGGCCGTGATCAAAGCGACCGATAAGGCTACCGCCCTTTTGAAGGAGAGTACCGAGGACAATGGGATCGGAGCGGCCTCTGTAGTGATCTTTACCGATGGTACCGATCAGGCATCGAGATATACGGAAGAGGCAGCCCTGAAAAAGGTGAACGAGGCCAATTCCAATATCTCTTTCTACAGTATCGGGCTAGGTGGGGAAATAGACACACAATCCCTTTCAGATATTGGGAAAACCTACAGTGTTTTTGCCGGGAACAAAACGGAACTGGAACAGACCTTTAACGAGATTTCCTTTAGGGTATCCCAAAGTGCCAACAGTTTCTACCTCTTTGAATATTGCACGCCAAAAAGGGATGGCAGTGGCGAAAGCAACTTGGCCATTCAGGTAACGAGTGGGGCGCAACAAGGTGCGGTACAGACCAAATTCAACGCAAAAGGATTTACCGGAGGTTGCGAGTAAATTTAAATCACTTCATACTAAAAGAGGAGCCCTCAATGGAAGCTCCTCTTTTTTTTAGTGTGCGCCATTTATTTTTTATAGGTAAGCGCATTCTTAAAATTACTGTCACCTCCTTTTAGGTCAATTAAAAATCCGTTGATGACGGCATATTCGATTTTCCCTTCCCGCTCCAATAAGAAACTCGGATTAAGGCCTACCCAAAACCGTAATGTCGGCGCTTTAAATTCGGACCCCACTACATTGATGGGCAAGGGAACCTGTTTTTGGGAAGGAAATTCCGAAACCCTTAGATACGTATATCCGCTCTTTAAGAATTCCAGTATCTGTGTCTCGGTAAGGGAGGTCACGGATGCAAAGGTCTTTGGATGTACCTTACCGGCTATGGCCCTATATCCGGAAGCTTCCAAGGTTTCATAACCGTAAAAAGTGGAAAGGTCCCCTTGATCCGCAATGGAACTACTGTAATAAAAATCACTATGTCCCGCAACATCCACCTCATTTCTTTGAAAACCAAGATCCATCAGATAGTCCTTTCCCAAAAGTCCATAGGTAATACCCTCCAGTTTTAAGTCGAACAGTTTCCGATCGTTCTCCGGTATCTTTTCATAATCCTCCAAGGGAATGTCCGCATAATTTTCCTTTGCTATGGTATAGAGCGCCGACAGGATGGAAACGTAATTAAGTTTGCGGATTTCCTGTTTTTCCGGGTCGTTGGGATATCCCCCAGATTCTATTAAAATGGCACTGGTGCCCCATTTTTGGATATTGTCCCCAAATGCCCTGGGCTCGAAATCATCATTGTACCTGCCCACTTGTCCCGGAGCGTATTTTTGAAGGATCCTGTTCATAAAAACTATGACCTTCATGGCATTGCCCCTTACCTCATTGATGTCCTTTTCATAATTATAGGCAGGTGCAAGATAGGAAATCGTGGCGGGTTTGGACGTTCGTTCCGCATTGTAATAGGTACTCTGGTCGTGGAGGTTGAACCCAAAATCGGCATCCAGACTGTCCCGCACCTTTTTTAAGGTACGGCCTTCAGGGGACTGTAAGTGCAGCGCATCCCTATTGATATCTATTCCCAGCCTGTTCCTTCTGGTGTAGGCCTCCGCCCCATCCGGATTCAGCATCGGCAAAAAGTGAAGGGTGAGCTTGGACAGGATATCTTCCTTTTCCTGAACAAAGGCGGGTCCGTCCAAGAAATTGAAAATATCGAAAATGGCCTGGGTGGCGGTTGGTTCGTCCCCGTGCATCTGGGACCACAGGAAAACACTTGTGGGGCCGGAACCGATACTGACCAAGGTAAGGTCCCTTCCTTCAATGGATTCGCCCACCACCCGCACGGTATACTTGGGGTCCATGGCCAGTTTTTTTAAAAGCGGCCGTATATCGGCATGTTTGATCCTCCTTTCCCCTAGGGAATTTTCCCGGTAATCCTTATAGGTCTCATATAGGTCGGAGGTAATATCCGTTTCCTGGGCGGCGGTGTCCGCCGACATAAAAAGCAATAACAAAGTTAAAGTAGCTCCTATTCTCATCTTATTCCATATTAGGTGTGTTGAAGTGCTTTAAACTTTTTCACTACGATTAAAAAATTTAAAGCACTTCATTGTTAAGATCCAAATCCCTGGTGGCCCTTTTTACCTTTCTTAAAAAAGATCTACCGGGATCTTCCTTTTCCGTCCTATAGGACGAATCCGATTCCATCCACAAAGGATGCCCCACAAAATGGGTATACTCATAATGGCCTACAAGGTACTCTATTTCATATTTGGAAGTCAAATACCTTACCAACCAAATATTGGCTTTTTTTTGTGCCCGGGTAAGACGCTGTCCCTTTCCTCCCCCAACGTTTTCTATCCCGATGGCACAATGGTTCAATCCTATAACATGTCTGGCCATGGTGGTTTCGGGCATTATCCGATAGATACTGCCGTCCCGGTCCACCAAGAACTGGGAAGAGACGTTCAGCCCGCTCACCGTAGCAATTTCAGGTCGCCAATTGGGGAGAGTGGACTTCTCAAAAGCCCTATAGGAAGCCTCAAGATTAGGAATGACCGTCCAGTGCAGTACGATCATCCTTGGCACAATGGTGGGCTCCCGCTGTTCCAGACCATACCGGGTCCTGAGATAGTCCAACGTCAGCTGGGTTCGCTGATCATCGAACACGATCGGCCGATCAACAATGTGATGGGCCATCTTACAGGAAGATACCAATAAAATACAGACAAGGAGGATACAATACTTCAAGACGGTCCGATTAATTTCCAAAATTACAAATTAAGGAGTTTTGGGCTTTAAGGGAAGACTATCCTTTTTAACTGCGTAGTAAAGGGTAAGTCTTCTCCGGCCCCAATCCAGTGCCTTTTCCCTATCCGTTCCCATATAAATATCGATCCTGTTCCGCCATCGGGAATGCATTCTGTCCTTTACGAGAAAAATCCGTGAAAAGGTATCCAACCGTACCATCGTATTGTGCACCAATCCTTTGGCTACAAGATCCTTGGAAACGGCAATAGTGTTCATTCCCGGGACAAGGGTATCGCCCCAAGCCGTAATATTGGAATTAAGGGCAGTTGTCTGGGAAGGCAGGGAATTATAAGCGGTAGCGGTCACCCTTATGGAATCCCAAACATAGGATTCCTCCAGCTCCTTCTTTTTACCACTTGTACAGCTATAGGAGACCAAAATTATCCCAATCAAATATTGGAACGGAATTTTAGTAAACAGGGGAATGTAGTACATAGTTTTTAACGGATCGGTTCTGGAAGGGGCACATAGGAACGGTCATCCGCCATCATCGGAAAGGTTTTATCCTTCCAGGCCTGCTTCGCATCTTCTATTTTCTGCCTGTCGGAGGAGACAAAATTCCAGAAGATATGGCGTTCTTCGGCCAGGGGCATTCCCCCGAACAGCAGCACATGGGTCCCTTGGTCCAGAATGGTGTTGCAATGGTCGGCCACCTTTGAAACCAGTATGTTCCCTTTTATAACGGTCTGGCCACATGCCTCTATGCTCCCTTCCACTATGCATATCCCAATTTCGCCCTGTAACCGGCCCTGTACATCCAGATCAAATTTTTCAGAGGTCCGGATCTCCACCATAAAAAGTGGGGAGTGTACCGGCACTGGCGATTTTCGGCCATATCCCTCCCCAGCTATAAGTTTAAAATTTGCTGGCCCTTCGTTCCAATGTGGAAGTTCTTCTTCCCCAAAGTGATGGAATTCGGGAGCGCAATCTTCCCGGTCCTTTGGCAGTGCCACCCATATTTGGTACCCATGAACCGTAAGTTGTCTCCCATCACGAAGTTCCAAAGGCGTCCGTTCGGTGTGGGAGACCCCCTTCCCGGCCACCATCCAATTTACGGCACCGGGCGCTATGAGCTGCTTGGTACCCAATCCATCCTCGTGCAGTATCTCCCCCTCCAGCATAAATGTAAGTGTGGAAAGTCCAATATGGGGATGTTGGTCCACGTCCATATAACGATCGGGGCCCAAGTGGGTGGGACCCATATGGTCTATAAATATAAAAGGGCCGATCATCCGCTTCTTTCGGAACGGAATGAGCCGACCTACCAAAAAATCGCCTATATCCCTGCTCCGTTCCTCTATGATCAACCCGATATTGGACATACATTATATGCTTTATTACACTAAAGTTACAACAAAAACGAATGAAATAGTATATTTTTATGACCGTTAAAGTCCCTCCTTATGAAAATTCTAAAACGTATTCTCCTTGTTGTTTTTGTGCTCTTGGGCATTCTTGTCTACTTTAATTATCCAAAACTGAACATCATATCCGGATATGCGGCCAAAAATATGGCCTCCAGTGTTTTTATTGCCGCAAGGACACCTTATTCCATAAAGAGCAATGATAATGATATGCCCTTGATAAAATTGGCCGGTACCCAAGTGGACAACGAAGGGAAATATGTCACAGCATCGGTTTTTGGACTTATGGAGAGGAAGGCCATTTATAGGGAGGGACTGGGATGTGTATTGGTCAACGGTGAATACGACCCCACCAAAAAAACGCCAAGGCCCAAAAGGACCTATCATGAAAACGGCCACACATTTCCCTATGGCGGAAATGTAGCCGAGGATACACTTTTCCCCAATGTTGATTATCAAAAACTGCAATATGCCGTTGAAAAATCTTTTTTGGACCCGGAACTAAAAAAGACCCGAACGGTACTCGTAGTGCACAAGGACCACATAATTGCCGAGAAATATATCAGGGGTTTTGATGAAACCACCCCGATTTTGGGATGGTCCATGACCAAAAGTGTATTGGCCACCTTGTACGGCATTCTGGAATACCAGGGCAAATTGGATGTGAACACCGCCCCCTCCATAAAGGAATGGGAAAATGATGGGCGGTCAAAGATAAAATTGGATCATTTATTGCGTATGCAGAGCGGTCTGGAATGGGAAGAAGATTATTCAAAAATCTCGGATGTCACCAAAATGCTGTTCTTGGAATCGGACATGGGCCAATCGCAACTTCATAAAAAAATGGTTGCCCGGCCCACTGAAATATGGAACTATTCTTCTGGGACCAGCAATCTGTTATCGGGTCATTTACACAGATACTTTCCCGCAAAACAGGATTATATGGACTTCCCGTATACGGCTCTCATAGATAGGATAGGAATGACCTCCATGTTATTGGAAACAGATCTCGAAGGGAATTATGTAGGATCTTCGTATGCCTGGGCCAATACAAGGGATTGGGCAAAATTTGGGCTATTGTACCTTAAAAGGGGAAATTGGAACGGGGAGCGATTATTCTCGCCTGAATGGGTAGATTATGTTACCCGTCCGACCACCGGTTCAAATGGCACCTATGGCGCCCATTTCTGGTTGAACGCGGAAGGTAAATTTCCGGATGTGCCAAGGGATATGTTTTCCGCCAATGGTTTTCAGGGCCAACATGTATTCATTATACCTTCCAAAGATCTGGTAGTGGTACGCACAGGACTTTCGGAAGATCCCGCTTTTGACATAAACGAATTTTTATCGGACATCATTGCCGCCATACGTTAGGTTCCATTCAAATGGGTTTTATTTCCCCATGCGCTGCGTCAAAGGGCTACGGTTCTGCTTGTCGATGCGCACCATCGCCGTTGCCGAGGCGGGGCAGATATCCTTAAATTCACTTGTCTCCCTGATTACCAGGGGTACCCCTTCCCTATCCACGACCGTAAAATCGAATTTTTTAAAATACGCTTCCGCAGTGGTGGTCAATAAAAACAGGTGTTGACATCCCGCATCCCCGCAAAATTTTAAAAGATACCTTACCATTATACTACCCAATCCCCGGTTCTTAAAATGGTCAGCGACCGATACGGATCGTAAGAGTCCCACAGAACCGTAGGCCTGCAGCCCAATGGTGCCTGCCAACTTCCCGTTCATGGAACACACAAAAAGGGTCACCATAGGATTATTCAGGTCGCTTGTGGGTAAATTGTTTGCTTTGAGCAAACGAAGTATGTGGGGCAGATCATCGGGGCCTGCGGGTCGGATATGTGGAACCATCTTATCTGGAACTATTTAAAGCTTTGCTACGGTTCTTATTTATTTCCGATGAATTTATCCAAAAAAAGCGATTGCACCACAGAAAATTACGTCTTCACAACAAAATTTTCCATACCCGATATAAAGGGATTACTTTAGGAGTGTCAATAATTAGGATTTCGATTTTTCATTTTCATATAGTGTTCTCGTAAAAGGGCCCGTCATTTATTTGATAGGGCCCTTTTTGATCGATGTCCACTATGACTTCCCCTCAAATTCGTTCACCAGAGGCAAGGCACTCTCCCTGTCCGCTTCCATCACAAATAGTTGTACCCCGCCATAGGAGCCACCGGAAAAACCCGCTAACCTCCCTGATTCGTTCCCATCCTTGGTGATGGTCCCTATTCCTTGGGCCTCCAAAATGCCTTTCAGCAAAATTACCGAAACCATACTTCCCGTGTAAATATTTATATACTTCTTCCCCGATTTCATAACGATCAATTTTCTGTAATGGTCACTGCGTTGTACATAAAGGAATTGGCCATCCTATCCATTCTGTTGTCCCATTCTTCCGCCAGTACAATGTATTGGCATCTCTCCATACTTTCAGGAATACGGATAACATCGGAATAATCGCTTGCCTTTGAAAGGAACTCCGCATCCTCCACAATAAACATTTGTAACTGCCCCAAGTGGATACCGTTCAGATAGAACAACTTTGCCAATCTCTTCGGGGTGGCTATTACAACGTCGGTACCCAAATAGATTTCTTCCCGTTGCAGTTCAATATTGTGTTCCTCATATGCGCAGTAGACCCGAAGATCCGTTCTATGGGCAAATTCCCTGAATTTTTGTGCCAGTTCCAGGGCCGACTCCTTATCCTTTACAAAGATAAGGGCACGGGGAGAGTCCTCGAAGGCGGCCGCGTTCAATTTTTGGATGACCCCAATGATCATCGCAGTGGTCTTCCCGGAACCGGCAGGACCGATACCAAAAAAACCAGTGCCCGCCTTTATTTTTGAAATCAGTTCCTTTTGAAATTGATTGGGCGATTTTAGCCCCATGTTCAGCAAGTTTTCCTGTAGGATGGGGTGTATTTTTTTAAAGGACATTCGCTAACTTTTCAGATTAAAAATAGTGTAAAATATCAAAAGACGGACTTCTCACCACATCATTGCCAGGTTTCACAACAATAATTTCATGCAATCGCAAAGTCGCTCTATATTTGGGATATAAATAAGAAACAAACTTTTTTCATTTTCATATAGTGTTCTCGTAAAAGGGTCCTGGTCCAAAAACCAAGGCCCTTTTTAATTTCCGTATTCGACGGTTCCTTTTATAGTTTTCCAGCACTTGTACCTATGTATAACAGCGGCCTTGTTATGTAACCAAGAGAAATACCATGTAGTTCCAAGGACAAAAATAGGACTATTAGGTCAATATGACGGTGAAAATTGTCGTTAAGGGGCAATTAATGGTGCTGAACCTTTTTTTGTCCTAAATTTCCCTTAAAATGACATATGAGGACAAAACTTGCTGTGGGGGTGATTTTTCTTTCCCTTCAAATAGTTCTTATTATCCATTCCCGATTCATTCCCGAGCGGTTTTTTTGTTGGGCCCCTTACGATGAGCACTCATATATCGATATTTCGGTGAAAATCAAAGGGAAACAATTGACACCTGAGCAGATAGGCCAGAGATATCACCATATGGCCAAGGGTTATGAGGCCCGATCCATCTATAATGTTTTTGATATAGTGGAACAATATGAAAACACCTACGGAAAGAAGGACAGGGCCGAGGTGATAATTGAATATTCCACCAACGGCCATAACAAAAAGCAATGGAACTATTCAAACTAGCGGAAAAGATGGAAAAATTTTTCCCATGGCGGATGGAAGGTACCTCCATGTTGCCAAATGTTCTGTTGATGTGCAAATTGATGTTCATTCTACTCATGGCGCATGGATTTTACGGATACATAGCCGACCCTTTTCTCCCCTTTTTCCAGGAACTTGATTTCTTTGGAAAATATCCAGGAATCTATGAAGCTGTTATGAAAACCCTTTTTTTGGTATCTGGAACATTGTTATTGTTAAATTTTCAGGTTAGGGCAATGGCCATAATTGCGGGAATCACGATACTTATGGTCTTATTGTCATCCAAGCCATTGTTCAGGAACCATATTTTAATATGTGGATGTGCCCTATTTTTGGCGGGATTATCGGATAGGGAAAAAGATCCCTATTTGTTATACGTGCAGTTATCCATTGTATACTTGGGGGCCTTTACCAACAAAGTTTTCCAAATGGACTGGTGGACAGGGCAATTTATACATAATTGGCTTTACACGGTGTCGCAAAACCATCTTTACATCTTTGCTTCCGACCTGTTCCCCAACAGCTACTTTTCCAAGGGCCTATCATGGTTATCCATGCTTTTCGAGGTTGTCATCGGAATATTGCTATTCTTTAAAAGAATGCATTACCTTGTGGTTTGGCTTATAATTATATTCCACGGAACCTTATTTTCCATAACCACATTTCGATTTGGGCATTTTTTGGATGACATTTTGATCTATCTACTGGTTTTTGCCAACTGGCCGGTTGGAAGAATGTCCGTTGAATATTCCTTTTCCCATAGAAGAATTCTTGGACATTTCCTGTGGGCGATAAATTGGGAAAGGCGCATAGAACATACACCGGCACAGATGGAGGGCAAGCTTTGGCTGAAGGTCATGACGGACGACAAAGATTGTTTTAATTGGGACGGTGTGAGGAATTTGCTGTTAAACTCCCCTTCCTTCTATATAACCATTTTTGTATTGGACCTCTTGATCCGCGTATTTTTTGAGCAACCGTTTCAGCATATTGCCCAATTGATGATTCTATGGGGATCCTTGATCTTCTTTTTACCATGGGGCCCGTTACTGGGGATCCGAAGTAAAAAAGTGGGGGCACACTTGAAAATGGGATAATATCAAGGAATCCATTTATCCTTGCCAAAATCGGGTTTTCTCTTTTCCAGGAACGCATTTCGCCCCTCTTTGGCCTCTTCGGTCATATAGGCCAATCGAGTGGCTTCGCCGGCAAATACCTGTTGCCCCACCATCCCGTCATCGGTAAGGTTCATGGCAAATTTCAGCATTTTGATGGAAGTGGGCGATTTTGCCAGTATTTCCTGCGCCCATTCAAAAGCCGTATCTTCCAATTCCTCGTGGGGAACAACCGCATTTACCATCCCCATTTCAAAGGCTGCCTGGGCGGTATAGTTCCGTCCCAGGAAGAATATTTCCCTTGCTTTTTTCTGTCCCACCATCTTTGCCAAATAGGCAGATCCGTAGCCGCCATCAAAGCTGGTAACGTCCGCATCGGTCTGTTTAAAGATGGCATGTTCCTTACTGGCCAAGGTCAGGTCGCAAACCACGTGCAGGCTATGTCCGCCTCCCACGGCCCAACCGGGCACCACGGCTATGACCACTTTGGGCATAAACCGTATCAATCTTTGCACCTCCAAGATATTCAGGCGGTGCATCCCATCCTCGCCCACATATCCTTTTTCCCCACGGGCCCTTTGATCGCCCCCGCTACAGAAGGAGTAGACCCCATCTTTAGAGGAGGGCCCTTCGGCAGATAGCAGGACCACACCGATGGCGGTATCTTCCTGTGCATCTTGGAAGGCGGTGTAGAGTTCGCTGGTAGTTTTGGGTCGGAAGGCATTGCGCACATCGGGCCTATTAAATGCAATACGGGCCACTCCCATATATTTTTTATAGGTTATATCCTCAAATTCCCTGACGGTTTCCCACTGAATATTACTCATCTTATGGCCATAAATAGTTCAATTACAAAAATAGGCTTTCTTCTAGGGATATGTGCGACGGATATTAAGGATTTTTGGCCTCTATCCATTTGGAAAAATATTTGGAACTGGCAAGGGTATGGTGCATTAACATGGATCCGATAAAATTCTGGTTGCGGTGTTCCTCCAACCCATTCCGTAAAGTGTTCAGCCTTTGCATAAAACGGCTTTCCAAAATTTCCTTGTCATAGATCGTTCTGATGATATCGATCCCGTTCCGCTGTGCTTTTCCCCAAGCCAGTGGATCCGTATAAAGATCAAGGGCCTTTTGTGCAAAATCTTCCTTATCGTTGGCAATGGCACCACTCCAAGGGAGCCCGTCGTGCATTCCTTCCGCACCGATATCTGTGGTGATACTTGGTGTTCCGGCGCACATGGAATCGGTAAGTTTTCCCTTGATTCCAGCCCCAAATCTGAGCGGGGCCAGGTTTAGTCGGGCCTGTTCCAATACCGAGAGGGCATTCCCTGCCTTTCCCATAATCAAAAAACCTTGGTCGGGCCGGTGCATTTGCTGGACAATTTTTGGAAGATAGGCCCCGTATATCCGTACTTTCGCCAAGGGCAACCTACTTCTTATCAATGGCCAGATATCGCTATTGAGCCAGCGGATGGCATCCACATTGGGAAGGTGCATACCATTTCCAATACAGACAAAATCGGCACGTTCTTCATAGGATTTCCAAGCGTTGATGGTCCCCGGAGAGGGCGGGGCCATCAAAAAGGGAAGGTGCAACAGCAAGCTTTCATGTACTTTTATAATGCTGCGCAAAAGGGACATTTCCACGGTGGATACGATTAGGGAAAGATCGCTCCTTAATATACTGGCCATTTCCCGTTTGGTGATTTCGGCGGCCAACCATAGTTGGGGGGTAAAGGGAACGGATTTTTCCAGTGCTTCCTGCCGTACCTTTCGCAACGAATGTAGATCTTCCGTATCCAGGATGCGAAGCGTATTTGGAAGGTGCTCCCGTACCCTCCATCCAAATTGTTCTTCCGTCAAAAACCGGTCAAAAACCGCTATTTTGGGGCAAAGATCTTGTAAAAGCCTATCAAAACTTGAATGGTTTAGCATAATTTCCACCTCCCGTACCCCCATTTTTTCAAGTCCGTGGGAATGTTCCGATTTTTGTGCGGTGGACGCAAAGTGTACTTGGTACCCGTTTTTGAGAAAGAGCTCGATCAATTGTAGCATCCTTCCCCCGGCGGCCGTTGTTGATGGTTCCGGCCATACCATTCCTATGAACAATACCGATTTCATATGGCTGCTGGTTTTACTCACAAAACGGATTTACCCGATAAAGGGGATGTAATGGATAATCCAGGTTTTTTATCCCCTTAACGGACCCGGCTCGGTGGGCTATGTTAGTTCCGGTCATCGTTATCCCGAGCTTGCCCAAAAATTCCTTGCCCATTAAGTTATATTTACTCGATCATCGATTTATTATGTTCCGATGCCTTTCCGTCAGAGGCGGAAATGGACATTCGTTGAAATGTTATTTTAATTTTCCTTAAATGCCTCGCAAGTCTGTCCAAAGGTGTGATTACATCTTAGCGGCAAATTTTTGGGAGATGCGCAGTCTCAATTTGCGTTCGTAATCCTCTTCCAGCCATTCCTTATAGTTTTTGGTGTTGTTCATTATACAATAAGAGTATAGGCGCACCCTATAGGCAATCTCTTCTTTAAGTTGCTTGGCAAGGATCCGGGCCTCAAAGACATCCTTGCTGTTTTCCATACATATCTGGGCATGTTGTTCTATACTGCGTTCCAAAACGGTCTTGGAACGAAGTCCCTGGGCCATCACCTCTTTATATTCGGCATTGATATCAAATTCCAGATTCTTCGATTTCGGGAACTTATCCTTTAGTTCCTGGGGCATTTCATAAACAAAATCACGTTCGATCTCGTCGTCGTTGCGGATATTTTCAAGGTAGAATTCAGGGTAGCGGAAAATTTCCTTCCAGTCCATCGGAGCGTCCCACATCCCAAATCGGGCAATGTTGTTCCCCAGATCTATGACCGTAAACTCTTCCTTGTTGGGCAGTATGCGGGATCCCCTACCGATCATCTGAAAATATAGGGTAAGCGATTTTGTCGCCCGGTTTAGGATGATGGTCTCTACAGTGGGCTCATCAAATCCGGTGGTGAGTATACTTACGGAGGTTAGGATGGCATGGGGGGTATTGGCAAACCATTTTAAAATTTCCTTTCTTTCCGAGGCACTGTTCTTGTTATCGAGGTGCCTAATATCATAACCTGCTTTTTTGAACGTTTCGTACACGTACTTTGACGTATTGATACCGTTGTTGAAAATGAGCGTTTTGGTACCTTTTGCGATCTCCTCGTACGAACTAAGCAGCTTTCCCTGCATACTGAGATTGCCGTACAGCTCGTCCGATGACTTTACGGTATAGTCCCCATTGATGCCCAATTTCAATGTTTTAAGGCTTACGTCCTTATTGAACATGTTCGCCCTGGCCAAAAACTTTTTTTCAATAAGGTTTCCGATGGACTCGCCCATGATCAGCTTTTGGTAATTGTCCTTCATGGGCAGTTTGATATTGGAGCTCAAAGGAGTTGCCGTGACCCCCAGAATGGAAGACTTCCTAAAGTATTTGAAAAGTTTCCGAAAGGAATTGTAATGTGCCTCATCAATGATGACAAGACCTATATTTTTGATATCCACCTTTTCATCCTGCAACCGGTTGTTCAGGGTTTCCACCATGGCCACAAAGCACATGTACTCATCTTGGTCTATCAGCTCCTTTACATCACTGTTGATGATCTTGTTCCGTACCCCGAACCCTTTCAACATCTTCGATGTTTGTGAGCTCAGTTCGATCCTATGGGTGAGGACCACTACTTTTTTTTGCGTTTCCTTGATATACCGTTTGGCAATCTCGGAAAAGACAACGGTCTTGCCCCCACCTGTGGGGAGTTGGTACAGCAGGTTGGATCCCTCCGGGGATTCTTCCAGATACTTGAAAATTGTATTGAGGTCCTCTAACTGGTAATCGTAAAGGGTCTTCTCTATTTTTTCATCCTGTATTTCCAAATGGGCACGCTAATTATTGGGGTTCCACTAGTACATTGGTATAATGCCAACCTTTCAAAATTAGCTGTTTTTTGCCCTTAAATGAAATTTAATACCGAAAAAAGGAAAATATCGGGCAGTGGGCATGGCTGGGCTACAATTGCTCAAGGTTTTCCATTTTCGTCCAATTGGTCCAAAACCCTTGAAAATCCTTCCAGGAGGGGCCAATTTTTCGCTTCTAATTGGTGGTGGTATTTTTGGATCCTTTCCAGAAATTCCGGCAATAACCCATTTAAAGCCGTAAACGTTACCATCTCGTCGTAAGAGTTCAGCATGCTCTTGTAAAATGCATCGGGCAGGTTCCGGTTCAGTGAAAAGGACTGTGCCACTTCCAGGTTATAAAGCATAAGATCTGAGGTATGGTATGGGGCCACCCCTAATTTTAGGAACTGTTTGATGAACTTTTGGGCCACGGATCGGCGTGCTTTTGGCCTTTTTCGCCTTAGCGGAAAATATTCATTGGAAATTTTGGCCTTTGCCTCCTGAAGCATTTTGTCCTCTTGGGGATGAAATACAAAATTGTAGTATTCCTTTACTTCGGGAAAACGGTCGTAAAGATCCAACAATTGCTCCCTCACTTCTTCCCCCTGCAATTCCGACAAATATTTTTTAAGTGCTCGTTTACTCATATCAGTTGCATAAATTGGCAATTCCACGGCCATTTCCCGTACTTCTTCAAATACAAACAAGACAAGTTATACCTTATAAAACGCAAAAGTTATCACAAAACGGACACTTCCCCAAGCCCTTATTAGGAAAATTCCCTAAAAAATTGTATACTAAGGACTTGTACATTTTTAAAATCCTAACATACATATGAGGCAACTTAAGATCATCAAGCAAGTAACGAACAGGGAATCTAAATCATTGGACAAATACTTGCAGGATATCAGTAAGATCGGCATGATCACCGCGAACGAGGAAGTGGAACTGGCACAAAAAATAAGGGAAGGAGATCAAGTTGCCCTGGAAAAGCTAACAACCGCCAATTTAAGGTTCGTGGTCTCGGTTGCCAAACAATACCAAAACCAGGGCTTGAACCTGCCCGATCTGATCAACGAGGGAAATGTGGGCCTCGTAAAGGCCGCAAAACGCTTTGACGAGACAAGGGGATTTAAATTTATATCCTATGCGGTATGGTGGATCCGACAGGCCATTTTACAGGCGTTGGCGGAACAATCGCGCATCGTCCGACTGCCCTTGAACAAGATCGGTTCCATCAACAGGATCAAAAAGGCCTTTTCCTATCTGGAGCAGTCGCACGAACGGCCTCCATCAGCGGATGAAATTGCCAAAGAGTTGGACCTTTCGGTAAACGAAGTGAACCAGTCCCTTAAAAATTCCGGTCGCCATATCAGCATGGATGCCCCCTTGAAAGAAGGCGAAACTTCCAATCTGTATAACGTACTGAACTATGGGGAAAGCCCACGTCCCGATGAAAAACTTCTGTTGCATTCGCTGACCTTGGAAATAAACCGCGCGTTGGAAACACTTTCACAAAGGGAATCGGATGTGGTAAGGTTATATTATGGGATCGGTGACCAGCATTCAATGACACTGGCAGAAATCGGCATTACGTTCGACCTGACAAGGGAACGGGTACGGCAAATACGGGAAAAGGCCATCCGCAAGTTACGGCACCAGTCCCGCAGCAAAGTCCTAAAAACCTATTTGGGGTAAAAGGACCAGGCCCAAAACAAAAAAAAGGAAAGGAGCCAAAATAACTTGGCTCCTTTCCTTTTATGCCTTGTTCGGCAATTGGTCACCCGTTCAATTTACTAATATTAAAGTTGTTTAAAATTTCATTAAGGTCGTTCATGAAATTTAAGTAGGCCGTGTTATCTGAATTTTGGTTTGCCATGGTCGTCGGTTAGGGTTAAGGTAGCATTATAGATAATCCAATTCCACCAATTCGTTTAAACTTAGAATTTCATTTAGATCTTTGAGGAAAATTAGATACTCCTCTCCGTAGGTGTCGTACAACATAATTTTAGTTTCGGGTTAAGGGTTAATCTTATTCGGGTTAAAAATTCTTTTGTAAAAGTACCTTATACATGTATAAATTACAATTAAATGTGGTGTAGTATACCAGAATTGTTGTAAAAGGGATGGCTTTTAGGGGTATCAAAAAAAGTTTTGCCATCAGTTGGCGTTACAAGCCTGTATTGGGCCGCTATAACTTCCGAATTGCCATGAACCGGTTTCCATGTCAAGCATCCCAAGAGCTACGTTGATTTTATCGGAAAATAGATTGCAGAAAGTTGCGGATCCTATATGTTCAATACGGTCCTGGGAGAACAGAGATCAACTGTTGGCCGCCTTATCCATTGGCGAGGAAGGATCGTAGGGCTTAATGCTCAGCTCGTCCAACAATTGTCCATAGGCACCTATTAGGGTATTGTCCGTTTCTTTGTCCGGAACATGCTTCAGCAGTTCTTGAATTGAAATTTGATGTATCCTTTCCTGCATCGTTGTCCTGGTCCTTGAAATCCTTTTTTGAAGGACGGGATCAAGGATTCCGGAAAGGGTATCCAAAAAGATCAATTCCTTCTTTCCGCCCAAAGTCGCCATTTCATCCAATAGCATAAACTTCGATTTTCTGTCACCAAGTTCAAAAAGCGGTTTAAAAATACTGCGTTCCCTTATTTTCTCGATCTCCAGCACGGCCTGCTCCTCTTCGGAATACCAATATTGCTGATGGGATAGTCCATTTAGGATTGCCAATGCCTTTTCGCGTAACTCCTGGTTTTCTTCGGTGACAATGATCTGTTTTACAAATGGGATTTCCCTGCTGTCCAAAGCTTCCAGAACGGCATCCAATAAAATATGCTTGTCGCAATGGTCTTTGGAAGCGTAGGAAGGCAAATCGAAATTGTATAAAGCGGCCTGGTGTTCGGAATCGGAATATGTAGGTTCTATAGGGGTCTGGGGCTCCTCCAAATAGGCCATCGGAGTTTCTTGGCGTTCCAATAAAAAAGGATTTCGCTTAAAAAATGGGGTAAGCGGAGCGTCCTGGCCGTAGGAAAGTTCATTTTTTTGCATAAGTAGGTCGTGTTGATCGATTGTATTTTTTATTCACCATCCGTCCATTTTCCCTGCCCATGACCTGGACGTTCCCAACCTTACTGGTGGAATCAGTCCTTTATCTTCATCATGGCCCTATCTATGGCCGCTTCTACCAATGGATATTCTTCCAGAAAGCAGTTATAGAGAAAAGTGATGTATTTAATGTCCTTGTCCGTTTTGCAGGTATGGTGCATGCGCACAACAATTTCGTGCAGTCCAAACGTCTTCATCATGGCCAGTCCCGCCTTCATTTTATGGGCCGCAAACTGGATCTGCTCAAAATCCTCTACACCGATATGGTATTTTACGTTGCCGATAAATTCAAGTATGTTTCCCTTGTACAGGACGATCAATTCTTCCAATAGGGTTATATCGCCCATACATTCCCCCAAAACCGTATCCATGTCCAATTCGGGGCTTTCGCCCGAGGAAAGACCCTTGGGGTTCCTATTGGAGGATTCCATCTTCTGTGTCATTTTAATATGTTTTTTTAGGATGGACAATTTGTCCGCCAATTTTTCATGTTCCGCGGACAGTGCAATACTGCCGTTGAAACCATGATCTTGTAACCGGCCTTCCATTGTTGGGTCGGTAAGGGCAAGTATTTGTACGTTTCCAAGTTCTTCGTTCACGGAATTGCGGATCCCAGCGAACATGCTTTCCCAATTAAGGGGGGGATCTAAAAGATCTATCACTATAAGGTCGAAGGCAATAAACGAACAGAGCGACAAAGCCCTTTCCACATTTAGGGTCACATAGGATTTTGGCCCCCATAGAGCAAGTGCATCGTTTGACGGTACATTGGATAGCACCAATACGTTCAATTGACCATTGGTTGCGGGAACCGAAAACTTCGGGAAGTTCTTGATGGCTGTTGCACCTTGGGAAAAGGGCAATGTCATCTGAAACGTAGGTCCGTTGTTTCCCCCATATATCGCGAGAGATCCATTATGGTTCTCCACCAATTTATGGGCAATGGCCATCCGTAGGCCCCCAAATCGAAAATTCTTATGTTGTTCCGACGCGGTTCCGACCGAATTTCCAACTTCCATTAGCTCGAATGTCAAAAAATGTACCCCTTTATCTGCACTGGCAGTGCTTATCCTTAAATGGACTTCGGATCTTGTACCATAGTGGACCATATTGCCGAATAGGTGCAGTAACACCTGGACAAGTTTGGAAGGGTCCCCCTTGAGAATTTTGGGAACCGTGGGCTCTATGCATGCGCGGACCTTCATATCCTTGTTAAGAATCAGCGTATTGGACAGGAAAACCGTTTCTTTTACAACGGCCCGCAGATCAAAATCGACCTTCGCAAATGGCTCCATTCCCAGTGAAAGTCGCGAATACTCCAAAAGTTCGGAGACCACCTCCATTACCTTCCCAGTATTATGTCCAAGTTCCTCGCTATACCTTTTTGCGTTCGCTTCGGTACTTTTCTCCATGGAGTCCGTAAGCGCCATGATAAGCTGCAGGGGAGTTTCCAACGTTCTTAAGGCGTTCAGGAACAAAAGTCCCTCAGTGTCGGCAACTTTGTGTTTCCTTTTCATACTGCCTTCGGAATACCGTGGATATTGGTCCTTATCGCCATCGGGGGAACAAGCAATTCTTTTGGAAGCAATTTTCCCCTCCAATTGCCTTTTAAAGGAATTAAAGGTCCCTTTTAACTGTGAGGCTTCCTTGGAGGTGAGTTCCTCAAAAGAGAAATTGTTCAATTGGGTCTCAAGTTCCGAAAGATTGAAAAGGAGGTCTTTTGTGTTCAAAAAGTAACTATTTTACAAATGGTTGGATTTGGCTTTTAATGAATTTCCCTTGGAAAATTCATGTTTTGCCCTTTATGGAATTAAATTTCCATCATATTATCAGTTATAACAATTAAATGTTATCTAGGTATCCAAAACTGTTGCCAATTATGTTAATTTGTAGGTGTAAACCGATCCATATGAAACGACCGATCTTATTTGCAGTAATTACACTCTTGATTTCCTGTGGGGAAAAGAAAAAGGAAGTGGCGGAGAGCCTGGAAGAAAAGGCACGTGCCATCCATGATAAAGTGATCACCATCGATACCCACAACGATATAAATGTCAAGAATTTTACCGACAGTATAAATTATACCCAAAATCTTGATACACAGGTTAACCTTCCAAAGATGGAGGAAGGGGGACTTGACGTAAGCTGGTTGATCGTCTATACGGGCCAAGATTCCCTTACCGTAACGGGATATAAGGAGGCATCCGAAAATGCCATGGCAAAATTTGCGGCCATCCATAAACTTTGCGAGGAAATTGCTCCCGACCGTATGGGACTGGCATTGACCTCGGACGATGTAAGGCGCATACAGGGAGAAGGCAAAAAAGTAGCGATGATCGGTGTGGAAAATGCCTATCCCATGGGCGAAGACCTCTCCAACTTTAAAAAATACCATGAACTGGGTGCCCGTTATATCTCCCTTTCCCATAATGGCCATAGCCAATTCAGTGATTCCAACACCGGCGAAACGGACAGTATCTGGATGCACCAGGGCTTGAGCGAACTGGGTAAAAAAGCGGTTGTCGAAATGAACCGACTGGGCATCATGATCGATGTTTCCCATCCGTCCAAGGCCTCCATGGAACAGGTGATCGCCCTTTCCAAAGCCCCCATCATAGCTTCACATTCATCGGCCAGGGCCCTTTGCGACCACAGTAGGAACTTGGACGATTCCCAGCTCAAACTGCTACGGGACAATGGTGGCGTGGTACAGACAGTGGCCTTCGCTTCCTATTTGGATACCGAAAAAAATGATGCCAGGGCCGCCTATTTAAAAACGATATACACCACCATAGCGGATTCCCTTGGGATGGAATGGTACGACCGTTCACAGTTTGCGACCCTTACCAAGGAACAACGGGAGAACTTTATGGCCAACTATCCCAAAGTGGTGCAACTGGGCAAGGAAAAAGCCGCCAAGGATCCCAAGGCCCCCGCAGCTGTCAATGTAAGCGATTTTGTGGACCATATAGACCATATGGTAAAACTGATCGGGGTGGACCATGTTGGGATCAGCTCCGATTTTGACGGCGGCGGCGGCATCGAAGGATGGGACGATGCCTCGGAAACCTTTAACGTTACCCTGGAGCTGGTAAAAAGGGGCTATACGGAAGCAGAAATTGAAAAACTCTGGGGAGGTAACCTGTTAAGGGTCCTTGACGAGGTACAGGAAATAGCCCAAAATTGGCCGCAGGGTTAATCGGGATTTGATCCGATCATCGAAATGCTCAGACGCATGACCTAGGTTTTACCAAAAACCTGTATTGAATTGTTATTTTGGTTGTCCTCCGTATCCCAGGCGAGCTTCGTCCCCTTCTAGGTTGTTGACTCCGCCGCCAATCGGTCCCTTACATACTCGATCTTGGTCTTTCCGTGGGCAGCGGGCTTCCCGTTCTCCCCAAGGTTCACCATAATGATATTGTCCACCGTTACAATGGTCTCCCTGGTCATTTTGTTCCTGACCTCGCAATTGAGCGTCAGGGAACTTTTGCCGAATTTCACCACCTCTATCCCGATTTCGATGATATCACCTTTTACGGCGGTACTCATAAAGTTGATCTCGGACATGTATTTGGTGACCACTTTTTTGCTTTCCAGTTGTATGATGCTGTATAGGGCGGCCTCCTCGTCTATCCATGCCAATACCCTACCGCCAAAGAGCGTTTCATTGGCATTGAGGTCCTCCGGCTTCACCCATTTTCTAGTATGGAATCTCATAATATGTTTTTTAACTCCCTAAGTGGGATATTATATGTTACAACGCTTGCCCGCCCACCTCTGGCGGGTTATTGTAGTTTTTCTACAAATGTCCCCAGCGCTTTACTTGAGGTTATGGACTACAAAATTAAGCTTTGCACGGCATTTAAAAGAGTTTTCCCGATGAATGGTCAAGCGATTTTGGGATATGCAAATGCGTCCCCAACTTTTTGTTCAACTTCTCAATAAAATGGGCCGATAATAGCGGAGATTCCATTTCCATATTCTGATGTATAAAGAAATGTATGCTGTTCAGTCCTTTCATTCGCCATTGGTACAGTCTTTCGACCCAGGCATCCAAGCGTTCGTAATCGGAAGGATGGTTGGCCCCTACATACCGGATGAAGGCTTCGTTATTGCTCAGCTGCATGTGCATCAGATCTCTGCGGCCAGCGGTATCGACCAGTACGTTGGCCATATTGTTCTCCTTTAACAAATGGTACAGCTCCTGGTTTACCTTTTCATCGGTAAACCAGTCGGTATGCCGAAATTCAAGCGCCAGTGAAAATTCCTTTGGCCAATTTTCCACGAACCGCACTACCCTATCCCAGTTTTTTGGTCCGAAGTTGTTGTGCATCTGTAGAAAAATGGTGCCCAATTTATCCTTTAGATGTGAGGTCACGTCCAAATACCTGTCCACAATGGGATAGACCGCATCATCCAATCGCCTGATATGGCTGACCTGTTGCGCCATTTTTGGAAAAAACTTAAATCCTTCGGGTGTCTTTTCGTTCCATTTTTCGTATTGTTCCGCTCCAAATATCCTATAAAAGGTAGCGTTCAGTTCTATGGAATTGAACTGGGAAGCATAGTAGGCGAGTTCGTCCTTGGTGCCCTTGGGATAGAAATTTTTGAGTTCCTTCCCGTTCCATTTAGCACATCCAACGTATACTTCCAATGGGCCCTCCTTGATTTTTGGGCTTGAGAGCAGCACTTCCGTATCCGGATGATCGGGTGGAATTGTAAAATCCACGGTTTCCGGATGGTCCACTTTTCCAAATTTCATAGGTTTAACGATTTAATTATTTAGAGCATCATTGTTTCTTTACGAACACCGTTTTGATATTCACGAATTCCCTGATCCCGTACGAAGAAAGCTCCCTTCCGTATCCGGAGGATTTTATCCCACCGAACGGCAACCTTGGATCGCTCTTTACCAGTTCGTTCACAAATACGGCACCTTCCTGTAGGGTCGGGACCAAACGTTCCGCCCGTTCCATATCCGAAGTAAAAATGGATACGCCCAAACCAAAATTGGAGGCGTTCGACAAGTCGATGGCCTCCTGCTCCGTCTTAAAAGTGCATACCGCCATAACGGGCCCAAAGGTCTCTTCGCCAAATATGGGCATGGTGGGATCGACCTGGGTTATAATGGTAGGTTCGTACCAACAGCCGTTTCTCTTGCCCCCATGGAACAACTGCGCTCCCATTTCTAGGGACTTGTTTACCGCCACTTGCAGTTCCTCCGCAAGCTCCTCCTTGGCCATTACCCCTATATAGGTGTCCCTATCCATGGGATCTCCCTGTTTTAAGGAAGATACCCTGTCCCTGAATTTTTCAAGGAATTCTTCCGCTATATCCTCCTGTAACAGCAACCGCTTTCCAGCTATGCAGCTCTGGCCCGTATTCTGGAACCGTGCGGTGACACAGGTCTTGATGGTACTGTCCAGATCTGCATCCGAAAAAACGATCAGGGCATTGCTGCCCCCAAGTTCCAGCACCGATTTTTTGATGTTCCCGCCGGCCAGCGCCCCTACGGATGCCCCGGCACCGGTACTTCCCGTAAGGCTTACCGCCTTGACCCTTTCATCTTCCAGTAATCCCCCGATTTTGTCGCTCCCGATGATCAAGTGCTGAAAACAGCCATGGGGAAATCCTGCCGCCCCAAAGATCTCGGCAATCAGCTCGCCCGATTTAAGCACATTGGAGGCGTGCTTTAAAATAGCGACGTTGCCGGCCATCAATGTGGGCGCGGCAAAACGGAATACCTGCCAAAACGGAAAGTTCCATGGCATGACCGCCAAAACGGTCCCCAATGGCTCAAAACGTACATAGCCCTTCCCTTCCCCAACATCCACTATCTCCTCTCCTAACTGCCGACCGCCGTTTTCGGCATAATACTTACATACCCATGCACACTTTTCCACTTCTGCAATGGACTGCGATATGGGTTTTCCCATTTCCCTTGTAATGACGGTGGCATAGGTTTCCTTGTTCCGTTCCAGCACAGCTGCGGTACGCAACAACAACTGCGACCTTTCCGAAAAAGTGGTGTTCTTCCATGCTTTGAAAGCGATTTCGGAAATGGCCAGCCTTTCATTTATCTGTTCCTTGTCGAGTTCCCTAAATTCATATAGGAGCTCCCCGTTATAAGGATTTACGGACCTTTTCATGTTCAACTATTTTTTGATCCCTAAAGGTAGGGATAGGAAGGGTGTTATCTTTTCGCAACGCATAAAAAAATGTGCTTTTACACCGCTATTTTTGTCCCTATCGTTCCCGGGATAAGACGGACATAATAAATTGAAGCGGAAGGTGGGATCGGTGCACCCTTTTAAAACACTGTTCATAACCCCGTTAAAAACTAATAATGTTGACGAGGTACCCGTTATGGGTATTGACTATCTTTATAAAAACTCCAAGCGATGAACAGCAGATCAACGAATCTTTTGCAGCTCCGCCCTGAGATTCCCTCCGCCAAAGTTACCGATACGATGAGTTCCGACGAACGTTTCCAGAACACCACCCTAAGGCCTGTGATCAAACTGCAGAACTTTCTTTTAGTGGCGGTATTTAAGAACTATATCGGAAAACACAAAAACCGGTTTTATGAACTCCCCTTACAAAAGCGGTTGGAACTGATCGAAAACGTGGTGCAAAAGGATATCAAGTTCAGGAATTCCCTTAAAGGGATCATTATCGGACAGTTTACCGAGGAAGAATATGAAAGCTATATCCAAAATTCTTCTTCCCTGAACAAGCGCATGATGAACATGGTGATCGAGCGACTTAAAGATCAGGTTCAATTATTTGATATGGAGGCCTTGGTCCAGTAGTGACACCCCGTTCAGATCGGTCGTAAGGATAGATCCCATCAGGTCAAAATAAGGCCTTATGGCTTGAAAACCGTGGTCTACCTGTTCCCGAAAAGTGGGGGAAAGCACTTCTTGGTCCGTAAAATTACGGACAAATAGGAACTGCTTTTTTCGGATCAGATCTATGTTGGGATCTTCTTTGTCGAAGCCCTTGGGAGCGGTCTTCAGTTCGTCCCCTTGCAATGGTCCCCAAATTTTCACCAATGAGGGTTCGGTAACCACGTCCCTAAATTCCGATGCGTCCAACTGGAATTCCTTTCTCAACCGTAGGAGGTCTTCCTTATTGGGCTGCCAGAAGCCAACTGCCACGAAGGACGCACCCGGCTTTATACGGATGTAATAGCCACCGCGGTTGTGGGCGCCCAATCTTGAAAACGAAGCCGCAAAGTGACCTTTGTACGGGGATTTATCATGGGAAAAACGAACATCCCGGTAGATACGGAACACTTTCATGGCCTCCATATTGTCATGCTCCTTTAAACCCTCGAAAATACCGCTGAAAAATAATTTTACCCCCGTTTCCAGCCCTTTGAAACGGTCTTTGTTATCATTGAACCATTCCCTATTGTTATTTTCCTCAAGTGCCCTTAAAAAAAGTAATGTTTCCTCCGTAATCAATGTATGTTGCATACGACTCAAAGACTTTGTTATAAACTTCCAAAGTTAGACATTTAAATAGCGTGCCTTTAAAATATTGGTTAATTTTGGGCATCACAGTACTACATTATGGATAAGGAAGCAATCATCAATAAGATCATACGGCACAAAAAGCAGCCAAACCTTCGGTACCGTTTAAAACAGAATGTGGAAGTATTTACGGACCGACTTTTTTACACCCTTTTTGATATAGAAACACCGGTTGCCGAAAACCTTACTACCCTAGAAGCCGAGTTTGACGTTCTTGTGGAACTGGCCTGTTGGGAACTGGACAAGCCCTGTAAAAAATTATGGGAAGGATATGTGATAAAACTGCCCGAAATCCTGGAAAAGTTGAACCTTGACGCAGAAGCCATCGTAAACTGCGATCCCGCTTCGCTCTCCATTGAAGAGGTCTATATGGCCTATCCTGGATTTTATGCGATAGCCATATACAGATTGGCCCATGAGCTTTACAAGGAAGGTTTTCCACTGGTACCGAGGCTAATGACGGAATATGCCCACCGGCAGACCGGGGTGGATATCAATCCCGGCGCCCAGATCGGGGAGTCCTTTTTTATAGACCATGCCACGGGGGTGGTGATCGGGGAAACCGCCGTTATCAAGAATAATGTCAAAATTTATCAAGGGGTCACCCTTGGGGGGCTGTATGTTGCCAAAAACCTGCAACGGACCAAAAGGCACCCTACCATTGAAAACAACGTCACCATTTATGCCAATGCGACCATTCTGGGGGGTAACACCGTTATCGGCGAACATTCGGTCATAGGGGGCAACGCTTGGATAACCAGCTCCATTCCACCCTACTCCACCGTGTACCATACCCCAGAAATAAAAATTAAAACACTTCCGAATGTCCCATAGCATTTTAGACCTCATCGGCAACACCCCTTTGGTAGCATCCAGGGTGCTGAACACCAACCCCAATGTAAAGCTGCTTTTTAAAATGGAAGGCCACAATCCGGGAGGGAGCGTAAAAGATCGTGCCGCCCTGAACATGATAAAGGGGGGATTGGAACGGGGCAATTTCAACAGCGATACAAAACTGATCGAGGCCACCAGTGGCAATACGGGGATAGCACTTGCCATGATCGCGGGAATCTACGGACTTGATATTGAACTGGTAATGCCCGAAAATTCCACCAAGGAAAGGGTACAGACCATGCGGGCCTATGGGGCCAAGGTTACCCTGACACCGGAAAGTGTCGGTATCGAAGGTGCTCGGGATTATGCAGAGGAAAAAGTGGCATCCGGGGGCTATTTTATGATAGACCAGTTTGCCAATGACGATAACTGGAAGGCGCACTACAATACCACGGGCCCGGAAATCTGGAGGGATACCCAAGGTAAGATCACCCACTTTGTATCCGCCATGGGCACCACAGGTACCATTATGGGAACTTCCACCTACCTAAAGGAAAAAAATCCACAAGTGCAGATCGTGGGGGTGCAGCCAAAGGACGGCGCCAAAATTCCGGGTATCCGGAAATGGCCGGAGGCCTACCTGCCAAAAATTTTCGATCGGGAAAAAGTAGATCTGGTCATGGAAGTGAACGAGGATGAAGCCGTTAACATGGCCAAAGAGCTGGCCATGAAGGAAGGTGTCTTCTCTGGAATGAGCAGTGGGGGCGCGGTCACTGCGGCCCTGGATCTGGCCGGGACACTTAAGGAAGGGGTTATTGTGGCGATCATCTGCGATCGGGGGGATAGGTATCTTTCTTCCGACCTTTTTGAATAGTTCTTTTCCAGTACATCGGATCGGGAGCCCCAACCGTTAAAAGATAAGAGACATCGCCATCCCTTTAGCGTACAAAAAAAGTGGTTCTACAAAGAACCACTTTTTTTAGAAAACTTGAAAGCTTTTGCCTATTCCGCTCGGGCGGTGGCGCTTTTCAAATGATCCGATTTTTCTTTCCCCCATGCGTCCAACATCCAACTGGTCTTTTCCAAGGTACGGATATAGCCCCCTATAAGGTCTATTGTACCTTCATCCTTAATTTCATCGGCCTTGTTGACCACTTTGGACATTTGTTTCAGCAAAATGCTGTGGGCCTTTAATATCTCTTCAACCATTTCCCTATCAGAAAGTGAGATGGTGCTCTCTTCAATCGATGAGGCCTCCAGATATTCACTGTAATTGCTCATCGGATGGTAACGCAAGGTTAGGATCCGTTCCGCGATCTCATCGATCTTAATCCTCGCATCCGTGTACAGTTCCTCAAATTTCTCATGAAGATCGAAAAAATTATGGCCCAGGATGTTCCAGTGAAAATTTCGTAGTTTTTGATAGTACATATGATAGTCCGCCAAAAGGGTATTGAGTTCCACTACCACGGGCAACAATTTTTCCTCACTGATATTCAAATAGTTCATCTGTTAATTTTTTTTAGGTTTTTATACTTTCGATCATTGCAAAGGCTTGGGCACATCCAATGGAATATGGATCAGCTTTTCTGCCATTGCGACCTTTACTTTACAAGATACGACCGTTAGGACGGGCCTTCAAAAAAATTAACGGCCTTTAACCCAAATTGGGAAGCGTTAACAAAAAGACCTGTTAAAGCCACCCCTTTCTCTTAAAATAAATTAACATTCCAATAAATAATAAGATCATTACGCCCCAGACCATAAAATAGCCGTTTTTCCATTGAAGTTCGGGCATATAGGAAAAATTCATTCCGTATACGCCCACAATAAAGGTCAAGGGAATAAATATGGAGGCCATGATGGTCAGCACTTTCATTACTTCGTTCATCTTATTGCTAACATTGCTCATATACATTTCCATAAGGCTCATCGACATTTCCCTGTAAATCTGCAAGGTTTCGTTGATCTCGATACAGTGATCCAGGACATCCCTTAAAAATAGTTTGGTGTCCTTGCTGATCAGGGCGCTTTCAGAATCTATGAGCCTACTTACCAGTTCCTTCACGGGAAAGATCCAGCTTCTCACCTTTAGCACCTCTTTTTTAAGTTCTTGAATCTTACGGGCGGTGTTGGGGGTGGGATTTTCGTAAACCTCCTCCTCCAGAAGTTCGATGTGCGAATTAATATTCTCCAGCACCTCAAAATAATTGTCTATAATGGCGTCCAACAGTGCAAAGAAGAGATAATCCGCTCCCCTGGTACGTATCCTGCCCGAGCTGGATCTGATCCGTTCCCTTATGCCCCCGAACACATCTTCTTTCAGCTCCTGAAAAACCAGGACCGTAGAGTCCATTAGTACCAAGGCTACATGTTCGCCGATCAGTTCATTATCGTTGTCGGTATCCAGGTATACCATCTTAAGGACACAGAAAATATAATTTTCGTACTCGTCCACCTTCGGTCTTTGGTTGGTGTTCACGGCATCCTCCATCACAAGCGGATTGATGGCGAAACATTTCCCCAAGCTCTCTATATAGGTTTCATCGCTTATGCCTACCACATCGATCCAGGAAGTGGCCGTAGAATGCCGAAGGGCCATTATCTTCTCCATGCTGTCCGGATGGTATTCCTTTAAATCCTCTTGGGTATATTCCAACACGGCAACGGTGCTTTTTTCCAGTTGCCTATACCCAAGGTAGGTAACGGTCCCCGGCGCTTTTCCCATTTTTTTCCGTGC
The DNA here is from genome assembly GCA_963974715.1 of uncultured Sediminicola sp. Lineage (GTDB taxonomy): Bacteria > Bacteroidota > Bacteroidia > Flavobacteriales > Flavobacteriaceae > Sediminicola. The sequence continues at coordinate 53,731 of CAXBDK010000005.1, forward strand.
CCTGGAATTTTTTTTGGAGCTTGATCTGGAGGAGGATTTCTTTTTCGCCATTCCTTTTTTCTTAAGAAGTTATTAAACTTTTTTTGATCGAAGTGAAAATTGGCCAATTCGGAAAAGTTCACATCTCTTCAAAGATAAGAATATCACTTTCCATTTGCACGGCCGCATCGGGAGGGAATTTATACATCAGCTCATTTCATGACCGCACCTATCGGTCAAAATCCAACCGGTTCAATAAAAGCCCTGAACCCGGTGCCACATAGGATATGGGAACATTGTTCCCTTTTTTTAGGGAGTTTTCGATTTCTTTCGGGCTCAGGGCACCCCTTCCCACCAACACCAGCGCTCCCATGATCATACGGACTTGGTACCGCATAAAGCCCGAGGCCACAATATGGAGGGCATAACTTTGTGGAGGGAAAAAATTGGCGCTCAACACCTCGTTTTCACAGAGGTAACATTGCAGCACCGTCCGTTCGAAGTTGGTGTGTTCTTGATGGCGGACAGTATAATTTTCAAAATTGTGCGTACCCTCGAACAGTTTTGCCGCCATGATCATCCGCTCCAGATCCAGCGCTTCCACAAAATTGGCCAAAAAAGGAGCGCAAAAAGGATGGCTTTTCTGACCAAAGGAAAACAAGTAGACATATTCCTTTTCCTTACCGTTCCCAATAATGTTAAAACTCCCGTCCACCTCGGTCATACCTACCACCCTGATATCCGGCGGAAGGTTCTTGTTAAAAAGATCGGTAAACATGGGGAGGTCCGTCGGGGGATCTCCATCCAGAAAAAGTTCAAAAGCGGCATCCAGGGCGGAGACCTTTGCGTCGGTACGGCCGGCCCCAAGTATTTTACACCGTTGTCCCGGAAGGATAAACTTCAATGTTTTCAACAACATACCCTCAATGGTCTTCCTTCCCGGCTGTTTCTGCCAACCACTATATCGGAACCCTAAAAATTGTACTTCGATAAGGTAAAAATTCCTCCTGTCCTGCATCAATTGATAATGATTTTGCCCACGAACCCGACCAAACTAAGAATCACCCCAATGGCCATGTAAGAAATAAACTACTCAAATGCTTTGTTTTCAACATTTTAGATTGTCGGATAATTTTTTTTTGTAATTTAATCCTCGTTATTTCCCCTCCAAGGGATCTAATGACCAAATTAATAACCAACCAAAATGAGTCATCCTTGCCCGTTGCCGATACGTGCCACGGGCATTGAATGACGAACCTTTAAAACCCGTCATCCAATAGATTCCGTGTTTCCAGTTTCCCGTATTTTTTTGCCATCTCCCCTATACCATCCGCCTTCCCGATCAACACGAACTGCAAATGCTCCTTTGGGAAGTATTTTTTAATAAGGATATCCAATTGATCCCTATCCAGATCATCCACCTTTTGCGTAAACGTATCGATATACGATTCATCAAAACCGTATAGGTGCATATCCGTAAGCAGTCCCGCAAGACTGGCGTTCGTTTCGTATTCGGGAGGGAACTGCCCTTTTAAATAATTTTTTGCCGACTCCAAAGTGGCGGCGTCCACCCCTTGGGTATGCAATCGGTCATATGTCTTTAATGCAAGATCGATAGCCTGTTCCGTGGTTTCGTTTGCCGTAAATGTACTTATGGTAAATGTCCCCCCTAATTTATAGGTATTGAACCTGCTGCCGGCACCGTATGTCAAACCTGAATTTACGCGGAGCTCATCGTTCAACCATGAAGTAAAGCGGCCACCCAAGATGGTGTTCACCACTTGAACGCCTACATAATCGGGGTTGTTCCTTGGGATTCCCTTGCCACCTATCAAAAAGGTGGTTTCCCTGGCATCCTTTTTGTCCACCAATAGGACCCGGGAACTGTCGGGATAGTTGAGGGTGGGCATTTCGGGAAGTTTTGGGGAACCTTTCTTCCAACCGTTGAACAACGTTTTTAATTGAGATCCCATTTCCTTTGCCTCAAAATCCCCTACCACGGCCATAACGGCACCATTGGGAACATAGTGTGACCCATAAAAGTCTTTTAGGTCGGATATGGTAAGGGATCTTACGTCCTCTTTGTTGCCTTCTTCGGCATTTCCGTAGGGATGTCCGCCAAAAACAAATCCGTCATAGTAATTTTGAATGGAGGATCTGGGACTCTCTTTCATCTGATCTAGCTTGGCCAGTTTCAGGTCTTGCAGCTTTTTCCATTCCCCTTCCGGAAATACGGGATATAACAGTATATCCTGTATGATGTCCAACATGGCTTTCTGATCTTTTTTCAAAAAGGAGGCGTAGAGCATGCCCGTCTCCTTATTGGCAACCGTGCCCAAAGAGGCGCCCATATAGTCCACGGTCTCCTCTATTTGAGATTTTGTATATTTATTACTGCCCAATTGCAGTGCTGAAGCGGTCGCATCCGCAAGACCATGTTTACCTTTGCTGTCATAGACCGCCCCTGCGGGGAAAACCGTGGTAAGCTGTACCAGGGGGACTTCATGCTGTTCCATCAAAAAAATGGTGAGACCGTTATCCAGCGTTAATCTGGTATAGGGAGGTAGCTGAAAACGTTCTTGCGCTGCCCCTGCGGCGGCAATCAAAATAGCTGTCAGCACCAAAAGGGCCTTTTTGATGGAGACGGGGCCAAAAGAGTGATCTATCCTATAGATCTGGGATATTGAACGTTGTTTTAATGCCATCGATTCTTATTTTTAAAGTTTTTGAAGGTCCGTTTCCACTGTTCCATTGTCCTGCAGTACGCCTATAGTCCTGTTCCATTGGGTGAGGTAGGTCTTGGCGACACGTACGATATCGTCCGCCGTTACCTTGGAATAGGCCTCGGGTGCCCCGTACATTTTTTTGTAATCGCCAAAAAAGAGTTCATAGGTGCCCAAGGTGTTGCTCTTACCGTCTATGGTTTCCAAGTCTTTGTAAAAGGCGACCAACTTTTGGTTCTTTACCTTTTGAAGCTCCCGTTCCGGAATTCCATCCTGCTTGATCCTTTCCAATTCTGCCAAGATGCCCTTTTCCAATCGATCTGCGGTAATTTCGCCATTGGCCACCGCAAAAATATAGAGCAGGTTAGGGTCGAAACTTTCCGGCATATAGGACATGACGCTGGTGGCCAATTGCTGGTCGTTTACAAGACCGTTGTACAACCTGCTGCTCTTTCCATTGGTAAGGATGGCGTTCAAAAGTTCCAGGGCATAGTGGTCCCCATGAGCGGTTTCGGGTACATGGTATGCCACCATGACATTGGGAGTGCTCACAATTTTGTGCACCATCACACGTCTTTCGCCCATTTGGGGCGGTTCCACCGTATGCACCTTTCTCGGTGCGGGTTGGGCCGGTATGGGTTCAAAATAAGATTTGGCAAGTTCTTTTACTTTGTCGAGATCCACATCGCCCGAAATCACCGTTACCGCATTATTGGGCGCATAGTAAGTGTCAAAATAGGTCTGTAGATCGTTCTGGGTCCAATTTTTTATATCGGATTCATAACCGATCACGGACCAACGATATGGGTGTGCAAAAAAGGCGGCAGCCTTCACAGCTTCGCTTATGTTCCTAAAATTGCTGTTTTCCAGGCCCGTACTGCGTTCACTGAGCACCACTCCCCTTTCGCTCTCGACCATGGCACTGTCCAGCGCCAAATGACCGATCCTATCCGCTTCCAGGTCAAAAATGGTCTCTAGGGAAGATGTAGGGAACCAGTCCGTATAGACCGTAATGTTTTCTGTGGTATAGGCATTATTGCTGCCCCCAGCGGCCTCCATGGTCCTATCGAACATTTTTGGACCGTATTTTTTTGACCCATTGAACATCATATGTTCAAAAAAATGGGAAAGGCCGGTAATGCCCGGGTATTCGTTCCGGGATCCTACCTTCCAGAAAAGGTACATATTGGCATTTGGAATGCTATGGTCTTCCAATACCATTATTTTCATGCCATTTTTGAGCGTAAAGCGTTCTACTTTATCCGCCTGAACTTGAGCGAGCAGTAGGGCACCATAAAAGAACAGATAGGAAAATACCGTGTATTTTTTCATCGTCAGCGTGTTTGTGCGTTAAAGATAAGCGTTTGTCCACAAATTTGGATTATAGGCCTCATATTGGGCACGACCGGTAAAATACGGTCGTGGACCTTTTCTTTCCCTAATTTTCACCACAACTTTTGGTTTTTACCCAACATTCGTAAAAGTTCCCTTACAATATTGAAATAAATGAAATCAGAAAACGTTTTAGAAGGGCAATGAGGTTTCCCAAACACCTCTTAACCGCTTTGATATGAACCTACTATTTCGCCTTTTTCCGTGGAAAAGAGTGCTCTACGTATCATTGACCATCCTTTCAATGGTCATTGTGCTCAATTTCTACGGCCTTTATACCAATAAATTTTACTTTTTCAAGTACGACAATTACATCGTTCCCCTATTGACCCTTATCCACTTTACCTATTTGTACGTACTGGACTTCAAGATCCGGGAAAAGGAGCTTCCAGATCCCCAAATGCGCAATCTGGAATATGTTCTATATGTTATTCTGTTCATATACCTTTTCAAGATCTTCGACACATTGTATATCATCTCCAGTTATGACGAGTACGATTCCCATCTTTTACCGACCACGTTCATACCTGTGGGCGTACTGATCGTGGCCCTATACCTTTTTCTATTGCTCATGGCGTTCATAAGCTTTAAACTTCGGGTAAAAGAGGTGGGCAAATACAATTTTGTGGATTATAACAGCAACATAGACTCTTGGTAGTCCAAAATATCGGGAAATGGTTTTAAACCAAAAGGTCGGCATGGAGATTCCATGCCGACCTTTTTTATTGAAGTGATTTAAACTTTTAGAGTCCACTGATATAACTTCCATAAAGGTCTTTGAACTGATAACCCTGGGTGAACCGATGTTTGCTGAGTTTTTTATGGGCCACTAGCCCCCATAGGAGAATCTCTTTCAAGAAATAGGCGTCCTCCGTATTGACCTTGGGATGATGTTCCCTGATCAACCGGTTTAAGGGAGCGATGCTGTCCAGCTGTTTTTTATATTCCTCATTGGTGGCATCGTCCAAGATTTCGAACCCTTCCCCATCAAAAAACCAATTTATGAGTTCATCATAAGGCCCCTCCCGATCTTTTCTTTCCAGTTTTGCTATGGGCGGAAAATACGTGGGGAACAAGGTCTTTACGGCATCCTCCACCAATATGGCGGCCACCCCGCCGGCACCCTCTTGCTCTCCTTCATATACCAGCTCGATCTTGCCCGTGATGGATGGAAGGATCCCCATAAAATCGGTCAACCGTACACTGCCCCGTTCCTCCCCGTTCTTTAGGGAGCGGCGTTCGGCCGTGCTCAACAAATTCTCGAAGGCGGTAATTCCCATACGAGCACTTACCCCACTTTTGGCATCCACATATTCACTTTCCCTTGCCTCAAAACTTATCTGTTCCAAGAGGTCCTTGGCCAGGTCGGGCACAAAAATGGTTTCCTGCTGCCTCTTGTCCAGCTTGGCCTCCTGTTCGGTAATCTTTCGGGCGGTCTGAATATCCCCGGGGTAGTGCGTTAATATTTGGGAACCGATCCGGTCCTTTAAAGGGGTCACGATGCTCCCCCTATTGGTATAGTCCTCAGGGTTGGCAGTAAAGACAAATTGAAGGTCTAGGGGAAGTCGAAGCTTAAAACCACGGATTTGTATATCTCCTTCCTGCAGGATATTAAAAAGGGAAACCTGTATCCTTGCCTGAAGGTCCGGTAGTTCATTGATCACGAAGATACAACGGTTGGCCCTGGGGATCATCCCAAAATGGATCACCCTATCATCCGCATAGGACAATTTTAGGTTGGCGGCCTTAATGGGATCTACATCCCCGATAAGATCGGCAACCGTAACATCCGGCGTAGCCAGTTTTTCATAAAATCGCTCGTTCCGGTGCAACCATGAAATGGGAGTTGCGTCCCCCTTTTCGCCAAGGAGGTCCGAAGCATAACGGGAAATAGGGCTTAAAGGGTCGTCGTTTATTTCAGATCCCGCAACAAAGGGAATATATTCATCCAATAAATTGACCATCAATCGGGCAAGCCGGGTCTTGGCCTGCCCCCTTAATCCCAATAAGTTAATGTTGTGCCGGGACAGTATCGCCCTCTCCAGCTCCGGGATTACGGAATTTTCATAACCCCAGACACCCGTAAAGGTCTCCTCGCCGTTCTTTATCCTTTCCCTAAGGTTGTCCCTTAGCTCATCCTTTATCTTTTTCGTTTTATAGCCCGATTTTATAAGTTCCCCTAGGGTGGTGATTTTTGTATGGTCCAATTTCATAGATATTTATTTGTTTGATCCGGACCGGTTCTTTGCGGTTCCGGGATGGATAAAAGATGTATATATATTCTTAGCCTTTCAGCCTCTTGCGCCTATTCTGCTCGTAGTCCTCAAAGATCATTTCCCCGAGCCCTTTTAATCCCGTAAAGAAGGCCTTCCCGTTATTGGCTTCCGTGAACTGCCTTATGAACTGCGTTAGGTAAGGGTCTTTGGCGATCATGAACGTGGTGATCGGAATGTGCAGTTTCCGGGCCTGTCTTGCCATATTGTAACACTTCTCCACTATAAAGCTGTCCAATCCAACACTGTTTTTGTAATAAGTGCCATCGGGCATCCGCAGACAGCTGGGCTTGCCGTCGGTGATCATAAAGATCTGCTTGTTGGTATTCCGTTTCCTGCGCAACATATCCATTGCCAACTGAAGGCCGGCCACCGTATTGGTATGGTAGGGCCCCACCTTAAGATAGGGCAGGTCCTTTATGGGTATGGGCCATGCATCATTGCCAAAAACGAGGATTTCCAAGGTGTCCTTTGGATATCGGGTCGTGATGAGCTCCGCTAGGGCCATGGCCACTTTTTTGGCCGGGGTGATCCGATCTTCCCCGTATAGGATCATACTATGGCTGATGTCGATCATCAGTACGGTGCTCATTTGCGCCTTGTACTGCGTATCTTCCACCACCAGATCTTCCTCGCTTAGGGCAAAGGTATCCATTCCGTGGTTGATCTGTGCGTTCCTCAGGCTTTCGGTCATGGAAATATTCTCCAGGCCATCGCCATAGCGGTATTCCCGCAGTTCACCGGTATGTTCATCACCCCGCCCCGATTTTCCGGTTGTGTGGTTTCCGGTGCCGCTTCGCCTTAATTTGCCAAAGATCTGGTCTAGGGCGGCCTGCCTTATAATGCGTTCCATTTTAGCGGTTATGGAAAGGTCGCCCTTGCCATCGCCGGCCCCCTCGCCCGTGCCATCCTCAAATTCTTCCCGTAAAAATCCCTTGGCCTTAAGGTCTTCAATAAAATCCTCAATGGTATAGTTTTCGTCGGTAAGACCGTATTCCTTATCCAGTTCCCGAAGCCAGTCCAACGCTTCATCAACGTCCCCTGAAGTATGGGTGATCAATTCCTTGAAGATCTCAAAAAGCTTTTCGAACGGAGTCTGTTCCTTAGCTTCGTAATTGGAAAAACGAAACCCTTTTCTGTTGTTCATAGCCATTCCATAAAATTAATACATTTGGGATAGACACTTTCATTTTTTAGGAAAACTTAACGCTTTGGTGTAACTTCCCTTTTCTATGCCATCAGATGATCTTTCCCCCTACACCGCCTTTCTTGACACCCCGCCCCTTTGGTACGGCACATGGAACGGGTTACGGCAGTTTAAGCTACCGCCAATAGATCTTGGCACACTACTTCCTTTGGCCCCATCCCACCATAAAAGATTGGGACATCAAATGGAAGAAGTATTTCTTCGTTTGATGGAGCATACGGGTAGGTACGGTCCCCTCCTCCACAGCATTCCCGTAAGGGACCACAAACGAAGTTTGGGGGAAATCGATTTCCTGCTCTTCGACATCCCGCTCCAAAAATTACAGCACATAGAGCTTACCTACAAGTTTTATCTTTTGTTACCTGCCCTTACCAAAACGTTTCCCAATTTAATAGGGCCCAATAGGAATGATAGTCTAAGTGCCAAACTGGAAAAGATAAAGACCGCACAGCTACCATTGCTGCAACGGCCGGAAGCTCACGAAATTCTAAAAGAAAGGGGCATGGCCAATGTTGGACTGGAGCAGTACGTATGCTTTAAGGCCCAATTGTTCCTGCCGTATGGCACTTCGAATTGTTCCATAACACCGCTAAATGCCGAATGCGTGGCGGGAAAATGGATCCGTTTTTATGATTTTGGGAAACAGGGAGACCTGGGATGCCACTACCATATTCCGCCCAAGCGACTGTGGCCCTTGAAACCTAGGTTAAACGTTGCTTGGGAAGGTTACCCTACCGTACTTTTGCATATCGGGGAGCTCATGGGGCACGAACGGTCCCCCCTGGTATGGGTCAAAGCCCCTAACGGGGCCCTGTCCAAACTTTTTGTGGTCTGGTGGTAGCGAAACGGTGCATATCACTGTCGCTTTTGTAGCACATTTACAACATCTGCCAGTTCAAACCCTTTTGCCTGAAGCAGGATCAGATAATGGAACAACAGATCGGCACTCTCGTCCAAAAAAAGCTGGTCGTTGTCGTCCTTGGCCTCGATGACCACTTCTATGGCCTCTTCCCCAACCTTTTGCGCCACCTTGTTTATGCCCTTTTGAAAAAGGGCGGACACATAGCTCGGTTTGGCCCCAAGTTCCACCACGGCCCTCCCCTCTGCCTGCGCCTTCCTATTGGAAATGACCGCTTCCAGTTCGCTTAAAAAGCCAAAGGAGGACCTGTTTTCCTCGCCCCAACAAGTGTCGGTACCCTTATGACAGGTAGGTCCGATGGGATTTACCAGTATCAAAAGTGTATCTTGGTCACAGTCCAATTTTAGGTCCACCAACTGTAAAAAATTGCCACTTTCCTCCCCTTTGGTCCATAACCTTTTTTTGCTGCGGCTAAAAAAGGTAACCTGTTTGGTCTCCAGCGTACGATCATAGGCCTCTTGGTTCATATAACCCAACATCAGCACATTTTTGGTCGTATTGTCCTGTACAATGGCGGGGACCAGTCCGTCCTTATTTTTATCGAAGTCTATTTTCATTTCCAATATTTTTTAGTGCCTAAACAACATGTTCCTCCCATATCAGATCCTTACGGGGATTTGGTGCTCCCGTAAGACCTGCTTTAGATCCTGTATTTTTATCTGCTTAAAATGAAAGACACTGGCCGCTAAGGCGGCATCGGCCTTTCCATCGATAAAGGTATCCACAAAATGGGCGATCGTTCCCGCGCCTCCCGAAGCGATTATGGGAATGTTCAGGGTGGTCGAAAGCACCGCCAGTGCCTCGTTCGCAAATCCTTCCTTGGTACCGTCATGGTCCATTGAAGTAAACAAGATCTCGCCCGCACCGCGCATCTCCACCTCTTTTGCCCACTCGAACAGATTGCGTTCCGTGGGTACCTTGCCCCCTACCAAATGCACCAGCCAGTTTCCATCGATCTGTTTGGCGTCTATGGCCACCACTATACATTGTGAACCAAATTTCGCCACAAGCTCATTGATCAACTGTGGGTTTTTAACGGCTGCCGAATTGATGGAAACCTTATCCGCCCCGTTGTGGAGAAGGATGTCCACATCCGCTACCGAACTTATTCCCCCTCCGACCGTAAAGGGAATGTTCACTTTTTCGGCCACTTTCAGTACTAGATCGGCCAAGGTCCTTCTTCCCTCTGCGGTAGCCGAAATGTCCAAGAACACCAGTTCGTCCGCGCCCGAGGCGGCGTATACCTCCGCCAGTTCAACGGGGTCGCCCGCATCCCGAAGGTCCAAAAAATTAACGCCCTTTACCGTTCGGCCGTTTTTGATATCCAAGCAGGGGATGATACGTTTTGTAAGCATTTGTTACTATTTGTTTTTCAAGTTTAGATCGATGCCGTCATAAAAACCCAAAGGTTCGTTTTTCAATTGTTTTACCCAAAAAGCGATCTGGCCGGTATGGTAGGAAAAATGCTCCACTACGTGCAGCGCCATTCCCAGTCCGCTCATTTCAAAACCCTGGACCCACTTTATATGCAAAAAATCGTTGTCCGTTGCACCCGAGATGGCCCCTTTGGCCCCCTCCAGGGTTTCCTCCAATTTTTGGAGCAGTTCCAATTTGGTATGGGTCTCCCTGGAAGAAAATTCCAGGTCCCGATGTCGTTCATCCAGCGCACCGCCCAAACCGGAGATCGCATACTGGGTAATATTACCGCACAAGTGTAAAATAAGGTTCCCTATGCTATTGGAAACCCCATTGGGCCGGCTCCAGATCATATCCTCATCCAGGTCCGACACCGCCTTTTTGAGCATTTCATGGCCGAGGTCGATCCTATAGATCGCCTGGGCCTTGAATTCCTGGGTTATATGTGACGTATTATCGGACATCCAGAATAAATTGTTCCAGTTGTTTTAAACTGATCCTGTTTTCATAAATGGCCTTTCCTATGATGGTGCCCTCGCAGCCCAATGCTGCCAAGCGAGGCAGTTCATCAAAGGTGGATATGCCCCCGCTGGCGATCAGCTTCAGGCCGGGCCCGGCCTGTTCCACAATATCGCCATAGAGCTCAAAAGAAGGGCCCTCCAACATTCCGTCCTTGGAGATATCCGTGCAGATAACATACTGTATTCCCTCTGCTTGATAATCGTTTATAAAGGGCAGCAAATCCTCCTTGGAAGCCTCGGTCCACCCCGTAACGGCCACCTTTCCATCCTTTGCATCGGCCCCGAGTATTATTTTTTCGGGCCCGTATTTTTGGATCCATCCTTTAAAGACCTCCCTGTCCTTAACGGCAATACTGCCTCCGGTAACTTGCCGGGCACCACATTCAAATGCGATCCGTAGGTCCCCATCGGTCTTCAATCCCCCTCCAAAATCGATTTTTAGGGAGGTTCTGGTCGCTAAAAGTTCCAGTACCTTCTGGTTTACGATATGATTGGATTTTGCGCCATCAAGGTCTACCAAATGTAAATACTCTATTCCATGGGCCTCAAAATTTTTGGCCACTTCCAAGGGATCTTCGTTGTAAATTTTTTTACTGCTGTAATCTCCCTTGGAGAGTCGCACACATTTCCCATCAATAATATCGATTGCCGGTATGATTCTCATTTTGTTTCTTTCTTTTGCTCACTACGTGAGATCTATTTTGTGCCGATGCCTGCCCGCCCGCCTCCGGCGGGTTATGTCCGTTTCCCCCATACGCCCCGCAAGGCTGCTGACGTGTCAGCGCTTACAGTATTCATACCTTCTCCAAAAAATTCTTTAAAATTTGCTGCCCCACCAAGCTGCTCTTTTCAGGATGGAACTGGGTCCCATAAAAATTATCCTTTCTAAGGGCGGCACTGTAGGAAATCCCATATTCACAGGTAGCGATCGTTTCCCCGCATAGGGGGGCGTAATAACTATGGACCAAATAAATATATTCATTGTCTGGAATTTCGCTAAACAGTGGCGTTGACAATCCTGTGATCTTGTTCCAACCTATTTGGGGAACTTTTACGGCCGGCGTAAACTTGCGTACGTCCACATCAAAAATGCCCAAGCCCTGCGTGTTTCCTTCCTCGGAACTGTTGCACATGAGCTGCATGCCCAAACATATTCCCAGGACGGGCCGTTGCAGTTGGGGAATTAGTCCGTCCAATTGGGAATGGCGCAGTTTTTTCATGGCGCTACTGGCCTCCCCGACCCCTGGGAAGATAACCTTGTCCGCTTGCATTATTTCCGAGGCATCATCGGTCAAAATGGCCCTGTATCCCAAACGTTCTATGGCAAATTTAATGCTCTGTATGTTGCCGGCCCCGTAATTTATGATGGCGATCTTCATTCAATTCCTTTTTTGGGCAAAGGTATTAAGTACTTTAACCCTTTATGTTTATAACATTCCCTTGGTGGAGGGAAGCACCATTTTTTCCACATCGCGTTTAACGGCCATTTTAATGGCCTTTGCAAAAGCTTTAAAAATAGCCTCTATCTTATGGTGCTCGTTGGTGCCTTCCGCCTTCACATTTAGATTGGCCTTGGCCCCATCGGTAAAGGACTTAAAAAAATGATGGAACATTTCGGTCGGCATCTGCCCTATTTTTTCCCTTTTGAATTCCGCATCCCAGACCAACCAGTTACGGCCGCCAAAATCGATCGCCACCTGGGCCAGACAATCGTCCATCGGCAGGCAGAAACCATAACGTTCGATCCCCAGTTTGTTCCCCAAGGCCCTATGGAACAGTTCCCCGAGGGCGATAGCGGTATCTTCGATGGTATGGTGTTCGTCCACCTCCAGATCCCCATTTACCTTTATTTTAAGATCCATTTGTCCATGGCGTGCCAATTGGTCCAACATATGATCAAAAAAGTGGAGACCGGTATCGATGTCACTTTTTCCGGTACCGTCCAGGTTAAGCCGGATATGGATATCCGTTTCGTTCGTTTTACGGGCAATTTCGGAGACCCGTTCCCTCAATTTCAAAAACTGGTAAATTTTTTCCCAATCATTGGTTTCCAGAACGATATAAGGTTCCAGTTCCTCTCTCTTTACCGTTATCTCCCCGGTTCCCAAATGGGTTTCATCGTTTATGAATATTCCCTTGGACCCTAGGTTCTTGGCCAGTTCGATATCGGTAAGCCTATCCCCGATCACAAAGGAGTTTTTCAGGTCGTACGCTTCCGAAAAAAATTCCTGCAGCAGTCCGGTTCCCGGTTTTCGGGTAGGGGCATTTTCATGGGGAAAGGTCCTGTCCAAAAATACCTTATCAAACCTTGCCCCTTCATTTTCAAAGGATGTCAATATAAAGTTGTGAACTGGCCAGAACGTTTCCTCCGGAAACGAGGTCGTTCCCAGACCGTCCTGATTGGTGATCATTACCAGTTCGTAATCGAGTTCCTTGGCGATCTTGCCCAAAAATGTAAAGGCTTTGGGATAGAAGACCATTTTATCGAAGGCATCGATCTGTTCGTCCACCGTTTCCTTGATAAGGGTGCCATCACGGTCTATAAATAGTACTTTTTTCATTTCTTCCGGTCGTTACGGGACATTAGTTACCTATATGGTTCAATTCGGCCAGCGCTTTGGCCAGTTGTTGGTTCTCTTCTTTGGTGCCCACGGTAAACCTAAGGGTGTTTTCGCAAAGCGGCTGTGTGGTCCTATTCCGTACCACCACTCCCTTTTCCAAAAGTTGGGCATACCTTTTATTGGCATCGTCTACCTTTGCAAGTACAAAATTGGCATTTGTAGGGAATATTTTTTCAACGAAATCCATTTGCTCCAACGTATTGATCAGCACGGCCCTTTGGGTAAGGATATCCAAAATCTCCAGATTAACTGTGTTTACATCCAAAATACGCTCCAACGCCCGTTGCTGGGTGGGCCCGTTTACATTATAAGGCGGTTTGATCTTGTTGAGGATTCCGATCACCTCTACCGAAGCATAACAACAGCCCAGTCGTATACCGGCCAATCCATAGGCTTTGGAAAGCGTTTGGGTCACCACCAGATTGGGATAGTTCTTTAATTGGGTGATCCAACTGATCTCGTCCGAAAAATCGATATAGGCCTCGTCGATGACTACCAGCCCTTTAAAGTTTTCCAACAGCCTTCTTACGTAACTACTTGAAAAGCTGTTCCCGGTGGGATTGTTAGGCGAACAGAGAAAAATAATTTTGCTATGGGCATCCACCGTCTTTAAAACGGCCTCCACATCCGGTTCAAAACCCCGGGTAAGCAGCACTTCCCTATTCTCCACATTGTTGATCCCCGCAAGTACCTTGTACATTCCATAGGTGGGCGGCAAGGTTATGATATTGTCCACATTAGGCTCGCAAAATGCCCTAAAGAGCAGGTCCAAGACTTCATCGCTGCCGTTGCCCAGCAGAATTTGCGGAACGGTTACCCCCTTCTGATCGGCAAGGACCGATTTCAGTCCACGTTGCTGTGGATCGGGATATCTGTTGACCCCATTTTCGAACGGACTCTCATTGGCATCCAAGAAGACCATTTTGGAGCCATCGGAAACATATTCGTCCCTAGCGGAGGAGTACGGCTTCAGTCCCCTTACATTTTCCCTTACCAACTTGTTCAAGTCAAAACTGTCCTTCATTATTTCTTTGTTTCACCACGGAATTTCTTCCATGAATTACTTTTTCAGTTCGTTCAACCGCAGGGTTACGGCATTTTTATGTGCGAAAAGCCCCTCGGCTTCCGCCATAAGTTCTATGGTTTCCCCAATTTCCCGTATCCCAACGGCCGATATCCTTTGAAAGGTCATACTCTTCATAAAACTGTCCAGGTTTACCCCGCTGTATTGTTTGGCATATCCATTGGTGGGCAGGGTATGATTGGTGCCCGACGCATAATCGCCCGCGCTTTCGGGCGTATAATTGCCGATAAAGACCGACCCTGCATTCTGTAATCTATCCAAGTAAATTTCTTCTTGGGCCACGCAGAGGATATAATGTTCCGGTCCATATTCGTTGATCAGGTCAATGGCCGTTTCCGCATTCTTTATATAGATCAATTTACTGTTGGCAATGGCTTTTTCCGCTATGGCCTTCCTGGGCAACTTGTCAAGCTGTACCAGTAGTTCCTTTTCAACTTCGTCCAAAAATGCAGCGGAAGTCGATACCAAGATCACTTGGCTATCGGTCCCGTGTTCCGCTTGGCTCAACAGGTCCGATGCCACAAAATCGGCCCTGGCACTTTCATCGGCCATGACCAACAGTTCACTGGGACCCGCGGGCATATCTATGGCAACCCCATATTTAGTGGCCAGTTGCTTGGCCACCGTAACGAATTGATTGCCGGGACCGAATATTTTGTATACCTGTGGAATGGATTCCGTGCCAAAGGTCATTCCGGCAATGGCCTGAATGCCGCCCACCCTAAAGACCTGGGTGATGCCGCACAATCCTGCGGTGTACAATATCGCCGGGTCTACGTTTCCGTTTTTATCGGGAGGGGAACATAGGACGATTTCCCCACAGCCCGCCAACGTGGCCGGAACGGCCAACATAAGAATAGTGGAAAACAAAGGTGCGGTACCACCGGGAATATAAAGCCCCACTTTTTGAATGGGCCGTTTTTCCTGCCAGCAGCTTACCCCTTTCGCCGTTTCCACCAGCACCCTTTCCGTACGCTGCGCGCTGTGAAAAACGGTTATATGGTGCTTTGCCCTGTTTATTGCTTCCTTTAAGTCGGTTGACAACCTATCCCCTGCACGATCGATCTCGACTTGTGGCACTTGGAACCGGTCGAGGCGAACTCCATCAAATTTCTCGGTATAACTAGTGATAATGGCATCCCCCCCGTCCCTTATTTCCGTAAAGATATCGTTTACGGTACCCTCAATATCGGCCAAGGTCTGGGTAGGCCTTTGCAACAGGGCCTTCCAAGTTTCCCTACCGGGTTCGTTATATCTGTTCATTTATAATACCTTTTGCATATGGTAACCGATGGCCTCATACCCTTGGTTCATCCAAAATTGTTTTCCCCTTTCGTTCTTTATATAGCAGTTTACCTCGGATACGGTGCAGTCTATGGACCTGGCATACGATATGATCCAATCGATCATCAATTTACCCACCCCACTGCTCCTATATTCAGGCATAATAAAAACATTGTCCGGCTCCACATGTTTCCCCACATAGAATTTATGCAAGATCCAGAACCCGGAAATACCGATCAACTGTCCTTTATGATAGACCCCTAGGCACTGGTATCCATTGGCCAACATGGGTATTAACCGGTCCCTTAACAGCGGGGCCGGAATGCTATTGTTGTTCAAAAGCACGACCAAGGGTATAATTTCCTCCATTCGGTCCTTTGCCAACAGTATCAATTGAAAATCCTGTTCCATACCAACGCCGTTAGAGTACCATTTTTTCAATGGGGCAGACCAAGATCCCCTCAGCTCCGGCCTCCTTCAG
This sequence comes from uncultured Sediminicola sp., assembly GCA_963974715.1. GTDB lineage: Bacteria > Bacteroidota > Bacteroidia > Flavobacteriales > Flavobacteriaceae > Sediminicola. The sequence continues at coordinate 69,631 of CAXBDK010000005.1, forward strand.
TTCCTCTATCACTTCCCAAAATTTATCCTTATTGATGACGGTGTGTACCGAGCTCCACCCCTCCTCCGCCAACGGCAGTACGGTGGGGCTCCTCATTCCCGGCAATAGGGCTATAATGGACTCCAGTTTATGATTGGGCGCGTTCAAGAGGACGTATTTGGATTGCCTGGCCTTTAATACCGACTGTATCCTGAACCGGAGCTTGACCAATAAATCCTCCGCTTCCTTTGCTATTTTTGGCGAGACCGCCAAAACGGCCTCACTGGTCAACATCACTTCCACTTCTTTCAGATTGTTCTTGAACAGTGTACTGCCACTTGATACGATATCACAAATGGCATCCGCCAGACCAATATTTGGAGCGATCTCTACGGACCCCGTAATAATATGCAGATCGGCCTTCACACCCTTGTCCGCCAAATACCTCTCTACAGTATTGGGGTAGGACGTGGCTATCCTTTTCCCCTCAAAATCCTTTACGGACTTATATTTGACCGATTTTGGTACCGCAAGGGAAACCTTGCACCTCGAAAACCCGAGTTTTTCCGCAATGCTGATATCGCCCCCCTTTTCTATGAGCACGTTCTCCCCGATTATGGCGATATCTACCACCCCGTCCCGTAAGTATTGGGGAATATCGCCATTTCTCAAATAAAACACTTCCAAAGGAAAATTCCTGGAGGATGCCTTTAACTGATCTTTCCCATTATCGATGGAAATTCCGCAGTCTTTTAGGATTTCCAAAGAATCTTCATGGAGACGGCCACTTTTTTGGATTGCAATTCTGATTTTTTTCATCGTGATCCTTTTGTTTTTGTTCTGAACAGATCAAACAGCTGGTTAAAAACAAAACCCGTTTGATTTCTCAAACGGGTTAGAATATATTTTTGGATACAACAATACATTTCTAGCTCGCCTGATCGCAAGTAAAGAAATGATGATGGTGCATTCTCTTATTTTCCATAACAACACAAAGCTAAAACTAATTTTTAATCTTGAAAAATTTATACAGAACAAAATGCGCCAAAATTGTGACATTCCTATTGGTTGCCCAAAATGATGGGCATTCCACTGTCCCCGCCCCCGATCACGACCACCTTTGCGTTGGGCGATTGCGCCAATTTCAGGGTAGCTTCTATACCTTTGTCCCGTAATATTTTATCGTTCAGGGAAGCGCTCAAAATCTGGTTGGCATCGGCCTTTCCCTGGGCCTCTATGATGACCTTCTGTGCCTCTTTCTGAGCGGTCACCAATCTAAATTCATATTCCAGGGATTCTTGTTCCTGGCGCAATTTGCGCTCTATGGCATCCTTAATGGTCGCCGGAAGTGTGACATCACGGACCAATACCTCGTTCAGTTGAATGTATTGTCCATCCACGATCTTTTTGGTTTCTTCGTAGATCTCCTGCTGTATCGCATCCCTTTTACTGGAATACAATTGCTCTGGGGTATACCTTCCAACCACGCTCCTTGCCGCCGATCTTATGGTGGGCAACAATACGCGCTGTACATACTCCTCTCCCTTTTCTTGGTGCAGTTTTCCAAGATTTTCACGTTCGGGCTCGAACCACACCGAAGCATCCAGTTTAATATCAAGTCCGTTGGAGGAAAGAACGTTCATCTTTTCGAACACTTCTTGCTGTCTCACCTCATAGATAAAGACCTTGTTCCAGGGCGCCACTACATGAAAGCCCTCGCCCATGGGCGCCTCATCGGTCACCACGCCCCCACCGAAGGTCTTGTAGAGCACCCCCGCTTTTCCGGAGCCAATGGTCACGGCCGATTTGGTGATCAGAATAATAAGCAATATCAGTACAAATATAGCTGGTAAGGCAATTTTTGGTAGTTTGTCCATCTTCATATTTATTTATGTCAATCCGTTGAATTTCCGTAGGAACCACTCGCCCGCCAAGGCAGCGATTATGATGGCGAGCAATATCTTGAAATCTATCAAAGGTACGACATTTTTACTGCCTATCTGGGTGGGACGAAAACGATCTTCCCTCTTCAAATCGGCAATAAGGCCTTCCATATCTGCGGGAAAATACAGTTTTCCGTTACCGTTTGCCGCCAAACGTTCCATTTTACGATAGTCACTGGACTGCAGCTGTTTTTCAACATCAAAGTCCGTTAACTTAAAACGGCCCTCCTTTTTAATGGTTTCCCCTGCCACCTGTACGGTAAAGGAGTAATCGCCCGGTTTTAGATCCATCAGATCCACTTCGTAATAGCCATTTCTGGAAAGAAAAGGGATTTCCGTACGCCAACCTTCCCGTTGCAGGGCCAAGGTAATGGTCGCGTTTGGATCGAAAATAAAAGTGGCATCAAAATACCGGGCCTTTATGATAGGGGCCTCCGTACCGGACATGAGCGGTCTATATTCCAGTTCAAGCCTTTCCTTTGCCCTGGAAGCCGAGAGGTATAACATAAGTTGACCGATAAAGTCGTCAAAATTGCCATGGTCACCGTCGTTCCGAAAACATTGCATCCTCCATTTCCAGATACCTTCCCCGAACAAAAATGCTTCCCTTCTCCCCTCGGCCGTTGAAACCGACAACAGTGGTTCCGCGGTCGCAACGCCCATAATGGATTGGCCGATCAAGGTCTCATGGGGGATCTTGATCAATATTTCACCCAGAAAACCCTGTAATGGCGGAAAATTCTTGGTAGAGAATCCCGAAACATCAAAAAGGGAAGTGCCCGTTTGCAAAATGGGCGAGATCTCTTCGGTCTGACCTGAACCTTCCATTTCCAGACTGCCCTGTACCCCGTTCACAAAGTCCCAATCGGTCTTGGTCCCAAAAATGGATAAGGTATTCACGTTCCTATCAAGGATATAATTTTGGACGGACTTAAACCTTGGGTTGGGCTGATATAGTATAAAAAGATCGATACCCTCCAGCTGCGAAACATCGGCCTGGGGCGAAAGAATGGCGACGCTGCGCTGCTCGTTTTGTTCAATGGACTTTTTAAGGGCGCCCAGATCGGGATGCATAAGGTCCGTTACAATGGCCACCATAGTTCTTTCGTCCAAAACCTCAATGGCCAGCTCCCTTTTGTTGTTGGCGATATTGCGCTCATTTTCCAAGGGCTCGACGGAAATTACGAGCGACTGCACGCCTACCTTGTTTGGTTGTAGCTCGGTATGGAGGATGGAAGTGTTCTTGTTGGGCGATAATTGAACGTTCTCATTGGCCACCGTTTGTCCGTTGAGCGATATCCGTACCCGCTTTGACACCGTATTGTCGCCCTGATAGGAAATAAAGGTCTCCAAAGGAAATTTATTTTTCAGAAAGGCATACCTGTTGGTGTTGGCATTGGAGATAAGGATATCCTCATAACGGGTGGTATCCCCCATGACAATCGGCATGACTGCCGTATTTTCGGGGAACTTGTGGAAGATATAATCCGATCCAAGGGTTTGGTTTCCATCGCTTACCAGCAACAGTGCGGTATCGTCCCCACCAAAAATCTTGCCCACCGAGGCCAGGGCTTCGTTTATATTGGTACCATTTCCCTTAAAATCCAAACTGTCCAAAGGTCCCAGTCCCGTGGAAAATTGGAATTCATGGATATTAAAATTTTCGGCCAGTCCCGGATCGTCAAAGATCAGTTCCCGTACACGCTCGGCTCCCGTATCGGCCATGGAAGAGGAATTGTCAACCAACAGTACCAAATGCGTTTTTTCCAAACGGTATTCGGTCTTGGTCCATTTTGGGTTCACCAATAATAATAGGAGGCAAAAAAGGGCCGTAAAACGCAAAAGGGACAGATAAAGCCGCAACTTTCCGATCCCTTTTGCCCGATAATAATATTGTAACAGCACCATGCCCGATGCCGCAATGGCGGACATCAATAGTAACAGTACCGTTTCCGTGTGCATTTATCTTCTTTAGTTGTCCGACCGAACGGGCCGGAATTCATAAACTTCGATCCGGACGGTGGAAAGGTCCCAATATTTAGGTAAGCATTCCCCCGTCCACGTTCAGCACCTGTCCGGTAACGTACGCGGAAAGGTCCGAAGCGAAAAAAAGGCACGCATTGGCGACATCCTCCGTGGAACCGCCCCTTTTTAAAGGGATTCCATCACGCCATCCCTGTACCACCTTTTCATCCAATTTATCGGTCATTTCCGTTTCGATAAACCCTGGTGCAATGGCATTACAGCGGATGTTGCGCGATCCAAGTTCCAAGGCTACGGACTTGGTAAACCCGATCATGCCGGCTTTTGAAGCTGCATAATTGGTCTGTCCCGCATTGCCCTTTACACCTACCACGCTGCTCATATTTATAATGGAGCCCTTCCGTTGTTTTAACATGGTGCGCTGCACCGCTTTGGTCATGTTGAATACCGATTTCAGGTTGATCTCCATAACGGAGTCGAAATCTTGCTCGGACATGCGCATCAGTAGATTATCCTTTGTAATTCCCGCATTGTTTACAAGCACGTCCACTCCCCCAAAATCCTCCAATACTTCGGACACCAATTTTTCCGAATCGGCATAGCTGGCGGCATTGCTCTTATAGGCCTTTGCTTTTACGCCTTTGGCACCCAGCTCCTTTTCCAGCTCCAGTGCCGGCGCTTCGCTGGAACTGTAGGTAAAGGCAATATTGGCGCCATGATCGGCAAAAACACGTGCAATACCTGTACCTATGCCCCTACTGGCCCCGGTTATAATAACATTTTTTCCTTCTAGAAGTTTCATTTTGATGGTGTGTTTTCTACGAACTGTCCCACACTTTGGAAAAAGTCGAAAGCAATGGGTCGGCTCAAGTTGAATTTCAAAGATATGGTATGTTGGGGATACCCGAAAAAAAAATCCCCGCTCCCCAAAAGAAATGCTTCCGGCGGACAGGAATCTTAATAATCGTTGGGAAATCCCACTATTTTAAACGGGGTATTACCCCATTACTTCCTTGACCTTAAGCCCAATTTCCGCTGGGGAATCCACCACGTGGATACCACAGTCCCTCATGATCCGTTTTTTGGCCTGTGCCGTATCATCGCTACCTCCCACAATGGCACCGGCATGGCCCATGGTCCTTCCCGCAGGGGCGGTTTCACCCGCAATAAAGCCTACAATGGGTTTTTTACTTCCGCTTGCCTTGTACCATTGGGCGGCATCCGCTTCCAATTGCCCCCCTATTTCGCCGATCATTACGACACAGTGGGTTTCCGGATCGTTGATCAACAGCTCTACGGCTTCCTTGGTAGTGGTACCGATAATTGGATCGCCCCCGATACCTATGGCAGTGGTAATGCCAAGTCCTTGGCGAACCACTTGATCCGCTGCTTCGTACGTAAGGGTCCCCGATTTGGAAACGATACCAATATGTCCCTTTTTAAAGACAAACCCGGGCATAATGCCCACCTTGGCCTCACCAGGTGTAATAACACCGGGACAGTTCGGGCCGATCAAACGACAATCCTTGTCCTTTATATAATCGTACGCCTTGACCATATCCGCCACGGGAATACCTTCCGTGATGGTGATGATCACCTTGATGCCGGCATTGGCCGCCTCCATTATAGCATCGGCCGCAAATGCGGGCGGCACAAAGATGATGGTGGTATCGGCACCTACCTTTTCAACGGCCTCTACCACGGTATTAAAAACAGGTCTTCCCAAATGTTCCTGACCACCCTTTCCAGGGGTAACGCCACCGACCACGTTGGTGCCGTATTCGATCATCTGCTCTGCGTGAAAAGAACCTTCACTTCCAGTAAAACCTTGTACAATTATTTTCGAGTCTTTATTAACTAAAACGCTCATGCTATAATTTTGGATTATTTTTTTGGTTCACAAAAATATGGCTTAAAAACCATTTTATAAAGAATTAAAATGCTTATTATTCCTTTTGTTGCTTCATACTGTTCATTAAAAGAGGGATTTGCTTTAGGTAGGCCAGTTGCTTTAATTTTTCCCTTGATTCCATCACAGGGCTGCCAAAATACGTCTTTCCACCTACCAGGGACTTTGAAACCCCCGTTTGGGCAAGTACAATGGCCTTTTTTCCAATGGTGACCCCGCTGATAATGCCTACCTGGCCCCAAAGGATCACTTCATCCTCTATGACCACACAGCCCGCAATGCCCGTTTGGGACGCGATCAAACATTTTTCGCCTATCACCGTGTCGTGGCCCACATGGACCTGATCATCCAGTTTAGATCCGCTTTTAATGGTGGTATCGCCGGTAACCCCCTTATCGATGGTACAAAGGGCGCCGATATCGACATGGTCGCCTATAACTACCCTCCCCCCGGACAGCAACTTGTCATATCCAGTGGGCCTGTTTTTGTAATAAAAGGCATCCCCGCCCAATACCGAACCTGCGTGAACGGTAACATTATTGCCCAAAACGCAATGATCATAAATGGCCACATTGGCATGGATGGTGCAGTTATCGCCGATTACAACATTGTTCCCTATAAAGGCATTGGGCTGTACCACCGTTCCCTTTCCGATCTTGGCAGAGGGGGAAATGGAGGATGTGCCTTGCTGGAAAGGCATGAAAAACTGTGTAAGGATATTAAAATCCCGAAAGGGGTCTTCCGAAAGCAAAAGGGCCTTTCCCGAAGGACATTCCACCTTTTTATTGATCAGGATCACCGTAGCTTTGGACTGCAGGGCCTTGTCATAATATTTGGGATGGTCCACAAAAACAATATCGCCTTCCCCCACCACATGTATTTCGTTCATTCCCAGTACAGGAAAATCATCCTGTCCAACATAGTCGCTATTGAGGATGGTGGCAATCTGCTTTAAGGTGTACGGAACGGGAAATTTCATGGATGTTGCTATTTGGGAAAATTAATATACAAAAGGTTCCATAAGGTAACGAAAATGGTCTGTTTGATGATGATCGGGTATGCACCCATGTAAAATGACCTTTTGCCCCTATTATTCCTTGACACGCTCCATATAGGTGCCTTTTTCCGTATCTATTTTTATTTTGTCGCCCTCGTTGATGAAAAGGGGCACGTTTACACTTGCTCCCGTTTCCACCTTGGCAGGTTTGGTCGCATTGGTAGCGGTATTTCCCTTCACACCGGGTTCGGCGTAGGTTACCTCCAGTACTACACTGGCGGGCATTTCTACCGAAAGGGGCATACTATCCTCCGTGTTAAAAAGGATGGTGACCACTTCCCCTTCCTTTAAAAGACCGGGGGCATCCAAGGAATTTTCTTGGAGGGTGATCTGGTTGTAGTCCTCCGTATTCATAAAGTGATAGTTCTCTCCCTCGGCATATAGGAACTGATAGGTACGGGTCTCTACCCTTACGTCCTCTATTTTATGCCCTCCCGAAAAAGTGTTGTCCAAGACCTTGCCCGTACTGATGCTCTTCAGTTTGGTCCTTACAAATGCGGGGCCCTTGCCCGGCTTTACGTGCAGGAATTCGATGATTTTATAAATGTCGTTATTGTACCTGATGCACAATCCTTTTCTAATGTCCGATGTAGATGCCATAAATGATTAATTAGTGCTGAAATATCCTTTCATGATCCCCCTTTGGGAATCCCTGATAAATTGTAGTATCTCGTCCCTTTCCGGGGTTGCCTCCATTTCCGCCTCTATTATCTGGGCGGCTTGGGAATTGTTGTAGTTCTTCTGGTAGAGGATCCTATAAATGTTCTGTATGTCCCTTATCTTCTCCGAATCGAAACCCCTTCTTCTCAGTCCTACAGAATTGATCCCAACATAGGAAAGTGGCTCCCGGGCCGCCTTCACATATGGGGGCACATCCTTCCGCACCAAGGAACCGCCCGTTACAAAGGCATGGTGCCCTATTGAAACGAACTGGTGCACGGCCACTAGGCCCGCCAGTACCACATTGTCGCCAATGGTGACGTGCCCGGCCAAGGTGGAATTATTGGAAAAAATACAGTTATCGCCCACAAAGCAATCGTGCGCTATATGGCAATAGGCCATGATAAGACAGTTTTTACCGATCTTGGTCTTCATCCGGTCCGAAGTTCCCTTATTGATGGTGGCGCATTCGCGAATGGTGGTATTGTCGCCAATTTCCACGGTGGTCTCCTCCCCCTTGTACTTTAGGTCCTGGGGGGTGGCGGAGATAACGGCTCCCGGGAAAATATTACAGTTCTTTCCGATACGCGCACCTTCCATGATGGTGACATTGGAACCGATCCATGTGCCTTCGCCTATGATGACGTTGTTGTGGATGGTGGTAAACGGCTCTACCACCACATTTTTGGCTATTTTGGCCCCTGGGTGGATATATGCCAATGGTTGGTTCATATTTATTTCTTTTTAGCGATTTGGGCCATCATTTCCGCTTCGCATACCAATTTTCCGTTGGCATAGGCATAGGCCTGCATATGGCAGATCCCCCTTCTAATGGGGGTGATAAGGCTACAATGGAACGTAAGGGTATCGCCGGGCAATACCTTCTGTTTGAATTTGACGTTATCTATCTTCATAAAAAAGGTGAGATAGTTCTCCGGATCCGGAACCGTACTAAGCACCAAAATACCCCCTGTCTGTGCCATGGCCTCCACTTGCAGGACGCCCGGCATTACCGGTGCCCCAGGAAAATGGCCCACAAAGAAAGGTTCGTTCATGGTAACGTTCTTCATGCCCACCACATGGCTGTCCGATAGTTCCAGGATACGATCAATGAACAAAAATGGCGGCCGGTGCGGCAACATGGCCATGATCTGGTGGATATCCATTAGGGGAGGTTCGTTCAGGTCATAGGTAGGTACGCTGTTGCGTTTTTCCAACTTAATGATCTTGGATAGTTTTTTGGCAAATTGGGTGTTCACAAAATGTCCGGGTTTATTGGCGATCACCTTGCCCCTGATCCTGGTGCCCGCCAAGGCAAGGTCCCCGATCACGTCCAACAATTTGTGCCTTGCTGCCTCGTTGGGCTGGTGCAGGGTAAGGTTGTCAAGGATACCATTGGGTTTAATGGACAGTTTTTCCTTCCCAAAGGCCTTTTGCAATTTTTTCATGGTATCGGCGGAAATCTCCTTATCCACATATACGATGGCATTGTTGAGGTCACCGCCCTTGATAAGGCCGTGTTCCAACAGCATTTCCAGTTCGTGCAGAAAGCTGAAGGTCCGCGCCGATGCTATTTCCTTTTTAAAATCGGAAAGATGTTCCAAAGTGGCATTTTGGGTCCCTAGCACCTTGGTACCAAAATCGACCATGGTGGTGACCTGGTATTCCTCGGCGGGGATTAGGGTAATCTCGCTCCCGGTGGCCTCGTCCTTATAGGAAATGACCTCCTTTACCACATATTCTTCCCTATCGGCCTCCTGCTCCACGATACCGGCCTTTTCCAAAGCCTCAATAAAAAATTTCGAAGACCCATCCATGATCGGGGGCTCGGAGGAGTCGAGCTCGATCAGCACGTTATCGATCTCCAGCCCCACCAAGGCGGCCAGTACATGTTCGGAAGTCTGTATGCGTACGCCTTTCTTTTCCAAGTTGGTGCCCCTTTGGGTATTGACCACAAAATTGGCATCTGCCTCAATGATGGGTTCCCCTTCCAAATCGACCCTTTTAAAAGCGTATCCATGGTTTTCGGGGGCGGGCAGGAATTTCAATGTGACGTTCTCACCGGTATGGAGCCCCACACCCGTAAGGGTAATCTCCTTTTCTATGGTCCGTTGTTTTGAAGCAGCTTTATTCACCGTTTATCTTTTTTTCAATTACTTCGATTCGATTCACAAGTTTCGGTAAATTTTTGAAATGTACATAGGATTTGTTGTAATCCCCATAATTGAGCGCAGGGGATCCCTGAAGGACTTCATCGCTCTTTACATTTCTACCGATACCCGACTGGGCTTGGATCTTTACGCGGTCCCCTATAACGATATGGCCTACGATCCCCACTTGCCCTCCGATCATACAGAACTTCCCGATCTTTGTAGAGCCCGCTATACCGGTCTGGGCAGCTATTACCGTATGTTCGCCGATCTCCACATTATGCGCGATCTGGATCTGGTTGTCCAACTTTACCCCTTTGCGCAAAATGGTAGATCCCAAGGTGGCTCGGTCAATGGTGGTTCCGGCGCCCACATCCACATTGTCCTCCAAGATCACATTGCCCGTTTGTGGCACCTTTATAAATTCCCCCTGTTCATTTGGGGAAAACCCAAACCCATCTGCACCCAATATGACCCCTCCATGTATCACACAATTGTTGCCTATAACGGTTTCCGAATAGATTTTGGCCCCTGCAAAAACGATTACATTGTCGCCAATACGGACATTATCCCCAATATAGACATTGGGATATATCTTTACGTTACTGCCGATCCGGACATTCTGTCCCAAGTACGAAAATGCCCCAAGATAAAATTCGTCGCCATATTTGGCGGATTCGGATATATAAACGGGGTTCTCCAATCCCGATTTATTGTTCTTGACCTGATTGTAATATTCCAATAACTTGGAAAAGGATTTGTAGGCATCGTCCACTTTTATCAGCGTGGTCTTCAACTGTTGATCGGGAGTGAAATCCCGGTTCACTATGGTGATGGATGCTTTTGTGGAGTATATATGGGCAGTGTATTTGGGATTGGACAAAAAAGTAAGGGAACCCTTTTCCCCTTCCTCAATTTTGGCCAATTTGTGCACGGCTATTTCTGGGTCACCATCAACCTCGCCCTGTAAAATGCCCGCAATCTGGCTAGCTGTAAATTTCATGGTCACAAAAGTAAGAAAAATTGTTAGACGTCATCTTTGGGATAACAGATATAATATTTCGTAACGGTTTTGGTAAGGGCCTTCAGGTTTAACTGGTCCGAAGCCTTGGCCACATCGGTCAGTCGCCCGTTCCTTGTCAGGATATTAATATTCTGTTTTTCTTGATCGTACGCCTTGTTTCCAATTTCCCCACTGAAGACAAAGTAGGAAGTTTCCGCGTCCGTAAGTCCGTAAGTAAGTTTTGTCCGCTCAAAGTGTTTTTTAAATTTCCCCGGGTCCACCGGCCTGTTCTTCAGTTTGATGGTCAACAGTTTTCTATTGATGATCATGTGGCACAGTTTGGACAATACCTTGTCGGGATGTTCCTCCCAACTTTTAATGGCGGAGAGGATGTCCACATCGTCCAATTTGGCAAATTGTTGCAGGGTGGTACCGTCAAAGTTATCCTTATTGATGCCATGCTCCATAAAATACAGTAGCGACCTGCTACAGGACAGCCCGTTTCCGGCATCCAACAGTTCGCGCGCCCTTTTTAGGACCCCTATCAATAGTTTTTCGGCCACCAGTCCTGTTTTATGAAGGTACACCTGCCAGTACATGAACCGGCGCGCCATCAAAAACTTTTCGACCGAATAGATCCCTTTTTCCTCCACGGCCAATTCCCCGTTTACCACGGTAAGCATGGTGATCAGCCGTTCCGCACTTATATTCCCTTCGGCCACCCCTGTATAGAAACTGTCCCTTTTAAGATAATCCATCCGGTCCATATCGAGCTGACTGGACACCAACTGGTTCATGAACCTTTTGGGATAGGTACCCTTAAAAATGGCAATGGCCACCGTTAAACTTCCGTTAAACTGCTGGTCAAGTGCCTCCATAAAACGGAGGGAAATAAACTCGTGGTCCACACCCTCCACTATACTGTGCTCCATTGCATGGGAAAAGGGGCCGTGGCCAATATCGTGCAACAAAATTGCGCAGAGCAGCGCGTTCTCCTCTTCCGCCGTAATTTCAACCTTCTTAAAACGAAGCACTTGTATGGCCTTCTGCATAAGGTGCATACAGCCCAGCGCATGGTGAAAACGGGTATGGTGCGCCCCGGGATAGACCAGATATGAAAGCCCCATTTGGGAAATCCTTCTTAAACGTTGGAAGTACGGGGAGGCGATCAGGTCAAAAATAAGTGCATTGGGTATCCCGATAAATCCGTAAATTGGGTCATTAAATATTTTAAGCTTGTTTGATCTGATCAAAGCGACGAATCTTTAATTGAAACAAATATAAGCACTAAATGAACAAGATTACCATACTATGGGTAGATGATGAAATTGATCTGCTTAAACCACATATTTTATTTTTACAGGGAAGGAATTATGAGGTCATTACCTGCCTCAGTGGCCGGGAGGCACTTGAGGAGCTTGCCAGAACCAAAGTCGACATCGTGTTCCTTGACGAAAATATGCCGGGCATCTCAGGTTTGGAGACATTGGGTGAAATAAAATTGTTGTACGCCTCGCTTCCCGTGGTGATGATCACCAAAAGCGAGGAGGAACTGATCATGGAGGAGGCCATTGGGGCCAAAATTGCCGACTATCTCATCAAGCCGGTAAATCCGAACCAGATATTGCTGTCCATTAAAAAAAATTTGGACCTTTCCCGTTTGGTGTCCGAACGCACCGCTGCCAACTATCAACAGGAATTTCGAAAGATCGCTATGGACCTATCCATGGTAAACAGCTATTCCGAATGGGCAGAGCTCTACAAAAAGCTCCTGTACTGGGAACTGAGGTTGGAGGAAATAGAGGATTCCGCCATGTTCGAAATACTGGAATCCCAGAAAACGGAAGCCAATAACCACTTCGGAAAATTCATGGAACGGAACTATGCCGATTGGTACAATGGCGGGGATGCGCCGGTGATGTCCCACACCCTGTTCAAGCAACTTATTAGGCCCGAACTAAAGGATAGCCGTACTCTTTTGGTGGTTATAGATAACTTAAGGTACGACCAATGGTTGGTCTTTGACGAGGCCCTGAACACCTTGTACAAAAAGAAAAAGGAAGAGCCCTACTACAGTTTGTTGCCCACTGCCACCCAATATGCCAGAAATGCCATCTTTTCGGGACTGACACCCTTGGATATGGAGAAAAAATATCCGGACTGGTGGCGGAACGATACGGAAGAAGGGGGCAAAAACCTGTTCGAGGCGGAATTTTTGGGTGCCCAGCTCAAACGACTGGGCATGGACCTGAAATGGGAGTACCATAAAATAAGCAGTCTTAAACAGGGCAAACAGCTTTCACAAAACTTTAAGTCCCAAAAAGACAACGACCTTACCGTACTTGTCTATAATTTTGTGGACATGCTATCGCACGCCCGTACCGAAATGGATGTGATAAAGGAACTTGCATCCAACGACAAGGCATATAGATCGCTTACCCTGAGCTGGTTCAAAAACTCCCCTCTTCTGGAAATCATCCAACAGGCCCAGAGCATGGGACTCAAGTTGATCATTACCACCGACCACGGCACCATTAACGTAAAACAGCCCTCCAAAGTGATCGGGGACAAGGAGACCAGCCTCAACCTGCGCTATAAGACCGGTAGGAGCCTGACCTATGAATCCAAAGACGTACTGGAAATAACAGATCCAAAAAAAGTGTGCCTTCCCAGTATCAATATGAGCAGCTCCTTTATCTTTGCCAAGAACGATCTGTTCTTTGCCTATCCCAACAATTACAACCACTATGTGGGATATTATAGGAACACCTACCAGCACGGGGGGGTTTCCCTTGAAGAGGTGATCGTTCCTTTTGCGGTTTTGGAACCCAGGTAAAGTCCAATTATAGTGCATCAAATTTTTTTTATAAAATGAATGTTCATTTTAACAAACGGGAACTAGATCGGGTGGCCATACAAGTACTGGAAAAAGTCCCCTCTAAAATTCTGTGCCTACACGGTGAAATGGGTGCCGGGAAGACCACACTGATCAAAGCCATGGTGAAGGTACTGGGAGCGGCGGGAAACGCCAATAGCCCTACCTTCGGTATCGTAAACGAATACCATTTAAGATCTGGCGATGTTTTGGGATATCATTTCGATTGTTACCGCTTGCGCGATGAAAACGAAGCATGGGACATTGGGCTGGATGAGTACCTTATATCGGGCCGCTGGGTCTTTATCGAATGGCCGGAAATTATACAATCGTTGTTGCCGGACGAAGCGGTCCACCTGTACTTGGAAGTTGCCGGTAACGACTTGGAAAGAAGATTGACAATAGCGTAATAAAGCTATAGGGAAAGGTCCATAGGATTGCGAATATGCTTACATATTCTGTGTTTGATTGTAAGAATGTTAAGCTTTTTCTTCTTTTGTTGTACCATTATGCAATCAAGATATAAACCAGAACGTTAATTTTAGTTAAAATTAGCTTCCTAATCTTAAATTATTCCCCAAAAACCCCTGAAAATGCAGTAAAAAAAATTAATTTTACGCGGTCCATATCAGTATCTTATTTTTGGGCATTTAAGAAGCTTACAACAGTTTAAAGTGTATATTTTTTTCTAAATCCCCCATAATATTTCTAAAGTATGCTTAAAACAATAGATCGATTGACCCAGTTCATTCAGTATGCAGGTTTAAGTGCCAGACAGTTCGATCTGTCCATTGGTGCAGGCAACGGCTATACCCTGAGAATGAAAAAGAACCACGCCTCCATAGGCAGTGATGTTATTGAAACGATTATCAGGACCTATCCCCAGCTCAATTTGGTCTGGTTGATGACCGGAGAGGGAGACATGATCAAAAAAAATGTGGAGACCGAGGTAAAGGGTTTTGATCAACTGCCCAAGGAGAAACAAAACGAGATCGAAAGGATCATCGAGCAAAAAATACGGCAACGTCAGGAACAGGAATTCCATAAACTACTTATGGACGTTACCAAAGAAATCGAAAAGAACCAAAAGAAACAATAGCGATTTCAATGTCTTAGGTCAAGCCGAATCAAGTACCATATTTTGGTACGATGTGGCTTGACCTACGGCTTTTTGGGATTTCCATCTTTCATTTCCAATAATAGGCGCTCCCTAAGCGGCAAAAGTGCTGCTTCGATAAACCAGGGTATCGTATGCCTTATTAATGCCCCTACTTTTTTTGATCCAGTTCCCTTAGGAGTTCCTCCCTTAATTTTAGCAGGGATTGCAGATGATTTTGGGCGTTCTCCGTATCCACCTTTGTATCCTGTAGTTCCCTAAAGATCTTCTGTTGGTGGGCCAAAATATTATTGGACCCCTCCATCTTTCCCAAAAGCGCCTCTATCTCCAACTTGATATCTTGGTGAAAGTCCAAAATTTTAGATCGGTACCGTACCGCAATGGAAAGCGAGACCACCAGCGACACCACGACAAAAACTGCCGGAAAGGCCCGTATATTGCCATAGGCATCCAAGATATCATTATCCTGAAAGGCCTCCCATATCTGGAACGCATATAGGATAATGGGCGAAAAAATGGCATATTTCCACCAGTGTTGACAGGTGACATACCAGACACATAGCGGAAGTAAGGTCATAATTTTCGCACTGATAAACCACATAAGTACCTTTACGTTCAAAAATCCATGGCTGCCAATCCTGATACCTGCAAACGTTATTTCTTTGATACCATCTTCCATGGCTCCGACCTGATATCTGAATATTGGCATGTACAGCAGTAGAAGAATGACAAAACCCTCGAAAAGTCGTCTTGCCACTAGGGAAGGTTCATCGGCAATACCTGTTGAACGTTCGATCCATTCTTGTATGCTGGTCTCCAGGGAATACAATTTCTTTAAATAAATTTCAAGGTTACCTTCCCAACCTTGGGATTTAATAACTTCATAATAAGCAATATGCGACTTAAAATGATTCTTTGGGTTCCCATTGTAAATAAGATCGTACCGAACTGGATTGTGTATATTTTTTCTAGATACCATGAAATCAAAAAGAAAAATACCCGATCCTATCAGAAGGAGCGAAACCAAATCCACAATATCCATTTCGTGCAAATAGTGCGAAGGGACCAGTCCAAAATTCTGTAGGACAAAGTAAAAGAACAAGGAAGGCAGTGGGAGGATAAAGTATTTCCACCAATAGTTCGAGGAAAAATACCATATCAAAAATAAAAATAGGGGAATTATATTTTTTAATATGATCCATACAAAGATCTGATCAGTTTGGAAAGGATGTTCAACGTGGAGGTTGAATAGATACAGATTATTTCCATCACCGTTGAACAATAGATGGAGGAAAATACAGAAGGGCAGCACAATTACAGCTATTGCCCTAATAACTTCCCAAAGAAACTTTTCGTTCCAAGCAGGTTCCCGCTTTTTTGGAGTACTTCCCATTTCAAAATTAAAATCTTACTACAATTGTACGTATTTTACCTTAAAAGTGGAACATAAATAAAGTATTACTGCCTTCTACAGTATAACCATACTGTTATCTCAGGTTTAGAAGGGTTGTCAGTTCTTCGCGGCAGCGGCCCCGTATTTCACGCAAGCCACTTGGGTAACTCCAATTTATGTTTTCTTACCAAAATCCATTTCAGAAAATAGCAATTGTCCAAAAGAAGACAAAGATCATGGTTCAATCTATAAAATAAGGATTGAACATAAGGCAGTTATAACCGTCGCCCAATTTTAAAAAAAGCCTCTTTTGAGTCCAAAATTCCCCTTCTATAAATAAATGTTCGTCAAACTGCATATAAACAAGGTAAACAACATCGCAGAATTCAAAATTTTATTGTATATTTTTCGATGAAATACAAGCTTTTCGATAAAGTGATCGATTTTATCGTTTAAATGTTTATTTTTTCCGATTAAATACATCTTAGTAGTACATTTTTTCCTACATTTGTCCTGAAAATGAATCCAAACTTTAATTAAATCCTATTGACGATGAACACTAAAAAAATCTTTTTTGCCTTTTTGGCATGCGCTACCTTGATGATGGCCTCTTGTACTTCCAGTACTGCAGAGGATGATCAGCTTTATGACAATCAATCCATAGAAAGGGGCAAAGTAAAGATGCCCTCCAATGGTTAGATTTTAAGATTACCGATTTTAAAGGGCTTCTATATACTAGAAGCCCTTTTTTTATGTTATACCAATTAACATAATTATATAAATCATGTTGGATTCGCAAAACATCTCTAAAAAAGAAGTTTCGAGAAAAAAGAAATCCAGGAGTATTTTAATAGGAAGTTTAATTGCATTTTTTATTGCTATAACTCCCTATATTTTTTATTCGTACCAGTATTTCCCAAAAGGGAACAAACTTGATCTATACTTTTTCGTTTATGAAAGTAAATATCAAGAAAGTATCTATATGATTACATGGTTGTTTACAGCCAAGCTTGTTCCTTTATTATTACTTATCCTATGGTTTTTTACATGTAAACATTGGTGGTATCATGCTTTACTGATCCCTATTGCGATGTTTGCCTTTCAGATTGTTTCCCTTATCTATGAAGATAAAAACATGGACGAAGTGGAGATTTATTGGTTGATACCTATAATGTTGTTTGTCACGCCCTTTGTGTACTTTATAAGAGTAAAATTATTTGATAAACATGTTCTGGGCATCGATCTGGAGGCCATGGATGCGGAACTTAAATATTATCAAGAGAAGGAGCGATTGAAAAAAGAGAAAGAGTTGGAACAAAAAAAATTGTAATTTTGGGCCGAACACATGTAGTTTAGACCCAGTTTACGACAATGAACCAACCTTCCTCCCCTTTTAGCAAACAACAATTACTTCCCCAGGAAGAGACACTTGAAATTTTACGCCAAAAAGGGGAACTCCATATTGGAATTCCAAAAGAGAACCAATACGAGGAAAAACGAATCTGTCTTACCCCGGACGCCGTAAATGCCATTACGGCCAACGGCCATAGGGTACTCATGGAAGCCGGCGCGGGCGAGGGGGCACATTATTCGGATATCGAATACACCAATGCCGGGGCCGAAATTACCCGTGACACCAAAAAAGTTTTTTCCTGTCCCCTATTGTTAAAGGTAGAACCGCCCACCTTTGCCGAAATAAAGCTTTTGAATCCGCAGACCACCATCATTTCCGCCCTGCAGATCAAGACCCAATCCAAAAAGTATTTTGAGGAACTGGCCAAAAAACGGGTCACTGCCATCGCATTCGAATATATACAGGATGAGGAAGGGAAATTCCCCGCCGTGAGGTCCCTTAGCGAGATTGCGGGCATATCCTCCGTCCTGATCGCGTCCGAGATCATGGCCGCCACCAATAAGGGCAACGGATTGATGTTCGGCAACATAAGTGGGGTCCCGCCCGTGGAAGTGGTCATCATTGGCGCAGGCACCGTTGGTGAATTTGCAGCGCGTTCGGCCATTGGCCTTGGGGCCAATGTAAAGGTGTTCGATAATTCCATCAGCAAATTAAGGAGCATACAGACCCATTTGCGGCAGACCGTTTATACCTCCACCATTCAGCCAAAAAACCTCCTTAAAGCGCTAAAGCGCTGCGATGTGGCCATAGGGGCCACCCGTGGAAAGGACCGTGCCCCCGTCGTGGTAAGCCGTACCATGGTGGAACATATGAAAAAGGGCGCCGTGATCATTGATGTAAGCATCGATATGGGAGGCTGTTTCGAAACCAGTGAGCTTACCAATCACGACATCCCCACTAAAGAAAAATATGGCGTGATCCATTATGGCGTCCCCAATATACCATCCAGATATCCCAAAACTTCCTCCATCTCCATCAGCAATATCTTTACCCCCTATCTCTTAAAGATAGGTGAGGACGGGGGACTGGAAAACTCCCTCCGGTTTGATAAAGGTCTACGGAATGGCCTATATTTGTACCATGGGATCCTCACCAACAAATCCGTGGGGGAATGGTTCGACCTATCCTACAGTGATATCAATTTTCTTATATTCTAATGTATGGCATTTTTAAAGCGGTTGGGGCTCTTTTTGGTGGGCCTTTCCATCGGCATAGTGTTCCTGACCTATTTCCTGAAGAAAAAAACCCAGGATACCGGAACGGAATTCTGTTATTTTCCCAATTGTAGGGTCCTTAAGGACCTTCGTTCCAAACCCCTACATTATTCGGACGAAATCAAGACCGCCATTGAAAACGACCAAATCGATTCCACCGCCATCGCCCATTTTTTAAGGGAGGGATCTATCGATTTCGGAAAGAGCGACACAAAGAGCGTTCCCTGTCGCACCTACCTCATTGAGGGTACCGTACAGGATGCGGAAAGGGTCCTGGAAGTGCATAACTGTCCCACCAAAGTGCTGGTGCAACGATTGCTTCCTTAGGGCAACCTACAGCGGAATCACTAGATTTTTCTGCGTTCCCGTTCTTTTTTTAACAACGAAAGTTCCCTATTGGTCTGCCCGGCCACCGAGGTGTTCTCCTCTGCCCTTCTCATCAAATAGGGCATTACGTCCCTTACCGGTCCAAAAGGCAGATATTTTGCCACGTTGTAACCCTTGGCCGCCAGATTGTAGGATATATTGTCGCTCATGCCATAAAGCTGTCCAAACCAAATGCCAGGTGCGGAATTGGTAAGGCCTTTTTCCGCCATAAGCGCCAGCAGTTTATAACTGCTGATCTCGTTATGGGTACCCAAAAAGAGGGAAATGACATCCAAATGATCCACAATGTATTCCACTGCCGTATCAAAATTATCGTCCGTCGCTTTTTTGGAGGCACATATGGGCGTGGGATAGCCCTTCTCGGCCGCCCTTTCATTTTCCTTTTCCATGTAGGCGCCCCGCACTACCTTAACACCTATTTTAAAGCCTTTGGCAAGTGCCCGTTGGTGCAGGCCCTTTAAATAATCCATACGGTCCCACCGATACATTTGTAAAGTGTTGAAAACTATGGGTTTTTCCTTGTTGTATTTTTCCATCATCTCTTCCACCAAGCTATCCGCGGCATCCTGCATCCAACTTTCCTCGCCATCCACCAAAAGCGCAACATCCATGGCATGCGCCTTTTTGCAGACCATATCAAAACGGCCCCTTATCCGCTGCCACTCCGCTTGTTCGTTGGGGTGCAGTGGAACTCCCTCCCCAACCCTGGCGTATATGCCGAACCTTCCAAAAGCGGTAGGTTTAAATACGGCAAAAGGAATCCCTTCCTTTTCCTTGACAAAATTCAGGATGTGCAAGATTTTTTCCAGGGCAAAATCGAACTGGTTTTCCACCTCCTTGCCCTCCACGGAATAGTCCAGCACCGAAGAGACCCCTTTGTTGTACATTTTTTGGATAAGGGGAAGACAATCGTTCTCGGTGACCCCGCCACAAAAATGATCGAACACCGTGGCCCTTATCAAGCCCTCTACCGGCAGGTGCGCCTTAATGGCAAAATTGGTAACGGCGGAACCGATCTTTACCAATGGCTCATGGGAAATCATTTTAAACAAAAAATAGGCACGTTCCAGTTCCGAATCGGTCTTTAAGGCAAATGCCGTTGCGGTATCTTCAAATATTCGCTCCATTCATCCAATTTCAAAATCGGCCAAAGATAAGTACAGAAAATTTATTTTATCTATTAAAATTGCCTTTATTTTGTAGGTTTCAAACCCGTTTAAATGAATTCAATCGTAAGTTCTTCCTACGCCGTACACTTCAATGAAAAGGCCTATGACGCTTTAAATTCCCACCTTTCAAGAAGCAGGTATTCAAAAATTTTCCTGTTGGTGGACGAGAACACACATACCCACTGCCTGCCCCAGTTTATGGCAGAAGTAGAGGGCGACCATGTGTTTGAGATCATAGAAATAGAAGCTGGGGAAATCCATAAGAACATAGATACCTGTACCCAGGTCTGGGAAGCACTTTCCGAACTGGATGCCGATCGTAAGAGCCTAATGATAAACGTGGGCGGAGGAGTAGTCACCGATCTGGGCGGTTTTGTGGCTTCCTGTTTTAAGAGGGGCATCGATTTTATAAATGTACCCACTACCCTACTTTCTATGGTGGACGCCTCCATAGGGGGCAAGACCGGTGTAGATCTCGGCTCGCTCAAAAACCAGGTAGGTGTCATCAACCAACCGGTAATGGTCCTGGTCATCAGCAACTTTTTAAGAACTTTGGAAAAAAGGCAGTTGGACAGTGGATTTGCGGAGATGTTGAAACATGGCCTTATCCGAAACAAAAAATATTGGGAAGAGCTTAAATTGCTGTCCGATTTTGGGGATATGGACGAGTTTATATATGACTCCGTTATCATGAAGAACGAAGTGGTCCTTCAGGACCCCACGGAACAGGGGTTGCGGAAAATCCTGAATTTTGGACACACCCTTGGGCATGCCATAGAGTCCTATTTCTTGGAAAGCAGTGCGCATGAAACCCTTTTGCACGGAGAGGCCATTGCAGCCGGCATGATCTTGGAGGCCTTTCTTTCGAGGGAACTGCTGGGCATGTCCCGATCCGAACTGGACGACATCAAGAAAACTTTCCTAAAACGATATACAAAGGTCCATTTTTCTGAAGCCGATATACGGCATATTTTGGAACTGTTGAAATACGACAAAAAAAATTCACATGGCAATATCAACTTTGTACTGCTCAACCGCATAGGGGACCCTAAAATTGATGTTAGTGTACCTGATGGATTGTTCCCCGCTGCATTTGCCTTTTATAAAGAGTAGCGATACCTTCTATGCCGAAATGGGAATGTGAAGCGACCCTTTATATCATCATTTCTCGATATCCACGACCGAATTTTTGTTGGGACCCACTTTTTCCTTTCTGTACTTTGCATACTGATATGTGAATTCCGCACCAAAAAAGAGGATGATGCCGGTATAGTAGACCCACAAAAGGATTAGGACCACAGAAGAGGAACCGCCATAGACAGAGGTGGGATCACTGGTGGAAAAGTAAAGGCCCATCAGGCTCTCCCCCACCAAGAACAGGGCCGTGGTAAGACTGGCGCCCAAAATGGTGGTCTTCCATCGGATGGTTATATCCGGGAGCCATTTAAAGATGGCACTGAACAAACCGGTGATGACCACGAACGAAAGCGTAAAACTGAATACATTTGCCATAATCGCGGCAATTTGGGGCGCTATTTTTCCAATGTAATCACTTAGCACGTTCAGCACCACGGAAAGCGTTAATGAAACCAAGGAAAGAAATCCCAGAACCAGTACCATTCCAAAAGAGATAAGTCGGTCGATAAGCGTGCCCAAAAAAGTATTTTCCTTGGCCTTTACGTTCCAAATGGCGTTCATCGCCATTTTTAGCTGTACAAAGACCCCAGTGGCCCCAAAGATCAACATCACGATCCCAAGGACCACATTGAAGGTGGAGCTCTTGTTCAGGGCGGCATTGGCGATCATGCCCTCTATGGCCTGGGAGACCCCTTCCCCGATCAGTCCCCCGATTTTTTGCACCACCCTTCCCCTTACCGCATCCATCCCAAAAAAATATCCGGCTATGGACACCACTATCATAAGCAACGAAGGAAGGGCAAAAAGGGTATAATAGGCAATTATGGCACTTTTCCCAAAGGGATTGTTATTGTCCCATGAGACATAGGTACGCTTTAAGAGTTTCCAAAAGGTTTTTAACTTTCCTATGATCATAAATAACGTTGCTGTAAGATGTTCAGATGATGTTGCTGGTGACCGGAAATGATAAAACCAATGGCACCCACACTCACTATGCCGCCACTGGCCATGCCCGTACGCAAAAGGGCACCTTCCCGAAAAGATCGGAACAGGCTTATGGTCGAATCGCGGATATGGCCATATTCCTCGATAATCCCTTCTTTAGTGCGATTCTCCGCCTCGGAAAAGGGCACATAGATATCTTGATCGAATCCGGGCAGGGGCGTTGGATCTTGCCTGTAAAAGCGCAGGGCCCTATATTGGAATATCCGCTCCGTATCCAGGACGTGCACCAATACCTCCAGAATATTCCATTTCCCCTCGGCATATGCATGCAAAAGTCTGTCGGTCGGGATCGCTTTCACAAAAGAAATAAAATCTTCCTTTCCCTGCCTTAGGCCTTCCATCAGATCTATTTCTCCCAAAGTAGAAAGATAGGTCTGGTGAAAAGGTTGGTATTCGTTGGTATTCAATTCAGTAATCCGCATGGTCTTAAATTAAAAAATCCCAATCAAAAATAATGATTGGGATTTAATTTTTCGGTCAATAATTCTTTTAGAGCTCATTAAAGATCGTATGCATCAATCTTTTCTTGTCATTAATACTTTCTTCCAGGGAAATCATGGTCTCGGTCCTGCTGATACCGTCGATATCGTCTATCTTGAAAATAATGTTCTTGGCATGATTGGTGTCCTTTGCCCTGATTTTGCAGAAGATATTGAATTTCCCCGTTGTAATGTGGGCCACGGTAACAAAGGGAATCTGGTTCAACCTTTCCAGTACGAACTTCGTCTGGTGCGTCTTTTCCAAAAAGATGCCCACATAGGCTATAAAGGCATAGCCAAGTTTCACATAATCCAAGGTTAGGGAAGATCCTTTTATGATACCCGCTTCTTCCATTTTCTTTGCGCGGACATGGACGGTTCCGGCGGAAATGAGCAGCTTTTTAGCTATATCAGTAAAGGGTGTCCTGGTATTGTCAATAAGCATGTCCAGAATCTGGTGATCGATCTCGTCTAATTTAACTTTACTCATCAGTGATAAAATTTTAGGCAAAAATAAAAAATTATAAAATTAAATGTAATAAATAATGATATTTTTTATTAAAATCACAAATAATTCCGTGTTTCGAAAACGTTACCCCAGTGTGGAACCAAGCACCGACCATAGGGAGGCATGTTCCTTCATGGAGTTTATGTCGTTAATATCCAATACGTTATATACTTTATGCCCCAAATATTCAGTTAGTTTCCCCATCTTGGCCACCTCGGGAAGAAACCTTATATCACCGTCTTCCAAGACTTCCTTATAAAGGATTCCAACGTCCGTTCCCACGGCATGGGAGGCATTTATCAGGTGTGAATTCCTTATAAGCACGTCATAAAATAATTTGTTGTTTTCTGGAATTTCAAAGTAACGCTCCGTTTTATGGGTGTCCAACTCCCCTTTGGCGATCGTATCCACCGCTTTAAGGATGGCATAATAAACAAACTCCCTTGTTCTTTCCCTGCCATAATCGCCCGGATAGTGGCCTGCCTCGAAAAGTATGGTGGGGGTTCCCAACATCTGAAAGGCATCGCCCACACAATTGCTGTTAAAGCCATCATCGTACCTTCCCACTTGCCCGGGAATAAGGGTTTGCAACAAACCGTCCATCGCCACGATCAATTTCATGGATATGGCCCTGGAACTCGATATGTTCCTTTCCTCATCATGGGCCGGGGCCAAGAACGAGACCGTGGCAGGCAAAGGGGTGGTTCCCACATTAAAAATGGTCCTTTGGTCGTGCAGGTTGAAACAAAAATCAGGGGAGAAATGGTCGTATAAGCGCCGTAACACCTTACTTTCCGGCTGCGTACGTTCTTGGGCATCCCTGTTCAGATCGACCAAATTGGCGTTTACACGTGTATACGCTTCCGCACCATCTGGATTTAAAATGGGTACGATACTGATGGTGCAGGCCGCCAACAGGGCCTTGGAAAGCGTGCACTCACTCTCCATGAACCGTACAAAGTCCAATACCGCTTTCGTGGTGGTGGATTCATTTCCGTGCATCTGCGACCACATTAGGATCTTTATGGGCCCGCTCCCCATTCTAATTTCCTTGATGGGCCGTTCGGCGACGGAGTTTCCCAATTCCGTGACGGTAAAGAATGGCTGAATGCTGTTGTAAAAAGGTTCTAGGCATGCATTGGTAACATAACGGCCACGAACTTTATTTTCCTGAAAATAGGGATATGTCATCTAACAATATTTTGTTTTCCATCCTAAACTGTAAAACACCCACACACATAAATGGAGTGCAATGGATTGCTAAAATTGGAGAGGCCCAATTCAACATTACAAATGTAACACGAATACAAATTACAAATGTATACAGGTGTAAATTACAAGTGTAACCAGTTCAAAGACGTTCAATCATCCTTTTTATAGCTGCTTGCCTATCTGGATTTTACATTCTTAACCAGCAAATTTTATGAATATGCAAAGTATTACTATTCAGTATTTTAAATGTAGTTATCTAAAGTGTATGTTTGTTTATTTTATGGGTCCTCCGTTTGTTTATGATGCATTTTTCAGGGGAATTGATTACTTTTGTACAAACAATTTACAATGTTAAACAATGTTTCCTTTTTAAAAAGGTTGGAGCATTTGATGCAGTACCACGATCTTTCCGCCTCGGCCTTTGCCGACAGGATCGGGGTACAGCGCTCCAGTATTTCCCACCTACTTACAGGAAGGAACAAACCCAGCTTGGAATTCGTGATGAAGGTCGCCAACAGTTTCAAGGAGGCAAACATGGACTGGTTGCTCTATGGAAAGGGACATTTTCCACCGGATGCCAACGAAGGGAAACCCGCCGATCTCTTTAATGCTCCACAGCAGAAAACAATTGAGCAACCGCCCGCTCCCGTAAAGTCGTTGCAAGAAACGATAAAGACACCTCCTTCAGTGGGAAAATCCTTGGCCAAGATCATTTTATTGTATACGGATGGAAGTTTTGAATCTTTCCATCCCGATAAATGATTGATAAAAGGGCTGTGCATAATCTCCCATAAGGATCTATTTTCTTTTCTTTGTACCCATGAAAACAACTATACCCTACCTATTGGCCTGTCTGTTGACGATGGGCTCCTGTTATGCCCCAAAACGCGATTGTACGGCATTTAAGGAAGGTTCGTTTCAATTTTCCGCTACGGTGGATGGCAAGGAACTGACCACTACTTTTACCCGCACCGGTAATTGGGAAGTGGATTACTTCGAAGGCAGGGCCGACACCTCTTCCGTAAGGTGGATAAATGATTGTGAATACATTTTAAAAAAGAAGGATCCCCGCAACATGGCCGAGGAGAAATCGGTACATATGAAAATACTGAGTACCACCGATTCCTCCTATACCTTTGAGTATGGAATTGTGGGAGAAAAACTAAAATCAAGGGGGACGGCCGTAAAAATCGATAAGCGATAAGCACAACGACCAAACCGTTGTTGAATGGTTGCGCACTTGTCAATAAAAATGAAGGTCCGTGTTTTTGCGATACCCTTTAGGGCAATGTTCCATTAATTGGGCCTGCTATAGACCATTTCGGAGTTGGTCTCCTTGTGGTCCCTAAAAAGGCGCTGTTGCTGTTTTACGGTAAGGGTACTGCCATCGGGGCTCCATCCCGGGGGACCGAAGATATACATAAGTGCATGTGACAGTTTTTTCGAATTCCGTACATCCTTGTATATGTCCTTGAATTCATGGGTCAAGATCACGATCGGGTTATGGGAATCAGGGGCGTGGATAACCCCGTATTTTACATCTATATCATCGTCCAATTCTTTCCAGGTCCCAAATATTTTATCAAAAATGTTAAGGAACCCCCCGTGGTTCTTGTCCAGATATTCCACATTTTGCGCGTGGTGTACCTGGTGCATGGTATGGGTATTGAATATTTTTTCCAGAAATCCCATTTTGGGAACATATACGCTGTGCAATTGGAACTGCCATAGCGCTTCGATACCAAGACATACCACTACCATTTCGGGCGGGAAACCGATTGCCGGCATCCACATATAGAACAAGGGTTTGTAGAGGATGGTAAACCATCCGTTCCGAACGGCGGTGCCCAAATTAAAATTATCCGAAGAATGGTGTACGATATGGGCGGCCCACAATATGCGGATCTCATGGTTTGCCCTATGGAACCAATAGTAGGTAAAATCATCCGCCAGTTGACAGAGCAGCCATACGTACCAAGCGTACCCAAAGGATTCATAACCAAGGATGTTGGTCCTTGCCCCGCTCACGGAAACCGGATTAAAGAACTCGTACGTATACTCAAAGATCACAATTGCCGAGACCACTTTGATCAAGGGTGCGATGATGGCCGATCCAATGCCCATAAAGCCACTTGCCGCCAAATCCTTCCAATCGTACAGATGATCGTCCCCATGGGTTTTACTATAGGTCAGCTCCAGTAGGATAAAGGCAATAAAACAAGGTACTCCGTATACTAACGGGTTGGTAAAATCCATAAGGCACTTTTTTGCGGTAAATATAACATTATTCTTGGTCTGCCCACAAATATGGCGATTTTAACGCTCCAACTTGCCGTTGGAGTGGGGACTATGATGTGCAGGCCATGAAAAACCGTTCCAAGGCCCTTTTGCTAATTTATAAAAACAGGGGAATAGCATACAAATGAAACCCTTAAAAAATTGTCTGATCGCAGGGCAATTTACATGCGTTTTGCATAAGTTATGGCCACAATTGCTTTTATTTATAACAAAATATGGGAAATTGACCACATGGGAACATCCTAATACGCTTCCTATCCAAACTTTTTTGAATCCCCAAACTCCAGAGAGGGCCCATAAGGCGTAGGGCGGAAAACGAATTAACTTTTAGGCATAAGTATTGGGACGTACAAAGCATCGAAGATCGGGCTAAAATAAAAGGGTCTGCCCCTCCCCGTCCAATTTGGAGCCGTCCAAACCTTCGTCATTGTTGGGACCATCCTTGGGCGGTGGCGGCGGCACCGATTCCTCATCCACTACTTCCATGTCCTCCGGTTCCTGCTCTTCTGGTTCTTCATACGGTAACGGATCTAAGGCGTTCACACTTTTTACTTTGTCGGCCGTAAGGACATTGCCCAAAGCTTTTATTCCTTTTATCGCTATAAATCCTTCCAGATCAATTTTTTGGTTGGGTCTTGGTTCCTTGCCCCTGGGTTTGACGAATTCCACTTCCACTACCGGTCTCCAATCGGCGGAAACCAGCTCCAATACGGATTTAGGGTGTTCCGAAATGAACAGCTCTTCCCTTCCCTCGTTTTCCACCAAGAACCTTTTGATGTAATAACGTTCCTTTTCCCCTTCAAAATATACCGCGGAAAGCGGTTTATGGGGGTTCCATTTTTCCAAGAGGATCATATCCTCGTCGAAATGTGCTGAAAGATCGGGGATAAGGGTCTTTACGATTCCCTTTTGGGTTACCATCAAAAGCATATCGTCGCCTTTGAACTCTCCCAACAATTCTCCCCTTCCATCTACGTTGAGGCGCCTTACCACCTCATCGAACCAGATTTTCCGAGGTTTCAGGGTGGAAAGTCCCTTTTCCTTGAGCTCTATCCGTTTGATGGGGTATTTGGTCACCAAGTTTCCTTTGGAAGCCCTTCCTTTGATAAGGACATCGGCAAAATCCAGGTCCCACTTCAATTTTTTGATGCTTCCCGCCTGCCGTAGCAAAATGGTTACCACTTCCGCTTCCCCATTTGGATTTGCGGAAAAATAGAGAAGATCCGATCCCGGCGTACCATTGGTAAGGTCATAGGGCCTATCTCGGGTAATTCCGGTAACGTTGAACCTTTTTATATAACTTGGGCCGCCCTTTCCATCCTTATAGATAAGATTGTAGATGGTGCGTTTGTCCTTTTTCTTAAAAACGGCCACATGCACGATGTTCTTGCCCACAAATGTCTTGGCGTCCACCTTGGTGATCATCATCTGTCCGTCCTTGGTGATCACTATAATATCGTCTATATCGCTACAGTCCGTTACATATTCGTCCCTTTTTAGGGAGGTACCTACAAAACCTTCGTCCCGGTTGACATATAATTTGGTGTTGCGCATCACCACTTTAGTGGCCTCGATGTCATCAAAGACCCTGATTTCCGATTTGCGCTCCCTGCCTTTCCCGTATTTCTCCTTCAACCCTTTGAAGTAGTCGATGGCATATTCCACCAAATGCAGAAGATGGTGCTTTACTTGGGCTATTTTCTCTTCCAGGCCTTCTATGAACTGTTGGGCCTTCTCCAGGTCGAACTTGGATATACGCTTGATACGGATTTCGGTAAGCCGTACGATATCCTCTTCGGTAACGGGCCGTTTTAAATGGGCAATATGGGGTTGGAGCCCTTTATCGATCGCGCTGATGACACCTTCCCATGTTTCCTCTTCCTCTATATCCCGATAGATCCTCTTCTCTATAAAAATACGTTCCAAAGAGGTAAAATGCCATTGTTCCTCCAATTCGGAAAGTTGAATTTCCAGTTCGGCCCTTAAGAGTTCAACCGTATTCTCGGTGGATCTTTTCAACATCTCCACAACTCCTATAAATAGAGGTTTGTTGTCCTCTATGATACAGCCTAAGGGCGATATGGACGATTCACAGGCCGTAAAGGCATAGAGCGCATCGATGGTCTTGTCAGGGGAGATTCCCGGTGGGAGATGGATCTGTATTTCCACTTCGGCCGCCGTATTGTCCTCTATTTTTTTGATTTTTATCTTGCCTTTTTCATTGGCCTTCAGGATGGAATCTATTAAAGTGGAAGTATTGGTCCCAAAGGGTATCTCGCTTATTATCAGTGTATTCCTGTCCAACTGCGAAATACGTGCACGTACCCTGATCCTGCCGCCCCTAAGCCCTTCGTTGTAATTGCTGACATCAATGATGCCCGCTGTTGGGAAGTCGGGAAAAAGGGTGAATTTCTGTCCCTTCAAATGTTTTATGGATCCATCGATCAGCTCCACAAAATTATGGGGAAGGATTTTGGTGGAAAGGCCCACTGCTATGCCCTCCGCCCCTTGCGCCAATAAAAGTGGGAATTTTACGGGAAGGTTCACCGGTTCCTTGCGCCGTCCGTCATAGGAGAGCTGCCATTCCGTAATTTTCGGGCTGAAGACCACTTCCAGTCCAAATTTGGACAGTCGGGCCTCTATATATCGGGAAGCCGCCGCCCCATCCCCCGTAAGGATATTTCCCCAGTTGCCCTGGGTATCTATGAGCAGGTCCTTCTGGCCGATCTGCACCATGGCATCGGCAATACTGGCATCTCCATGGGGATGGTACTGCATGGTATGCCCAACTACGTTGGCCACTTTGTTATAACGACCATCATCCAGTTCCTTCAGGGCGTGCATGATCCGTCTCTGCACGGGTTTAAACCCGTCCTCTATGGCCGGTACCGCCCTTTCCAAGATCACATAGGAAGCATAATCCAAAAACCAGTCTTTGTACATTCCCGTGACCTTGGTAAGGGAGTCTTGGGAATGTTCGGGGTTTTCATTAAGACCATCGTTCAGTGCTTCATTGTCTTCCATGCGGAAAAAATTCGTATTAGGTTGGTTATTATTGGGTTTCCTCGATCAGATCGAGTTCAACTTTAAGGTTATCTATGATGAATTTCTGTCGGTCTGGGGTGTTTTTGCCCATATAGAATTCCAGTAATTGCTCTATGGACATCGCCTTGTCCAACATTACCGGCTCCAATCGGATATCGTCCCCGATAAAATGCTGGAACTCATCGGGCGAAATCTCTCCCAATCCCTTAAATCGGGTTATCTCCGGCTTGCCGCTAAGCTTTTGTATGGCATTCTGTTTTTCCTCGGGGCTATAGCAATAAATGGTCTCTTTTTTGTTCCGTACCCTGAACAAAGGGGTCTGCAGGATGTACAGATGGTTTTCCTTGATCAGCTCCGGAAAGAACTGTAGGAAAAAGGTGATCAACAGTAAGCGTATGTGCATTCCGTCCACATCCGCATCCGTAGCGATCACGATATTGTTGTAACGCAGGTCTTCCATGGACTCCTCTATGTTGAGGGCCGCTTGTAGGAGGTTGAACTCTTCGTTTTCGTAGACGATCTTTTTGGACATCCCATAGGAGTTCAGCGGTTTTCCCCTAAGACTGAACACCGCCTGCGTATTCACGTTCCTCGACTTGGTAATGGACCCGGATGCGGAATCGCCCTCGGTAATGAAAAGGGTGCTTTCCAAGCGTTTCTCATTTTTCATATCGGCCAAATGCACCCTACAGTCCCTTAATTTTTTGTTGTGCAGGCTCGCTTTTTTTGCACGGTCCTTGGCCAGTTTCCGAATTCCAGAAAGTTCCTTCCGCTCCCGTTCGGCCTGCATGATCTTCCTTTGGAGTTTATCGGCGGTATCCGGGTTTTTGTGCAGGTAATTGTCCAGTTGCTTTCCTACAAAATCGTTTATGTAGGTCCGTACCGTGGGAAGATCGCCCCCCATATCGGTGGAACCCAGTTTGGTTTTGGTCTGACTTTCAAAGACAGGCTCCATGACCTTGATGGCCACCGCGGAAATAATGGATTTCCGGATATCCGAAGCATCGTAGTTCTTTCCGTAAAAGTCCTTTATGGTCTTGGCGAGGGCTTCCCGAAAGGCCGATTGGTGGGTCCCGCCCTGTGTGGTATGCTGTCCGTTCACAAAGGAATGGTATTCCTCGCTGTACTGTGTCTTGCTATGCGTGATGGCCACTTCTATATCCTCGCCCTTTAGATGGATGATGGGATATAACATGTCGTCCACACTGTTATTGTCCTCCAAAAGATCCCGTAATCCGTTCTCGGAATGGAATTTTTCACCGTTGAAGAGAATGGTCAGTCCCGGGTTTAGGTATACATAGTTCCTGAGCATGCGCTCCACATACTCGTTGCGGTACTTATATTTTTTAAAGATTACCTCATCGGGGACAAAGGAAACTTTGGTTCCCTTGCGTTTTGTGGTTTCCACGGGGCCTTCTTCCGATACCAGATTGCCCTGATGGAACTCCGCTGTCTTTAACTGGTTTTCCCTGGAGGATTCGACCTTGAAAAAAGTGGAGAGGGCGTTTACCGCCTTGGTCCCCACGCCATTGAGCCCGACCGATTTTTTAAAAGCCTTGCTGTCGTACTTTCCGCCGGTATTCATCTTCGAGACCACATCCACCACTTTCCCAAGGGGAATTCCCCTTCCGTAATCGCGCACGCTGACTACATTATCCTTGATGCTGATATCGATGGTCTTTCCGGCACCCATCACGAATTCATCGATACAGTTGTCAAGCACCTCCTTTAAAAGGATATAGATGCCGTCATCGGCCGAAGAACCGTCGCCCAGCTTTCCGATATACATACCTGGCCGCATACGGATATGCTCCTTCCAATCCAATGAACGTATGTTATCTTCTGTGTACTGGGTGTTTTCCATTAATAAGGGGCTTATGGCAATGCGTGCTAATATAGGGAGTACTACAAAAAAATAAAAACCCTACATGGTAAAGTAATTAACAAACCATGAGGGCCTTTTGTTGATAGAATACAGGGTAAACGTCCAAAAACGATATGCCATTGCAGCAGCAGAGGGTGGCCTTTTGAGCCATCCCGCATGAACGCGGTCGGGTATCAGACATTGAACCTAAAATGCATCACATCGCCATCCTTTACCACATATTCCTTTCCTTCCACTTTCATCTTTCCCGCTTCCTTTACCTTCGCCTCACTGCCAAGGGCCACAAAATCGTCATAGGCAATGACCTCTGCCCTGATAAATCCCTTTTCGAAGTCGGTATGGATCACGCCTGCCGCTTGGGGCGCCGTAGCTCCCACGGGAATGGTCCATGCCCTTACTTCCTTTACCCCGGCGGTAAAATAGGTCTCCAGGTTCAACAGTTTATAGGCGCCCCTTATCAATTTTGCGGAGCCGGGCTCGTCCAATCCAAGGTCTTCCAAAAATAGCTGTCGCTCCTCATAGGTCTCCAGCTCGGTTATATCGGCTTCGGTGCCAACGGCCAGGAAGATCGTTTCCGCTCCTTCGCCCTTAACGGCCTGCATCACCTTCTCCACATATTGATTGCCGCTAACGGCAGCTTCCTCGTCCACGTTGCAGACGTACATTACGGGCTTATCGGTTATGAACTGCAGGGGTTTAACAAATTCGTTCCTGTCCTCTTTGCTTATATCCAGTGCCCTGATGGAGGTTCCCGTTTCCAGGCCCTGCTTGATCTTCAACAGCACGGCTTCCTCTTTTTGCGCTTCTTTGTTGCCCGTTTTTGCGGCACGTTTTACCTTTTCCAGTTTTTTGTCCACCGTTTCCAGGTCTTTCAGCTGCAGCTCCATATCTATGGTCTCCTTGTCCCTGATCGGGTCCACCGAACCGTCCACATGTACGATATTATCATTGTCGAAACAGCGAAGTACGTGCAGGATGGCGTCGGTCTCCCTAATATTGCCCAGAAATTGGTTCCCTAGGCCCTCCCCTTTACTGGCCCCTTTTACCAGACCAGCGATATCCACAATTTCAACGGTGGCGGGAAGTACCCTTTCAGGACTCACCAGTTCCTCCAATTTTTCCAATCGGGCGTCGGGAACGTTTACCACGCCTATATTGGGTTCTATGGTACAAAAGGGGAAATTGGCACTTTGCGCCTTCGCATTCGACAAACAATTAAAAAGGGTGGACTTGCCCACATTGGGCAATCCGACGATACCTGCTTTCATTATCTTTTTATTTTGAAGCTGCAAAGATACTATTTCCTGTCCTTAAATCCTGAGTCAAAAAAAATCTAATTTTTCCCTTCTACCAGTGAACTCATTTAGACTTTTTGGATTGAAGCGAAAATCAAGCAATTTTTGCTCTGTTGACGGCTTTTTTGAGTTGCATAGCAGAGCTACGGAAGGAAAAAAAGACAAAAACAGGGTGAAAAAGGGAGATTTTTTAGCCAATTGAAAAAGTCTAAATGAGTTCAGTATATAAAAACCCAAAAATCAATAATTTAAAAGAAAACATTCTCTTCAGAGCAGAAACCGTGAATTAGGAGGAACGGCCCTTTTGGGATCAAAAGAGATCCTCAGATCTTTTAGAAAAAATTGCGTGAGGGATCGAGTGTAAAGCCCACAGCAGGTGGAGCGACTGCGGAACATTGCGAGGACTTGCAGCGAAAGCCCGGCCCGCCTTAGGCGGGACACGCCCATAGGTAAACACGCTACATAAGGGTGAAGGATTGCATCGGGGGGGCGTAAAAAACGTAGCATTCTCCCTTTATAGATCAAGAATTACTTTTGATCGGACATCACATTTAGCCGTGACCCCCCAAAAATCTTTTGGGAAAAAGACAAAAAAAATTCCACTTAAAGCGGAATTTTTCTTAAAATACTTTTTGCCCCCTATTCTGGGTGCATGAACCGTTGCTTGGCCAAAAGTTCCTCTTCCGTTTCCACATGGCTGTCGTCCGGCACACAACAATCCACTGGACATACCGCGGCACATTGGGGTTCCTCGTGAAAGCCCATACATTCGGTACATTTGTCCGGTGAGATATAATATATTTCATCGCTAATGGGCTCCTGTACCTCTTCCGCATCCACTTCCTTGCCATTTGGAAGCACCACTTTTCCCTTTAGGGAAGTACCATCGCTATATCGCCAATCATCGGCTCCCTCATAAATGGCAGTATTGGGGCATTCCGGTTCACAGGCGCCGCAATTGATACATTCATCTGTTATTATAATTGCCATATTTTTCTTTTTCTATTGCTTACTTTTGCACTGCAAAGGTAAAGCCTATTAATACACTATACAAATATAATGACAGACCTTGAACTGAGATTGGAAGCTTTTGTTAAACTTGGGGATTTATTTCGGGAGTTTTGTGAATATTCCAAAAAAGCTGGCGAAAATAAAAGGGAACTCCACGGCTGGCAGCTCGAGTTGGAGAAGGTAACCACCTTGGCAAACCACAAAAATGGCTGGTTTACAAAAGAAAATGTACTTTTTAGCATGGAAAACTGGTCGGAGTCCCTAACCGCGGAAAAGCTTGGGAGTTGGCTTTCCCCCTATCACATACGACCCGGCCACAAAAAAGTATTGTTGGTAATGGCGGGAAATATTCCCTTGGTGGGCTTCCACGATTTCCTCGCCACGGTCCTTACCGGAAATACGGCCCTCGTCAAACTTTCCAGCAACGATAATGTCCTTATGCCATTTGTGATCAAATATTTGGCCGCCGTTGCCCCGATCCTGTCGGATAGGATGGTGGTAACGGATGGTATTATAAAGGATTACGATGTGGTCATCGCCACGGGAAGCAACAACACCGCCCGTTATTTTGAAAGGTACTTTGGCAATAGGCCCAACATCATACGAAAGAACAGAAATTCCGTTGCCGTTCTGACCGGCGGGGAAAATAGGGACCAGCTACATGCCCTTGGAGAGGATATCTTTCGCTATTACGGGCTTGGGTGCAGGAGCGTTTCCAAGTTGTTCGTTCCTACGGGATACAATTTCGATCCATTTTTTGGGGCCATCCTGCCCTACTCGGATATCATGGACCTTCCTAAATACGCCAACAACTACGATTACAACAAGGCTGTCTATCTGATGAGCGAATTTTCATTTCTGGACAATGGTTTCCTAATGCTCAAGGAAGATAAAAGCTATTCGTCGCCCATCGCTACGATGTTCTATGAAACCTATGATTCCTTGGATGGTCTGTCCGACATATTACAGAGGGACAGCGATAAACTTCAATGCGTGGTGGGGAACAATGCCGTAGGCGGGGAAATAGACTTTGGAAAGACCCAGCATCCGAGTTTGAACGACTATGCCGATGGAATGGACACTGTTGAATTCCTTTTAACAACTTCATCCCAATATTAATTGCAGGGCACTTATTTTTTCCCATTAATTTATGACCTTTGCCACCTAAAATAACAGCTGTATGAAAAAACATAATTTCAGTGCCGGACCATGTGTTCTTCCCCAAGAGGTAATGTTAAAAGCTTCTGAAGCGGTCCAGGATTTTGACGGACTCGGACTTTCCATCATAGAAATATCCCACCGCAGCAAAAATTTTGTGGCCGTTATGGACAGGGCCCAAGCGTTGGCACTGGAACTGTTGGGGCTTGAAAATAAAGGGTACAAGGCACTGTTCCTACAAGGGGGCGCAAGTTTACAGTTCCTTATGACAGCCTATAACCTGTTGGAAAACAAAGCGGGATATCTGAACACGGGTACTTGGAGCGATAAGGCCATCAAGGAAGCCAGGTTGTTTGGGGAAGTGGTGGAAGTGGCCTCATCCAAAGAACAGGGGTTTGACCATATCCCAAAAATTTATGGGGTACCCAACGATCTGGATTACCTGCACCTTACTTCCAACAATACCATTTATGGGACCCAGATCAAGGAATTTCCTGCGGTGAAGGTCCCCTTGGTATGCGATATGAGTTCCGATATTTTCTCACGGCAATTGGATTTTTCAAAATTTGACCTGATCTATGCAGGGGCCCAAAAGAATATGGGTCCCGCAGGGACCACCTTGGTCGTTGTAAAAGAGGCCATTTTGGGCAAAGTATCGCGAAAAATACCCTCCATGTTGGACTATAAGGTGCACATCGAAAAAGAAAGTATGTTCAATACCCCTGCTGTCTTTGCGGTATATGTATGTATGCTGACATTGGAATGGTTAAAAAACCTTGGCGGGATCGGGGCCATTGAAACCATCAACAACAAAAAGGCTCAATTACTGTATTCCGAGGTGGACCTGAATCCCCTCTTTAAGGGGTATGCAAAGAAGGAGGACCGTTCGTTTATGAACGCCACTTTTAATTTGACCGAAGAGCGCTTAAAGGATAACTTTGATGCCATGTGGAAAGAAGCGGGCATCAATGGGCTCAATGGGCACCGTTCGGTGGGGGGCTACAGGGCATCCATGTACAATGCGCTCAGCTTGGAGAGTGTTGGGGTGCTAGTGGATGTAATGAGCGAGCTGGAACGAAAGGCTTAATAATTTTAAACGGGGCCCGAAGCATTATCAAGGGCCCATAAATAGCATTTAATACATGAAGGTATTGGCAAATGACGGCTTGTCCCCAGGGGGAATAAAGGCCTTACAGACCGCCGGTTTTGAGGTGGATACCACTACGGTTTCCCAAGAACGCCTGTCGGAATATATAAACAAGAACGGCATCACCGTCCTATTGGTAAGGAGTGCCACTAAAGTGACCAAAGATATTTTGGACCACTGTCCCACCTTAAAGGTAATCGGTAGGGGTGGCGTGGGAATGGACAATATTGAAGTGGACCTAGCACTTAAAAAAGGCCTGAAGGTAATCAATGCCCCCTCAGCATCCGCGGCGGCCGTGGCGGAACTGGTGTTCGCGCACCTTTATGGGGGATCCAGGTTCCTACATGATGCGAACAGAAATATGCCGTTGGAGGGCGACAGCAAGTTTAAGTCCCTTAAAAAATCGTATTCCAATGGGATGGAACTAAGGGGAAAGACCTTGGGCATTATAGGTTTCGGAAGGATCGGGCAGGAAACTGCCAAATTAGCGCTGGGAATCGGGATGAAGGTAATCTACAACGATCTCCACATTCAGGAAAAGGAACTTTCCGTTCAATTTTATGACGGACAGGAACTGCAGTTTACCCTCAAAAACCAGTCGTTGACGAATTTGTTGGCGGCGTCGGATTTTATAAGCCTGCACGTACCCGCCCAAAAGGCCTATGTGATCGGGGCAAAGGAATTTGCCCAAATGAAGGACGGGGTAGGCATCGTCAATACCGCCAGGGGCAGCGTACTTGACGAAGTGGCCCTGGTGGATGCACTGGATAACGGGAAGGTTTCCTTTGCCGGACTTGATGTTTTTGAAAAGGAACCGGAACCGGAGATCAGGATCCTCATGCATCCAAAGATTTCCCTTACCCCGCATATTGGTGCCGGGACATGGGAGGCTCAGGAAAGGATCGGTATCTCGCTGGCCTCGCAGATCATCGATCTTTATAAATGAGTTCAATAAGTTTATCCTTAAAACAACTCTCCGCTTTCCGTTTTTTTGTATTTTCCAAGGACGTAATAACTATTAACCAACACTTTGGATTATGTCAGGATTATTGGAATTATTGGACGGCCCTATCGGCAAACAACTGATCAGCGGCGTAGCGAACCAGACAGGCCAACCGGAGGACAAGACCGCGGATGTCCTGGGAATGGCCATGCCCTTGCTGATGGGCGCCCTTAAAAAGAATGCGTCCACACCACAGGGCGCACAAAATATTATGGGTGCACTTTCCTCCAAGCACAATGGCGCCCTGCTGGATAATTTGGGCGACTTCTTTGGGGGTGGCGTGGACCAATCTGCAATTGCGGACGGTCAAGGGATACTTGGGCATGTCCTGGGCAGCAAACAACCTGTGGTCGAAAATGCCCTTAGTCAGCGTTCCGGACTGGATGCCGGGTCCATAGCGCAGATACTCAAGATAGCCGCGCCCATAGTTATGGGATATTTGGCCAAACAGACCTCCCAAGCCAATGTAAACGATTCCAATGGCCTTAGCAGTCTATTGGGCAGCATGTTGGGCGGGCAGCCTCAACAGAACCAGAGCCTGATCACCTCCCTTTTGGATTCGGACGGGGATGGAAGCGTATTGGACGATGTGGCCGACATGGTACTCGGAACCTCCAAAAAGAAAGGCGGACTCGGGGGACTTCTGGGGGGACTTTTCGGAAAATAAAAATTTATGCATATTTTTAACAGGACCATCCGCTTACTTGGATGGTTTTTTTGTATCTTAAGGGGAACCGGTCAAAAATGAAAAACCGTTTAAGATCCACCACATTTTGTGGTATCTCAATATGGTTTTTTGGAAGATGATCCCTTAAAAATATTCATGTGGACCATAAATTTTATATAAAGGTATTTCTGGTGTTCATAACGGTCGCTGTTGGCCTGGGCAGTTGTACGGGCGCAAAGGAAACGGTCGCGAATTCCGAAAATAATGATATTGAGGTTTCCGAGCAGGAAAAGAAGGCCTTTGAACAAAAGGAAGGCGACACCATTACCATTGCCGATGACAGTACGGAGTATGAGATCATCATCATAGAGCCTGGTTTTAATTTTTGGCTCAATTCGGTCGCCCGTCCTAGACAATATTATTCCCAAAATTATTTGGAAAACCGTAACCGACTGTATGTAATGGAATGGAACCAACGGGTCCTGCAGCCTTTCAGGTACAGTCCCAACCTATATGAACTTCAGATAGACTACAGTCCGTCCATCGATTATGGTTATGAAGTAAATTACAAGCTCTACAACTACTTTATTTATTTTCAGCGGAAATACGATCAACGTCTGGGACCTTTTGTTCCAAGGATCTAATGCCCTATATTTGTTCCGGATTTAATTTTTGATATGAACAGATTAAAACAACGGTGGGGCATTACCAGCAATTTTGAGGTATTTATCATTTTAACCGTCTTTGCCCTTACCGGTTCCTCTTCCGTAAAGATCGCACGGCCCCTATTGGATGCCATTGGGTTCAGTAGGAGCATTTTTCCCGATGCCGGCATTTACACCTTTATTTATTGGACGGTTCGCATTCTAATCATCTTTCCCATTTATCAATTGTTATTGATTTTTTTCGGGTGGCTGTTCGGGCAGTTTACCTTTTTCTGGAACTTTGAGAAAAAGATGCTGGGCAGGATGGGATTGGGTTTTCTCTTCAGGTCCAATTGATTGCTAAAAGCTCCTTTTCATAATAGTGGATGGAACTTATTGCTTTTTTTTATTTGTAAACCCATAGACCAATTGTCCCAAGAACCCTTTCGGCACCTCTTGATCTCCGGGAAACCCCAATTGGACAGTACCACTGTCTTCCGGGACATGGGCGGTCCCGAACACATAATCCCACAGACTTAGGCTAATGCCAAAATTGATGCCATAACGGCCCTTGGGAATTTCATAGGCATGATGGTACAGGTGCATTACGGGATTATTGAAAACATATTTAAGCGGACCATAACTGATCTTTAGGTTCGAATGGTTGATATGGCCTATGGCAATGGCAAAAAAATGGACCATATAGGCCTGTTCCGGTTCAAATCCCCCCAGCACCATTACACCCACGGTCTTTAAAGGTTTGTAGAGTACGTTTTCCATCCAATGGTACCTAAGATGGGCCGCAAAGCCCATTTCCTTTACGGAATGGTGTACCTGATGGAATTTCCATAGAAAATTGTACCGGTGCAAAAGGATATGGGTAAACCATTGGACAAAATCCAGCACCACAAAGAACAACAATAACTGCATTAAGGGCGACCAACCCGAAATATCCACCAGCTCCAAGCTCTTGGCGGTGACTCCCATTTCCCCGGTCGCTAGAGAAATGATCTTATAGAAACCACTGATCACAATGGCGAAAATGAAAAAATTGAAGAACATGTAAAAGGCATCGAGCCAAAAATCCTTTCTGAATACCGCCTGTTGTCGTCGCCAGGGAAAAAAGAGTTCCAAGGCCCAAATTGCCAAGGAAATGATAATAAGGCCCCAGAAATAGTTCAGGTACCAGGGCACCTCAAAAACAATCGACCTCCAGGTCCAATCAACGGTCCCGGTAAACGAATTCAAAAAAGCGTCCCAATATTTTTTCACCTAAAAAATTTTGATCGATCTACCGGTGCCAGACGTACCGTATTGATGGTTGAAGATACCATTGTGCCTATTTCAGGGTATACCACTCCACATTTTTAAGGGGTTCCCTCCTGCCCTTTTCTACAGGGGAATAATGCTTGGAAAGGTACTCCACTATAATTTCCTCGTTCGGCCCCAAGTCCCACAAATTCTGTGTCTCCTGCATCCATCTGATGGTATTTATCCACCCCTCCCTATCCATCCTGTTTTGGGTGACCAATTTTGACGAGTGGCAACTGGTACAATTGTTTATTACTTCCTGCATGCCCTCCCCTACTTTAAACCCGGTACGGACATGCACCCCGTCCACTATTCGTTCCGGATCTTCAAGGTCCACCATGGGAACAATCTCCCCATTTACGGGAAGGGTGCTTTTGGGATTATGGACCAACAAAAAATAAAGAACCGTCCCAGTGCTTAATAGGAGCAGGACAATTATAAGCCATCGCTGTTTTTGTTCGGTATTCCCCTTGGTTCCCTTTCCTTCCATCTATACAGCTTTTACCGCTATCCTATGGCAGGCGTTGTTCAGATAACCTTTGGGATTCCAGCCCGGCAATAACATGGGCTGGGAAATTCCCTTACTGTCCACGGCCTTGGCCCATATTTCATAATA
The DNA here is from genome assembly GCA_963974715.1 of uncultured Sediminicola sp. Classification (GTDB taxonomy): domain Bacteria; phylum Bacteroidota; class Bacteroidia; order Flavobacteriales; family Flavobacteriaceae; genus Sediminicola. Next base: position 110,305 of record CAXBDK010000005.1, read on the forward strand.
CCCTTTTTTGGGGAACTTCACCGTGGCATTAAAGTGCTGCCATGCCAATCTATTGACCGGTTTTTCCAATGTACAGGTCTGCCATGTGGCCCCAAAATCAATGGAATACTGCATCTTTGAAACTTCCAGTTCGCCAGCCCACGCATGCCCCCGAATTTGAAGTCCCTTTCCCAAGGGTATTATGGCGCCCGATTTAGGATAGGTGATCAGGGATTTTACGGGCATCGACTCAATAATTTTCATGTCGGCGCTGTCGACCTCTTCACCAGGGGCCACGGGAAAAATGGGGACCCTATAGGAAGAGCCCTGCATTTTTTCCCCATCGTGTTCCTTGTTGCGGACACTTATGCGGGTAAGCCACTTGCCAGAAACGGATGCGGGCCAGCCTCCCGCTACCAATCGCAGGGGATGTCCATGTGCAAGGGGAATATCCTTCCCGTTCATTTGGAAGGCAACCAAGGTTTCCTCCATCATGGCCTTGGAAATGGGAACCCCTCTGGAAATGGGTTCAAGATCTGGATTTCTGCTAAGATGTAGATCTGCCGCATGGTAACCTATATAGACCGCGTCCCCTTTTATGCCCACATCCTTTAAAATATCCGATAAACGTACCCCCGTCCATTCCGAACAGGAAACCGCCCCTACCGTCCATTGGTTTCCCTTGGCCGGAGGATTGAACTCGCTCCGTCCATTCCCCCCGCATTCAAGGGTAAGGTGGTAGCTGTATACGGTGAAGTTGCTCTTTAGCTCCTTAAGGGTATAGGTCTTCGGCCGGGTCACGGATTCCCCATCTATGGTGAGGCTCCAATTTTCTACATCTATCTTCTCAGGGACCAATCCGTTATTGCGAATGAACATGGAAGCATTGGGCGTGGTCCTATCGTCCAGTAGGTGTGCCTGGGCCTCTATGTTCCAAGGCCGGTCGTTCAGGACCACCATTTCCTTATGTTTGTGGAACATCTTAAAGGGATCGGGTTCCTGAAGTCCCAGAAGCTCATATCCCACCGGCAAATGGGCCCCAAAGACAATTTCGGTGCCCAAAAGTCCCCCTAAGGTTCCCAAAGCTGCCTTCCCGACAAAATTTCTTCTTTTCATGCCTTGCAGATACTAATAATTTCAGATGAGGGTTAAAAATAGGAAAATTATGCTGGTGCATCCGTATCAAATGTTACATTTGGCCAATGTCTTAGGAAAATAAACAGTTGGCTATGCCCTACATTTCCATTACCCTGTTATTTTTCGAAGCCTTGAATACATAGGTGTAAAACCACATAATCGTAAAAGTGGGAATGATATCCAGCCCAGGTACAAGCTCTTCCACAAAGGTGACGATACCGGCGGCCTTTCCAATTTTCCCCTGGTACATCCTGCCCATAAGCCATGCCGCTACCGGCGCCCATATCAGATCGGAAAACTCCCCGATCCCAGGAATAAGGAAAGAGGCCATTCCCAAAGCGTCGAATAGAAGTCCCAGTAAAAGATTTCTGACTTTATGGTCTTTGGCGCTTGGCATGATCGATTGTTTAATATGTCCAATTTAAAACAAAAAACGTTGATACGACCGGGGAGTTACAAAAAAATGGACAGGGAACAACATATGGGATTTTTAGCCTACAGTCTCTTATTTTTTAAATTTCCAAAACGCGATGTAATATAATTCTAAAGCCTAAAAAAAACTGTTCCCAGAGTGGATATGCCTTACGATAGGGTGGAGCCTATCAACTTAAGAAATTCGTTCCTGGTCTCTATTTTCTCGAACTGTCCTCGAAAACCGGAAGTGGTGGTCACCGAGTTCTGTTTTTGCACCCCTCTCATCATCATACACATGTGGGAAGCTTCAATGACCACTGCTACCCCTTTGGGCCTGAGCGTTGTATTGATACATTCAAGTATATTATGTGTAAGCCTCTCCTGCACCTGCAACCTTCTGGCAAATACATCCACGATCCGGGGTATTTTGCTGAGCCCCACAATATATCCGTTGGGTATATAGGCTATATGGGCCTTTCCAAAAAATGGAAGCATGTGGTGCTCGCACAGGGAATAGAGTTCAATATCCTTGATGATGACCATATCATCATATTGTTCCTTGAACATGGCACCCTCCAAGATGGCCACGGGGTCCTGCTTATACCCCTGTGTCAGGAAAAGCATGGCCTTGGCCGCACGTTCGGGTGTCTTTAACAGCCCCTCACGCTCCACATCTTCCCCCAATTCGGTAATAATGTTCGTAAAACTATCCCTTACCTCGGAGGTGATTTCCAAATTGTATTCCTCTAGATTACTGTATGGCGACATGTATATGGTTTATAAATCTGGTTTGTATTACTGTTGTTGCCAAGGGTAACTATCAATTTTTATAGTTCCACCTGAGCAAAATCAACATCTTCTTATATCGCAAAGGTCCGTATTTTTTTAGACAACCAAAATCCTTGCCGATCCTAGATCAGTTTCTGACTATAGAATTGGTTCAATTTTTTGATTTTGGGATCGATGATCACTTGGCAATAGCCCTGGGAGCTATGTTGATTGTAATAATCCATATGCTCCTCCTCTGCCCTATAAAAGGGCTTGCTTTCGGAAACCACGGTAACTATGGGATCTTTAAAAGCCTTGCTCTCCTCCAGAAAAGCTATAAATTTTTCGGCTATTTCCTTTTGTTCCCCGTCCTGGTAAAAAATTTCGCTCCTGTACTGGGTCCCCACATCGTTGCCCTGACGGTTCAGGGTAGTCGGATCATGGGTCGCAAAAAAGATTTCCAAAAGTGAAAAAAAGGAAACCTCTAGGGGATCGTAGGTTATCATTACGGCCTCCGCATGACCGGTACGACCGGTACATATCTCCCTGTAGGCGGGGTTTTTTATGGTACCGCCAGTATAGCCCGGTACGACTTCCTTCACCCCTTTCAACCTTTGAAACACCGCTTCGGTACACCAAAAACATCCCCCCGCAAAAACAGCGGTACTTAAATTTGAATCCATTTATTTATTGTGTTTATTTTTTATGGTCAAAGATTAAACAAATCTACAAAATTAAATTAGGCGCCCACATCTTCCCCATAAATTGTTTTTATAGGGGCATCGATTAATGGCATACTATTGGTCGTACAAATAACAATTTCCTTAATAGTGGAAAAAGTAGGATAGATATAAAGGTCAAGTGGATCAGGTAACTTGAGCGTTCAACAAAAATGAGGTTGCAAATAGGGTACCGAATTGAATGGGTGATATAAAAAGGAAGCGGCTCCATAAAAGGAATATTTTGTAGTGTTGCCCGTAATGTTTACTTTCAACCCTCCAATTAAAAAATAAAAATAGTACCTGTGTATAATAGCTAGGGTACGGTGGACAACCTGGGAGCAAGCTCGCCGGGCATATGGGAAAACTGAAACAATATTCGATTATCGAGTAAATCTCACTTGGTGAGCTAACATTTCGATCCTAAGATCGGAGCCTTAAAATCTCACTTGGTGAGGGAATAAATTCATGATACAGGCCAATAATCTCAATAAGTATTACGGAGAGCTCCACGTATTGAAAGGGGTGGACCTTCACATCCAAAAAAGCGAAGTGGTTTCAATTGTGGGGGCTTCCGGGGCCGGAAAGACCACGTTGTTACAGATTTTGGGAACATTGGATACCCAGTCGAACAAAAAGGACAGCAAACTGCTCATCAATGGAGTGGACGTGACTTCCCTAAAGGACAGGGACCTCGCCAAGTTCAGGAACGAGCACATTGGGTTTATCTTTCAGTTCCATCAATTGCTACCGGAGTTTACCGCTTTGGAAAATGTCTGTATCCCCGCATTTATAAAGCGTACCCCTAAACCGGCAGCGGAAAAACGGGCCAAGGAACTGCTCGACTTTTTGGGCCTATCGCACAGGTACTACCATAAGCCGAACGAACTATCGGGAGGGGAGCAGCAGCGGGTGGCCGTGGCAAGGGCCTTGGTAAACGATCCCTCCATTATCTTTGCCGACGAGCCGAGCGGGAATCTGGATTCGGAAAGCGCCGATAACCTTCACCAGCTCTTCTTCAAACTACGGGAACAATTTGGCCAGACCTTTGTTATAGTGACCCATAATGAGGAGCTCGCCGAAATGGCGGACAGGAAATTGATAATGGTAGATGGCAGCATAACCCCCTAAGAATGCTCAAAAACCTTGTTAAATTTGTCAGATCGCCCAAATACCGATCTTATTATAATGCCCCTTTGGCGCTTAAAATAAGGATATTTCTTTCCCTCTGGGCCTGGAACCTCTTCTTTGGGGTGCTCTTGGTCTCCACAATGGGTATTGTAATACAAATATTGGACGTGGATATGGGCACCCATGCCAATGAAGCCCTGCTCTCCAAATATCCCCTATGGGGAATCTTTTTATTGGTCGCCGTCATCGCTCCCGTTTTGGAGGAAATTTTGTTCAGGGGACCGTTGATTTTTTTTAGGAAACACAAAAATTTCAGCTATTTTTTTTATGCCTCTGCCGTTCTCTTTGGCATGGCCCATCTCTTTAATTTTCAAGAGGGATCACATCTGTTGTACTTGGCCCCCCTATTGGTCGCTCCCCAGATCGTCATGGGCCTCATTTTGGGATATATCCGTATAAAATTGGGCCTTCACTGGTCCATACTTCTGCACTCGGCACACAATACGGTCCTTTTCCTTCCTTTACTGGCCGTTAAGGCCCTAAATCTGCCCTTGCAATGAACATATTGGAGTTAAAGGACTTTTTGGATGCCAAGGTCGAACAATATGAACGTCCCGATTTTTTGGGAACGGACCCGCTACAGATACCCCATTTGTTCACCGTGAAAGGGGATATTGAGATAAGTGCTTTTTTGACCGCTACCATAGCCTGGGGAAATCGCAAGGGCATAATAGCCAATGCCCATAAAATGATGTCCCTTATGGACAATTCGCCCTATGATTTTGTCATGAACCATGGGAAAGCGGACCTTCAACCTCTTAAGAATTTTGTACATAGGACCTTTAATGGGGAAGATCTCTGCTTTTTCATCACCGCATTACGGCATATCTACAAACATCATGGAGGCTTGGAGGGGGCATTCTCCATCCCTGGAGGTACAGATAGCTTACAGTCGGGCATTTCCGATTTTAAAAGGCTATTTTTTAAGATTCCGCATCCCCCACGAACCCAGAAACATGTATCCGACCCTTTAAAGGGCTCCGCGGCCAAGCGCATCAATATGTTCCTAAGATGGATGGTTAGAAAGGAAAGTACGGGGGTCGACTTCGGACTTTGGAAAAATATTTCCCCCTCCCAACTCTCCTGTCCATTGGACGTTCATTCGGGAAACGTGGCCCGTAAGTTGGGCCTACTGGTAAGGAAACAGAACGATGCCAAGGCGCTTACCGAATTGGACAGCTTCCTTAGGACCTTAGATCCGGCAGATCCCGTAAAATATGATTTTGCCCTTTTCGGTCTCGGGGTCTTTGAAAAATTCTAGTCGGAAAGAAGTACCCTTCTTTTTTAATGTTTATTTTAGGTCCTTTAAACCAACTATCCTTATGATCAAAAGCATCACGATTTCCATTTTGGGAATTTTTATGACAGGGGCAGGTTATCTTACCGCCCAGGAAAGGACCCTCCCGGCCGACACAACTGTAGTGACCCAACATAACGTCACCACCAATGGTGCTGCCTTTTCCTATACCGCCCAAACGGGAATGCAGCCCGTATGGGACGAGGAAGGTAAAGCCATTGCTTCCTTACATTATACCTATTACACCCGGAACAGCATAAAGAATAGGGAGGAAAGGCCACTGGTGATTTCCTTTAATGGGGGGCCGGGATCGGGATCTGTATGGATGCACTTGGCCTATACCGGTCCAAGGATCTTAAAGATCGATGACGAGGGCTATCCCGTACAGCCTTACGGGGTCAAGGAAAACCCCTACTCTATTTTGGACGTTGCCGATATTGTGTATGTAAACCCCGTAAATACCGGATATTCCAGGACCATCCCCCTCAGCGGCGAGGAGGTGGACCGTTCCAAATTTTTTGGGATAAAAGCGGATATAAAGTATTTGGCCGAGTGGCTGAATACGTTCGTTACCCGAAATAACCGCTGGTCCTCTCCCAAATATCTGATCGGGGAGAGTTATGGCGGTACCCGCGTGGCCGGTCTTGCACTGGAGCTACAGAACAGTCAGTGGATGTACCTTAACGGTGTGATCATGGTTTCCCCGGCCGATTATAAGGTCATTACCGTAGGCGGTCCCGTATCGGACGCCATGAACCTGCCCTATTATACCGCTGCGGCCTGGTACCACAAAGTGCTGGATCCCGCTTTACAGCAAAAAGACCTGGTTGATATCCTCCCCGAATCCGAAAATTATACCGTAAATACCTTGATTCCCGCACTTGCAAAGGGAGGGTTCCTTCCAAAACAGGAAAAAGAGGCCATTGCACAAAAAATGGCCTACTATTCCGGTTTGCCGGCAAAGGACATTATGGACCATAACCTTGTGGTTCCAACGGATTATTTTTGGAAGGCCCTGCTAAAGGAAAAAGGCGGGTTTACGGTCGGCCGACTGGATTCACGTTATCTGGGCATCGATAGGCAATTGGCCGGGACCGGACCGGATTACAGTGCGGAACTCACCTCATGGCTGCATTCCTTTACGCCCGCGATCAATTATTATTTACAGGAAGAACTCAAGTTCAAGACCGACGTCAAGTACAATATGTTCGGGCCCGTACACCCTTGGAACAATGAGGAAGATACCACAAGGGACGACCTAAGACAGGCCATGGCCCAAAATCCCTATTTAAAGGTTCTTTTCCAAGCGGGCTATTATGATGGGGCCACCACTTATTTCAACACCAAATACTCCATGTGGCAGATCGATCCCAGCGGGGTCATGAAAGATCGATTCCATTTTGTGGGATACAGAAGTGGCCATATGATGTACCTACGGAAACAAGATTTGGAAAAGGCAAATCAGGATATTCGCAGTTTTATCGAAAATTCATTGTCCCGCGGGAAAGCGGCCAAATATGGGGACTAGGTCCATATGAACGGTATCAAAAAGGAATTTCCATAATCGGAAATTCCTTTTTTGTTGGAAATATTTGCGGGTTTTGGGGGATACAATCTTGATTTTCCCGCAGTATGACCGCCAACCCTAGTAACGTAGATAAAAATGAAAATAATATAATAATATCCATTGTGCATTTTAATTGTAATTGGTCACTTCAGTATCAGGAACTGGGATTCCAGTCCAAAAATGGTTCTCGCTAAAAAATCCTCTGGAATTTCACCCGAACGGACGGTTTTTAACGTACCCCTACGACCGGGGCACCCCCCCCTAGCATGTGGTATGCCCCATTTACTTCCTCATAAAACGTACCCCAAGAAACCGATACACCTGCCCTTGCCATAGGCTCTTCCTTGACTTGGTCAAACACGCCCACCATTTCGTAATGGATCCCTCTGCCCCTTATACCAACAAATAAGGCCTTAGCGCTCCCATGGATACCGACTTTACCTCGGCACAATGGCCAAACTCCCGGCCATTTTCCCGTATGCTGCCCATTTCGGGCCCGGTCTTGATATCCTTGCCTTTAAAGACCTCTCCGACCGGCTTGGGAGGATGACTCCCCGGCCACATAAAGATCGATCTCTCCCAATGTGCCCGTAATGATGAACGGACTTTGGTAAGTGCCATAATGTGCCATTTTAAGTTATTACCAAAGCGCCGGAAAAATAGAAATATCTCTATACTTATGCCGTACCTATGCCATACCTATACCGTATGTATGCCGAATGTATGCCGTATGTATGCCGTACCTATACCGTATCTATATCGTATATATAATGTATCTATAATGGGTACATAGCGTATCCACTACGCATAAAAGCGCTCAAAAATACATATGAAAGTCCCCCAAAAGGAAGTGGTGATCGCACGGGTACGCTATTGTAATGGCATCGCCCCATACGGGAGCATAGGTCCTTGGGAAACTTGCCAAAAAGGTCACTTTCACTGTCGGTTCCAAGATGTTCGGCAATGGGGCCCATGGCCATAACCTCCGTGTCGACCAAACGGGCCTACGCCCTTGATAGGGCAACAGGTTTTCCTTCGGTATTTGTTCGCGTACTTTCAATATTTTCTCGTAATTTGCTTTGAAGCTGTGCATGATAAATTAATTTATGGACACCTCGATTTAATGCTATCCCGCAGTTTGCACAACTTTTATACCCTAGATTAAAATGTACAATGGGCAGAATAATATGAAATTACATATGCCGATCTATTGTCCTAGTTTAGTGTCGGGGATTAATCATATACTTTCAAATTGTTTCGTTTTAATTTCATTTTACTTTTTTTTGTCGCCAAATTATTTTAATATTGGTAAAATTTAATTTTAGATCGTGAATTTATTCAATAGGGAATCCCTCATAAAAAAATTATCCACCGTTCAAAATTGGGACGTGATCATCATCGGAGGTGGGGCCACTGGATTGGGCATTGCCCTGGACAGTGCCACAAGGGGATATAGCACCCTTTTGCTGGAGCAGGTCGATTATGCCAAGGGAACCTCCAGCAGAAGCACCAAATTGGTACATGGGGGCGTTCGCTATTTGGCACAGGGAAATATCGGACTGGTAAGGGAAGCCCTTTATGAACGCGGGCTATTGGTAAAAAATGCCCCCCATTTGGTCCAAAACCAATCGTTCATCATCCCAAATTATAATTGGTGGGACGGAATCTTTTATACCACTGGACTTAAAATATACGACCTGCTGGCCGGCAGGTTGAGCCTGGGAAAATCGGTGCATATTGGACAAAGGCAGACCATTTCCAGATTGGAAACGCTTCGGACAGAGGGATTACGGGGCGGGGTGGTCTATCAGGACGGACAGTTCGATGATTCCCGCCTTGCCATCAACCTGGCCCAGACAAGTATCGAAAAAGGGGCCGTTCTTCTTAACCATTTTAAGGTAGAGAACCTTACAAAGAATGCCTCCGGTACCATAAACGGGGTAACGGCCATTGATATGGAGACCGGCATTTCCCATACATTATATGCAAAGGCCGTTATCAATGCCACGGGAGTGTTTACGGATGAAATCCTTAAAATGGACAATAGGCACGCCAAAAATATGGTGCGGCCAAGTCAAGGCATCCATTTGGTGCTAGATCGCTCCTTCCTTCCCGGCAGCGATGCCATAATGATACCCAAGACCAATGACGGCAGGGTGCTGTTCTTGGTACCTTGGCACGATAGGGTCGTAGTTGGTACAACGGATACCGTTTTGGAAAGTCATAGCCTGGAACCCAAGCCACTTAAAGAGGAGGTGGATTTTATCCTCTCCACCGCCAATTCCTATTTGTGCAAGAAGGTGACCGCCCAGGATGTACTCAGTATTTTTGCAGGATTAAGGCCTCTGGCCGCCCCCCAGGACAATTCGGAGAAAACCAAGGAAATCTCCAGAAGCCATAAGATAATCGTTTCTGGATCCGGACTGGTGACCATTACCGGGGGCAAGTGGACCACCTATAGGAGAATGGCGCAGGATACGGTAGACAGGGCGATCGCTCTTGGGAAGTTGCCTAAAAAACCCTGTAAGACCGCCCATCTTCCCGTTCATGGGGCAACCACTACCGCAGATAGGGCCAGCCATCTGTATATTTATGGCAGTGATCGGGAAAAACTGGAAGAACTAGTAAACAAAAATCCTATATGGGGCGAAAAGTTGCATCCCAATTTGGATTTTTTAAAAGTGGAAATAGTATGGGCCGTCCGCAATGAGATGGCCAGGACGGTAGAGGACGTGCTGGCACGAAGGGTACGGGCCTTGTTCATGGATGCCAGGGCAGCCATTGCCATTGCCCCCACAGTTGCGGAAATTATGGCTGCCGAACTGGGAAGGGACCGGTCTTGGCAGGATGACCAACTTGTTGAATTTACCAAAATGGCCCAAAATTACATTTTGTAACGGATGGATAATAGACTTTAAAAAAACAACAATAGCGGACTCGAAACCGTTATTACTTAACTTTCAATATGTATGGAGAAGTTTATACTGGCCCTAGATCAGGGCACTACAAGTTCGCGTGCGATCCTTTTTGACAAAAAGGGGAGTATAGTGTCCACCGCACAAAAGGAATTCAAACAGTACTTTCCCCAACCGGGATGGGTGGAACACAATCCTGCGGAAATTTGGTCCACCCAGGCCGGAATGGCGGCCGAGGCCATTGCACAGCACGGTATAGATAGTTCGGAAATTGCAGCGATCGGCATCACCAACCAACGGGAGACCGTGGTGGTCTGGGACCGTAAAACGGGCATACCTGTTTACAATGCCATCGTTTGGCAGGACAAACGAACATCCACATATTGCGACGAACTAAAAAAACAGGGAAAGGAGGACCTTATCAGGGAAAGGACGGGATTGGTGATCGATTCCTATTTTTCGGCCACCAAGGTAAAATGGATATTGGACAATGTGGAAGGGGTACGCCAAAGGGCAGAGGCCGGCGATCTGGTCATGGGGACCATCGACACTTGGCTTATATGGAAAATGAGCAGCGGCAAATTGCATATTACGGATGTGACCAATGCTTCCAGGACCATGCTCTTTAATATCCACACGCTTAGCTGGGACCCGGAATTGCTCGACCTATTTACGGTTCCGGAAAGTATGCTGCCGGAAGTAAAGGAATCCAGCGAGGTCTACGGACATACCAATCCCAATTTGTTCGCCCATAAAATACCCATCTCGGGCATTGCGGGAGATCAGCAGGCCGCCCTTTTTGGCCAAATGTGCACCAAACCGGGGATGGTAAAAAACACCTATGGTACCGGCTGTTTCATGTTGATGAACATAGGGGAAAAACCCATTACCTCCAAAAACAATCTTCTGACAACGGTCGCCTGGAAGATCAACGGGAAGACCGAGTATGCGCTGGAAGGAAGTATTTTTATTGCTGGGGCGGTGGTACAATGGTTACGCGACAGCCTAAAGATCATTAAGACCTCCGCAGATGTTGAAAAACTGGCGAGTTCGGTAAACAGTTCCGAGGGAGTCTGCTTTGTGCCCGCCTTTGCGGGATTGGGGGCGCCATTTTGGAACCAACGGGCACAGGGCACCATCTTTGGGATAACAAGGGGCACCACAGATGCCCACATTGCACGTGCGGCCCTTGAGTCCATAGCCTATCAGACCATGGACGTACTAAAGGCGATGGAAGCCGACTCGGGAATATCCATTAAGGAATTAAGGGTGGATGGCGGCGCCACCATCAACAATACCCTGATGCAGTTCCAGTCGGATGTACTGAACACCACTACCGTCCGACCCAAGGTAGTGGAAACAACGGTGATGGGTGCGGCCTATTTGGCCGGATTGGCCGTTGGCTTCTGGGACGATCTTGAAGAAATACAAAAGATATGGAAGGTCGACCTGCACTTTAAGCCCACCTCAAGCAGAAAGGAAATCCAACAGGGCATCGATGATTGGCACAAAGCCATAGACGCGGTACAGTTCTGGTCAAAGTAAACTACCTCAGGGGAAGTCCAAGAGGCATTAAATGGAAATAAATTTCAATTTCGAGGCAAGCCCAGGAGCATTTTAAACCTTGATTATCAATCCCACTTAGTGGGTAAAATCCTAATAATAGCGTTATGTCAGCATTTATAGCAGAATTGATAGGGACCGCACTTCTTATTTTGTTGGGGGGCGGTGTGGTGGCCAATGTGGTGCTCAACAAGACCATCGGAAACGGCAGCGGCTGGATCGTGATTACGACCGGGTGGGCCATGGCCGTTTATATCGGGGTAGTTGTGAGCGCCCCGTACAGCGGAGCCCATTTAAATCCCGCCGTAACGGTCGGCCTGGCGATTGCCGGTAAATTTTCTTGGGAAATGCTGCCTGCCTATATCTTGGCACAGTTTCTGGGGGCCATGATCGGTTCCTTTCTGGTATGGGCAATTTATAGACAACACTTTGCCATCACGGAAGACGGCGATACCAAAAAGGCCGTTTTCTGCACCGCACCGGCCATTAGGGCCACTTTTTCAAATTTGCTCTCGGAAGCAATGGGAACATTTGTGCTGATCTTTGTGGTCCTTTATTTTACCGATGCCACGATCTCGGGGACCGAAACAGTGGTAGGACTTGGTTCCTTGGGAGCAATACCGGTCGCTTTTTTGGTATGGGCCATCGGCCTTTCCCTTGGTGGTACGACCGGATACGCCATAAACCCTGCAAGGGATCTTGGTCCTAGGATCGTTCATGCCCTCCTTCCCTTGAAAAATAAGGCCAACAGCGATTGGGGATACGCTTGGATCCCCGTATTGGGACCCTCGTTGGGCGCCTCCATGGCCGCCTTATTGTTCCTTTGGCTAGAACATTCTTTCTGAACAAATGACAACGAAAAGATCACCGTTACCATATTTTTTTTGTTGGGATCATAATGGTCGTTAAATGTTGTTGCCCTATTATAACTGCTATCTATTTGGTACTTTTGTATCCATGGAACTAATACAAAAGGAAGCGACGGTTGAGGAGACCGTGCATTGGCTTTACGATTATTTGATCTCCGCGGGCGTCACCCCTATGGCGGCCAAATTGCTCAATATGCTGGCTTTGCTCCTTGCTATGTTTGTGCTCATCGGATTAGTGGATTTTGTGATCCGAAAAATATTGATCCAAATTTTCAGTCGCTTTGCGGAAAGGAGCAAGACCAAATTTGACGATCTTCTCGTCCTTCATAAAGCGCCCAGGAACGTGGCACATATTGTTCCGTTGCTTTTGGCATTGGAACTCTTGCCCCTTGTCCTTATCGATTTTCCTTATATTGAACAATTGGCACAAAAGGGATTGATGATCTTTAGCATACTGCTGGCACTTTGGATAGTGAGAAGCCTTTTAAATACGATCAAAAGCTATTTTAAGACCCTTCCCCACTTACGTGATAAACCGATCGATAGTTATGTGCAGGTCTTTATGATCTTCGCATGGGTCGTTGGACTTACCTCGGCCTTGGCCATTATGACCGGTTTTCCCTTCCTGCATTTCATTACCACCTTAGGAGCGGCCTCGGCGGTAATATTGCTCATCTTCAAGGATACGATATTGGGCTTCGTGGCCAGTATCCAAGTATCCATAAACGATATGGTACGCATTGGCGATTGGGTCACGTTCGAAAAATATGGGGCAGATGGGGATGTGGTGGAAATCAATCTGGCCACGGTAAAGGTGCTCAATTTTGATAAGACCACTACCACCATACCTACCTATGCCCTTATCTCGGACTCCTTTAAGAACTGGAGGAGTATGACACAATCGGATGGACGAAGGATCAAAAGGGCCCTTATCATAAAACAGAACAGCATCAAGTTCCTATCGCCGGAAGATGTGGCCCGCCTTACCAAAATTCAGTTGATCAAGGCATACCTTGAGAAAAGGCAGAGCGATATCAACGCTTATAACAGTTCCAACAATATTGATAAGGAAATTGCCATCAACGGCAGAAACCTAACCAATATTGGGGCCTTTAGAAAGTATGCGGAAAGTTATGTGTCCAACCATTCGGCGATCAATAAGAACATGATCATTATGGTGAGGCACCTCGCTCCCACCCCACAGGGGCTCCCCTTGGAAATTTATGCTTTCAGCAGCGATAAGCGCTGGGAAAACTACGAATACATCATGGCGGATATCTTCGACCATCTGCTGGCTGCGGTATCTTTTTTTGATTTGGAGCTCTTTGAACTTCCCGATAATTCCATGCTTCAAAAATCATACGCCCCTCACAACGGACAAGATTCCCATCTTGATGTTAAAGCCCTTTAATCTAAAGGTCCCATCCATTATCTTTACCCTTTAAACCCAAAGCGGGCGCCTTCTGGGAGACCGCTGGTCAAATTATGGATTAAATGGATTTTATAACGGAATTGGAAAGGGAACTGAAAGGGCCAAAAGAACGATTGGCGCACCATCCGCTTTATGACAACCTATCCGGGGTTCACGATATTCGCCTTTTTATGGAATATCATGTCTTTGCCGTTTGGGATTTTATGTCGCTCTTAAAGTCGCTACAGATACAGCTTACATGTGTTGACGTACCATGGGTACCTGCCCCTGATCCACAGTTGTCCCGGTTTATCAATGAGATCGTCCTTGGCGAGGAAAGCGATGTAAACGAACTGGGGGAGCCCAAGAGCCATTTTGAAATGTACCTTGATGCAATGGGACAATTGGGAGCGGATACGTCCAAGATCGATGCCTTCATAAGTCATATCCGTTCTGGACACTCGGTCGCCCAAGCTTCCGATCTTGTAGATCTGGACAGGCCCATACGAATGTTCATCAACAATACCTTCTCCGTTATTGCTTCCAACGAGCCCCATTTGATCGCTTCGGCCTTTACCTTTGGACGCGAAGATCTGATACCCGATATGTTCTTGGGGATCATAGCTGGCGAAAAAAAACAAAATGGCGTGTTGGCCTACGATAAATTGGATTATTATTTGAGAAGACATATTGAGGTGGACGGGGACGAACATGGTCCCCTTTCCCTTAAAATGGTCTCCGAACTCTGTGGGAACGATGCCGCTAAGTGGGAAGGAGCGGCCAAAGTGGCAAAGGAGTCGTTGCAGTACCGGATCGACCTTTGGGATACGATCGCCCAAAATATTGCCCGTCGTACTAGCGAGGTACGGTGATCCGATCCAACATGTTCATAACTTAACTTACATTCAGACCCCATGGCCATAAAAGATCTTAGGACCACCAATACGTTATTGTTGATAATTGTTGTTCCCTTGGTATTTTACCTCTTAAAAATACTTTCGTTTATTTTCATACCCCTTGTTTCATCCATGTTCATCGCTTTGTTGTTCCTTCCCCTTATGCGCGGCATGAACAAAAAAAAGGTACCAAAGCCCATAAGCATCGTGGTGATCATCCTGATCATAATCGGAATCTTTAACGTGGGGGTAGGTTTGGTACAGCTTTCCAGCAGGGAAATCCTAGCCGCCGAGAGTTCCTTTTTGGAATTGGCAGAAGCAAAATTGAACATCATCGTTGCGGAACTGGAAACCGTTTTGGGCATGCAGCTATTGGAAGGGGATGACCTATTCGGGCAGGTATTCAATAAAGGAAGTATCTTAAAGAACTTTGGCCCTACCCTTAGTTTTGTTGGCAGCACCGTCACCATGATATTGATGACCGCCTTTTTTGCGGTCCTTTGGCTATCGGAATCCATCAATGTGCAAAAATTGCTCAATACCACCATCATCAAACAGAAACACTCGTCCGTAAAGGCCTTTATGAAAATTGAGAAAGACCTTATCACCTTTATCAAGGTCAAATTTCTGGTAAGCTTATTTACCGGTATCGGGACTGGATTGGCCTGTGTGTTCTTTGATGTGAACTTTCCCGTTTTCTGGGGGCTTTTTGCCTTTATCATAAATTTTGTGCAGATGATCGGCTCCTTTGTTTCCGTCATTTTTCTCAGTATCTTTGCCTTTGTGGGAATGGACTCCATGAGCGTCCTGTTCTTTTTTATACTGTCCATTACCGGGGTGCAGGTTTTGTTCGGTTCCATCTTGGAACCTGTTTTTATGGGCAGGTCCTTTTCCATAAATATTATCACTATCTTGGTAATGCTGATGCTGTGGGGATATATTTGGGGGGTGCCGGGACTTATTTTGGCGATTCCGATTACCGTTTTCATTAAGATAATCCTTGAACAGTTTCCGGAAACCAGGGGAGTTGCCGCCATAATTTCGGGAAATCCGAAGGAAAAGGTGGTAAAACCTAAAAATATGGATTAAGAAAATTTGTAATGGACGGACCGTTGGTATCGCAAAATGAACTGGTCCGAACTTTTTTGATCATAACGAAAATTAGGGGTTTAATGAAGGATGTAAGCTTTTTTGAGCTGCACCTGAACCTGTTCATTAGTAAAAAGTGCATTCGAATAACAAATTGATACACTGGGATCGTTCCAGCCACTATTAATGGATAAATAAATAAAAAACATATGAAATTTAAAAAGGTACTTTTCCTTGCTTCCCTAATGGTTTTACCGATGATGAACTTTTTACAGGCCCAGGATTGGGCTGACCTGGCACGGTACCAAAAAGCGAATATGGAACTTGGCCCGGCCAAAGAAGGGGAAGACCGTATCGTTTTTATGGGCAACTCCATAACGGAAGGCTGGAGCAAGTTATCGCCGGAGTTTTTTGCGGACCCTTCCTATATCAACCGTGGTATCAGCGGACAGACCACTCCCCAGATGTTGCTGCGCTTTAAACAGGACGTCATAGACCTTAGGCCAAAGGTGGTGGTCATCTTGGCAGGAACGAACGATATTGCCGGTAACACGGGACCGTCCTCCCAAAAAATGATACAGGACAATATATTTTCAATGGCCGAGCTGGCGGTCGCTTATGGGATCAAGGTGGTTATCTCTTCGGTGCTGCCGGTGTACGATTATCCGTGGAAAAAAGGACTGGACCCTTCCCAAAAGATCATCGACCTGAACGCCGCCCTTAAGTCATATTCCGAGAAAAACGGTCATGTTTATCTGGATTACTTCACCCCAATGGTGGATGACCGGAACGGATTAAAGGAGGCATACACCTATGATGGGGTACACCCCGATGAAAATGGTTATAAGGCCATGGCGCCATTGGCAAAAGAAGCCATTGCCAAAGCGCTTGAATAACGCTTCCCGCCCCCCTTTAAAGCCCTACTCGTGCAGCTCCCTTAAGACCCATGTTTAAAAGGGGTTGCCGGCTTCTAATATTTTAAAAAAAATTAATGATTTTGAGAGAAATAGATAATATTGAACTGACCTATCTGAGCTTAAACGACTACCAAGAACTGAAAACGGCCATGATCGCTTCCTATTCCAGTATGCCGGATTCATATTGGCGGGAGAACCAGATGGAATCGCTGATCAATAAATTTCCTGAAGGACAGGTAGTCCTAAAGGTAAACAACAAGATTGCCGGTTGTGCCCTGTCCATTATTATAGAGCACGGTCTCCTGGATGTCCAACATACCTATAAGGCCATCACGGGAAATTATACCTTTTCCACCCATACCGCCGAAGGGGATGTGTTATATGGGATCGATGTTTTCATAAAACCGGAATTCAGGGGATTGCGATTGGGGAGAAGATTGTACGATTATCGGAAGGACCTTTGTGAACGGCTCAACTTAAAGGCTGTCTGCTTTGGCGGAAGAATGCCCAATTACCATGAATACGCGGATAAACTATCGCCCAAGGATTATATCGACAAAGTAAAACGACAGGAGATAAGCGATCCTGTATTGAATTTCCAGATCTCCAACGATTTTCATCCCTCCAAAGTGCTTAGGGGCTATCTTGAAGGCGATGAGGCCTCGGGGGAATTCGGTGTCCTGATGGAATGGGACAATATTTATTACGAAAAACCCAACACCAAGGCGACCGTCAATAAAAAAGTGATCCGTCTGGGTCTCGTACAATGGCAGATGCGGCCCTATAAGAATCTGGACGAGTTACTGCAACAAGTGGAATATTTTGTGGATGCGGTATCGGGATATAGATCGGATTTTGCCCTTTTCCCAGAATTTTTCAATGCGCCCCTTATGGCAGAGAACAATCATTTAAAAGAGTCGGATGCCATTAGGGAACTGGCGAAACACACTTCGGTGATCGTGGAAAAATTCTCCAAACTGGCCATTTCCTATAATATCAATATCATCACCGGCAGCATGCCCGAAATAGTGAACGACCGACTCTACAATGTAGGCTATCTTTGTAAACGGGACGGGACCAAGGAACGGTACGAGAAACTGCACGTAACGCCGGACGAGGCAAAGGTATGGGGAATGCAGGGCGGTACGGAACTCAGGGCCTTTGACACCGATTGCGGAAAGGTAGGTATTCTGATCTGTTACGATTCCGAATTTCCGGAACTGAGCAGATTGTTGGCCGATGATGGGATGGACATCCTATTTGTGCCATTTTTAACGGATACGCAAAATGGGTATTCCAGGGTCCGCCATTGCGCCCAGGCACGGGCCATAGAAAATGAATGTTACGTGGCCATTGCCGGAAGTGTGGGAAATCTTCCGAAAGTGCACAATATGGACATACAATTTGCCCAATCGATGGTATTTACCCCTTGTGATTTTTCCTTCCCGGCAAACGGGATCAAGGCCGAGGCCACACCCAATACCGAAATGATATTGATTGCCGACGTGGATATAGACCTGTTGAGGGAACTGAACCAATTTGGGGCGGTCCGAAACTTAAAAGATCGTAGAAAGGATATATTCGAGCTTAAAAAACGCGGGTAAATGGGCATAGAGGAAACATGTACTTTTTATTGAACCATTATTTATGTCCGACATAATATGGATGGCCCCTCCCATACGGAGCGGGCCATTTTTTTTGATGACCTTATGGAAATACCTTAAAAGTATCCTATATTTACTTTTCGACCAAACCACCATGAGAATCGCATCCATAGACATCTTTAGGGCCCTGACCATGTTATTTATGATCTGGGTCAATGATTTTTGGACCCTTCAAGATGTTCCCAAATGGTTGGAGCACGCTACCGTCAATGAAGATTATCTCGGCTTTTCCGATATAATTTTTCCACTTTTTTTGTTCATCGTTGGTCTCAGCATTCCCCATGCCCTTCAAAAGAGGTTGCAAAGGGAATCAAGGGCCACCATTGCAAAACATATCCTTATCAGGGGTCTATCCCTTCTGTTGATAGGCTTTTTTATGGTGAACTATGAATCCATACATGCGGGAAAGACCTTGTTGGGAAAGTCGGGTTGGTGCCTGCTGATGGCCTTGGGGACGGTCCTAATATGGACCGATTGGAAGCGGAGTCCCACGGCCCCAAAATGGCATCCCTACCTGCAGGCCACCGGGATCCTTTTACTGCTTTTTTTGGCGGTTATCTATAAAGGAGGGCACGAGGGAGAAGAGTGGATGCAGCCCCATTGGTGGGGAATTTTGGGCCTTATCGGATGGGCCTACCTTGTCAATGCCCTGTATTGCCTCCTTACCAAAGGCAATCTTGTGGCACTCTTCTGCTTTTGGGGATTTTTGAACTTTCTTTCCATACTCTCGCATTCCAGCACGCCCATAGAACTTTCCGCTCCCTTGTCCTATTTCTCCACGATCTATACCGGTACGATTCCCGCATTTACCGCAGCCGGAATGTTGACCGCCACATTTTTGGGCAAATACAAGGAAAAAAGACTGCACATGACACTTGTTTCACTTTTTCTTTTTGGGCTGTCGAACATTGTATACGGGCTGGGCACTCGCGCTATTTGGGGCATTTCCAAACTTCATGCAACCCCATCATGGTTGGCGGTCTGTACCGGTATCGGATGTGTTCTTTTTGTGCTGCTCTACTATATAGCCGATATCAGGAAAATCACCGGATGGGCCGCTTTTATTGCCCCGGCAGGTACCGCAACCCTTACTTGTTATATGGTACCCTATTTTGTATATCCACTGGCATCCATTACGGGGTTTAAATTTCCGAACATGTTGAATAACGCCACCCTAGGTCTATTGGTTTCATTTTCTTTTGCTATTTTGGTGGTCCTGTTTACAGGATGGCTGGAAAGAAAAGGCTATAAACTAAAACTATAGGACCATACCTTAACACAAATGACCAAAAGAATATGAAAAAGATCTACTTGCTCTTATCCGTTCTTCTGATAACGACCATGTCCGTATACTCCCAAAAGCCTTTCGCCGTACAAGGGCTATGTATAGCTGCCCCCTCCCCTTCCGGGGTGGACGAATTTGTGGCCTTCATAGATACGGAACTGGCACCAAAGGGAATAAACACCCTTATCTTAAGGGTCGATTTTAACTATGCCTATGAGTCCAGGCCCGAATTAAGGGAGGAATATCCCCTCAGCAAAGCGGATGTAAAAAAGATATTGGCCATCTGTAAAAAACACCAAATAGACCTCATTCCCCAAGTCAACCTGTTGGGCCATCAGAGTTGGGCCGAAAAAACAAACAAATTATTGGAGGTATACCCCGAATTTGATGAAACGCCCCATGTAAAGATTCCCGAAACATATGAATGGCCAAATGAGGACGGCCTGTACTGTAAGAGCTACTGCCCCCTGCACCCAGAGGTCCATAAGGTGGTCTTTGATCTTATGGACGAGATTACCGAAGTGTTCGAAGCTACCGCGTTCCATGCCGGTATGGACGAAGTATTCTACCTTGCCGATGAAAATTGTCCCCGATGCAAAGGGCAAGACCCCGCAAAGTTGTTCGCAGGTGAGGTACAAAAAATAAGCGACCATCTTACCTCTCAGGGCAAGCGGTTATGGATCTGGGCCGACCGTCTTCTTGATGGCTCCACTTCTGGAATGGGCATGTGGGAGGCCAGTATGAACAATACGGCCCGGGCGGTGGATCTTATTCCGAAATCCGTAGTCCTGTGCGATTGGCATTATGACAGGGCCGTCCCTACGCCCGCTTATTTTGCCATGAAGGGCTTTGATGTGGTGGCCTGCCCCTGGAACAGGGCGGAAGTGGCTACGGAACAGGTGCAAATGATCGCCGATTTTAGAAGGAATTCCACTCCCGAAATGGCAGGGCACCTACTGGGAGTGATGCACACCGTATGGTCTCCGGCCGAAAGTTTTATGAAGGAATATAAAAACCAAACAGATCCAAATGCCGAAACCTCCCAAAAAGAGTGTTTGATCGCCATGTCCAAGGCCATAAAAAAATTGGAGCAGGCCAATTAGTCAATATCCTCGGAGCAAGCTCGCAAGGCAGGGA
Organism: uncultured Sediminicola sp.; assembly: GCA_963974715.1. GTDB lineage: Bacteria > Bacteroidota > Bacteroidia > Flavobacteriales > Flavobacteriaceae > Sediminicola. The sequence continues at coordinate 131,123 of CAXBDK010000005.1, forward strand.
AAGGAAAACTAGAATATTATTTCGACGCAGGCCCCACCTCCGGCGGACGGGCATCGGAGCCTAATAAATCTCGATTATCGAGTAAATCTCACTTGGTGGGCAAAAGAATGGAAAACCTTACCCTACATACCCCAAGACTATATTTGGAAAAGGGAGGCGTAAAACATCTGGAGATGGTACACGAATTACTATCCAAACCCGAAACGGATAGGTACAATACCTTGGGAATTCCAGAAAATATGGAACAGACCCGTACAATCCTAAATGGTTGGATATTGGAAGGGGACAAGTCGGTACGCAAATCGTACACTTTCTCCGTTTTCGAGCGTCATTCCCTTATATTCGTCGGCTTGATAGCCTTAACGATGGGCAAGGCGGCTTTTAGGAATGCAGAGGTTTGGTATAAACTGCACCCTATCCATTGGAATAAGGGCTATGGAACGGAAGCATTAAAAAGAGTATTGGAATTCGGGTTCAGCAACCTTGGACTGCACCGGATCGAAGCGGGTTGCGCTATTGGGAACGGGGCATCCATACGTTTATTGGAAAAGGTGGGCATGCAGCGTGAAGGCCAAAAAAGAAAGGTACTGCCCCTCAAAACAGGATGGTCGGACAATTATATATATGCCATTTTAGCCGAAGACCAGAAGGCGGAAGTAAAAAAAATATAAAAGGATGACAGCTCCCCTGGTAAGTATTCCCATTCCTTTTAAAAATACGGCTGCCTACCTAAAGGAATGCATCCAAAGCATTAGGGACCAGCAATATCATACATGGGAAATTTTGGCGGTGGATGACCATAGCACCGATGGAAGTCGGGCAATAATGGAGAATTTTGCCGATCTTGATGACAGGATAAAAGTGGTCACCAATCCGGGGAACGGTATCATCGATGCGCTTAACACCGCCTATTCCATGAGTTCGGGGACCTACATAACCAGAATGGACTCCGATGATATTATGGCCCCACATAGATTACAGCAAATGGTCGGGTCATTACAATTATCGGGCATGGGACATATTGCATTGGGACTTGTCAAATACTTTAGGGAGGGAGCCGTGGGAAATGGCTACCGTTCCTATGAAGGGTGGCTTAACGGCCTAACAAAAACGGGCGCCAACTTTGGGGAAATCTATAAGGAATGCGTTATACCTTCCCCCTGTTGGATGGTACATAGAAAAGATCTGGATCGGGCCGGGGCATTTGTCCCTGACCGGTATCCAGAAGACTACGACCTTGCTTTCCGATTTTATGCGGCGGGGCTAAAGTGCATCCCTACCCAGGAAATTTTACACTTTTGGAGGGACCATGGGGCCAGGGCCTCGCGAAACAGTGACCACTATAGGGAAAATAGTTTTTTGGACCTTAAGATCCACCATTTCCTGAACCTTCACAAAATGGACCGGCCCTTGGTGTTATGGGGGGCAGGTAAAAAGGGAAAAAAACTGGCGCAGCTGCTGATAAGGGAAAAGACCGATTTTTATTGGGCCTGCAACAATGACAAAAAAATTGGCAGGGAGGTTTATGGGAAAAATCTCCGCCATTTTAAGGATTTGGGGGATGTGGACCATCCCCAGTACATTGTAGCCGTAGCTGGGACCATCGCCCAGGATTCCATCCGGGAATATTTGCAATCGCGCAATCTTAAAAATATGGAGGATTATTTTTTCTTTTGTTGAGATTCCAGATCATTGTTTTGGGCCAAGGGGCTCGGCGCATGCAAGGAAATCCATGGTTCGATTTTTTATTGCGCTTGGGCATGACCTAGCGATAATAGGATTTAAGGATAAAACCATTTACAACCTACGTGCAAAATTAGTATATTCGCAAAATCAAATTTGGGAATGCAGTTTAAACATCCAGAATTATTATGGGCCCTTTTTCTCCTTCTGATCCCCATTCTGGTACATCTTTTCCAACTTCGAAGGTTTAAAAGAACCCCCTTTACCAATGTACGGTTATTGCAAAAGGTGGTGGCCCGATCCAGGAAAAGCCGTTCCCTTAAAAAATGGCTTTTATTGGCCACCCGTCTCCTGCTCTTGGGATTTCTTATCCTGGCCTTTTCGCAGCCCTTTCTAGCTGGGGATACGGCCCTAAAGGAAAAACAGACCGTATTTTATCTGGATAATTCCTTTAGTATGCAGGCAAAAAAGGAAAATACGACCCTGCTGCGCCACGTAATTCAACAGTTGCTCACCGAATTGCCCGCAGAAAGTTCCATAAACCTCTTTACGAACACGGAGGTGTTCCAGAATGTCCCTCCCTCGGAAATCCAGAACCAATTATTGGATCTGTCGTTTACGCCGGAGCAGTTGCGCTTGAACGACATATACCTAAAGGCCGGGACACTTTTTGAAAACAGACCGGAAAGCATTCGAAACCTGATCGTTGTTTCGGATTTTCAACAACGCATACTCTCCAAGGAAAAGGATAGTGGCCAGAATTTTCAGAAACATCTCCTGAGACTGGATCCCGACCGTACGGAAAATGTTTCCATTGATTCTGTGTTTGTGGGAAAGGATGTGGGCAATACTTTGGAACTGGTTTCCATGTTGTCCTCCAGTTCCGAAATCGGGGACATTCCCGTATCCCTATACAACGCTGAAAAACTGATAGCAAAAGCATCGGCGGACTTTGATGGGAAGGGGAAGGCCACCATTTCCTTTACCGTGCCCAAAGATCGGCATATTCGGGGCAAACTGGAAATTACCGATACCGGACTTACATATGACAACCAGTTATATTTTAACCTTTCCAAAAAAGAGCCGATAAAGGTCAGTGTGGTGGGCAATGCCGGTACGGAATATCTGGAACGCATATTTACGGAAGACGAATTTGAACTGACCCTCCTATCATCCACTGGACTGGACCTGAGAAAATTGGAAAACCAGCATTTATTGATTTTGAACGAGCTACCGGACATTCCTGTTTCCCTTCGAAACGCGATTAAGAATTTTAGGGACAATGGGGGCCATGTGTTGCTCATTCCTTCAGAAAATAGCAATCTAGCTTCCTACAACACGTTTTTGAACGGTATTTCGGGATCATCGTTGCAGGGGAAGACAGAGGGGGAAAGGGTGGTGTCAGGCATACAATATTCCCACCCCTTATATCAGGGCGTTTTTAAGGAAGAGATCGGTAATTTTCAATATCCCAAGGTATCATCACATTATAAGGTCAGTACAAAGGCCCCCCAATTGCTTTCCTTTGAGGATGGCACCCCATTTCTTATCGGGAGGGAGGGATTTTATTTTTTCACCGCTTCCATATCCGCGCCCAATACAAACTTCAAGGATTCGCCCTTGATAGTGCCCACGCTCTATAATATGGGATTGCAGAGCCTAAGGACCGGTCCGTTGTACGGTATGGTGGGCAAAGTATCCCAACTGGATATACCCGTTGCATTGGGCCGTGACAATATCCTAAAAGTATCGGGAACGGAAGGGGAATTCATTCCACAACAATCTTCCTATTCCACCAAGACGACACTCAACTTCGGGCCGCTACCGGAAAAGGATGGATGGTATGATATCATAAAGGGAACCGATACCCTTAAAAATATAAGTTTTAATTACCCCAGGGACGAAAGCGTGCTCATGTATACCAAGATGGGGGATATGGAGGGGGAGGCTACCATCAGTTCGGAAACCGAAGCCCTTTTTGACAACATTGAAAAAGGGGACGGTATCACCCCCCTTTGGAAATGGTTTATTATTTTAGCATTGCTTTTTATCGTGGTGGAAATACTTATCCAAAAAATCTTTCAATGAACATACTTTTAAGATCCGTTACAATCGTTGATGCCGGAAATAAGGCGCTCCATCAAAAGAAGAGGGATATTTACATCAAAAACGGCATCTTGGAAAAAATTGCCGAAAAAATTGAAGTGCCCAGCGGAACAAAAACCATTTCGATACCAAACCTGCACGTTTCCAATGGATGGTTCGACAGTAGCGTCAGCTTTGGGGAACCGGGTTTTGAGGAAAGGGAAACGATCAAAAACGGGCTGGCCACGGCAGCAAAGAGCGGTTTTACGGACATTGTGCTAAATCCCACTTCCCTTCCCCTACCCGATTCAAGTTCCGATATATCGTTCCTGATCAACCGTAGCCAACAAAAAGCCACCAATCTGCATCCTATTGGCTGTCTTTCCGTTAGGTCGGAAGGCAACGATCTTGCCGAGCTTTTCGATATGAAAAATGCAGGTGCCGTGGGCCATTATGATTTCAAACGGCCCATTACCAACTCCAACCTTCTAAAAATCGCCCTACAGTACGTTCAGGGATTTGAAGGGCTGGTACTGTCTTTTCCCCTTGACCATAAAATTGCCGGGAAGGGCATGGTAAACGAAGGGGAAACATCCACAAGGTTGGGACTGAAGGGAATACCTTCCCTTGCGGAGGAACTGCAGATTTCCAGAGATCTATATATCCTGGAATATACGGGAGGGAAATTGCACATCCCTACGATTTCTTCCGCCAACTCGGTAAAACTCATTGCGGCCGCCAAAAAAAAGGGACTGGACGTGAGCTGTAGTGTGGCCATCCACAATTTAATGTTTACCGATTCGGAACTGGAGGAATTCGACACCAATTTTAAAACAATGCCCCCATTAAGGACCAAAAGGGATATAAAGCAACTTGTCAAAGGTGTTTTGGACGGTACCATAGACATGGTGACCTCAGACCACGGTCCCATGGATGTGGAACAAAAAAGGGTGGAATTCGATAATGCGGCATATGGCACTACCGGACTTGAAAGTGCCTTCGGAAGCCTGAACCAGCTTCTGGGAACGGAGGATGCGGTAGCGCTATTGTGCAAGGGAAGGGAGCGATTTGGATTGAAAACGCCGCGATTAAAGGTGGGGGAAGAAGCCTGCCTTACCCTCTTCGATCCGGAACCGGAATATGTTTTCGAATCAGGCCATATATTCTCGACCTCCAAAAACAGTATGTTCTTGGGACGCTCCTTAAAGGGAAAGGTCTACGGAATAATCAACAATAATGAACTGATCCAATAAAAAACTGGGATGGATGATAATGTAAAACAGGGCAAGACCACGGCAATTGTGGCTTATTTTACCATGGTGGGTGCCTTGATAGCCCTTTCGATGAACATGGAACCCAAAAACGATTTTGCCCGTTTCCATACCCGACAAGCTTTTGGACTGCATCTTTACTTTTTGGCCATGGCGCTGTTTCTTAGTCAGTGGTTCAATGCCTATGCCTGGTACGGACTTTATATTTCCTACCTCATTTTGTGGGGATATGGCTTTATAGGAGCCTTGGACAACAAAAAAAGGTTGGTGCCGATCATAGGTGCCTATTTTCAGAAATGGTTTACTTTCATTCAATAATATGACCACAGCCCCCCTTTCGTTAGAGCATATCATCAGACCTTCCATTAAAACGGAAGGACATCCCCCCGTACTCTTCATGTTGCACGGTTACGGCAGCAATGAGGAAGATCTATTTTCCTTTGCTTCGGAACTTCCCGGCGAACTGTGTATCGTTTCCATAAGGGCCCCCTATCCCCTACCACCTTACGGTTACGCTTGGTATGCGATTAATTTTGATGCGGACCAGGGGAAATGGAGCGATGAGGAGCAAGCGGCGGTATCCAGGGACAAAATTGTAAAGTTCATCGATGAAGCCTGTAAGACCTATCATTTGGACCAAAATAGGGTAAGTCTTTTGGGGTTCAGCCAGGGCACGATCTTAAGTTATGCCGTAGCGCTTTCCTATCCCGAAAAAATAAGGACCGTGGTCGGCCTTAGCGGTTATATCAATGAAAACCTCTTGCAAAAGGGATACCGAACAAAGGACCATTCCCATCTTCAAATTTATAGTTCCCACGGAACGGTAGACCAGGTAATACCTTTGGAATGGGCCCAAAAGACCCCTAAATTCCTAAAGGATCTGGAAATAAGGAACCAATATGAAGAATTTCCCGTCGGACATGGGGTCTCGCCCCAGAACTTCCGTTCCTTTAAAAAATGGCTCGATGGAAAATTTTAATTGCTCCGGGCATATAGCAAATGGTCCATCAACGTAAAATCCACGCCCAGATCTTCCTTTAATTCATATTTTAGCATCAACTCCCCCCAATAGGTGCCATCGGAAAAATCGGCGATTATCCACTCATGGTTCAGCACCTTTATTTTGTTCAGCTTAAAATTGCCCTCCATCCCTTCGTATGGGACCAATGGGTTATCCCCTTTTTTTTCATTGGTCTCCAACAGTTTGTCCTCAATGTACCTTGTGGGATCGGCCAATTTCAGATGATCGTAATAGACGAGCGCATCATCATTGTTCTCAAGGGAAAAATACTGCATTCCAAGTACTTTAAGATTGAGCTTTTGAACGGAGTCCTGAAATGTGGTGGCCTCCTTTGCTAGTTTATCGATCTGCGCATTCTTCACCTTTATCATATTATTGGCGCTCACGAACTGATATAGGGCTATAAGGGAGGCGAAAATAAATAAGTACAAAAAAATGTGACGTTTCATAGGTTTTGGTCTTCTAAATATTGATTATTAAATTATCGTACGCCAAGTATACGTTGGGCGGCAGTTTGGGTTCCACTTCCGCATGAAAGCCCATCATATGGCTTATATGGGTCAGATAGGCCTTTTCGGGACGTACTTCTTCAATAAATGCCAAGGCTTCCTCCAGATTAAAATGGGAGTGATGGGGTTCTTCCCTAAGGGCATTTACCACCAATACCTTGGCGCCCCTAATTTTTTCGATTTCGACCTCTTCCATGGTCTTTACATCCGTAAGGTATACGAAATCAAAAATTCGGAAGCCGAAGACCTGTAACCTGTTGTGGTGCGCCTCTACCGGAACGGCCAAGGTGTTGCCCAGTTTAAAGGGCCGGTGGTTGTTGATCAGGTTCACTTTGACCGCAGGAGCCCCAGGGTAGCGGTTTTCATCTGCAAATATATAATCGAACCGCTGTTTTAGGGAATCTGCCACCCTAGGGTGTGCAAAAATCGGGATATCGCCCTGTCTAAAGAAAAAAGGGCGGATATCGTCCATCCCCATGGTATGGTCGGCATGTTCATGGGTAAAAAGGATCCCATCTATTCTTTTGACCTGATGTGTAAGCATCTGCTGCCTAAAATCCGGGCCACAATCTATTACATATGTATATTCGTCCCATGATACCATCACGGACACCCTAAGTCGTTTGTCCCTGGGATCGTCACTAAGGCAAACGGGATGCGAACTCCCAATAACAGGGATGCCCTGGGATGTTCCGGTACCTAAAAAAGTAATCTTTAAAGAATGCCCCATTTATGCCAAATTTATAACTAATTTATCAAATAGCTTCCCCATTCTTATTAACTTTGTTGGACGTAAAACAATGACAATGGCTTCTGTTTTAAACAAGGATACTGCATTTGAAAACATACCCTCGATCAAAGCAAAAACGCTGAGGATAAATTTAAATCCCGATATATATGGAACTTTTGCGGAAATAGGTGCCGGTCAGGAAACGGCAAGGCACTTTTTCAGGGCCGGTGGGGCTTCGGGAACCATTGCCAAAGCCATGAGCGCCTATGACAAGGATTTTAGCGATGCGGTATACGGAGTGGAACCAGATGGAAGATATGTCACCCAATCACGCCTTAAGACCATGCTGGCGTATGAAATGCGACTAACGGAAGAAAGGATCAGCAGGCAAAAACACCCTGACCGACTCTTCTTTTCCTATGCCAATACGGTTGCCACCATCGATTTTGCAAAACAGTTCAAGGGCCATGGCTGGGTAGGGATCAGATATCAATTAGATCCACAGCAAAAGGAGTTCGATGAGATCGTGCTGCACATCAGGTTCAGGCAGAACGAGGCCCGCTTGCAACAGGAAACCTTGGGGATATTGGGGGTGAACCTTATTTACGGCGCCTTTTACAAGTACGATCAGCCCAAGAAAATTTTAAAGTATTTATACGACCATATTGACAAGGATACCGTTGAAATTGACATGATCAATTTTTCCGGGCCCAATTTCAAGACGGTCGATAACCGATTGATGAGCTTGCAGCTTATCAGGAACGATATGACCGATGCGGTCATGTTCGGGCCTGATGGCAACAATTTGCTGCCCGCCGCCATCCTTTATAAAAAGAATATCTTGGCGCTAAGGGGCAGTTTTAGACCGGTGACCAAGGTAAACGCCGATATGTTCCAAAAGTCCTACGATATCTTTATCAGGGAACAGACGGTGGATGTTGAAAATACGATCGTGATCTTTGAGATCACCCTCTCCAATCTAAAATCTTCCGGGGAAATAGACGAACAGGATTTTATGGACAGAGCGGAATTGCTGTGTTCCATGGGCCATATGGTACTTATTTCAAAATTTAGGGAGTACTACAAACTGGTGGAGTATTTTAACAACTACACCAAGGCAAAGATCGGCCTTACCATGGGGGTGAACAACCTAGTGGATATCTTCGACGAAAAATACTATCGCCATCTGAGCGGTGGTATCCTTGAAGCCTTCGGGAAACTGTTCTTTAAAGATCTAAAGGTCTACCTGTATCCCATGAAAGACGAGGAGACCGGACAGATCATGACCAGTAACAACGTAAAGGTACACCCTAGAATGAAGGAACTGTACAAATTCTTTAAATACAATGGCAAGGTCATGGACATCATTGATTACGACCCGGAGATACTGCATATATTTTCGCGGGACGTACTAAAGAAAATCATCAATAACGAAGAAGGCTGGGAAGCGGAACTTCCGGAAGGAATTGCTGAGATCATCAAAAAGAAAGACCTTTTTACGCGCAAACTTTTAAAATCGGAAGGCTCGTAGTAGAAGCTCCCAGGGCATTCGAGAAAACAAAATAACCCGCCAGGGGCAGGCGGGCAAGCATCGAATCATACCAAATCTCACCTATTGGTGATTACAACACCAAGGTTCATGGGACTTCTGACAATACTTTCGCCCATTCAGTACTTTCCAATTCCATGTAGTGCGTAAACCTTGGTCCCCAATCCCCTTCTTATTCCAATAATTGAGCGGCATGGTCCTTTGTACGGACCTTATCGATCACCTTGGTCACGATTCCATCCCCGTTTATGATGAAGGTCATTCTATGGATACCGTCATATTCCCTCCCCATAAATTTCTTCGGTCCCCAGACCCCAAAGGCCTTCAGTACAACATGGTCCGTATCGGCCAATAGCGGGTAGGACAGTTTGTATTTGGTCTTAAATCCCAATTGTTTTTTTTCGGTATCCGCACTTACGCCCAATAGCTCATATCCTTTGGCACGCAATGCTTCGTAGTTTTCGCCAAGATTACAGGCCTCTGCGGTACAACCCGGTGTGTTGGCCTTGGGATAAAAGAAGACGATCAGATTTTTTCCGGTATAGTCCGAAAGCGAAACCGTATTGCCGTCTTGGTCCTTTGCCGAAAATTCAGGTACTTTGTCCCCCACTTTAAGTGTCTTCATGCGCTATTTTTTAGGATTGAAATTATGTTTATTATTTTAATGGTAAAATTAAACAAAAATGACCAAAACCGAAAAGGTAAATTTTGTAATTGATACCTTGGCCAATTTGTACCCCACCGTTCCCGTGCCGTTGGACCATAAAGACCCCTATACCCTCCTGATAGCCGTACTCTTATCGGCACAAAGTACGGACGTACGGGTCAATCTCACCACACCGCTCTTGTTCAAAAAGGCGGACAATCCATTTGATATGGTAAAATTGAGCGTGGAAGAGATCAGGGAGATCATCCGTCCCGTTGGATTATCGCCGATGAAATCAAAAGGGATCCATGGGCTTTCTCAGATCCTGATCGATAAATATGGAGGGGAGGTACCCAAGGAACTGCATTTGTTGGAAGAGCTGCCCTCTGTGGGACACAAAACGGCGAGCGTAGTAGTTTCGCAGGCATTTGGGATTCCAGCCTTTCCAGTGGATACACATATCCATAGACTGATGTACAGGTGGGGATTTAGCAACGGGAAAAACGTGGTACGGACCGAGATGGACGCAAAGCGACTTTTCCCCAAAGAGTTGTGGAACGAACTGCACCTTCAGATCATCTGGTACGGACGGCAATACTCGCCCGCACGGGGATGGGACCTGGATAAGGATATCATTACCAAGACCATAGGCAGAAAAACGGTCTTGGATGCCCATTACAAAAAGAGGCCCGTTAAGTAAACAGACCTGAACTAGTTCAGATTGTTCTCAAAGGTCATGTTCTGATATTCCACGATCTGAAGGGATTTGGAATAACTCATCAAAAAAGCGATCGTTTCGGGACATGCCTTTGATAATTTGCAGGTATTCTGCTCAGGGGAGTAAATTCTTTCCATTTATATTTTGTTTTGTTATATAAAAGATAACGCCACTTAAATGGAAATATTGTTCTGAACGACCTACTGCAGATTAATTCGTTAAAACGATATTATGTTTGTTTATGATCTTTCTCATATTGATCAGTGCATAGCGCATTCTGCCCAGGGCAGTGTTGATGCTTACGCCCGTGTTCTCGGAAATTTCCTTAAAGCTCATATCTTGGTAGATGCGCATCAACAGCACTTCCTTCTGATCTTCGGGCAGTTCCTCTATAAGAAGACGTAGGTCGGTATCTATCTGGTCCTTTATGATCTGCTTTTCCACATTTAACTTGTCGTCCCCTATTACGGAAAAGATGTTGAAATCGTCACTTCCCTCGAACATGGGCATTCTCTTGTTCTTCCTAAAGTGGTCTATGATAAGGTTGTGCGCGATCCGCATTACCCATGGCAAAAATTTGCCCTCTTCGCTGTAAGTGCCTTTTTTCAGGGTCTTGATCACCTTTATAAAGGTATCCTGAAAAATATCCTCGGTCACATCGCGGTCGGAGACTTTGGAGTAGATAAAGCTGGATATACGCTGGTTGTGCCTGTTGATCAAAATTTCAAGGGCCTTTTCGTCCCCGCCAATATAATCCTTTACCAATACTGAATCATCGATCTGTAGTTCCATACAAATTACTTTTTTTGGTTACAAATAGGAGCCGCTCCCGAAGGGAAAGGACCACTAGTTATTTAGGTTAAAACTTTTAAAAGTAATTTTTCTGTATAGGCCTATAGAGTTATTAATTACAATCCAAATATAGAGAAATTTAAAGGTGCAAAAAAAACAATGTTGTCATCTGCCACTTTTTGGATGTTAAAGTGGCAATAGTAGTTATTAAAAAGTACATATTGTATCTTTGTTGCGTTAAATACGAGTATGTCCACAATATTAGATGTCAGTCCAAAGGAAAATATAATCATAAAAGGTGCCAAGTTGCACAATTTAAAGAATTTGGATGTAGTGATCCCCCGAAACAAACTGGTGGTGATCACCGGCCTTTCAGGTTCCGGAAAGTCAAGTTTGGCATTTGACACCCTGTATGCGGAAGGCCAACGCAGGTATGTAGAATCCCTTTCCTCCTATGCGCGCCAATTTTTGGGAAAGTTGGACAAGCCCAAGGTAGATTACATTAAGGGAATATCCCCCGCCATCGCCATAGAACAAAAGGTGAACTCCACCAACCCAAGATCTACGGTGGGCACCACCACCGAAATATACGATTACCTCAAACTCCTCTTCGCCCGGATCGGCCGCACCATTTCGCCCATTTCTGGAAACGAGGTCCGTAAGCACACGGTCACCGACGTCGTAGACCATATAAAAGGATATGCCGAGGGGAGCCGGCTGCTGCTTCTGGCCCCAATTGTCATCCCTGCCGACAGGGACCCCATTAAATCGCTGCAGCTTTTGTCCAAACAAGGGTATGCGCGGATACAATATAAAGGAAAGGTGCTTAAGATAGATGATTCCATTACAGAGATCGATCGGGAGTTCGAACTGGTGGTGGACAGGATCATCAAGCAAGAGGACGAAGATTTTTATAATAGATTGGCCAATGCAGTGGATACCGCCTTTTTTGAAGGAAAGGGAAGTTGTACCGTAGAGGATATGGATACCGGTGAAAAGCACCATTTTAGCAACCTCTTCGAGCTTGATGGAATGTCCTTTTTGGAGCCCAATGTACATCTTTTCAGTTTTAACAATCCCTACGGGGCCTGCCCCAAATGTGAAGGGTACGGGGACGTGATCGGAATAGATGAGGAACTGGTGGTTCCCAATACGGCGCTTTCTGTATACGAAAACGCAATCTTTCCCTGGAAGGGCGAAAGTATGGGATGGTATCGTGACCAACTCGTCAATGCTGCCTATAGGTTCGATTTTCCCATTCATAAACCATGGTACCAGCTAAGTGCCGATCAAAAACAATTGGTGTGGCAAGGAAATGCACATTTTACAGGTTTGGATGAATTTTTTCAGCAATTGGAGGAAAAAAGTTATAAGATACAGAACAGGGTAATGCTTTCCCGGTACAGGGGCAAGACCAAGTGCAGCCTCTGTAGGGGAAGTCGATTGCGGAAAGAGACCGAATATGTAAAAGTGGGAGGAAAATCCATCACGGAACTGGTGGGCATCCCCATTTCGGAACTGATTCCTTTTTTTGGGGGAATGGTACTGAACGTTACGGATGAAAAAATTGCCTCCCGTCTACTGGTCGAAATAAGGTCCAGGCTCGGGTTCTTGGATAAGGTAGGACTTCGTTACCTTACCCTTAACCGGAAATCCAATACCCTTTCGGGGGGCGAGAGCCAACGGATCAATCTGGCGACCTCCTTGGGAAGCAGTTTGGTAGGGTCTATGTATATTCTTGATGAACCCAGTATCGGGCTGCACCCAAAGGATACCGAAAACCTTATAGACGTGCTGAAATCGCTGCGGGATCTAGGTAATACGGTCATAGTGGTAGAGCACGATGAGGATATCATGAAAGCTGCCGATGAAGTGATCGATATCGGCCCAGAGGCCGGGACCCATGGGGGACATGTGGTGGCCCATGGTACCATGGAAGATATTATGGCTTCCTCTTCCCTGACCGCTTCCTATCTGAACGGAACAATGTCCATTGCCGTTCCCAAACAGCGAAGAAAATATAAGAACCATATCCATATAAAAGGTGCCAGGGAAAACAACCTGAAAAATATAGATGTAACCTTTCCCTTAAATGTGCTTACGGTCATCACCGGTGTATCGGGAAGCGGAAAGAGCACCTTGGTAAAAAAGCTGCTGTACCCCATTATATTAAAGGAAATTGGTGGATATGGCGAAAAAGCGGGACAGTATACATCGGTGGAAGGCAATTATAGTTCCATAAAACATGTGGAATTTGTGGACCAGAATCCCATAGGCCGTTCCTCCCGATCCAATCCGGTCACCTATATCAAAGCATACGACGATATCAGGAACCTTTTCGCCACCCAAAAACTGAGCAAATTACGTGGCTATCAGGCCAAACACTTTTCCTTTAATGTGGACGGGGGCAGATGCGAGAAATGCAAGGGAGAGGGAGAGATTACGGTAGAAATGCAATTTATGGCCGATGTGCACTTGATCTGCGATACCTGTAACGGGAAAAGGTTCAAAAAGGAAATCCTTGAGGTAAACTTTGAAAATAAAAATATTGATGATATCCTTAATATGACCATTGAGGACGCCATCGAATTTTTCAATACACATCAACAGACCAAAATAGAAGGTAAATTAAAACCCTTGCAGGATGTGGGACTTGGGTATGTTACTTTGGGACAATCCTCTTCCACCCTCTCGGGCGGAGAGGCCCAAAGGATCAAACTGGCCTCTTTTCTGGTCAAGGGAAGCACCAAGGAAAAGGCCCTCTTTATTTTTGATGAGCCCACTACCGGCCTTCACTTCCATGATATAAAAAAGTTGTTGAAATCATTTGATGCACTTATAGATAAAGGACATTCCATTGTTGTGATCGAACATAATATAGATCTTATCAAATGTGCGGACCATATTATAGACCTTGGCCCCGAAGGAGGTGACCAAGGCGGACAATTGATGGGAGAGGGAAGTCCCGAAGACCTTGTAAAGAATAGGGAATCTTTTACCGCGCATTATCTAAAATCAAAATTGTAAATCCTTTTTAAAAAATATATATCTCAAAATCAAATAGTTATATTTAAAATAAATTTTTGGCACACTCTTTGAAATAGGGTTATTGAAAGCAAAAATTGCTTTTGAAACATAAAACCTTATATCATGAGACACCTAGCACTTTTCATTACAGCAATGATCTTCGGTACTTCACAGGCCATGGCCGCACCAGAGGACAATAAGGTAACATCCAACAATGCCATATTTGGATATAACGACTCCTTCATCTTTTTGGAAGATGGCATAACTTTTTCCGTGTATCCGGATGGGGAGCTCGACTTCTATATAGATGAAAGGGTCGGGGTAAGTGCCGGTGTCAATGTGGGACATACACAGATAACCTATAACTCCGGCTATAATTATAGTCCGTATGTCCAATACGATGATTACGGGGCCGTAATACAGGTGGAAAACGTTCCTATCTACTATGATTACTACGGTAGGGTATCACAGGTTGGAAACGTGGAGATCTTTTATAACAATGGTAGGGTATCCCAATTGGGTGGTCTGTATGTATATTACAACAATAGGGGAATCTACAACCACCATGTGGGATATATAAACGTGTACAATAGGAACTATGTCTACCGTCCGTTCCACAGGTATTTTGCGAGGCCGGCAGCTGGTTTCTGTATGGTGTACAACAGGCCCTATAGAAGATATTATGCCCCCGTTAGGTACGTGTATGTAAGGCCTTACCACAACAATTACCGAAAGACGTATGCCACCGTTGGTAGGGAATATCGGTACAATAAGGCTCATAGCACGCGTTCCAACATATATCGGAACGACTCCCGCGCCGTTGTCAGGACCAGCACCACCAACAGGAGTAACAGAACCGCCTACCGATCTTCCGGTAACATGGACTCCAGAAGCCGATCTACCGGAACGGTCAGGAACGCATCTGTCAATAGGTCAAATACCGTTGCCCAAAGAAGTAACGGGAACAATAATAAAAGTACCGCTGTTCAGAGATCTTCCAATAACAGGTCGGTAGCGGAAGAAAAGCCTGCGAGCAGGGAGGTAAGAAGCAGTACTAGTGCACAAAATAACAGGGTCAGGACCGATGTAAACAGGTCCATGGCACCAAGTAGGGAACAAAGGAGTACCGTCTCACAAAGGAACCAAGTACAGAACGCGACAAATAGGAAGGAGGCACCTGCCCGCACCCAACAAAGGTCGGTCGAAGCCAAATCGATCGCAAGAAGCAGCACTAACGTCCAAAGAAATGCTAGGACTGCCACATCAAGAAGTTCGGTGGCCACCAAAGCGTCGAGAAGCAGCAATGGCAATAGCACTGCCCGAAGCAGGGGACAGTAATAAAGATAGTTTTTAGGTTGGTTGTCGAGCCCCGTAGTGAATTCGTTCCTGCGGGGCTTTTGCTTGTATATCCCTCCTGCCCCCTATTTTGGATTTTTGTTTCCTTTGAAGAACTGCGACAATAATTTGAAAACATCTTCCGATATCCTAAATCTGTAAAGGATCCCTATATACATTGAAACCATTAAGATGCTTTTAAGCAGGATGTTCAAGATGGGATGGAAATCAAAATCCAGAGGATATAAAAGGGCCACCAATAACAGCAGCAGCATGGTGACCTTAAAAGTTTCCCAGGTAAATGGCTGCATATGGAACTTTATAAAAACATATCCCAATTTAAGACCGTTATAGATGAATATGGCCAGAAAAGTAGCAAAGGCCGCCCCATTGAGCCCGTAAAGGGGAATGAGCCACATATTGAAAAGAATGGTACATAGTGCCAGTACAAGTCCCATTATCAGTAAAGATCTATAGTGGTCGGAGTTATAAAGAATGGCATTGTTGTTTCCCAAGAGCGCATCGTACACCTTTGCGATCCCGATCAAAGTGACTACGAGAAAACCATCCCTATAGGCTTCTGGCAGCAGAAGGTAGAGGTCGTTCAGGTTTAGGACGATCAACAAAAAAAGCAGTCCGGAAACGATGAAAAGGGTCAGGGAACTTTTTTCATAAAGTCTCCTTAGTTCCCCCATATCTTTTCTGTTCACAAGTTCTGCCGTAAGCGGATAGGTTATCTGGTGCATCGACCTTGAGGGTACGGCCACCACGGTTGCGATAAAAATGGCCACACTGTAATAGGCGACGTTTTCGATCTCTATGAACTGGTTGATCATAAAACGATCTATCTCCAGAAGGATGACCGCAGCGGAACCGCCCAAGATGATAAGGGAACTGTAGACTATAACGGCACGTGTATTTTTGGGAAAGGTAAAACTAAAATGGGGTCGGCGTACCTTAAAAGCGTAACAGTTCATGATGACCATCCTAAGAATATAGGTGCCGACCAGACATTTTAGGAAAAAATCAGGCCCGATCATATCGAAAAAAATAAGCCCCAACAAAAGACTTACCAACAATCGGACAAATACCTCCTTCATAAAGTTCCCGAAAACGGATCTCATCTGGATCCTTGCCCAGGCATAGTACACTTCAAAATAGGCCATTGCCACCCCTATCAGAAATATATACCAGACATATCCCTCCACAATGGAATTTTCCTTGGATAAAAAATCGGCAATGGCCCCGTGTGCAAAATAGGTGATGGCAACTGCCGGTAGGATCAAAATAACGGGGAGTACCAGCATCAATGTAAGAAAGCTGTCCGACTCTTTGGGGTCTTTAAAACCACTATAATATTTTACCAATGTGTTGGGCACGCCAAAGGCGAGCAAGGGCATCAAGATGGCCGATGTGGACAAGATTACCCCTACCAGCCCATAATACTCTTCCGTTAAGAACCGAGTATAGAGAAAAAGCGTATTCAACGCCCCAATCCCAAATCCAAGGTAGGTGACCAAGGTATTGCTGAACGACTGTCTTAGTACTATTCCCATCGGATAAAATCGACTAATTTTCGGGTAAGTTCCCGCCTACTATAACTATCTATGTCCATTGGCCTAATGTGCAATCCACCGTTCCTGTAGGCTTGGAACCATTTTAACAGCAATTGCTTTACTTCTTGGGTATCGGTATAGCCAAAACATGAACCCGTTTGGGTCTCCGCAATGATGGTTCCCACCTCCCAATCAACAGGTCCCAAGGCAAGAATGGGCCTTTTGGCCATCATATACTCAAATAATTTTCCGGGGATGATGCCCATTGTTTCCGGTTCGTCCATTTCCACGAGCAGCAATACCTGTGATCGTTGTTGTTTTTGGAGTGCTTGTGTATGGGAAAGATATCCCGTTACCGTAATGTAAGGGGAAATCCCGAAAGATTCAATGGTCTCCAGAACATCCTCACTAACTACCCCGATCAGTTGTAACCGAAAATGCTCCGCAAAATCCTTATTTTCCCTTATGAGTTCCTGAAGGACCTTCCAAAAACCTATCGGATTCCGTCCGCTCAATAGGGAGCCAATATGGGAGATGGTAAATTTGGAATCCAAGTGCGAAAACTCGGGGGCTTTTCCATCAAATCCATTGGTGATGACCTGAATGGGACTTTTGGTAATGCCTTCAAATTCCTTCTTGGTGGTGTTACTGGTAACGATTACCTTATCCGCTCCGTTGAGCACTAGGGATTCGAGTTTAGCGTGTTTTTTTTCGGCCCTTTTTCCCAGTTTCAACTTTTTATGGTAGCCTATGGAGGTCCATGGGTCCCTAAAATCCGCGATCCACTGTACTCCTGACACCCTTTTGAGACCAAGGCCTATTAGGTGCAGACTATGTGGGGGGCCCGTAGTAATGATCGTTTTGACGTTTTCTTCGGCAATCTTTTTATGCAGGAATTTTATGGATGGGCGGACCCAATATTTCCGCGCATCGGGAACAAAGAGGTTTCCACGGACCCATAACATGGCCCTTTCCATAAAGGACTGCTCTTTTGAAGTTATGATTCCCGAACTTATTCGCTTTGTTTTCTTTTTTGAGAATACTCCCGAAAGGCCGTACGGTTCCCAAATAGGCATGCTGTAAACTGTCAGATCCTTCGGGACCTCCCCGAGAAATGACTCGTCCCGTAAAGGGTAATGGGGATTTTTGGGTATATATACCACAGGCTCCATCCCAAAATCCTTCATATATTTTACGAATTTCAACCATCGTTGTACCCCTGGACCACCAGCTGGAGGCCAGTAATAGGTAACAATGAGGACCTTTTCCATTAAGTACGTTTCTTTTTGATGGAATTCCTTATGGACATTCCAAGAGCCCCAATTATAAAAAGTCCCAAAAGAATACTGCTCGCCAAGGATATGGCACCTCCCCTTTTTACGACCTTGGGCTCGAATTTAAATGTTATGGTATGTTTCCCTTGGGGCAGTTGCAATGCCCTTAGAACATGGTTCACCTTTATATGCGGTACGGCCTTGCCATCCAAGTAGGCGTTCCATCCCCGTGCGTAGTACATTTCGGAAAAAACGGCCATACCGGGTCTAGGATTGTTGGATACATAGGTCAGTTTATTGGGGAGGTATTCGGTGAGTTCAATGGAAGCCGTGCTATCCTTGGTAAAAGTAAAGGTGTTTACCCCGGGAAAGGCCGTGGTGTTCACAACGGCTTCGTTCTGTACGTCCAAGCTGTCCAAGGCCCTCATTTCCGCATTCGCACTTTTTACGGGAACAAGTCTCCCAACAAACCAAGCGTTGCCAAGGGCATACGGGTTTTCGGCCGCATATTTCTTTCCTTCGCCATCCTCTTGAATAACGTATTTTACGTTCAACATATTCAGGACACGCACATTGTTGTTATAGATGTGGTAATCGAACAGCTCCTGCAGCCCCGCGGGTTTGGCGGCATGATATCCTCCAATGGACTTGTGGAAATAGGAGGTCCTAGAACCATTTACACCTTCAGAGGGATCGTAAACCCTATAGATACCCTTATCTTTGAAAATCTCTCGGTCGACTTCCGTCTCCTGAAACGGTTTTTCCATTGCCCGCTTTGGAACAAAATCGGATTCGTTCACATAACGCAGTGCCACCCCTACCAAATCAAATAACAACAGGGTGGCAAGCACTACCGTAAGCAAGGTTTCCTTTATTTTGGATTTAATATATAACCAAATGGCCAAGGCCGATAATATCACATAGATAAGCGAGCGGAAGATATCGCTGGTATAGACGGCCTGACGGTCCAACTGTATCATCTTGACGAATTCCTCCCCATAATACTGTTTAAAGGTTCCATCGCTTGGGCCCTCAAAATGGAACATGCCCTTCACCAACAGCAATATGACCAAAACACCTATGGCAATGGCCCCTGCAATTTTTAATCCCCTTATCTTTTCAGCGGTCGGTATTTCTTTCTTAAAAAGTTCCCTTAAGGCCAAAAAGGCAAGGATGGGGGCGCATAGTTCCAGGATGACCTGTATGGAAGATACGGCCCTGAATTTATCATATAGAGGGAAATAATCGATCATGAGATCGGTCAGCACCTTAAAATTTTTGCCCCAGGAAAGGACGAGCGCCATAAGGGTTCCGCCCAACAACCACCATTTCACCTTTCCTTTTACCAATAGCAGTCCCAATAGGAAAAGAAAAACGACGATAGCCCCGATATAGGCAGGTCCCCCTACGAATGGCTGCTCTCCCCAATAAAGTGGAAGATTGCTGCCGAATTCGAGGGCCTGGGTCCTCGGAAGGCCCCGTTCCGTTAAAAAGGAAAAGGTCTTTGAATCCGTTCCAAGATCCTCTCCCCCGGACCCTCCGAACAATCGCGGAACAAATAGGTTCAGGGATTCCACGATCCCATAGCTATATTGGGTTATATACTCCCGATCCAAGCCGTCCGTATTGTTTTTTGGGGAGCCATCTGGCCGTATGGTAAGTTCGGAAGGACCACGGGTGCTCCAATCGGCATATTGTTTGGTGGCCAGAAGACTGGTAGCATTAGCGGCAATTCCCAACAGCACGGCCCCCAAAAGTATTCCGGTGGCCACAAAGAATTTTTTTACGGCTCCCTTTCGGATGGCATCTACAAGATGCACCAAGCCCAATACCAACACCAGTAACATAAAATAGTAGGTCATTTGGTAATGGTTGGCATTCACTTCCAGGGCCATGCCAATGGCCGTAACGATAAAGCCCCAAAGGTATTTGTGCCTAAACGTGAGCACTATACCGGAAAGCAGTAAGGGCAGATATCCAATGGCATGCGCCTTGGCATTGTGCCCTACCCCCAATATAACGATCAAGTAGGTTGAAAAACCAAAGGCCAGGGAACCGAGCACCGCCAACCGATAATCTACCTTAAGGCAGCATAATAGGATATAGAACCCGATAAAATATAGAAAAAGATAATCGGCGGGCCTGGGCAAAAAACGGATAAGCCCATCCAGTTTTTTGGTATAGTTATGGGGATAGTTCGCCCCCAATTGGTAGGTGGGCATTCCGCCGAAAGCACTATTGGTCCAGTAAGGCTCCTCCCCTTTGCCCTTTCTAAAATCGTTCTGTTCCTTCGCCATTCCCGTATACCAAACAATATCGGACTGGTAAATAACCTTGCCCTGTAGAACGGGATGAAAATAGGCAAGGGCAATGACGACGAAAAAAATGGAGACAAAAAAATGGACGAAAATTGCTTTGGTACCGCTGTTCATAGGGATGCTCATATATTATTCAATTTCCTCAAAATCTATGTATTCACCCACTTTTTTGGAAGATCGGGTACTTTTGTCGCTTCTTTTTTCAATGATCACTTCGCCTTCCCGCTGTCCCGTGGTATCGCCTTGGTCCGGAAAACCGTTGAACCGCTCCCGAAAATGTTTTTCGGCCTTTTTGGCGGCAAATTTAAATAACTTGGGAGCAAACCATCGTATGAGTATCTTCAGGAAAAAATATACCAACAGTATGATCAGGACCGTTTTTAAAAAACCCATATTCTTAAAAAAATTTATATCAAAAATACAATTCTAACGTTGTATACATAGTGTAAATCTCATAAAATAATAATAAAACGCCACTGTACCCAACACTTATAGAATGAAACACTTGTCCAGAATTGCCCAATCGCTCGTTTTCTTCCTTCCCTTTTGCCTCATTGCACAATATACGGATGTGATCAATTCCAACAGGCCGGGGCAGTCGGTAAGTGCATATGCAGTGGGCCGGAATGTGGTACAGGCGGAGATGGGGGTTTCCTATGAAAGGGACAAACATTCCCTCTTGCAAACGGAATCCAATTTTCTTGGGGTAGATCTTGCCCTGCGATATGGGTTGTTGTTCGAAACTTTGGAACTCTATTGGGAAGGAACCTATCAAAAGGAAAATATCAGCTATAACGGATTGGGCTTTGATGCCGCCCGGACCGATTTTTCCAGAAATAGGCTTGGCCTGAAATTTCTGATATATGATCCCTTTAAGAACCCTGAGAACAACAAACCCGATCTGTACAGTTGGAGGGCAAACCATAAATTTAAATGGAAAAATTTACTGCCTGCCGTTTCCGTATATGGGGGTGCCAATTTTATTCTGGGCGATAACCCCTTTTACCCTGAAGACCCTACAATTTCCCCTAGGGCCATGATTGCCACCCAGAGCAGGATCACGCCGCGCTTTGTACTGATTTCCAATATTTCCTATGACCGTATCGGGAGCGACTTCCCGGAGATGGGGTACATCATCTCTTTGACCCATGCCCTTCGGAATCCCAAATGGAGTATTTTTGTGGAAAATCAGGGAATTAAGAGCGATCGGTATTCGGATTCCATCCTGCGCACCGGAACGGCCTACCTTTTCAATAAAAATTTTCAGGCGGATATGAACATTGGTGCCAGTCTTAAAAATACACCTTCCAAATATTTTGGAACCATCGGATTTTCCTACCGCTTGGATATGCACCAGGACAAACTGGTTCCCATAGAAGACCAGAACGGCGGGGAAAACGGTCAGATTGGAAGGAACAGTATGAAGAAGTCCAAGGGAGAGGACGGTGGAGCGGAACTTGGCCTCACGAAAAAACAATTGAAAAAACAGAAAAAAATGGCCAAACGAAAGCAAAGAAAAGAGGGATCTTATGAATTTTAGGATTATTTTTTAGCGCTTGGTACTACAGAAACCCGTTCACTGGTTTTATTCTCTAGATTAATAGTATTAATATTGGGGCAAGAAAACCGATAAGATGATCTCCATAAAAGAAGCCATGGGCAGAAAGGAGCTAAAAACCTTTGTGACCTTTCCCTTTTCGCTCTATAAGAATTGTCCCCATTGGGTGCCCCCTATTATAAATGACGAACTTGATTCCTTCGATCCTGGCAAAAACCCCGTTTTTAAGGATGCCAAGGCACATTTCTTCCTGGCCTATAAGGATGGTGCCCTTGTAGGAAGGGTTGCCGCTATTGTCAACCATATTGAGCTAGAGCAACAGAAAATAAAAAAAATGCGATTCGGATGGTTCGATTTTATCGATGACCTATCGGTCTCGGAGGCCCTGTTGAACAAGGTAGCGGAAATCGGCAAACAGCATAAACTTGAATTTATGGAAGGCCCCGTCGGGTTTTCCAACTTGGACAAGGTAGGGGTGCTTACCGAAGGATTCGACCATATCGGCAACATGATCACTTGGTACAATTACCCCTATTACATCCAACATTTTGAAGAATTCGGGTTTGTGAAGGAAAAGGAATATTTGGAGAACAAATTTCCATTTTCCAACGCCGACCCCAAGTTTTTTGTAAAGGCAAATGATCTGGTAAAGCGTAGGTATGGGGTGAGGGCCCTAAATTTTACCAAGACAAGTGAAGTGATGCCGATGGCCGATAAGATGTTCGATCTCTTTAATGAGAGCTACTCACAATTATCCTCTTTTGTACCCATAACGGATATACAGAAAGAATACTTCAAGAAAAAATACATCAGTTTTATCAATCCCGAATACATCAAATTTGTGATGGATAAGGAAGATAAACTGATCGCATTCGGAATAGTGATGCCCTCATTTTCGGAAGCGCTGCAAAAGTCGAAGGGCAAATTGTTCCCTTTTGGGATATTTCATTTGTTATGGGCCAAAAGAAGGAGCAAGGATGTCATTTTCTATTTGATAGGGGTCCATCCGGATTATCAGAACAAAGGGGTGACCGCGGTAATTTTCAACGAATATTACGAAACGTTCTCAAAAAGAAAGATCGAATTTTGCTATCGCACCCCTGAACTGGAGGAAAATGTGGCGATACGACAGATTTGGAAACATTTTGATCCGAAGGTCTTTAAACGGCGTAGGACCTACAAAAAAAGTTTGTTGTAGGAATGTTTTTTCCAGAAATGTAATTATCTGGGAGCAATTCATCAAAAAGGGACATTTTTTTGAAAATGTCCCTTTTTTATATTTTAACACTTCTGCCTCTTATATGTTTTCACGTTGGGCCGATTTCAACGAGGAATTTATTTGAAGAAACAGGTACCTATTCGCCCATTGCCGCAGCAACAGCTGCCGACAATCTCTTATAGGTGCCATTTTCCAATCGCTCCCTAATTGCCGAAAAAGCCTCCAAGGTTTCGTTGATATCATCCATGGTATGCGTTGCCGTTGGTATCATCCTTAAGAGAATCAAGCCTTTTGGAATGACCGGGTATACCACAATGGAACAAAAAATACCATAATTTTCCCGAAGATCTTTGACCAAGGCCATTGCCTCTGGGATACTGCCGTTCAGGTAAACGGGCGTCACACAACTGGAGGTGGTACCGATATCAAATCCGCGCTGCTTTAACCCGTTTTGAAGGGCATCCACGTTTTCCCAAAGTTTTGCTTTCAGTTCGGGCATGGTGCGCAACATATCCAATCTTTTTAAAGCGCCCTTGACATAGATCATGGGCAAAGATTTGGCGAACATTTGTGAGCGAAGGTTATATTTTAGATAATCTATGATTTCTTTATCGGCGGCCAAAAATGCCCCGATACCTGCCATAGATTTGGCAAATGTCGCAAAATAGACATCGATGTCCTGCTGTACCCCCTGTTCTTCCCCGGCACCGGCTCCGGTAGCCCCAAGGGTACCAAAACCGTGGGCATCATCGACCAATAACCTGAACTTGAATTTTTTCTTCAGGTCCACTATCTCTTTTAGCTTGCCCTGTTCCCCGCGCATCCCAAAAACACCTTCGGAGATGACCAAGATCCCTCCGCCGGTCTGTTCCGCCATTTTAGTGGCCCTGTCGAGGTTCTTTTCCAAACTCTCTATATCGTTGTGCTTAAAAGTAAAACGCTTGCCCATATGGAGCCTTACGCCGTCTATGATACAGGCATGGGCATCAACATCGTACACGATGATGTCGTCTTTTGAGACAAGGGCATCTATGGTGGAAAGAATTCCCTGATATCCAAAATTCAAAAGGTAAGCGGATTCTTTTTTTACGAAGTCGGCCAATTCCCGCTCCAATTGTTCATGGAAATCGGTATGTCCGCTCATCATTCTGGCCCCCATCGGGAAGGCCGCCCCGTATTCCGCAGCGGTATCGCCATCAACTTTCTTTACCTCCGGTAAATTGGCCAGGCCCAAATAATCGTTGATGCTCCAGGTAATTACTTCCTTACCCTGAAATTTCATCCTATTGGATATGGGTCCTTCCAACTTTGGAAAAACAAAATATCCCTCTGCTTGGGAAGCCCACTTTCCAAGTGGCCCCTTATTTTCAATAATTCTATCAAATAAGTCTCTCATTTAGACTGCCTGGTTTAGATGGCAAAAGTATAGATTTTTGACAAGGATTCATAAATTATTTTCAGCTATAATAAAAAAGCAATGACCCTTTTGGCGCCATTGCTTTCAATAATCCTTTTATTGCAAGGGTGGGCCTTACTTGATATATTGTATTTTTTGGGGTTCCCCAACGTTCTTACTGTCGAAGAAGCCCTGATCGTCCATCCATTGGTCGCTGTAGATCTTGCTCATATATCGGGAGCCATGATCTGGGAAGATCACCACTACATTGCTATCCTTGGTAAACTCCCCTTCGACATCCAATTGTTTTACGGCCTGCATCACCGCACCACTGGTATATCCTACGAACATTCCTTCGGTTTTGGATATCTCCCTAGCGGTATGGGCACTTTCCTCATCGGTAACCTTTACAAATTTATCGATACTGTCAAAATCGGTTGCGGACGGAATCAGGTTCTTGCCAAGGCCCTCTATACGGTATGGATAGATCTCTTCCGCATCGAACTCCCTGGTCTCGTGGTATTTTTTAAGGACCGATCCAAAGGCGTCCACGCCAATGACCTTTATGGCCGGGTTCTTTTCCTTCAAATAGCGTGAAGTTCCTGAAATGGTACCCCCTGTACCGCTGCAGGCCACCAAATGGGTAATGTGTCCGTTGGTCTGCTCCCAAATTTCGGGACCTGTGCTTCGGTAGTGCGCCTCTATGTTCAGATTGTTGAAATATTGGTTGATATAAACAGAACCTTTTACCTCCTCATGGATCCTTTTGGCAACTTGGTAATAGGATCTTGGATCGTCTGCGCTTACATGCGCTGGACAGACATATACCTTTGCCCCCATGGAACGGAGCATATCTATTTTATCCTTGGATGATTTGGAACTTACGGCAAGAATACATTCATATCCCTTAATGATACTGACCATTGCTATACTGAAACCGGTATTTCCCGAAGTGGTCTCGATAATGGTACTGCCCTTTTCCAAAATACCTTTTTTCTCGGCTTCCTCAATGATATAGGCCGCAATCCTGTCCTTTGAAGAATGTCCTGGATTAAAGGACTCTACCTTGGCGTAAAAATTTCCAGTAAGATCGGAGGCTATTCTGTTCAGCTTTACAAGGGGAGTGTTACCAATGAGTTCCAGGATATTGTTATAAGCGTTGATCTTATGTTCCATAAAGGTGGTCTAAGTGTAAAATTATTAACCTATTTGAGGTAAGGTTTCATAAAGTTCCAAAGACAAAATTAAATTTTTTTTTTAAATTATAGGGTTTTACCTTCCAAATCTAATAAAAAGGCATATTCCTTGGCCACTTCCCTAAGCGATTCAAACCTTCCCGAAGCCCCGCCATGCCCCGCTTCCATATTCGTATCCAGCAGTAAAATATTATCGTCCGTTTTCATATAACGTAGCTTTGCCACCCACTTTGCGGGCTCCCAATACTGTACTTGGGAGTCATGTATACCCGTAACCACGTATAAATGGGGATATTCCTGTTCCACCACATTGTCATAGGGGGAATAGGATTTGATATACCGGTAAAAGGTCTCATCGTTCGGATTTCCCCACTCATCGTATTCCCCTGTGGTCAAAGGAATGGATTCGTCCAGCATGGTGGTAAGAACGTCCACGAAGGGCACCGAGGCAACGATTCCCTTGTACAGTCCCGGTGCCATGTTCATGATGGCGCCCATTAACAGCCCTCCGGCCGAACCACCTGCCGCATATAGGTGCTCTTTACTTGTGTACTTGTTTGCCGTCAGAAACAACGAACTGTCCACAAAATCGGTAAAGGTATTTATCTTGTTCAAAAGCTTGCCCTGCTCGTACCAGTTTCTTCCCAAATATTCCCCTCCCCTGGCATGCACAATGGCATAAATAAAGCCCCTGTCCAAGAGGCTGAGGCGGACCGTGGAAAAATAAGGGTCCAAGGTGTATCCATAGGAAGCATATCCGTACAGCAGCAGTGGACTGTTCCCATCCAGTTTGGTATCCTTGTGGTAGACCATGGATATGGGAATGCCGGCCCCGTCCCTGGCAGTGGCCCATACACGTTCGGACCTGTAGTTTTCCTTCTGGAACTTGCCACCCAGTACTTCTTGTTCTTTTTTGACCACCTTTTCCCCTGTGGCCATATTAAAATCGATAATGGAGCTGGGGGTGGTAAGCGAATTGTACCCGTACCTAAGTATATCCGTATCAAAATCGGGATTGGTACTTACATAGGCGGTGTAGGTTTCATTATCGAACGGGAGATAATACCCCACCTGTCCGTCCCAGCTGTTTATCCTGATCTTGTTGAGTCCGTTTTCACGCTCCGAAAGTACGTAGTATCCCTTAAAGATATCGATGTCCTCCAATAGCACTTCTTCCCTATGGGGTATAAATTCCACCCAATTTTCCGAACGGGTATCCCGCTCGTCCACTTTCATAAGCTTAAAATTGGTGGCACCGTCCTTATTGGTCAGAATATAAAAATCGGTGCCATAATGGGCTATGGAATATTCAAGCCCCCTTTCCCGATCCGAAAAGACTTGAAAGTCGCTCCGGGGATCATCGGCATGAATGAAACGGTATTCGGAGGTAAGCGTACTGGAAGAACCTATAATTATGTATTTTTTGGATTTTGATTTATAGACAAACGTATTGAAGCTTTCGTCCATTTCATGGAACACCACCACGTCCTCTTCGGTCGGGGTTCCCAAAATATGGCGGTATATCTTATCGGAGCGCAGGGTCACCGGGTTTTTTTTTGTATAGAACAAAGTTTTGTCATCATTTGCCCAAACGGCGCCTCCGGTGGTGTTCTCGATAGTTTCCCCATATATTTCACCGGTGGTTATGTTCTTTATCCGCAACGTGTACTGTCTCCTTGAAACGGTGTCCACGCCGTATGCGGCAAGTTGGTTGTCCGTACTGATGGCCAATCCCCCCAAACTGAAATAATCCAGCCCCAAGGCCATCTCATTGCAGTTGAACATGATTTCTTCCGGGGCATCTTCCCGCTCCTTGCGTCGCGAATAAATGGGGTATCCCTGGTCCCTTTCGTAACGGGTAATATACCAATAACCGTTCTGCTTGTAGGGCACCGAGGAATCGTCCTCTTTGATCCTTGCCTTCATTTCCCTAAAAAGCGATTCCTGAAGTTGTTCCGTATGGGCCGTGCGGGCCGAATAGTAGGCGTTCTCCTCTTCAAGATATGCAATGACCTCGGGGTCATCCCTATCGTTCAGCCAATAATAATGATCTGTTCGCACATCGCCGTGCTTTTCGAGCTGCACGGGAATCCTTTTTGCTACAGGGGCCTTTATTTTTGCCATGTTGTTTACCAATATTTTGCAATAAGAGGCGCAAAGCTAACACTTAATACAAAGAACTCATCTTGACTTTTTCCAAATTGGTTAAAAAAATTGCTCTTTTGAGCCTGCTTTTTGCCTTTTTTTCCTTCCGTAACACTGCTACGCAACTCAAAAAAGCCTTCGGTCAGGCTCAGAATAGCTAATTTTCACTTCAATCAAAAAAATCAAGATGAGCTCAAAAATACGCCCCCTTTTACCAACAGTATCCCAAAAAAGCGTTTGTTCGGAACAATTTAGTAATTTTGGTCCATAACGATAAAATCGGAAAACCATGTTTGGAGATTTAATGGGAATGATGGGCAAACTAAAGGAGACCCAAGAAAAAGTGGAAGCCACAAAACAACGATTGAACACGGTGAGCCTTGAGGAAAGCTCCCAGGACGGACTTCTTAAAGTGACCATCACCGCCAACAGAAATATCAAATCCCTGGAAATTGACCAGCGTTTACTGGAGGATAGGGAACAATTGGAGGATTACCTTATCCTTACCATCAATAAGGCCATAGCCAAGGCAACGGCGGTAAACGAGGCCGAACTGGCGGCAGTGGCAAAGGAAGGGATGCCCAATATCCCTGGTATGGAATCCTTTCTTAAATAATCCGCTCGTTCATGCCAAGGACCAAAAGTCCTCAAAGGCTTGAAAAATCAGAAAGAATTGGGAAAATCAAAAAAATTACTATTTTAGGGCCAGATGACGGGAATGGCACCGATACCTGTCATCGGCAACCTTACGGCAAGCCATCAATGTAGCAAAAGAAACCGCCCCACTTTGATTTGGGAAATAAAGACCTACTTAATGCCATTCGATCAAAATATATGAAAAATGTCCTTTTTATGTTTTTCTTCTGTGTGGGCGTCTTTGCCCAGGAAGTGGTGCCCAGCGAAATTCCTTGGCTTACCGATTATGAACAGGCCCTAAGGGCCGCAGAAAAGGAAAAAAAGAACGTACTGCTGTATTTTACCGGTAGCGATTGGTGCCCACCCTGTCGCTTGCTAAAAAAGGACCTATTCGATACCGAGACCTTTAGTATAGCTTCCAAAGGGTTTATATTACTGTATGTGGATATGCCCCGAAAAAAAGGCGTCATCACGGAAACCCAGTTGGCGCATAATAAGGAACTGCTCTCAAAATTCAACGAACGGGGCGTTTTTCCATTGGTAACGATCCTAGATCCCAAAGGAAATCCTTTAAAGGAATTGGCCGGGTACAAAGGTCAGGGAAGGGTACAGGAACATTTGGAGCTAATGGATAGTTATCAATAGGCCTGTGGGGTACGCCCATTCCAACGCTTCCGCTATTTCCATAAATTTTATGTATCTTTAGGAAAAGGCCCGATCAGATGATATCGATTAAAAAGGAAGGGGAAAACCTGTATAAATTTGACCTTAGGACGTCCACGGGGCACCTGCTGTTGGAAAGCGTACCGTTTTCGACCAAGGAAACCCTGGAAATGACATTGGCACGTTTATATCCCCTACTGTCCGATCCCAACACCATAGAACGAAAGACCGATCATAACGGTAAATTTCTTTTCCATCTAAAGGACGGCGAAGGAAGGGTTGTCGGTAAAAGCCTATCCTATTCCTCGGAGGCAGGCATGGAAAACGGTATCAAAAACCTTAAGAAAAGCATTTCCCATCCATCTTCCGGGCCAACCTCATAATGTCGGCAGCAGCTCCAAAAACATCCCGTGCATTTCATCGGTATAATCCAAATGCGTCACGATCCGCAGTTTTCCTTGCCCCATTCCGATAAGCAACACCCCTCTCTCCTTTAGTTTGGCCACAAAGGTTTCGGAAGGAAGGTAGGATTCATCAATTTCGAAAATAATGATATTTGTCTCAATGGGCTCCACTTTTTTTATAAAGGCCAATCCTTCCAGTACCTTGCCAATTTCCTTGGCTTTTCTATGATCTTTGGTCATTCGGTGCCATTGGTGGTCCACGGCATAGATGCCCGCAGCCGCCAGAAATCCCGCCTGCCTCATCCCACCTCCCAATACCTTTCTGACCCGAAGTGCCTTCTGCATCAGTTCCTTGCTGCCCAATAGCACGGATCCCACTGGACATCCCAGTCCTTTGCTAAGGCATACGCTGATCGTGTGGAAAACTTGACCATACTGCACTGGCGTTTCTTTTTTTTCCACTAGGGCGTTCCATATTCTGGCCCCGTCCAAATGAAAGGCAAGGCCATGCAGGTTGCAGACTTCCCGGATGGCGAGGATCTCATCAAAATCCCAACAGGCACCGCCCCCTTTATTGGTGGTGTTCTCCAAACATACCAAGCTGGTCAGGGGACTGTGGTAAAAGTCGGGCGGGTTGATGGCGGCCCTTACCTGCTCGGCCGTCATCATGCCCCTATGTCCATCCACGAGCCTGCATGAGACCCCACTGTTAAAACTTATGCCCCCGCCTTCGTAGTTATATACATGGGCATACTTGTCGCATATCAACTGCTCCGCAGGTTGCGTATGTAATTTTATGGCCGTTTGATTGGCCATGGTTCCACTGGGAAAGAACAGTGCCGCTTCCATTCCAAAGAGGGAAGCCACTTTTTCCTCCAGTTGGTTCACGGTCGGATCGGTCTTAAAGACATCGTCCCCTACTTTTGCCGAAAGCATTGCGTCCAACATTCCTGGGGAAGGTTTGGTGACGGTATCGCTGATAAGGTTTATTTCCATTTGTAAATTCTACGGCTATTTAAAGACTTCCATACATTCCATCCCAATGGGAGATCCATCAGGGATTACCGGGCTTGGAACCGCTTTGAACAGCTCCCTGTTTTCATAAAAGTCATCTATCCTTCGGACCATCTCCATATCATTTGCGTTTTGCACGTTTTTTCCCAGTTCGGTCCTTAAGGTTCGCAAGGTACCGTTTGCAATGGCATTGACCTGGGGATGTACCTTGTCATGTGCGGCCAAATTCATTATATGGTATAACGTCCTATAATTGATGCTGTGCTGTACCTCCTGTAGATAGGGATCTTTTTTACCGTTTCCAAAGGTAGCTTTTGTAAGGGATTCAAGTAAGTTTTCGAACCCGATATTCTTTGGATCCAGACCCTTTTGTTGGATAAGTCTGGAAGCCCGTTCGGGATGCAGCAACAGTTCCAAGGTCATGTCCGCTGCCGTCTCCGGCGCCGAAAGGGCATCAAAAGCGACTCCCGTTCTTCCTTTGAAAGATTCCCTGGTCCTGCCATACCCAATTGCCCGAGGTGGAAAAAGAGGTAGCTTGTCCGCAGGAATGGCGATGGTCTCCGCATCCAAGGTGGTCAAGATTTCGGCAAGGGCCTTTTTTTGAAGGTCTTTATCCACCATTTCAACGGTGAGCTGGCCATCCCCCTTCACCGTATAATTATAATCCAATCCCCCAATAAGTTTGCTTACGGCCTCTGTCTGGTACCGATGGAAGAAATAAAGAGGGGCGAATACATCTTCCAGAACCGAGTTGGCTTCGTTTTTTCGTATGTTATCAATGGAAAAATGCGCTATGCCCAACTTGCGGACATCCAGCATGGCCCGCAATTCTTTTTCTGGACTCTTTCCATTGTCCCATAAATGGGCCAAGGCATGGGCCCCGCCCGTTGGCCTGGCATCGCTATCCGAAATATAGCGCAATCCCTTTTCACTGGCCTTCTCCAACAGCTTGTTAAGGCCTTCCCTTTCGGCTCCCTTTGGAAAATCGGAGTAGGAATACCCAACGATCACCTTGTCCCATTCCCCAATTCCCGTGGCATACGCGCCATCAAAGGAAACTTGCCCGTCCTTGATCGAAAACTGTGGATGGGGGTAATCCATTACCGATGCCCTTTCGTTGATGCTCGCGGCAAAATTATGGGCAAAACCCAGTGTATGTCCTATTTCATGTGCCGAGAGTTGGCGTATCCTGGCAAGTGCCATCTCCAACATGGTATCGTGGTTGTCATCCCTTTCGGCAAAGGGCCGATCCATAAGGGCCTGTGCTATTAAAAAATCCTGACGTATCCGAAGGCTGCCCAAACTCACATGTCCCTTTATGATCTCGCCCGTTCGTGGGTCGGTTATACTGCTTCCGTAGCTCCAGCCCCTTGTAGATCGGTGTACCCACTGAATTACGTTGTACCTTACATCCAAGGGATCTGCGTCATCCGGTAGCATGATCAATTGAAAGGCATTCTTATACCCAATGGCTTCAAATGCCTGGTTCCACCAGCGTCCCCCCTCCAGCAGTGCCGAACGTACGGGTTCCGGGGTTCCATTGTCCAAATAATAGATGATGGGCTTCTTGGCTTCGCTGACCGCGGCTGTGGGATCTTTTTTCTCCAATCTATGGCGCGTGACAAACTGTTTTAAAATGGGCTCCTCTACAGGGGTTGCATAGTCGTAATAGGAAAAGGGATACGACCCACTGCGCGGGTCGAATTCCCTTTTTTCATATCCATCATCGGGAAGCGCTATAAAGGAATGGTGCTGGTTTACGGTAACGAGGTCCGCATTGGGGGTCACAGACCTGATATGGGATCCCTGTGCTTGCCCCGAAAAGGTCAGCAGCACGTCCATTTCCACATTCTGTGGAAATGCCTTGGTACGTTCCATGTTCATGGCGCTCTTGGACGTATCCAACTTATAGGTCCCCTGTTCGGCATCTTTAAGTCTTTTGGCCACACCATGGGTATCCTGTACCAAAAAATCGGAGAGGTCTATAACATAGGTACCATCTTTCTCTTCCTCTATTTTAAAGCCAAACAGCACGGATTTGGCAAAAGCCTGTTCCACCGACTTTTTTTCAAGCAAATTATCGGTCAGTGCCCTAAATTTTAAATTCGGCTGGACCAATAGCAGTTTGTTGCCCGCTCTTTTAAAGTACACCACCTGCTCATTGCCCAATTGGCCGCGATCCAGTCCCAGATCATTGCTTCCAATGCCGTTACTAAGGGAATAGACATATAAAAATTCCTTTTCAAGGGCATTTACTTCCATATACAATTTGTCGGTACCGGCATCATAGTATAAGGAAAACAATCCCTCAAATTTTTCAAAAGCTTTGCTCTTTTCGGAAAATTGCGCCGTCATGGCAGTGGTACAACATAGGACGATCAGGGCGATCGATACATATATGCTTTTCATCTTTGTTTGGTTTAGGCCTTAAACTTAAATAAAATACACGGTATAATGGATATTAAGAAATATTGTGAAAAAAAATATTCAACTTCCAAATAATATGAAACGATTTTTAGGGACATGATAAAATAATGGGAGATTTCCTCCCATTCCTATAAGTGGGCAGGGAAATTGCCTATCTTGAAGGAAAAAAGTATGGATTCCAAAGCTGCCAATCCCATGTTTTCTTCCTATGAAAGGAACCCAGATCTTTTCGATGAGGTTTTTGACAAGGACGGTGCCACCAAAAATGTCTATAGAACATTGCTGAAACTGTACGGCGACCATTCCATCAAAGAATATGTTAACCTGAACAACAAGGCAAAGTCTTCCTTTTTCAACCAGGGCATTACCTTTCAGGTGTACGGTGACCAAGACACCAAGGAAAAGATATTTCCCTTTGATCTTTTCCCAAGGATACTGGATGCCGAGGAATGGGATATTATAGAGCGAGGGGCCATTCAGCGCAGCAAGGCGCTCAACCTTTTTCTATGGGACATCTATCATGAAAAACAGATCATAAAGGATGGTATAGTGCCTTTGGACCTGATCAGTTCATCGGCCAATTACCTTCACCAAATGATCGGGGTAGATCCCCCTGGCGGTATTTACAACCATATCTCGGGAACCGATATCATTAAACATTCGGACGGAAAATATTATGTTCTTGAAGATAACATTAGGTGCCCCTCCGGGGTGAGTTATGTGATCTGTAACAGAACGGCCCTAAAGAGGGCACTGTTCGGTGTGTTCAACCATTACCAGACACATACGGTGACCAATTATGCCGAAAACCTCCTGCAGATATTGGAAGGGGTAAAACCACATGGGGTGGATGTCCCCAATTGTGTGGTGCTCACCCCTGGAATATACAATTCCGCTTATTACGAACATTCCTATCTCGCAAAGGCCATGGGAGTGGAACTGGTGGAAGGAAGGGATCTCTTTGTGGAGAACGATTTTGTCTATATGAAGACCATCAGGGGCGCGCTTAAAGTGGACGTGATCTATAGAAGGGTGGACGACCTTTTTCTGGACCCCTTGGAATTCAGGCCCGATTCTTCATTGGGCACCCCAGGGCTTTTCACGGCCTACAAAAAAGGCAACGTATGTTTGGCCAATGCACCGGGGACCGGGGTTGCCGATGATAAGGCCGTATACATTTATATGCCCAAGATCATAGAGTATTATCTTGGGGAAAAACCTATCTTGAACAATGTCCAAACGTATCACTGCAGTAAGCCCGATGATCTAAAATATGTTTTGGAGCATATTGCCGAACTGGTGGTGAAACCTGTGGACGAATCGGGCGGTTATGGCATTTCCATAGGAAGCTGTCTTACCAAGGACGAAATTCTAAGGGTCAAGGCCGAAATAATGGCCAATCCCAGAAAATACATTGCACAACCGATCATGTCGCTGTCGGTGCACCCCACTTACATCGATGATCGTGAATCCTTTGAACAGCGCCATGTGGACCTTCGTACATTTACCCTGCTCGGGGATCAAATGGAGTTTGTACTCAAAGGGGGGCTGTCACGGGTAGCGCTCAAAAAAGGCAACCTGATCGTTAACTCCTCACAGGGCGGGGGCTCAAAGGATACATGGGTGTTAAAAAAATAACCGATTTATGCAACGGCACCGGAAACAAACACGGTAAAGACCTCCAATTTCCAAGAGTGCCCCAAGTGGCGGCCGTAGATTGGCCCCATATATGTTCGATGCGTATAAAATTATGGGCTAAAATGGCGAAAAATGCCACATATGGACCTGTCCAAGATATTCAACTACCTCTGGCAAGTCCATGGGGAATTAAAAAAAACTTATCCCACCTAGACGAAGGGCGTCGGGTAACAGAACCCATTTAATGGGATTTAATCAACTTAAACACCAAAGCATATATGTTAGCAAGAGTTGCGAATAACCTTTTCTGGATGGGCCGTTATATTGAGCGTTCGGAACATGTTGCCCGTTACCTGAACGTAAATTATTTTTCCTCTTTGGATGCGCCCAACCAGCTCTCCCAGTCCCGACAGTTTGTACTGCGCTCCATGATGTTCATGATCGGACAAAAGGTTACGGACGATGAAGAGATGCTCAGGGAAGAGGACGTTCTTTACAATATCGGGCTGAACACTGAAATGCCCTATTCCATCATCAACAACGTAAGGTATGCAAGGGAAAATGCAAATAGCGCCAGGGACCTTATATCCACTGAACTTTATGAGGCCATCAATAAATTTTACCATTTTGTGCTCAACTATCCGGTAGATGATTTTGTAAAAAGGGGTTTGCACGATTTCACCATAAACATAACAGAAATGACCGCCGTCCTGAGGGCCAAGATACGGGGGACCCTGTTACACGATGAGGTGTACGCCATCATCATGATGGGCATCAACATAGAAAGGGCAACCCAAATAATCAGGATCATCAATACCAAGTTCAACGATGCCGTAAAGGCTCAGGGAAGTTATGGTGACAAGGTGGGCAACAGTTTTGAGTGGACCACCCTCCTAAAATGTGCCGAATCGTACGATATGATGCGCCGGTATTATAAAAAACCACCGACCAGTATATCTACCTTGGAATTCCTTATCTTGAACCCCGATTGTCCCAGATCTGTCATGAACAGTATCAATCAGGTGCACAGGCACATAAAGGTCTTGGACCAGGCACATGTCCCCTTAAAAAATTCGACTTCCTTCCTGGTAAGCAAGATGAAGGCGGAGTACGAATTTAAGTATGCCGAGGAAATAGAGGAGGACATACAGGGATTTATTGAGAAAATTTTGGAAGGTCTGGTTCAGATCGGTCTAAAAATGGAAAAAGAGTTTTTTAACTATTGAAAGTATAATAACCTACCGTACAAAGATGTCCTTGGAATATTCCATTACCTACTCAGCGGAAAACCAATATGAAAATTGGGTGGATGAAGCTTTTTTGCAGTTCTTGATCATTCCGGAGGACAACTCCGATCAGGAACTGTTGGGCATTACCTTTACAAATACCCTTCGGCTTCCACATGAATTCTCCCTGAACGGACTCGGTTTTAGGACCATTAAGGTGCATCCAAAGACCCGTTTTAAGGATATCGGGTTTAAGGCCGTTTTTAAGGTAAGGAAACATTCCATGAACCCTTTTGAGAACAGTTCCATGGAACTTGGTCAAAAAGATCATGATCTGGTGGCATCGCTCGCCTTTAAGGTGGATCACGAGCCTTACCTAAAGATTACGCCCTTTACGCAACTCCCTGTCGACAAGCAGGACCTATATCTATTCAATAAGGACCTTCCCCTTTTCCAAAACCTCCAAGACCTTAACAGTTGGGTCTTTGAGCACCTTGTCTTTAAGACCAATGTGACCGCTGTGGACACGCCTTTGGAAGAAGTAGTGCGCTTAAGACAAGGGGTATGTCAGGATTTTACCCATCTGTTCTGCGCCCTATCCCGCAGGAACCATATTCCTACCCGGTATGTTTCCGGATATCTTCACCAGGGAAACGGTTATTTTGGCGACTCCCAAATGCACGCTTGGACAGAATGTTTTGTACCTGGGATGGGATGGATCGGTTTTGACCCTACCAATAACCTCCTGGCCAGTGAAAACCACATCAAGGTAGCTCATGGCAAGGATTATACCGACTGCCCCCCTCTGAAAGGAGTGGTGTATTCCATCGGCAAAAATAAAACCTCCCATACGGTCGAAGTTTCTTCACAACAATAAATAAGCTGTGGGTTTTGTTTAAAAATCCCATAAAAGAAGCTTATTTTTGAGGTTCAAAACTGTAAAAACATGATCACTACCGAAATTTATAAGAGTCTGTTGGATCGCCTTGGGGCGTTAAGGAGGTATCTTTGACTTGGATGCCAAGCTTATAGAGATAGAAAATGAAGAGGAGAAGACCCTAGAACCCGATTTCTGGAACAATCCCCAAGTCGCACAGGTCCATATGAAAGCCATCCAATCCAAAAAGAAATGGGTGGACGATTTTAATATGTCCAAAAATCTATTGGAAGATCTGGAGGTGTTCCTGGAACTCCGAAAAGAAGGGGAAATTGCCGAGGAGGAGGTTGAACAGCAGTACCAAAAGGTATTGGCCGCACTAGAGGCAATGGAATTCAAGAACATGCTTTCGGAAGAAGGGGACGATCTGAGTGCGGTCCTGCAGATTACCGCAGGTGCCGGTGGTACCGAAAGTTGTGACTGGGCATCCATGTTGATGCGCATGTACCTTATGTGGTGCAACAACAATAATTTTAAGGTAAAGGAAGTCAATTTTCAGGAAGGGGATGTGGCCGGTATCAAAACCGTGACCTTAGAAATAGAAGGTGATTATGCCTTTGGCTGGTTAAAGGGCGAAAACGGGGTACACCGACTGGTACGTATTTCCCCCTTCGACAGTAATGCAAAAAGACATACTTCCTTTGCTTCCGTATATGTTTATCCACTGGTGGACGATAGCATTGTGATCGAAGTGAACCCCGCGGATATCTCTTGGGCATTTGCCCGTTCCGGAGGTGCAGGCGGGCAAAACGTGAACAAGGTGGAAACTAAGGCCATCCTAACGCACCATCCCACGGGAATTGTGGTACATAATTCGGAGACCAGGTCGCAATTGGATAACAGGGAAAATGCAATGAGATTGTTGAAGTCTCAGTTGTACGAAATCGAACTCCGTAAGAAAATGGAGGCCCGTAACGAGATAGAAGCCTCCAAAATGAAAATTGAATGGGGATCCCAGATCCGTAATTATGTCATGCACCCCTATAAACTCATAAAGGATGTCAGGACCGGAGAGGAAACGGGCAACGTGGATGCTGTTATGGACGGCAATATTGACCCTTTCCTAAAAGCCTATCTTATGATGATGGGACAAAAGGAAAATCAATAGCCCAAAAGCAAGCCTCGGGCACTGAGCTAATATCAACAAACATTTCGGCACTCGTGCCGGCATATAATAAATCCCACCTAGAGAGCAAAACAGATGATTAAAATATACCACAACCCCAGATGTCAAAAATCAAGGGAAGCCCTTGCAATTCTGGAAGATTCCCAAAAAGAATTTAAAGTGATAAAATACCTGGAAGAAGTTCCCACCAAGGAGGAGCTTCGCGAAATATTGTCCTGCCTATCCATCTCGGCGGAAAATCTGGTGCGCAAAAACGAACCTATTTGGAAGGAAAAGTACCGCGGGAGGCTGCTATCGGAAGAAGACATCATCAATGCCATGATAGCGCACCCGAACTTAATGGAACGCCCTATCGTAATAGATGGAAAGAAGGCCATCATTGGACGACCACCGGAAAACATTTCCCAAATTCTGTAGAACAGGAAAGTACATACGGTTGGTTGGAGGATGCACAACTTCGGGGCGAACTTGCGGGAGAATGACGAAAACCAACAACATTCCGCCCCAAGGCCGTCCGCCCTCCCCTGACGGAAAATTCGGGGATGGCCCCGAACAGCAAAATCCACTAAGAGGGTTAATTAAGTTTCCCCGAAGTATTAATTTTAAGGAAGAAACTTATTCCACTTCTACACGGAGCCCTGGGGCAACAATGCCCATTTAATGGGATTTAACATACTTTTAACCAACTGGGCTTAAACCATCGGCTACATTTGAAATCTAACTAATCCATGACGATCATGAAAACCACAAAAAGATTCCTAGCATTAGTATCGATTGTTCTGTTATCCCTTCCCGCTACATATGCGCAATATGGGTATGGTAATGGGGGATATGGGAACAACGGTTACGGAAGAAGGCAAAGCTCCATTCCACAGGCCCAACAGGCGCCGGAAAAAGAAGAGCCTTTAACCGCCGAGGAGATGGTAGAAGGCCAGATGCCCGCCATTTCGGAAGCATTGGGGTTGAACGATTTTGAGAAGGCGGTAGTGGCCACCACCCTTACCAAATACCTCAAGCAACGTATGGAACTGCAGATCCTGCAATTGGATGCGGACCAGACCCGGTCCGCCCTGGAGAAGATCAGCCTGAACCAAGAGGCCGATCTGAAAGCCGGACTGCCCGCCGATAAGTACGAGGCGTTTGTGGAATTACAAAAAGAAGGTCTTGCCAAAGCCAAACGAAAGATCAAAAAGAAAAAGAAAAAATCAAATTAACTGTACAATGAGAAAACTGATTCCGCTAATTTTTATTTTAATGGGCTTTTTAACGATCGCCCAAACCCCACAAGGAAACCAAGAACCAATAAAAATTACGGGAACCGTTTTGGACAGTGACACCAACCAACCGTTGGAATATGCCACCCTCGTCCTTCAAAGTATAGAAAATCCCGATAAGGTAACGGGAGGCCTGACCGATCTGGACGGAAAGTTCAATGTGGAGGCGGCCCCTGGGAAATACAATATCAGGGTAGAATACATCTCCTACAAGACACACCGGATCAACAATAGGGACCTACAGGCGAATACCGACCTGGGCACCATTAAATTGGGCGTGGACGTGGCCCAATTGGAAGAGGTGGAAGTAATCGGGGAGCGTACCACGGTAGAGGTGCGTTTGGATAAAAAAATATACAATATCGGTAAAGACCTTACCACCAGTGGAGCCACCGTTAGCGATGCCCTTAACAACGTTCCCTCCGTAAACGTGGATGTGGAAGGTGCCATAAGCCTTAGGGGCAATGAAAACGTACGTATTTTGATCAATGGGAGGCCCTCGGCCCTTGCTGGGTTTGGATCCACCGATGCGCTAAGGCAACTTCCGGCCGATGCCATCGAAAGGGTTGAAGTAATTACCAGTCCATCGGCCCGGTACGATGCGGAAGGAACCGCAGGTATCCTGAACATTATCCTAAAAAAGGAAAAAACCTTGGGTTTTAACGGGTCCATCAGTACCAGTGTCGGATATCCGACCTCAAGTCAGATCAGCTCAAACCTGAACCTGCGTACGGATAAATTCAATATTTTCAATACCCTTGGGTACAACTACAATGACTCCCCTGGAAATGGCTATTTTGACAATACATACAATGAGGGCGAATTTAGCCGGATCATTGAGGATCGTGATATATTTAGGGACAACCAAGCCTTTAACTTTAATATTGGGATGGAATATTTCCTTACCGAAAAATCCTCCCTTACGGCCAGCTATTTTGCCCGTTTTTCGGACGAAAGCGATGTGACCGAGAACAATAACAGTCGGTTCATGGAGGATGAGGTAAGCAGTAGGACCTTTAGGACCGAAGACCAGAACGAGGACGACAAGAACAATCAGATTTCACTAAATTATATCAACAATATCGACGATGACGGACAAAAATTGACGGCCGACTTCCAGTATTCCTATGATGATGAGTCGGTCTTTACCGAAATCGAGGAAAACCGTACGTTTCCTACCGATTCATTATTGGCCTTGGAAAATGTGAACGAGATACAGACCCAAAACGAATTTTTGTTCCAGGCGGATTATGTACTGCCCATGGGCGAGGCGCAGTTTGAGGCCGGTTACCGGGGCAATTTCGAGGAATCCGTAAACGACTACAGGCTGGATACATTAAACCAAGGTACAGGACAGTTCGAGCAGAATTTGGACCTGACCAATACCTTTACCTACAATGAAAATGTAAATGCCCTTTATACCCAATACGGGAACAAATTCGGCAAGTTTTCCTTCCTGTTCGGATTGCGTTTGGAAAACACCCAATTAAAAGGAAAAGTGGATTCGGAATTTTCCACGGAAGCTCTGGAAGAAATGTTGGGAACGGATGTGGATGTAAATTTTGAAAAGAATTATTTGGGCCTCTTCCCTACCCTTAACCTTATCTGGGAAATTGGGGAGCAGGAAAATGTATCGGTTGGGTACAACAGAAGGATCAACAGGCCCAGGGGATGGTTTATCAATCCGTTCCCTTCCCGTTCCAGTAGGACCAATGTGTTCCAAGGAAATCCAGATCTGGACCCGGCCTTTGCCAATGCCGTGGATATAGGATATTTAAGAAGATGGGATAAATTGACCTTTACGTCATCCATCTATTATCAAAGGGAGACCAATTCCTTTGAACGGGTACAGGAAGAGACCGGAGAGGTTACATCCGATGGTATCCGGATAATCAGGACCATTCCGATCAACCTTTCAACCAATGAAAGGATCGGGGCGGAAGCAGGAGCCCTATACAATCCCAACAAATGGTTGCGGTTGAACTGGAGCTTTAACTTCTTCCAATTTGAAACGGAAGGGATTTTTAATGAAGTTGATTACGGGGCCAAGAATACCAGTTGGTTTACAAGGTTCAGTTCCAAGGTTAGCCTTCCGGCCGATATAGAGTGGCAGACCAATGCTTTCTATGGAGGTCCCAGTCAAAACGCACAGACCGAGACCAAAGGTATTTTTTCGTTGAATTTAGCGATCAGTAAGGATGTGTTCAACGATAATGGCACCCTTTCCTTTAACGTGAGCGATCTATTGAATTCAAGAAAGCGAAGGGCCTTTACGGATACCGAATTCTTTACTTCCGACAGTGAGTTCCAATGGCGGGAAAGACAATTGACCCTTTCCTTCCAGTACAGGTTCAATCAGCCCAAAAACCAAAAGAAAAACGATCGTCCCAACGGGGATGACGGTGAGGATAATCAAGAATTCTCCGGATAATATCGGACAACCCAAAATAAAAAAAGAAGCCTAAAAAGCTTCTTTTTTTTGGTCCCATTTGAACCTATATTTTATATTGGATGCCCCAAAAAAGCCCCAGAACCTAAAGATCTTTGGCGGGTATCAAAAACTAGACGGAATTAGGCCTCCCGTTTTGCTTTTTTAGCGGCCCTTTTCTCTTTTATGAATTCCAGTAGGTTTCCACCCAACCAATAAGGGATAACAAAGGTCAACAAAAAGATCATCAACCAAAACCCAATGGTAAGTATGGTCAAAAAAGCCAAGAAACCCAAATACTGATCAAATTCGAACATGAGCGATAAATTTTAACAGAACAAAGATACTTTGAAATGGTCCAATAGTACAAATCAAATTCAAAAAAAATGGAAATAATTCTTCAATACAGTGAATGCGTCCTGAGTTGATGGGTCCTAGCGAAAGTTTAAGTTTCTACGTCCATTTAAAGAAAATTCCGAGATCCATAGGAGGGTTAAGGAGCAAGAAAAAGACAAAATTGGGTGCAGAAGATAAATTTGTAGCGGATTTGGACAACTGAAGCCGAGTTCAGTACCTTTGCACAAAACAAAACCATATTAAAATGAGCTTTAGATCAGAGAAGGATACCATGGGTGAGGTGCAGGTCCCATCCGACAAATACTGGGGCGCACAGACCGAACGTTCCCGAAACAATTTTAAGATAGGCCCCACGGCCTCCATGCCCTTGGACATCATTTACGGATTTGCCTATTTAAAAAAGGCGGCCGCACATGCTAACCATGATCTAGGGGTGCTATCGGCAGAAAAAAGGGATTATATCTCCGCTGTCTGCGATGAGATCTTAAGCGGTAAACTGGACGATCAGTTCCCTCTGGTAATATGGCAAACAGGCTCCGGGACCCAGAGCAATATGAACGTTAACGAGGTAGTGGCCAATAGGGCACATGAAATGGCCGGAAAAACCATTGGTGAAGGGGAAAAGACCATACAGCCCAATGACGATGTGAACAAATCACAATCCTCCAACGACACCTTTCCCACCGGGATGCACATTGCCGCCTATAAAATGATCGTGGAAGTCACCATTCCCGGGGTGTTGCAGTTGCGGGACACCCTTCATAAAAAAGCGGGGGAATTTAAGGATGTCGTAAAAATCGGACGCACGCACCTCATGGATGCCACGCCCCTGACGTTGGGCCAGGAATTTTCGGGCTACGTTTCCCAGCTGGACCATGGTATCAAGGCCCTCAGGAACACCTTGCCCCATTTAAGCGAGCTCGCCCTTGGCGGTACCGCTGTTGGGACCGGTCTGAATGCCCCGGAAGGGTATGATGTTCTGGTGGCGGAGTATATTGCAAAATTTACGGGACATCCCTTTATAACCGCCGAAAACAAGTTCGAGGCCTTGGCATCCCACGATGCCATTGTTGAAAGTCACGGCGCCTTGAAACAATTGGCCGTTTCATTGAACAAAATTGCGAACGATATCCGTATGATGGCCTCGGGACCCCGTTCGGGAATTGGGGAAATCATCATTCCCGCCAACGAACCGGGCAGCTCGATCATGCCGGGAAAAGTGAACCCTACCCAGTGTGAGGCGCTTACCATGGTCTGTGCACAGGTCATGGGCAACGATGTCGCTATTTCCGTTGGGGGAACACAGGGCCACTACGAACTGAATGTCTTTAAGCCTATGATGGCCGCCAACATACTGCAATCGGCACAGCTGATCGGGGATGCCTGCGTAAGTTTCGACCTTAACTGTGCCATTGGCATCGAGCCGAACCACCAGGTCATAAAACAATTATTGAACAACTCCCTTATGCTGGTGACCGCCCTTAATACCAAAATAGGGTATTACAAAGCAGCGGAAATAGCCAATACCGCCCATAAAAACGGTACCACCCTGAAGGAGGAAGCAATCAATCTGGGCTACGTTACCGCAGTGGAATATGACGAATGGGTAAAACCCGAAGAAATGGTAGGTACCTTAAAATAAATCTTCGAAAAGACTAAAAATCAAAAAAGGGCGATCCGTACGGATTGCCCTTTTTTTTAGTAAATGGATAGTGTTTACTCACTAAGTGAGGTTTTAATAATCCGACCCATTGGCCGAATAAAAGCCAGATCACTACCTTTCGGCAGTTGCCCCAGTAATTCGATTCTTATTTTAGGACAAACTCAGATGTCCCTAGTAATGTTAATTTGTCATTGTATACATTTACCATGTAATTTCCTTTTTGGAAATCCCCGGCAGGTTTGTTCACATAATCACAAACGTCCAATGATTTGTTTTCGTAATAAAAGTTGGTGCCCTTGCTATAGGTTACGGAAGCACCACTGTCGGATGTTTTGGAAAAACTTTCCCCCAAAACGTTTCCTTGGGGATCCAATACTTCCACATAGAACTCCCTATCGCCCGCTTGTGCGATCACATTATGGGCTACCGTAAAACAGATCTTGAACCTGTCGGTGCTCTTGGCCCTGGAAGTGGAGACCAATTTACCGCTAGACCTTTCCTTTACCGCATCCACGGAGAGTTTTGTCAGATTAAGTGTAGAACCCTTTTCAACCGCATCGGCCAATTGGGTATTCTGTACCACAAGGGAGTCGTTAAATACGGTCTGCTTTTCCAGTTCTACATACGTACTGTCCCGTTGCATGGCCAATTGACTGTTAGATCGGGTAAGTGAATCTACCTGTCTCAATAATTGCTCCCTTTCCTTTTTAAGGACACTGACCTGGTTCCTAAATCTGTAAAGGGAAGAAATATCGCCCTTCATGGTCTTTACGGAGTCTATGTATTTGGTGATCTTATCACGGG
Organism: uncultured Sediminicola sp.; assembly: GCA_963974715.1. Lineage (GTDB taxonomy): Bacteria > Bacteroidota > Bacteroidia > Flavobacteriales > Flavobacteriaceae > Sediminicola. The sequence continues at coordinate 175,748 of CAXBDK010000005.1, forward strand.
CACTGACCAATTCATCATTGGTGGCATTGCTCTCCAAAATTGCCTTGTCATATTCCGATTTAAGACTGTTAAGATCCTCCACCACCAGTTCTTTTTCCTGTTGTAGGACCTCGGTAGTCTTTTGCTTGTCCTTATAAAGACTAATCGTGTAAATAATAACACCCAACAGCACTACTGCCAGCAGGCCCGCTACTACTTTTAATCCGTTGTTACTTTTTGTTTCAGCCATAATTAAAAAATTAATTTGTCCTTGGTTATACTTTTTACTAAAAAGTTATTTGTTTACACGAATATATACGTTCTGGCCGTTGGTTTAGATTTTTTGTTAAAAAAATAATCCAACAATCCACAATAAACCGATGAAATCCCTGTTTCGCAACAGAAAATGGTTTCCACACGACTAGGAGTATCGAGGAAATTATTAGATGGCCCTAATGCTACCCTGAAACTTTCTATATTAATTAAAAGGAAATTGGACTAATAGTAATGAGTCAAAAAAATCAAGTTTGTAAAAATTCACCAGTTAATATTATTTTAAATTATAAATTAATACAAGTAAGTTATATTCTCCATTTTGATGTTTTATTTTTTCATTTAATTTAAATAGTGAAGAATACGCTCCATATTCTTTTTGATTGAGGAAATTATTAAATTGATGAGATTTAGGATTTATAACAGAAATAAAATCTCCATTGGATGTTTTTCCTAAAGGGCTGGACATAGTTGAATTGAGAAAAGTTGATTTTAAGCTCTCCGTGGTGTACAATTTATTTTTTTGTTTAAAATAATATCCATTTTTAAAATTTACGGTATTTTCTTCTTGTTTAACTTTTCGCCTATTATAACTAAACACTAGGTAATTGTCATTTTCTTCATATTTACTTGTCAAGTAATTAACATTTCCCAGTGAAATATCTTTCAAAAAATTACCGAATCTATATTTTTCGCTCTCTTTATAAAACAATGAATCAAATTTAATATCATATTTAACAAAAGAATCGCCATTGGGTTTAACTTGATGAATAAGTGATGAAATGGCGTCCGAATACAAAAACCCCCAGCTAGTTTCTTTCACTGAACCTGTTAATGAAGAAAAATCCATGCTCTTCAAATTCTCAGGAAATTTAAAGGCAGAATATTTTAAATAATTTAACCCCAAATCCGTCACTTTTAAGTTGCTACGATCTTGGTCAAAATAACTTAAATAAAAAGCTAAATTTTTATTATTATTATCTATGGCAAATGTTTGAGCTTGAAAAGGTATTTTTTTTTCCTTTTCAAAATTACCTTTTAAGTCAAAAGTGTACATTGATCGATTTTGCACTGATAAAATCAAAATTTTTCTTTTTGTCTTATCAATCGAAAAATCGGATATATCGGTAAATCTTAAATTAGTATGGGTTCTCGAACTTATACTGGTAGTTTCGAATCCATTTTCATCAAAAATTATTACAACATCATTAACATTATTAAAAATAATCAAAACATCCTCAAAAAACTCTACTTTATCGATATAGTCAAGCGAAAAATTATCTCCAAACTTATTTTTCAAGGCAACAATTTTATTTAACTCGATAATTCCTTCAATTGAATCATGATCAATTGAATGAGAAATGAAAATTTTATAAATATCCGTTCGATCATCTATTTCATTCTTACAACAAATGAAGACACTTAAAACTGTCATTATTAAAATATAGCTTCCTAATTTCATAAAATCTATTAGATTAAAAAAAAAATGCTCGCTTACTCCAAACTAAAAGGAATGGTGAAATAAGCAAGCAAATTCAACTTACAGGATTAAAAATACTAGTGGTCAGGTTTTAAACATGTAGTTGGCATACAACCATCTCCGTTACCATAACATACAATTTGTACCCCTCCATCTCCACAAGTTTGAGCATGGGAATCTAAATCATTAGCTTCCACAAATTTAATATCGGTTAATTTCTGATAACTCTCAGAATTATTTATACTGCTAGAAAATAAAATAACCGCAAACAGTAATCCGGAAAAATATTTAATTTTTTTCATTATAAAGTAAGTTTTTATTAGACTAAAAATTTATCAATCATTAAAAAAATTGCTAAAAGTGCTGAAATTTGTGGTAAAAGCTTTTCCGTTTAATTAGAAAGGTCTTCATACTTTTGAAGTTTAAATCGTAATATTTTTTTCTTAGTTAGAAAAAAACTTTTAAAGCCATTACAATATAGATTATTTATGTTAATATTCCAAAAAAAAATTAGGGAATTTAGAAAAAATGATATTAAGGTAATAGTTAATGATAAACTTTACAGTAAGTAAAAAAAATTGAATAAAAAACTCAAGTGGTTTACATATAGTGGTTTGCATTAATTTAGATGTAATAGCAAACCAAAATTACCAGATAAATTACCTAAAGTGCGGATTATAGAAATCCCGACAGTATATTTCAAAGATAGAAAAAGGAATATGACCCAAAACTTGATGTAGAAACAGACAACCTCTTATTTCCCACAATTAAGTGTGTTCCACTTTAGAACCTCCTTTTGATTTTCTTTCTTATATTTAAGGAAAAAACAATGAAAACGGATTCGATGAAAAACGCTGCAACTACCTTCCTTATCTTAGGTACCCTACTTCTGGGATGTAAGGATTCCCCAAAAAATAATGACACCGCTATTAAAGAAAATTCGACCCCTGAAATGAAGGAAACCGAGGACATTGAGGTGATTCCCATAGAGCATGCTTCCGCCATCCTACAATGGGGCAAAAATACCGTATATATAGACCCAGTGGGGGGCGCTGGCGCCTTTGCAGGGCAAAATGCCCCCAATATCATATTAATAACCGATATCCATGGAGATCATTTTAGTCTGGAAACGCTCCAAGAACTGAACACCGCCAATAGCACCATTGTGGTGCCGCAGGCGGTAGCCGATGAATTCCCCGAGGATTCCACCTTCGACCTGGTCATACTGGACAACGGGGAGACAAAGGAATTTGGGGAGATCGGTGTGGAGGCCATCCCTATGTACAATCTTCGCGAAGAGGCGACGCAGTTCCATACCAAGGGCAGGGGAAATGGTTATGTACTTACCATGGGCGAAAAGAAGGTTTATTTTTCCGGAGATACCGAGGACATTCCCGAAATGCGACAACTTGAAAATATAGATATGGCGTTTGTCTGTATGAACCTTCCCTACACCATGACCGTGGAAAGTGCGGCCGATGCCGTTCTTGAGTTTGCCCCAAAACAGGTTTACCCCTACCATTATAGGGGAAAACCCGAAGTAAGCGATGTGGCCAATTTTAAAACAATGGTCAATACGGGCAATCCCGAAATTGAAGTGGTACAATTGGATTGGTACCCTAAGGAGGATTATTGATACATCCGTAAAGTTCCGTCTCCATCCTTACTTTGTATGTTGCCCACCAAATACATCATCTTGGTCAACATAATTTTGTCTACCGGATCGCCTTCCGGTAAACTTGATCTAGACTTACTGTAATCCCTTATAGTTCTAGGGATACAGGTTACGGTCTGTATGGGAGGGAGGGAATACGTTACAGGATCCTGCATTAAGTTTACGGCATACTTCCTTCTGTCTTCAGTTTGGGATGAGTAGGGAATATTCAAGTTAGGTAATCACTTTGCAGGTCACCTAACCTAAAGTAGACGATGGATGCTTTATTGCATTCATGGCACCGTATTGAAAGTTTCCGGATTCCGAGTGTTTGTTTATGGTTTTTTTAGGGGAGTTTAGGGTGAAAAAGGGGGTGGTTTTATACCCGAATTCGATAGGGCTTTGCCCCTTCTAAATTTTAATCATTTTTAAGGTGAAGACTTGAGCCAAAAAAGGGGTGGTTTTATACCCGACTTTGATACGACTTTGATAGGGCTTTGATAGGGCTTTGATAGGGCTTTGATAGGGCTTTGCCCCCTTCTGAATTTTAGCCATTTTTAAGGTGAAGTTTTGAGCCAAAAAAGGGGCGGTTTCAGCCCCAAATTTGATACGCTGGGGGATGGACTTTTTTGGATTTGTTTCCCCCTATTCCGGCAATGATATGGATACACTTATTTTGATGTCCCAAGGGCTTGACCCCTAAAACCGAAACGCCCCACATTCCATAAATGTAAAGGTTCCAAGATTGAAATCTTTGGAACCTTTATCATTAATAACTGTGGTGCTTATTTTAACGTGGTACCCTCCCTTATTTCTTCATTGGCAAATTTGACCAACCTATCGTTGGATCTCAGTTCATCACTAAAAATTTCCATTTCCCCATTTGCCTCACGACCTTTTTTGACAGCGATCCTTTGGGCTTTGGCATTATGGTCCCGAATCACAAAAGTACCTTCGCTATAGGTCATTACCGCCGAAACGGGCACAACAAAGGTACTGTCCCTGGCCGTTAAGGGAAGTATTACCTCGGCGACCATTCCCGGCAGGAGTCGGCCCGTATCGGTAATGTCCATTTCCACCCGCTCCGATCGCAGCCTACTATCAAGAGCGCCCGACATCCGCGCAATTTTTGCGCTAAAGTTTTCATTGGGCAACGACCTTACATTAAAACCGATATCGGATCCTATATGAAGATATCCGGTATACATTTCGGGGACGGATGCCACCAACCGCAACTTTTTGTGGTCCTGTAAGATTAGTAAGGGAAACTCGGAGCCCTTGCCTGCCGGTCCTACATAGGTCCCCACATTGATGTTTCTTGCGGTGACAAGGCCATCAAAAGGGGCCCTTATAACGAGGTAGTCCTGCATTGATCGTACCTCCTTAAAGGATGCCCTAGCCGCTTCCAACTGGGCACGGTCGGACGTCATTCTTGCCAATGCTTGATCTAGATCATTTTTGGATATGGTTCCTTCCACCTTACTGGTCTCCGAAATACGTTCATAGGTGGCCTTGGTCGCCATATATAACGCTTCCTGTGAAGAAAGTCGAGACTGGGCGGCGGCGACTTGGGAGCTGATTTCCGGGGCCTCAAGCTCCATTAGCAATTGCCCCTTTTGTACCTCGGTCCCTATGTCCACAAGCAACGTCTTCACATAACTGTTTACCTTGGCATATATATCCACCTGCCTAAAACCTGAAAGCTCGGCCGGTAACCGTAATTCGGTTGCCAATCTGGTCCTTTTTAGCGCTACGGTCTCCACCTGCGGTTCCTTAATGGAAATATCCCTTTCTTTTTCTTTCCCGTTTTCACAACTGGCCGTTAGGCCTATCACAAATGTGGCGATGACAATGATGATGAAATATCTTTTCATACTACTTAGTTTGGCAATGATGGGGGGTTTATATAAAATTCACTTTCTTGATCTTCCGGATCCAATGATACGGAACCGGTCTTTGCCCTGGCCTGGGCCCAGGCAAAAATAAGTGGCAGCACCACCAGCACGGTAAAGGTAGAGAACAACAGTCCGCCTATGACCGCTCTTCCCAGCGGGGACACCTGTGCCCCACTTTCCCCATGTCCTATTGCCATTGGCAGCATACCGGCGATCATGGCCACACTGGTCATGATAATGGGCCGCAACCTCAACGAGGCCGCTTCCCTTGCAGATTTTAGGGCATCCCCGTTTACCTTTCTCAACTGTTCCGCATTGGTTACAAGTAAAACGGCATTGGCAATGGATACGCCTACGGACATGATAATGCCCATGTACGATTGCAGGTTAAGGGTAGATCCCGTGGCCAACAGTAACAGCAAGGCCCCCAAAACCACTGCGGGAACAGTGGTAAGTACGACCAAGGATACCCTGAACGACTGAAAATTGGCGGCCAACATCAAAAAGATGACCACGATGGCCACCAACAATCCCACTTGTAGGCTATCCATGGTTTCCAGAAGTACCTTTGACAAGCCGATGGGCTCTATAAAAAGACCCCGTGGAAGTTCCCCAAGGGAGGCTATCGCCTTGCTGACATCCTTTGTGGCCGTACCAAGATCGGTATGGTCGATATTGGCCGTAATGGAAATATAGGGCATGGCCCCCACATTGTCGTTCTGTCCGTGCGTTTCACTTTTGGTGATGGTGGCCACATCTCCGAGTACCGGTCTGGATTCATTTTTGAGCAATGGAATTTCGTTCATATCGTGTTCGCTCTGCATCTTGTCCAACGGTACCTGTACCTGCACCCCATATGAGAGTCCCGCTTTTTCGTCTATCCAAGTATTTTTCTCCGTATACCGGGAAGATGAGGTGGAGGCGATCAAGGAACGGGAAATATCGCTCATATCCACTCCAAGCTGGGCCGCCCTGACCCTATCGATATTAATATCAAGGGCAGGGTAATGGATCGGTTGGGCAATCTGGATATCCCTGAAATACTCGTTTTCCCTCAATCGGTCCATCAATTTAAGGGCATATTCCTCATTTTTTAGCTTGTCCTTTCCGGCCAACCTTATTTCGATGGGCGTGGGCGATCCCTGGCTCAATACCTTGTCGGTCAGTTCGATGGGTTCAAAGGAGAGTTTAACGTCGGGCAATACCTTTTTTATGCGGTTCCTTACTTCGTCCTTGAACACATCCATATCGGAATGGTAGTCTTTGAGTGCCATCTGAAATACCGCTTCGTGAGGACCTGCCATAAAAAGGTAGATCGGGGAAACGGAAAATAGGGACGGATGGTTGCCCACATACACGGAGGATATCCCAATATGCTCCTTCCCGACCAATTCCTCAATTTCCTTCAAGACCGTCAGTGCCTTTTCCTCTGTGCGCTCCAATCGGGTACCATCCGGTGCCCGCATCCGCAACTGGAACTGGCTGGAATCGACCTTGGGAAAAACATCCTGTCCTATCAGGCTCAAAAAAAGCCATGCCAATGCCGTAATGCCCAATAGGTAGATAATTCCAATAGGTTTTCTTTTGGGCATAAGCCTGTCGATCAATTTCATGAACCTCCTCCGGAATTTTTCGAAGATGCCCAATTTTCCATCCCCGTTATAATCGTCCCGCTGGGAAAACGCCTCCTTTTCCAAATAGGTACTTTGGGAAGGATCGGCCGTAGTGCCATGGCCCCCGGATTTCATGAGCCAGTTTGCCATGACCGGTACAAAGGTCTGGGAAAGAAGGAAGGAAATCACCATGGAGAATCCGATTGCCATGGCCAATGGCAGGAAGAGGGCACCCGGTATGCCCCCCATGGTAAAGGCGGGGGCAAAGACGGCAAGGATGCACAATAAGATCAACAACTTGGGAAGGGCAATTTCCTTACAGGCATCAAAAATGGCAAGTGCTTTGGGCTTGCCCATATCCAAATGCTGATGGATATTCTCAATGGTGACCGTACTTTCATCCACCAAGATCCCAATCGCCAGGGCAAGGCCACTAAGCGTCATGAGATTGATGGTCTGCCCAAAAAGTTTTAGGAAAAGAACTCCCGAGATAATCGAAATGGGTATGGTAAGGATTACGATCAACGCCGCCCTTTTGTCCCCCAAGAACAATATCACCATAAGGCCCGTGAGAACAGCCCCGATAATGCCTTCGGTGACCAAACTCTTTACGGAGTTGATCACATAGACCGACTGGTCAAATTCATAACTGATCTTCACATCCTCGGGAAGGGTACTCTGAATCCTTGGCAAGCCGGCCTTTAGGTTCTTTACCACATCCCATGTGGATGCATCGCCCGCTTTGGCAATGCTGACATACACCGATCTTTTTCCATTTACCAGGGCATAGCCCTGTGTAATATCGGCCCCGTCCTTAACCGTGGCCACATCGCCCAAATACAGGTTCTCCACCCCTCCCTTAAACAAAGGTATTTTCTCAAAATCCTTGATATCCTTTATGGTATTGTTGGTAGGGGTAAGATAGTTTTTATCCCCGATCCGCACATTGCCCGAAGGGGCGGTCTGGTTATTGAGCCTTATGGCTTCCACAATTTGGTCGGGCGTAAGATTGTGGGACCTTAACTGGGCAGGGTCCACATTGATCTCGATCGTTCGCGGACTGCCACCAAAGGGAGGTGGGGAGAGTAGGCCTGGGATAGCGGTAAATGAGGCCCGAACGTACACGTTGGCCAAATCCTGAAGTTCATTATTGGAACGCTCTTTACTGCTCAGTACCAACTGCCCAACAGGTAGGGAAGAAGCATCAAAACGAATGACAAAGGGAGGTTGCGACCCTGGGGGGAAAATGGCCTGTATCCGATTGGCAAGGGCGCTGAGCTCAGCTGCGGCCTGGGCCATATTGGTATCCTCATAGTAAGATACCTTCATTAAGGTAAGTCCCTGTATATTCTTGGTCTCAATGGACTTTACCCCGTTGGCGAACAACATGATATTGATATAGCTCTTCGCAAAATAGGATTCCATTTGGTCGGGGGTATAGCCCGAAAAAGGATGGGCCAGATAAATGACCGGAAGGTTCATTTTTGGAAGGATATCCACCTTAATGCTGCTTACCGCACTGATGCCAAAAAACACCAGGCCCGCAACAAGGACCAAAATTGAAATAGGTTTTCGAAGTCCAAAACGTATTAAGTTCATTCGCTGGGAAAATTAAAATTCATTGATAAACAGGTTAAAATCACCTATGGCGGCGGCCTTCATCAACAGTGCCTGCCATACGTTGGTGTATATAATATCGCGATCGGTCTCCGCCCTGTTAAGGGCATAAAATGCCTGTGTCACATCCACCAGATCGGTAAGTCCGTTATTGTACAGGGCCGTTCGTTGTCCGTAAGCCTGTTTGGCAGCCTCCACCTGTTTGGGCGCCTCTTCAAAATTTTCAAGGGCAAATGCGATCCTGGCATTGGAAGCATCCAACTGGTTCTTCAATTCAATATCGATGGCAGTGTATTCTTCCTCGAGTCCTTTTATGGTCAGTTTTTGGGCGGACACCTTTTTTGAGGAACGGGCAATATTTGTTATGTTCCAGGTCATACCTATGCCCAAAAGGTAGTTTTGTCGTACCGGCTCAATACCGTCCCAATAGTCCTGGGTGAAGGAACTCTGATCGGTGGCATAATCGGGATCAAACCCCGACCCCCGTGCCTGAAAGACCCCGAACATGGTAAAAGTTGGAAAATATTCCCTCTTAAAAAGGTCCAATTGTGTCTTTCCCAAGTCAATACGGCTGTTATAGAAACGTCTAACGGGATTGAGACTGTCCACGTAAACCTCTTCGGAAACGAGGGCCGCGGGTACCTGGTTTACAAAAGCGGTATCGATAACAAAATCCACCGGTTCGGAGCCCATAGAATTCGCCAGTTCATTGTTCTGTACCTTGATTCTTTCCCGTACCTGGTTGAGCGCTATCTTGGCCCGTGAAACCTCTGCGGCCGCAAGGGTGGAATCTACACCTGGCAGTAGACCGTTCTTCACCCGGATTGCCGCATTCCGGTGTACCACCTCTGCCCTTTCCAGATTGTTCTCTTGTGAAATGAGCAATCGGTGGCTAGCCAAAAGGTTTAAATACGCCCCGGCAATCTTGATCTGCTGCTTAAATTTTTCCTGTTCGTAATCCTGTTGATAGCGAAAGGCGTCGGCCTTGGCAATATTGATCCTTTGTTTGGCCCTCCCGAACGTAAAAAAATCCCAGTTTACATTGGTGAGGTACAGCGCACCAAAGGCGGCATTCCAGTTCTGTTCCGGCAAAGGAAGTCCGGATGAGGCAACTCCCAATCCCCCCAGGCCATACAAAGGGCCATTTTGCCCGTTTATGGTGCCATAGTCCTGTTGGGCGGAAAATGTAACATTGGGCAGATAATCCCTTCTGGCCTGTTTGACCCCTTCACCGGCCGCTTCATAATAATTTTGTTTGGCTTTCACCAACCCGTAATTTGAGATGCCCGTTTCTACGGCATCCTTCAACGTAAGGACCTGCGAAATACCCGGTACCGAACAAAGAAGTAACAATAGGGGGAGCTTTTTTAGGAACATTCAAAAAAGTAATTAATGGGAATCGACATCCCCGTGTTGAAGTGGACAAATTTATGCCCTAGCTGCCGTCCATACCCATATTAAATGATGAATTGAATTCGTCATTCCCGCAAGTTCCCATGTTTTTGAAATGGTTACTTTTGATCAAATAATTGTTCGTGAACAAGGTCCTAAAAAATATTATCGATAAAATTTGGTGGCAGGAGCTGTTCATCCTGATGTTCTCCTTTATCCTATTTACCCTCAACGATTGGATATTGATCAAATCCTGGAGAGGGGTATGGTCCGGCTGTGCCTATTTCCTGCTACTTTACTCCCATGCGCAGTTGAACAGGTACTTTCTGTTGCCACTGATCTTAAAGAAACATAGGCCCCTGCTCTATTTTTTTGCCAGTGCCGTACTATTGTTCCTATTCTCGATCTTATTATATGAGGTGGCCACCCTATGGATCTATAAAAACTGTTTTCTTTATAAATCCTCAGAACAAAAAAGCTATATCTTTCAAGCGGCCACATTGGTGGCCACTTTGATCTGTATCCTTTCGGTGACGATCATCTTTAAATTCTATAGGGAAAACAAAAGGTTGGACAAGGAAAGCCTGCTGTACAACAAGGCTCAATTAACCTCACTAAAAGAACAGTTGAACCCACATTTTTTGTTCAACACCTTTAATACGTTGTACGGTATAAGCCTCCAGTATCCGGAACGAACGCCCAAACTTATAATGGACGTATCCCAATTGATGCGCTATCAGTTGGAAAGCAATGTGGCCAACGTTCCATTGGAAGATGAAATAAACTTTATAAACAGTTATATAGAATTGGAACGGGAACGGGTGGGATATCGTTGCAAGATCACTTTCTCGAGCTCTGTGGACAAAGAAAATACCTATAGGATCGCCCCCATGTTGTTGATCAGCTTTATCGAAAATGCTTTTAAGCACGGAACATGTACAAGCGAAAAATGTTTTGTGGATGTGGAATTGAAGGCAGTGAACGGCCATTTTGATTTTATGGTCAGGAACTCGATCCCGGAAAAAAAGAGCAAAATAGCCTCCACCAAAATTGGCCTTAAAAATACCATGGAAAGGCTGAAATTGTTGTACGGGTCCGATCATTCCATCATTATCGAGGAAAATGGGGTGTATTCTGTCCGACTCCACTTAAAATTAAAGCGCATATGACAAAAGTCCTAAAGTGCCTGATAGTGGATGATGAACCTGCCGCCCATTATGTCCTCACCAATTATATAGGTCAGGATCCCTCGCTGGAACTTGTATTTCAGGGATACAATGCCATGGAAGCCTTACATTATCTACAGCATCATGAAGTGGACCTCATGTTCCTGGATATCGATATGCCCGATATGAGCGGACTGGAACTGTTGGCAAATTTAAGGACCTCCGTAAAAACCATACTTACGACCGCCTATAGTGAATTTGCGCTTGAGAGTTATGAATATCGGGTCATCGACTATCTATTGAAGCCCATATTCCACCCAAGGTTTGAAAAAGCGGTCAACCGACTAAGGGAAAGTCTGGATACGGAACCAGGGGCGCCGATCGCGACGAGTATCCAAGTGAAAGTGGACAGTGAGACCATAGCTATTCCGGTGGAAACAATCTTGTATACCCGAAGTTATGGGAACTATGTAAAGATCGTTACCCACAAGAAAAATTATATTGCAACCATCACTACCTCCGAGCTGGAAAAAAACCTTCCCTCACCTTTTTTTATGCGCGCCCACAAATCGTTCATCATCGCGTTACAAAAAGTAGAAAAGGCCCAGAGGGATCATGTGGTGATAAAAAACACCAAAATCCCAATTGGCATCACCTATAAAAGGGAGCTGTTCGAAAGGTTGAACAATGACCTTAAGGAATGAATATTTCTATTCTTGGGAAAAGGAAGACTCCTTACCCTTTACCTGATCAGTTTCTTGTATTTTATACGCTTCGGCATTAGATCGCCCCCCAAACGTTTCTTTTTGTTCTCCTCATAATCGGAGAAGGAACCCTCAAAGAAATACACTTGTGAATCCCCTTCAAACGCAAGGATATGGGTACATATCCTATCCAGGAACCACCGGTCGTGGGAAATTACAACGGCACAGCCCGCAAAATTCTCAAGGCCTTCCTCCAAGGCCCTAAGGGTGTTTACATCCAGGTCATTGGTCGGCTCATCCAGCAAGAGTACGTTGCCCTCTTCCTTCAGGGTCATGGCCAAATGGAGCCTATTGCGTTCCCCTCCGGAGAGCATGCTCACCTTTTTGTTCTGTTCACTGCCCGAGAAATTGAACCGGCTCAGATAGGCCCGTGAGTTCACCTGTCTGCCACCCATTAATATCAGTTCCTGACCGTCGCTGAAATTCTGCCAGATGGACTGCTCCGGATCGATGTTGGAATGACTTTGGTCCACGTAGGCGATCTTTGCGGTATCCCCTACCTCAAATTGCCCTTGGTCGGGTTTTTCCTCCCCCATGATCATTTTAAAGATGGTGGTCTTTCCGGCACCATTGGGCCCGATTACCCCTACGATCCCCGCCTGTGGCAGGTTAAAATTAAGATCTTCGTACAATAATTTGTCACCATAGGCCTTACTGACCCCCTTAGCGGCAATTACATTGGTTCCCAAACGGGGACCATTGGGGATATAGATCTCCAGGTTCTCATCCAGTTGTTTTTGGTCCTGGCTCAGAAGTTTATCGTAATTGTTCAACCTGGCCTTTTGTTTGGTCTGCCTTCCCTTGGCGCCTTGCCTCACCCATTCAAGCTCCCGCTCCAAGGTCTTCTGTCTTTTGGAGGCCACTTTGCTCTCTTCCGCCATTCTCTTGGATTTTTGGTCCAACCAGGAAGAATAGTTGCCTTTCCAAGGGATTCCCTCCCCCCTATCCAGTTCCAGTATCCACCCGGCCACATTGTCCAAGAAATATCGGTCGTGGGTAACCGCTATAACGGTTCCTTTGTACTGTGCCAAATGGTGTTCCAACCAATGCACCGATTCGGCATCCAAATGGTTGGTAGGTTCGTCCAAGAGCAAAATCTCAGGTTCCTGCAGGAGCAACCTGCATAGGGCGACCCTTCTTTTTTCACCACCCGATAAAACCCCTATTTTCTGATTAGGGTCAGGGGTCCTGAGGGCATCCATGGCGATCTCCAATTTGGTATCCAGTTCCCAAGCGTCGGAAGCATCTATCTTATCCTGTAGTTCCGCCTGTTTGTCCATCAACTTCTGCATCTTGTCGGCATCCTCATAGACCTCGGGCAAGCCGAACATATCATTGATCTTGTTGTACTCGTCCAAGATGGCCACCGTCTCGGCAACACCCTCTTTCACCACTTCCAGCACGGTCTTGTTGTCGTCCAATTTGGGTTCCTGTTCCAAATAGCCTACCCTATAACCCGGGGAGAATACCACATCCCCCTGATAATTTTTATCGGTACCCGCAATGATCCTTAAGAGGGTGGACTTTCCCGATCCATTAAGGCCCAGGATACCGATCTTGGCCCCGTAAAAAAAGCTTAGGTAAATATTTTTTAAAACCGGTGTATTGGCGGTTTTATAGGTCTTGGTGACCCCGGACATGGAAAAAATGACCTTTTTATCGTCGGACATAAAACAAAAATAAATGGATTATAAGAAAATGAAAGGGAGTTACACCCTTCCCTTTAACGCATTGAATACCCATGCAATGGCAAAAAAACCGATACCTACGGCGGCAAAGCCCCATCCGGCCACATCATCATATCTAAAAGCGCCCAAGGCGATCAAGGACAGTCCCACGACAATCATGACAAAAGTGGCCCATGCAAGTACAGTATTTTTGTTCATTCCCATAGTTAGTACGTTTTTTTGATAGCTACAAATATCGTAAAATTTACAGGAAATGTTGACACAACCGAAAAACTTTAATGCTCAAAAGGAAAGCGGGAGCCCGTTTGTTTCCTAACTTGATCCAAAATCCCAATGAGATCTAAACTGTTTTGGTGCGACCAATGATCGCTCTGCAACTTCTCCTGTCGGAGACAATGGTGGACTTCCATAATTTCATAGGTATACCCCCTGCCCAAGGTGGGCATATCCAATGTCTCCACAACACCCTCTTTGATCCATGTAAGTCCCTGTGCCTCATGCCACCGTGGATTTAAATATAGCGATCCCGCACTTCCGGATATTTCGGCCTTCATTTCGGACTTGCCGGTAAGTCCCGAATACAATAAGGCCTGTGCCGTGGGATAATCGAATATCATGGACGTCTGTATTTCGGCCCCCTTTGCATGGAACTTGGAGGAAGCCATGATGCGATCGGGAACGCCCAGCAGTAAATAGGCCAAAAAAATGGGGTATATGCCTATGTCCAAAAGGGAACCGCCTGCCAGTTCCACATTTAGAATCCGCCCTTTTTCATCACGGTCCAGGGCATAAAAAGCAAAATCGGCCCGAAGGAAGCCGATTTCCCCAATATGCCCCTCCGAAACCAGGGATTTCATTTTTTGGATGGTAGGATTGAACCTGCTCCACAGTGCCTCCATCAAAAATACCCGTTTTTCCCGGGCAACATCCACCATTCGTTGTACCTCTTCCCTATTGATGCCCAACGGTTTTTCGCAGAGTACGTGTTTTCCCTTTTCCATGGCCATAATGGCCAGTTCGGCATGGAAGGTATGTGGGGTGGCGATATAGATTACGTCCACCTCCGAACATTCCATCAGTTCCATATAGGACCCGAAGGCCAACGGTGCCCCGTATTCAAATGCAAAAGCTTTGGCACGATCAAGGTTACGGGACGCCACCGCCACCAAAATCCCGTCTTTTATATGTTGTAGATCTTTGGCGAAACTATGCGCAATATGGCCCGGTCCCAGAATGCCCCAACGTATCTTTTGATCCATTTTACCCCTGTTTTTTGTCAAAGTTAATGAATATAACTCCTTATCTTTAGACTTTAAAAAGAAACTATCCCTATCAATGGACATCAACTTCAACAAAAACGAAGACCACAATAAATTACTGCTTTCCTCCCTAAAACACCGAATGGCAAAGGTGCATCTGGGCGGTGGGGCCGACAAAATAGAAAAGCAGCACGCCCAGGGCAAAATGACCGCAAGGGAACGGGTGGCCTTTTTATTGGATACCGATCGTGATTCCGTTGAAATAGGTGCATTTGCCGGAGAGGGCATGTACAAGGAGCATGGCGGCTGCCCTTCCGCTGGGGTCGTGGTAAAAATGGGATATATAAAGGGAAAGCAGTGCATTGTGGTCGCAAATGACGCTACGGTAAAGGCCGGGGCCTGGTTTCCCATTACCGCCAAGAAAAACCTTCGGGCACAGGAAATAGCCATTGAAAATAGGTTGCCCATTATTTATTTGGTAGACAGTGCGGGGGTGTATCTTCCCTTACAGGACGAAATCTTTCCCGATAAGGAACATTTCGGAAGAATTTTTAGGAACAATGCCATTATGAGCAGTATGGGCATCACCCAGATCGCGGCCGTAATGGGAAGTTGCGTTGCCGGCGGGGCTTATCTGCCCATTATGAGCGATGAGGCCCTTATTGTGGACGGAACGGGCAGTATATTCTTGGCGGGGAGCTATCTGGTAAAAGCGGCCATTGGGGAGACAGTGGACAATGAAACCTTGGGAGGGGCCACCACCCATTGTGAAATAAGCGGGGTTACCGACTACAAGGCAAAGGATGACAAACATGCATTGAAGACCATACAGGGAATCGTTGCCAAAATGGGGGCGTTCGACAGGGCCGGGTTTGATCGGGAAAAACCGGAAAAACCTGTTGAAAAACAGGATGATATCTATGGAATAGTACCCGCTTCACGTGCCGACCAATACGATATGTTGGAAATCATCAAACGTTTGGTGGACGGTTCCGAATTTGAGCAGTACAAGGAAGGCTACGGCAAGACCATCCTAACAGGTTATGCCCGAATTGATGGCTGGGCCGTGGGTATCGTTGCCAATCAAAGAAAAGTGGTGAAGACGGCAAAGGGTGAAATGCAGTTCGGGGGGGTCATCTACTCGGATTCCGCAGATAAGGCAACCCGTTTTATAGCCAATTGCAATCAGAAAAAGATCCCCTTGGTATTCCTACAGGATGTTACCGGGTTTATGGTGGGCAGTAAAAGTGAACATGGGGGCATCATAAAGGATGGGGCAAAAATGGTAAATGCCGTCAGTAATTCGGTAGTGCCCAAATTTACGGTGATCATTGGGAACAGCTACGGGGCCGGCAACTACGCCATGTGCGGGAAGGCCTACGATCCCCGGCTCATCATGGCATGGCCAAGTGCCGAACTGGCGGTAATGAGCGGAAATTCGGCCGCAAAGGTGTTATTGCAGATAGAAAAGGCTTCCCTACAAAAAAAAGGGGAAACCATTGGCGAAAAAAAAGAGGCCGCACTGTATGCCGAAATAAAAAAGCGATATGATGACCAGATCTCTCCCTATTATGCGGCCGCCAGACTTTGGACCGATGCCATTATCGACCCATTGGATACCAGAAAATGGATATCCATGGGCATAGAGGCTGCAGATCATGCCCCGATCGAAAAAAAATTCAACCTGGGGATTTTACAGGTATAGTTTTATACCGCTCTAATGTTGATTACCTTAAAAGTTGTCAAAATTACTTTTAGGGTGTGGGAAAAATTAGAACGCCTATAAATGGGCCAATGCCTACATATCAATCTTTGTCCATACGGAACAGGCCTTAATATCCCTGATGTTCCTTGACCCTTGGAATCAGTAAGAGCTCCGTTTGCCTTCCGTTGACATACCTAAAACCGTCCTCTCCGTAATATCCGGCTTCTTCCAGCATAATCCTGATGTCCCGGTTCCATTCCGGCACGTTTACGGTAGTGTTGAGTTCTATGGCATATACGGTATTGGGGTTTAGGGGATAATTTTCACCATCGTCCTTCATGACCCCACCTTGGGAATCCCACATCCCTATTGTGGTTCCCGCCGAATGTCCGTACATCCCCAATGGATGGGTATAAATGGATGGTCTCAGTCCGGCGGCCTTCGCTGCTGCCAAGGATTTTGCAAGTATATCGTTCCCGGTCCTTCCCTTTACCATATTGACGGTGAGGAAATCCTGTACGCTGTTGCCATCCTTTAGGCCGTCCACTAGGAACTGTGGCGCTTGTGTTTCTTTGGGGCCCAAAACATAGGCCAACTCTTGACAATCCGTATTTAAGCGTAGGTACGTAATCCCAAAATCACAGTGCAACAGATCGCCTGGCTGGATCACGACATCATCGGGCCTGCCGGAAAAGGAATAAAGGTGGGAGACCATTTCCTGACTGCTACGCTGAACGTCAACCGTTGGATGGAACCAAGTCTCCAGTCCCATATCGGTAACCTTTTGGCGCATCCACCATTCCACTTCCGTAGTGGTGGTAATGCCGGGGGTAATCACCTTTTCGGAAAAAGCTTCCGCTATGATATCGTGGGTAATATCGACCAACTGATCATAAATTACCATTTCACGGTCGGTACGCGTCTCTATCCATGAAACTGCCAGTTTTTCGGCAGAAGTGACCTTGGGACGGTACTTTTTGGGTAGGTACCGCATAAATTCATCATAATCCGTTTTGTCCAGTCCGTCCGCAATATTATGGTCCTTGGAATAATTGAGCCCGATGACCTTCGGATCCCTTTCCGTAATGAGCTCCATTAATCTTTTCCATTGGTCCGGTTCCTGATCTTTTTTCCAAGCAGAGGTTATGCTCGTACCCACATCATACCTGGCCACCGCCAATTTTTCCAAGGTATCCTTGGCCTTATCCCTGTAAAACAGTAAGATGGTACGGCGCCTCGCATTGAGCCAAGTGGCCGGGAGCATGGTCCTTAAAACGGGGTCTTCATTATATTCCCTGGAAATGACCACCCACATATCGATTCCGCTCCTGTCCATTAGTTGGGGAAGCAAGGTTTGGAATCGCTCTTCCAACAGTCCGTCGATTATTTTGGCCCGCTCCCTTTCGGAAAGGATCTGCTGGGCATGAAGGGAAGCCATTGAAAACAATAGCAATAGTAAGAGTAATGGTCTTTTCATAGGGTGGTCGGTTTTTATGCCCCTAAAATAACCAATAAATCCTTACCTAAAGGAAACCATTTAGGGGCATGGGGCGGAAAATTCCACTTCTTGGGCAAGCGAACCAGGTATTCAATAAAAAAACCGATCAAGTAAGGCTCGGAACGCGATAAACCTCATTTAAGGTGCAGACGCAGGGTAGCCTTTCTATCCACCTTTCCGTTGGGGGTCTCCCTAAAATCGGTCAGGGCCAGAATTCCTTTCGGGGTTTCAAATTTCTCCAATCGGGCCGACTTCTTCAAGGTGGGCAAAAAGTCCGGAGCAACGTTTTTACTTTCAAGTACCAACACCAATTTTTGGCCCAGTACCGCATCCTCCGATCCTGTCAGAAAAAAGCGATCTGTAATAAAGGGAGCCATTTTTTTCTCCAGTTTTTCCGGTGACAGCTTGATGCCGCCCGAATTGATCACATTATCAAAACGTCCCAGCCATTCGAACTCCGTTTTACTTTTAAGGTTTACAATATCATTTGTCACCAGCGGGCCGTCCAAGATTTCAGGGGCATAGATAACCAGGCATTCCCGATTATCGGCCTTTACTGTTATACCGGGAAGGCTCGTAAAATAATCGGTGTTGTCTTTTCCATTTATGGCCCTAACGGCTATATGGGTAATGGTCTCCGTCATCCCATAGGTCTCAAATATATCCGTCGTGGAAAGCTTTAACCGAGCCAATAATTTTTCGGAAACGGGCGCTCCACCAATGATCAACTTCTTGATATATTTAAGTTCGGCAAGGGAGTTTTCCGTTTGCAGCGGAATCATGGCCGCAAAATCGTACTGCTTGGAAATTCCTTTTAGC
Organism: uncultured Sediminicola sp.; assembly: GCA_963974715.1. Taxonomy (GTDB): domain Bacteria; phylum Bacteroidota; class Bacteroidia; order Flavobacteriales; family Flavobacteriaceae; genus Sediminicola. The sequence continues at coordinate 194,550 of CAXBDK010000005.1, forward strand.
GGCAGGGAACCCGGGGCCACATAATCCAGTTCAAGGCCCAATACCATGGCCCTCACCAGCATCATTTTCCCCGCTATATAGTCGGCCGGTAGACAAAGTAAGGCCTTGTCCCCCTGTTTTAGTCCAAAATAGCTCCCGGTCGCCTTTGCGGAAGCAATCATGTTTTCCTTTTTAAGGAGAATGGATTTGGGTTTTCCGGTGGAACCTGAAGTATTCACAGCCACCGTAGGTCGATCGTTCGACCAGTCCAATAGGAAGTCCCCTATAGCCTTTTCATGTTCCGCACCCTCTTTGATAAGGTCATAGCCAACTTCTTTAAGTGTTTGTACAGAATGTGGGATGCCGTTCAGCTTAAATCCCGGATGTATCCGTAACGGTATTGTTGCCATAGTCCTTAGAATCCAAAAACACCTCCTTTTTTGGAAGTACCTTTCCCGTTAATTTTCCTTTCCAATCGGTCCATTTATACTTTTTTGAAAAAACGAAGAGTAAAATGGGATAGACCACCAGTACGGGTATGAACACGTCCCAGCCCAACTGCGGATCGGAAACGTCCCTAAAAATGGAATGGGTCTGCAATGCCGTCCAATCTGCGGTGACCAATAGCGCGGTCACCAGGTTATTGGCCGCATGGAATCCCAGCGCAAGTTCCAGGCCTTCGTCCATTAAAGTGAGAATGCCCAGAAAAAGCCCGGTCCCTATATAATAGACCATGATTCCGTACCCCAGTTTTTCCACCTCCGGGTTTGCAAGGTGCAGCAGGCCGAAGATCAAGGAAGTCACCGTCAGTGGCACCCATCTATTTTTGGCAAGTATCCCCAAGCCCTGCATAAGATAGCCACGCATCACATATTCCTCACAACTGGTCTGCAGTGGGATCAGAGGTACCGCAATCAATAACAGCAACAAGAACTGTTGCCATTTAAAGTTGAATACATAATCATCCGGGGCAAGAATGATATCCAATCCTACCGTTAGGCACGAAATGACGGACCACAGTACAAAAGAATAGGCCATTCTTTTGACATCGATCTTTTTTCTGGAGGTGGTGAGGGAAACCAAGGGTTGGCCATGCAGGTATTTTACGGTAACGAAGGTAGCCAACAGTCCGAAAGCAAAGGACAACAGCATGAGCAGCAGAAAAAGATTGGAACCCAGCAATTTTATCATCCCCGGAATGTCCCCTGGTAAGGTCCCCTCTTCAATGGACCTAAAGATAAGCACCCCCATCAGGGGCACCATACCCACTAACTGCCACCCCACGAAGATAATGGTCAAACCAACGAGGTACCTCCACATATCGTGCGTCCCTTTATAACCTTGTTCTATAAACATATCCCTTGCAATTTCTGTCTATCCCACATTTTATCCGTTCTATAGTATAGTTGTCCGCCCAGAACCTGAAGGGGACTATCAATGTTGTTCGTATAAAGGCTGCCGGTGCCCAGTCCTTGGGGCAAAGGGTTATTGAGGGTGGCCGTCCATTGCGCAATCGCGTTAAGGCCTACATTGCTTTCAAGGGCACTTGTTATCCACCAGCCTATCCCATATTTCTCCGCTAATCCTATCCACTGGGAAGCACCTTTAAATCCGCCGATCAGGCTGGGTTTCAAGATAATGAACTGTGGCCGCAGCTGTTCCAACAAGCATTCCTTTTCGGCCATTTTTACAATTCCTATCAATTCTTCATCCAATGCAATGGGAATGGGAGTGGATTTACACAATTCCGCCATTTTCAAGGGATTCCCCGGTGGAATGGGCTGTTCTATGGAATGAAGACCATATGCTGCCAAGATGCGCAGTTTTTCCATCGCATCCTTTGTAGAAAAGGCACCATTTGCGTCCACGCGCAGCTCCAGGGCATCCTTGTCATATCTTTTCCGTAAGGAGGCCAAAATGGCAATTTCGGACTGGAAGTCGATCGCCCCTATTTTCATTTTTATGCACGTAAAACCGTCTTGCAATTTTTCTTCCAACTGCTTTAACATAAAAGCCTCGTCCCCCATCCAGATCAGTCCATTGATGTTTATTGGGGAGCTGGCCGTGGTAAATTCGGAAGGGAACGGTTCAAGATGGTTCGCTGCCGAATAGGACATAAACGCCTGTTCCACCCCAAATTGGATACTGGGAAAATCTTCCAAAGCCGTCCAGAGGGCCTCCGGTCCCATGTGAATATTGTCACAGGTCCATTGTAACTTCCCTTCATAATCACTGCCATCTTCGGGACTCAGTCCCCGTAGGATCCCGCATTCCCCAATACCGAATCCCTTTGGTCCCTTTAAGGAAAGGAACCATGTTTCCTTTTGGTGGAGCACGCCCCGGGAGGTCCCGCTGGGACGTTTAAAATGCAGCAGGTATTTTTTGTAGTTCGCTTCCATGGGATTGCCCGCAAATTTAGGGATATTTTGAAGATACCCTTCAAAAAAGAAATGGGAATGTTCAAGGTACCACAGAAAGGGACAAGCACACAGGAACATTGCGGCAGCGTCTTAATGTACAGGCTACGGGAATGGGTACACATTGGTCAGGTTAGGCAAGATCTTGCAAGAATCGGGGCAACCGGTCCGTTTATTTGAAATCGAACCAGAACCGGACCCCTTCCGATGTCTTATCAATGTTGAGGGTAGACTGAAGCTGGTTCACCAAACGGTTCATTAGGCGTATTCCCATGGAAGCATTGGTCCTGTTATCGGTATCCTCCGGGAGCCCTACCCCGTTATCGGTATATTCAAAAAACCCCTTGTCCCCATTTTTCCTCAAGTGGATATAGATCTTTCCGTTTTCGGAATCATTGGGAAAAGCATATTTAAAGGAATTGGAAACCAGTTCGTTCAATATCAGGCCAAATGGGATCGCCCGGTCGATATCCAGTTCGGTTCCCTCGGCGTCTATGGTGATATTGATACTGTGACCGCCTTTTTTATAGACCGACTGTATACTATTGATCAGGCTCTCAATATAACCCTGCATTTCTATTACCGAAAGATCATCGTTCTGATACAGTTTTTGGTGTATCAACGCCATGGCCTTCACCCTGCTCTTGCCCTCCTCCAGTGCCTCAATGGCCGCTTTACTACGGGTATTTTTGGTCTGCAGGCTCAGCAGGCTGGAAACCATTTGCAGGTTGTTCTTTACCCTGTGGTGTATCTCCTTTAAAAGGGAATCCTTTTCCACCAATGAAGCCTCTATGATATACTTCTGCTCTGCGATCAGGCGTTGGGTCTTGATACTTTTTAGGTAGGCGTACACCAATCCCGCAAATCCCAATAAGGTAAATATCAAGGAAATGAAAACCAGGTTGATCCGCTCGTCCTTGGCCTGCATCTCGCTCCTTGTCCATTCCAAGGCCAGTTTTTGCTCTTCCAGCAAATTCCTGTTATTGGCAAGGTCCTGCCCCATTACCGCCTTTAATTGCTGGCTCCTAAGCGCTGTTTCATAAATGGCAAGGGAATCCCTGATCTTTACGTTTTTGTTAAGGAAAAAGGCCGCGTTCCTAAAATCTTGGATCTTGTCATAATACGCTGCCAGCAATCTATTGCGATACAGTGTATGCTCTACCTTGAAGAGGTTGAGGTCTTGTGTAAGATACTCCTTGGCCTTTGCGTAATTCTCCAGTTGCAGGTAACATTCTGCCAGTTCCAAGGTATTCTCTACCACCTCCCCTGAGTATTTTCCCTTGTTGTATTCCTCTATGGTAGCAATTCCCTGTTCCAGCCAAGGAATGGCCTCCTTGAACTGTTTGAGCTGTACATAACATTTGCCGATATTTCCCTCGATGATGCCCTTTAGATAATTTCCCTCGATAATTTCCTTCTCGGTCTTTACATTGGTGATATCGTTTAAAAAAACTTCTATATGGCCCTTTGCCTCCCTAAATTTGGAAAGCGCAACTGCGGTGGATTTATCAAGTCGAAGATAATTGCCCACATTGTTGTGGTACTGTGCAAGACCAAAATGATTGTTCTCATCTATGGTCTTTTTCATTTCCATAATATAATCTTCCATGGCCTTTCTGGGAAGTCCCAGATTGGAATAGATATCATAGGTGGTTATATTGGAGGAAAGCCCCAAGGCCTTTTTTTCCTTGCGGATTTCCAATTGCTTATCGTACAGTTGTAGACGGGCATAATTAAAATCCATAAGATCCAGCAGAATCCGCTTGATCCCCAATCCCAGTTTCTCCTTTTCCTTGTACAGATCGTTGGCCGCCGCCAAACTTTCATCATACTTGCCAAGGTCGTAATAGATTTGGGACTGCATTATCCTATATTGGTTGATGGCTGCGGAGTCCTTTAATTTCTGTGCCTCTGCCAGTTCCAGGTTCACCACGTCCAACCAATCATATGCAGAATTTTCATTGTACCTATTCGAGGATCCGAAGAAGAACTGGAATTTATCGCCTATATCCGTTTTTCCCCTAAAATTTCTAAGGATGCTGTCTTCGGTAGCAATGGATTGGGCATGCATAAGGCCCTGTCCAAAAAATGGGACCAACAGAAGAATATATATTTTGAAAAACAAACGTTTCATATCAAACCGCGGAATAAATTATCATTAAATCGCCCCCAAGTAGCCTTCCCATTCAAAAAATGGGCACAAAAATAATCCGTACGCCAAAAGTAGTATTATTAAATGTGGTATATAAACTTTTGTTGTCAACAGATTTTATTATGTGGTCAACACCGTACTACCTGCTTTCACCAATCCCGTTGGCTCTCTACAACAATTCGATCACAAAAACCATGTTGCCATTCCCGATCACCGATCAAAAAATCGGGTGCTGATCTAAAACAAAAAAAAGCTGTGCGGTCTATGCACAGCTTTTTGGGAACACTAATATGAAAATGATAAGATTTGGGTCTCTCTCAATTACAATACGAATGTAGCCCGCCTTTTTAATGTATCTAAACTATTGTTGTAAAACAGGGACTGTATGTTGTGAAAAGGTCCTTCCGTATGGGTATGGATCGGGGATTGCCTCCCGTCTTGACTTTTTGGTCAAAAAAAGCATAAAAAAATCCATATGGTACATATGGATCTGAACGGCCCGGAATCAAGCGACCCACCCCTAGCGTTAAATAAAAAATTGGCCCGGTTCGTGCACCTGAACACCAATTTCACCCATTGTTCAAGAGTTCATCGCAGAAATAATGAATTCCTTGAATTCCTTTGAAATGGGAATCAAGTTGTTATTGATCATAATATCTTTGGAGTTGATGGCATCTATATGGTCCACATTGACGATATACGATTTATGGGCCCTGTAAAATTTATTGGCCGGTAGTTTCTCCAGATAATCTTTTAAGGGCGAACGCACCAGGAACTTTTTATCCGCGGTATTCACTTCCAAGTATACGTTGTCCGCCTTGATAAATTGAATATCGCCAAACTGTATACGATAGTATAGGTGCTGCTTCTTGACAAAAATGGAATCTTTCAGAATGGAATTGGATAAGGGCCTATCGTCAATATCCGCTTTGTTATCACCCTTCTCGGAATAATTGAATCCCGACAGCGCTATCTCTATGGAGGTATAGAGGTCCTGCTGCTCAAAAGGCTTTACCAAATACCCGTTCGGCTTGACCGTCTTGGCATTTTCCACCGTGGCACGATCGGAGTTCGAAGTGACAAAAATAAAGGGGATGTTATAGTTTTCCCTAATGTGTTTTCCTAAATCGATCCCTGTCTTATCGGAGGCCAATATAATATCGATGAGAACCAGATCAACCTGCTTTTTCTTTAGTACTTCCTCCGCCTGTTCGTATACGATGACATTATCGACGATCTCATATCCGATCTCTTCCAACATTGATTGCATATCATCTGCAATAATGACATTATCCTCTACTATTAAAATCTTAATCGGTTCTTCCAAGTGGCTATCGTTTGAGGGTTCCTATCAAATTTACAAAAAAATATCAAAAGTTAAATAAAAGAATAAGGCCAATAAAAAAGTGCTCAGTGCCAATTTTTTCAGTTCCGGGTCCAGCAGGGCGGGATCCCCTGTCCCGTAAACGGTCCTGAGGTGCACTATGATCGGTACAAATGCGAGCAAGGGCAAAAAAGTTATCCACCCCTTATAAAATAGGGTGCAGAATGCCAGCATGCAGGAGAACGCCGTTAACAGTAGTCCGTAGTGATAGATTTTGGCATTGCCATATCCCATTTTTACCACCAAGGTGTTCTTGCCGCTTTTGGCATCGGAACGATGGTCCCTCAAATTATTAAGGTTAAGCACCCCCACGCTCAACAGGCCGATGGACGTAGCAGGTAAAAGTGCTTCTATAGGGATGAACTTGGTGTATAAAAAAAGAGAGCCCAGCACGGCGACCCATCCAAAAAAGATGAAAACGAACACATCGCCCAGGCCCTTATAACCATAGGCCGAGGAACCTATCGTATAATATATGGCGGCCCAGACACTTGCGGCACCCAACCCCATAAAGAACAAAAGGTAACCTACCTGACCGCTCCCAAAGGCCGTGTACAAAAGCAGAAATACCAAAATAAAATTCAAGCCTACAGAAATAAGAATGCCCCTTTTAAGCTCTTTCTTTAGAAGTATTCCACTTTGAAGGGCCCTTTTTGGCCCCACCCTGTCCACATTGTCGGTTCCCTTTACCCCATCCCCATAATCATTCGCAAAATTGGAGGTGATCTGGAACCCTACCGTAGTAAATAGGGACAATAAAAAAATGCCGATGTTATTATGACCGTAAATGCCCGCAATGGCCGTACCCACCATTATTCCGGCAATGGAAAGTGGCAACGTCCTTAACCTTGCGGCATTTAGCCATGCCCTTAATTTAGACAAATTAGTAAGGGTCTTCTATCTTGATCCGTTTTCCATCCTGATAGGATGCGACAAAAGCATCCTCAAAGCCCATTTTTACCAATTGGTACCTAAAGGACCTCGCTTCCTCCAAGGTTTCAAAATTGCCAAGGGAATAGGAATAAAAGGGATTTGCCTTTACCAAAAGTGTATTGGCCAGGGCTTCCGAGGTAAGGGTCAGATTGTTATCAATAAATGATTGTATCTGGACGGAATAGATCGTTTCCTTTTCAAGAAAACTTTTGGCTAGGTAAAACTCCTTCACCTCGCTGAGTTCTTCGTTCCTTTTTTTTAGGTTGTCTATCCGGTTCTTTATGGCGTCCAAGCTGTCTATGGACACTAAGAGGTTGTTCTGGTTTTCAAAGGAGTTGGAACTGTTGACACCCACGGAGAACGAGGTGATCGCCAAGGTACCGATCAAAAAAAGGCCCGTAATGCCGGCGAGAACATTTCTCTGTAGTTTGCTTCTCCGTATTTCCCTATTTTTGTACTTTATCTGGTCCAATAAACGTTCGTTTATTATTTGGGCCTTGTCGATATCCTTATGTAGTTCCAGTAAATCGCTTTCTTCAATAAATGGCATATTCCTTTATTTTCGGGGGTGTTCCGCACTAAAAATAACCAAATCCCGAATATTTATCCAGTATTTGCGACAAAAATAAATATTTTGGGGGCGAAAAAAAATAAATCGGGGCACAAATTACTTTATATAATTGATTTTCATCAATTTACTACCCCATCGAGATCGTTGTTTTCTGACAACAAATAGATACCATCCTCTTTAATGTCTATTTTTCTTTCCTTGTAAAGAGTACCGATACCTTTTTTAAAATTTTTCTTGCTCAATTGAAGGGAAGCCCTTATCTCCTCTGGATCTGATTTATCGTGCAAGGGCAGGTAGCCTTCCGAGGCCCGTAATCTTTCATAGATGCGATTGGCGGCCGGTTCGATACTTTTGTAACCCAAGGGAAAAAGGGATATATCTATTTTGTTATCGTCCCGTATGGTCTTTATATATCCTTTCATTTTATCGCCCACCGATATGGGCTTAAATACCCCATCCTGGAACACTAGCCCTTTGTGCCTGTCATTGATGATCACTTCCCAACCAAGATCGGTAAAACGGCTTATTATAAGGTCCACCTCCTCCCAAATGGAAACTGTCAGCTCGTCGTTGCTTAGAAACTTATCCAGCTTGTTACTGCCAACCAGCCGCATGGTCTTTTCATCGAGATAACAGAATACCACATAGGACTGACCTTGCACCATTTTGTTCCTTTGTTCACTAAAAGGAACCAATAGGTGCTTTTCAAGGCCCCAATCCATAAAGGCCCCGATATGGTTCACCTCCACGACCCGCAACAGATTGAAGGTATTTCTTATGATCTTGGGTCTTAAGGTCGTGGTAACGGGACGTTCGGCATGATCCAGATAACAGAATACCTCCAGTTCATCCCCGATCTCGAAAATTTCGGGGACATATTTATTGGGCAGAAGCACCTCCGTACCTTCCCCATCTCCCAAAAATAGGCCTACGCTTGTATCCCGTAATATTTCCAATGTATTATAATTGCCTAATTCTATCATAATTTTTAATATGTTGCAAAAATACACATTGAAGTGATTTAAACTTTTCCCAATTGGCTAAAAAATCAAAAAAAGCCGATCCCTTTAGAAGATCGGCCATTTTTTAAATTCCGTAAGGTCCTAATTATAGACGGACTCCCTCTTAAAATGTTTTGCCAACAAATAATATACCACGGCCCGGTATTTGTTCTTTTCCGAAACACCGTAACGCGCGATTACCTTATTGATGCCATCTGTTAGGGCGGGGCCATCGGAAAGGCCGAGCTTCTTTATTAAAAAACTGTTCTTTACGGTATCCAGTTCTTTTGGATCCGTGCCCGATACGGTAGATGAATCCTTGTTGTAAATGGAGGGGCCACAACCGATGGTCACCTTGGTGAGAAGGCCCATATCCGGGGTCTCTCCCAGTTTGGTCTTAAGATCGGCGGCATATTTTTCGATCAGTTCGTCTCTTTTGCTCATAATTGTAAGGTTCTAATGGTTACATGTTCAATATCCTTCCTAAGATATAAAATCAAAATAACCGAGCAAAATTTTATTGTTCGATAAACGGGGGGTATGTACCTCCAATAGCTTGGGTACAGTGGACTTGTCGTAAAAACCCTCCAATGCCCTTATCAAGGATGCTTCATCCCTGGCAGCGCTGTATTCCAAACGGTACATTTCACATAAATGGGAGGCGTCCAATTGGTGTACGGTCTCAAAAAAGGTCTCAAAATTTTCGGTATCCTCCTGCCCCGGTAGGATCCTAAAGATGCCCCCTCCCCCATTGTTGATCACAATGATCCTAAAATCGGGACGGATATAATTGTTCCAGAGTCCATTGCTGTCGTACAGAAAACTTAGATCACCGGTCACGTACAGGGTAGGCTCCCTATGAAATAAGGCCGCACCTACCGCAGTGGAGGTGCTCCCATCGATACCACTTGTTCCCCTGTTGCAAAAAACGGTCAGGGAGGGGTGCAGATCGAACAACTGCGCATACCGTACAGTGGAACTGTTGGCAAGCTGCAACTGGTAGGCATGTGGCACGGTCGTAAAAATATGGTGAAAGGCCAACATGTCCGAAAAGGATATGGTCTTCAAATAGTCCTTCCTTCTGCTTATATAGGTGGTCCTGATTTTGTTCCAATAATGGAAATAGCCGCTTTCGATCGGTTGGGCCGCTTTTACAAAATCCTTTAAGAAGCCATTGGGATCGCCCTTAAAATGTGAGGTCAGGGAAAAGAAGGTATCATTGGCACCTTTTGGCCCAACGTGCCAATGTGCCACAGGACGATGGTCCCTTAAAAAGGCCTTTATTTTCTTGGAGACCAACAATCCCCCGAACGTTAACAGGATATCGGGCCTAAGGGCCTTAAAAAGGTCCTCCCTTTCCGAAGATTTTTCAATGGGAGCGATGATACTATCGATACTGTTGAAAAAACGACCATTATGAAGATTGGAGGTCGTTTCGGTGAACACCAGCACGGAATCGTCCTCGGCCAGTTTGTCCAATAGGTCGTTACGAAGCTCGTCAGGATGGTTGACCCCGATCAAGATCATTTTCTTTTGGGCATTGTTCCACCTCCCTGCTGCCTCCTCCAATCCAAGCCATTCATTATCGCCGCTCGGTGCCATCGTGCGCTCGTAGTGCCCAAATTCAAGGGGAGTGTCGGTAACTTTGTAGAGGGGTTCCTCAAATGGGACATTGATATGGACGGGTACCCGCTGCCCCCATGCCATTTCCAGGGCCATCCGCACTTCCTTTTCATTAAAATCACGGACTGCCACAGCATCCACTTCGTCAGGTTCCACATCCAGCTGCAAATTGGCCGAATAACCGATATGGTTCGAAAAAACATTGGGCTGTCGAATGGTCTGCCCATCACCTATATCCACCTTGTTCGGGGGCCTATCCGCCGAAACGACCACCAACGGCAGATCGCTGTAAAAAGCTTCGGCGATGGCCGGATAATAATTTAGAAGGGCGCTGCCGGAAGAACACACCACCACCACGGGCTCCCTTGACCGTTGTGCTATGCCGATCGCAAAAAATGCCGCGGAGCGCTCGTCAACGATGCTGAAACACCTAAAGAAGGGATCTTCGGAAAATCCGATGGTAAGGGGCGCGTTTCGGGAACCGGGGGAAATAACGATATTTTTTATCCCAAATGCCTTACAATGATGGACAATGGCTTGCGCGGAAGGAATAATGGAGTATTTCATGGAGCACAAAAATACGCCCGGAAATTTCCAAAAACAATTAATTGGAGCGGTAAATGGGCATTATTTTTGAAGGACCTGAAGCATGGTTTCACTTTTGGCAACGGTTTCCATCCATTCCGATTCCGCCTGGGATTCCGCTGTAATCCCACCGCCCACAAAGATGCGTGCCGTATCCCCCAACAGTTGCATACACCGCAGGTTTACGTAAAGTGCCGTTTTTCCACTTCCGGATCCATAGGCCCTATTTTCCACATTCCTTTTTGACCTACCGCGTTCACTGTGTTCCCGTATATTGATCTCGCCTAAATAACCGGTATAAAATCCACGGTGGTAATTTTCCCGTGCAAGGATAAAATCTTTGGCGGCTTCGGCAGGAATCCCTCCCACCGCAGGGGTGGGGTGCAAGGAACGCAGCAGTCCCGGCAGGTCCCCCGAAACCAATCTTCCACTGATGCCGGTTCGTAAGTGCCAGAGATTGCCCGCCCGTATGGTACTGGTGGCAGAAACGTGCAGATCTACCAGTCTTTCTTGCAGGACTTCCACAATATAATCGGTTACCATGGACTGTTCTTCTTTTTCCTTTTGCCCCCATTGTGCTTGCATGCCTTCCACATAGGATTTGGTCCCCGCAAGCGACATGGTCGTAAACCGTTGGTTTACCAAGGACATGAGCAGTTCCGGGGAAGCACCGCACCAAAGACCTACCTTTGGATGGTACCACAAATAACAAAAGGCGGAAGCATAGGATCCCAAAAGGTTCGCAAATATCCGTAAGGGCGGTTCTGAAAGCGGAACATCCATCTTTCGGGAAAGTACCACCTTTTTAAAGCGGCCCCTCCCGATCTCCTTTAAGGCCGTTCTTATCAGTTCGGTATGTATATCCTTATGATCATTTTCCAGATCTAGGTTTACGGCCGATCGTTTAATTGGCCCATTTCCTTTCAAAGCTGGATAATCGCCCTCCATGATCGAATCGGCCATTATAAATACGGAAGGTTCCAAATGGTCAAAAGGGGCCATAAGAAAACCGGAATCGGTCAAAGGGGCATCCAAATGCAACCGATCGTCCGTTTGGAAAATGCCCTTTACATTCAGTTGTCCAGGTTTCCTGTACAGTACAAACGGCAACTGCTCCGAAAGTTGCCGTACAGCCCTTTCTTCCAAATTTAGCCCGGTATTATTTTTTGGGAAGTGCAATGGTCGTCAGCTTACAAAGGGAAATCAGATTGCCTTCCCCATCGGTTATTTTAATTTCCCATAGTTGGGTGGTGCGCCCCTTATGGACCAGAACGGCCTTGGCAAACACATCTCCCTCCCGTATGCTCCTTACATGATTGGCAGCTATTTCGATACCCCTAACAAAAAACTGCTGGGCATCCAGAAAAATATAGGAGGCAGCGCTGCCAACGCTTTCGGCCAGTGCCACCATGGCCCCGCCGTGCAGCACCCCATCAGGTTGGTGGACCTTTGGGGTAACGGGCATTTTTCCGATAAGGAAATTTTCACCAACATCCACATACTCAATGGAAAGCGTTTCCATCAAGGTGTTTTTGGAATTGTCGTTGCAGATCTGCAGGATTTTCTGCTTGTAATCGTCCATTGCCATTTTTTGTAAAATTAATGATTCTACGGCCATTTTTGTACAACTGGCCTATTTTTAGTGCCGCTCCCCTTTCCCTATCCCTGCATTATCGTAAATTTGACAAATGCATGCTTTGGAGAAAAGACTGTCCTATACCGCCACGAACGGTTACCATACCATGAACGACCTAACCGATAATACCAAGCGGATATGGGTGGTATTTCATGGAATGGGACAATTGGCCCGTTACTTCATCCGTTATTTTGACGGACTTCCTTCCGGGGAAAATTATATCATTGCCCCACAGGCCCCTTCCAAATATTATCTGGACAACAACCATTCCCGTGTAGGGGCCAGTTGGCTTACAAAACAAAACACCGGACAGGAAATGGAAAACATCCTCCTTTATCTGGATGCCCTCTATCAAAAAGAATCCATTCCAGCAAATATCGAAACCGTTGTTTTGGGTTTCTCCCAAGGGGTATCCATAGCCAGCAGATGGGTGGCCCAAAGAAAGATTTCCTGTTCCCACTTGATCCTATATGCCGGTGGCATTCCTATCGAACTACAAAGGCAAGATCTTGCATTTTTGGAAGACTTGGGCACCTCCATTTTCATTATTGTAGGGGACAACGATGTTTTCCTCACCCCCCAGAGAAGAATTATGGAAGATGAAAAAATCGAAAGACTTTTCGGAAAACGTGCCCGGCACATCTCCTTCAAGGGAGGCCATGAAATAAAAAAGGAGCTTATAGAAGCATTGATACCATGAAACACCATTCCCTAGAAAATGTAGCAGTACGCTTAGATCCGCTTTTCATGGATCACTTTTCGAATCTATGGCCCATAGCGCAGCAATTGGATATCCATTTGTTCGGGCCCAGTGATATATCCACACCCGAAAAACTGAAAACCTATATTTCCATGGCCATTGAGGAGGTAAGTATGGGAAAATCCCTTCCATATGCCATATTCCATAAAGAAAGGCAGGAATATATAGGCTGTACAAGGTTTGGGTCCATAGATTGGATCAACAAGGTGCTACATATTGGGTGGACATGGATATCACCAGATTCACAGGGAACGGGCATCAATGCGCAGGTAAAATCCCTCATGTTGCAACACGCCTTTGAGGTGCTTGGTTTTGAAAAGGTGGAGTTCAGGATAGACGAGCGGAATATCCGCTCCCGAAGGGCCGTGGAGAAGATAGGGGGCGTACTGGAAGGTATCCTACGGGAGAACATGATCGTAAAGAACGGGGTTAGAAGAAACTCTTGCTGTTATGGAATCCTAAAAAGGGAGTGGATGGCCCGTATGGATTACAACTAGAAAAATTTTGACCTTGTAAGGGTCCCACGCCGAACCATATGAAGTGCCCTTGGCCACATCTTGGGAACGATCTATCCCACAAAATCCCGTGGTACACCACAACCTTTTATCCATTGACCACATTTTTTTTGATGTACCATAAAAATTGAGCTTCTTGCGCTACCAAATTTTGTGAATCAACCTACTTTGCCATGATAAAAAAGTGTACCCTCATTTTATTGTTGTCAATAACAGCACAACGTTCCCTGGCCAATTGCGGGGAAGCCTATTCCCAAGCGACCTATGCCCTCAACCACACCAAAAAGTCCTTGGAGGCCAACAATTACGACCATCAGATGTACTATGCCGACAGGGCGATAGAGGCCCTCGAAAAGACACGGTCTATGACCGAGACCTGTGGCTGCGATACCACTATGGATTACATCCTCAACGGATTGGGGGACCTAAAAAAATCGGCCGACCCAGAGGATTGGGAGGAAGGAAGGTATTTTGCGAAAAAAGCCCTTGCCGAAATACACTCCCTTATTAATGCCTACGATATCTGCACCAGTAAGAGTACCATTAATTATACTTCTGACACGACGCCGGAAGGTGCGGCCGATTTGTCACAGGCTGGGGAGGATCTTAAGCTACAGCAGCAGAATTTGGAAATTGCCCAACAGAAATTATTGGAGCAGCAACGTGAGATCGAGGAAAAAATCGAAAAACAACGACTGTTGGCCGCCCAGTTGCAACGAAACCGTGAATTGGAACTGGAGGAGCAAATGAAATTAAAAAGGTTTGCAGAGAACTCACTTAGGGAGCTGGAAATGTCCTTGAAGGAACTGGCCACGGTATTTGGCTGTGCCGATAGCGGTTCTTTAAAGCCCCTTACCTTTAAGAGTGAGTCTTCCCTAAATGCCGAAAATCTGGAAACCACCAGAAAATATTATGCGGAACAGGCCATATCCCTACAGAACGGGTATTTGGAACTGATGAAAAAATGCTCCGGAAACTAGGTTTCATTATCATACCATGAAATGATTTGAAAGCCATTGGCCCTGTCCAATGGCTTTTCCCTTTGGCAAAATTTTTTGCCTATTCAGCTTTTGAAAAATATTCGATCCTACGTGTAGTATAGGTATTGTCGGGGGTAACGATCTGCTTTACCCAATTGCCCTCCTTTCCATTGTCAAATTGGTGCAGGTACTTCTTTACAATTTCCATTGGGCCCGTCTTGGTATGTAGCTCCAAAAGGACGCCCTCTTTATTGTATAGAAATCTCTTTAATTTTGAGACGACGAATTTTTTTGTGGTTTCATCATATTCAAAAGACTTTTCAAGGGCAAGGTCGTTTTGTGCGTTAAAGGTCTGTTCCAATGCGGAATGTGGACTGCCGTCGATAAATTCCTTTGTAAGCACCGTAGTTATTTCCTCATCAGAGCCTTCCTTGGTTTTGGAAGTCCGTACCGATTTGATCAGGTCACCGTTCAAAAAATGGGATATGGTCTGCTCACCTTTATAGGTTTCATATTCAAGAACGGTGTTATCTATGCCATCGTTGGTAATCCGCTTGATGCGCGAAAGCTGTCCATCAGCTGCATAATAATACTCGTATTGATAGAGCAGTTCCTTGTTGTACGATATAATTTTTTCGGTTATTTTTTTCTGGTCGGTCGTATCCAAGGTGTATAAACTCGCCATGGAAGTATTTTTATCGAACTCGCCTTCCCTGTAATTCTCAGATCTCTTTTCTATTATATATCCATTCTTATACTTATAGGTGGTCACCTCGTAATCGGTTTCGTTATACCGGGTGGTCGACTGTGCCAAGGTACCATCTTCATTAAACAGGAACTCCTCCCTTCCATAGTCCGTGATCACCGTACAGGACCTGACAGGCCCCTTAAGATCGAAATCCGAGACCCTTAGTACGGCTATATCCTGGCCATAGGCGCAAAGGGGCAAGGTGCAGATGGCCAAACCTGAAAATAAAAGGAAAAAAGGCGATACGTAATTTTTGACCATATTTTAAAATATACATGCCAAAATTAAAGCATATTTCACCAATAGAAAAACAAATGGGCGACAAATAAAAAAGGGGGACGAAAATATTCGTCTCCCCTTTTTTAGTACTATGGTATTCTGGACTCCTATATGGTTTCCAATGATCTATTTTACTTCCTCGAAGTCAACATCCTCCACATTGTCACCTTCCTTGGCACCGTTGCCGGCATCCGATTGGGGTTCTGCGGCACTGGCACCTTCGGCCTGGGCCTTGTACATTTCCTCGGAAGCCACTTTCCAAGCCTCGTTTATC
This sequence comes from uncultured Sediminicola sp., assembly GCA_963974715.1. Lineage (GTDB taxonomy): Bacteria > Bacteroidota > Bacteroidia > Flavobacteriales > Flavobacteriaceae > Sediminicola. The sequence goes on from CAXBDK010000005.1 coordinate 210,387, forward strand.
TTATCCAAGGCTGGGGTGATCAAGGCCACATCCTTGGATTCATAGGCTTTTTTAAGTTCTTCCAAAGCGTCCTCAATGGGCTTTTTCTTATCTGCGGACAATTTATCCCCAAACTCCTTCAACTGCTTTTCAGTTTGGAAAACCATTCCATCCGCCTCATTAAGTTTGTCGGCGGTCTCCTTGGCTTTTCTATCGGTTTCCGCATTGGCCTCCGCTTCGGATTTCATTCTCTTGATTTCCTCCTCTGTCAGACCGGAAGAAGCTTCTATCCTGATATCCTGGGTTTTGTTGGTAGCCTTGTCCGTTGCCGAAACTTTAATGATACCGTTGGCATCGATGTCAAAGGTAACCTCGATCTGTGGGGTACCCCTTTGTGCAGGTGGGATACCATCCAGATGGAAACGTCCAATGGTCTTGTTATCGGTTGCCATAGGTCGCTCTCCCTGTAGCACATGTATTTCCACGGAAGGCTGGTTATCTGCCGCCGTTGAGAATACCTGCGATTTTTTGGTGGGGATGGTTGTGTTGGATTCGATCAGTTTGGTCATTACACCGCCCATTGTTTCGATTCCCAGTGACAAAGGTGTTACGTCCAATAACAGTACATCCTTTACGTCACCTGTCAATACACCACCTTGGATAGCGGCACCAATGGCCACCACTTCATCGGGATTCACCCCTTTTGATGGTTTTTTGCCAAAGAATTTCTCAACTGCTTCCTGTACCGCGGGAATCCTGGTAGATCCCCCTACAAGTATAATTTCATCGATATCGCTTTTGGATAGGCCTGCAGCCTTAAGGGCGGCCTCACAGGGGGCTATGGTCCTTTTTACCAAGTCTTCGATCAACTGCTCGAATTTTGCCCTTGACAGACTGCGTACCAAGTGCTTGGGGCCGCTTGCTGTGGCCGTAACATAAGGTAGGTTGATTTCGGTCTGTGCGGAGGATGAAAGTTCGATCTTGGCCTTTTCCGCAGCTTCCCGTAGCCTTTGGAGGGCCATGGCATCCTTTCTAAGGTCTATGCTCTCCTCTTTATTGAATTCGTCCGCCAGCCAGTCGATGATCTTTTGATCTACATCATCACCTCCCAAATGGGTATCCCCATCGGTGGCCAATACTTCAAAAACACCATCGCCCAATTCCAGGATGGAAACGTCGTGCGTCCCGCCACCAAAATCGAAAACGACTATTTTTTGTTCTATATCTTTTTTGTCGAGACCATAGGCCAGCGAGGCCGCGGTAGGTTCGTTGATGATCCTTTCCACTGTAAGCCCGGCAATTTCACCGGCTTCCTTGGTAGCCTGTCGCTGTGCATCGTTAAAATAGGCCGGTACGGTGATGACCGCCCTTGAAACGGGTTGGCCCAAATAATCCTCCGCCGTCTTTTTCATTTTTTGAAGGATCATTGCGGATAGTTCCTGTGGCGAATACAAACGTCCGTCTATATCTACCCTTGATGTATCATTGTCACCCTTTACCACTTTATAGGGTACCCTATTCGCCTCCTTTACGGATTCCGAATATTTGTTGCCCATAAAACGCTTTATGGAATAGATGGTCTTGTTAGGGTTGGTAACGGCCTGACGTTTGGCAGGGTCTCCCACCTTGATCTCGCCGCCTTCCACGAACGCTATGACCGATGGGGTGGTTCTCTTTCCTTCTGCATTTGGGATTACGACCGGCTCGCTGCCTTCCATCACGGAAACGCAAGAATTGGTAGTTCCCAAATCGATTCCAATAATCTTACTCATGTGTATGTTTTTATAGTGTTTAAAATTCCTTGATCGTTCCCTCCAATAGGTCAAGTATTGTGCCATTGCAATAAATATGACAAGGTGGCAGATAGGGTCGATCAAGATGTCACAAGTACAAAGTTGCCGCTTTGCACCTTCTTAAAAGGCAGGGTCGCTTCCGTGATACCACATATTTCATTCAGTGGATCCGGCACATTGCAACCAGAATTATCGCTCCCCTCACCCATTTATGCCAAATTATAAAGATATATTTGTACCAACCTAAACGCTCCCAAATGGAATGCATCAGTACTTTTGATATGCTCAAAATAGGGGTCGGCCCTTCCAGTTCCCATACATTGGGTCCTTGGAGGGCAGCCGAAAGGTGGATACTTGAACTAAGGGACAACGGTACCTTTGCCCAGGTATCACATATAAAGGTCCATATATACGGTTCCCTGTCCCTAACGGGCAAGGGACATGCCACGGATGTGGCCATCATGATGGGGCTTACCGGGGCGGACCCCGAATATGTACCCATTGAAAGTATCACTGGAACCATATCAAGAATAAAGTCCGAAGGCAACATCCTGTTCAACAATGAACTGAACTTACCGTTCGATCCCTTGACCGATATCGTCTTTGAAAAATCTTTTTTGCCTTTCCATGCCAATGGTATGACCTTCCGGGCCACCTTGTCAAATGGGACGGAAACAAGTGAGACCTATTATTCGATCGGAGGGGGCTTCGTTGTAAAGGAAGAAAGGTACAATGCCAAACAGAACCTTAAGGTCTTTAAAGAGTTTCCGTTCCCTGTGGAAAAAGGGACCGAACTATTGGCCTTCTGCAAAAGGGAACAAAAATCCATTTCCCAACTTGTACTGGAAAATGAAAGGTCCTTGCGAACGGATGCCGAAATAGACCATCAGTTCCACCGTATTTGGGATACCATGCTCGAATGCATGTACATCGGCTGCCATACGGAGGGCACTCTGCCAGGGGGACTCAACGTACGCAGGCGCGCTTATGATATCTGCAAAGGACTAAAGGGGGATATCCCCTACTCCGATCCACAGCAATGGTTGGAAAGCATCCGGAAAACGGAGGTGAAATTTAGACAGATTCTGAAATGGGTCAGTTGTTTTGCCTTGAGCGTGAACGAGGTGAACGCTTCCCTGGGACGGGTGGTAACGGCTCCCACCAATGGCAGTGCGGGCGTCATACCGGCCGTTCTGATGTATTACATGGTCATAGAAAACCACGGGGCCGATTTTGAACATATCAAACGGTTTCTTCTGGTGGCCGGTGAAATAGGCAGTATCTTTAAAAAAGGGGCCACCATATCGGCCGCCATGGGCGGTTGCCAGGCCGAAATAGGCGTCTCGTCCGCAATGGCCGCTGGGGCCCTTACCGAATTGATGGGCGGAAGTCCGGAACAGGTACTGATGGCCGCTGAAATTGCCATGGAGCACCATTTGGGCCTGACCTGCGACCCCATCGGTGGACTGGTACAGGTTCCTTGTATAGAGCGAAATTGTATGGGGGCCATTAAAGCTATCAATGCCGCCGAACTGGCCATGGATACGGACCCTAAAAATGCCAAGGTACCCTTGGACAAGGTGGTACGGACCATGTGGGAAACCGCAAAGGACATGAGCTCCAAATACAAGGAAACCTCCGAGGGAGGATTGGCGGTGGGCGTTTATCTGAGCGATTGTTAGAAACAGGAAAGTTCCCTAGTCGCACCCCTCCTTTCTCCTCGTATCCACGATGTAGATGATCTTCCACTGCCCGTCCGATCTAAGCAGTTGAAAGGAATTTGTCCCACAATGGCTCAAGTTGCCCTGGTACCAAAACTCGTACGGGGTCCAAACATGGGCCATAGGGCCGTCAATTTGGATATGGTAGGAAAGTATCTTTTCCTGAAACTCCACGCTATCGGCAATCTTAAGAATGGAACTTACGAATGCATTGAAATCCACTTGTTTTACAGCAGTGAGTCCCTCCTTATCCCCTATGGTCTGCATAATGACATTTGGGGCCACTTTATCCTTGAGCATGGTGGAATCCTGTTGGTGGAACCCTTCAAAAAAAGTCTCGATCGTTCTTTGGACGGCCTCTTTTTCGATTTCTTGGGCAGTTCCCGATAGAAAGCAAAAACAACAATATATAAAGATCAACCTTCTCATTTGGTACAAGTTTGGATATGTACGCACCAATGTAATCCAAAATTTTATGGAGTAAGCAGAGTATCCCTAAAAGTTTTTGAACAAATCTCCTTACTTTTATCCCACTTAAAACAAAATCCATGTCCGTCGCCAAAAAAGAGTACAAAAGGGTAACCGTCAAGTCCCTTATCGAAATGAAAAAAAATGGGGAAAGTATTTCCATGCTGACCGCATACGATTTTTCCATGGCGAAAATCGTGGATGATGCCAAGGTGGACGTAATCTTGGTGGGGGATTCCGCCAGTAACGTCATGGCAGGCCATGAAACCACCCTTCCCATAACGCTCGATCAAATGATCTACCACGCCTCCTCGGTCATCAGGGCCGTAAAAAGGGCCCTTGTAGTGGTGGACATTCCCTTTGGAAGTTACCAGAGCGATCCAAAGGAGGCCTTGCGATCGGCCATCAGGATCATGAAAGAGAGCGGTGGCCATGCCGTAAAGTTGGAAGGGGGACTTGAAATAAAGGAATCGGTTAAAAGGATCTTGAACGCCGGAATTCCCGTCATGGGGCATTTGGGGCTTACCCCCCAATCAATCTATAAATTTGGGACCTATACCGTCAGGGCCAAAGAGGAAGAAGAGGCACAAAAATTATTGGACGATGCCAAAATCCTGGAAAAACTGGGCTGTTTTGCCATTGTATTGGAAAAAATACCTGCAAAATTGGCACAACAGGTGGCCGAACAGATACAAATTCCCGTTATTGGTATCGGGGCTGGAAATGGGGTGGACGGACAGGTACTTGTAATCCACGATCTTTTGGGAATTACCCAAGAGTTCAATCCCAGATTTTTAAGAAGGTACATGAACCTGTACGAAGAAATGGGGAAAGCCATTTCCCAATATGTGGACGATGTAAAAAGTAGGGACTTCCCCAACGAGGAGGAACAGTACTAAAGTTAGGGCTATCTATGCAGGGACACCTTTTAAAACGGGCCATAATAGTTGCCACCGTGCTGCTCAATTTTGGATGCGACCAATTTTCCAAGGATATGGTACGGACACATGTGGGACATATGGAATACAAGGCGGTGGTAAGACCCTTCCTTATCCTGACGAACGTGGAGAATACCGGGGCCATGTACGGGTTCGGAGCGGATTTTTCCCCTGTGGTCAAGATACTCCTTCTGCAGGTTTTGCCAATGCTGGTATTATTGGCCATTTTAATTAGGATAGTGGTAAACAGGAAGTTGGGGCCATGGACCGTTTTTGCCTTTGCATGTGTCATTGGTGGCGGATTGGGAAATTTAGTGGATCGTATCGCCCGTGGGTCGGTAACCGATTTCTTCCAGTTCAGGGTAGGTCCGATTAGGAGCGGGATCTTCAATATGGCCGATGTATCGGTAACCCTGGGGGTTCTTTTTATTTTAGCGCTTACCTTGCAACAGAAAAAAATTCAGTTTTAGTGGAGCACAAAATAGTATCCGGCCCGGAAAATCTTCAAGTACTGTATGAGGACAACCACCTTATAGCCATCAATAAAAGGCCGGGCGACATCGTTCAGGGCGACAAAACGGGCGATATTCCCCTAAGTGAGGTGGTAAAATTGTACCTTAAAAGAAAGTACGATAAACCGGGCAATGTATATGTAGGTGTGGCACACCGATTGGACAGGCCCACTTCGGGAATAGTCGTGTTCGCCAAGACTTCCAAGGCCCTGCCACGTCTCAATAAATTGTTTGCGGAAAAGGATGCCAGAAAGATATATTGGGCGGTGGTACGGAACAGACCGGACCCAGACCGTGGGACCCTGGTGCACTGGTTACGGCGAAACACCCAGCAAAATAGGTCGCAAGCGCATATAAACCAGGTACCCGAAAGCAAGAAAGCCGTATTGGACTATAAAATCCTTAAGGAACTCAACACGTATTTTTTACTGGAAATTGAGCTCCATACCGGGCGCCATCACCAAATAAGGGCCCAGATGAAAGCAATAGGAAGTCCCATAAAGGGAGATCTGAAATACGGTTTTGATAGAAGCAATAAGGATGGGAGCATCCACTTACATGCCAAAAGCCTCTCATTTGTACATCCCGTAAAAAAGGAGATGCTCCAAATTTCCGCACCCTGTCCCCCAGATGCCGTTTGGGATGCCTGTTCCTGATTTCCAAAAAACCTGATAATAATTTTATACCTAGAAATCCCACTTGGTGAGTGGGTAAATAAGAAAAATGGTGTTTATTGGAGTTCGGAGCAAAAGTGGCCCTGTTCATTTACCAGCGCGATCACCTCATCATGGGAAAGGGAATCCGAAATGATCCTCAGCACACAGTCAACATCCTCCATATCCACATTCCATTGTGAAATTCCCTTATGGTTGGAAAGTATGGGGTGAATTCTTGCCTCGCTCTCACTGCTGCTTATGTCCGTTTTAAAAACTAGGATATGGTCCAAATCGTACATATATATTTCCTTTAGGTGTTAAGGTCTGGTTTCGCCATTAGGCACATCCTCTTGCATGCCGGTCGTGCTGGATGCCCCTTCCGTTCTTTGGGGATCTCCATAGCGGGCGAACTTATCCGCTCCACATCCCCCTGCAAATCGGGCGCGTTCCCCGAGACCCATTGTTCCTAATTTTGCACGCCGCCACCCCCTTCTGCCATTGCCCCCGCATCCGCGTGCCGGTCCAAATCCGAACAATATCCTGCACAACAGAAAAATACCGATGGCCTGCCAAAAAGTTACCGGTCCCACATCTATTATTTCGGGCAACAGTAGGTTCCATAATAACATGACCACATATCCTATCATCGCAAAAAAAGCGACCGCCAACATGGCAAAAAATACAAAACGGCCCTTACGCCTCCTTGGGTAGTGTTTAGAATCCATAACAATCGGTTTTAATCCATAAGTTCATCGTACAGCTGCTGTAAGCGTTTGCGAAGGTGCAAAACGGCGTACCGTTTTCTCGAGACCAAGGTCTGTATTCCCACCCCGGTGTCATCCGCAATTTTTTGAAAGGGAATATCCTCCAGCTCCTGCCAAATAAAGACCTGCCGTTGTTCCTCGGGCAGTTCCTCAAGGGCAGCGTATAACTGTTTCCAAAAAAGGCCCCTAAGATATTCGCTTTCGGGGTCGCTCCCTTCTGGAAAGAGCAGGCTTTCATAGTCCCTTCCCTCATCAAAGCGGGAAATATCGTCAAGTAGCCCATGCGATTTTTTACGGTACCTGTCGATTATCTTGTTGCGGGCCACCTTGTACAACCAGGCTCCCGTCTGCTCAACGGGGGAAGTTGTGACCACCAAGACCAACTGCTGCCATATATCCTGTAGGATATCCTGGGCATCGGCATCGCTCTTTACCCGCCACCTAATAAAGGAAAGCAGTCCCTTCCCATATTCTTGTACCGTATTTGAGAGATAATTTTCCTGCTCCTCGCGCATGGGCAATACATTGTTCCATCCTGTTCAATAATAAGGACGATCGAAGTACCAAAACATTTTAAAAAAATGAAAAAAATTTATGCTCCCCCCTTTTTTATAGGTCCTTCCCAATGGACGGGAATCTTCGGGACGCTTTGCGGAACGTGCTTCCGGCCCGCTTCCAGGGTCAGTTTAAAATGCGGCATTTTACCGACATTTTCTACCCTAGCCGTATGGTCGGTCACTTAATTGGGAAGGACCGTAACTGCCTCGGATAGATTGCCGGCGGAAGGCCATAACTTCCTATCTGGTAATGGCCAGCGCCTTTTCGCGGATGATCTCGGCCACAGGCCTGTTCTCCAAATGACTTTCCAGCCATGAAAGGATATCAAGATAGAGGAAGGCCCTTTTTTCGTAAGGGTGGTCCTCATATTTTTTAAGTTGGTTGTACAACTTTTGGAACTCGTTGCGAAGTTCGTGTGGATAGATATCTCCCAAACTCCTTAAAAACTTGATCATCTCCTTTTGGACCGCATGAAGATCGTTCATTTTTAAAAGGAACTTATAGGTACTTTTTAACTGTACCTCCAAATGGTAGTCCATTCCCGCCTCGTAATGCGCCACCAAGCTGAGTACCCGTGCAAAGCACATAAGATCTTCGCGCATTTTCAGGTTCTTATTGTTTATGATCTTCTTCAGGTATTGGATACAGGACTTGTTGTCCCCAATACTGAAATAGAGACATGCAATCTTGTAATAGAAGACCATCACATGGTGCTGGTCTATCCGCTCCCTATGTTTTACGATCCCATATTCTATAATCTTCACTAAATAAAGCCCCTTCTCAAAGGTTCCTTCCATAAAGTGCAGGTTCAGTTTATTGGAATTGATGTACAGAAAGGAAAGGGAGGATATATTATCGTTCTTTGGAAATGCTTCACTGTTGACGATCAGCTCCAATTTTTCCAGTGTTTCCCTAAATTGTGAACTGTATTTCACATAAAAGAGCGATTCCAACAGATAATGGTTCCCCTTCAAAAAGAATACAGGGTTCAAATGGATCATTTCCTTGTTTTCATAAAAGAGGTCCACCCATTTACTGGCATATTTATAACAGGAAAGAAAGTCCTGTGTAAGAAAACTGTACCATAAATAGGCCTTGTAGAGCCATAGTTTTTCCCGAAACCCCAGGTCTTCGATATTGTAATCGGGCAGGTGCCTTTCAAAGTAGCGTTTTACCTTGGTGTGGTCCTCGTCACTACGTACATAGCCCACCTTTAACATCATACCGTACAATTGCAGGGAAAGATTGGACAATTTACTGGTCATGACGTTCTGTTCGGATAATTGCTTGGCCTGCATGGCCAGCTCATCGGCCCTATCTGGAATGCTACGGGTTATATATTGTGTTTCGATTACTTTTTCCAGTTCAACGATTTCATAGGCAATGTTCTTTTCCTCGTTTTCGATGGCGGTGGCCTTGGCCTTGTCCAAAATCTTCAAACTTTGCTTATAGAGTCCCTTTTGGTAAAGAATCGTGGCAAAATCCAACTGTTCCCTTAACTGTACCCGTATGTTCTGGTTCACCGGGTTGAGCCTCAGACTTACCAAAATTTGTTTGTAGAGGTGGGCCTTCAGGTTGGACAATTGTGTTTTTTTTACGATGCCGCTCCCTAAAATCGCCTTTTCATCATATACCTTCATTTTATCCAATAAATTGAAAAGGGCCAGAAACTTGGCATCGGTGTTCACCCCCAATCTTCCCACATAGAGTTTAAACTGACGCTTTTCCGATTTTGAAAGGGACTTTACCAGCACGAACAGGGCATCTTTATGGGCATTTGTCATCGTAATAATAATTGTTTATTTAATTGGTTTACAGGTTTTTAACTATTTCAAAAAGTAATTTAACGTTGTAAATGTTTTTTCCTGAACGGCATAGTTGGTCAAGGTAGCCATATATTCGTATAGCCTACTAAAATTATGCAAATATAATGAGTAAAGATAACGTACAAATTTTTGATACCACACTAAGGGATGGGGAACAGGTCCCTGGATGCAAATTGGATACCGAACAGAAGCTTGTGATCGCCGAACGTTTGGACCAATTGGGTGTGGACATCATCGAGGCGGGCTTTCCCATTTCCAGCCCAGGGGATTTTACGTCGGTAAACGAGATTGCAAAATTGGTAAAAAATGCCACCGTATGTGGACTGACAAGGGCCGTTGAAAAAGATATACAAGTTGCCGCAGAAGCATTAAAATATGCCAAAAGGCCTAGAATACATACCGGAATAGGAACTTCAGACTCCCACATAAAGTTCAAGTTCAACTCCAACCGCGAAGCCATAATAGAGCGCGCGGTCGCTGCCGTAAAATACGCCAAGACCTTTGTAGAGGATGTGGAATTTTATGCGGAGGATGCGGGAAGAACGGACAATGAATTTTTGGCACGGGTGTGCGAGGAGGTCATAAAGGCGGGCGCCACCGTACTGAACATCCCCGATACCACCGGATATTGCCTTCCAGATGAATATGGTGCAAAAATTAAATACCTGCGCGACAACGTTTCGGGAATCCATAAGGCGGTCCTTTCCTGCCATTGCCATAACGACCTTGGGTTGGCCACCGCTAATTCCATTGCCGGAGCAATCAACGGTGCAAGACAGATAGAATGTACCATTAACGGCATCGGGGAGCGGGCCGGGAACACTTCCTTGGAGGAAGTGGTGATGATCCTAAGGCAACATCCTTCCCTGAACCTGGACACGAACATTAACAGTAAATTATTATACGATACCAGCCTGATGGTCTCCCAAAAAATGGGGATGCCCGTACAGCCCAACAAAGCGATCGTGGGCTCCAATGCCTTCGCCCATAGTTCGGGAATCCACCAGGACGGGGTAATCAAAAACAGGGAGACCTATGAAATTATGGATCCCGCAGATGTTGGTGTCAACGAATCTTCCATTGTACTTACCGCAAGGAGCGGTAGGGCTGCCTTGGCCTATAGGGCCAAAATTGTGGGTTATGAGCTAACCAAGACCCAATTGGATGTTGTCTACGGGGATTTTCTGGTCTATGCCGATCGAAAAAAGGAAATTTTGGATCAGGATATACATGAGATCATAGCCGCAAGTAGCATTAATATTGAAAGTGTAGCCTAATGAACCTAAAAATAGCCCTTTTACCGGGAGACGGGGTAGGTCCGGAAGTTTTGGCCCAGGCCGTAAAATGCCTTCAGGCCGTTGAAGAGACCTTTAACCACCACTTTACCTATACGGAAGCGGCCGTTGGGGCCATTGCCATCGATAAAGTAAAGGTACCCCTTCCAGATGCCACACTAGATCTGTGTAAGGACAGTGATGCCATTTTGTTCGGGGCGATCGGCGACCCCAAATACGATAACGACCCCGAGGCCAAGGTGCGGCCCGAACAGGGCCTGTTGAAACTTCGCAAGGAACTGGGACTTTTCGCCAATATCAGGCCCGTTAAATTATTTTCCACCCTGATCAAGAACTCTCCCTTAAAAGAAGATATCATTACCGGTACCGACTTTGTAATTTACAGGGAGCTAACGGGCGGCATTTATTTTGGCGAAAAAAAATTGAACGCTGAAGGGACCGTTGCGTCCGACCTTTGTGAGTATTCGGAAAAAGAAATCGGGAGAATAGCCCATTTGGCGTTTAAGGCTGCCAAAAACCGCAAAAACAAACTGACCTTGGTGGACAAGGCCAATGTATTGGAATCTTCAAGGTTATGGAGAAAAGTTGTGACCCGAATCGGTGAAAGTTACCCCGAGGTCGCTTTGGACTATCTTTTTGTGGACAATGCCGCCATGCAGATCATCCTGAATCCCAGACAGTTTGATGTTATCCTAACGGAAAATATGTTCGGGGACATTCTTTCGGACGAAAGCAGTGTGATAGGAGGTTCCATAGGACTTTTGGCCTCTGCATCGGTAGGTGATGGCAGTGCCATGTTCGAGCCTATCCACGGATCTTACCCACAGGCAAAGGGCAAAAATATTGCAAATCCCATTGCATCCGTTCTTTCTGCGGCAATGTTACTATCCCATTTCGGGTTGGACGATGAGGCAAAAGCTGTGGAAGCCGCTGTGGAAAAAGCGCTCCAAAAAAACATCGTTACCAAGGATCTGGACCCCAAGAGCAAATACGGAACAAACCACGTGGGCGACTTTATCGCCGACAATATCGTGGATACCGAATATCACCTTAGCATCAACGATGAAAATATCGGATTGGGAAAATCCACCATCATCTAAGAAACTGTTCAAGTTTCTTAGTCGATAACCATGATGGATCTGACCTGCCCGTTTCTTTTTTAGAAGGTCATTCCCTTTCGAGCTGCTTTATGAAACGATCGAATTCCTTTTTAAATTCGTTGTATTTTTCTCCTGTTGCCGGTCCGTTAAATCCCGTATGTATCTTTCGCACGTTTCCTTGTTTATCCAAATATATGGTAGTGGGATAAGACAGTATATGGTTCAACATGGGCAATTTTTCTTGGGCCAGCGCCTTATTGGATGATCCGTACTGCGCCAGGAGAATGGGGTAAGGCACCCCGATGCGGTCCCTCAATCGTGCTATGGCCCCAAAAGCGCCCTCTTCGGTTTTGGCATATTCAAAGGAAAGGGCCACAATTTCCAGATCCTTACTTTTATGCCCTTCCAGGTATTCCACCAGGAACTTGGTTTCATCGAGGCAATTGGGACACCAAGATCCCATGATCTGTACGATGACCACCTTGTCCTTAAAACGTTCGTCTTCCAGGGATACCATTTCGCCGTCGGTCCCAGGAAAGGAAAAGGATAGCTTGTCATATCCTTCCCTTAGATAGGTAAGGGAATCTTCGTCCGGCAATTCAAAGACTTCATTGCGCCTTGAAACAAAGGGTACCTTGTAATGGTTTCCCGAGTAAAATGTACCGTTAAGCGTAGAATCGGTGACCTTGGCCTTAAAAAGGTAAACATGGGAGCCGTCGAAGGTGGAGAGTTTTAATGAATCCCCATCCACTACCCCGTCCAGATAACGATAGTCGCCCGTACCGGTCCTAAACGTACCTTTGACCCTGTTCTTATTTTGGGTAAAGATGCCCTTGCCCATGTAACTTTCCAGCGTATTTGGCGCAAACTCGGTCTCCCATATCCCAGCAACATCTACATCTGCCTCCCTTTCCACCCTGAATCTTTCCGTATCGCCAAAAGTGGCATGGAACGGAACGCTCCTATCCAAACTTTCGATAATAAAATGACCGGACATTGTAGTTGGGGTGAACGCCGCTTTTATGTACCCCTCAAAAACGGGCATCTGTATGGTAATGGAATCCCCCGTTACCTGTATTTCATCGATCTTTAGAACCTCGTCGGCATTATAGGACTCCACATGATACGCCCCATCCCCCATTTGGGCAAGTTTAAAGGTAAAGGGCAGTTCATTATTGTCCTTAACCCGCATGGTTCCCCTCCATATCCCTTGTTCCAAAATTGGCTTGGGCATGTCCTTACATGCAATTGCCGTAAATAATAACAATAGGGCGATGATACCGTTCTTCATAATAAAATTATAGGTTCCTATTGGCCCAAAGAAAGGGAAGCCCAAAATACCCTTAAATAGCTGTTGAATGTCTTAACACATTGTTTTATCTTTGGACGTTTTTATAGCTGCGGAAAACAAAGGTCCCGCAGTTTTGGGGGGACAAACTATCATTGCACTAATATAGCCAAAAGAATGGCCACCCCAATAAAATGTATCCGATAAAAGAGTACGTTAAGTTGGGGATTACATTTATTGGGCATTAAATACGGTACACTAAAATGAAAATATCATATAATTGGTTAAAGCAGTTTATAAAAACGGATTGGGATTCACAAAGGATCGGAGCGCTTTTGACCGACCTAGGGCTGGAAGTGGAGGGCATTGCTCCTTACGAATCCGTTAAAGGCGGATTGAAGGGAATAGTTGTGGGCGAAGTACTAAGTTGCAGCAAACACCCCAATGCCGACAAATTAAAACTGACCACCGTTGACATAGGGACCGGGGAGCCCTTGCAGATTGTCTGTGGTGCCCCAAATGTTGCCGAGGGACAAAAAGTTGCCGTGGCCACTATCGGCACTACCTTATACACCCCACAAGGCGAGGCATGGACCATTAAAAAAGGAAAGATACGTGGCGAGGAAAGCCATGGAATGATCTGTGCCGAAGACGAATTGGGCCTTGGATCGGACCATGACGGCATCTTGGTATTGGACGGGGCGCTTGTGCCCGGCACCCCATGTTCGGAGGTATTCGAACTGGAAATGGACGAAGTCTTCGAGATAGGCCTAACGCCCAACAGGGCCGATGCCATGAGCCACTTTGGGGTGGCCCGTGACCTAAAGGCGGGGTTTAAGCAGAAAAGTATACAGAAAGAGCTGATAACGCCCTCCGTGAGCAATTTTATTGTGGAGAACAGAGCGTTGAAATTGGACGTGGACGTACTAAAGAGCGAGCTTGCACCCAGATATTGTGGACTCACCATTAGCAACCTGATCGTACAGCCATCGCCCGATTGGCTTAAAAATAGATTGCGGGCGATTGGCATCACCCCGAAGAACAATATAGTGGATGCCACCAACTACGTGCTTCACGAACTTGGCCAGCCCCTTCACGCATTTGATGCGGCCAAAATCAAAGGACATAAAATAGTGGTGAAGACCCTTCCAAAAGGAACCAAATTTAAGACACTTGATGGAATTGAAAGGGAACTTCACGAAGAGGACCTGATGATCTGCGACGCAGAAAGACCGCTTTGCATTGCAGGGGTCTTTGGAGGGGAAAATTCTGGTGTAACGGAGCATACGACCGCTATTTTCTTGGAAAGTGCCTATTTTAATCCCGTATCCATCCGCAAAACGGCCAAACGCCATGGCCTTAATACGGATGCCTCTTTCAGGTTCGAAAGGGGAATAGACATAAACAACGTGGATTATTGCCTGAAGAGGGCCGCTTTGCTGATCAAGGAAATAGCCGGCGGGGACATTACCTCTGATATTGCGGACCTTTATCCCAAAAAAAAGGATGACCATCAGGTATTTTTGACCTACGATAAGATAAACCGATTGATAGGACAGGAGATACCGGAAGACAGTATTAAATCGATCCTTGCCTCATTGGATATCCGTGTAAAGAACGTATCCGAATCCGGTATGGGCCTGGCCATCCCCTTCTATAGGGTGGATGTACAAAGGGAAGTGGATGTAATAGAGGAAATCCTTCGGGTGTTCGGATATAACAATATCATGCCCAAGGAAAAACTGACGGCTTCAATTGCGTCCTCGTCCAAATATGACGACTTTAAACTGCAGAACATCATTGGGGATCTGTTGGCCTCCCAAGGTTATTATGAGATAATGACCAATAGCCTAAGCGCACCCGGTTATCTGGAACCGTCCGAAACATCGGATCAAGAGACCGTAAAGATCCTAAATCCCCTTAGCAACGAGCTCTCCATAATGCGGCGATCAATGCTGTATTCCGGCTTGGAAGCGGTTTCCTATAACAGCAATAGAAGAAAACAGAACCTGAAGTTTTTTGAGTTCGGCAAGACCTACCACCAAATGGGAGGGGAACGAATGGAAAACAAACATCTTGCACTTTTCATCACGGGGAACAAAACGGAGGATAGCTGGACAACCGGCAGCAAGCCCTCCAATTTCTATTACCTGAAGACGACGGTGGAAAACATCCTGCTGCGTTTGGGCATTGGCGATCTACAGTCCACTCCAACCCGGAGCGATCTGCTATCGGAAGGTCTGTCCCTTAATTTTAAGGAACATATGTTGGTGGATATCGGGGTGGTAAAAAAATCGGTCCTAAAAAAAATGGAAATCAAACAAGAGGTGTTATATGCAGATTTTGCTTGGGACCGAATTTTGGAAATCTTACCAAAAGAAAGTGTTCTTTTCAAGGAAATTCCTAAATATCCAGAGGTCAAGCGCGATTTTGCCCTTTTATTGGATAATGCCACTTCCTTTAAGGAGGTATATGATATAGCATATGGATTGGAAACCAAGTTTTTGCGCAACATAAGCCTTTTTGATGTATACACCGGGGAAAATCTCCCGGAGGGCAAAAAATCCTATGCCGTATCCTTTACCCTTCAGGATGCCAACAGCACCTTGACCGACAAACAGATCGATAAGATCATGAACAAGTTACGGGATGCTTACGAAAAACGTTTGGGAGCGGTCCTACGATAAAAAAAGGGGGCGAATCAATTTTCGCCCCCTTCCATAAACTACCGTTTGACAAGCCCATACGGTAATTGAAAAATACCTGATTCACTTCAACGCCCGACTTCGGGGAACAGGACCTATTAATAGGCACTGAAAAATTTTCTACTTAGGGCAGTAAGACAGTGTCCACAACATGGATCACCCCATTGGATTGGTTCACATCTGCAATGGTAACCATGGCCATGGAACCCTTTGCATCGGAAATGATGATATCCTTGCCCTTTTGAGTGGCAAAAATAGCCGCACCGTTCACCGTTTTAAAAGTGGCCTTGCCCTTTCCTTTTTTAATGGCTCTGGATATGTCCTTGGCACTAAGTTTGCCAGCTACCACATGATAGGTAAGAACTGCCTGTAAGGTAGGCTTGTTCTCTGCCATCAATAGATTGTCCACGGTCCCATCGGGTAATTTTTCAAAAGCTGAATTGACCGGTGCAAAGACCGTAAAAGGTCCTGCCGATTGCAAGGTTTCCACCAAATCCGCAGCTTTTACGGCAGCGACCAAGGTGGTGTGGTCCTGTGAGTTGACAGCGTTCTCCACAATGTTTTTGGTAGGGTACATGGCCGCACCGCCCACCATTTTGGTTTTCTGTGCCAGCACGGGGACCGCCATCAAAAAAATTAAGGCGCCCAATACGGAATTCTGGATGTTTGAAAATTTCATAATGTTTGTTTTTATTGTTACAGGGACACTTACGGGAATCGTACCATAAGGGTTTGAAAAAAACAACATTTATTTTTGGGATGTTCTAAAATTAGGACTGCCTCTACCCGCGGCCGGGCATATGGATACCAACATCATTCCCGTACAAGCGTGGGAACATAACAAAAAAATAATATAATGGGATCAACAAGATAGGACCGAGCTTGCTGGGCATATACTGGTAAACCCACATAACATTTGGACGCATCCGTCCAAAAAGATCAATATCGATTATCAAATAAATCTTTCCTAGTGGGCCTATATTTTTTGGGGAAGGATCACCCCATCGATTTCATGGATCACCCCATTGCACTGATTGGCATCGGCCGTGATGATCTTGGCGGAATTACCCAGGTAGTCGGTCAGGATGATGTCCAAACCGTCCATAGTGGCCGTAATTTTGGTTCCCTGGACCGTAGTAAAGGACGTTTTACCATTTCCATGACAAAGAGCGCTTAAAATTTTTGATGCGGAAATACTTCCCGCAACAATATGATAGGTAAGAAGGGACCTAAGTGCCTTTTTGTTCTCGGGCATTAAAAGAAAATCGATTTTCGACGGGGTCAGTTTTTCAAAAGCCTTATCGGATGGTGCAAAAACCGTAAAGGGACCTTCCATATCCAGTAACCCCTCCAAATCGGTCGCCTTTATGGCCGCCAATAAAAAGGTGTGGTTGTCGGAATTGCCCGTATTTTCAGCAATCGACATGGTAGGGTTCATGCCCAACGGTACCTTTGGGCCTGTCTGGGCGATAATGGTAGCACCCATACATAACAGGAGCAGCAGAAAGATTCGTGGTGGGGGAACGGATATCATAAGGGCGGTAGTGGTTGATCGATGAAATGCTATTAATTGCCGACAATATACAATATATTAACGTCCGAAATCTTGGACAGTGGATAACCGGAAATATTTTTAACAAATAATTAACTTTTAAATTATAAACCGCTTGGTCGGGATAAAAAGGGTAATTCGTTAACTTTGGTACAATTGCCATGGACGGTCTTCCGATCAAATCCGATCAACAGTAAAATAGCGACCTTGATTTCCCAACGGAACATAGGTGACACAAGGTATGTTTGCAGATGTACCCTTATCCATGAGCAAGAGGTAATCCCAAAAATAGATCGCCCTTAAAAGACAAACATATGCTGCTCAAGAGAACCAATATCGAGGATAAACTGAGGAAGTCAAGTAAAAAGGAAGTGGATCCCAATGCACTTATGCAAGAGGTACATGCCATACTGGCCAGTGATGGCCGGCAACGGGATCATATAGATGGCAGCCTTACAAAGAAAACCATTGCAGAGGCCAACACGTTTAATTTTGATCTCTTGGAAACAGAGGATATCTATCATCTTGGGCAAATAAAGAAAATTTGTATCGATTACCGGTTGCGCTTTTTGGACACCCATTATTTTAAAGGTGAGATTCCGGATGACGCCATCCAGAAAATAAAAAGAATGGAAAGGGACCATGGCATGGAGATTAAGGGCCTTAAAATAATTGCACCGTCCCGTTTGTTCCGATTAAAGGATAAGGACGACCCCTTATTGTTCGCCCCGATCGGCAATGGCTACTATTATCTTATCCACAAATGGGGCAACGACCTCCATCCTTTCAGAAAGCTTTTTGCCTGGCCATTTAAGGATGTTGTGAACCTGATAATAATGGTGATGCTCGGCAGTTATTTGATTACCCTGCTCATTCCCGAAAATCTTTTTTCAAGGAACGGTGACAGTTCCGAATTTTGGATCATCTACTTTTTTATGTTCAAGAGCTGTGCGGCAATAGTATTGTTCTATGGGTTTGCCCTGGGCAAGAATTTTAATCCCGGTATCTGGAACAGTACGTATTTCAATACCTGATCACCGAATTTGAAAAATCAATTATTAAGGACCACCACGTATACAAATGAAAAGACCTGATCCGTTCCAGCGCCGGCATTGGGGAACAGGACCCATTAAATGGAAATAAGTATTGGAATCCTATTAAACCATTGGTTCCCCTGCTCTCAAAAAACATTCAATTTTGGATCGATTCCTTTTTTAGATGGTGACGGAATACATTTTTTCACGCTGCTCTTTGATGTTTTTGTCGGACATATATTCATCAAACGTCATGTAACGATCGATGCTCCCCTTTGGGGTGAGCTCAATGATCCTATTGGCAACGGTCTCCGCAAATTCATGATCATGGGTCGTTAGCATAACGGTTCCCTTGAAGTTTTTTAGCGAATTGTTAAATGCCGTGATACTTTCCAGGTCCAAATGGTTGGTGGGTTCGTCCAGCATGAGCACATTTGCCCTTTGCATCATCATCCGGCTCAACATACAACGTACCTTTTCACCTCCCGAGAGGACGGTACATTTTTTAAGGGCTTCCTCGCCACTGAACAACATTTTGCCCAAAAAGCCCCTAATATATACCTCTTCCCGCTCCTCTTCGGTCTTTACCCATTGCCTTAGCCAGTCCACCAAATTGATGTTCTGGGTAAAAAAGTCCGAATTATCGGCAGGAAGGTAGGATTGATTGGTGGTAACACCCCACTGGAACGCACCATTATCGGCTTTTCTATTATCGTTCAATATCTCATAGAACGCGGTCGTGGCCCTGGAATCGCGGGAAATCACCGCAACCTTGTCCCCTTTTGCCAAGTTGATGTTCACTTCCTGAAAGAGTACGTCCCCATCTTCGGAGGTGGCCCCTAATTTTTCCACGTTCAATATTTGGTCGCCGGCTTCCCGTTCCCTGTCGAAGATGATGGCCGGATACCGTCGGCTGGAAGGCTTTATGTCCTCTATTTTTAAACGGGAAAGCATTTTCTTTCTGGAAGTGGCCTGTTTGCTTTTGGCCACGTTGGCACTGAACCTCATAATGAATTCCTGAAGTTCCTTTGCCTTTTCCTCTGCCTTTTTATTTTGTTGCGCCCGCTGTCTTGCGGCCAATTGACTGCTTTCGTACCAGAAGGTGTAGTTCCCGGAATACAGGTTGAGCTTTCCAAAATCGATATCGGCAATATTGGTACAGACCGCATCCAAAAAGTGCCGGTCGTGGGAGACCACTATAACGGTATTGGCATAGTCGGCAAGAAAGTTCTCCAACCAGCTTATGGTCTCGTAATCCAGATCGTTGGTAGGTTCGTCCATGATCAGTACGTCCGGGTTTCCAAAAAGAGCCTGTGCCAATAAAACCCTGACCTTTAATTTTGAATCCAGGTCTCCCATGGATGTGTAATGCAGGTCTTCCGTTATTCCTAGGTTGGACAACAGGGCCGCCGCATCGCTTTCGGCGTTCCATCCGTTCATTTCCTCAAATTGTACCTGTAATTCCCCTATCCTATCGGCATTCTTGTCATCATAATCGGCGTAGAGTGCATCCATCTCCTTTTTGATGCCCGCCAAGGGTTTGTTTCCCATCACCACCGTTTCCAATACGGGAACAGTGTCGTACGCATTATGGTCCTGTTCCAGGATGGACATACGTTTGCCCGGTTCTAGGTGCACATGGCCCGAAGTGGGATCTATCTGGCCCGAAATAATACGTAAGAATGTTGATTTTCCCGCACCATTGGCACCTATTACCCCATAACAGTTCCCCTGGGTGAACGTGACGTTCACATCATCAAAAAGGATCCTTTTCCCGAATTGCACCGATAAATTTGATACAGAAAGCATACTTTACATTTTAATTTCGTGCAAAAATAGTGAAAATAATAGCGGGAAACCAACATTCGTTAAACGGTTGGGGGGGCATACCGTCCCAAAATAGGGCCCCAATATTTTTAACTCCCCATTAACAGCATTAAATGCAGGGGTTTACTAGATTTGTTGACATCTTGGATTAATTGCCTACATGAATAAAACTACTTTCTATCTATTTATTTTCGTTTTGGTGGGTTGTCAAGTGAACGAAAAAAAGTCGGACAGAGCTTTTTTTTCAGGGGAAATAGTAAATCCCACCAACGATTATATAGTACTCTACAAAGATGAAGAGGTAGTAGATTCCGCCCTTTTGGATGAAAACAACCGATTTGTCCTTCAACTCGATTCGGTAGAGGAAGGCCTTTATCATTTTGACCATAGTCCGGAACTTCAATATGTGTACCTTGGCAAGGGCGACAGCATCCTTATCCGGTTGAACACCTCCGATTTTGACGAATCCCTTGTCTTTTCCGGTACTGGTGAGGAAATAAACAACTTTCTGCTGGAAATGTTCCTGGCATTTGAAGAAGAGGACAGCCTTATCAACAGCCTATACGAACTGGAACCGGCCCCTTTTGCCACTGCGGTCGACTCCCTTAGGATGGCAAAACATTCCCTATTGACCGGTCTGGAAAAGGATATTGCACTATCCGATAAGGCCAAGGAACTTGCGACCGCCAATATAGACTATACTTACTATGCATACTTTGAAAAATATCCGTTTAAGCACAGGAGGAAAGTAGGTGACAAGTTGATACACGATCTTCCGGCCGATTTTTACGGGTATCGGAAAAATGTGGATTACAACAATGCCAACCTAAGCTATTTTAGGCCCTATTACAATTATATGATCTTTAATATGGGCAATATGTCCTATATGGAATGTTTGGACGGTTGCCCCTCCGCCACCGAAAAAATAGCCAGCAGGCTGCATTTCAACCTTCATAAGTTAAAACTGATCGACAGTCTTGTAAAAGACGGTGCCCTTCGGGACAACCTTTTCAGGAACGTGGCTTTAGACTATTTGTTGAAAGCGCGGGACAACAGCACCAATAATACGGCCTTCATTACGGATTTCCGTCAACGCTCCGCTGGCAACAAACACAAAAATGAAATAGATCGTCTGTACAACGGGATACAGGGCATTCAACCGGATAGTCCGCTCCCTGATGTTACGGTGCATAACATTGCCGATAAAACCTATAGCCTTCGGGAGGTAGCAAATGACGGGAAAGTAGTTTTCTACTTTTGGTCCGGCCTATTGATGCCCCATTTTATGAGTATAAACCAAAAGGTGGAAGAGTTAAAACTAAAGCATCCCGACTACGAGTTTATCGGGATCAGTTATAAGACCGATCTACCACAATGGAAAGGGTTGCTACAGAATTACGGCCTAGACCCTAAAGAGCAGTTCCTCTCCACCGATTTTGAGGAACTTACCAACTCCTTGATAGTGTATCCATTGAACAAGTGCATGGTGGTCCACGATGGTAAAATAGTGGATGGTTTTGCGGATATCCATTCCTTGTTCCGTCAAGGATACCCGACCTTACAATAATAGGTTGAACTATTGAACTTTAACCAAAAGAAGTACATCCACCTTGTGGATAGGTAGGAAATAAAAGGAAAAGTAGGCTCAAAACGGTAATTTTCCCGCCAATTGAAAAAGTTTAAGTGGTTACCTATACTAGCTAGAAAGCCCCGAAATAATTTTTCGGGGCTTTCTATAAATATGCTATAGAAAGTTTAGTTTCCTTTTTTATAGTCCGCCAAAAATTGGGCGAGGCCACTATCCGTCAGGGGATGCTTTAAAAGACTTTCTATGGATGCCAAGGAGCCCGTCATCACATCGGCTCCCAATTTGGCACATTCGATAATGTGCATGGAATGCCGTACCGAAGCGGCCAAAATCTCCGTTTCAAATCCATAGTTGTCATAGATAAGCCTTATCTCGGAAATCAGGTTCAGTCCGTCGGTGGAGATATCGTCCAACCTTCCGATAAAGGGCGAAACATATGTTGCTCCCGCTTTGGCGGCCAACAAGGCCTGTCCGGGGGAGAACACCAATGTGCAATTGGTACGGATCCCCTTGTCCGAGAAATATTTTATGGCTTTTATACCATCCTTGATCATGGGGACCTTCACCACGATCTGCTCGTGAAGTTCGGCCAGTTCCTCCCCTTCCGCTATCATCTGCTCCAGTTCGGTGGCATTTACCTCTGCAGAGACATCACCGTCCACAATGTTACAAATATCAACGTAGTGTTTTAGGATGTTGTTCTTTCCTTTGATCCCTTCCTTGGCCATTAGGGAAGGATTGGTGGTCACTCCATCCAATACGCCCAATTCTTGGGCTTCCCTTATCTGTTCAAGATTTGCAGTGTCTATAAAAAATTTCATTGCATAAAATATTAATTGTTAACAAAACAGTGGCCACCCTTCCCATTTAGGGCCCACTTTTTGGGTACGTACAAAATTACAACTTATAATGGTTAAGCAGCAATTTCTCAAAGACTTTATCGGGTAATATTTTCTTGAGCAAAAGGGAAATGCGCTGCATAAAGGCCCCTACTTTGTAATGTATTTTTGGGCTGTCTTTCCTAAGGATGTCGTAGACCTTTTCCGCCACTCTTTCCGGGTCTCCCCCATTATTTACGTCCCTATCCATCATTTTTAGGGTATTGCCGTAAGGCAAACGGTATGGCGAATCCATTTGTACCGGGGCATGATAACGCCCAGCGGCAATATTTGTGGCAAAATCACCAGGGGCCAGATTGGTTATTCGGATTCCAAAATCCTTCGTTTCCATACGCATCGCCTCGGTGACCAGTTCCAAAGCCCCCTTGCTGGCCGAATAAATTCCCCGGTATGGCAGGCCCATATAGCCAGCAATGGAAGTAATGTTGACGACCAGCCCCTTTTTCTGTTTCCTCATTTGGGGAAGTACGGCTTTCATAACGTTTATGGGGCCAAAAAAATTGGTGTCAAAGGCTTTTTGCATTTCTTCTTGGGGCGTTTCCTCAATTGGGCCCGTTATACCTATCCCTGCATTGTTTATGACGACGTCCAAGCGACCTTCCCTCCTTATGATCTCATTACAAGCGGCCAAAATGGTCTCCGGATTTCCCACATCCATCCGCAATAGTGTAAAACCATCGAACCCTTGGGACTTTTCAAGAGTACGGGTCGTGCCGTAAACCGTTAATCCCTTTGCAACAAGATACGTACCGATCGATTTTCCGATCCCGGAGGAGCCCCCGGTCACCAAAACAACTTTATGGTCCATAGACATTTAGTATACCTGCAAATAAACGAATAATTAAGGAATTGTGGATATAGGGAAGGATGGGAAGCACAGGTTCCTTGGAAGGCGCACCCGCTTGGCCTTTATTTTGTGAGGGGGGCTTAAAAAACACCATAAAATAAAAGGCAGGGTCTCCCCTGCCTTTTCCCCAAATCTTACCATGAACTTAACCTACTTATGCTATGGTAGGCCAAAGATAAAGCGAAGGGGGTGCAAAGGAAAAATTTTTGGACGCACTACCAAAAAACAAGATGAAAGGATTCTTTTGATATAATTTTAAGAAGATTGTAACAATCCCAAGCCCACTCTAGAATTTAACGCAAGTATGTTTTAAGCATTTGGTCAGGTATACATAAAAAAGCAGATCGATCCACCCAAGATAAACAAGTATGACCGCACATATCAAAGTTGCGTACGGACATCGAACTTGAGAACGATCTGGGCTAGGACCGTCATGTCCCAAGAGGATCACATGATATCACCAAGTAAAAAAAATTGTATCAAGGAAAGTCAAAGGAAAAAATAGGGCATAAAAAAAGGCAAGCTACCTACATCGCACTGCTACAACCGCATACCCTTGCTGCGTTCCCACCCTGGGGGATTCTGCAGGAGCTAGTCGTGTAGGACTTGCCGGCGCAAAGATACAACCTTTTAATTTTTTCGCAATCATTTTACGTTCTTAATTTAATTAAATACCTTGGTCCCTTGAACCCGTTCCACATTGTATCTTTCTAGTTGATTGTGCAAGAACGGATTGCCGGGAGTAAGACTCCGAACAATGCAAATCCTATTTATAGACCGTTTATACTGGTAGACAAAACCAAAGTAGTTGCTTAAATACCTAAAGAATGAAAGGAATTTTATACGTACTCCCCTGCACCTTGGCCCTCCTACACGTTTCCTGTGGTGGCGGAAATTCGGCCTCCAAACTTTTTGAACTCCAATTGGAAGGGGACCGAACGGAATTTCAACAAGGAAGCGACCTCGGAATTTCAATATCCAATCCCAAACAGAAGACCATAGACAACATCTCCTATAAATTGGACGGGGATCCAGTCGATGTTCAAAACGGGAAGATCAATTTGGACGTGGTTCGGTTGGGGAACAAAACGCTCAGCGCAATGGTAAAGTTCGACGATGACAGCGTTACCATCTCAAAAAAAATAAAAGTATTGGCCTCCACGGCCCCAGAACTGTACACTTATGAAATTTTAAACGAATATCCCCATGATATAAAGGCCTATACCCAAGGCCTGGAATTCCATGGAGACACCCTATATGAAGGAACGGGCAGAAAAGGGCAGTCCTCCCTGCGCAAAGTTGATTATAGGACCGGGGAAGTCTTAAAGAAGGTAGATCTTGCGAACAACTACTTTGGCGAGGGAATCACCATCCTAAACAATAAAATATACCAACTTACATGGCAGAGTGGAATTGGGTTTATATACGATCTTGAAAATTTTGAAAAATTGGACTCCTTCAATTATGGAAATAGCAAGGAGGGATGGGGACTTTGCAATGATGGCAATAAACTGTTGAAAAGCGACGGTAGCGAAAAAATATATTTTTTGGATCCGGTCACTTTGGTGGAAGAAGGGCATATTGAATGTGTAACGGACAGATCGATCTTTAACAAGACCAATGAACTGGAGTATGTGGACGGAAAAATATATGCCAATGTCTACCAAAAAGAGAGCATGATGATCATTGATGCCCAAACCGGCGCCATAATAGGGGTCATAAATTTTGGGGGACTAAAAAGCAAGGTCGCCCAACATTCGGATCTAGATGTGTTGAACGGTGTGGCCTATCATGCAGGGCGCAAAACCTTTTTTGTCACGGGCAAGAATTGGGACAAGCTATTTGAGGTAACCATCGTAAAGAAATAGTAATGGGCGCCTTCGAAATGACGGTGACCGTTACCGCGGATGACCTTGATGACCTAGACCATGTCAACAATGTGCGCTATGTACAATGGATACAGGATGTTTCCAAAGCACATTGGGAATCAAAGGCCCCACAGGAACTTAAGGAAAATATGATCTGGGTGGTCATTAACCACAACATAACCTATTCAAGTTCGGCCAAACTGAACGATTTGATCCTTATAAGGACCCACATAGAAAAAACACGGGGGGCCATTTCGGTACGGATCGTAGAAATGTTCCTTAGTGAAACCGGGCAGGCCTTGGTCACGGCCAAGACAGAATGGTGCCTCTTGAACGCCACCACCCTGAAACCGGTCAGGGTACCGAAAGACATCCAACATATTTTCACCTCCTAAAAACAAGGTCGAAATGAGGACGAAGAGTACTTTCCCGCCAATTGCAATCCTTCTATTGCCATTCATTTTTTGGAGCGCATGCAGAAAGGAATTCGACCATGCGCCCAGTTCGGGAAGTCTTGAATTTTCAAGGGATACAGTATACTTGGACACGCTCTTTTCCGGAATCGGGAGCAGCACTTATACCCTAAAGGTCTATAATAGGAGCAATAAGGACCTTCAAGTACCGACCATCACACTGGGACTGGGCGAAAACAGTAGCTACCGTTTGAACGTGGATGGGGTTGCCGGTAAATCCTTTAAGAACGTTCCCATACTTGCAAAGGACAGCATGTACATCCTTATCGAAAATACCTATACAATTTCCGATACCCTATCGACCGAATTTTTAAGTACCGATGTCATCCATTTTATTGGGGAGGGGAACAAACAGGAGGTTTCCTTGGTCTCCCTGATAAGGGACGCCATCTTCCTCTATC
Source organism: uncultured Sediminicola sp. (assembly GCA_963974715.1). Lineage (GTDB taxonomy): Bacteria > Bacteroidota > Bacteroidia > Flavobacteriales > Flavobacteriaceae > Sediminicola. Next base: position 236,479 of record CAXBDK010000005.1, read on the forward strand.
CGGGAATGCCAGGTTCACAGGCCCTTGGGACCGTCCAAGGGAAGTTGGATGGGGAAGGGATTACCCTGAGCGCAGATACTTTTACCGTTCCGGAGGCCCATTTGACGTTTACCAATACGAAACCCTATGTTATATATGGGTACGCTACCGTTGAAAAGGACCAACAATTAATAATGGAAGCGGGCACTAGGACATATTTCCATAACAATTCTGGATTGTTGATACACAATGGCGGATCCCTTCATATCAACGGAGGACCTAGTTTGGATGAAGACAGCATGGAAGGGGAAGTGATCTTTGAGGGCGATCGGCCGGAAGCCAACTTTGAAAATGAACCAGGCCAATGGGGCGGCATTTGGATCCTGGGCCAAAGTGCCCCGAGTTACATAGAACATCTTACGCTCAGAAATGCCCGAATAGGAATATTGGTTAAAACCGGCACAGTGGACGACAACACTTTACTTTCCCTGAAAAACGTACAGATATATAATAGTTCCATCACCAACCTTTGGTCACGATCGGGCGATATAACTGCAGAAAATGTAGTTTTGGGAAATGCAGGGACCCATTCTTTTCACGGGCAAGGGGGCAATTATAATTTTGTTCATTGTACCATTGCAAATTATTACAACAAAGGATTTCGAGTGGGTGCGGCCCTAGCACTGTCAAATTTCATGACCAAGGAATTGGGCGACGAAAAAATTGCGGACCTGAAGTCCGCAATCTTTACCAACTGTATTATTTGGGGAAGCGGTTCCAATGAATATGCACTGGCCAAGGAAGCAAGTGCCCTGTTCAACTTCCATTTTGACCATTGTTTGCTCAAGAAATCCACTGCATCGTCCGGAGGGGATGTTTCCCTCTATGACCTTACCAATAAGGAACACTATGATCAGGTGTTGGTAAATGGAGATCCGGTTTTTCTGGACCCTCTACGACACAATTTGGCCATTGGGCCTACTTCTGCCGCATTGGGATGGGCAAAAATGGAGACGGCGCCCATGGTCCCCTATGATATTTTGGGCAAAGACAGGACGAACGTTCCGGACATTGGAGCGTACCAGCATTTGGACTGAATCACCTTAATTTTAAAAAAAATATCGACTAAGAAAGTTTTTTCTTTCAAATCTCCCTGTTTTTCAATACTTTGAAGAGGAAAACCATATTAATTCTATGGTTAAAATATAATCACTCCTCGGTGCATATCAGTACTTTGTACCACATTAGCGATGATCTATGGAGTACACTTATATTGTAATAGATTCCGAGGCCGTCTCCCATCTTCAATTAGAGCACTATTTGGAGGAATATGGGGAGTTTAACTGTAGCGCCCTCGCAAAGAACAGTTCCGAGGGGTTGAACCACATTCTCAAGTTCAATCCCGATATCGTATTTGTAAATCTTAACGATGTGGCATCGGAGTATTTTCAAATGGTCATGGAATTGCACCAATATATAAAACAGTTGCCACTGATTATTGGCATCTCCAAAGGAAAACAATACGCCTACGACGCCATAAAGAACAATTTCTTTGATTATTGGCTCCTACCCTACAATGAATTCGATATCCGAAAATCCCTCCTCAAGCTCAAAAAAGTAATGCCGAAGGAGGAATCCACCTCCCAGACGCTTTGTTTAAAGTCCTATAAGGATTTTAGATATGTGGATACCGACGAGATCCTGTACCTTAAGGCGGATAACAACGCTACGGATTTCATTCTGATGGACGGAACCACCATAAGTGCATTCAAGACCCTTAAGACCTTTGAGGAAAGTCTGCCCAAAAATTTTGTGAGGATACACCAGAGTTACATCTTAAATACCAAATATGTTTCCAGGATCAACTATGGCAAATCATTATGCTCCTTAAAACACGATAACCACCATCTCCCATTTTCCAAATCTTACAAGGAAAATATAGATTCCCTCAAAAAATTATTGTCCAAAAACACTATCAAGGCATTAAATTGATCAAATTCTATCAAAAACGGTGCGTTTACCCTCATAACCAGTCCGTTCACTAAAGCGATTCCAATTAGCTTTCTATCCCCTGCCTTCTTTTATAGTTTAGCGGTATAAAATAAAAATAACCCCCTAAACAAATAATAAGATGAAAAAGGTATTCAGTATTTTGGCAGTAGTAGCATTATCAACAGGACTATACTCATGCGAGGAAGAAAATTCAATGGAAGAGACACAAGCATTGTATGAAAACATAGGGGATACCTTGTCCACCGATAAAGAAATCGTAAAAACGGATGACAGGGACGAATAATAGCACCGTACATCTAAAATAGCTTTAGGCCCAATAGGTTTAAAGCTATTTTTTTTTACCTTGTAGTCAAGAAACATTTAAAAGCCACCCCATCAAAACCTACTGTAAATATGCGTTGGCCCTGGGCTTTTTGGGTATGTTGTCGGCATGCCTACAAAAAACGGACCCCAGCCCCGACAACTACCCCATATCCCAAACGGACAGTCTGTCCTTTTGGTTGGAAAGCAGTAAAGATCCGAGTTTGACTTTGACCCAAAAAAAGGAACTGCTCGAAAGATCCGGTAAGGTCGCACTTCAAATTGCCGATGACTCCCTCAAAACAAAATATTTTTCAAAAATCTCCTTGGCCTACTACAAACTTAGGGATTCCATCAATTTTAGGGCAGCCAACAAACAGACATTGGTACTTTCAAAAATTTCGAACGATTCGATCGTACTTGCCGAAAGCCATTGGGACCTAGGTAGTTTTTTTAGGGAGAACGCCCTGGAGGACAGTTCCTACTATCACTATTCCACGGCCCAAAAAATTTATTCAAAACTGGACAATAAATCTTTGTCCGGTAGGATGCTTTACAACATGGCGGTGGTACAAGCGGATGTAAAAGACTATACCGGCGCCGAAATAAATGCGATAAAGGCCATTGAATTATTAAAACCCTTAAAAGATAACAAACAGCTCTATAATTGCTATAACCTCTTGGGTGTCATATATAATTCCCTAAACGAATTTGACAAAGCTTTGGAATACTATCAGGAAGCGTTAAAATACCTCGAGTCGTTAGGGAATGCGGAAGTGCAGAGATTGGCAATTCTGAACAACATAGGGTCCCTGTATGAAAACAAAGAAGAATATATTAAGGCAAAATCTTATTTCGCACAGGTTCTTTCAAATAAAAATTTAGTAAATACAGATGCGGGAATGTATGCTAAATCCTTAAGTAATATTTCATGGACCAAGCTTTTGTTAAACGATACCGTAGGAATCCATGATGATTTTAATAAAGCGCTTGAATTGCAGGATAGTCTTAATGACATAACCGGAATGTCCCTATCAAATTATTATCTTTCGGAATATGCCTTTAGACAGCAGGATACCGCAAAGGCCATTTTTTATGCCCAGACCTCCAAATCGCTTGCCAAGAAAAGTTCCAACAACAAAAGGTTGTTGGAAAGCCTGGGACTCATCAGCAAACTGGACAAGGGAAGTGCACAACAGCACCTTCAGGAATATATACAGTTAAATGACAGCCTACAAAGGGAGGAGCGACAGATACGGAACAAATTTGCCCGTATACAGTTCGAAACGGACCAGTTTATTCTACAGAACCAACTGTTGGCCCGTCAAAAACAGCTTTGGCTGGGAATTGCGATCGGCATTTTTTTTCTGGCCCTTTCCATTTTCAGCATCATCGCCCTACGTATCAAAAACCAGCGCCTAAAATTTCAGCAGCAGCAGCAGGAAAGCAATCTGGAAATATTCAATCTAATGCTTTCCCAAAAGGAAAAATTCCTGGAAGGGAAACACGAGGAACAGAAAAGGGTTTCAGAGGAACTTCACGATGGCATATTAGGCCAAATGCTCGGTATTCGATTGGTGCTTACAGGTTTGAACTCGAAAACGACCACGGAAGCAACTTACCAAAGAGCGGAGTACATCAAGAAATTGCAAGAGGTAGAAGAGGAACTAAGGGCCATATCGCACGAACTTAACCATGCAGCTTATCAAAAAATTCATAACTTTATATACTCCTTGGAAGATCTGTTGAAGACATTGGACAATACCTCCAAGGCGTCCTTCCATTTTCACTATACCTTGGACATGGACTGGGACCGATTGAAGGGGGAACTCAAAATAAATATGTACAGGGTCATTCAGGAAAGTTTACAGAATTGCTTAAAACATGCAGGTGCAAAAAATGTGTCGCTCATTTTGGAGTCTGACGAAAATAACATCCGCATATTAATAAAAGATGACGGAAAAGGATTTGATGCAAAGAAGGGAAGAAAAGGGATCGGATTGAAGAACATCCGGTCGCGTGTCCGTAAAATGAACGGTAAATGGGAAATAAAAAGCAAGATGGGCCAAGGCACCGATGTAACCATTGAAGTCCCTTATACAGACAGTTTGGAAGCTGTCATACCATCCGATAAATCGATGGTTTCCGAAACAAATCTATAATTGGAAAGGTATGAAAACACTACGAATACTTGCGGTCGACGATCATGAAATGACCATGATCGGTTATAAGTTCATACTTGAGGAGATCAACTTTGAGGATTTTGTGATCCATGTGGATACCGCAAAAACCTTTGAACAGGGCAAACAGAAGATTTTGGATTCGGCAAGATCATTTCGCTATGACATTATTATGCTCGACATTCAACTGGGTCCCGCAAATGAAAGTTCCCCCCAGACCGGGGAAGATCTGGGGATCTTGGCACGGGAAGTGGTCCCCGATTCGAAAATCGTGTTCCTGTCCTCCTTTAGCGACAATTACAGGATCAACAGCATCTTGGGAACCGTTAATCCCGAAGGATATCTGGTAAAGACCGAAATTGATGAGACCGCCCTATACGATATGGTCCACACAGTTATGAAGTCCCCCCCCTACTACACTAAAAAAGCCCTTGTCGCCATTAGGACAAAAATGGCCAATGATATCCCTTTGGACGAAAATGACAAGAAAATTCTATATCACCTTTCCATAGGGACAAAGACTAAGGACATGATAGAACATATCTCCCTTTCCCTTCCGGGTATCGAGAACAGAAAACGACAATTAAAAACTATTTTCGGCATAGAAAAACAGAACGATCAGGCCCTGATCACCGAAGCAAGGAACAGGGGTTTTATATAAAACTTCCCCACATAGATCTGAAAAACAATTTCTTAAAGCACAACATCCTATACCAAAACCATATATATTCTAAGGTTTTTATATAGTGCATGACGGTTTTAAAAAATTAACTTCGTGCATATACTTAACCGTAACACAAGTTGATTATGCCATTGCACGAAGACAATCTTAACAATAATGCATATTCACGTTCGGATATAAATCTTCCAATAAAACAGCTGGACACCTTTAAAAGAAAGTTGGAGAAGGATTTTTTTTCGGAAGTAAGTGTTAGTGCTTTTAGTTCCACCGAAACACAGAGCAACCTACTCGTAGAGTTCCAGAGCAACCTTAGTCTTGCCGAAACCATCTACTACCTAAGCTTGCGCAAATCGGACGGCGATCATCAAGGGTCCCTTGGGTGCAAAGATGCCAACCCCTTCTCCATTGCCATTGCCCAGTTAAAGGATAACAATTCCCTCGAAATCGATATTGAGGAGGTATGTATCCTTTTAAAGGACACTTCCATCATCATCAAAAAAATATACGAGCAAAGTATCCCTGAGCAACTGGAGAACATTCTGGAGGAACTAACGGAGCATTATTTTGATCTCTCCGGAAAAAAACATGAAGTACCTTTCGAAATCTATATACCCGTTTTTGAGGAAGCACCATTACAGCATAGCAACAACCTACTGAACATTAGGTCTGGAAACAGCGCCAAAGCCTCCGATTTTCTAGGATTTTGGGGATTGTATTTTGATTCGGTAGATGATGCGATTATCTATGATGTAGCCAACAAATCCTTGGTTCAAGGGGATCTGTTCATGCTAAATCATTAGATCGATCCCTGGGAACACCAATAGATAGGGCTATTGGTGTTCAGGGGATTGAATTTTAGGCGTCATATAAAGGCCGCCCCCCCATAAGAGCATGCACTTTCTTCTTTACGTCCCCTATAACACTATCGTCCGTTGCATTGCACAATACGGTATCCACCAAATCCACAATAGTGGACATATCGGATTCTTTTAGGCCCCTAGTTGTGATGGCAGCGGTTCCAAACCGTATTCCCGAAGTTATAAAAGGTGATTTATCATCAAAAGGAACCATATTTTTATTGGCCGTAATATCCGCCTTTACCAAAACCTGCTCGGCTTCCTTGCCCGTGATGTCCTTGTTCCGCAGATCTATCAGCATCATATGGTTGTCCGTGCCCCCGGAGATTATTTTGTAATCCTTTGCAACAAAGGCGGCGGCCATTGCGGCAGCGTTCTTTTTGACCTGCAACATATAGGTGAGGAAATCATCGGTCAGCGCCTCTCCAAAAGCGATGGCCTTTGCGGCTATGATATGCTCCAACGGTCCGCCCTGGTTTCCAGGGAATACCGCAAGGTCCAAAAGGGCCGACATCTTCCTTAGGCTTCCATTTTTGAGGGTTATTCCAAAAGGGTTGTCAAAATCGGTACCCATTAAAATCAATCCTCCCCTAGGCCCCCTTAGGGTCTTGTGGGTGGTGGTGGTCACAATATGACAGTGTGGAATGGGATCGTTCATGATACCCTTGGCGATCAATCCTGCAGGATGGGAGATGTCCGCCAATAAAATGGCGCCTACACTATCTGCAATTTCCCTGAACCGCTTAAAATCCATGTCCCTGGAATAAGCGGATGCCCCTGCAATGATCAATTTAGGCCGCTCCCTGGTAGCGATTTCCTGAATGTTGTCATAATCGAGCATTCCCGTTTCCTTATTTACCCCATAGAACACGGGGTTATAGAGTCGGCCCGAAAAGTTCACCGGCGAGCCGTGGGTCAAATGTCCTCCATGGGAGAGATCGAATCCCAAAATTTTATCCCCTACCTCCAGACAGGCATGATAAACGGCCGTATTGGCCTGGGAACCGGAATGGGGCTGAACATTGGCATATGCAGCCCCGAAAAGCTCCTTTGCCCTATCAATTGCCAATTGCTCTATTTCATCAACAATTTCGCATCCCCCATAATATCTTTTTCCCGGATAGCCCTCGGCATATTTGTTGGTCAGAACGGATCCAGCAGCCTCCATTACCTGTGGACTGGTAAAGTTTTCGGAAGCGATAAGTTCTATTCCATTGGTTTGTCGTTGCTTTTCCTGCTCGATCAGTTCAAAAATTTGCGTATCTCGGTGCATATTAAAAATATTCTTTTAAATAAGGGGTAAAAGTACAAATTGCCAATTGTAAATTGGCAGAAAATAATATATTTGATAAGAAATTTATCAAATACAAATTAACAAAAATACCATGCCCACAAAAACGAACGATCCCTCAAAAAAAAGTTGGATACCCGTTAATGCCCAATCGGATTTTCCCATTCAGAACATTCCTTTTGGTGTCTTTCTGACCAGGGACGACATCGTGACCATAGGCACGAGGATCGGGGACCATGCCATTGATTTGGGCGCCCTGCACCAGTTGGGATATTTTCATGATATCCCGCTCACGGACGACATTTTCCTGCAGGATACCCTTAACGACTTTATATCGGACGGGAAAAAGACATGGCGACTGGTACGAAACAGGATCAGTGAAATTTTTGATATAAACAACAATACCCTCAAGAACCATAAGGAACACCAAAAAATCGTCCTCTTCACCATGGACGAGATAGAAATGCAGCTTCCCGTGCAAATAGGGGATTATACCGACTTTTATTCCAGTAAGGAACATGCCACCAATGTTGGAAAAATGTTCAGGGATCCGGAAAATGCGCTGTTGCCCAACTGGCTCCATATTCCAGTAGGTTACCACGGGCGTAGTTCCTCCATCGTTCCCTCCGGAACCCCGATCTACCGACCTATGGGACAGACCATGCCCGAAGGTTCGGAAACACCTATATATGGCCCTTCAAAATTGGTCGACTTTGAACTGGAAATGGCTTTTATAACCACCGATGCCAATATCTTGGGGGAGACCATCCCAGTTGATGAGGCAGAAGACTATATATTCGGAATGGTCCTATTCAATGATTGGAGCGCTCGGGACATACAAAAATGGGAATATGTTCCACTAGGTCCCTTTTTGGCAAAAAACTTCGCCTCGTCCATCTCGCCTTGGATCGTGACCATGGACGCCCTGGAACCGTTTCGGGTAAAAAGTCCTACCCAAGAACCCACTCCCCTTCCCTATCTACAGCAAAATGGAAAGAGAGGGGTGGACATACACCTACAAGTTGAGATCACACCGGAAAATGGGGAGCCTACCGTTATCAGCAGGTCCAATTTCAAATATATGTACTGGACCATGGCCCAACAACTTGCCCATCATACAGTGAACGGTTGCAAAGTGAACAGTGGCGATATGATGGGTAGCGGAACCATCTCTGGGCCCACGCCGGATTCTTTCGGTTCCATGTTGGAACTAACATGGAGAGGGGAAAAGCCCCTTACGTTAAATGACGGTTCCAAACGAAAGTTCATTGAGGACAACGATACCGTCACCTTTAAGGGACACTGCGAAAAAAATGGGGTGAGGATCGGTTTTGGAGAGGTGTCCGGCAAACTCCTGCCCGTTTTCCAGTCCAAGAAAAAATAGATCTTTCCGGCAGCCTATACTTTCAAAAATAGGACAACTGGGGCGCTTTTTATGCGGTAGTATTTTCCGATGGTATGGAACACCCGATCCGGTCGGGGTTTTTCCATGTAGACATACGATTTTCGGCACTTTTACGTTACATAGTGTCATACCGGACAACAACATACCCGGTACGGACCAATAACGACCAACATGACAAAAAAAACCTTTCTTGCCCTGCCGTTACTTGTTTTTCTTTCCTGTGGCGGGGTCAAAAAAACCCAAGAAGCCTTAAATATAGGCGATTATGAACAAGCCATGTCCAAGGCAATGGACAATCTGGCAGATAACAAGACCAAAAAAGGAAATCAGCCTTACATTGTATTACTGGAACAGGCCTTTAAAAAGAATACGGAACGGGAGCTACAGGAGATTTCATTCTTGCAAAAAGAGGGAAATCCGGCCAATCTGGAAAGAATGTATACAGGCTATTTATCGTTAAAAAATATCCAGGAAAGGATCAGGCCGCTTTTACCTTTGTATATCCAGGAAGAACGAAGAAACGCCAAATTTGATTTTAAAGATTATGACAATCCTATAATCCAGGTCAAAAGAGATCTTTCCGAGCACCTTTTTGTGAACGCGAACGGAATTCTCCAAAATGCAAGCAATAAATTGGACTACAGAAAGGCATATGATGATTTTGCATATTTGGAAGAACTTAGTCCGGGATATCCACAGGCCAAGGAAAAAATGGAACAGGCCTACCAGAAGGGACTGGATTATGTAAAAGTGCTTATGTTCAACGATTCCGAACAGATCATTCCCGTCCGGCTGGAAGAAGAACTATTAAATTTCAACACATACGGACTTAACGACCTATGGACCCAATACCACGCTAATGCCTTGGACAATGTCCCCTACGATTATGAAATGCAGCTGGCCTTTAAAAACATACATATTTCGCCAGAGCAAATTACCGAAAAACAGATTAGCCGGGAAAAGCAGATCAAGGATGGCTACACCTATGCCCAAGACTCCAAGGGGAACATTCTTAAGGATAGTCTGGGAAATAAGATAAAAGTCGATAAGTTTAAGACCATTAGGTGCAACTTCTACCAGTTCACTCAGTTTAAATCGGTACAGGTAACCGGGAATGTCCTGTTCATAGATCTGAAGACGAAGCAGCCCTTAAACACTTATCCCATTTCAAGCGAATATATTTTTCAACATATCCACGCCAATTACAAGGGCGATAAAAGGGCCTTGGACACCGATCTCATAGGTTTTCTGGACAATGTTGCCGTGCCCTTCCCCTCCAATGAACAAATGGTACTGGATGCAGGAAACGATCTGAAGTCGAAACTGAAGGGCATCTTGGCCAACCAACGATACCGGTAAGCGCCCCTTAACGGTAACGCTCCAAGGCCAGGTCGTTAATGGCCCCATGGGAGGCATGTGCCACCACTGCCCCATTCTTTATGATCAGCAGTTGGGGCGACTGGTGCCTTACATTAAATTTCTGGGCGACTTCATTGGAAATATCCCTGAACCTGTGAAGGTCCAGATAGTACAGTTCCATCTCGCCATTCTTGAAATTATAGTCCTCCTTGAACATCCCCAATACCATTCTGCTGATTCCACAGGTTGTGGAATGTTTAAATATCAATTGCGTCTTATAGTGGGATTGTTCTTCCAAAAGGTCCAGTTGTTCCATCTTTTCCAAATCGATCCACTTTAATGGAGCAATGTCCCCCTTATCCTCGGAATTCGTCTTTCCAAATATCCCTTTTAAAAATCCCATTTTGTAACTTTAGTGTTTAGAGTCGTCCCCTCCATATAAAAGGAGACAAAATGTCTTGTTCTTTACAGTTTATTGCTGCCGTTTTGTCTTATACATATTGGTTGGTAGGATTATTGCCTTGGTAGTTTCAAAAGTACGCAATAACAAAATAAGAGCCATATGAACTTAAATAATTTCACCACAAAATCGCAGGAAGCGATCCAGCATGCACAACTATTGGCACAGGGCTTTGGACATCAACAGATAGAAAACGAGCATTTGTTCAAGGCCATCTCGACCGTAGATGAGAACGTGATGCCCTTTATTCTGAAGAAATTGAACATAAACATTCCATTGTTGAACCAAATAGTGGACAAGGAACTTGAGCGTTTTCCGAAGGTTTCGGGTGGGGACCTCCAATTTTCCAGGGAAGCCGGAAAAACATTGGGAGAGGCGGAAATCCTTGCCAAAAAAATGGAGGACGAATTTGTTTCCGTGGAACACCTATTGTTGGCCATATTCAAATCCAAGAGCAAGGTGGCCCAAATCCTGAAAGACCAAGGAGGCCAAGAAAAAGATCTGCTAAGTGCCATTGATGAACTGCGCAGAGGCGGAAAGGTCACCTCCCAAAGTGCCGAAGAAACCTATAATTCCCTGAACAAATATGCCAAGAACCTCAATTCGCTGGCCGATAGTGGAAAATTGGATCCAGTTATCGGTAGGGACGAGGAAATAAGGCGTATTCTACAGATCCTTTCCAGAAGGACCAAAAACAATCCTATGTTGGTGGGAGAGCCCGGTGTGGGAAAAACGGCCATTGCCGAAGGTCTTGCCCATAGGATAGTGCAAGGCGATGTACCCGAAAACCTCAAGGACAAAGTGATCTATTCATTGGATATGGGTGCACTTATTGCCGGTGCAAAGTACAAAGGGGAATTTGAGGAACGGCTTAAAGCTGTCATCAAGGAAGTTACCTCTTCCGATGGAAACATCATATTGTTCATTGATGAGATCCATACCTTGGTGGGAGCCGGAGGGGGACAGGGCGCAATGGATGCGGCAAACATACTCAAACCCGCACTGGCCCGTGGGGAATTAAGGGCCATTGGTGCCACTACCTTGGACGAGTACCAGAAATACTTTGAAAAGGACAAGGCATTGGAAAGAAGGTTCCAAAAAATCACCGTGGACGAACCCGATACGGAAAGTGCCATTTCCATTTTAAGGGGAATAAAGGATAAGTACGAGGCACACCATAAGGTGCAGATCAAAGATGAGGCCGTCATTGCCGCAGTGGAACTTTCACAGCGATACATTACCAATAGGTTCTTGCCGGATAAGGCCATTGACCTGATGGACGAAGCAGCTTCCAAACTGCGGATGGAAATCAATTCCAAACCCGAGGAACTGGATGTCCTGGACCGAAAGATCATGCAGCTTGAAATTGAAATCGAAGCGATCAAAAGGGAAGACGATCAGGCCAAGTTAAAATCGCTAAACAGTGAACTTGCCAATTTTAAGGACGACCGCCATGAAATTTTTGCCAAATGGGAAAGTGAAAAAACGGTCGTGGACAATATCCAGAAAATAAAACAGGACATCGAAAATTATAAGGTGGAAGCGGAAAGGGCCGAACGGAACGGCGATTATGGAAAAGTGGCCGAGCTACGTTATGGAAAGATCAAAGAGGCACAGGAAACTCTGGACAGGCTCCAAAAGGAACTTGATGCACAACAGGATGCTGGCACTTTGATCAAGGAAGAGGTCACTACCGAGGATATTGCCGAAGTGGTCGCAAAATGGACCGGGATCCCCGTGAACAAAATGTTGCAGAGCGAACGGGAGAAGCTGCTAAAGCTGGAACAGGTGCTCCACAAAAGGGTCGTGGGCCAAGAAGAGGCCATTCAGGCCGTATCGGACGCCATCAGAAGGAGCAGGGCGGGCCTTCAGGATATGAAAAGACCGATCGGATCCTTTCTTTTCCTGGGAACCACAGGAGTTGGAAAAACAGAACTGGCCAAGACCCTTGCCTCCTATCTGTTCGACGATGAAAATGCCATGACCCGTATCGATATGAGCGAATACCAAGAAAGGCATGCGGTTAGTAGGCTGGTAGGGGCCCCTCCGGGATATGTTGGGTACGACGAAGGCGGACAATTGACGGAAGCGGTAAGGCGCAGACCCTATTCCGTGGTATTGCTGGATGAAATTGAAAAGGCACATCCCGACACCTTCAACATCCTATTGCAGGTATTGGACGAGGGAAGGCTGACGGACAACAAGGGTCGGATAGCCGACTTTAAAAATACGATTATCATCATGACCAGCAATATGGGCAGTCACATCATCCAAGAAAAATTCGATGCCAATACCGATATATACAGTGCCACGGAAGCGGCAAGGGTTGAGGTACTGGGACTGTTGCGCAAGACCATAAGACCTGAATTCCTGAACAGGATCGATGATATCATCATGTTCACCCCGCTCAACCTGGAGGATATAACCCAAATTGTAAGATTGCAACTGGAAGGGCTCAAAAAATTGGTCGCAAAACAGAACATAATCATTGATGCTACGGAGGATGCCATTTCTTATTTGGCAAATATGGGATATGATCCACAGTACGGGGCACGACCCATAAAAAGGATGATCCAAAAAGAGGTGCTGAACAAACTTTCAAAGGAACTTCTGAGCGGGGAAATAAAGGCCGAAAGCATTATACTTATAGATGCATTTGACGACACGCTGGTCTTTAGAAATCAGAAGGAATTGGCAAATTAACGTTCTGCCTAGATTGGGGGGCCCCAGGCGCCTGTCCGCCTCCGGCGGGTGTTTTGGTGTTCCGCCATATGCCTCGTGTTCTTGCCCCGTGGTAGCTGAACACGAATACGTACTTGGGACCGTTCTGGTAAAGGACGGTCCTTTTTTTATAATTTATATACCATACAGTATATATATTTTTATATCTTAGTAAAAAGCCAGTATCGACGAAATAGTGTTTCTGAGATAAACGTTGAAGCTATATTCCCGATCCGGTCCCTGATGTCCAATCCCACGAAATGGGTCAAAAATCATATTCATATGTCCACGAAGGCAGAAAGAACCACCGCATATATAATAGAGACAGTAGCACCCATCTTTAACAGATATGGTTATGTTGGCACCAGCATGAGCCATTTAACGGATGCCACGGGACTTACCAAAGGTGCCCTTTACGGCAATTTTGAAAATAAAGAGGCCCTAGCACTCTCCGCCTTTGAATTCAGTGCGAAAAAATTTTTAAAAGCATTGGACATACAACTAGCGGTGGAAGGTACCTCCTTGGAAAAATTGTTTAGCCTTACCCAGTTTTTTAGGTATTATGGCAATTTTACGGAGGATTTGGGGGGATGTCCCATCCTTAAGGTTGGGGTGGATGCCAAAAACAACAACCATCTCCTTTCGGCTGCGGTAAAAGAAACGATACGGACCATAGAGGGAAAGATTGCCCTTGTTCTTGAAAATGGGATCAAAAATAATGAGATAAGCATTCCCGTCACCCCGTTGCAATTTGCCAAACAGTTCTATACCATGATCCAAGGTGCGGTAGCCATGGCCACCATAACGGGCGACAACAAATATCTTTTAAATACGATCGCTTACCTGGACCAGTTGATAAATAGGGAAATTAAAAAGTGATCATTCTCCGATCACCCTAAAGATCCAAGTGGTTTCCTTGTATTTTCCATCGAATTTATTGTCCCGGGCCTTTTCCGCATCCTTCAAGGAATCGTATTTCCGGAGATAGACATAATTGTATTTATTATTTTGCCTGTAGAACGATTTTGGCTCAAGCCCTTGCTTGGTAAGCGTAGCCATAAAATTCTCAAAATACTTCTTTGTCCCAAATACGTTGGCTATCAAATAGTATCCAGGTTCAAGTCCCTGCTGCTTTACGACCTCCTCATATCGGCCCTGCGTAACCGTCTTGCCCATTTGTTCCTTCAGTTCCTTGGCTTTTGCCTCGGCAATCTTTATCTGTTCAAGGGAGTCCGCAACCCGCCGTTCTTCCTCCAGTCCCAATAGCTCCAATTCCCGTTCCCTTCGTGCCGCTTCTTTCTTTTCGTATTCAGCTTGGGTATCCTCAAATTTTTCCTGTGACCATAACTGTTCCCGTTGCTTCTTCCCAAAAGTAAATGCCGCTATCAACTCAATAGTGGACACCTCACTGCTTGCAGGTTCATCTATGCCAAATTCTGCCAACACCCCTAGTGAGATGTTCGTGAAAATTGTTGTTCCCGCTCCGGCGGATATACCATAAAAATTATTATAGCCCACCTGTCCCCAATATTTGGGACTGGAGATCAGCGCCATTGCCCCGTATTGGTCCTTCACATCCGGCACCGTTTTCATATAGAGAAGAGGCCTGATATAACTATCATCCCCGTTTCCAAAAAAGGTAATGGGTATTTCATATCCAAGGGATGCCAAATAATTTTTTCCCGAATGAACACTTTCCTTGGCCGTAAAATTATAGTCCACCAAATTTCCGACTGAAAATCCGAGGCTCAGACCATTCAACATCAATTGAAATCCAGGGGCCATTTGAACTATAAAATCGTTTTCATTACCGAATAAAAAGCCCACCTCTTCATCAGGAACAAAAGCATCATCCGTTACCTCGCTCTGAAAGCCAAAAACATTAAGTCCGACCGCCAGTTCAAATTCGTCGGCAATGTTAAACCTATGGGCATAATTGGCCACTCCCCCCGTTTGTAAAAAAACGCCCGTATTATGCTGTATAAAACCGAGGCCTACAGTAGAGGTAGAATTCAGGTTTCCGGTATAGTTCAGGAAAATGGAAGAAGGATCTGCATCGATGGCCTGCCACTGCCACCTTGTCCACAACGCTATGGACGCCGGTCTATTGCGACTTGGGGAGAAAGCCGGGTTCCACAGACTGGAATTGAACGTGCTGAGGTTATGCTGCCTAAAATCGGAAGGGAGGTCGTTGGTCTGCCCCATAACTGTGAAAATGCCCTGAAACCCGCAAAGCAAAATCCCTAAATACCTGCACAAAAAAACAAATCTCCCACTATGACACATACTATTTTATCTTAAATTTAGTTTCTTGAAAGAAGGCCTTAAATTAAGCTAAACCAAGATATAATGAAAGCTACCAAACATCTATTTATAATATTCACTTTTTGCGGTTCTTTACTAACGGGGTGCAAGGAAGATAAAGTTCCCGAAAGCCCTACGGAATCAGTTGTATCGACCTTTTATTTTATCAGGCATGCCGAAAAGGATAGGAGCGACCCCAACAACAATGATCCCGAACTTAACCAAGACGGATTGGGAAGGGCCATGAGATGGGCCGAAGTATTTGATGCGGTCCCATTGGATCGGATTTATTCTACCGACTACGAAAGGACCACCATGACGGCGGCACCCACCGCTGTTAAAAAGGATATAACCGTACAATACTATCAGCCGCAAATGGATCTGGCACAGTTTAAGGCCGACAACTTGGATAAAAAAGTCTTGGTAGTGGGACATAGCAATACCACCCCTGAGCTAGTGAACAAAATGATCGGCGAAAATATTTATCCGGAAATACCCGACTATGACAACGGTCAGCTCTTTATCGTGCAGATCATAGATGACAAGGCCACACATATGATGCTCAAGATCGATTAGGAGGATCTGTAATCCGAATTTGTTCCAGATCGATCTCAGATAACAGTTCCAACCTATCACTGTTAAAATAAAGGCCGATGGAATCTATTCCTACCTTTTCCTTTTTTTTGGGACTGTAATTCCTATAGTCCACAAACCGGATCCCCTCTACATAGCGTTCGTTATGTGCCTCCCTAAATCGGATACCGCCTCCGTTTACGTGAAAATCATAGGCCAGGTACCCAATTTTATAATTTTCCTTGTTAAACCAGTATATATAGACATCCTCATAGTCAGACCCACCTCCTTCTTGGTCAAAACCGATCTTGACCTTATAAAACGGGACCCCCTTTATTTCTTCCACTCCCATCAGTTCCTTGTTCACGGCCCTATCGTTGAGCCCATAGGGAAGATAGGCAAAATAATGAACGGAATTAATGGAATTGGAGTAGGCAGTGGCCAAAGAATCCGGGACTTCCACTAAATTCCCGTCCACAAACCTTTCAAATCCATCCTTATAACGGATATCCTCAATTTGTGAGGAATCCTTATAAAAAATACGCTTTAGCACCACTTCCTCTTCCCGTAGTTCGGAAACGTACCGAATATCCCGGAAAAGGAAGTATTTATTCTTGGTGCGGTACAGGTCTCCCCCACTCGCCGTAATGGAACTGTCCACAATTTGCTGGGCGGATATCGAAACGGATTTTTTCCCTTCCCTACAAGAAGTCAGACTAAACGCCACGGTGAGCAAAAATAGGGTACAGATTCGCATATTTGATTTTTTTTGTAATAATAGCAAAAAAACAGCTTCCCAGTATCCACTGCCCATAATTCCTATCTACGTAGCCTTAATATTCTTTTATTGTTATTACTTTTGTGCCACTTATGCAGAACAACATCAACATAAAGAACAAAAAGGCCAAATTTGAATATGAAATTTTGGATACCTATACGGCGGGCATTGTCCTTTCAGGTACCGAAATAAAATCGATCAGGTTGGGCAAAGCCTCTATTTCCGAAAGTTTCTGCGAATTTAACGATCGATCCGAACTTTTTGTGATCAATATGCAGGTGGACGAATATTCTTTTGGAACCCACTATAACCACCGACCTAAGGCCGAACGCAAATTACTGCTACAGCGCAGGGAACTTAAAAAGTTGGAAAGGGAAGTGAAGACCTCTGGGCTCACCATTGTGCCGCTGAACCTCTTTGTGAATGAAAAAGGGCTTGCAAAGGTAAGGGTGGCCCTTGCCAAGGGCAAAAAAATATACGACAAACGTGAGGTAATAAAGGAAAGGGATACGAAGAGAAGCCTGGACCGTATCAAGAAAAGCTTCAACAACTAGATTTTATCGTCACACACTGTTCAATACTTCCCGTACCCTCTAATCGAACGGATCAATATTAAAGTTGATGCAGTCGCCCCACACTTTACAATCTCACTAAATTGGCAGTCATATTTATATATTATGACCGCCCTTACGGAAAATCTTGGTGAACGGCTCAATTCCATTTTGGAAAAAAATTACGATGCCGAAAAAGGATATGGCAAAGCATCCAAAAAGGCACGTGCCAAATCCCTGATATCATGGTTTAACGATCGGACCGTGGAAAGGCACCAGTTCGTTAAGGAGCTAAAGGAAATTATAATGACCTTGGGATATCCGGCCGAGAAAAGAGGCAGTGTCACAGGTGATCTTCACAGAACCTGGATGGATCTTCGGGCCTTGTTTGCCACGGACACGGACGAGGCCTTGTTACATGAAGCCGTTAGGGGCGAAAGGGCCGCCATGCAGGAGTATCAGGAGATTCTAGGAAAGGATGACCTTTCCCCTACCCTGAAATTGCTGCTACAGTCCCATAAACGGCAAATGGAAAAAGCGCTGCTGCTCCTGGAAGAATTGGAAAGTATCGAATTTAAAAGGGAATAAGGCCCATGTTCCCACTATAAAAAATACCTATCCCATGAAAGAACAACAAGAATTCCATAAGATTTTAAACAAATTGACCAAACAAAGGCTGACCATCTCCGAGGCCTATAAGAAAGCCGCACACCTGGCCCAATCAGATGAACTGGAAGATTATTTTGAAAAACGTTCGGATACCAGCCGAAAAATGGCGGAAGATCTTATTAAGCTCATCTATGAAATGGGCGGCAAATACGATGAAGAGAAAAATGCGACGGATGAGAACACGGAAGTTGGCGATGGCTCCATTATTTTGTCGGGGAACAAAGATCTGTCCGATCAGGATCTCCTGAACGAAACCATCAGGCTCCACAAAAAGATTGTCGGGCTTTATGAGAAACTGCTTACCGACCATTACGACATCCCAAATGACAAGGCACAGGTCTTAAAAGATCAATTGGCCCATACCGAAAAAGTGATTGCAGAGGTCCAATTTGTTGGGGACGTTGGCACTGTTGATTAACTAGGGTAGCCAGCTCCTATTTATTTTGTTGGATTCAATGGAAGATAGACAGTATATCCTTTCCCTATCCTCAAGTTTATTTATTAGGAGTTCCCGATGAGAAGGGGACCTACTCCAACATAGGTGATACCCGCCTGAAAACATGTCCCCAAAATTGAAATTAGACCAGTAAGCACAGTGCTTGCCCAAAATCGGGCCTTTAATGGTTTTAAACATTCCTAACAGTCAACAAACTTGGTAGCAAGCTGGCCAGGTATAAGGAGGAAAACCAAGGTAAGGGAGAAAAGATTTCCACAATTTACTTTACCTCCCTCCAGAGATTTCCAATTGTAATTTTTCCTGGACTAAAGGTCCAAAACGTATATCCGGATTTCACTGCCGTAACTATACGACAGATATATCGCCCGTGGGCATTTTTTGATTATTTTTACCGCTTCTTACCAGTTGAATTGATTTGTATCCCCAAAAAGCGGCCGATGTCCGATAGTAGTATTAAAAGTGGTCGGTTATATTTTATAGATGCCCTAAGGGCATGGGCCATACTCATGATGCTACAGGGCCACTTTATATCGGCCCTTCTTTCCGATGATTTTGAAAGCGACTCAGCGTGGTTTCATATGTGGAAAGATCTAAGGGGAATGACAGCCCCTGTATTCTTTACGGTTTCCGGTTTTATCTTCACATATCTGCTCCTAAAACAACACCAGAGCGGTGGCCATAATCCTAGGGTAAGAAAAGGAGTGGTGCGGGGAATCCAATTGATGGGCATTGGATATTTGCTGCAGATCAATTTTAAGGGCCTGTTGGACGGTCAACTGAACAGTTCTTGGCAGATAGTCCATGTACTGCAATGCATAGGCATGTCACTTTTGCTCATTATAGTTTCTTTCCTAGTGACAAGAAGGTTTAAAAAATGGGTTTTTCCATACCTTCTGATGATTATCGGAATGTTTTTGTTCCTTTTTGAATATTGGTATGCAACTTGGGACACTTCTTGGATGCCCTCCCTTTTGGCCAATTATTTTACCAGGGAGAACGGATCCGTCTTTACCATCTTTCCTTGGTTTGGATATGCCGCCTTTGGAGGGTTTATGTCGGCCCTATATCTCTGGTACGGTAACGGTCCAAAATTCAATTTCAGGGCCTTGGTAATTACCTCTGTTTTGGGGATACTGCTCTCATTTTGGTCCTATTATTTCTTTTCGGCCATGGCCACCATTACGCAGAACGATTTTTTTATGGGTGCGTACAAGGGCAGTGATCTTTTTGCCCGGTTCGGGGATGTACTTTTGGTATTCGTGATCTTTCGTCTGTTGGAAAGATTTTTAAAACATCCCTTGATACATGCGATAGGAAAAAATACCTTGGCGATATATGTGATCCATTCCATTCTGTTATACGGTAGTTTTACGGGATGGGGAATAAAACAATTTCTGTATCATTCCTTGGAACCTGTACGAGTTGTACTGTCCGCATTGCTATTTTTGGTGGTCACCACCGTTTTGGCACTTGCTTGGGACAGGCTCCCACCGCTGCGAAGGATCTTTAGATCCCGCCATTAAAAAAAATCTGTGCCATCCAAGATCTTTATGGAAAGAGTACAGGGTTCCCTAAAAAAAATCAGGGAATAGTTCATGGACAATTGCCCTAAATTTTGACATTAACTATCTGTCAGCATGACCTTTATGACGTCAATTTGACAGGGTCCATATCGTTCGAGTGCCAGACTGGAAAGGTTTTCTTAAACCATTCTTAAAAAATCACCTCCTTTTATGACAGGGAAAAACTTGGCACTTAATTTGTTCCTGTTACACCGAATTTATTGTTTAACTTAAAATCCGTTATTATGAGCACATTGGTAAATGTACCCAGGAATGAAAGTTTGGCAAGGACAAATTCGAACGATCGCCCAAACTTTCCTATTTGGTCCTCATGGATCGATGATATCCTAAACGGGGACCTGACACCGCGATTCAGTCCCAGTTTTAACATGGGAATGAGTTTGCCCAAAGTAAACATAAAGGAAACGGCAGAGGCCTATTTGGTCGAAATGGCCGTCCCGGGTCTCAAGAAGTCCGACTTCAACATTGACCTGCACAACCAGATCCTGACCATTTCCATGAACAAGGAGGAAGAAACCGAGCAAAAGGATGGGAACTATACCCGAAAAGAATTTGGCTACGCTTCCTTTAAAAGGACATTCTCCTTACCGGAAACGGTAAACGATGGGGACATTAAGGCACACTATAATGATGGTATCCTAAAGATACAGCTTCCCAAAAAAGAGGAGGCCCGTCAAAAACCGGTGAGGACCATCAAAATTTCCTAAATTGTGTGATTTACAAAAAAAGGGACCGTTACTACGGTCCCAATTTTTTGTAACGGTTAAAAAAGTTGGCATTTTCGATCGGCCTAGCTATATGTTGAAGGAGACATTGAGATCTTCTTGGATTTGTTGTCTATGGCTTTCCAAAAGGACCCTGGTAGACTGTGTAATGGAACTGTATTTTAATACTTCATTGTATTCCCTTATCAATGCCTCTTCCGCCTTTTTGCATTCATTTAAAATGGCCCCTTCAGAATTTCCACTGAAAAACAACATCAATTCGGACCATACATTTGCTGCCGTCTCCCCAAAATCATCCTTTTCCCGTGGCTTTTCGTTTAAACGAATGATATCATCCGTTAATTGGTTGATCATTTGTGCCTTTTTGCTGGCCATGTCCATAAAAAATTTCTTGAGGGAAGTTGAATCCGTTTTTTTGATGCCCTCTCGATATACATAATCCGCATGGTAATGCGACTCCAATAACTGGTTTAAGAGGTCTGCGACTTGTGAATAGCTCATTATACAATTTTTATATTGATATGTTGATCCGGTACAATTGTTCACTCTAAAAAGGGTAAGGACCGTTGTTCCAAATTAGAAATATTGTGGTCGTAGAGGGCATACAATCAAATAAATATTTATCCCGTTTACGTTCACTCCAATTTTCCACCACTGCCGGCACATTCAAAACATGCCAACATACCTGTGGTTAGTTTCTCATCTTCAGAACCTTTTAACGGCTCGGTCAATAAGCTTCTTTCATTCAGGGCCGACCAGAATTCCTTTGCATAAAACTGGAGCGCGTCCCGTCTTGCCCGTAACTTGGTTTCTATATCGGGGCCGTCAAGCTTATAAATTTCCTTTGGCCAAGCCTCCAATGCTTCTTGGATGGCTTTATCGGATAGTTTTTCCTGTATGTACCTGGCTTCTTCCAAAAACAGTTCCTTGGGTACCATCTTTAGGAAATAAACATCAAAGGGCATTACAAGTCCAGGCATAAAACCAATTTCCGTATCGAAACCCTGTAGTTCGGGCAGCACCTTCTTATTTGCCAAGATACTGGGGATGACGCCATCCACATTAAAAAAGGCATTGTCCCTATCGCCAGGTAAGGGAATTGCTTTATAGCTATTGTCATCCTGCTTTTGAACGACCCACCCCCATTGTTTTGCATGTCGGTCCCAATCCCCTATCAACAGATCGAACAGACGTGCCCTAACTAGGGCATGCCTATCTATGGTCACTTGGTCTCCGTATTTCATTTTAAGCTGTTGGAGGTCCTTCGTATCCATTATTTCCAGTACCTTCTTAAAACCTGTCCAGTTTTTTTTGCTCTCGGTCTCGTATTCCAAAAGGAACAGCCTATTGCCGAATTTGGCATTGTGCTCCTCCAAAAAAGGTTGTTCCGGAACGAAAAGCACTTTGGGCGCGGTGTGCAGGACACCTACCCGATCTGCAAGGGAGGCCGCCAAGAGTGCCCCATAGGGATGTTGGGCGGATATACCGTCCACCACAATATTCTCTAGGCCCAAAATCCTGGCCACATCGGGAACGAGCGCCTTTGGATCCTTATGGATTCCCCTTAGGGAGTAAGCTATCCCCTTCTGGGATTCCAATTTTAAAGAATGGGTCTGTTTTCCCCCGCCTTCCTTAATAATTTCCATCCCACCGTACAAGGTATCCAAAAAAACGATGGGCACTGAAATAGGGGTCGCCCAAGCCTTTCTGTAATGTTCTCCCTGCATCAGTTTTTTAATGGCATTTCCCTCATAGAGATTGCTGGCCGTAAGTCGCACGGAATCATGTTCGGAAAAATCGATTCCCGAAATATCCGTAACGCCCACCAACTCGCAGGTACCCATCTCTTTGTTGGTACTGGAAACCGAAATATATAGCAATACCACAAAAAGCAGGACAAAA
This sequence comes from uncultured Sediminicola sp., assembly GCA_963974715.1. Classification (GTDB taxonomy): domain Bacteria; phylum Bacteroidota; class Bacteroidia; order Flavobacteriales; family Flavobacteriaceae; genus Sediminicola. The sequence continues at coordinate 259,268 of CAXBDK010000005.1, forward strand.
ATTACCAGACCCCACACCAATTTTTTCATATTTTTCAATACTAGGATTAGACCGAACGGAAAATGAGTACAGATCTCTCAAGCACCTTCCTTACTGCGTTAGGGGCTTTACCGCTTCCATAACTTTCTCCGGTGCATAGTATTTTAAGGCAATGGCATAAGACACTACCGATAAGATCAGTCCCGTCATAAAAATGGTGTATGTCCAACGAAGGATCTTATACTTCCGTTCCAGCACCGCCCCCAAATAATATAGGTCCATCGTAAGCATATTATATATCTTTTCCTTGTCCGATATAAGATCTTTGATCATTTTCATATAATCTTCTACCGCAATTTGGTTAAAATTACCGAAAAAAAGCAGGTTTACCTTTCCTTCCTTGATGGCTTCGTCCGTATATTCCATTTTTGTCACCTTAGGTCTTGTGGCCAAAACGGACAAGATCATGGACACGATGCTGAACAATATAAATATTGAAGTGGGAATGAGGAGGTAGGCATTGGAAGGACTATCCAGTTTCGGGGCCATATTTGCCAATATCAACGATATGATGATCGCGTTGACCGACAGTAAAATATTGGCCTTGGTATCGGCGATGTCACTTAATTTTAAATGGTTCCTCAAGGTAACCCTGTACAAGGTCTGTACGCCACGTTGGGGGCTGGTTTCCTTCATATTGACCTTGAGCTTGGCTTTTTTACTGGATTTTAGCTCTTTTTCCCCCTCTTGGATAAGTGCGGTCAGATTGTTCGTTTTTTGATCTTCCCAGTTTTGTTGGGCATATAGCGTTGCAAACCGATGCCCGGAGGTGAGTTTGGCAATATACATTTCCCTCCAGGCCGTCCGTTCAATTTTGTTCCCGTCAATGGCCTCCTTTTCCAAGCGGAGCAATTCAAGATCGGTCTGAAACGAAGGCATGCCATAGAAGGAATGGGCTACATCGTAACATATGCCCTCCGCCTTCCCAGCTGGGACCTGATCACCTTCCGAACTTTCCATAAGTTTCGTGACCCTGTCGATGAATTCTTGCCCATGCCCATTTTCTGACAGCCATCGCTTGGCCATTGCCACACTTTGTTTTTGGGGATTCCCCTCTGTTGTGGAGTATCCCGAGTAAAGAAACAACACTGCCAAGAGGACCTGATGTCCAGTTTCTTCTTCCAGTGTTGATGACCCTATAAGTTCTGAGGCAATTTCAGTCAATTGAAGTGTCCGGTTGAAATTATGGAACAGTTGTTTTTTTCCTAGGTCGCTCTTAAAGAGTTGGGAAATATGGGCAGTTGCTTTTTCTACGGTATTGTTACTTTTCATTTTGGATGGGTTATACTTAAACATTTCCTACTGGTGCCTATCGATGGAATTCAGGTCCGACACGCAGGAAGGATTCGGTACTTTTTAATGGCCGATTATTTTTCAGCGGTGAAAATTAACATTTAATTTATAGAACCAGCGTTGCATTTGCGCCTAAAAATAGCTTGAAAGAAGAGAGAGTCCCCAAAAAGGGGCAATTAGGCAAACTTTTTAAAGGGACATCTCAAAAGTTATGGTTGGATCCGTCGTTACAGCACTATGAATGCAGTGAAGAATTGTCCTTTGTTTGAGGCAACACTTCTTCGCTTTGGATCAAATCCCACGATAGAAGGTCGCTATTTTTATAAAAACTAAAAAAAATCATACTATGAACGTACAAGCATACTTAGCATTTAATGGAGATTGCCAAGAAGCATTGAATTTTTATGCAAATTGCCTTGGTGGGGACATCGTAAACAAGCAAACCTACCAAGATTCAAAAAAAGATATTCCAGATTCCTATAGGGACAAATTACAACATGCGGAACTCAAAGGGAGCGGAATCCATATTATGGCCTACGATGCGGCGCCCGATACCCCTTTGAACAATGGTAACCAGATCCATATGAGCGTGGACTTGAGGGATCCGGATGAGACCAAGGTAGTGTTCGACACCCTATCCGAGGGGGGACAAGTGAACAACCCCTTAAAGAAACAGGAATGGGGCGCTCTTTACGGAAGGTGCACCGACAAATATGGTATTCACTGGATGGTGAACTGTAAGTTGTGACCTACCGTTACCACAACAAGAAACTATCCCCTGTCGTATCGGTCGGCGTTTCAACTGCCGATGGAATATCCAGGGGCGAGTAGTTCCTTGGCCTTTTCGGGATGTCTTTTAAGATAGGATGCCAAAAATGGACAGAGCGGCGCCAATTTCAGGCCCGATCTTGCTATAAAATCCATTACCTTCCCTGCTAGGGCAGAAGCGATCCCCTTCCCTTCCAATTGCTTCGGGACTTCCGTATGCGTAATATATATGATGCCTTGTTTGGAAAGCATATACTCCATAAAGGCGATATGTCCTTCCACATGTATCTCAAAGCGTTTTTTATCCCCTTTATTGTTATCGATCAATTCTATATTTTCAAATCCTATCCTATCCATACCCGATTCCTTTAGATTTCGGTCAAATATTCATGTACAAATTTAATGGCCATAGATCCTTCCCCTACCGCCGAGGCTACGCGGTTCATGGCACCGGCCCTGACATCGCCGGAGGCAAAAATTCCGGGAACACAGGTTTCCAGCAGGAACGGTTCCCTTTCCATCTTCCATATCTTGTTAAAATCCGGATATTTAAATAGGTCCTTTCCGGTCTCCAAAAAGCCTCTTTCATTTTTAAGTATATCCAATGAAATCCAATCGGTAAAGGGTTTGGAACCTATAAATATGAAGAGGGCGTCCGCATCCACCTTCTTTTTTCCGCTGCCATCGATTTGCTGCAGTTCAAGTCCGGAGAGTCGGCTATCTTCCCCAAAAGCTTTTGACACTACGGTACCCGGGAGTATCTTTATGGATTTTATGGCAGCTATCTGGTCTATCAGGTACCGCGACATACTACTGCTAAGATCCTCCTTTCGAACAATGATGTATACGTTTTTGGCAAATTTTGATAGGTATACGGCCGACTGCCCAGCGGAGTTGCCGCCGCCAACGATATACACCTCCTTATTGGCACATGATTGCGCCTCGGTCATAGATGATCCGTAATAGACGCCCGCCCCTGTGAAGTCCTCCACGCCCATCCCAGGCAGTTTTTTATATTCCACTCCGGTCGAGATAATGATGCTCCGAGTGTTTATTTCCTTTCCATCGTCCAGTGTTAGGATCTTGTAATTGTCACGGATCCTAATATTGGTCACCGACCTCGGGGAGAGAAACTCGATCCCAAACCGTCGGGCCTGTGTAATGGCCCTATGGGTCAGTTCCTGTCCGCTCAGCCCATTCGGAAACCCGAGGTAATTTTCGATCCTACTGCTGCTGCCCGCCTGTCCACCAGGCGCCTTTCGTTCTATCAACAAGGTCTTCAACCCTTCAGATCCCCCATATACTGCCGCTGCAAGTCCAGAAGGCCCGGCGCCGATAATGGTAACATCGTAAAGCAGTTCCTTTGCTTGCACGTTAAGGCCCAACCTTTCCGCCAATTGTTGTATGGACGGTCGTTGCATGCATTCCCCCTCGGGAAAGGAGACTATGGGCATATTGCCCACTTCCACCCCATGGAGCTGCACAATTTCCTTGGCTTCATCGCTCTGTTCAACGTCCAGCCACTGGAAAGGGAACAGGTTGCTTCCCAAAAAATCCTTTATGTCATGTGAAAATGGCGAATACTGGTACCCAATTACCTTTATCCCTTCAAAATGGGGCCTATAGGCCATCTGCCAAGCATCCAAAAGATCGTCCAAAACGGGAAAGAGTTTTTCCTCTGGTGGATTCCATGGTTTCGATAAATAGTAGTCCAACCGTACTTCATTGATGGCCCTAATGGCCGCTTCCGTATCGGAATAGGCAGTGAGAAGAACTTTTTTTGCATCTGGATATCGCTGTTTTGCCAATTCCAAAAATTCTACCCCCAACATCTCCGGCATCCTTTGGTCGACCAAAAAGAGCGCCACTGTTTCCTGTTTTACTTTAAGTCCGTCCAGTGCCTGAAGGGCGTCTTGTGGACTATCGGTACCCATGATGCGATACTCGTCACTGAACCTCGACTTCAAATCCCGCACCACGGCCCTTAAGACCTGAGGGTCATCATCCAATGCGAACAATATTGGTTTTTTCATTCGATGTGCTATCCAATTTTAGGGAGCAATGGGCAATAACACGGTAAATACCGTTTTTCCCTGTTCCGATTCCATTAAAATTTGTCCGTTGTGCTGTTCCACGATCCGCTTTACTACCTCCAGTCCCATTCCGGTCCCTTCCCCAATGGGCTTGGTAGTAAAAAAAGGGTCAAATATGGATTGTTGGTGCTCTAGTGGGATGCCCTTGCCATTGTCCTTTATCTGCACCCTAATATATTCGCTATGTTTATCTACTGAGAGCGTAAGTTTTCCATTTTCCTCCATGGCATCCACGGCATTGTCGATCAGATTGGTCCATACCTGGTTCATTTCACCGATCCTTACTTTTGGCCAAGGCAGCTGTTCCCCATAATAGTGCTCGACCGAGATCCGCTTGCGCTTTAATTTATGGTCCAAGATCACCAAGGTAGTGTGTAGGCCTTTGACAATATCGGTAGGCATTGCTTCCGGGGCCTGATCCATATGGGTGTATGTCTTGACCGATTGTACCAGGGTAGCGATCCTATTGGCTGCCTCCCCTATTTCCCCTACCAACTGCCCGATGATGAGCTCATGTGCCATCCACTTGATCACCACCTCAAAATTTTCGGCTCCTGCAACTTCAAAAATATGGTCCATTATAGCTATATCCACCCCAAAGTCCAACAGGGTCTCCGAAAGGTCGGCACCATTTTTAACCTTGTGTGCACCCAACCATTCCTCCAATTTATCCTCCATTTCGGTACGCTCCAAAAGGCCTATTTTCCGCTTTTGTGAGTTCTGGCCAAGTTGGAAAAGCAATTGTGTAAGGATATCTATTTGCTGAGGTTCCAGTGTTAGTACAAATATTCTTTTTAGATCCTCTGGCATTCGCAAATGATGCCTTTTCAGTTCCTTTGCGCTGCTCGCAATGGCAGATGCGGGATTATTGAGCTCGTGCGCCAGTCCTGCGGAAAGCTTTCCCAGCGCCATCATCTTTTCCGACTGTACATTTAATTTTGCAAATTCCCTGGTCCGGGAGGTCATTACGTGCACCAATGCTTCCGTTAATTCGTAATGGAGGGTGGCCATCTCCCTTATATGGGCCTTATCCACCACCAGTAACCGGCAATCCACCTCGGCCTGACCATAACCTATGGAACTATTGGCACGGGAGTAGGGCAAAAATCCAGAGATCCCATTGATGGCAGCTGTCCCAAAGTCTTTAAAATGACCGTTCTGCTCCATTTTTATCATGACTTCACCTTCCAAAAAAATAATCAGTCGGTCCATGGGATCGCCCTTTTTAAAAAGGAATTCACCCTTGGCCACATTTAACAGTGTGCCCTTGGATATCAACCATTGCAGCTGATCTGTGGGCACTTCGGAAATGGCCGCGATCCTTTGAAGGTCCTCTACCGTTATTTGCATTGGTTAAAGATACTTAAAGCGCCGACCTTTCGCAATATGGATTTTTCAAAAATAATTGCCCCTTGTCCATAATACAGCAAGAATATAGCCTCATTCCTTATCATATCTTGTAGCACTGATCGGCAGGGCCAAACATACGACAATCATATTAACATATTTTTAACATCATTAATAAAACCCTGTTTTTCATTTCTCGTAGGTATTGTTGTATTCACCTAAAAAGTAATCATTATGAAAAAAAGCATTATTAAAGTAGATCCCGTCAAATCCTTCAACGATCGCAGGCGATTTTTGAAATTGGGAGGTATGGGAATAGTAGGTGTTGGCCTTTTGGTAGCCTGTAGCAACGATGACAATGGGGATGATGGTATGATGCCCCCTCCGGATGGAATATTCGATCTTGGGGAGGGAGATCTTGGGGTCCTGAACTATGCGTATGCCCTGGAACAGTTGGAGGCCGATTTTTACACGAAGGTGGTAAATTCATTTTATTCAGGAATCTCCGATGAGGAAAGACAGGTGCTTACGGACCTTTACAACCATGAGGTGAACCATAGAGAATTCTTTAAAACGGCCATTACCGCTGCCGTGGGAAGTAGTACCGAGCTTATTTTGCCAACACTTGAATTTGATTACGGCAATCTAGATTTTGGAAATAGGGAACAGGTATTGAATACCGCCAGAACATTGGAAGATACGGGCGTTGCCGCCTACAACGGGGCAGGCAGGTTGATCCAGGACCCAGGTTACCTTTTGTTGGCCGGAAAAATCGTCTCGGTGGAAGCTAGGCATGCCTCCGCAATCCGAACCTTGATAAATCCCGGTTCGGCGGATTTTGCTGGTGATGATATCGTAACAGTGGATACAGGGTTAGATCTAGCAATGGATCCCTCCGACATTATAGCGGCCGTGGGTGCCACAGGGTTTATTAAAACCCAGTTTACCGCTCACAACCTACCTTAATTCTAACACTTTAAAGAGATAATTATGAGCATAATAAAATTTTTGGACGAATTTACCACAGAAACCCTTTTGGAGGGTAGATCTTCAAGACGCGAAATATTCGGGACCTTGGGTTCCCTGTCGAAAAAAGCGGCCATGGCCGCCATCCCTTTTGGATTGGCCACCATGCCCAAAAAGGCTTTTGCGCAACAGATGACGGAAGCAGATCCAGTGGGTGCCCTTCAACTGGCGCTTACCTTGGAGTACTTGGAAGATGAATTTTATGACTTGGCTTTGCAGTCGGGCGTATTGCCAAGTGGAAGGCCTGAAACCGTTTACATGCAGATTTCCAAACACGAACAGGCCCATGTGGATTTTCTGATAGCCGGATTGGAAGGAGCTGGCGTTACACCTGTTTCAAAGCCCACTTTCGATTTCACCGTTGGCGGGATGTTCGATCCCTTTAATGATAACGGAATTGGTGCCGATACCGCATACGCACAACTTTTGGCACTTGCACAAGCGTTCGAGGACACCGGTGTAAGGGCCTACAAGGGGCAGGCAGGCAATCTATTGGGCTCCCCATTTTTAACGGCAGCCCTACAGATCCATTCGGTAGAGGCACGGCATGCCTCCGAAATTAGAAGGTTAAGGGGCTTAAAAGGTTGGATTACCAACAACGAACGAGGTACGGGAATGCCCGAAGCCACACAGGCGGTATACAATGGGGAGGAAAACATCACCCAAGGAGGATTGGATGTTACCTCGCTGGGAAGCGGATCCCCTTTTGGCATGGAAGCCGCTACAGAAGCATATGATGAAGCGCTTACCGGTGATGAGGCCGTAGCAATTGCGAGCCTTTTTATCGTAGCTGAAGAATAGGTGTTGATTTTTGGTTAGGTTGTTGTGGACCCATTCTCCCCTAGTTGGAGGATGGGTTTTCACATTTTACCTTTTAGCGATCTGAACCAAGTGGACAATTACTTTTTAAGTATTACCTGTTTTTCGATTCCCAAACGTTTCATCTTGCCAAAAAGGGTCTTGTCCTTCATTTTTAGAATCTTGGCAGCTCCCTGCGGACCGCTCACACGCCATTGGGTATGTTGCAGGACCTTTATGATGTACTCCCGTTGCATAACTTCAAAAGAAGGGAAATCCCCTAGTTGAGGACGTTTTTCCATAGTGGGCATCCAGCTCCCGGGCGACAGGGTGTGGCCATTTTCAAGGATGACGGCCCTTTCGATCAGGTTTTCCAGTTCCCGAATGTTTCCGGGAAAAGAATATTCCATAAAGGCTTCCACCATCTTTTTGGAAAGGCGTTTAAAGGCCTTGCCCGCTTTTAGCGAATATTTCTCCAAGAAATACTGGGCCAATAACGGAATATCCTCCTTTCGGGCCCGAAGCGGTATATTGTAGAGTGGGAACACATTTAAACGATAGAACAGATCCTCCCTAAAACTTCCTTCCTCCACCATTTTCCGTAGATCCCTATTGGTGGCAGCAATGATACGCACATCCACTTTTATGGGTTTGGTCCCTCCCAACTCATCAAATTCCGACTCCTGTAGCACCCGCAACAGTTTAGGTTGAAGCTCTAGGGGCAGTTCCCCGATTTCATCCAAAAAGAGGGTTCCACCATCCGCAAGGGCAAATTTTCCCAATTTGTGCTCCACAGCACCAGTAAAGGCGCCCCTTCTATGTCCGAACAGTTCGCTCTCAATAAGTGCCTTGGGCAAAGTGGCACAATTGATCTTTATAAGGGGCCTGTCCTTTCTTTTGCTGTTGGCATGGAGGGCACTTGCCAGAAGTTCCTTTCCCGTGCCGGACTCCCCGGTGATCAGAACCGTCGTTTCCGTGGGGGCAACTAGGTCCACTTGCCGCAGGACCTTTTCATAGGCGGTGCTTTTATAAATGATCTTATCGTAGTTGAGGGCTTTGTTGATCTCTCCCTGAAGGTATTCATTTTCATTCTCCAAGCGAACCTGTAAGGATTTGATTTCCTCCAAGGCTTCGAACAATTTGAGGTCCCGCATCTTTCGGTCCGTAATATCCCTTACCACGGCACAGTTAAGGTCTTTGCCCTCATAGCACAAATGGTTGGCGGTAATGTCCACCGGAAATTTGGTGCCGTCCTTCCTCGCCATCATCCATTCGAAGCGAAGAGATCCCTTTTGAAGGATCTCCCTAAAATGTGTATGCCACCACTCTTGGGTAACCGCGGGATCCAAATCGTAAACGGTGGCACTTTTTAGCTGATTTTTAGAATGCCCCAACTTCTTGGGAACGGAATCGCTGTAATGCACCAATTGGCCGTCCCCATCATACAGGAAGATGAGGTCTTCTGCATTATCGATGACCTCCTTGTACAATTTAAGGTCATTTTCCCGTCCCTGCTGATCGGTGATGTCCTGATAGACTCCGGTTACCTTATAGACCTTATCGCCTTTTAGAACCGGTTTCGCTACGGCCCGAATATATTTTTTGGGCATGTGGACCGTTTCCAGTACTTCATCAAAAGGAGTTACTTTTCGGATGGCACCGCTAAGGAGCGATTTCATTTTTTCGGGTTCCTTAAAATACCTGATAACATTTCCCGGTAACAGATCCTCTTTTTCCAATGTCCCGAATATCGCCAAGGTTTCTGCGGTTACCATCAGCGATCCATCCTGAAGGTTCAGTTCCCACCCGCCCAAGGTGGCGATCTTGGTGGAACTGTCCATTAAATTTTGATAGAAACTGGTACGGGTAATATCGCTTACGATGGCACAGATCAATTTTTTTCCTTTATTTGAGAAAAACTGGGCATAAACCCCTACCTCATAAAACTGGCCCTTTTTAGTTTTATGGGTGGCCCTGAAACTCTGTACCCCTTCCTTCGCCACAGTTTCCCAGTGCACCGCCCAACTTTCCGGGGTGGCCGTACTATTGATGTCGAAAATGCGCAGGCTCACTATCTCTGACTTCCCGTAGCCCATACGCTCGCAGAACTGTTCGTTCGCATAAACTATCCGGCCCTGTTGGTCCATCCACATTACCTCGTAGGGCAAGTACTCCACCCACCAATCCTTAATGGGCGTTTCCCAGCTATTCTGTTCCATCTTTTTTCGGATTTCTCTTGAAATATATAATAATTATTCCATTATTTGAGAAATTTCGATATATAAGGAATAAAAAATACTCCTTATACCTTATAAACATCTGTTTATCAACCATATAATAGTTTGGCATTATTTTGGCCCATTGCTTATGAAAATAAAATACATTCAATATCATGAAAACAGTCTTTCACAAAGCGGATAGCAGGGGCGATGCCAACCACGGTTGGTTGCATTCCAAACATACATTCAGTTTCGCCAATTACCATGATCCCGAAAGGATGAATTTTGGCGCATTGAGGGTCCTGAACGATGATAAGGTTTCCGAAGCCATGGGATTTGGTACACATCCCCACCAAAACATGGAAATTATCTCCATTCCCCTCGAGGGAGATCTGGAACACAAGGACAGTATGGGCAACAGCACCGTTATAAGACAAGGGGACATACAGGTCATGAGTGCCGGTACCGGTATAAGGCACAGTGAATATAATGCCAATAAGGACATACCCGTAAAATTTTTACAGATCTGGATCTTTCCGAACAAACAGAACGTACAGCCCCGGTATGGACAGTTGACCTTGGAACCGAACGATCGAAAAAACAAATTGCAACAGGTGCTGTCGCCCGACCCTGACGATGCGGGCGTTTGGATCCATCAGGATGCCTGGTTCCATATGACCGATATGGAGATGGGCAACAGTCAACAATATAGCTTGAAAGACCCTATAAAAAATGGCGTGTATGCCTTCCTTCTTCAAGGGAAGGCCACCATAGGAGGTATTTCCCTAGAAAAAAGGGACGGGCTGGGAATATGGGAAACCGACAAATTTGAAATAAAGGCCGATAGCAATGCGGAAATATTGCTCATGGAGGTTCCCATGCTGTAGGAACCAACCAATTAAATGTATAACGTCCCGAAAGGGGACAAAAATTAAATGCAAAATGGAAACAACAAACACACAATGGAACATAGATTCCACACACTCTGAAATAGGGTTCAAAGTAAAACACATGATGATTTCGACCGTTTCAGGTCACTTTGATGAATTTACGGCCAGCATTAACAGTGCCAAGGAGGATTTTAAAGGTGCCAAGTTCGATTTCTCCGCCAAGGTGTCCTCTATCAACACCAAGAATGCGGATAGGGACAACCATCTAAGATCCAACGACTTCTTTAATGCGGAAGCCTATCCAGAATTGAAATTTATTTCCAAATCCTACGATGGTAACCAATTGGTGGGAGACCTGACCATAAAGGATGTCACCAAGGAAGTGGTATTGGATGTGGACTTTAACGGAATTGCCGTCGATCCCTACGGACAGACCAAGGCAGGTTTTGAAATTACGGGTAAAATCAACAGAAAGGATTTCGGGCTTACATGGAGCGCCGTTACAGAGGCGGGCAGTATCGTGGTAGGCGATACCGTTACACTGCAGTTGGCGCTACAGTTCATCAAGGCGTCATAACATCATAATGCGATCACCTAGGGGCTGGCGTGCAATGCCGGCCCTTTGTTTTTATGAGCGGGGTCAAAACAGCTGTTATCGAGCATTAGGGGGCATCGCCTTTTTCCAATTTGACAATCTATTTGCACATCATGCCCTATGTCCCAAAATAAGTATCTTTGGCATTTGCTAACTTATTGTATACGTATGAAACCTGCCTGCCAACATTCGGTCCTGCCTACAATGAACGTGGCCAAAAAAATAATCTTTCCCTTTCTTTTCTGGACCCTACTTCAAGATCCCCTATACGCCCAGAAAGGGTTTGTAACGGAAGCGGTATTTCCGGAGTTTTCCTATCTTCAAAATATGCGCGATATTGCACTGGATGCCAATGGCACCGAGGCATACTTCACCGTTCAAAGTCCGCTGGGCGAACGCTCGGTACTGGTAAGGTGCCAAAAAAATGGATCTCGCTGGTCCGCACCTGAAATTGCTCCCTTCTCCGGTAGCTTCGACGATATGGAGCCCTTTTTGGACCCGAGCGGTCTACGACTTTATTTTGCGTCCAATAGGCCTTTGGACCCCTCTTCCGTAAAAACGAAGGATTTTGATATTTGGTACGTAGCTCGAAAATCGGTACAGGCGGATTGGGGAAAACCGATAAACTTGGGAGCACCCGTAAATACCGAACATGACGAATTTTATCCGTCCGTAAGTACCAACCAAAACGTGTACTTTACCTGCGCTGGCAGGGGTGGAAAGGGAAAGGACGATATCTTTATGGCGCAATGGGATGGGGACCGTTACCTTGAACCGGCTCCGTTAGATGACCATATCAATTCTGATGGGTACGAATTCAACGCTTATGTGGCCCCGGACGAATCCTTCCTGCTATATAGCGCCTATCAAAGGGAAGATGGACTGGGAAGCGGGGATATTTACATAGCCCTTAAAACAAAGGAGGGAGCGTGGGCCAAGGCCTTGCCCTTAGGGCCCAACATCAATTCTGAAAAGATGGACTATTGTCCCTTTATGGACACTAACAACAAAACCTTGTACTTTACCAGTAAAAGAAGTGCGATATCCAAAGATACCAAGTATGGAAACTTGAAGGCTGTCTTAACGGATATCGAACAATATGAAAACGGGAACAGTAGGATATACAAGGTATCCTTTGATCCGCGAACATTACGAACGGCCCATTGATACTTCCGAAAAAATAATAAACTCGAAGGAATCCATTAAAAGGGATATCCGATCGCAAAGTTGAGCACGGGATTGTTGAAATCGAAATCCAGGCGTTCCCCTTCCGGCAAAAAAGGCTTGCTAACGGGCACCGCCAGATCAAAGCGTATGACAAAGTTTTGGATGTCCACCCTTAATCCGGCCCCCACCCCCACACCCAGTTCCTTGGTGAAATTGGAGGTGAACTTTCCACCGGGGAGGGATTCATTTTCCTTTAACAGCCAAACATTTCCCGCATCGGCAAAAAGGGCCCCTTTAAGGAAGGAGTACAAGGGAAACCGATATTCCAAATTTGCCTCCAACCTAATATCGCCCGAGCGATCAAAAAAACTTTGGGATGCATTTGTCGATGTAGATTCATAGGTGCCAGGTCCCAAGGAGCGTATCCTAAAGGCCCTTACGCTATACGGTCCCCCTGAAAAATATTGTTTTGGGAACGGCAGTGCGGTCGAATTGCCGTACGCAAACCCTATCCCACCAAAGAGTCGTGTAACAAGGGTCTGTGACGGTCCTAGATTAAAGTAATACCGGAAATCCACATCAAACTTACTGTACTGCGCATATTCCGATCCCAAAAAGGTATTGTTGCCTTCCTCATCCTTGCCCTTATCCAAAAGACTGAGCAAGTTTCCCGCCAGATCCAGGTTAAAATTGAAAAAGACCGGATTGTTCTTTTCCCTTTCACTTATTTCGCTATAGGTATAGGAATAGGTGAGCCCGGCGATAAACTGCTGTTCAAAGCTGCTCCTAAGGTATGGATTATCGCTCAGGATTTCCTCAAACTCGGGAGTGGTATTTGACAAGCGCACAAAATTCACACTGATCGGGTTAAGTTCATGGTACACATATTTGTTGGCATTCCAGGTATATCCAAAGGTGGTACTAAAGGAATTGAGACTGTAAAGTCCGCTCCTTTTAAGGTATTCCACACCCATCCCCACCTTTGTCTTTGGAACGGCATAGTCGAATTTGTCCTCCAAAGTAATGGGAAACAGCAATCTGGGAAAGATCAGACCGGTATTCAATCCTAATTTGGTACTGCTCAGTCCCGCACTGTTCTTGCCCCCCAATTGTTTTTCATACCCGCCTTCGGCGGTTATGTTAAGGATTTCCCCTCCGTGGAACAGATTTCTATTGCTATAGGTGACCACCAGGGAGGGCCCCGCAAAATTATTGGATTTCGAAACGGCCTGCAGTTCGGTACGAATGGCCCTTTTGTTAAGGGGATATAGGTAAATATGGGCATCCAACCGACCGACATCTGTGGTGTCGGCAATGCTGTCGGACATCACCTCCGCATACCGGATATTTACGAATTTATAGGTTCCAATAGAGGAAAGTCGGTTACTGGTAAGCTTCGATTTCATCGGATCATAGGTATCCCCTTCCCTAAGGAGCACATAGGGAGCCAGCCGTTTTGGTTTAAAAAATAGGGTATCCTGTATATAATCGATCCCCTCATGGTCAATGGTGTCGTTTTGATCGTAGACCTTATCGATCGAGTAGTTTGGGTAGACTTTTACGGAATTGATGACATAAGGTACTGTGGATTTCTCCGGAACATCCTTTTTCATCCGCAAAAACAGATCGAAGCGTTTTGTATCATATCTATTGGTATCCGCTTCAAAAATCAAAAAGTCGGCATTGAAATTATAATAACCCTTTCCCTTGAGGTCGGCATCCAAACGTTCCCGCTCCAATTTCATTTTCGATAGATCATAGCGTTCCCCTTTTTTTAGGACCGTTTCTCCCATACTTTTTGCGATTTCCCTGTAAATGGGCAATGCGTCGGTATCCAGCTGATAGGTTTCCAGTAAATAGGGATTGCCTACATTGGCCCGATAATCAATAGAGGCGGTTTTTGCGGAAGTATTGGTCTTGGAAGAAACGATGTTATTAAAAAAGCCCCGGTTCTCCAATCGGTTATTGATCAGTTCCATGGTTTTGATGGAGTCAACGTCGGAAAGGTATACGGGCTCCTCCCCTACTTTTTTGTTCAGGAATTTTTGGATGAATCCGGGTTTTTCCCGTTGGGCCTTATAATGGGAATATAGTCCGACCCTCATTCCGAGAATTTTGGAATTGGGTTCGGGCCGCAGAAGGTCCTCCAGTTCCAGTTGTATGTCCTTTTGGCCTTTTACTTTTTCGGAGGTGTGGAGTTTTACATCCGCGCCGGTATAAAGCAGTTCGTCTTCCGGTATGAATTTTTTGACCGAGCACGAATGGACAAGCAATGCAAGACACATTGCCCAAGAGGTTCTTATAAGGCGATATTTACTCAATTTGGTTCCTGTTTTTCATTCTTTTTAGTTCCCTGTCCATCTTCCTCTTCCCGTACCTGTTTTATCCACAATTCCTTGAATTTATTGAATTCCCTGTTGAAGATCAGTGCAAACCCTGTAACAATTAATTGGCCGTCTATTACACTTTCAAACTCGTTCTTACGAAAACCCTTCAATCTAAAACGTCCGTTTTCGGTAAGGAGGTATTCCAGACTTACATTTCCGATTACAGGTGTGCTTTCCCCATTGGCCTGTCCACTTCCCTCAATGTCCACTTCACTTCCCACCTGAACCACCAGACGATCGTTGAAAAGGCTCTTACTGGCATTTATATCCAATTGGGTACGATCCTGTGGCGCATCCCCTTGGTAATCGGTATAACTGTCCAGGCCAAAGTCAAGCGCCACCCCTGAATTTCCCATCAATTGATCGGAGAAATTGTTCAATTGGCCCGACAAGACCTTGTTTACATTGTCGCGTGCTATGGAGGCAGCCCCTCCCGAGCTGCCATCACTGGTAGAACCGGGAAAGAAACGGTTGAGGACCAAAAGGGAAAACACCTGTTTGTTCAGCTCCTCTTCCTGTTTGTTCAACTGCTGTACTTGGGCATAAACATTGCCTCCCAAAGTTCCTTGCTCGTCTTCTGGAATATCCAGGTTAAAGGAAATTTCGGGCTGTAAAAGGGAGCCGTCCACATTTAGGTAGACATAAAAGGGAAGTACCTGTTTGTACCTACTGTTTTCAGCCGCACTACTTGCCGAATTGTTTGCGGCCATCAAGGGCGCTGCCGAAGTCTCCACCTTGTAAAGGGCCCGAACGTTCAAGGTCGCATCCATGGGATCTCCGTTCCAAATGATGGTGCTTCCCTTGGTTATTTCGAACTTTCTGCGCACCAAATTGTAAAGACTTGCCTCATAATGTCCTTTCTCCACCACATACCTTCCCGAAATACTTGTCCTGCCATTGGGTTCCACTCCGAGATTAAAGGTTCCCTTTCCTGAAATTTGAAAATTGTCCCCTGTACGCTCATCGATCACGATCTTAAAAGTGGAATTGTTGTCCACATTCAGCTGGGCATCGATCTGAAAGCCGGTGAACGTATCGGCCGAAGCATCATCGGTATTTGAGGTAAGGATATCGTCCGGATTTTCCTTGTTTACAAAGACCACGACGCCCTCCCTTTCGGTCACCTCCAGTTGTGATTCGGGAATGACAAAGGTAAAATTGGACCCTTCGTTAATTTTCATGTTCCCTTTCACTATAGGGATGCTGAGATCTCCCGCAACGGTTATATCCGCATCTAACCTTACTTTCCCGTAGTACATTTCATTGTCATCTTTGGTAGCGTTGATCACTTGGAAATCTTCTGCCAGGACCCTTAGGTCAAAGGTGGGGTTCAAAAAGCTTTCTGTCCCTATGGTGCCATCAAGGGCAAAGGTATTTTTATTGGCATCGACAATGGTAAAATTGCCAAAGTAAATTCCCGTATTATCCATTCGGATGGATTCATCGGCAAGGGAGAATTTAGTGTTCAGGGAATTCACCATCAGGGAGGCAGCGTTAAAATTAAAGTTGCCTTCATAGATCGGTTCTGTGGTGGTGCCGGTAACGGACAATTTTCCCGATATGTTACCGGACGTCTCCGATACGTCCCCTTCCATAAACTGCTCCAGTGCATTCATCCTCAATTCGTTCAAAACAAGCTCCAAATCCAATTTTGCCCCATCCTTGTCCGCTATATAATCCCCTTGGAGGTCAAGGTCCACATCCCCGCCCTTCAGGCCAAGGTTAAAATCATAGGCCCCTCCGTTCTTGGCTTCCGCATTTAGGGCAAGGTTTCCCAAGGGAATATGCATTACTTCCAGTTCATTTATATGAAGGTCCGCCAACAGTCCTGTCTTTCCAAATGGATCTTGTACATTGATATTTCCCATAACGGTACCTTTTGCCAGCGTATCGTCCGGATTGAAAAGGTGGGTCAGGGTGGATAGCCTAAAATTTGAAAAATCGACATTGACCTGAAGTGCATCATTGGCATTCCTAGAGGTACGCAGGGACATTTCCTGTCCATTCCTACTTAGAACAAAGTCACTTACTTCCAAATGGTCCGTTGCATATCGGATGTTATTCCCCAATGGTATTTGCCACTCCCTTTTGTTCAGGATAAGCTCCTCGGGTTCTATATGGTACGCTAATGTATCCCCCTTCATTGTCAACTGCGAACTTAGGTGCGCCAAGGTTTCATCGCCATCATAGGCGTTAAAATCCATGGACATCGCCCTTTCGGAAATGGTCCCGTCAAAATTCAGTTTTTTGATGGCCACACTTCCCGATGTGATACCGGCAAGTCCCAGATTATAATCCAATCGCTGCCCTTCGCCCTGTAAATATATTTCAAGACTGTCCAAAGTACTGCCATTGTACATCACAAAGGGAGCGCTTAAAGAAGCCACAAACCTTTCCTCCGCTTCATCCAAATCGATACGCATTTGAATGGAATCCATTTGTGCCAGCCCCGTTAAAAACACCTCTCCCAGAAGTGGCGTCTTGGTCAGGGACAGATCCATCTTTACTTGTACGGGTGCATAAAGGGTTTCTTTGGGTTGCCCGTTCCAATATCCCTTTAATCGGCGGGCGAGGGCCGAAAGGGCCATTTGGGGCCGGTGATCGGATTTTATATCCACGTTCAAAAAGCCACTTTTTATACGTCCAATCGTTCCCAAACTGTCCACCTCAAGGGATAGGTCCAAGGTATCCATTGGAAAGGTTGCATTATCCTTTACGGCAACAGCATCCGATATCCTTCCCTTAATGTCAAAATCGGAGGCATTCCCCTTATGGTCCAACGATAACTTAAACTTTGCCCTTATATCCTGTTGTGTAAGGCCCAAGGCCATCAAATTGGCACCTTGCAGATCCAATAGGAGTTGGACCTTGGACGAAATGGAATCCAGTTGGACCGTGGTCCTTGAATCCATATCCAAATTTTTATCCTTGAAATTTAGGTCGATGTGGCCCTTACCTTGTTCAATCTCCCCATTTAATTTCAGGGCCGAAAAATCATACCCTAACAGGTTTAGTTGGGAAAAATTGGTCCTTAGATCTGCATCCAAGGTATTTATGGTAGTACCTCTTCCAGAAGTTTTTGCCGTAAAAGCGATCGTCCCCAGTTCCGGATTCCTTAAAAGTTTTCCTATTTGGAGTCTGCGGACTTCCAGATCCGCATCAAAGGCAAGAAAATCTGCAGTGGAATACCTACCTTTCAATAAGATGTTCCCTTCTGGAATGTCCAAGGCGGCTTTTGCCGTTATATCCCGCAAACTGCCGGCAGCCGTAAGTTTTAATCGCACTGTCTCCGGCAAGGCCACTCCCAATTGGGTTTCGTTCACAAACCGTAACAGGTCCGAGCGCCGGGTATCGAATATGGCCGGGGAGATATCAAATTTCATGGTTTCGGGTTCCATGACGCCATTCACGGTCCCTTTGATCGTAAGATCGGTATGTTGCCCCCATCGCAAGTGGGAATCGTTGACCTCTATCCGTTGCAAGTTGCCCTTTAAGTCCAAGTTTCCCTGTAGGGGTTTTTGTGCCAGGGAATCAAGATAGACATTGCCCTTTAGGGCGGGAACGAAAACCATCGCATCTTCCAAATGTAGTTCGATCTGCTCAAGTGAGACGTCCAAGAATATATTTTCGGGTGATTTTATAAATTTTTGCAACGAACCGTAGGACAATTTTGCGTTTCCCTCCACACTGCTATTTGATATTCCCAGGTCTAGGCTCGACAAAGAAGTTTCGGTATCGTCCACAGATAGATCAAAAGCCAAATTTTTCAGGTCGATGCCGCTTTTTTCCCGAAAGGAAAACGCCTCCAATTCCATGGAAAACTCTTTTTCCTTGAGGCGCAGATCATTGATCTTAAGTAAAATTTTAGATAGTTCCATTGCATTGGGATCAAAGCTGCCCACTTGCGGAGCCTTCTTTCCGTTTTGGAACACCACATGGTTATCCTCAAGGTCTACACGCTCGGCCACGATCTCCCATTCCGGCCATTCAAACTGAGCAGGGGGCATGGAGGCAACTGTATCTGCGGGAGTGTCCGTATGGGTGGTGCCGTTCCTATAGGAAATGTCCGACCCCTTCATTCTAAGATTTGCCAGTTCAATTTTATTGGACTTTAGATCTGCCAAGGGCAGTTCCACCAACAGTTCTCCCAAATGCGCCTTCGCCTTTATACTATCGGGCAACGAGGTGTAGTTTACCGCAACATTGTTCAACCGAAGGCCATCCAGAACAAATGATGGTAAAACGGTCGTGGGGGTTTCCGCGGTATCCACCAATGGTTTGGTCTGCTGGTAATCAATATTGCTGTTCACGAGCTGGACCCAATCTACTTGAAAATCCATGGTTTCAAGATCGAACCTATCCATTTCCAGGTCCAATGCACCTAGATTCAGCTTCATTTCGGTACCTGCTAGCTGGTCCTTATAATCTATTTTAAAGGTATTGAGATGAACATCGCCTATTTCTATGGTCATTGCAGCGGTGGTATCCACTTTCTTTTGGGATACGGTATCGGGAGCGGCGAAAGCCTTTATAAGAAACGTATAATTGAAATCCTCATTCTCGGCTCTTTTGATATGGGCCTTTACCCCGCTCCAGTCCAGGGAACGCAGTACGAATTTTTTGCCCCGTACCAAGGGCATGATCGCAATGGAGGCCTCCAAAGTCTTTGAGTGGATCAGGGTGTCCCCTTTTTGGTCTTCCATATACAGCCCTTCCACAAAGAGATTTCCGGAAAAAGTCAGAAATAGCCTGTCGACCGTAACGACCGTGTGGGTCTTGTCGGTTATGTAGCCCAACATTTTTCCCAATATAATATCCTGCCCCCAGGGACTTCTAACAAAAAGTACCAACGCAACAAAAAGGAGCAGGAGAACCAAGGCTACTTTGGCCAGTATCCTACCCATTCTATTTTTACGTACTTTTTGAAGCATACTATGGATTACAAAATAAATTCGTGAAACCTTTAACGGTCTTGACGGTTAAAGGTTAAAGGTTAAAGATACGTTCACAGTGCCCATATTAAAAACTCTTTTAACAATAAGGTTCATATTGTGATGAGGAAAATTCGCCCATAATCCGGGTTACCATGATCCCAAATAAGCATCTTTTTTCATCGCATTTGGAAACCAAAAATTTTGGCAAATAACAAAAGTCCCATTTCGCAATGGGACTCTTGGTTCAATTAGCATAATACCTTTTTTAAAACATAAAACCGACACCGGCGGAAAATACCGAAGTATGCACATCGGAATCCTCGATCAACTCGGAGAAGCCATAGGCATACCTACCTTGGATAAAAAATCCACCCGGAAATTTGTATTCCACACCAGAAGCCAATTGGAAATCGAAATCCTTGATCGCATCGCTATCAAAATCGCCCGCATCATCGTTCGGATCGAAGTCCAACTCTTCATTTACCTTAAAACCAAATTGGGGACCGGCGTGAATGTTAAGTCCGTCGATCAAATAAACTTTTAACAGCACGGGAACCTGAATGTAGTCCATCTGGAATTCCGCATCAGGACCATCGGGATTATCATTAATGTCGAATCCCTGTCCTGAATAAAATACCTCCGGCTGCAAGGAAAAGCGGTCGGATAGAGGAGCCTCGGCCACCAGTCCCGCATAGAAGGAAGTTCTTGAATCAGGGCTATCATAATCGTCCCCCGCAACTGTGGCAAAGTTGGCACCACCTCTCGCCCCTAACTGAAACTCACTTGTCCACGACTGGGCGAAACTGGAGATCCCTGTTAACAAGGCTGCAACCATTATTACATTTTTTTTCATCTTTTTAGAATTTTTAGAGTTACGAATTTGTTAATAAGCTAGGCGAAGTTATGAGCGTACCGCTCCGACAATTGATCCGAACGGCAAAAAAATTGACGTTAATACCCAGTTGCCTGACCCTCAATAATTAAGAATTTTCTTACGATTTCATCCAAAATACCCAAACCGATCCATTTTTGGCTTTCTATATGCGCCAAGCCAAAAAAATGGGAGGAAAAAAAATACCCCCTGTACGAATACAGGGGGATATTTCCTTTCATAGCAATTTTAAAAAGAATTTTACCAATTCTCGATTTCCTTTTGTAGGTCCTCTTTGGTCTTACCGGTTTTTTCTTGCAGTCTTCCCAACATTTCGTCAAATTTTCCTTCGGCATATACGGAATCATCATCGGTTACTTTTCCGTATTTCTGTTTAAAATCTCCCTTTATCTGTTTCCATTTTCCTTCCAACTGATCCTTGTTCATAACACTGTTGTTTTTAGTTATTAAATCATTTCCTTTGATGCTAAGATAGGGATGGAAACGAAGGTAGTTTGTCCTGTTCGCTCAAATAATTGACGCTATAACGCCCAAACTACCACCTTTTTTTAAGGACACTAAAATACCCGATAGAAGCAAGGCCAACCATAAAATTATATGACCTTTGCATTGTTTTTTTAAGGGAGAATAACCAGTTGATGCTTGCCGTGCGCAGATATGGTACCATAAAAATTTGGTTCGCATTATCCATTTAAAAATAAAACCGTACTTGAAATAGCATACATTTACAACAGCTTTTCTACACCTAACCATCCAATATATGAAGGCCATTTCACCCAAAGTTATCAGTCAATTGTTTGTGCTATTGTTGATCTTGTTCATCGGTACCCTCATTTTTTTGGAGATGCTCCCCTATCTATCGGGGGTTCTGGGCGCCATAACCCTGTACATCATCATGCGGAAATTTATGGTGAAACTGGTAAAGCGTGGATGGAGCCCCGACTGGTCCGCGGCATTGTTGCTTATATTATCATTCTTCTGTATCCTACTTCCCCTTTCGGGAATTGCGGTAATGCTGGGAAAAAAACTTGGAAAAATAGAACAGAAACCAGAGCAAATCGTAAAAAACATAGAGAGCCTGCTGGCAAGATGGGAAGACCAGATCGGATATAAGTTTACCACAAATCTGGACGCCTCCGATTTTTCTTCCTGGGTATCCGAAAATCTATCGAACTTTGCAGGGGGTACCTTTAACATGTTGATCTCGGTGGGTATTATGTACCTTTTGCTGTATTATATGCTTACCAACAGACGTATGCTTAGGGAATCCTTGTTCGAATATGTCCCCATCAGTAACGACAACCTTAAGATCATCCGTACGGAAAGTGAAAAAATGGTTCGATCCAACGCGCTGGGAATTCCCTTGGTTGCCATAGCCCAAGGATTGGTTTCCCTCATCGGTTTTTTTATTTTTGGGATCGAGGATCCTTTCTTTTGGTTTACCATTGTGGCAATTGGGTCCGTAATTCCATTCATTGGTACCTTTATAGGAATCCTGCCCGTATTCTTGTTGACACTTTCCGATGGAACCCCGTTACAGGCATGGGGAATCCTTTTGTACGGCATAGTGGTGGTGGGCACTACCGATAATATCATAAGGCTTTACGTGCTGAAAAAATTGGATGATGTACATCCCATAGTCACCCTTATAGGGGTTATAGTGGGCGTGCCCTTATTCGGTTTTATAGGCCTTATCTTTGGACCGCTGCTCATAAGCCTTTTTCTTATCGTGCTGCGCATCTACAAAAAGGAATATGGGGGACCCATCCACAATATCCCCCGTACCGAAGATGATATCGAAATCCATAGCAAAAACAACGGGAACAAAGGTGTTTAGAAGCCGAATCCAAACCCTACCTGGACCATATTGCCGTCCACCGAATTAAAATAACCGATATTAAAGGCAAGGAACCGATATCCGCTTATCCATAGCCCACCTCCTTGGGAAGTATGCCACTTGTTGGAATCCTCTCCGTCCAGCCACACCCTACCATAGTCAAATCCACCGTATAGGCCCACGGTGACCGGGGCCACCGCCGTAATGTATTTTTTAAGGCGCAACCTTAGGTCCGAACTTTGATAAAAATAGGCGTCCCCGGTAAAGCGCTCGTTACGAAATCCCCTAAGTCCATTGTCGCCCCCAATGGAAGGGGCATGGTAAAAGAAATATTCATCTCCAAGATTGGTCCTGTATTCGGCATTGGAACCTAGTACCAGATTCCCTGAAGGTACCAGTTTTTGGTTAAACCCAAATTTTAGGGCCAAATATCCAAATGAATTATCCTTAAGTCCCAAGTTGGCCTTATACCCGCCCGTAAAGCCCACATACAGGCCCTTGGTAGGAAAATCATCGGCATCATCATCGTAATAATAAAGGGATACCTCACTACCCACATAGTCTTGGGACTGGAATACCTGTGAATCTACATTTTCCGGTACGAAATACCGGCCGCCACCTTCCGCAATCTTAAAGGATTCGTAAAGGGCCTTTATCTTCAAGGTCCTATAAGCAAGTCCCGCCTTCAATTTTACCTGCCGCATTCGCGCACGGTTAAAATCGCGGCCCAGTTCCCCGTCGGGATTATCCGTTTCATTGCCCTCCCCAAAGTAGTTGTTGGAAAACCGGTCATTGGTAAAATAGCCATCAACCTCAAAATTCCATTTTGGAAAGATGTTGGCAAAGATACCTTTGTAGTCCAGCTCCACCCCTTGAAAACGGAAGTAATAATTAGCGTTGATGCTGTGCTGCTGCCTAAATGGGTTTCCGTTAAAGCCGTTGTTGGTATAGACATTGGTAACTCCCAAAAAAAGACCGTCATCGGTCCTAAAACCGGCGTTGGGCACCAATATATTGGTATTCTCCTTAAAGTATCTCCAATGGTAGGTATTGGTGGTGTATATATTGGAAAGCTGCTTGGCCGGTTCCGATTCTTCAAAATGGGAGTCTTCCCATTTCCAGTCATATATCTTTAAGGCTTTTGTATTTTCCACTTTGTAGGAATCTTCGCCATAACCGCCAATGATCCTAATGAAAATTTCATGGTCACCTTGCCCGTCCACCACAAACTGGTCGTCGTCCCCCAAACCATATAACCATATTTCTTTGGTCCGTTGCCTGTTAAGCGTACGCTCCAGGACCACTTCATTCTTTTGATCGCTCAACAAACGTTTTATCACCACCTTGGTTTCGCCATTCGGCAATCGGGTCACTTCTATCAGATCGTCCTTTTCGGTACCGGTAAGGGCCACTACCTTATTGAGATAATTACCATATTCAGTGGCCATTTCCCGTAGGTTTTTTAAACGCAACACCAGATCGGACTTTATTTTGGCAGCGGTACTGTCCCGTACTTCCTTGGGCAACCTTAGAAATGCCCGATCGATGGTTTCCATGGTAAGGTGCTCCTGTATGAATTTTGCTTCCTCCGTCCAGATATCGGCACCATGTTCGGTTACCAACGCCCTGTCCAAACTGTTTCCCTGGGCGTTCAGCCATTTTACATTGTCCGGTTCGGGACCGTATGACTGCCAAAAACGGGTGGTGGGCACAAACCATTTAATGATCGGCATGGCAAATCCATCAAATTTTGCAAATGCCCCGTCCCTGTCCCTCGGTACCGGGATAAATCTTTTATCGCCATTGGCCGGTTCATACTGTACCCATCTCCACTGGTCTTGGTGGCGGTCCCAGTCGCCTATCAACATGTCGAAGATCCGCGCCCTAACGTACGCCCGTTCATCCACATAGTCGGATTCGTCTCCCTTGATCTGTTCCAGCATATCGGTAGTACTCTCAAAATCGGGCACTTTCCCGGGCAGGTTGGGATCTGCCTGGCTAAACCCGGTATAATTTTTCTGTTCATCCGAAGGCCTTTCCTCAATAAAATAGAGCTGGTCCCCATATTCCTCGTTAAGGGCTCCCAAGCTCTCTTGCCGGGGTACATAGAAAAGTTCCGGACTTGCGTGGTTTACGTCCACCTCACGTGCCATTGGACTTATTACCAGTTGGATGTACGGGTGGGCAGTGGTAAAAAAATCTGCCACGATTTCCTCTGTCCACGTTCCTTTGTAGTCATCCGCTTCATAGGAAATCCCCATTATCTGGGACTTTAAGTATTTGAGCGCATTTTTTTTAAGGGACCGCATAGCAAATTCCTTTCCGTTCCCATCTTCAAGTCGCAAGGAGGACGATTGGTGTCCCCCTCCCTGCTTGGATACCTTAAGTCCGCCATAAAGGGTATCCAATTGTACTGTTTTGGCCGTTATCTGCTTTCCGAAATACGAACGGTAGCGATCTCCCCACAAAAAGGTATAAAATCCTGTCCGATCAAGATCCAGATCCTTTTCATCTTCCAGGACCGACGTTTTTATATATTGCTCGGAATTGGCAATTGCCTTTGGTGCATTCCCAGTGTTGGGAAGTGCGGGTAAAATCTCGAAGGAGGCAGGTCCCACTTGGGGGTCCGTACTTATAAAGCTAACTTTTGAAGCGCCATCCTTATAATATTCCAATTTTGCAAATCCACGTGCCCCATGGGTATAAACACCACTATAGGGCAAGGTGCCCCCAACGGCGATAATTACATCATCGGACAGATGTGTTGCGGTAGCCTCCCCAAGTGACCCGCTGACCACCTGATGGATATCGCCACCTTCCAAGTATTGCAAACTCTGCTCATGGCCCGAAACCAAGGTGATCCTATCCGACTTCCTTGCCAGCGAACTCACCAATATCCTTAAATAGTTGTACCGTCTGGAATAAAGGTCCCTATCGGAAAAACCGCCCCAATCGCCTATTCTGTTTACGATACTACCAACAACGGGAAGGGGCAGCATATGGCTACCGAAGGTGTCCTTGCCCGCATATTTTCCGTTGCTGAAAATAGGGTGGTGCATGGCGATGACAATGTTCTTGTCCTGTCCGTCATTTATAAGGCCCTCCAGCTCTTCCGCAAAACGTAGGCGGGTAACAATATTGGTACATTTTTTATTGATACCCTCCACTTTGTCCCAATTTGCGATGAACCATTCGGAATCGATCAAGATAAGATCAAGCTGGTCGTTGATTTCCATCCGCTCCAAGGGACAGGCATTTTCCGGAAAAAAATGGGTGTTTTCCCTTTTACTGTCCTTAATGAACTCTTCTACCCGCTCCATATCGTCCGAGTTCCTTTCCTTCCATTCAAAATCGCCGGGAATAAATATCGTCTGCCCTTTAAAGTTCTTGGTAAGGTCCATCAATCGGGCAATACCTTTCTTGTCCCTGTTCCAGGTTCCTTCCTTACCGCTTATATTATCGCCCGTAAATATCAAAGTACTGTTTTTTGGGGCATCTATGAGATGGGCCTCCAATGCGGCAAGGGCATCACTGGAATCTTCTTCCTTTAAGGTACCGAGTCCCCCGGCGAGATAAAAAGTATGTGATATTGCCGATTCCCGTTCGGGGGAAGTTGCGGCCGATGGTGACTGTTGGGGCCTGTAAGTGGCACAACCTTGTAAACATAATTGCAGTAGCGCCGTAAAAGCCAACTGGACCGCAATGGTCTTTTGTGAATATTTCATCTAATATAATTTGAACGATCTTACGGAACACAAATTTCCGATGGGCATCTTTATCGATCATTCTGTTAACCCTTTCAAACGTACCAACCTAGAGCATCCATTATGGATGGCCAAAAATTTGGGATTGGAATTTGCAATAATAAGAAGAAGTCTTAAATTCCAATGTCACAAAACCACTTTTAGTTGACACAATTGGCCAAATGACCGTTTCTACCGACAGCATCAATAAAAAATGGTATTGCATCAAAGACAGATCGCCTCGCCCTTTACCTTTACAAAACTTCCGGAATAACCGGATCCAAGTAAAACTTTATTTTGGAAGAGGAGGCTAATTTAACCTTTATGGCATTGGGGGTTTTTCAAGACCCATTTTTGCTTTGACTTATTGAGAATTTTTATTGATCCCTGTAATCGATCAGGGCAACCAACAATCGACCCCAGCATCTTCATGTGGGATTTTATTTTTGGTCACTTTCCGATACATGGGATAGAAGAACGATATATAACACGGTGCGCAACTTAAGAAGGAATATGATGACGAAACAAGAACAGGTCCAATTATTGAACATTGCAGATACGGAACATGAAATATTCGGATTGTTAAAACAACGGTGGAGTCCACGCACCTTTAAGGAAGATTCCATATCCACGACGGATATGAACAAATTGTTCGAAGCGGCAAGATGGTCGCCCAGCTCCAATAACGAACAGCCTTGGAGGTTCATATATGCCACTAAGGGCACCCAAGCCTATAAAAAAATCGTGGATTGCCTTAGCGCCTTTAATAAAAAATGGGCTCCGAACGCGCCTGTATTATTGTTGACCGCCTATAGGGAAAGGACGAAGGATGGGAAGGAAAATTTCCATGCGCTCCATGATTTAGGGCTTTCCTTGGGCCTAATGACGGTCCAAGCACAATATATGGGTATTGGTTTGCACCATATGGCGGGTGTGGATTGGAAAAAGGCAACCGATGTCTTTGGTGTGCCGGAAGGATATCATATAACAACCGCAATTGCCTTGGGCTATTACGGGGGATCCCTTACCACTTTGCCCAAAGATCTGCAATCACAGGAGACTGCGGAACGCAGCAGGTTATTACAGGAAGAATTTGCCTTTGAGGGCAAATGGGGGAAATGATCTTTTTTTGTACCTTGACCCATTCAAACAGACCTTGTAAAGGTTAGCGCCTTACCCCCGGTATATATGACCATAGAGATTGTCATGGTATTTTTGGTGTTGTTCACCACGGTACTATTTTTTGCACTGGAACTTTTCCCCATTGATAAAATTTCGTTTTTTATAATCGTTTCCTTGAGCATCCTACAGTTGGTCTCGCCAGAGGAGGCTATCAGCGGATTTTCAAATCCCGCTACCATTACAGTACTGGCACTGATGATGCTCGCGATCGCCATGGAGGAAAATGGGGTCATCAATTGGCTGGTTTCAGGTCTGGGAAAGGTAAAATCCCTTCCCCTGTACCTAATGGCCCCCATTTTTATGTTCGTTACCGCAGGGATTTCGGCCTTTATCAGCACCACTGCAGTAGTGATCGTTTTTATTAAGATCATTACCGAGCTGAAGGAAAAGTATAATATTTCACAAGCCAAGTTATTATTGCCCATTTCCTTTGCGGGCATACTGGGGGGATCGTGTACCCTTATGGGAACCTCTACCAACCTTATCGTCAATTCCGTGGCACAGGATCTTGGGGCACCCAAACTTTCCTTTTTCGAATTCTCCGGTATGGGGCTTATTTTCTTGGTGATTTCCGTTATATTGATCACGATCGCAATTCAATGGCTGCCATGGGGAAAAAACCATACCATTAAGGAAGATTATGGATTGGATAATTTTATTACCACAGTAAAGATAAACAACGGTTCCAATCTTGTGGGCAAGACCATAGAGGAAACTTTCTTACATGACAATGCCGATATATCCCTGCT
Organism: uncultured Sediminicola sp.; assembly: GCA_963974715.1. Taxonomy (GTDB): domain Bacteria; phylum Bacteroidota; class Bacteroidia; order Flavobacteriales; family Flavobacteriaceae; genus Sediminicola. The sequence goes on from CAXBDK010000005.1 coordinate 287,227, forward strand.
CAAGCTCACCCGCAACAATCGAATGCACAACGCCCCTGGAAAATACATCACCCTACGGGAGGACGACACCCTCCTGCTAATGTGCGATCTTAAAAATCTCACCAAATTGAACCAGTCGGAAAACCTTACCATCTATGAAGGGGAGACTTTTCCCCCAGAGCAAGGAACTGAAGAAAAAGAGAATCAGGAATCCAGGCTGAACAAACGCACTTTTATCGAATTATTGGTATTACCAGGTTCTTCCCTTTTGGGAAAAACCCTGGGCATGTTACGAAGCTCCCTTTTACAGAACTCGATCCCCATTGCCATTAAAAAAAGGAAGACCCTAACAAAGACCAACGATCGATTGGTGCGCAACAGCAGGGACACCATGGTATTAAAACCGGGGGACCGACTATTGGTGGAAATGGAAAAAGAAAAGGTAGGGGCCCTTGCACAATTGGAAAATGTTGTGGTACTACAGGAATTGGGCGGCATTGGGACCACTTCCAAGTATAAAAAATATTTCTCCCTGTGCGTCCTTTTGTTGGTAATTGGATTGGCCGCCACTGGTGTCCTATCCATCCTCATTAGTTCGCTCACCGGGGTATTCCTATTGCTCTTCACCAAGAACCTTGATCTTAACGAGGTATATAAAAAAGTTAATTGGCAGATCATATTCTTGCTAGCGGGAATGATACCATTGGGGACAGCCATGCACAACAGTGGTGCCGATATTTGGATCTCGGAACAGCTATTGGGGGTGTTGGGAAACAAGGCCGATTACATAGTCATCGGTAGCCTGTTCTTTGTTACCATGATCATGAGCGGTGTGGTGAGCAACAACGCTACGGCCATTATAATGACCCCCATTGCCCTAGCTGTGGCGCAGGGCATGGATATGGATGTCAAACCGTTTATACTGGCGGTGATGTTTGCCGCCAACTTCAGTTTTTTCACCCCAATGGGCTATCAGACGAACACCCTCATCTACGGGATGGGCGATTACAAGTTTAAACATTTCTTTATATTGGGCGGCGTACTTTCCCTGGTGCTATGGCTAGTGGCCACCATATTGCTCTCTACCCTATAAATTGAGAAATTTATGTTAGCAGTATTACTCCAAGCGCCAAGATCAGCACTATGATTATGATAATCAGTGCCATTTGGACCTTGGAATCCCTTTGCAGCCTTTTCTGATCTGTTTTTTTTGAATCCATTTTTCCTTTTCCACCTTTCTGCATAATTTGTCAATTTAAGGGGTCATTGCGCACTGCCCTTCCAAAGGTAATTATACGATTCCCTTAAATGTGGACCCATAAAGTATAACTTTTGTTCCCTTTGATTCTATTCCGCCCAAATAGTGTGCAACCCGACAATCAAGTCAAGGATATATCCAATAGAGCACCTTTTCAAAAATTCCCCAATTTAATTTTGACAATAAGTTACCGAAGAGTGAAACCATAGAAATGGGCCAGAAACCCGGAAGCCCTGCATCGCAAGGTTAGAAAGCTTTTTCGTCGAATATCGCACATGGCCTGCCCAGAGGCCGTTGATCTTTTGTTTCAATTGTTCCTTTGGTCAAAGATGGAGTATAATTCATATCATATGGGCAACATTTTAATTTTTCAGAAAATATTTCTTTAGGAACCTTAAAATCCCACGTGTTGGGCAAACATGATGACCAAAATAGAACTACTTAAAAACCATCACCACAAGTTACGTTTTTTGATGGAAGAGATGATCGATCCGTACTGTGATGTCACCAAAGGCTTACGACTGGTGGAAGAACTTAAAAATGATCTGCATATCCATAAGGAAATACGAAGATCTTGCTTCTATCCAATGTCCGAAGCAACGATACAAAAAGTGGATCTTCCCTATCGGGACGCCCAAAAGGAAGTGCAGCTTCTTTTGGAACGACTGGAGCAACTAAAAGCCAATTCCCCTATGTGGAAGGTGATCGCACTTTCTTTAAAAGAACGGATCGTTTCCATATTGGAAGAGGAGGAAGATAAACTGTACCATATGGTCATGACAGATCCGACCCCATTTTTTAAGATTGGCCAAAATAGGGCCATCTGACCTTTAAAAGGAAATCCAAAGCGATACCGATAGCGGTTTAGCATAATATTAAAAAAATGGAGAACTATTTAGAATTTTTTGCCGTATTCCTTTCGGGATTTGCCCTAGGATTTATCACCTTGATACTATGTGGAGAACTTCGGGAAAGTGCTATGGACAGGAAAGCGAACAGAGGGGATAGCACAGAGAACGACATACAGGACCCTGGGTTTATGACGGATATAAACGACGTTCTGAACACCGACCTTACCACACGTCAGTCTTATTTAGAATCAAAATTGGGGCTGTCACAGATCGCCTCACCCGTACGCACCAACAATTCCCTGGCATCCTTAAAGGAAAAAATCTTACAACTTAAGAACAGAAACTTTTGGGACTGAAGTATATAGATTTTAGTATTGTTGGATCAGCTTCTAAACCCTTAAAAAAAGAACATGGCCCCCTACCCCCCTGAAATTGGAAAGAGACTTTCCGTGTTATTGCAAAGAATCCGTGAAGATGGGAAGGGGTTCGGTCGTGCGGCCGACAATGCGAAACATCCCGGTCTTAAGGATTTGTTTGACGAAAAATCCCATCAGCGTACAGAGTTCTATCAAATCCTGAAGCGTGAACTGCTGGATAATGGACTTCCAATATCCGTAGAAACCGACAAAGATAAGGGAAGGACATGGATGGACATCAAGGCCCTTTTTTCAACGGACAGTGACGAAGCCATGCTACGGGAAGCGGTCTCAGTGGAAAATTCGGCCATGGGCGAATATGATAAACTTTTAAGTGAAATCGACCTCTATTCCACTACCAGAGAGATCCTCCGTTCCCAACGAGCGATGATCAGTAACGACAAAGACACCCTTAAGGCCATGGCCGGTATGTTTTGACGGTGCCAAAATGCAAATGTGGCATTTATTTAATGGTTGGCAACTATGAAAATGGCAAATAGCGCATAAATTGCATAACAAACAAGACCGATGTTCTACAAACTATCAAATACCGCACCATTGAAAGGTTTGGAAAAGGAATTTGGACTTCCTTTCAAATTTCCTGGCCTTTATACCCCTGCCCCTGTTCTCAATGGACTTCGGGAAGTGCAATTGCCCGTTATCACCATGGAGCGCCCCTCTGAGGTTGGGTACGGTATTTGGGGACTTTTACCAAAGGAGTATTCGGGGGAATGGGAGGTCTACCAGCGTTTTTCCAATACGCTCAATAAAGACCTGACCAGTATCTCATCCATAAATTGGCATTCAGAACTCCTCAGTCCAAAAAGATGTTTGATATTGGTGACGGGGTATTTTATCTCCCATTTATCCCAAGGCAGATTATATCCATTTTACGTGCACATGACCAACAATAGGCCTTTTGCCCTAGGCGGTATCTACACCGTTCTAGAGGATGGCTTTACCACATTTTCCCTTTTGATAGGTAACGGGACAAACGGCATCCCTACCTATATCCAGAACCTGGAACCAATGGCCCCCTTGGTAATCGACAAGGAAAACCGCAAAAACTGGTTGGATCTTTCCGCCAACGGCAAAAACCTCCATGAGATGAACGATGAGATGGGTAAATTAGATCTTGTGGCCCATCCCATAAGGGAAGAAATGTCGTACGAAAATGGCAGTTACGAGCGTCTTGGAGAGGAACCAGTGGTATACCGAGCGGTACGATAGTCCATACTTTTTTTAAGCGGTTTTTGAACGTTTTTCCTTGTTTTGGACCTGATTTAGATATGCCCTGGGCGATAGCCCGTATTTCTTTTTAAAGAGTTTGGAAAAATAACTTCGGGAATTGATCCCTATACGATAGCAAACTTCCGTTACGTTCAATTCCGTATCCTCCAAAAGTTCCTTTGCGCGTTCGATCCTATAGTTCCTGATATATTCGTTTACCGAGGTCTTATATAGCAACATAAAGCCGTTCTGGAGGGAATTTTGATTGAGTCCCACCCTTTTGGCCAAGGAAACGATATTGTCCATATTCTCCAGTTCCTCCTCAATGATCTTAACCGCCTCTTCCACTTTTTCAATAGTGGCCTGCCTTAAGATCTTCCGTTTTCCGGGTTCACGTAAATCATCCCGATATTGTTGTAATTGGTGCGTAAGGATTTCGTAGGCCTTACCCTCCTTGTATACCGTCTTCATAAAATCGGTCAGCTCACATTCGGTAAATTCCTTGATGAATTTGGCGATATCCAGACTGTAATTTCCCTTGTACAGGAAAAGGTTTACCCCGTTCACATCGCGAAATAGTTTAACGATATCCTCGTTCATATCCATTAAATAGGATTCTATCTTTCCCTCGAACCGTTTTCGGTCCACTTCCAGCGAAAATACACAGATTGCCTTGTTTGCGGGAAAAGCGAGAACATGGTTGTTCTCCGGGGTACTGGATACTATAATATTTTGTAATCGGCTTATTTCATGTGCGTCCCCATCCCCTTCGAACTTATGGCTGATGGTAGATTCCCTGTTAAAGATAAACTTCAAAGGGTGCACCACTCCTTTTTCCATTTCAAGTACCAGTTCTTCCTTTAAAAGACAATCGAATTCCAGCACCCCTACACCATTGTCAAAATGGGTTGCCTTAATAAAGCCCGAACCCAATTTTTTAGGGATCCGTACACAGTGTTCATTATTCTCAACTTCAACAGCGGTACTTAATTTCGTAGAGACGCCCTCCACCATTTCCTGGACATTATAATCTTTTATCTGAATAGTGATTCCCATTGAAGTAATGTGTTAAGGCTACAAATATAACCAATACCTTGAAATTGATTCGGTAAATATTTACAGGCCTTTGGGCCACTTAATGGGATAAAGCTGGTATATGACACTTAAAACCACCTAAAAATGGGTGAAAATGACGTCATAAGGTAATGAGTCAAAATTTAAAGCGATAGGGGCACCTGAAATGTTAAGATTTGGCCACTTTTGACATATGGAACGCAATATGTTCCGAACGACAGTTTATTAACCTAAAAACAGTATGATATGTTACGATGGACAGTAACCTTTATTATCCTTGCGATAATAGCCGCCATTTTCGGATTCGGGGGCATAGCCGCCGGCGCCGCCAGTATAGCAAAGGTTTTATTCTTTATTTTCCTAATACTATTTATTCTTTCCCTAATTACAGGAAGGAAAAAAATATAACCGTAGTTGTGGCTTGCGGGCCTTAAGGTAAATAATTCGCTTATGGCGATAAATCGAATCAGTAATTTTAAAAACAATAATATGAAAAAGGGATTCTTATTTTTAATGTTTGTCGTAATGACCACCATTTCCGTTAGCAGCTGTCGAGATCAAAAATCCGATGGTGAAAAAATAGAGGACGGAATAGAGGAAGTGGGCGATGACATTGAAGAAGGTGCAGAGGAAGTGGAAGATGAAATTGATGATGCCACCGATGACAATTAGTAGGTAGGATTTGTATTTGGTTTGTTATTTGGTGATAAGCGGGCATCTTCCAACGGTAGAGGGCCCGTTTATTATTTACGGAAGATTTAATTATTAATAAAATAAAATACTCGATATGGCCACAGAATATGCCAAGAACGAAAAAGATATTATTGAAGAATATAGAAGGAAAGGATTTACAGCTGGCTACAGGGTAACCGGTGGCAAACTTGTCGATCTTGAAACAAAATCCGGTTCTACCCCCCAAGAAGTTTTTATAATTGCCGAGCACCGTTTTGAAGGAATGAGCAATCCTTCCGACATGTCTATCCTGTACGTATTAGAAACGGCCAACGGTAGTAAGGGTACCATTCTTTTGGCCTATGGTCCCTCTGGAAATTTAGAGGCTGCCGAGTTCTTTAAAGAAATACCAAAAGGGAACTACGATCCCGGTGATAGTGCAAAACCATAACAGCCCGCAGAAATCAAATCTTAATTTGGTTTCTTGGGGTATACAATTCGGTACCAATACCGCATAAATCGATAAGATGGACCTCTAAGCGCTATTTCCATGGGCTTCTCCATCAAATTCCTTCATTCCCTGACGCCACAATCTTTGCAACCTTCCATTAAAAAAAGTTCAATAATGGCCAAAATGTGTCAATAATGTTAACAACTGAAAAAAAAATAGCCCATCTTTGTCCATAAGCCCACAGCCTCTTAGTAACAAAAACCCCATAAGCCCTTTTTAAAGGGCAAGCCTATGAAAATTCATTTAAAATATGATTTCAATTTGGTCTGCAAAACCATTTTACAGCAGCAATTGGAACATTTAAACCTTCCCTACCATATTCATGGGATCGGGGAAGTGGAACTGGAAAGGGACCTGACCCCAGATGAGCGTGAGCAGCTTGGCACTTCCCTTGGACAATATGGCATCGAAATCATAGATGATAAAAAAAATGCCCTGGTCCAACGGATCAAGGATACCATTACGGATATGATCTATAGTGATGGGAATGCCAAAAACTATAAGGTCTCCAGTTATCTGGCCGAAAAACTTGATTATTCCTATGTATATCTTTCCAATATATTTTCTGAGGCCACATACTCTTCCATAGAAAATTTTGTGATCTTAAAAAAGATAGACCTTGCCAAGCAATTAATAATTGAGAATACGCTGACATTGACGGAAATAGCCTACCAGTTAAATTACAGCAGCGTGGCACATTTGTCATATCAGTTCAAAAAAACGACCGGGTTGACGCCGTCGACCTTTCAAAAAATAATAGAAAAGCGTAAATTTAACAGCGCAGAACGCACAACCACCTTTACCTCAAATAAATAAACTTTTTATGAGCTTACAACTTCTCAATGTTGTACTGGCGGACGATGATGAGGACGATAGGGTCCTATTTAAGGAAGCCATGGATGAAATCAGGGTCCGTACCAAACTTTCCCTATTCGAAAATGGACAGGAACTGATGGATTTTTTGTTGTTGCCAAATATTCTTTTGCCCCAGGTGGTGTTCCTGGATCTGAACATGCCCTTAAAAAACGGAATGCAGTGCCTGAAGGAGATTCGTGGCCATAAACGTTTGGATTCGCTCTCCGTTGCCATTTATTCCACTTCCTCTTCGGAAAAGGACATAGAGGAAACCTTTATAAACGGGGCCAATATTTACATAAACAAGCCCAATAATTTTTCCATGTTAAAGGAAGCCATAGAAAAAGTCTTACAGATCAATTGGCAGTACCATACATCCAATTTGGACAAATCCAATTTTTTATTACGCCTTTAGCATCTATATTTGTTAAATGGACCTGAAGAGAATTTTTTCATCCACTGTCACCTACGTGGTTCTCCTGATTGCGGCCATTGCCGTTTTACTGCTTACGGCCAGTATGGGCTATAAACAGATAAAGGGGCTGCAAAAATCAGCCGATATGGTGTCGCACACCTTGGAAACCGACAGGAGCATCAATAATCTTTTCTCGCACTATTTGCTTATGGAAGCGGAGACCTTGAGGGCCATAGCTGTCCGGGATACCGCTCGGCTTGCTTCATGGAAGTCGTATGTCCTTCAGAACGATGTCTCCTATAACCACCTTCGTGTTTTGCTGGAGGACAATCCCACTCAACTAAAGAGGTTGGAAAGGATCGATCTTTTACGGGATACCCTATTTTCCACTTTCACCCATCTTGATATGCGATTTACCGATGAAAGGATAACCACTGGAAAATCCAAGGCCCTTATTCTAAAGATAACTGGCATACTGGATTCCATAAAGAGCACGAAGAATGCTATGGTGCTGGAAGAACAGGCCCTATTACAAAAAAGAAAGGACGATTATCAAAAGGAAGTACTGTTTACACCGCACGTATCCTATCTAATGGCACTTTTCTCCTTGGGTATCTTCGTCTTTTCATTTCGAAAAATCAACAGGGACAAAAATCGGATGGTACAGACCGAATCTTTTCTTAAAAATATCCTTACCACCACCAATCATATCATCAACCATTTTGAACCTATCTACTCCAAAAAGGGAGAAATAGTGGATTTCCGGATATTATTTACAAATGACCGGATCACGGAAGTCACTGGGGATGTCGCCACCGAAATTTTGGGCAAACTTGCTTCAGAAGTTTATCCCTTCCTTATGGAAAACAACATATTTGAGATATGGAAGGAATGCGTGGAAAAGCAAGAAATTAAGGACTATCAATCTACCTACGTCTTTCATGGGGAACGTATGTGGTTCAGTTCTACCGTCATCCCCTTAAAAAATGGGATTACGGTTACCACCAGGAACAATACCAATGAACGCATATCGCAAGAGAAACAAACCTATTTAAACAATCAGTTACAGATCCAGAACAGCATTCTGAACCAAATAAAGAATATTGCAAAGATCGGAAGTTATAGATGGTACCTAGAAACTGGCACTATGGAATTTTCGGACAACCTGTACCGTTTATTGGGCCATGAGCCCAAGGATTTTGCGCCCACTATGGAAAATTATATGGCCTTTATCCACCCAGAGGACAGGGATCTGTTCCGGCGCAATGTTTCGGAAATAGGTAGAAATTTAAAAATCAAGGATTTTTCCTATCGTGTCACGACCAAAGACGGTAAGGAGAAGCACTTTTTTTCGAAATATCAAATTCTGGAAAAAGAGGGAGGTGGAATCCTCATCGCCGTCATACAGGACGTGACCAAAGAAAAAAGCAACAAACTAAAACTGAAGGGGAAAAACCTTGAACTGAAAAGATCCAATGCCGAACTACAGTCCTTTAACAGGGTGGCCAGTCACGATCTCCAAGAACCGCTTCGAAAGATCCAAATTTTTATTTCCAGGATAAACGATTCGGAAGTCGATCGGTTGACGGACAGGGGCAAGGAATATTTCAATAAAATAAACACCGCCGCCAGTAGGATGCAATCCCTTATCAGGTACCTGCTGACCTATTCCCGGGTAAACGATGGTCATAAGGAATTTGAATATCTCGATTTGAACTCCATTATTGAAAAGGTACAGGAAGACCAGGCGGTCACCATAATGGAAACAGGTACGGAGCTGGTTTACAAAAATCTTCCGGTCATTACGGGAATCCGTTTTCAAATGGAGCAGCTTTTCAACAATTTGGTTTCCAATTCAATTAAATACGGTCCAATCGATGGCCATCCCTTTATCCGGATAAGTACGGAGCTACATACGGTGGAAGAAAAGGATGTCGAGCTTTTTAAAACAGGAAAGGTATATTTTAAAATTTCCATTGAAGACAACGGAATTGGTTTCAATCCCGAATATGCGGAAAAGATTTTTGAACTCTTTCAACGCCTCCATGCCAAAAACCAATACTCCGGTTCAGGAATCGGTCTTGCGATCTGTAAAAAGATCGTGGAAAACCACAACGGATATATCCGGGCCACTTCCATTCCCGGAAAAGGTTCCACCTTTATCATCTTTCTTCCCGTATAATCCAAGGGATTTCTTTCTCCCCAAAAAGCCTCTTTACACCGCAATTATCTGTCAAACAGGTATTTAACATCTAATTATACGGTAAATTATGGTTTTTCATCCTGATTTTTCTGTATTTCATCCATAAAAATTGGGGGCATTATATGAATTATGTAATGGATTATTAAAATTGTGTAAGACCTAGGACGTATGTTTTGCCGAATTTTGGACCTAAGTTATAACAGCAACAACTTCAATCCATAAATAATTTGCATTATGAACAACAGAAAACCTCTTAACCAATATGCCCGAGTGGGACAGGTCCGTAAAAAAGAAGGAACTCCCGATGCCTTTATGGACAACTTTATTCTTGGAATGACCGAACAGACCTTTCATTTGGACAAAGAGTCGGATAAATAAGTATCGCCACCATACGAACTATAAATTAAACGCACAACCACCTATGTCCAAAATTCTAATACCGCTTACCATTTTATTTTTGATCGGATGGGCATTGGGTTTCGTAGTTTATGATATTGGAACGGGCATACATTTATTATTGGCCTTTGCTGTATTTACTTACACCATAAAGACATTAAAAGAAGAATAAGTGACCTTAGGTCAAAAAAAGAACACTATAAAGAGACAGCACCATGAAAATAATACACCTGAAAACAACGAGTATCGCACAAATGTTCCAAGATTTCCTTCAACATTTCGGAGGGGAACTCTCGGAAAATTCCAATGAAATCACTTTAAGCGTGGACAATGAAATTGCCAGTGGTCAAATCCGCGGGGTTTCCTTTAAACGCAGTATTTCCTATATAGAGTTCGATATCGTTTTTCAGAAGGATATCATTTTGGTAAACCATACCCCAAAATCCAGTCCCATTTATTTTGCATATTGCTCGGATGGCCATTTGGTCCATAGTTTTGGTTCCAATGGGGAGAAAAAACAGTTGGAAAAATTTCAGACGGGGATCCTTATCAACAACCATATGGACGATAACGTCTTCTACTTTCAAAAGGAGGTGTATTTCAAGATCTCGACCATAGTGGTAAGTACCGATCCCAATTCGACTGCGGCCAATAATTTGAACAAAAAATTAAAGGATACCTTTTTCCCAAAAAGGGAAAATGAAAACTTTCTTTCTGTTGGATCCTATAATTTAAGGATCGCCGAAAAAATAAAACAACTGGAGGCCATTTCCCAAGAAGGTATCGTACGAAGCTTGCTCATTGAAGGAATAGTACATATTATCTTGGCGATGGAAATACAACAACATTCCGATGACGTAAACAGCATGGCACAAAATTGCGGTACCCTTTCACACCGGGAGATGGAGGATATCAGAGATCTTTCGGAGTTTATCAAAAACTATCCCGAGATCCAGTACACCCTGAAATACCTGAGTACCAAATCGGGTATATCCCCTTCCAAATTACAGGAAGGATTTAAATTGTTGCACGACAGGACCGTTACGGATTATATAAGGAACGTTCGTATAGAAGCTGCGGAGCATCTAATAAAGACTACGGACCTGAATATTTCGGAGGTTGTTTATACCGTCGGGCTGACCAGTAGGAGTTATTTTTCCAAAATATTCAAAGAGAAGTATAACTGCAGTCCCAAACAGTATCAGGACCACCAAAATACGTTAGCTGTTACAGCCTGATATATATTGTGTGTAGGGAGATTTTGATCCTTATAAAACCAGCCCTCCCCGGACTGGTTTTTTTGTTTTTAAGGTATGTTCAAAAAATTGAGGGGCTTATCATCATAATGCATGATGCCTTAATGATCGCTTACTTCCTCCGACCCGTTCACGCCCAAGCGTTCCCTTGCCATGCTGTGAAGGGTCCTGTCGGAGGATATTTCCCTTTCAAGGGCCAAGCCAAACTCCTGGGATATTGCTTCGAGCCCCAAGGTCTTGGCATAGAGGGATGCCGTGCTATAGCCCGATATCTTATAATGCTTGATCCGTTGCCACCTTTCCAGAATCCCAACTTCCAAAAGGCCATCATTGGAGGTTTCCCTCATTAGGACTTCCATTTCCCTAATAAACAGTTCCATTGCGGGGCAGGTCTCGCCCGAACAGGATATTTCCAACCTATCCCCTATCTCCAAAAGGTTTTTATGGTGGCCCTTGATCATTTCCAAATGTTCCGAAAAAAGTTTCCTTAGCCCATAGTCCGTCACCTGTGGCGCAATGCGGGCAAGAAAGTCGATCAATTGGCCCTCGGCGCTGTAGAGGTCTTTCAGTTGGTATTCAAATAAATCTGTAAATCTTTTCATATATTCCATGTTAAGATGTTGGGGATGTATGTAAGGGCGTACATTCATAGGCGGCTCTTATACCTAATATACATAAATTCCTGTATAATAATTGTTTAACTACGATAGAAACTAAACAAATCTCAATTTAATTCCGGATTCCCATTATTTTTAATGCTATTGCCAAAATGGTTGCCCTTAAAAAACAGGTTTTATACCCTTCGATGCTGTTTAAAAAAATTTTTGCTTCAATCGATTACGGAAAGATCTTAAAAGAAAATTGCATAATGGCCAAAAGGAATTTTACCCTTAAATTAGTGCAAAAACAGCGATGCAGGATTTAAAGAGAAGATTGGTCGATCAGACTGCCATAATAACCGGTTCCAGTTCCGGAATCGGGGCCGCAATAGCCAAATCAATTGCGATGGAGGGCGCAAACGTTACCATTAACTACCATGAGGACAAGGCAGGTGCGGAAGAGGTGGCACAATGGATCTTAGATCATAAGGCCGGTGGCAATGCGATTGTGGTAAAATGTGACGTGAGCAAAGAACAGGAAGTTCAGGATATGTTCCAGAAAACCATACAACACTTTGGTACAGTGGACATCTGCATTCCCAATTCCGGCATCCAGATCGATTACGAACTGCATAAAATGCCGTTGGATGCATGGAACAAAGTATTGGACATAAATTTAACCGGGCAATTCCTTTGTGCACGGGAAGCCATCTGTGAATTTCTGAAACGGGGGATGCGGCGGGAGGTTTCGCGTTCCTTGGGTAAACTGATCCATATTAGCTCCGTTCACGAAAAGATACCTTGGGCGGGACATGCCAACTATGCCGCTTCCAAAGGCGGCCTGTACATGTTGATGCAAAGTATCTGTCAGGAATATGCCCATCACAAAATACGGTGCAACAGTATTGCACCAGGGGCCATTAAGACCGACATCAATAAGGAGGTGTGGAGTACCGAAGAGGGAATGGAAAATATTTTAAAATTGGTGCCGTACAAAAGGATAGGTATTCCTGAAGATATAGGCCAAGCTGCAAGTTGGCTCGCCTCGGACGATTCGGAGTATATTAACGGGACCACCCTTTTTGTGGATGGGGGCATGAGCTGCTATCCGGGGTTTTATAATAACGGCTAAAGGAAAATCAATATTAGAGAGGGGTCTCGGTACCACCGTCAACACGGCCCTCTGTTCCGATGACATGCATAAAATCGGAGGGGTCCTTTAACATTCTATATTCCTCCCCATTGATCGCTATGGGAAATTTGAGCACCTCTGGATGTTGTTGCAAAACCTTTAGCCAATCATGATCATCCATATCGACGTCTTCCGTACCGTATGTCTTGGTAAAGTCGGGATGTTTTTTGTTGATCAGGTCCGAAATGCCGATCCCCAAATTTTCGGCAAGATCTGCCCATTGGGTTCCGGTAACCTTGGTCTTGGAGATATCTATAGCCAGTACCTGCTTTTCGGAAGCGGAGACATATCCATAGGTCTGTTTTCCGACGGAGGTTTCAGAACTGTAGTACAGCGTAAGTTGCCTTTGGTTTTTATTGATCACGCCCATGTCTTCGTTTCTATTTTTTTTTGTATTGTCCATATCGTAAAGGTAAGGGTCCCCTTGAGGGCCAAGGTGCTTAAATAGATTATTAATTGACCTAAACACCCAAAATGTGCAACGGGTTCGCTCCCTGGGCAATGTTGTCTTTTGGACACAATCCACAGAATGTTTAACGGTAACCCTGATGTCTTTCGCTTTTACGACCATTATTAGTAACTTACCAACTTACCCATTTAAAAAACCACTTTTGCGCTTGACCTTACTTTTATTTATGATCCTCCATAATATGAATGCCCAACATACCGTTCCGGAAACAGTGGAAAAGGAAGCGGTCCTTGCCCTTTCATTTTACCCTCAACTGGATAACTCCCATATTACCTTTAAGTTTAAAAAGAAGATCAAAAAATCGATCATGCAGGTAAGGCCAACTTTTTGGAGTTTTTTTAAATCCAAAAAAAACCGTCGCTATGTCATCCTTATAAGCGAACATTTCTCACTTGCCAACAAAAGGTTACGAATGGACAGTATCCCCTCTGAAATTCTTATCGGATGGTTTGGGCATGAACTGGGACATATAATGGATTATAAGAACCGAAGCAATTTGGGACTATTGGCCTTTGGGTTCAAGTACCTACTTTCCAACAGCTATATCGTAGAGGCCGAGCGGGCAGCGGATTCCTATGCCGTGGCCCATGGTATGGAACAATATATCCTGAAAACAAAAAATTTTATTCTTAATCAAGCAGGTGTATCCTTGCGCTATAAGGATAGGATCAAAAAATATTATCTATCCCCAGAGGAGATAATGACCATGGTAGAGGAACGGGACAAGAAAGTTGATCCAGACCTCTAGGGGTGGTCAAGACCCGTTACAAATTGTTCCCATTCACTAAATTTTTCATCGTCCATGACCCTTTCCATTTTAACCTGCCCACCCTTTTTTTTATTATGGGCGTTCCATTCATAGAATATTTCCGGTGCCACTAGATGGACTTTAACGCCCTTTAAAGCCTTGGACCGGGCCACCCTGTAGTTCTTATTTGCTTCCTTTAAGTGTCGGTCCAGAGCTTCCACAACTTCCAAATCATCCAATTTGGATTCGGTGCCCAGATACCAACAATGATAGAATTCTTCCCCATACCGCTTGGCGGAAATGGTATATTCCGGAATTTTGGCCCCAAGATGTTCTTCCAGGTACCTTACTGCATCGTCCAGTTTATTGACGGATAACTGGGATCCTACCGTATTCAGGAAAAATTTTGTGCGACCGGTAATTTTTATTTCGGCCCGCTCCAGATCTGTAAAAGCTATGGTATCCCCTATTACATACCTCCAAGTGCCAGATACCGTACTGATGAGCAGCACATATTCCTTGTCCATCTCCACTTTCGAAAGGTCCACTACGGGCGCATCGGGCAATAGGGAACCGTCCTGTCCGATAAATTCGGGCATGAAGGGCACAAATTCGAAATAGATGCCATTGTCCGTTATCAGCTGCATGGAATCGGTTTCCGGGCGGGCCTGAAAAGCGAGGAAACCTTCCGATGCCAAGTAGGTATCTATAACGGTGATGGACTTTCCCAACAGGGCATTAAAACTCTTTTTATAAGGTCCAAAGGCTACCCCTCCAGACGTGTACACCTGTAAATTGGGCCAAATATCATGTATATTTTCCAGTTTATGGTGCTCTATTACTTTCTGTAACATGAGTTCGATCCATGAAGGGATGCCGCTAAGGGCCCCTATGTCCCATTCGGGCGCCTTTTCCGCTATCAACTGTACTCTACGGTCCCAGTCATCCATCTGGGCGATCTCATCCCCAGGCTTATAGTATCCTTTAAACCAGAAAGGAATGTTGCTGGCACTGATGCCACTTATTTCCCCCTCCAAATGATCATCCTTTTCTTTTAATTGTGTAGAACTGCCCAACATCATGATCTCCTTTTCAAAAAAATCGGCAGGGAGGTCAAAATTACGAAGGGCGTAGACTTGTTTTATCCCTCCCTGCCTTATGGAATCCACCATGGCATCGGTGACCGGAATGCGCTTACTGCTTTTCCCAGTTGTACCGGAACTAAGGGCAAAATATGTCGGATTACCAGGCCATGTTACGTTACCTTCCCCCTCCAGCACCCTATTCCACCATTGCTCCTGCATGGCGTCGTATCCAAAATAGGGCACCCTTACGGCAAATTCGGATACCATATCGGCAGAGGCCAAAATTGCATCGAACCCGTACCGTTTTCCAAATTCGGTGTCCTTGGCCTCTTCCAAAAGACGTTTCAAGACCCTTTGTTGTTCCTCCAATGGATCCCTTTCCGTTGAAAGCGCTCCCTTTACCTCCAAAAATCCCTTGATAATATTACCCAACACTGCCATAGCCCAGCTCTCCTATATTTTATTACAATACCCAAAATTTACCGGGCATTGGCCACTTTTAAACATTCTTCCATACATTTTTTACAGCTGTCCGCACAGGCCTTACAATGTTCGTGGTCGTGTTGGCCACACTGTTCCGAACACCATCCGCAGATTTCGGCACACAGTTTACAGTAATCCTTGGCGTACTCGCTATCGGCTGCCATAAACTTAATGGCCACCATACAGGCATCCACGCACAGAACACAGCAATAGGGGCAATCGTTCATACTCTCCTTGCCTGCCATTTGTGATAAACAGTACTGGCAATCAGCCATACAGCGCTGACAAGCTTTGATACAATCTTCGTATATCGATTTCATTCCATTGAATTTTTAGGTTGAAATATCCCATATAACAGGTATAGCTGCAAAAATCCAAATTAATTGTCCTGGTGAGGTATGGAATCGGCCAAAATATTGACGCTAACCCAAGTCCCGCTTCTTATTGAGAATTCTTTAATGGCCCTCTTTATAAAGGCAACATAAAAACGGGGCAAAAAATCCCTTGTGCCCCGTCCCATTTTTTATATGGTACATTGATCGTTAGTGCCATAGACCATCCTATCAAAAAAAACCCAACGACAAAACATAGGGAATAGGACGTGCCCATTGGAGCCTATTTCAATGGAGATCTTGGGGAATGATTGCAATTAGTGCGGTTCCATCCCTCCCTTACGTGTCCCGTCCCTAGGTTCGGGCCAGGTCATTTGCTCGTTGGTCCTACGGTCCATGGGCAGCACGATCTGTTCTCTGGAGGTGGTATCGGGATCTTCGCTTGCCATATATGCAAGAATGGCCGTTAAGATCACATTTTGACGTACATCATCAAAAATTATTTTGTCGTAGGTATCCCTGTTGGTATGCCAAGTATAGTTCCAATAGTCCCAACTTAAGGAGCTCAGGTTGAATGCAGGTGCACCAGCTGCCACAAAAGAAGCATAGTCAGAGCCTCCCCTACCGGGAGCTCCGGGAAAGTTCGTTTCGATTTCCTGGGTAATATTTTCGGGCACCGCATACAACCAACTACCAAGGTAGTCATAGGCATGCAAAAAGCCATTGCCCGAAATAGTGGCAATGCGTCCCGTCCCATTGTCCTGATTGAAGACCGCCTGAACATGGTCCACTATTTCCGGATGGTCCCTTACAAAGGCCCGCGACCCGTTCAGTCCCTGTTCCTCACTTCCCCAATGTCCTACGAGGATGGTGCGTTTGGGATTGGGATAATACTTTTTAAGTAAACGCATGGCTTCCATCATGACCAAGGTTCCGGTACCGTTATCGGTAGCCCCCGTGGCCCCGTCCCAAGAATCAAAATGGGCCGATAGTATAACGTACTCCTCCGGTTTCTCGGATCCCTTGATCTGTGCGATCGTATTGAAGGTAGGAACTTCCCCCAGTTCTTTGGACTGTGCGACGACACTTATTTGTGGGTGGTCTCCCAATGTTGCCATTCTGTAAAGTAAGCCGTAATCTTCCAGTGATAGATCGATCGTCGGAATCTTTTTTGTATAGGCCGAAAATACCTTGTTTACGCCAAACCCCTTGGACCAGTACGAGGCCACAATGCCGGCCGCACCTGCTTCCTCCAGTGCCACGGGAAGTGTTCTATTGTTATGCCCGACCTTTTTTAGTTTCTCATTCCATTTTTCCTCCATTATTTCCCGTTCCTTTTTCATTTTTTCAAATGATTCGGGAGTGGCCCATTTCTCCCAATTATCATCGGGCCTTCCCGTACTCTGTGGCATGGATACCAGTACAAACTTTCCCTTTACGGAGGAAAGGGCCTTAATAAAGGCAATGGAGTCCATAGCTTCCGGCAAGTTCACCACTTCTGCCACCACAGGTTTTTTTCCCGTGCCCGGGCTCCATGCCAGTTGCCTCCCTTCCAAGCTCTGGACCCGTGGGGATATCAGGTCTATATGGGTAATGCCCCGTTCCCATCCCCGCCATGTTCCCCATTGCTCGTTTTCCGCTTTTATTCCCCAACTTTCATACTTGTTCACTGCCCAATCATGGGCGTTTTTCATTTGTGGGGTCCCCACTAATCTAGGGCCTATGACATCCAAAAGTTCATGTCCGAGTTTTTCAAGCTGGGAATGCTGTTCTTCTTCGTTTACAATGCTTTTAATTACATCATCATCCTGTCCAAAAGAAAAGGAAAACGTTGCCAATGTAAACAGGAACAATGGTAATGATCTGTTTTTCATAAAATCTAGGAATTTAAATATTCTTCAATATGTGATACGGTTTCTCGCTGCAAAATAATCCTTTTGCTGCATAATTTATCGTTTGAAGTGCCTTATCTGCCCAAATGTTAATGGAGAATTGGACCAGCCCATGACATATATTCTTTATTGGGCTTCCCCAAGGGCATTTTTATAATCGGATTTTTGGTCCTATTTTAGATATCGCTATTGTAAACTTTGCACCATGAAAAAATACAAGCCCGAAGGCCATAATTCCCTTTCCCCTTACTTGGTTGTTAAAGATGCCCCAAGACTGGTGAAATTATTGAAAGAAATATTCGGCGCCACAGAACAACGACGTTACGATCGCGCGGACGGATCCATCATGCACATTGAACTGAAATTGGACGATTCGATATTGATGATCAGTGATAGCACCTCGGATTATCCTCCCAACACGACCATGCTGCATATATACGTCCCGGATGTATTTAAAACATTTGAAACCGCCTTGGAAAAGGGCTGTGAACCTGTAGAGCGGCCCGTAAACAAACCCGGCGATCCCGATACCCGGGGCTCTTTCAACGATTATGCAGGAAACTCTTGGTGGGTAAGCAGCCAAACGGAATAGTTTTCATCGGCGCAAGCGAGGCACATGAGGAAAACTAAACATATCCTTTCGGACATACCCGCTCCTCTTCGGACAAAGTGCAATGAAGGAAATAAAATATACACTAAAAAGGGCCTTCCCAAAACGGTCGGCCCTTCATGCTTTATCATAAGTCCCCCATAATACTACTCCGATGAAATGGCCGCCCTTAACCGTTTGCCCATTCTTTTGGTGTGGATCATTTTGGTAACCTTTAGTTTATAGTACTCATAGAAAATAATAGTGCCTATGACCAAACAGGCTACATAAAAGACCATAAACCCAATTTTCAGATAGACGATCCCCGCAAAAATACCACCCGATAAATAGGAAAAGGCAATGGTCAGCAATATGTTTTTTTTATCCCTTAAGGACTTTTTCTGACGGTATCGTTTTTGGGTGAACATGGACGCCAATATTCCTATGTCCGTAGTTAGCCCTGTCAAATGGGTGGTTTTGATCGAAAAATTTGATATACTGGCCGTAAGGCCGTTCTGGATCCCCATGGCGAACAACATGAGCCCCACCATTAATTCGGTTTCTGAAAGGGTCTCCGCATAATAGAACTGCCCATAGGTACCCACCGCCAACAAACAGAGTATTTCCACGAACAAGGGAAGGGAATGCGCCAAATAACGGTTGGTGCGATCAAAATTGATAACGATAAAGTTGGAAAAAAAATTTCCGAAGAAGAACATAAATATCCAACCAAAGACAATGATAGCCTCGTACCAATTCCCCTTTGCAATTTCTTCGGCCAAAATGGCATAGTGTCCGGTGACATTGGAAGTAAAGGCAAAAAATATGATCAAAGATGTAACGTTCACCATCCCTGCCGAGAAGGCCGTTAGTCCGCCCAATTGGATATTGTCCTTTAATGTCCGGTGATTGTTAAATTTTCTGAGCATATTCGGGGTCTTTGTCTATCTTTTTAAATTTTAGTTTCACAATGCTTTTGGCATGGAGTTCCGTATGGAAATAAAGGACCATCTCATTTTCGTTCAGATTATAGAGATTGTAATGTTCGGATTGGTCGGAAAGGTGGTACAGTTTTAAAATATGCCCCCTTCCCTTTAATGTCCAGCCCAATTCCTCCTCTTTACCATCCTTTGAAAGGATTACCCTGCCGTTGGGCAAGAATTTCCAGGTTTCCGCCTCATGGATATACAATCCCTTAGTAATGCTTTTTTTCTCCCCTTCCGTAAGCTCCCGCTTATCGCGGGAAGGTGTCTTTTCATATTTCCATTCGACTTCCTTCCATTCTCCAATTATGGAAGCGTCGGGGTTATTACTGTTGGCGAGCAAAAGTATAAACAGCAAAGGTACACCCATAAAAAAAAGGATATATCGAACTATATAGGTGCGCTTTTCCATTGTTTAGGGTATTAGTAGTTTTGATAGGCTGATGTCATTGGAATTCTGACCCACCCTATTGTAATTTATTTCCTTGCTTTCAACATCTATATTCCTCAAAAATGGCAAGAGGTTGAATCCCTTTTTGCCATCCACCCTTAATAGGGCCTCGCTTTTGGGAATGTACACTTTTGTTATGCCGTTCCTTTCCACAAAATCCCTAAACCCACCGTGGGTCCTTCCTAGGAATAGGTCCATCCGGAGGGAGTTTATCCTATCGGCATATTTGTTTCGAATTATGGCAAGTGCTTCGTTAAAATCGGGTTCTTGCAATTTTTCAATAAAGCTGGATTTGGAAAAGAATAGAAGATCGGTGATGGAACTGGACAAATGCGCCCCGTAGACCAAGGTGATGTTCAGGTTTTGGGATTTTTCCCCTTCCAAGGCAATGGTCAGGATTTCTAATGAATCTACCGTAAAATCTGTTGGAATTAAAATGTGCTGCATGGTTCCTTATATTTTTGTTCGGGAACAAAGCTATTCCAAGACCCTTATAACGGGTTTAGATCCACATTAGAATACGATAAGAGAATTTTAAACTTTTGTTAAAAAGGGAAGGGGAATCTTAATTTCGACCACGGTACCTTCATTTTCCGAGGAATTGACGCGCAGCGTCCCCTTGTGCATCACGATGATGTTTCGGGTCAGGGGAAGTCCAATGCCGTAACCATCGTAGTTAAGGGTATTGGAAGCCCTAAAAAAGGGGTCGTAAATAAAATCCAGTTCCTTCTGTGGAATCCCGATGCCCTTATCCTCTACAATGATAATGGCGTTCTCGAAAGAAATGCCAATGGCGATCTTTACCTTCTGCCGGTTGGAGTACTTACAACCGTTCATCACAATATTGAAAAGGGCCAGGTGCAGCAGTTGCTCATTGGCCATCACTTTTAGTTTATCGGGGTTTTCGGGCAGCAGTTTAAAGTCCAGCTGTATTTTGGCATCTGCATAGACCCGCTCCACGGTCTCCTTGACGTCTATGATGAGCTGGTCTACCCGAACCAAGGAAAAATCCTGTACCTTGCCATTGTATCCGGTCTGGGCAAGGAACAATAGGGCCTTGGTCTTTTTGTTGAGTTTCTCCGCTTCCTCCAAAATAATATGCAAGCTCTTTACGTATTCCGCTGGGTCCCGTTCTTTGGAAAGTATGACATCGGCCTCTCCGATAATGGAGGTCAGGGGCGTATTGAGCTCATGGGAAGCATTGCTCACAAAGTTACGCTGTGTCTCAAAGGAGGTTTCCAAGCGGTTCAGCATATCGTTAAAAGATATGCATATCTCCTTTAATTCCTCGTTGTTCTCAGGAATCTGCAGCCTTAAATTAAGATTTTCGGTACTGATATTCTTCATGTTCCTTACGATCCGTTTTACGGGAAGCAACACCTTGCGGGAAAACAGATAGGAAATAAAGAAGATTATCAAGCAGGAGGTCAGGAGTCCCACGATGAGCAGATTCCTTAAGTAAACCGTATGGTGGCTGCTGTAGTAATTCTCTGCAGAGGCAATAATGATATATTTTCTTTCTTCCACCGTATAGGTAATGCCCGAATAATAATTATTGTCCTTTCGGTAGTAGGCCCGACCATTTTCCAAAAGCTCGTTCATAAAACCCTGGGAAATACCGTATTTTTTAATGTCCGATTTCTTAAGGGAATTTTCGAGGTCAATAATAATGATCTTCTCGTTGGGAAGGATCTCAAGGAATTCCTGTCTGATATCCTTGATCGCATTTATATCCTGTGCATTTTCCAATTCGATCTTAGCTGCGGTCACGGCCCTTATCTCAAGTCTTTTATAGAAATCCGTATAAGAATAATTGCTAAGGGAATAATAGATGAACCCACTAAAAAACAGTATGTAAGTGACAAAAATGGCCGTTAGGAAAATAATCAGTTTATTCTGTGTCTTCATCTTCCATTTTTAGAACATACCCCATCCCTATAACGGTATGGATCAGTTTTTGCGCATTGGCCTTTTCCAATTTTTTTCGAAGGTAATTGATATAAACGTTCACCACGTTGGTACCAATATCATAATCCATTCCCCAGACCCGATCCAAGAGTTCATTTTGAGGAAATACCCTGTTGGGCGATTTTATGAGCGTCAGCAGCAATTTGTATTCGGTATAGGTCAATTTTATGGATTGGTCATGTACTTTAACGGTCTTGCTGCGGTCGTTCACTTCCAATTCTGCAAAGGCAAAAACATCCTCTTCCGTTTTTGTGGAGGAAGTTCCATTACCCGATCTGCGCAGCAAACTATTGATACGTGCCAAAAGCTCTATGAACTTAAAGGGTTTGGAAAGATAATCATCGGCCCCACTGTTCAGTCCAAGTGCAATGTTTTCAGAACTTCCCAAGGCCGTAAGGAACAAAATGGGAATATTGGTGTCTTTTTCCCTTATGGCCTTACAGATTTCGAGGCCGTTCATATCGGGCAACATAATGTCCAGTATTAGAAGGTCAAAGTCGGCAACCGGATCTTTGGCCATTTCATATCCTTGTCTACCGTTTAGGGCAATACTCAGGTCAAAACCGGCCTCCTTAAGTCCCTGGTTGATAAAATGGCACACCTTTGGGTCATCCTCAACCAGCAGGATTTTCTTTATTTTCATCCCTTCCGATAATTTACAGGCCAAACATAAACAATTATATGCCTTTTATTCATACCAATTGCAGATCTTTAACAATCCCTATGGCCAAAGTGGCCTAAATAAGTAAGGCTAAAAATGGGGTAGAGATCGTATCGGTCAATCCAAGATGGACGTTGGTCCGGTTTTAGTTGCTAAAAACATATGGATACATCGGAAAAAAGTCTCTCGTTTATATTATCTTTCAAATGCCAGAGGAAATGGAAACCTTTGCCCTTTTGGGCTATCCCACCCACCTTCCCATCATGCTGTGGATCGCCAAACTATTGGGGGTCTTAGTGGTACTTGTTCCCAAGCTCCCTTTACTGAAGAAATGGATATATGCCGGGCTCTTCTTTATGATGTTGGGGGCAATCTTATCACATTTGGCATCCCGATCCCAAATGACCGATAGTCTGCCCGCCCTATTGCTGTTGGTGCTTACCATTGTCTCCTGGTACAATAGACCGGATGGCAGAAGGATCGCCACCGTAAAAAAAGCATTACCATACTAATTGAAAAGGACAAGGCGGGCATTGCGGGAAAAATTGGGAGCTTATTGAAGGTAAAGCATATAAAACGATCAAAAAAAACCATCAAATGAATATTGAAATACATCGGATCAACGATCTTAACGTGGCCGAACTGGTATCGTCCGAAATTATCATTAAGGATATCGACTCGGGTATTGAGCTGTTGGGCGATCTCTACTATCAGGACTTAGACAGGGTACTCGTTCACGAAAAGAATATTACCCCCGATTTTTTTGACCTAAAGAATGGTATGGCAGGCGAAATTCTTCAAAAATTCGCCAATTATCGGGTACGCCTTGCCATGGTGGGCGACTTTTCCAAATATACGGGCAATAGCATTAAAGCTTTTATACACGAAAGTAACAGAGGCCATCAGGTCAACTTTTTACCTTCCCGATCGGAAGCCCTAAAAATACTTTCCACTAAATAAAAACGATTCCAAATGTAGGTCCGGGACGGAAATTTGGTGGATGGAAAGGTCCATGTGAAAAAATGCGGCCGACCGGCAACAATTTTTCGTGGGGCAAAGGTATTGTCCTATGGCCGATCGGCATGGAACGTGGTCGATGATGGTCCTAGGGTGGAACACAGTATGTAGGGGCATGAACGGTCACTAATATCCCGCGGACCATTGGGATATGGTATAAAGAACCCCTTATTTACAGGTAGTCTATGGTAAGATCGGAAAAAAATAGGCCAGGGAAGAAATAACATATCTTCCCTGACCATTCAACAATTGCTCAAACTAACTCAAAAAGGTATGGCCATTTTCTATCGAGTAAAACCGGGCATCGCAGCTCCGATATTCTCACGGAACCGTACGTGAC
>CAXBDK010000006.1:0-278613 GCA_963974715.1 uncultured Sediminicola sp.
GTTTGAATGAAATTAATAAATAATCCTATTCAGACAGAGTTTAGTTTACACCCTCTACTATAAGCAGTAAAAATTCAAGAGATACGTTTCTGGTGTGATGGCACTTCTATCTTCTTGGTAATGACATCCTTCAAAACTGGCCGTATGAAAGGTTTAAAAACTGGACGGCCCACCTTTCCTAACCAACATGGATATTCTTCAGACTGATTTTTTAGTCTTATGGCAGCTTAATTTGACCATAAAGTTAGATATCTAATATTCAAAGGAATACCAATCTTGGATAAATGTTATGTCGGTTTTCTCCTATTAAAAACATTTTTTGTATTATCTTTTTATTTATAATATAATCTTTCATTAAGTTTATTATTTTTTACATAACCTTATTATAACTTTATTTATTCTTATTTTTTTATGCAATAATTTGCTTTTGTAACTTTTTATAATGTATCTTTAACCTATCTTTAAATTAATGTTTTTTAAATGTTCCCTATGAAAACCAACAAAAACACCAAACAATTATGAAAAGCAAATTAGAACAGCGCGCATGTGAGATATATTCTTGTCGTCTGCGTTTTAAAAAAGTGGTCGTCCTTTGTTTGTTGGGCAGCTTTTTTGTATTTGGCCATTCCAATGCAAGTACTTTCGCTATCGGATATGAACGTACCGCCAAAAGTCCTTTCATTGGCCCAGAAACTCAGCAAATGAGCATATCCGGAACCGTGACCGACGATATGGGGGTTCCCCTTCCCGGGGCTTCGGTTTTCGTGAAAGGTACCAGCAATGGCATCACTACGGATTTCGATGGTAATTTCGCACTTGACATTTCCAGTGGCGCTTCCATTTTGGTTGTCTCGTATTTGGGTTTTACCACCCAGGAATTGGAAATTGGCGGCCAAACGGTCTTTAACGTTCAATTGGAGCCCAGTGCTTCAGGTTTGGACGAAGTGGTGGTAACGGCCCTCGGGGTGAAGAGGCAGAAGAAATCCTTGACCTATTCTACCCAAAATGTGGATCTGGATGGAATTGATGAGGTAAGGCCCGTTCAGAATCTTGTGAACAGCCTTGCGGGCAAAGTGGCGGGACTTTCCATCGTAAGGACGGGCAGCGGAGTTTCCGGAAGTTCTCGGGTGAACCTTCGTGGGAATAGGTCCATTTCTGGGAGTAGCGAACCCCTTTATGTAGTGGATGGTGTGCCCATTGGAGGTGATATATCGGACATAAGCCCGGACGATATTGCCTCCATCAGTGTGCTAAAGGGGGCAAATGCTGCCGCACTTTATGGCTCCAGAGCTAATAATGGTGCTATAGTATTGACCACAAAATCAGGAGGTGAAGATCGCTCAAGTATTGATTTCAATATAACCAATACGATAGAGACCGGTCAAATTCTGTGGGATTATCAAAATCAATATGGACAAGGTATAAATGGTTCCTATTACAATGGGGATGGAGTTCCATTGACAAGTAGTTTGGAGTCTTGGGGTCAAGAGCTAACAGGATTTGAATCACCGAACTGGTCGCTTGATCCGGCCGATCAAGGTACTACAGTTCCCTATAGTGCCAATCCCGGAAGGTTCAGGGATTTTATGCAAACAGGGTCAACCAAGGCATATAATATCTCTGCAAGGACCGGAACCAAGCTGTCCCAGATGTTTTTTGGCTATACCTTTGACAATAGGGTTGGAATTATGCCAGGAAACGAACTGAAAAGACATAATATCTCGCTTAAGGGCAGCCAAAAATTTATGGATGAAAAACTGCAATTGGATGCCAAGGTCAATTACATAAGGTCCGATCTTTACAATGAAGTCGGTACGGGACCTTGGGGATTGGTCTACAACATTCCCACAAATATCAGGATTTCGGACCTGCGCAATTATGATTTTGTGGATGCGGATGGAAATTTAAGGCAAAATTCATATTCGCCCGGAGCCAATCTTGGTCAAAATCCTTTTTGGTTGGCCAACAGAAACCTAACGGAAAGAGTGGACAATAGAGTTTTGACATATGCTTCACTGACATATAATTTTACTGACAATTTCAAAGTAATGGCGCGTAGTGCCTTTGAAAATTCGGCAACTTCTTACGAAACTAGGAGTTTTAACGATACTTATATAATCGCTCCCAATGGTAATTACGGTACCCAAAATATTCATAGGTACGATTGGAACAGTGATTTCTTGCTGTCCTATGAAGACGAAATTTCAGAAAACTTTAATTTTAACATCAATTTTGGAGGGAATAATCGTCAAGTTTCCGGCAAGTTTTTGACCACCAACAATAACGGTTTGAACATTCCAAACCTTTTTGCCATATCAAATTCCATTAATTTGGTAACTACTGAGGGCATTGATAGGAAGGAGGTCCAATCCCTATATGGCTTTGGACAGGTGGGTTTCAAGGATGCAATCTTCTTGGACCTGACTTATCGCAACGACTGGAGTTCCACATTGCCCGAGCAAAACCGTAGCTATGGATATTACTCGGCTGGACTTAGTACCGTAATTTCCGACTTTTTCGAATTTGGCGAAGGCTTCAATTATTTGAAACTTCGTGGTTCCTACGCAGAGGTGGGCAACGATACCGGTGCCTTTAACTTGGCCCGGACCGGAGAACTCCGTATAGGCGAACTCATCTACCTTTCGCCAGTATTGCCCAATGAAGACCTGAAATCTGAAAATACGGTCTCTACAGAGCTTGGTCTGGATGCCCGGTTCTTCAATAGCCGCTTAGGTTTTGATCTTAGTTTGTATAAGACCAATAGTAGGGATCAAATTTTTGCACAGGATGTACCGCTAGGGTCTGGTGCTAGGCAACGTTTTATCAACGGTGCCGATGTGCAGAACAAAGGTATTGAGGTAATCTTGACGGGTAACCCCGTCCGTTCGGCTAATTTCAGCTGGGATATTACCGCCAACTTCTCCAAGAACGAAAGTGAAATACTGGAACTCGCCGAGGGAATCGACAGACTTTCCATTGGAAATACGAATTTTGGTATACGAAATGTTCAATTGACCGTAGGCTCCCAATTTGGGGATATCTATGCCAGGGGCTTCCAAAGGGACGATGAAGGAAGGATTATAGTGGGAGCAAATGGACTCCCCTTGGTGACCGATGGTAAAACGGTCAAAGTCGCCAACTTTAATCCAGATTTTTTGGCAGGCGTAAGGAACACCTTCAGCTACAAAAATATACAGTTGGGCTTTTTGATAGATATCAGGCAGGGAGGTACGGTCATTTCACAGACTTTGGCCAATCTATCTGCCAATGGCCTCTTGCAGAGAACGGTTCCAGGAAGGGACGGAACCTTGGTCGTGGGCCAGAATGTATTTGGTTCGAAGGGAGCGGTTAAAGAAGATGGAACCCCAAATGATATTCCAATTAGCTCACAATTATTATGGAAAACTTTAGGCAATGGAGAGCAGCCTATTGGTGAGGCTTTTGTGGAGGATGCCTCCAATATACGGTTGCGCGAATTTTCACTTGGTTATTCCTTCCCAGATAAATGGCTAAATGGAACAGGCATCGAACGGGCGCAACTCAGTGCTGTGGGAAGTAACTTGTTTTTCTTTTCCAGAAAATCCTCATTTGATCCCGAGGTGACCACCGGTACGGCGACAGAACAGGTTGGGTTGGAATTCAATGCCCCTCCGCTGACAAGAAGTTTAGGTTTTAATCTTAAAGTGGGATTCTAAAAAAAAGAAACAATGAAAAATATGAAATCAATACTATACAAATCGTGTGTTTCGCTAGTTCTGGGCAGTATGGTCTTTGGATGTACGGATGACTTTACGGAACTCAATACAAATGAGAAAATGCTGACCCTGCCCGCAATAGCAGAAGACGAGCTGTTATTGGGCCAAGTCTTTGCACAGGCGGAATATGGGAGTATGTTTGACAGCCCATTTTATTTTCAATATGCGCAAAACTGGTCTTCCGACCTGTATTCCCAATATTTTGCCCTTAGTGTCAACTATGCCGAGGCGGATAGGAACGACTTTACCGATGGTTGGTCCAACGAGACCTGGACATCCTTTTATACTGAATGTGCACCGCATATTAAGGCTGTAGAGGACATTACGGAGGAAAATGGCAATGTTGTGGGAAATGCCATGGTCAAGATTTTAAAAGTGCTTGCCTATTCCAGAATGACGGACTACTATGGCCCTATCATCTATTCCCAGTTCGGGAATGGTGAACTATCTGTTTCTTACGATACCCAACAGTCCATGTATATGGACTTTTTTGAAGAACTCGATATTGCTGTTGCTGCGCTGAAGGCCAATCCCGGAGGTCAAATGTTCGGTCAAAATGATCGTTTGTTTGGAGGAAGCGGGGAGAAATGGTTGAAATTTGCCAATAGCCTTCGTTTGCGATTGGCCATGCATATTAGATATGCTGATCAGGCCAAGGCCAGGGAAGAGGCTGAAAAGGCCGTGGAGGATGGGGTATTCACCACTAACGGTGACAACGCTATTTTACCCTTGGACCGTATCAGAAGACATACCTATGGTATTCTTACGGGGTGGGGCGAATTTAGGATGAGTGCAGCTATGGAAAGTGTTCTTAAGGGATATGAAGACCCTAGGACCCCATCCTATTTTAATCCAGCAGCTACCGGGGATACCGATGGGGATGGTTTTCCTTATGAGGGTTTGCTCAATGGTCAAAGTGTCGCCGATTTGAGTGGTTCCATTGATCCAAGCGCGTATTCCAATCTTGGACCGGCCTACCAATCTTTGGTTAATGGGGGGACGGAAGGACCTTATGAAATGATGAGTGCTGCGGAAGTATATTTTTTAAGGGCGGAAGGTGCTTTGCAAGGGTGGTCCATGGGCGGATCGGCCCGGGAGATGTATGAAGCGGGTATAAGAGCATCCTTGGAGTCAAAATCAGGAGCGGATGAGTCGGCGATATCCGCCTATATCAATAGCTCCAATACACCGGTCCCATTCGAAGCTGGATCTGATGCGCTTTCAGATATACCGGTAGCCTTTTCCTCCGATCCAGAAATCCAATTTGAGCAGGTTATGACCCAAAAATGGATCGCAATATATCCCAATGGTTGGGAAGCTTGGGCGGATTTGAGAAGAACCGGTTACCCAAAACTGTATGATCGTCTGTTCTCCGATAATCCGGATGTGGGAGTTTCCGACATCATGAGAAGGATCAACTATCCTAGCTTGGAACCCGATACCAATCCCCAAGGTTATGCCGAGGCACTGACATTGCCCGAATTGGCCCAAGGTGACAGGAACAGTACCAAGGTATGGTGGGATAAAAGATAATTTACAGTGAAATTGTTCGAATTGCATTGCCGTTCTTTTAATGGGGTCGGCAATGCTTTTCCACAAAGTACGGCTACATTTTAGGATATTCTGTAGAATCCCCTTTAGGTGTTTAATTCAAACGAAATTAAGGGTCCCTACACAGAGGTAGGCTTTCTGATCTCCATGACTGCCGGGGACGTAACACCTATATGTGGCATGAAAAGTACATGATATGTGCGGAATGGAAAATGTATAGCAACTATAGGGAGCCCAACATGGTTCTAAATTCAAAAACGGTAATTATGAAAAAAATATTTTTTGCATTTATGATAAGCTTTTCGGCAGTGGCCTTTCTGATATCCTGCATAGGTGACGTAGGAAGTCCGATAGAGAGCTGTTCGGATGGCATCCAAAATTATGGTGAAACCGGGGTGGATTGTGGTGGCCCTAATTGCAATGCCTGCGAAAATAGTGTGGGGTCCCAAGATTACCATGTTGGCCCCGGACAGGCCTTGACCAATATTTCCGATGTGCCCTGGGCTACTTTGGTGCCAGGTGACCGGGTGTATATCCATTGGAGGGAGACCCCTTACAAAGAAAAATGGGTAATAAACAGGCAAGGTACGGAGACCCATCGGATTGAAATCATTGGAGTTAACGGTCCACAAGGTCAACAGCCGGTAATAGATGGAAATGGCGCAACAACAGATGATGATGTGGTATTTTGGAATGATGTAAGAGGGGTCATTAAAATAGGGGGATCGGCAGTGCCGGAAGATGCATTGCCCAACTACATTACCATTGAAAACCTTGAGGTAAAATCCGCTCGGCCACCCTATCAATTTACCGATGAAGATGGCATAACGGAAAACTATTCTACACTGGGAGCTGCAATTTATGTAGAAAAGGCGGCCAACTTGATCATAAGGAACTGTACATTACATGATTCTGGATTTGGTCTGTTCATCGGTGCCAACAATGGAAACTCCCAAAATATTATGATTGAAGGGAACCACTTTTATGATAATGGTATCGAATCCAGCAACTATGGTCACAATACCTATACCGCTGCCATTGACATCACGTATCAATACAACCATTTTGGCCCTTTGAGGTCTGGTGCGACCGGGAACAATCTTAAGGACAGATCGGCAGGTCTAGTAGTTCGTTATAACTGGATCGAAGGAGGCAATAGGCAATTGGACATGGTGGATGCGGAAGACTCTCAGGCTTTGGTGGACCATCCAAGTTACCGCACCACCCAAGTTTATGGAAATGTCTTAATTGAACCCGATGGCGCTGGCAACAGTCAAATGGTTCTGTATGGAGGGGATACTGGGAATACCTCCATTTACAGGAAGGGCAATCTCTATTTTTACAACAATACGATTATCTCCACAAGAACTGATGAAACCGCAATGCTCGCATTATCTACCAATGATGAAACAGCACATGTTTTCAATAATGTAGTGTATGGTACGGCTTCCGGGGATAAATTTGCAATGATGAGTACGGAGGGTACATTTAACATGTACAATAATTGGTTGAAAACGGGATGGAAAGAGTGCCATTGTACGACTATAAATGGTAACCTGAACGATCTTGGAAATAATATGACCGGTGCAGATCCATTGTTCAACGATTTTAATGCCCAAGATTTTGGTTTGATGAACGGTTCCCCACTACTTGGCCAAGGGGCCACACTTCCGACTATTTTGTTGCCGGACCATAATGTGATTTTTGAATATGTAAGGCATCAAAACGTTACGGGAAGAACAGTTTCCGGAAATTTAAGCATAGGGGCATTTGAGTAAAAAATAATAGATTTAAAATAATTTTGGAAAACTATCCAGATTTTAAATTACTAATGAGATGAGAATTAAACAGAACTTTTTATTTGGAATTCTTTTTTTAGCGACCCTTGGGCTGGTCGCCCAACCCAAAAAAATTCCCGTCCCCGTTTTGGATGGTGAATGGTGGCAAATAGCAAGTACTCCAGATCTGGGAAAATATAATACAAAATCACAGCAGCCTGTTGACTTTGGCGTATGGAAGGCAGCGGACGGTACTTGGCAATTATGGTCCTGTATCAGAAATTCTAATTTTGAACCTGGAACCCCGCTTTCCGAGGACTACAGCACAACTCGATTTTTGTACGGGTGGGAGGGAAAATCCCTCTTTGCGAAAGATTGGGAACCACAGGGCATCAAATGGACGGCGGAACTTTCCCTGGGAGAGACGCCAGGGGGTATGCAAGCTCCCTATGTCTATAAAGAAGATGGGGTCTATTATCTGTTCTATGGGGACTGGCAAAGGATATGTCTGGCCAAAAGCTTTGACGGTAAGAATTTTGAGCGTGTTCTTGGCGGTAATGGGCAGCCTGATCTTTTCGCTGAATATGGACATTGGGAAGGCACCTTTTTTTCGCAGGCCAGAGATCCCATGGTGATAAAGAGGGGCAACACTTATTATTGTTATTATACCAGCCATGTGACGGAACCTTATAACGACGGTGCCGCATTTGCCCGAACATCCCTGAATATGGAAGATTGGAGCGAATCGGTCATGATTTCGCATACGGATACCTACAAAGGGAGTGACCCCATGTTTTCGGATGAGTGTCCACAGGTGGTATATTTGCCGGAATATAAACTTTATTATCTATTCATAACCCAGCAATATGGGAAAGACAGTCAGACGACTGTTTATGCGTCCCCCAATCCCTTATATTTTGGTATTGATGATGATACCAGAAAAGTCTGTACCCTTCCAATAGCCGCCCCGGAGATAATCTATGAGGATGGTCAATATTATATGGCAGCCCTAAATCCTGGCTTGGATGGTGTGAGTGTGGTCAAACTAAAATGGGAATAAACTCCTAAATCTATTCAAATGCCTTAAACATCCATCAGGGATTTTCGAACCTGATGGATGTTTTATGTCCATTCTAAAAACTTCAAACAATGCACATGAACAGTAAACGAAATTATTTATTTGGATTGGTTCTTCATATATGCCTTTCGGTTTCGGCCCAACCCAAAAAGATCCCTGTTCCGGTCCTTGACGGGGAATGGTGGCAAATAGCCGGCAATCCTGATTTGGGAGAATACGGTACCGATTCCCAAGAGCCTGTGGATTTTGGCATTTGGAAGGCAGCGGACGGCACTTGGCAGTTGTGGTCCTGTATTCGAAATGCCAATTTTGGAAAGGGAACTCCCCTTTCCCCAGAGTATAGTACTACACGGTTCTTATATGGGTGGGAAGGCAAATCACTTTTTACTGAAGAGTGGGAACCAAAAGGAATAAAATGGACCGCACAACCTTCCTTGGGCGAGACCCCTGGGGGAATGCAGGCTCCTTTTATGATCAAGGAGGATGGTTTCTATTACCTTTTTTACGGGGATTGGCAAAGGATATGTCTGGCCAAGAGCATCGATGGTAAGAATTTTGAACGCGTACTGGGCAGTAATGGACAGCCCGACCTGTTCGCTGAATACGAATACGGGGGAGAGAACTTCTTCAGCAAGGCTAGGGACCCTATGGTCATGAAACAGGGAAACACCTATTATTGTTATTATTCCAGCCACATTAACGAACCAGTTAATGATGGGGCGGCCTTTGTCAGAACTTCCGTAAACATGAAGGACTGGAGTGAATCTGTAATGATTTCCCATACGCCCACGTATCATGGAAGTGATCCCAAATTTTCGGACGAATGCCCCCAAGTAGTTTACCTGCCTGAGTACAAGCTCTATTATTTATTTGTGACCCAGAAATATGGAACGGACAGTCAGACCACAGTATATGCATCACCCAATCCTTTTAATTTTGGGGTGGACGACGATTCGCAAAAAGTGTGTACCTTGCCTATAGCGGCCCCCGAGATCATTTTTGAAGGGGGTCGGTATTATATTGCAGCACTTAATCCTGGATTGGATGGTGTTAGGGTAATTAAATTAAAGTGGGAGTAGTTTTGGATTCCACCTATATAATTAACAGGATTTCTTCACACCTCATAACTATTTTAATTTAAATATTTCACATTATAGCGTAATACAAACCTGTCTGAATAACGGGAACATTCCAGAATTCCAATAGTCTTTAGTGTAATTACTAGTGGTAGCTCACTGATGCCCAAACCTGTGACAACGCATTACTGCATATCTTCTAGCTTTCGTTTTCTGAGCAGCGCCTCTATTAAGTAATAATCTGCATAATTGATACCACAATCAATTTCACTATCGCTGGGAAGGTCTCCCGTTGAATGTTTTAGCAGGAACCCACCATTTTCGCCAGGGGATGCAAGATACTCTGGCGACGTTAGGGAATGCACGATCTGATCGGAAAAATCTGTAAATTGTTGTGCCAGGGAATCCTCTACATATAAGGCAAGTTCGTAGAGGGCAGCGGCGGTCACCGAAGCAGCAGAGGCATCCCTAGTGGTATTTGGTGTTTTGGGAACATCATAGTCCCAATAAGGGATTTTGTCCGTAGGAAGTTCAGGATGCCCGCTTATAAAGGTGGCAATTTTTATGGCCTGATCAAGATATTTGACGTCATTTGTTTCACGATAGCACATGGTATACCCGTATAGTCCCCATGCCTGACCTCTGGCCCAAGCAGAACTGTCGGCATGGCCCTGGTGCGTATTCTTCTTTGTGACTTTCCCGGTGCTCGGGTCATAGTCCACTACATGAAAGGAACTATTATCGGCCCTGAAGTGATTCTTTAGGGTAGTATTTGCATGGGAGACCGCTATTTCATAATAACTACTGTCTTTCGTAATCTTGGTGGCATGGAACAAAACTTCCAGATTGATCATGTTATCTATAATGACGGGATAGGTCCATTCGTCGCTCCAATCCCATGATTTAATAGCCCCGACCTTTGGATCGAATCTAGCGGAAAGTGTCCTCGCTGTTTGAACAATGACCTTATTATATGCTTCAGATCGTATATGTTGCAAAGCGGTACCATAACTGCACTCCATGATAAACCCTAGGTCATGGGTACCCCTCAGATACTGTATAGTGTCCAAGCGCTCTGTGTACAGAGTGGCCCTTTCCTTCCATTTTTTATTTTTGGTAAGTCCATACATGTTCCATAGGGTACCAGGGTAAAAGCCACTGCACCAATCTTCACTTCCCACTAATTTTAAATTTCCTTGAACGTAGCTCCGCGGAGTAAATTCCGCATCGTCCATTGCAAAATCAATGTTGCTCTGCAACGTATCCAATTGAGCCTCAATAATGGTCAGCGTGTCATTCCTCTCATTAAGGTTTTTTTCTTTACATCCTATCAGAAATAGAAAAATTGAGGAAAATCGGAATATTTGACTTAAGGTAAATTTGTACATTTTGAGTGGTATAAATTAGAACAACGAATGAATCAATGCTTTTTTTTTAAAATAGAGCGAATAATAACTTTTTATTCATTTTTTATATAAAAAAGAAAGTAAAAATAATAAAAATACTTATTTAAACTATTTTTTATCAGATATTGTTTTCAACAACTACAAGCTGTAACATAATTGAAATTTCGTTAAATATCCAGTTTGGAACGCGAAATACACCATTGTTACTTCATTTAAGGGTTCGGAATATTTTACCCACTGTGCATAGATACTAGTTTATTATCTGTAAATTCCAAATTTCTTATAAATATGGTTTTTGAAACTTTTATACTTTCAAAAGCTTTTATTTTATTTTTTTATTTATATTTGAGTTTTTGGAATTCCAAAGTTGGGAAAGACATTGGTTGTAATCGGTATTTACAAATTCAATTTTGTTGTTGTAATGTTAAGTACGGATTTGTGGAAAAAAAAGTGAAAAAATGAGTGGTATTTTTGAGAGAATTGGGGTATGGTTGCCGGTAGTCGTAGTATTTTACTTGATCAGCTCCTGCTCTAAGACCAAATTATCCTATAAGGATTCAAGTCACTCCAGTAAGACATTTAATCGGTCAAAGCCCTATCGAATCTACCTACCTTCCAATTATCCCGATGATAACGATAAAAAGTTTAAGGTTGTTTATTATTTACACGGCTGGGGTGGCACACATCTGAAGGACAGTTCCAATTTAGCGTACGGATCCATTCCCAAATTGGTTGATAAATATCAAGTTATCATGGTGTTTCTAAATGGTAGGATGGAGGATTCCGAGCCTCGTCCTTACAATATGGGTTACCATGAGCATATGTTGTACCAGGCCCAGATGAAAGATTATTTACCCGAGGTCATGGCCCATGTAGATAGTTCCTATAGAACCATGGATAGCCGGTACGGAAGGGCACTTATGGGTTTCAGCATGGGGGGTATGATGGCCGCTTACCTAGCGGGTAGGTACCCGGATAAGATCGGTGCGGCCGTTGATCTCTGCGGCAGTACGGAATTTTATATCGGGACCCCAACTAACCATACGTTTTATCCCTTGCGCTATACTTTTGCCAATCTTAACGATGTACCCTTTAGGTTGCGCAACAGTTCACATGGTGAGCTTTCCGCCCTAAATTGGGAGACCCACAACGGGGCCCTATGGGAAGGAAATCAAAACTATGATTATTGGCAGTTCAATGGGGGTCACGAGGTAGATTCCAAGGGAAAAACCGAGGTCTTCGAGAAATCATTGGCCTTTCTGGTGGAAACCCTTCAGGAGAAAATTCCCCCAAAGAAGAGCTGGTCCCATTACGATGTCTACAATACTTTTGAAATTTGGGATTATAAGGTGGAGAGCAATAAGGAAAGACCAGGGCTGCTTTTTCTTTCAAATGTGTCCAAAACGGGATTCAACTTTCATACTTACCAGTGGCTGCCAGACGGTCCTTCCATCCGGAAAATCAAAGCCACCGTTACCACCGCTCCAATATATGAACCCGATACGGAATATACCATTACCGATTATGACCTTAAAAATAAAAAGATTCAGAAGCAAAATTTAGTCAGTGATCGGCAAGGAAGGCTTCAATTGGAGCTGGATGGCGGAGGACATAACATAGGAATCCATAAAATTGGAGATTTTCCAAAACCTACCATTGTGGGATACACCATTGAAAAAAATAAAAAAATGCTAAGAGTCGGTGAGCGCAACCTCCTATCCCTTAAGATGGCGAACCTAGGGGAAGATTGGAAAGGCAAATCCCCATTTACTATAACCCTTTCCTCACCTGACGGTGGTTTGGAATTCCATCCCTCAACAATAAAGGGCAAAATAACGAATAATGGTGAAACCAATTTACCGTCCGTAATTGTAGACTGTAGCAAAAAGCCCACAGATGATGGGAGTCCACATGGCGTAAAGATACACGTAAAGATGGAAATGGAAAATTTTGAGTCCGTCAATGAATTCTATATGCCGGTTTTCTTTGATGTGCCTCCTTTTGATTCATTGGGCATAGACGACGGCCATCGTGTCAAGGATACCATAGTGGGAGCAGGAAACGGGGATGGAATCGTAAATCCCGGTGAGGAGGTTATGATCTATACTAATGGTCATAGAACCCAACTTTTCTATGACGATCCCTATATTGTGCAGGAAAAACTGTTTGACGAGGCCCTTCCTGCTGTATGGCAAACTGATGGTATAACTTTCAGTTCCATAATTAAAATTTCGGAAGATTGTCCTAAAGGACACCGTTTGAAGTTAATGGCCAAATATGAAACCAAACTATATAATCCAATAAAAAGAAAGGTAAAATGGGGAACGGTGGATTTGGTGGTGGGCAATAAATTGCCATAGGAATATATTTTGACAAATCTTCCGGTCACTTTTCTGATTTTTAGGTTTTTGGACGGATGGTACCATGAAAAATATTTCACGAAGATAAATTTTTGTAATAAACTGTATATCAATGTTTTTAATTGAAGAGAGTACTAATTTATTAAATTGTGGTATGCTGGCGATACGAACCGAAGAGAAAGTAAGATACTTTGGACGCCTGAGCACTATTTCGATTGTATTTTTTTATATGGGTATCCTGCTATCGGTGAATGCAGTAGTTGCTCAACCCAATCTGAACATAGAGGATCACACGGGTTATGATAGAAAAGAATGGCCGATAACCGGTGGTGTTCCTTTTCCCAAGGGTGCTGTTTTCAATGCTGACCAAATAGGAATTGCCGGTACCGTGACCCAAAAAAGGATTCTTTCCCGTTGGGCGGATGGGTCCATAAAATGGGCTCTATTGGATTATCAAAAAGATTTGATGGCGAATAAAAAAGGGACCGATCAGCTATTGTTGTCCGAAAGGGCTGCCAATGGTTCCGTAATGCATTCGGAAAACAGCGATTTTATAATCATTAACACTGGTAACCTAAAATTTACCGTTAGTAAAACAAAATTTGGATTTCTTGATGAAGTATGGTTAGATCTGAACAAGGATGGGGAATATGGCCCCTCGGAACAAGTGGTTAAGAGCAATGCAGGCCAAACTCATTTTATGGATCTTCAGGGAATCGATCCGGATAGGCCATCAAGCCAATATTCGAACCGCAACCTTCTCTTAGGAACCTCCTATCCAGCTGAAAATGCCATTCCCACTGTAGAGGGAGGCCCAGAATGGATGAGAAAAGAGGGTGGGGGGGAAGTGCAACGGAAGAAGGCTATCGATGGAAAATATTCCGCTGAGGTCATAGAGTACGGTCCACTAAGGACAGTGGTGCAAATCAAGGGGCGTTTAGGAGGATCGGAAGATGATAGCGAGTATACCATCTGGATACATGCCTATAAGGGCAAATCCTTTTTAAGGATACAGCACAATTTTATGTTCCGGGGGGATCCCCAAACGACAAACATTCGCAGGATGGGCTTGTGCCTTCCGCTCAATTTTAAAAAAGATCCAATATTCCGGGCGGCCGGACTTCCTATAGGAGAAACCACCAGTAAAAAAGATACTTCCTATCTTTTTAATACAGGCCCCCATAATGTATTCAACTTGGAATACAAAGGATTTCCTTTGGATTGGAAAGTTGAATCTGGAAATAGTGTGGTTAAGGGAACTGAAAAGACCGGTGGTTGGGTCGATGTTAGTTCCGATAAATTTGGTGTGACCCTATCTATGAAGGATATGGCATACATGTATCCAAAGGAACTGTCCTATATTGGCGAAGAAAAGTCGTTGAATGCTTGGATCTGGCCGGACCATGGAGACTTGGTACTGGATCTTCGTGCGTCCGGTTGGAAAAAAGGTATGCAAGGAGTAAGTATTACACACGACGTCTTTTACAATTTTCATGGACCGGAGGATGAACTAAAAGAAAACGTCTTTGCTGCCCTGACAGAAGACGCACCACAACCCTATGTCAATCCTGAATGGTATAGTTATAAGGGTACAAAGGCAGCAGGTATGATCATGCCCGAGAACAATATCAAATTTCCTAAAACAGAGGCCTTTTTGGCAACGGGTACTGCATTCATAGATAGATCGGCTACCGAATTTGGCTGGTTGGGCATGTTGAACTATGGAGACATGATGTTCATGTATGCCTATCAAATTGGAAACAAAGAACTTGGTACATGGGGAATTTCGAATAGAAAGGATGACTATGATGGGTGGAGAAGGGGCAATACAATGATCAGTTATCGCAAATTTGTACAATATTTAAGGACGGGCCAGTATGAGTATTGGAAATCGGCCACTGCCCATTTAAAATTTGTGAGGGACGCTCTTATCAAACATTATAGCAGCGAGGACAGTACGGTAGTCGGTTATGGAAGAAGGCACTCGGCTTACTGGGGCGTTACACCGCAGGACGAGAATGATAGGACCGGAGGTGTTGCTTGGGATGGCTATGGAACCAATTGGCTTGGCCACTATCTTCATTGGAACTTAACGGGCGATTGGAGAACGTATGAGGTTATGAACGAAATTAGATCGGCATTCAATCATTGGGGAAATACGGATGTGGACCAACTATCGGGGGGGGCTTATGTGGGACTTAAGACATTTGGAACGGTAGTCGGTATGGAGGATGCCAAAAAAGAAGCAGACAATTTTTTGGCTTCTGCCATCAAACGCACCGCAAATCCTGGTGATGAATGGAGGGACAACACTTGGTTTATGGGGTATGGGCTCTATCTGCAGGACGTGGACGATCCGATAATAAAGGAAGCTATTTTTGATTGGTGGAAAGCAGGTAAGCATAAGAAGGATATGTGGGGCCTGTACTGGCATCGTGAATCCATGGCAGCTGTGTATTGGGCCGCAATGAACGAACGAAATATAAGAGACAGTGTATATAAGGAGCTCTTAGAATTCGGGAGCGTAGAAAATGAGAATAGCCCCAGAATAGAGGCACAGGAGCGATTGTACAAAAAACATGGAATTTCAGGTCTATACAAGTGTGATATGGTATATTTAGCGAATGCGGTGGCTCCAAAATATTGGCGGGCCAAGGACGATATTATGCAGTTGCAGTGGGATGAACCTTTAAGTATGGCGGTATTGGATCATTTTATGGAATACGGCGGGCACAGTGACCCTCCAATTCAAAAAGAACAGAATTTTAAAATTAAAATAAAGTCTGCTGATCCAAGGTCCTTGGATCTCGAAGTGATCTTGGGTTCATCCTCCTATTTAAAAGTGGATGTGCTTGATAAAGCCGGGAATTTGATTTGGACGCATGAGCAACAAATAGCCGA
Organism: uncultured Sediminicola sp.; assembly: GCA_963974715.1. Lineage (GTDB taxonomy): Bacteria > Bacteroidota > Bacteroidia > Flavobacteriales > Flavobacteriaceae > Sediminicola. The sequence goes on from CAXBDK010000006.1 coordinate 15,906, forward strand.
ACAAGGCACATTGCCTTTTTCATTTAGAGCTGCAAAAGGCAATGTGTACGGGGTGGAACTTTCAGAAACTTATTTTGTACGATTGCAAGTGGGCGATGATTCGATCATAAAGAAATATAGCTTAAACTAGCGCGTATTGTACCATTTGGCGGACCCTAATGATTAAACCATTAAATATGAAAAATTTATCAGAGCTTTTTTTTTATAAAGGGTTCCTCCTTGTGATCATTGCAGGACTGTTCTCTCTGTCGGTCCATTCACAGCACATGGAATTCTCACTCTGTCCTCCTCAGGACCAAGCAAATAATATTCAGGTTTATTTAGAAAGATCAGCTAAAAAAATATCGGACAGTACCCTAAAAGATATTACCTCATTAAATGATTGGAAGGCCGTTCGTAAGGAGCGTTATCAAGAATTGGTAGAAATGTTGGGCTTGAACGATGTTCCGTTTACTGGAAAGAGGCCCCCGTTAAACATAAAAAAAATGGGGACTATATCAATGCCGGGATATCGGATAGATAAGATATATTATGAATCCCTGCCCAATCTCTATGTACCGGCCAATTTATATGTTCCTGATGGCATAAAAAAACCTGTGCCGGCGATATTGTATCTTTGCGGACATGCGGAAACCCAAAAGGCCTATTATCAAGGTTTGGCACATAAGTTTGCCAAATTGGGGTTTGTATGCCTGATCATTGAAACCATACAATGGGGAGAAGTACGGGGTGAACATTGGGGAACGAATACAAATGGCTGGTTCCATTGGTATAGTAGAGGCTATAACCCAGGTGGCGTGGAAGTCTGGAACGGAATCAGGGGATTGGATCTGTTAAGCCAAATGCCCGAAGTCAATCCCAATTTCCTTGGGGTCACGGGCGCTTCCGGTGGAGGGTCCCAAAGTTGGTACCTGGCTGCATTGGACGATAGGGTAAAGGCAGCCGCGCCGGCAGCGGGCGGAGAGAAGTTGTATGCTGAGATTTGTCAGAGTACAATTGATCATCAATGTGATTGTATGAGGCCACTTAACACCTATCAACGTGACTTTTCCGATATAGGTGCCTTGGTGGCGCCAAAACCATTAATGATCGCTGCCCCCAATCGAGATGCGTTGTTCGCAATCGAATCGGTCCGGGAACTATATCACGATGTGGGTAAAGTGTACGATTTTTATGGCGCTTCCACCAACCTTTCTTTAATTGAGGCCGATGGTGGCCATGGTGACCGAGAGACCTTAAGACCCAAAATTTTCTCTTTCTTTTTGAGGCATTTAATGAATAGGGAGGTAGCTCCGGAGACGATAGGGGATATAGATAAATCTGAAAAGGCACAGTTGGGTGTGGATCAGTTAGCAGTTTTTGATAGTGGTGCCCCCAATGATGATAGGACCAGAACAATTCAGGAGACCTTCTTTGAACTGGCGGAACCACCGGTGATCGATTCACAATCCCAACTTGATGGATATCGGACCAAGGTCTTGGAATTTTTAAAGGAAAAAACATTTAGGGCCTTTCCGAACAAACCACCGCCATTGGACGTTAAATGGGAGTACCGAACCGCTGAAGAGGCTAAATATGGCATGCAAACTTATAGTTTTGTCCCAGAAGAAGGCTGGAGGTTGAAATTTACGGTTTATTGGAACAAACCACCGGAAGAAGAACAATCCGTACTATTGGTGCTTAAAAATCCCGATGAGCCCTTCATGGATTTTGGAAAATTTGTTTCTGGAATCGACCCCGACCAGACCATTGTCTATTTTGAGGCTAGAGGAATTGGAGAAACCGGGTGGGCCCCCAATATGCAATGGCATATTAGAAGATCACTGGCGTGGACCGGGAGGACAATTGCTTCCATGCGCGTATATGATGTCCTAAGATGTATTGAAGCCATGGGATCTATCCCAGGACTTGGGATCGATAAACACAATGTCGACATCGCGGCCGAAGGAGAAATGTCGGTAGTTGCTATCTACGCCTCATTGCTAAATGGAAATGTGAAGACAGTTCTTGTAAAAGACCCTCCCGAGAGTCAAAATATGCCAAGTAGGCCAGATGGAAGGGGAGAGGCCATAGAGATGTTAAACTGTTTAAGGGTAACGGATATAGCTCAAGTGGCAGGTTTAAACATGTCGACCAAATTCATTGGTATTGGAAAACTGCCCGATACTTATGAATGGACCAAATCGGTATACGGAAAATTAAATCCCATGAATTTTGAGACAATAGAAGATTTTTCCGGTTGGAAATAGCGTATGCCGAGAAATAACCTACAATATTTCATACCGTATAATTCTATACAGGATCCATATTTTTTGAATCACTATATTCTTTTGTAGATGAATGGGCTCGATCTATAGCATCTACCTTTGATAAGGGGTCTTATAAATCCCAAAAATACTGATACGAAAGGTCAGTAGGTGATTGCGGAATTTCTATAGGTGTAAAAAATTCATTTTTTTAATTAAACATTTTTTTGATGAGTAGTCGGTTATATTTGATTTTAATAGGTTTTTTCTTTTTTTCGTTGGTAGGAATTTGTCAAACAGCACGTATATACGAAGTGAAGATGGCCATGAAGACCTACCCGTTTTCAGATCCAGATCCAGTGCCGGACATGGACAAGAATTACCCTTATTTTAAATACGATGGGTTTACGAACAAAAGTAGCCAACAGGAGTGGAATATGGTAGTTCTTGAAAACGACTATATAAAAGTCTTTGTAAACACTGATGTAGGAGGTAAGATATGGGGGGCGATCGAAAAAGGAACCGGGGGCGAGTTCCTATATTATAACGAGGTTGTAAAATTTAGGGATGTGGCCCATAGGGGTCCATGGACATCTGGCGGATTGGAATTTAACTACGGTGTTATGGGACATACTTCCACCTGTGCAACACCACAGGACTATGTTACCGTGGAAAATGAGGATGGAAGTGTATCCTGTATAATCGGAGCGATCGATCTGCACACGCAGACGAAGTGGAATGTGGAAATTAAGCTTCAAAAGGATAAAGCCTATATTGAGACCATAAGTTCTTGTTTCAATACAGGAAACCTACCCGTGCCCTTTTACCATTATTCCAACGCCGCAGCGAAAGCAAAAGGGGACCTGGAGTTCATTTTTCCCGGGAGCCACCACATAGGGCATGAGGGTCAGGTGGGTACGTGGCCAATAGATGAGGGAAGGAATATTTCCATGTACCGGAACAATGACTTTGGAGGACCAAAATCCTATCATATCGTAAATAGTATCTCGGATTATATGGGCGGATATTATCATGAGGAAGACTTTGGATTTGGCAATGTGCATGAATATGGAAAAATGCCGGGTAGGAAGTTATGGATTTGGGGACTGTCCGATGAAGGAATGATTTGGGAAGATCTGTTAACCGATACCGATGGTCAATATATTGAATTTCAAACAGGTTCCACATTCAATCAGGCAATGGAAGGTAGTATATACTCTCCCTTTAAAAATCGGGAATTCAATCCATATGACAGCGATATCTCCACAGAAATCTATTTTCCCTTAAAAAAAACGGGTGGAATGGTCAAAGCCAATAGGAATGCGGTTTTAAATATTGTTCATGTAAATGATTCCACAATCGAAATTCGATTGAGTGCGTTGGCCCATCTGGGGGCCAATCTGGTTTTGCGTTCTAAAAATGGGATAATTGGAAGTTCCGTACTGAATCTTGAACCGCTGGATCTTTTTGCCAAGAAGTTTCAGGTGGGGAAGGAGAAAGATTTTGAAATTGAAGTGGGGAACACTATCTTAAAGTATAGTTCGAAAAATGGAAACGATCTGGTCGATAGACCGGTGCATGGTAATAAGGATTTTGATTGGAACTCTGCCGCAGGCCTGTTTACCAAAGGTTTGGAGGCCGAGAGACAGTATACCTTTATCAAAGGCGGACATCCAAGGAGAGTGGCCCAAGAATTATATCTGAAATGCCTGGAAAAAGATCCCGCATATGCCCCTGCCTTAAATAGGGTAGCTTTTAATTATTATAGGAGGATGGAATATGGGAAGGCTATTGATTACATACGGAAAGCCCTTGCCATAAACACTTATGATGCAGAAGCCAATTACCTTTTCGGAATCGTGAACGTTGAAACCGGAGAATTGGGCAATGCAAAAAGTGGGTTTTATATAGCAGCCCAATCCATAGCCTATAGAAGTGCTGCCCATACGGAATTGGCAAAATTGTTCGTAAGGGAGAACGAGTTGGAAAAAGCAATGTCGGAAGTGGACAAGGCTTTGGAATTTAATGGTTCCAATATGGTTGCCCTCGAAATTAAGTCTGTGATCTTCCGACTTCTCAACAAGACGGATATGGCCAGAATAACCCTAGAGCAAATAAAAAGGCTGGACCAAACAAGCTCATTTGTGGTCAATGAGCAGCGTTTATTGGAAATAGGGGAAGTACGTTCTTTAAGCGCATTAATAACCAATGAATTAAAAGCAGAATCCTATATAGACCTTGCCTTAAAATATCGTCATCTGGGTCGCTTTAAGGAAAGTATTTCAGTTTTAAAGGCGAGCCCCGAGGATGCTAAAGTTTTCCTGTTCTTAGCGCACTTCGATAATCCCAATAGAAATGTTTGGCTTGAAAAAGCTCTTCAACTCTCACCAAGACTTGTCTTTCCATTTAGGACTGAACTCTACGTGGCACTGAAAGAATTAATGGCATTAAGTGGGGATTGGAAACTAAAATATTATACATCCCTAATTCTCTGGAATAAGGAATTGATCGATCAAGCAAAAGAGCTTATAATGCAGTGCGGGGATACGCCTACATACGCTCCGTTTTATTTGGCCAAGGCCAATTTATTTTCTGCAGAAGCCCCCATGGTAATATCCTCGTTGGAAAGAGCAATGGAACTAGCGCCCAATGATTGGCGTGTACGACTTGCTCATATAGATTTTCTGATGGGTGAAAAAAAGTATATGGAAGCATCTAAAATCGCAAAAAAAAGCTTTGCCATAAATCAGGAGAATTCCGTGATGGGAATAAGATATGCCGATGCGATGTTGAAATCTGGACAATTTGCCCAAAGTCTTGCTTTTTTGGAAGAATTGGAAATCATCCCCTTCGAAGGGGCGGTAGAAGGCAGAAAAATTTATCATGAATCAGCAATCCAGCTGTCTTACGAGGCGTTGAAGAAAGGGAGATATAATTCGGCCGTGCACTATGTCGAAAAAGCGAAACTATGGCCGAAAAACCTTGGCGCTGGAAAACCTTACAATGCCGATGAAAGACTTGAGAATGCTATCTTGGCCTATAGCTATGATAAAATAGGGAAGCACGAACTGGCATCGAAATACAGAAAAAAAATTATCGATTATAAACTGGATACGGACGATCGGCAAGACCCTAGGTTGTATTTGCAAATTTTGGCCTTGCAAAGCGTCGGTGAAAAGGAAAAATCAAGGATGCTCCTCCACGAAGCCGATAACAACGACCCTCATAATAAATATATCCAATGGATAAAGAAGGTAATGAACGGAGAAGATCCCGCGCTTGGAAAAACCGGGAAATTGAGGATGACGGATATCGAAAATCCCTTGGACGATCCCTTTTTGCTAGTTGTGCGTTTTTTGGATATTGTAAATTCAAAATAAGGCTGAATATTGTATTTATAATGGGAACAAGTAGATCAAAAGCGTTATTTTTCTTTGTGAGTTTGGCGCTGCTTAGCGTTAGTTGTGATACGCCGAATTCCGTATATGTTGGATTCAATGATTCACATATCATCTATGAGGGACGGGTAGATACTTCCTCTATCGACAATGCACAATTATATTGGTCCGGAACCTCCATTAAATTAAATTTTAAGGGTACTTCCATAGCTGCCATAATGCATGATTCGCAAGGGGATAATTACTATGATATAAGAATCGACAACGATAGTTTAGGTATTGTCAGACCGGACACAATACAGAGGGAATATATTCTGGCAGAAGGACTTTCCGCTGCTGCTCACAAACTTGAAATCTTTAAACGTACCGAATGGAACCGGGGCACAACTTTTTTCAATGGATTTAAAATAAAGGGCAATGCAAAAGTCTTGGAACCTTCACCATTACCTACTAGGAAAATGGAATTCTATGGGAATTCAATATCGGCCGGGTACGCTGTGGAGGATTACTCGGGAAAGGATTCCCCAGATAGTACTTATACCAATAACTATCTTAGTTATGCCGCCATTACGGCCAGGCATTTCAATGCAGAATACAGATGTATCTGCAGGAGTGGTATCGGAATTACAGTAAGTTGGGAGCCGCTTATAATGCCGGAGATGTACGATCGTCTAGCGCCAACTGACAATAACAGTACTTGGGATTTTTCCCAATATACTCCGGATGTTGTAGTTGTGAATTTATTACAGAACGATTCTTGGCTGGTGGAAATGCCGGACCACAAGGAATTTAGGGATAGGTTTGGCGAAATTGCCCCATCGCCCGATGATATTGTAAAAGCTTACCAAGATTTTGTGGCTACCTTGAGGGGGCATTATCCCAATGCCCATATAATATGTGCCCTCGGAAATATGGATGCCACCCAAAAGGGTTCGCAATGGCCGGAGTATATTTATGAAGCAGTCCATAATTTAGCAGATGATAAAATGCACGTTTTGATCTTTCCCTATAAAAATACGGAGAACCATCCCACGATAAGGGAGCAAAAAATAATGTCTCAAAAATTGATAGAATTTATCGATGAAAACATTAATTGGTGAAGACCGGTTGTTTTAAATTAATAAGCGCTGTTTTAATATTACGTAAAAGCTGACAGAGCTATTTTATTTTTTTAGGGTTGATCAAAAAACATGTGAAATTCCTTAATGGATGAAGGATCGGATTTCCTGTAGTAGTTTCAACGAAAAAGCCGATTAAAATGTTTGGGCGACCGTTCTGAAACTAAGCTTCTCTATTTTGTTTTTAATGGTCGGATCATTCTGTTCGTTCTCCTTCCTCAGGTTCTACGGCCAAAAGAAATGCAGCCAATATGGCCAGTACTATTCCGATAATCTTGTAATTTCCTGGAACTGTTCCTAAAATGACCATGGAAATAATCGAAGTTATCAAAGGAGCGCCGGCATTGGTCATCGGAGAGACCACAAGGGCCTTACCGTAACGAAAGGCGTAGACCAGGCAGAGCGCACCTATGGCGTTCAGTATCTGAATGACGGCGGCTAAATAAGGACCGTCAGCTCCCCAATTGATATCCTGTGAAAAATCCGTCATATACACGGCTACGGGAATTAACATGATACCCGAAACGGTCATATAAAAAAAGATACTCTCTGCATTCATCGATTTGTTGGCATGTTTCATAAAATATGCCTGTACGCCCCATGCGATCAAAATTAAAATGGACATGATAAACCAAAGCGCCCCTTTGTCCACTTCACCCTCCGTTGTACCCGAATAGTCAAAAAGTGGCAGTGCCAATATGGCCAATACTATGCCCAGTACCCCTAATTTACCGGTACGTTCCTTTAAGAAAACAATAGATAATAAGATGGTTACGAGTGGTGATAGAGAGATGATCGGAAATATCAAATATGTAGGACCAATGGTGACCGTGTAGAAAAGGATCATTTGTCCTCCGGCGCCAAGCAGACCGATCAACATACCGTTTCTTATGGATTTCTTGTCCATAAACAAGTTCCAGCCCGCCTTTTTTAGGACAAAAAGGGCAGGAGGAACCATTGTTAGGGACCACACACAGTAAATCATGGTGTCAGGAAAACCGTTCTCGGAGGGAATGCCGGTAAATGCTCCCCATACCCCCCAAAATATAGTTGTTGTCAAGGCATATAACAGCCAAGGTTTCTTAGATTTTAAACTCATAATTCAAATTTAGATTATTTGGGAAAACAAAAGATTCACCGCATCCATTCATCTATATTGGCGGAAACAAAATCATCATCGTTCAATTCTGGATAAATGTTGCAAACCCGTTCAATTTCTTCCTTCTGTCCGGGACTTAACACTTCCTTTGGATTAAGGGTATGGTTAGCTTCGAGAAATCCTTGTCTGATCAGTATTTCATGGATTCCGGCAATCGAACCTTTAAATCCATTCCTGGAATCGAAGAAGGCTGCGTTCGCATCCGTAATTTTAGCTCCTAGGGACAACAGATCCTTGGTTTGCGACGGGGAAGATTTTTTAATAATGTGCAACAGTTCCACTGCTTTTTTATTCCATACTGCCCAGTGGCCCAATAATCCTCCCACAATTTTCTTTCTGATAATGACATCTGCCGTTGGTATATGGAATTCTGTCAATAGATCTGCCACAATGTTGTCGTCGTTTCCGGTATAAAGGGCAATATCATCGGCTCTGCCGGATTCCACAACTCCCCTGACCACATCCAATGTCCGATATCGGTCAAAAGGGGCCATCTTTATGGCCACAACATTTTCAATAGTTGCAAATTCCCTCCAAAAATCCACGTCGAGCACTCGCCCCCCCACGGTGGGTTGTAAATAAAACCCTATAAGGGGTATAATTTCGGCCACAGAACGACAATGTTGGATCAGTTTTTCGTTGCTCACATCTTTTAAGGCCGCTAAACTGAGCAAAACTGCATCATATCCCAGGTCATAGGCAATTTGCGCTTCCCTGACCGCCTGGCCAGTTTTCCCAATGACCCCGGCAATTCTTATAAGAACCTTATTGTTACCGTCGCAAAAGGAATCCATTTCTTCCTTCCCCAGTTCCAGTACCGGCATATAAAGACCCGCTTCCCTTATTTCAAACTGACTGGTATGTACCCCCATTGCAAGACCGCCCGATCCCGCATGAAGATAATATCGTGATAAAGCCCGCTGCCTTCTCTCATCCAATTTCAAATTTATGGTCAATGCGGTTGGATTGGCAGGAATTACCAATCCACTTTGTAGATGTTGAACTAGTCCATCCGATAATTTGTTGCCCATCTTTATTTTCTTTACCGTTAATATTTTCCGTCCCTTACTTCAAAATGGGTCGATTTTCCCAAAAGACGCTTTTTAGTCCCTACCCAATTGGCGGTCCACTTTACAATTTGATCAATATCCATCTTAGGTGTTCCCAACAGGGAGTGGGATTTTGAAACATTCACCAATAATGCCGAATCCGCTTCTTTGCCCGAAAAACGAACTTCTTTTCCCATCAGTTCACCAAATTGCTGCGCAATTTTAACTACCGAAATTATTTCGGCTCCACTTATATTAAGTTTTTGGGCTGGTGATGCGCAGTATTGGATACTTCTCAATATCATATCATTGGCGTCCCCTTGCCAAATGACGTTGGCATGTCCCATTGTTATATCTATGGTCTCTTCCTTTAGTACCTTTTGGGCAATATCCACCAAGACACCGTAGCGCATTTCTACTGCATAATTCAACCTGATCAGGATAACGGGTGTCTTGTATTTTTTACTGCCATACTCAAACATACGCTCCCTGCCCAAACAAGATTGCGCATATTCTCCAATAGGTTGCGGGTTATCTTCTTCCAGTGAACCTCCCGAACCAATACCGATTAGGGGATAGACACATCCTGTGGAGAAAGCCACAATTCTTGATTTTTTAAACTTCTCGGTAACCATTCCGGGCAAAAAAGCGTTCATGGCCCAGGTAAAAGATTCGTTGCCGTCCGTTCCAAATTTCATACCTGCCAAATAGATCACATTTTTGACATCGGGCAAACTGTGTATAAAAATTGTATCCAAAAGATCTCCCTGAAAAATTTCAATCCCTCTTTTTTCCAAGAACACGCGTTGTTGATGGTCGCTGAACCGGGAGACACCAATAATACGTTTATTCACACCGGCCACTACACATGCGCGTTTTGCCATATATGCCATGGACACACCCATCTTTCCCGCAACGCCAAGCAATATGAAATCCCCATCCAGCTCACGCATCATTTCCACTAGTGCCGTTGAAGGTCTGGAAAGGGCCTCCTCCAATTGTTCCTCATCCGTAAAATAAGTAGGGAATTGCTTCATTTTATCAAACTGTTTTCTAATATTATTCTTTTATATAGTCCTACGGCTTCCACGATCTTGTCCACTGAGCAGTATTCGTCCGTTTGGTGCGCCATGGATGGTTCGCCAGGGCCAAGGATAATGGTTGGAACATTGTTCAACCATGGTGTGAGAACGGAAGCGTCCGTCAGGAAGGGTGCGGATTTTTTTACATCCTTCTGTGTGGGATCGAACGCACAAATTTTATATGCTAATTGAACAAAGGGATTTTCTGCGGAGGTGGCGATTGCATTCAAATCTACCATTTTCGTCAATGTTACTTCCTCTCCCAATGTCTTCTCCAGCATCTCCAGAGCTACCCTATTTTCAAGTTTGGTAGTCGAACGCACATCGATTGTAAACTCTGTATGGTCTGGAACGGAATTTAGGTTGAGACCACCATTGATTTTGCCCACATTTACAGTAGGGTTTCCCAATAATGTATCTTTTTCGACACCAAACTCCAGTGCTTCTATTTTGCCAATGGCCCTGGCAGCCTTGTAAATGGCATTGATTCCCAATTGTGGCATCGAGGAGTGCGCCGTTACGCCCTTGGTCTCAGCTTTTAGGTACAATCCACCTTTGTGGCCTATGAATGGAATATTGGATGTTGGCTCTCCTACGATCAGAGCGGTGGCCTTTCCAATATCATAGCCGCTATGGCATAGATGTTGGGCCCCCTGGCAGCCCAGTTCCTCATTGGAAGTGAATATAAGTTTCACCCCTCCATCCGGAGCCATTTCTTCAAAGGATTCTATGGCCGCTATAGTCATTGTGGCCAAACCCGCTTTCATATCCGAAGATCCGCGTCCGTACAGTTTCCCATTTTTTATCACCCCTTCAAAAGGATCTATGGTCCATGTGGTGGCACCTAACGGAACTACATCCAGATGGCCCGTTAAAACAATGGGAGGCCTTTTGGCCGATAATCCTTTTGTGGCGATCATATTTGATCTTCCCTCGGAATAAATTGGATAATCTACATTGAAACCTTTCTCGGAAAGAATGGATCCTATATATTTGGCGATTTTTTCTTCTTCACCCGGAGGATTTATAGTTTTAAAGCCGATTAGTTCTTTGGTCAGGGAAATTACATCCATATGAATGGTTCTACTTATTTTATGGGTTGGCCTAATTTTGATCTCATTTCAACACCTTTTTTTCATATTACTGTGTGTTTTTAACGATTTCGAGTTTACTGCCTACAAGATCTATTACCTGATCTGTAGCGTTTGGGAAAACCTTCCTTAAATCGATTTCTTCGTTAGAGGCCAGTTTTTCTTTTAACGTCCCCATAAATATATTTTTAATTTCCGTAGCAAGATTGATCTTACAGATTCCCCGGTCCACAGCTTTTCTCAAGGTTTCTGCGGGCACTCCCGAACCACCATGCAGCACCAGGAAGGCATCGGTAGCCTCTGCAATTTGTTCCAACCTTTCAAGATCTAGTTTTGGTTCCTTATCGTAAAATCCATGTGCCGTTCCAATGGCAATGGCAAGCGCATTTACGCCCGTAGCATCCACAAAATACTTTGCTTCCCTTGGTTCTGTAAAGCCTGTTCCATTTTTATTCTGGCCCAATTTGGCTATATAACCAAGTTCAGCTTCCACATTGGCACCATAGGCCTCCGCCAACTTCACCACTTTTGAGCTGATGGCAATATTTTCCTTGAAAGGCCTTTCGCTGGCGTCGATCATTACAGAGTCGAATCCGATATCAAGGCACTTGGCGGCAAGTTCATAGGAATCCCCATGATCTAAATGAATCCATCCTTCCACTTCATGGTGGGCCAACATGGTCTTTGCCAAATTGAAGGCAACGGGAAGTCCCATATAGTCTATGGAACTTTTGGTAAGTTGTAAAATAATGGGCTGATTCCTTTCCTTTGCCGCCCTTAATATCCCTTCTAAAGTTTCGAAATTATAAAAATTGGTTGCCAAGACGGCTTGGCGACGTGTCCTTAATTGCATGAATTTATCCTGTAATTTCATTTTTTATTCTGAATAATTAAATTTTTCCGAGGCAATCCTCATCACGTGGTCAAAATTCTTAAAGGCTTCGGTTCCCCCTGTCTCCGTTGTGGAAACCGCTCCCGTAAGGTTTCCGAAAATTTGGCATTCTTCAGGTGGGCTGCCCTGTAGAAATTTATATAGGTATCCTGCATTAAAACTATCGCCCGCTCCGATAGCATCCACCACCTCTTTGTTCAGAAAAGGTCCAGCCGATATTTTTTTTTCACCGTAACACATAAGGGATCCTTTGTTTCCACGTTTGACCAACGTATACCCGCTTTTTCCCCTGACAGATTCCAAGGCCTCTTCCAAATTTTTTTTCCCTGTCAGTTTTTGAAGTTCTATTTCATTGGGGAAAAATATATCTACAAAAGGCAGGATAATATCTAAATTTAAGTCCCACTTATCACTAGGGTCCCACTGTATATCCAAAGAAGTGGTAAGCCCAAGGGCTTTTGCATTTTCAAAAAGTCCGTGCAAGGAGCCATGAAAACCAGGTTGAAGAAAATAGGAAGAGAAATGCACATGTTGGGCTAAGCCGAGCAAGTTCATATCCACATCATTTATTCCCAAGTGGGACATGGCCCCTTGATGTGTTACCATGGCCCTTTCTTCATCATAACTAAGCGCCATAGTGGCACCTGTAGGAAGATTTTCATCTATAATGACCAGGGAAGTATCAACACCTTTTTTATTTAATTCCCTTATGATAAACTGACCGAAGATATCCTTTCCGAGTTTGCCCAAAAAAGCAACTTTTAAACCAAGGGAACTCATATTACTTGCACATATGGCGGAAGAACTACCCAGTGCCAGGGTCATCCCATCTGCCAATATTTCCTTTCCCATTTCAGGAAATCCATTTATTCGATTGAATATCAAATCCACATTGAGCTCTCCAATCACTATGACATCAAATTTTTTGGTCATTTTAATAAGGTTTATTTTTCAGTATCCATTCCTGTGTGCTACATGTGCGGAAGAACAATTCCACATCCTTTTTATGGAACATGCCAAGTTCTTCCCTCATACAATTGGCTGCTCCTGCAGAGGCTGCTAATTTTGCGGTATCCAGAAGATCATAGCCCCTTTTGTGAGCCGCAACCCATCCTGCCATAAGACTATCTCCACAACCTACTGTACTAAGTGGGGCCTTCACTTTACTCAAAGAATGGATCAGACGGTTTTCTTTAAAGAGATAAAGGCCCTTCTCCCCGTATGTAATGGCTGCAACTGTGCATGACCTCTCTAATTTAAGACAATTCTCCTCTATGTCACTTGATTTGAAAAGCCCTTGCACTTCATGTTGGTTCACATGGATGCCGTAAGGCTTTTCCTTTAACGCCTTTTCCAAAAGCCAGCCTGAGCAGTCTACAAAAGATTTTATATCCATTGCCCCAGCTTTTTTTATAAAGGGGCCATAATTTGCTTTCATGGAATTAAGAGGCCATGAACCGCTCATGCATACGGATTCTGCATTTTGCAATAAGTGGATGTAGGTATCCCAAAAAAGGTTATACTCCATTTGTCCAATTAGGGGACCTAATTCCAGTATCTCGGTGTTGTTGGATCCATTATTGGATCTTATAGTGATACATGTTCTGCTAGCTTGCTCCAATTCAGGTCCGTAACAGGGTATGCCCATATCCTCACATTCCTTTTTGATCCATTTCCCAGTGGTTCCGCCCCAGAATCCCAATAAGATAACTTCCTCTCCCAATTCTTTCAAACCCAATGCCACATGTATCCCTTTTCCTCCTGGAAATGAAACTTCACGATGTGCCCTATTTACTTTTCCTAACCCGAAGTTATCGGTATATATAAATTTATCGATGGCGGGATTGGGACATATACAGAGAACCATTATGGATTTTTTTACGGTCGCTTATATATGTTAACACCTTTGACCACGCGGTTGATGGCTTGGTTTGTGGAAGGGGAATCGGGCGACAGTCCAATATCCAAAGATTTATAAAGCCCTAATAATTGTCCCGGTAGGATTGCGCAAACGGCAAAAAATTCTTCGGGAATATTGTTGGTTGCCGCTACTTCAATAGCCAGATCTAAATTAATTTGGGATTTTCCAACGATGCACTCGCCGATTCCTATTTCATATAGCTTCTCCTTTTGCTTGTTGATGGATTTCACCAGGTCATATTCATATTGGTTGACAAAAGTATCATTGGAGAAAAGGTATACAACCAAGGTTGAGTTATTGATTACGGCCTTTGGACCATGCCGAAGTCCCAGAAAGGAATCGTATTTACATATCACCTGCCCATCGGACAGTTCCTGTACCTTTAATTGCGATTCCCTGGCAATCGCCTTTAGCGGACCTGAACCCAAGAAAACAACACGCTGAAACCCCAGTGAAGCAACCTTTTTTAACTTTTCCCCATAATTTTCGAGGATATTGTTCCCATATTCGGCCAAAACCTTAACATATCCACTGTTTTTCGCGAAATGTTTTAAATCTGCAACAAGTAATCCCGCTAGCAACATGGAAGTAAAGGACCCGGTCATTGCAAGCCCCTTATCGTTCGCCTCCGGTGGCATCAAAAGAACGTACGAATTCTTTGGGTCCATATTTTTGGTAAGTTTACCATGTGGGTTACAGGTAATTATAAGATGGAACAAATTCTTACAATGGTCGTTCGCAAGCTCTATTGCTGCCACACTCTCCGGACTGTCCCCTGAACGTGCAAATGAAACCATTAATATGGGGTTATCTTCATTGTAGAGATAGTCGAGTGGATGCGATATAAAATCGGTTGATGCCACCGCTTCCGTAGTCCTTTCCATTGCACGCTGGATATACCTCTGCAGAACTTCCCCAATGTAAGATGAAGTCCCTGCCCCAATAAGTATTATATGTAAATCGGGAAACGTCATTGTCAGGTCCATAAACGCATTAAGCTCTTCTTTTTGCGCAGCTATTAGATCATAAGTTCGCATCCATAAGTCAGGTTGTCCGAAAATTTCCCTGGCGGTATTGCTGGAAGTTGTATCCAAGTGATTTTTTATCATGCTTTCAAATAATGGTTAGAATTTAAAAAAAATCATAAAAACATTAAATAAAAATCAAATGTAATATTATTTTTAAGGTTACGAAAGATAAAATATCTTTTTTGTTTATTAAACCTTTTTTTTAAAGAAATTGAATACATTTGTAATGTACATTCATTGACAGTATTTTTAAAGGGATGAAGGATTGGGCAAATTGGAGCTTTGTGACAATGCTGTGCCTTAAGGCCTCATTTGCTTTAGAAGGGTATGGAAGGCCATTAGATTGTATTTTAAGTGTTGTTCAGATTTTATGCTATTTAGTATCTTACGAAATCTTAATTATTAGAAAATGAAAATTTCCTTTCAAAATTATGCTAGCACTATTTTCTGCGCTTTGATTTTCTTTGTCGTTATTTCTTGCAAAACCCCCAGTGCCAGTATCAAAAGGACTACCGAACCATCCCCTTCCGTAGCGGAAAATGAAATTTATGTGGATACGGTGCCCTTTACGGACGTAAAGTTTAAAATGGTATTGGTTCCTGCCGGTAGATTTTTCATGGGTAGCCCAAGTTCGGAACTGGGGCGAAAAGAAGATGAGGGCCCCCGGCGCCAGGTAGAGATCGATAGTTTCTGGATGGGAACGTACGAAGTGACATGGGACCTTTTTGAACTTTTTTTCAAGGAGAATAAAAATCTTTTTCAGAATATAGACAGGGAAAAACGCAGTGAAATCGATGCAATAACAAGACCCAGCCCTCCCTATGAAGATCCTTCATTTGGAATGGGAACGGACGGTTTTCCTGCAGTAAGTATGTCGGCCTATTCAGCACTGGTATTCTGTAAGTGGCTCAGCAAGGTCACAGGTCGCTTTTATCGCTTGCCCACAGAGGCGGAATGGGAATATGCTGCACGGGCAGGAAGTGAAGGGCTTTTTTATTTTGGGAACGACATTGGAAAACTTGGTGATTATGCTGTTTTTTATGGAAATTCCAACAACCATTATGCCCCCGTGGGATCTAAAATTCCGAACTCTTGGGGACTTTACGATATGCTCGGCAATGTAGCGGAGTGGACCTTGGACGGATATTCGGAAAAAGCATATGAAACTACAGGTATCGAAAATCCCTGGGTAGTGCCCACGCAGATCCACCCCCGGACAATAAGGGGAGGCTCTTGGGACGATGATCCCGAGCAACTGCGTTCGGCCGCCAGAATGCCTTCCAGCCTCGCTTTGCAAAAAAGTGACCCACAGGTTCCCAAAAGTTTTTGGTGGTTTACAGATTCCAATTTTGTTGGATTTCGTCTAGTGAGCCCCAATGAACAACCAACATCCGAACAACAAGAACGATTCTGGCAAACAGTACTGGACGAATAGCCCGACAACGGAACTGATTTAAACCTTACCATGATATACTAAAGCGACACGATGAAATATAGTACCCTTTTAATATCTTTTTTATTTATTTTTCTAGCCTGTCATTCTGGGTCATCACAACAAAACTATGTTTTATCGGAGGGGAGTGTCCTGACCGTCCAAGGGACATCGACCGTGCACGACTGGACCATGGAACTCGATAAAATGAAAGGCTACCTTAAGTGGGAAAATGGTATCCCAAAATCGATTTTCTTTGAGGCACAGGTAGCCGACCTCCAAAGCGAACGTAGTGCTATTATGGACAGCAAGGCCAGGGAGGCTTTAAAAATTAAAGAGCATCCCATGATTACCTTTGAATCGGTGCAAGGTTCGGTTCAGCAGCCTGAAATAAATATATGCACACTCCCTGGTGAAATTTCTATTGCGGGAACCACTAAAAAAATCAGCATCACTTCAAAGATTAAAAAAGGGCGGGAATCCATACTATTGGAGGGGAGCTGCACAATATTGCTACAAGATTTCAACATTGTTCCTCCAACGGCCATGTTCGGTTCCATTGTGGTGGGGGATGTTATAATGGTCCACTTTAATCTGCTTTACCACGACAAATAAGGGAATGAAAAATAATAGCGAACCATAAAAAGACTAGATTGTGAAACTACATAAGCCTTTTGGACTTGTTATGTCCCTTTGTCTTTTCTTGGTCACCTTGCATGCTCAAGAAAGATATGAATACCATCATCGCCAAATGGGCACGCAGATACGCTTGGTACTCTATGCGGTGACAAAGGAAAAGGCGGACAGCGCTTCAAAATTGGTATTTGAACGCATCGATGATCTAAACCAAAAGCTAAGTGATTATTTAGAAGGGAGCGAGCTTAATAAAATTTGCCAAAAACCACTTGAAAATATCAGGGTCAGCGATGATATGTTTAATATTCTCAAAACCTCCCTGTACATCTCAGAAAGCACGGAGGGATATTTTGATGTAAGTGCCGGTCCTTTAATTGACCTTTGGCGGAGTTCGAGACGTACCAAAGTCTTTCCGCCCCCAGATGCCATTGCCTCAGCGCTGGAAAAGGTTGGCTATGAACATATTTCCCTCCCTAGAAAAAATACAATCTATCTCAGGCAACGGGAAATGGACCTTGATTTGGGAGGGATAGGCAAGGGATATGCTGCGGACGAAGCTTTAAAAGTATTGAGTTCACAAAATATAAAATCGGCACTGATAGATATGGGAGGCGATATTAGTGTAAGCGAAGCGCCCGAAAATAGTAAATATTGGACCCTTGCATTTACGTATTTTGATAAGGACAAAAAGGAAGTGGTCCAGAAAATTCGGCTATGCAACCAAGCTGTGGCTACTTCGGGAGATTTGTATAAATATGTTGAACTGGACGGCAAAAGATATTCGCATATTGTCGACCCAAAAACCGGCTGGGCTTTGGACAATGGCATACAGGTTACCGTTATAGCGGAAGACGGTGCCACTGCCGATGCTATGGCGTCTGCCTTGAGCGTGATGGGAATCGATAAGTCCGCCAAATTTCTAAAAGGGCGGGAGGATATCAAGGCCTTTATGGTAATGAGTTCAAAGGATTTCTATCAGCAATGGAACAATGCCCCATTTGACAAGCACACGATTGAGTAAACATTTGAGAAAACGTAAGCATGTTCAACAATTTAAAAAGATATTAAAAGTAAAGAAAGGGAATTCATAACATTTTTCTGTTAATAACTTTAATTTTTAGGTCTTATAAATTAAAATCTTTTAAAAAATTTATATTTACACTAACCAGTATAATAAGATGAAGATAAAGGAGTCAAATTTACAAGGGCGCATTATAGGTCAGAAATCTGAAAAAATCTCCTTTTTTAAAACATTGGGACCAGGGATAATTACAGCGGCCTTGGTTTTTGGACCGGGGAGCTTGACCATTAACACCAAACTGGGTGCCAGTTATGGATATTCCTTATTATGGGTATTGCCCCTTGCAATGGTCTTTATGACCGCTTTTACCAATATGGCTACAAGAATTGGGCTTTATAGCAATGTTTCCTTTATAGAGCGCATAAAAAGAGAAATGGGAAAGCCACTGGCCATATTAGTGGGACTGGGAATATTCCTCACCACAGCTTCCTTTCAGGCAGGTAATACCATAGGGGCCAGCATTGCGTTCTCACAACTGTTTAACTCTCCACTGGTGCTATGGATATCCTTCTTTTCGCTCGCAGCCATATTCCTTCTTTTCTTTAAGTCCTTTTATAAAATATTGGAAAAGCTGATGATAGGTTTGGTAATTTTAATGCTAGTATCCTTTCTGCTTACCCTGTTTATGGCATCGCCAGATATTTTAAGTATGGTTAAAGGACTTGTACCGTCCGTTCCCGACGGTTCGGAATATTTGATAATTACACTCACCGCCTCCAGTTTTTCCATAGTGGGCGCATTTTATCAATCTTATTTGGTCCGTGAAAAAGGAGGAAATACAGCAGAAGTAGGTAATTATATTCGTGAAAGCGCAACGGGAATCGTTACACTGGGCCTTTTGTCCACCCTTGTAATGCTATGTGCTGCATCGGTACTGCACGCCTCCCAGATCGAAGTGCGGAGCGCGTCAGACTTGGGAAAGGCAATGGAGCCACTGTTCGGTCCTTTTACATCTAGCGTATTTATGGTAGGTCTTTTTGCGGCCTCGTTCTCCTCTATGATCGGCAACGCTACTATTGGCGGGGTCATATTGGCCGATACTTTTTTATCTGATAGCAACCTTGGAAATCCCAAGGTTCGACTTATGATCATTGCAGTTGTGCTAATTGGGGCCATTATCGCACTTATTTTCGGGGCATTGCCACTTGAACTGATCATCTTTGCACAAGGGCTGACGATTATGATCGTCCCACTTACGGCAGTCATTATTTTAGTTTTTGCGAATGGAAAAAATATAGCAAAAGGCCTTAAAAATACTACAGTTACCAATAGCTTGGGTATTTTGGGTATTTTGTTGCTCCTCGCTATGTCAGTTTATAGCGTGGTCTACCTCTATGATAATTTCATATAGGATATGTTGGGATTACAATGCAACGTGTTTTGTTCTGGTATAGAAAACAGTGATTTAAATAAGTACCAAAAATATTTTGAATATGAGCTATGATAAGACAAAGTCGGGTAGAAGAAATTTTGTGAAGACAAGTATGGCCGCAGCGGGTGGGACACTATTGTCCAGCTTTCCCCTTACGGCTTTTGCAAGTACCGCATCCTATGTACCAAAAGAAATAAAAATAGGACTTGTAGGTTGTGGCGGCAGGGGAACCGGTGCTGCCTTTGAAGCGCTAAAAACATCTCCTGCAGTTAAGCTGGTCGCCATGGGGGAAACTTTTGAAGACCGCTTGAGCCAAGCCTATACACAGCTCAAATCGGAATTTACAGATCAAGTGGCAGTACCCGATGACCAAAAATTTATTGGATTCGATGCCTATCAAAAGGTTATAGAGAAATGCGATGTGGTCTTATTGGCCACACCTCCACCTTTTCGTCCCATTCACTTGGAAGCTTGTGTGAAAGCGGACAAACATGTTTTTATTGAAAAACCCCTGTTTGTTGATATTCCAGGATACAACAAAATAGTAGAAGTCCAAGATTTGGCCAAACAAAAAAATATTAGTTTGGGAGTAGGATTGCAACTTCGTTACGAATCTGGCTACCAGCAAATGAAGGAACAATTGGATAATGGTATAATAGGTGATATTGTCTCCCTGAATGTATACTATAATGTGGGTGCCCCGAAAATTTTTCCACGCTCAGCAAATCAAACTGAAATGAATTATCAGATCAGAAACTGGCGTTATTTTACCTGGTTATGGGGCGGACAGTTAGCAGGCCAGGCTATTCATCAAATAGACTTGATGAACTGGTTCATGAACGATTACCCGGTGAAGGCAAGCGGTTCCGGAGGGCGTCAAGTGTACAGTGGTCCAGATCAAGGGAATACATATGACCATCACTATGCAGAATTTGAATATAATAATAAAATAAAAATGCATGTCCAGTGTAGGAACATAGACAATACCTGGAACAAAACAGGATTTCAAGTACAGGGCACCAAGGGATATGCCGATGACAAATCGCAAATCTTCAATTCCGCCGGGGAACTTTTATGGAGGTTCAGGGATAGGGAAGAGATTCTGGGATCATCCGAAAAATGCCAAGCCCATTTTATCAATTCTATTTTAACGGATAAGCCAATTAACCAATTAGATTATGGCATTAAATCAACATTGACAACGATTATGGGCAGGATGGCAATCCATTCCGGTCAGATTATAACTTTGGAACAAGCACTTACTTCCAAGGTAAGTTTACTGCCAAAAGAATTTACATGGGATGCTTCAATGCCAGATACGCCTGGTAAAGATGGTAATTATCAAATTCCAATGCCTGGTAAAACGGAGGTTATATGATACTCAAGAAACCCATTCACTATTTTATTGACAGAGCCAATAGGATTTAAAAATTTATGGTTCTATAATTTTGTCAGCTTGCCTTTTACGTGACAAACGGAAAAACTTCTTTAAGAATACGGCTGAATGGTAGGAAACCATTTGGGGAACCTCCGATATAGGATGTTAACTTTCAGTCCGCTTAAAGGGTCTTTTTTGGCATCCCCTCACTATGAGAAACGATGGCAAAGTACGTGATCTGGACCTTAAATGAAGTATCGAAAACTATAAATAGGAACCATAGAACAGAACAGATGAAACTATATCCATTCATTTTAATAGCGGCCTTTTCGGTGAACCTGCTATCGGGCTGCAAGGAAAAAAAACAAGAACCTAAGTCGGCCGAAGTTGAACCGACAACCACCGCCTCAAAGACAGGCACCTATGCCGAATTATCCATAAAGGAAGGAGGGGCATGGGAGGGAAGGGAACATAAGGGAGGCACCTTTAAGAATGTTGCCGAGGTCACCCTGCCCGAGCAGCATACAGATCATTCCGACTATATACGGTACGAAGGTCCGGGCTGGGAAAATGCACGGATAGGGTACAGACTATACCTGGATTGGCGGAATGCCATAGATATTTTTGGAAAAAAGACCGATACCATGGTACTGCATGAGGTGGGGAAAGCGGGACTGCCCTCCTATCATGACCCTGCCCCATGGGGACAGGATATCCTAAAAGCAGGAAAATCCCTTGGGCTCGGAGGTTTTGGCAGGTTTATCAACGACAGCGTGGCCCATTTCCGTACCGTGGAGAAAACCCATGCCACGGTTTCAAATGGCGAGGACGTTTCCCTTGTTGAAATTGAATATACAGGTTGGAAGACCGGGACCGAAACAATAGATCTTCGGGCATCATTGTCCATTTATTCCCAAGACCGGTTTACCGAGGTGACATTGGATCCCTCCGACCCCATTGAAGGGCTTGCCACGGGAATGGTAAAATTTGAGGATATGGAACTACTTCAGAAAAAAAGTGAAAATTCCCAATGGGGGTATATCGCCACCTATGGAACCCAGACCTTGGTAAACGACCAAGATAAACTTGGGATGGCCATTTTCTATAAGACCGGAGAGGTAGCGGGTATAGTGGAAGGCCCGCACGACCACCTTATCCTGTTCAAGAAAACCGATGGGCAGGTAGACTATTATTTCCTTGCTGCCTGGGAACAGGAACCCAATGGAATTACCACGAAGGAGTCGTTTATAGCGGACCTTGATTCCAAGTTAAATACCCTACAGCAGCGGGGAAGTCTGGATTGACAAGTAAAAGATCCTGAAATAATATGTTAGGTTGGACCTAGTCTAGAGTAAGAATTTACCTTGATTTTAATATTTACTTGTTGGTTGTCCAAACGGTTGTTTTAGATGATTTGGGCACAGATAGTGCAAGTATCATCTTCAATCCTAAAGACCGCTAAAAGGCTTCAGATCTTGTATAAAATATTGTAAAAATAGGTATGTTTCACTCGCACAACGGGACTGAATCGAACCACTATAGTTACTGGAAGACCGAGAGAAAATCGAAACCAAAAACTGTTTTTTAAAAATAATCGTCGAAGGGGCTTACACCTAAATAGGAGAGAATGATAGGGGCTAGAATATATAATTCCTCTATTCTGATAAGTTCCGAAAAAGCCCCAAATCTTCCATGAACCGGTTCGAAATTTTTATACGTGGGCACACAGGTATATGCTCGTGCATTGATTACATGTGGACTCCCTTTAAATTGATCAATAGATGATAAGAATATCCCACGCACATTAGACAAAAGTTTTTTCTACTACTTTTTGATAGATCTATTTAACGTGTAATCCACGAAAGCATTGATTCCGAATTCCCATTTAGGAATTTTATCCGCCGAATTTATCCAATTCACCAATTTACCAAGTTTGGGGGATTCTATAATAACCTTGTCATTTAGCTTATGACTAAAGCCCATCCCTTTTTCGCCACGATCTAAAGTAGGGGCGAACATGGTACCACAAAATAGAATGAACCCATCGGGATACTGATGATTGCTACTAATGACCTGTTTCACCAAATCATCTGGAGTCCGACTGATCTCTCCCATATCACTTGAATCTTTTAGCAAAAACCCATCAGTCCCCTCAATGGTCAAGGATACTTTGGCCGTCTTTACATCCTCTAACGAGAAGGTTTCATCAAACATTCGAAATAAAGGGCCCACGGCACATGAGCCATTTTGATCTTTTGCTTCACCTAGCAGTAAAGCACTTCTTCCCTCGTAATCCCGCAGATTTACATCATTGCCTAAAGTAGCCCCAACGATCTGACCGGTGCTATTGACTGCCAATACAATTTCAGGCTCGGGATTATTCCACTTGGAGCTGCCAAGTACGCCGACTTCCGCGCCGAAGCCTACGGAGGAGAAAGGTTGGCTCTTGGTAAAAACCTCGGCATCAGGTCCAATACCAACCTCCAGATATTGAGACCAAATGCCTCGTTTAATTAATTCGTTTTTTAATTTGACCGCTTGTGGAGAACCAGGTTTAACGAGATTTAGACGTTCCCCAATTATAGCGGTTATTTCGTCCCTTAGTTGAAGTGCCAATTTTGGTTCTCCTTTTGCCTTTTCTTCAATAACCCTTTCCAAAAGACTTTTAATAAAAGTAACACCACACGCTTTAACAGCCTGTACATCATTGGGAGCCAAAAA
The DNA here is from genome assembly GCA_963974715.1 of uncultured Sediminicola sp. Taxonomy (GTDB): domain Bacteria; phylum Bacteroidota; class Bacteroidia; order Flavobacteriales; family Flavobacteriaceae; genus Sediminicola. The sequence continues at coordinate 39,510 of CAXBDK010000006.1, forward strand.
AAATGGTCTACTAGAATCTTTTTGATAGTACAAAGAGTTTTCTAAAATAGCTGCCAACGGTCCAACTGCTTTTATCAAGGTATCGTCAACTTGTAATCGCTCCCTATAGTTAGGAGTATTAATGAGTTCGCCAGTAGATTTAAAATAAAATGATACATCATACACCATTCCTCGATGTACCCATACCACATGTGGGCCTTTCACATTGTGATACGCAATTTTCTCAGGTATATGGCATCTTCCGATCCATATTCCCTCTTGGGCCAATTCGGGAATTATTTCATTATTGTTCATAGGTGTTATTTGGCGGTCTGAATATCATCGGTTGTAAAAACTCCATTGACCATTCGTAAAACACGATCGGGATTTTTATTTTGTAAGGCTTCAGGTAAAAATTCTTGAGGGATGTTTTGATAGCATTTTACAGTACTGAATCTTTCTATGGCAGCGGTTCCAACGGAAGTGGTCGACTCAAAGGTAGAGGATGGAAAAGGCCCCCCGTGGTGCATGGAGGGGCATACTTCAACTCCAGTGGGAAATCCATTGAAAATTATTCTTCCAACTTTGCCTTCTAATGAATCAATTACAGTGGGAAGTTGCGCATCACCATCAGCAAAAATTGTTCCGGTCAAATGACCGCTAAGATTTTCCACTACCTTGCTCAATTGATCTATACTTTGGCAGTTGATTAAAATAGCGGCAGGACCAAAAATTTCCTCTTCCAAACTGGGGAACTCTAAAAAATGTTCGGCATCGATTTCAAAAAGTTTACCTCCTTTACTACCTTTTGAGTCTATTTGATTACCGGTAACAACATTGGTTTTCTCGATATCTTTATGAAAATTGCTTTGGATTCTGGGGTTTAAAAAATATCCAATTTCAATAGATGCCAGGGCATTGTTCAATTGATCTACAAATTTGGGACTATTTTCATCCTTTAACAACATTATTAAGCCCGGTTTGGTGCAAAATTGACCAGTACCAAGAGTGATGGAATTTGCCAAACCCTGGGCAATTTCACCTCCGCGATTCGCTATTGCCTTGGGTAATATTACTAAGGGATTTGTGCTGCCCATCTCTGCAAACACCGGGATCGGGTTGGGTCTAGACGCACCTAAGTCAAATAAGATCTTGCCAACATGGGTGCTACCGGTAAACCCTACCGCTTTTATTTGTGGGTGTAGTACCAAAGTTTGACTTACTTCAGGGGAAAATCCCTGTAGCATAGAAAACATTTCCGGAGGATAGTCGTTCTTCAATATAGCTTTTTCCATTGCCTCCGCACATAGCTGCGACGTGCCAGGATGACTGGGATGTGCCTTGACCACAACGCTGTTTCCCGATGCTATGGCCGACGCGGTATCACCTCCCAAGGTTGAAAAGGCCAAAGGGAAATTTGAAGCGGAGAAGACGGCAATGCTGCCCAAAGGCCTAAAAATTCTTCTAATGTCAGGTTTGGGAAGAGGTTGGCGATCGGGAATGGCCGTATCGATTCTTGCATTTTGCCAATGTCCTTGTCTTACTAGGGTAGCAAAAGCGCGCAATTGCCCACAGGTTCTTGCCCTTTCCCCCTTAAGACGAGCTTCTCCAAGACCCGTTTCCGTATTGCAGACGTTAATAAGTTCATCTCCCAAGTCCTCAAGTTCCTTGGCTATGGTATCCAATAGATCGGCCCTATTTTTCATGCTCTTTTTCTTGACTACATCAAATGCATCAGCCGCCTTTTTTACTGCTATACCAACTTGTTGTGGATCAACTTCCCTATAGACTTCGCCTTTTTCTCCGGTAGCTGGATTATGGGACCAAAATTCCTTGCCTTTTCCGGTAATCCAAGTCCCACCTACGTAACTTTTTTTGGTAATAATCGATTGTTCCATTGATCATTGAATTTTTTTAAAATGTCCATATTACATTAAAATCTTCAGAACTATTGCCCGTTTATAACTCTAAAGCTGGTGTATCCGATAAATTTTGATTTCCCTTTTGCTGCATTTTTATATCGTGTATAGGGTTTACCTATTATTTATCCATCTCAAAAATTACTTTGATATAGAATTCAAGGGGTACAATAGCCAAAGAATTTGAATTATGGTTTACATATTCTACTGGCGCATTCTGTCTTGGATTATTTGATAATCCGTAATATTTGATACGTACAAATTGTTTTGTTCGGGCTAACCAAGGGTCAAACGCAATTGTCTCTTTGGAAATTTTGATTTAACCCATCGAATCCGCTCAGTATTATAAAATATACTGGGATATTTTATATTTCCCTATCCCCATAAATTGCTGATTTCGGTTGATGTTCGAAATATTTTTCAATGTTAATTTTATTATTTTATTGTGAAAATAATAACAAATTGATATATTGCAAGTGTATTAAGTGTTAAATATACAATTCTTTAATAATGATGGCAATTTTTTAAAGTTCTTTTTATAATCGATTTTTAAAAATTATCACAAAATAATGAAAAAGGTAGACTCCTTAATTCTGGAAGAAATGTTTTTGAAACATTATCAGGAGTGGTGTTTGTTATCTTTTAGTTATGTCCAAGACTTGGACGATTCCAAAGATGTTGTACAAAATATTTTCATTAAACTTTTACAAAAGGAATTCGATGAACCTGTTCGGGATATTAAGAAATATATTAGTACTTCCATTCGCAATGAGAGCTTAAAGAAAGTCAAAAAAAATCAAAGGACCTTTACCATAAACAACTACTCACCGGAAGTCCCGTCATTCGAGAACGAATTAATCCGTTCGGAGATATCGCAAACTTTATTCAAGGAAATTGACGCATTGCCCGAACAAAATAAGAAAGTATTTGAACTTTGTGTTTTAGAAGGGATAAAGTATGAGGGTGCTGCTGAAATCATGGGTGTTACCGTCAACACTGTAAAATACCATTTGAAAAAAACGTTTAAAATCTTACGGTTCACTTTGAGAAATATTCATTTTATGTGATATAAAATACGATATCGATAAAAATATATTCAAATAATTCATAAATTCACTACCCGTTTTCTTAATTGCTAGGTCTTATAAGTAGGGGCAGTTTGCCACTTATTAAAAAACGACTCACTTGATAGCAGTAATTATCCTTAAAAAGTTAAATGGTCATTTAAGTAAAGAAGAGACAGTTCTCTTTAAAAAATGGTTGTCCGAGAATGATGCAAATTTTTTAACCTTTCAGAGACTTAAAGAATTACATCGTAAACATATACCATTGCCCAAAATCCATGATCTCGACGCAAAAGAGGCTTGGGATATACTATCTTCATTACAAAAGTGTAAACCGAAGAAGAACAACAGCATTTCTTATTCCGGGTTTTTACGTTATGCGGCAGTTTTTGTCGGAATTGTAGGGATATCCGTTCTATATAGGTCGTTTTATATGGAAGAACAGCTTGGGATAGCGCCTGACCCAACAGCCATTAGGTTGGAACTGGGAAATGGTGAAACCCGAATCCTCTCCCAATCAGGTTCTACAGCGATCGTGACAAAAGATGGCAATGTGCTGGGCAATAAAGCGGACGGTGTGGTCGACTATTCGCAAAGCAATATTGATGAAGATGATATTGAGGTATATAATAAGCTACATATCCCCAATGGAAAAACATTCAAGATTGTATTGTCCGATGGAACCACCGTCAACCTTAATGCAGGTTCTACCCTAGAGTATCCGGTAAAATTCATCAAAGGACAAAATAGAAAAGTGACCTTGATCGGTGAAGCATTCTTTGATGTTAAAAAAGATGAAAACAGTCCTTTCATTGTCACTTCACGTTCATTGGATATACGTGTCCTGGGCACCAAATTCAATGTGACTTCCTATCCCGAGGATACAGACCAGAAAACGGTACTGATCGAAGGATCTGTTAGACTTTATGAAACTGGTGGGGAATATGATGGGGACGATTCTACATTGCTTACCCCGGGAGATATGGCTTCTTGGGAGGGAACCGATAAAAAAGTAAGCGTGAAACAGGTCGATACCAAATTATATACCAGTTGGATGCAAGGAAAACTCGTTCTTAAGAGTATGAAGTTCAAGGATATAGAGAAAAAACTTGAAAGGCATTATGGGGTATCCATACAGAACAAGAACAAAGAATTGGGGGATAGGGAGTTCACTGCCACTTTTGATGTGGAAACCATTGAAGAAGTGCTCAACACTTTCGTTTCCGAAACAAGAATTGACTATGTGATAGAAAACGATCGAATAACCATTTTAAAATAAATAACCAAAAACCAGTGATACGCCTATGAAATAAATGCACAAAAAAAAATCGGGAAATGCAGCAACATTTTCCCGATTGAGATTATTAACTCAATACAATTAAGTTAACTAAAAACATTACAAAGGTATGAAAAATTACATCAAGAGCACTCTGCCTTGTCTAACAAACAACTTGTCGCTGACGGTGAAACTAACTGCACTTTTCTTGACGGTTTCCTTTTTTTCGGCATATGCTAATTCCTACTCCCAAAAGACCAAACTCAGTTTGGAAATGGAAAATGTGGAAATTATGCAAGTGTTCGAACAGATTGAGTCCGTTTCAGAATTCAAGTTCTTTTATGACAACAAAAAGGTAAATGCTCACAGAAAGGTCTCCATCAATGTAGACAAAAAATTGATCACTGAAATACTGGACCAACTCTTTCAGGGAACCAACATCACTTATCTTTTTAACAAACAACAAATTATTTTAAAGACCAGGAACGCAATCGATGGCGCTACAATGAAAGCGGGTCTCCCCCCTTTCCCTGATGACGACCTCCAAGCTGCAATTTCAGGTACGATCACAGATTCCAATGGCGTGCCGATACCTGGGGCTTCCGTGATAGAAAAAGGCACGACCAATGGTGTTGCCGCCAACTTTGACGGAAGTTACCAGATAACGGTCCAGAATTCAAATGCCGTTTTGTTGGTCAGTTCCATTGGGTTTACAAGAAAAGAAATCCCCGTTGGCGGGGCAACGACCCTTGATATTGTATTGCAGGAAGATACCCAGAATTTGAACGAAGTAGTGATAACTGCCCTGGGAATCAAGCAAGAGACAAAAAAATTGGGATATTCCATTGCCCAAGTGGATGCCGAAGAGGTCAATGTGAACAGGTCCTCCAATTTTATGAACACTCTTCAGGGCAAGGTGGCCGGAGTCAACATATCATCATTGAGCTCAGGGCCCGGTGGATCATCAAAGGTCAGGATACGTGGACAATCCTCCATTTCTGGAACCAACAATCCTCTTATAGTGGTAAACGGTGTTCCCATTGACAACACAAGTTTTGGAACCAGCCCCGGCAGCACAGGTACAGAAGTGGGCACCAACAGTGATGGTGTCTTTTCCGATGGGGGTGATGGTTTTTCCAGTATCAACCCGGATGATATAGAAAGTATGACCATTCTAAAGGGTGCCACTGGAGCCGCACTTTATGGATCTAGGGCAAAAGATGGTGTTATCATGATCACCACGAAGTCCCGTGGACGTCAACAGGGAATAGGTGTCACCTACAACCTTAACGTTACGGACCACACTCCTTTGGATTTTACAGATTTTCAGTATGAATATGGACAGGGTGAATTTGGGGTAAGGCCAACATCCCCAAACCCCACATCGGGACAATGGTCTTTCGGGGAGCGTTTTCAGCCCGGAATGACACAGGTTCTTTTTGACGGTGTGGAAGTTCCCTATGTTCCGGTCTATGATAGGATAAAGAAATTCTACAGGAACGGAACCGATATTACCAACTCCATATCCATTTCAAGCGGATCGGAAAAGGGAGGTTTCAACCTTTCCCTTTCCAATTTGGGGAGTAAGGGCATAACCCCCAATAACGAATTCAACAGGAAGACCGTAAACCTTGGTGCAAATTATGACCTGTCGGACAGGCTCAGTATTGAGTCCCATATCAACTATTCCTATGAGAAAAATGTGAACCCGCCCAATGTGGGGGAACAGGACAACACCATTTCTGTGGCCCTTTTCAATATGGCCAATTCCATGCCTTTGGACCTCTTGGAAGAGAAAAAGTTTGATGCCAATGGAAATGAGTTTGTGTACAGTAGGTTTAGAAACCGTACAAATCCTTACTTCACACTTTCCGAACAGTTCAACGAGATACGGAGGGATAGAATATTCGGAAACGTTGCGGCACGATATAAAATTCTTTCGTGGCTCACCGGACAGATCAGGGTAGGGCAGGATTATTGGTCCCGTTCGCAGGAATTCAATGGATTTCCCACGGGACAAGCTTCCCGCCAAGCGGCTCCCGAACCATTTTTCAATGGTACCTACACCCAAACCGCTAGGAGATATAGGGAGACCAATGTGGACTTTTTGCTCTCTGGTGACCTTGATCTATCAGAAGATCTTGGACTGGGATTCAATATAGGGGGCAATCAATTGAGAAGGAGGCAAGAGCTAAACCGGGTCGATGTCACCGATTTTGTGATCAGGGATTTGTACACCGTACAAAACGGTAGGGTGAAGAACCCGACCTTTGCCATGTCCGAAAGAGGCATAAACTCCTTGTACGGAGCTGTTGACCTATCATACAAGGATACCTATTTCTTAAGTGGGACGGTCCGTAACGATTGGTTCTCCACACTTGCCAAAGAGAATAGAAGTATTCTGTATCCTTCTGTTTCCGGTAGCGTTCTATTTTCCAATTGGGTCGGTGATGGTGCGGAATGGCTTACTTTGGGAAAACTAAGGGCCGCTTATGCCGAAGTGGGCAGCGATACGGACGTAAATCCTTATTCCGATGCGCTCTTCTACGACATCAATGCCAACTTTTTCCCGGGACCGGATGGGACTCCCAATCCAGTAGCCGGGGCCAATACGTCCATACTTCCCAATCCTGATCTTCGCCCCATGCGTGTAAAGGAAACAGAAATAGGTGTGGATTTAAGAATGTTCGATAACCGGGTGGGACTGGATGTGGCCGTATACCGCAAGACCACGATGGATCAGATCATTCCAGCCCAGATTTCCAATTCTTCGGGATTTATAAGCCAGTTGATCAACAGTGGTGAAAGTAGGAGCGACGGTATTGAAATGCTGTTGAACCTGACACCGATTCGGAACGATGACCTAAGATGGGATTTTAGTTTCAATGCGTCTTACAATAAAACCAAAGTGATCAGCCTCCTTAGCGATGAGGAAGGAGAGAGTATTTTGGTAGGCAACCACATATTCAACGGGTATCTCTACCAAGTGGTAGGTGAGGAAATTGGTCAATTGGCCGGTTTCGGGTACAAGTTCGACGACCAAGGAAGGCAAATATTTGCAAATGATGGAAGGCCTTTGAGGTCTGATGAGATCAAATTCTTTGGCAGTGCACTGCCCAGATGGGTCGGAGGTATTACAAACACCGTGCGTTACAAGGATTTCAACTTATCCTTTTTGATCGACTTCAAATTGGGAGGTAAGATGATTTCCGGAACCAACTTCAATGCCGTTAGACATGGTCTCCATAAAATGACCCTTCCCGGCAGGGATACCGGGGTTATCGGAGAAGGGGTGAACCAGGCAGGGGAACCCAACACTGTTGCAACGCAACCCCAGACCTACTGGGAAGTGGTGCGCTCACAGCAATTGATAGAGCCCATTGTGTACAATTCAGGGTTCTGGAAATTGAGACAGATTACCTTGGGCTATGATTTCCAACAGTTCATTCCGGAGGACTCCTTTGTACAAGGGGTTACCCTGAGCCTGATAGCAAACAATGTGGCGATACTTAAAAAATGGGTTCCCAATATTGATCCCGACTCCTTTGCCTACAGCTCGGACAACGTTTCTGGACTGGAATCCACAGGGGTACCGACCACAAGAAGTTTCGGGTTTAACCTAAACGTCAAATTCTAAATAAGAAATCATGAAAAATATAGGGAATGGAATCATAATTTTTGCAATCCTGATAGGTCTATTGGGGTGCGAAGAGAATTTTGATGAACTCAATACCAATACCGTAGACCCAACAAGCGAAAGTATAGACCCTGTGTTCTTGTTGAACAATGCAATAGTCGGGCTCTCCTTTCCAAGTGGCACCAATATCTACTATGATGAAGCCATTGTACAGCAGATAGTGACTCCGAACTCGGGATTTGTGGCCGGGGCCAACTATAATCAGGATAACCGGAACAATACCGGTAACCAGTGGGATGCATACTATGAAAACGTCATAAAACATACCGGTGACGTTATTTTTCAGCTCAACACTGAAGCATCGGAACGTACCAATTTATTGCAGATGGCCCGTATTCTGGAAGCTTATGCTTTTATGGTGTTGACGGATGAATATGGGGAAATACCTTATTTTGAGGCAGGTAAAGGTCTATCGGAACAGGTAGTTTTGCCAAACTATGACCCACAAGAACAGATCTACCCAGATTTGATCATAGAATTGACAGAAGCCAGGGATGCATTGAGTGACGCTGCCCCAGCTGAAAATGGGGAAGCCATGTACGCAGGAGATTTGGGTCAGTGGAGAAAACTGGCCAACTCCCTTCTGGTCAGGATTGGTATGCGACTTTCCAATGTAGATGCCACCTTGGCACAACAGACCGTTCAAAGCGGTTTTGATGGAGGTGTAATGGAGTCAAATGACGATAATTTTGTGGTTCGCCATGACACCAATTTCACCAATCCATACAGTTTTACCTTTAATGCAACAGAAGCCAATAACTTTTATTTGACGGACGTATTTGTGGACTACCTGTACGTAAACGATGATCCAAGATTGGCCTCTTTGGCAATCAGATATGTGGGTGCAGCTTCAGGACCGGACCAAATAGTGGAAATCTCCTCGAAGGACCCTGATGATCAGATAGGGATGCCCATGGGGTATGACAACAGTACCATCGGCACTGTGGTAGCCAATGAGGGACTCGCCAGTTTCTATGACTTTACCCAACTGGATCGGTTTACGTATGGGGCCCAATCCTCGCCCATGTTCCTTTGTACCTATGCACAGACCCAATTATTGTTGGCAGAGGCAGCTGTCAATGGCTGGATATCGGGCGATGCGGCCGAATATTATGCGAATGGAATACGCGGCCATATGGAGCAAGTAGCTGCCTATGGAGAAAGTGTGTCCATTGCCGGGACGGATATTGATGCTTATATAGCGGCCAATCCATTGGACATGGCCAATGCTGTTGCGGAAATCAATACACAATATTGGGTGGCTTCCTTTTTGAACGGACCGGAGCTGTTCGCCAATTTCAGAAGGTCTGGCTATCCAGATTTGGAACCCAACCCCTATCCGGCCCAGGATATCACCGGTGATTTCATAAATAGGTTGACCTATCCCCCTGACGAAATAGCAGTAAATCAGGAAAACCTTCAAGAGGCGGTTTCCAGAATGGGCCCCGACAACTTGGATACAAAGGTTTGGTGGGATGTAGATTAATTAATAACCATGATCATTACATAGAAATAAAATTATGAAATCAGTATTAAAACAGATCATAGCCAAGAACAAGCAAGAAGAAAAAGACCTTAGGTTGGCAAGACAAGCGGAAATGGAAAACCCAAGAACAGCCGATGACAGAAGAAGCTTTCTGAAAAAAACGGCCTTGGGCGGTATTGCCATGACCGGAATGATGGGGCTGGGAATAGAGGACACCATAGCACAGACCACTTCCAAGGTCAGCCGCATGTCCGCACCTTCGGAACTCAAGATCACCGATATGAGGTATGCCCTAACCAATGTGATGGGCGGCACGGCCATCATCAAGATAGAGACCAACCAAGGTATTTATGGTCTAGGCGAGGTAAGGGACGCAGCTGACGTACGCTATGCACTCTTTCTTAAAAGCCGGATCTTGGGGAAAAACCCTTGCAATGTCGAAAAGATATTCAAGAGCATAAAACAATTCGGCGGACCTGCCAGGCAAGCTGGAGGGGTCTGTGCGGTTGAAATGGCGCTCTGGGATATTTGCGGTAAGGCATACAATGTGCCCGCTTGGCAATTGCTTGGGGGAAGATATAGGGACAAAGTAAGACTCTATGCCGATACTCCCGAAGCATCCTCCCCTGAAGAGCAAAAACGATTGATAGATTACAGGGTAAACGAACAGGGATACACTTGGCTGAAAATGGATGTTTCCATTGGCGAGCTAAGGGGCAAGCCCGATACCGTGGTAAATGGAAAGTTCTGGGAAAACGATAAAGGGGTTTTGGCCCAATGGGGCGATCGGAGCAATCCTATGTCCTATGCAAACACCATGCACCCCTTTACGCAGATACAGATCACCGAAAAAGGACTTGAGGAACTGCAACGGGTAGTGGAGGATGTTCGGAACATGGTAGGTTATGAAATTCCGATTTCAACCGATCATTATGGGCATTTTGACCTCAATAACGGGATACGTCTGGCAAAAGCACTTGACAAATACAGATTGGCCTGGTTCGAGGATATGGTGCCCTGGCAGTACAATGAGCAATGGAGGACCATAACCGATGCCATTGAAACGCCCACAACCACGGGAGAGGATATCCACTTCCTGGAGAACTTTAGGCCTCTCATCCATAACAGGTCAGTTGATATTATCCACCCAGACTTGGCATCGTCAGGCGGTCTTTTGGAAACAAAAAGAATCGGCGATTATGCCGAGGAATATGGTATTGCCATGGCCATGCACCAAGCTGGTACACCTGTCTCTTTCATGGCCAATGTACATTGTGCGGCCGCAACCCAGAACTTTTTGGCCCTGGAGCATCATTCAGTGGATGTGCCTTGGTGGGAAAGTCTGGTAAAAACGGTCGGTGGTTTTAAGATGATCGACAAAGGTTTTGCCACCGTTCCGCTTACCGCACCAGGTTTGGGGATAGAGTTGGATGAAGAAGTGGTGAAGGCACATTTGCACCCTTCGGATAAAACGTTCTTTAAATCCACGGAAGAATGGAATGAGCTTCGTTCCCATGACAGGTCCTATAGTTAAAACGTGATGACATTCTTCTAAATAAGGTGGGTGTTCCAGGATGACCACACCTGTATTTGGGAGTAAGATTTTGAGTTGGTTTGAGTTAGTTTGGGTTTGATAGGAGGACTCCCGTTTTTAGCGGGGGTTTCCTATCTCACTTAATTTGTTGGAAAATTAGTAAAGATCATCCCTTTTGAAGGGAAAATTAAAAAAAACGGAAATGAGAAATTTGAGGATAGTAGTGGTGCTAAGTTGTTTTCTTGGTTTTTTTCATGCCAGATCGCAAGGAGTAACGGCCTCACCAGAGTATATTAAGGAACTGACCTCCAACTGGACCGGTGAGCGTTTTGCGGACGGAAGGCCAAAAGTTCCGGATGCCCTGCTGCAAAGAATGAAAAAAATTCAAATAGAGGAAGCTTGGGGCTTTTTGAGACAAAAAGGATATAACAACCAATATGAAGGTGAGTGGGAAATAATCCATCCAGAAAGTACCATGACCGGTAGGGTGGTCACGGCACAATACATGCCCCTTAGACCGGACTATCAGCAATTGGTGAAATTAAAGGGAGCCAAAGAAAATCGTGATACGATCGGTGGCAGCAACTCATGGCCGATACAGCAATTGGTACACGGGGACGTTTATGTGGCAGATGGCTACGGAAGAATTATCGATGGCACCTTGATCGGTTCCAATTTAGGAAATGCCATCTATGCCAATTCCCAAAATGGGGTAATTTTTGACGGAGGCGTAAGGGATGTCGCCGGTCTCTTGGATATTGAGGGATTCAATGGATGGCACAAAGGTGCCGACCCTTCTTATTTGCAGGAGGAAATGTTGACCAGTATCAATATGCCCATCCGCGTTGGAAGGGCAATCGTATTACCCGGTGACGTGGTTTTGGCGAACCAGCACGGAACCGTTTTTATTCCTTCCCATTTGGCTTCGGAATTGGTGCTTTCCTCTGAAATAGTGGGCCTGCGAGATATTTTTGGATTTCAAAGGTTACGGGAAAAAAAATACACGGCAGGACAGATAGATACCCGATGGACAAAAGAGATCAATGCAGATTTTGAAAATTGGCTAAAGGAATATCCGGATAGCAAGCTGCCCATGACCAGAAAGGAACTTAATGATCATATGGCATCCAAAAAAAATTAGATGCTGCCACCATAAAACCAAACCAATGAAAAATTACCTTTTAAAAAATCCCTCTAAACTTTCAATAACCACAAAACACTGTTTTTTGGGAATACTTCTCTGTTTCTCTACAGTTTTAGCGGCTCAAAGCAGTGATACTGAAGTCAAAAAAATCAATGATGCCGTAAGTCAACTTTATGGGGCCATGGTCCATGGAAATAAAGATGGACTGGAGGAATTGACTATGGACAGTCTAACCTATGGTCACTCTAGCGGTAAGATAGAGAATAAAGCGGAATATGTGGATGGCGTCTTGCATGGGGGATTTCAATTTTCGTCGATAACCCCAGTAGATCAAACCATTTCAATTATGGGCAAGACCGGCATAGTACGCCATATCTTTAAGGGAGAAGGCACCAATAACGGTACACCGGCATCAGTTAATATAGGTTGCCTATTGGTGTTTCAAAAAGAAGGTGGGCAATGGAGATTGTTGGCAAGACAGGCATATAAACTTTAATACCCCAAATTTGAAAAATATTACAGTATATTCAATAGCACTTGGATTGGCATCATTGCTGTTCCTGATAATTATCGGGATGGCCATAACGGGCCATATAGATCGGGCAGGACTTTTTATCCTTGGATTTTTTGCGTTGTTGGCCTTCGGGTTTAACGGGTACCAAAAAATGAAGGGGCTGATATTCACCACAATGATTTTTGCGGGTGTGACGGCAGCACTATATTACCCTGCTTACTTTACCCATATTGGTGATTTTAAATTCACCTTGCTGATCATTCCCTTGATACAGATCATCATGTTCGGAATGGGGACCACGATGAGCATCAAAGATTTTGCTGCCGTATTCCAGTCACCAAAAGGAGTGATGATCGGCGTTTCGGCACAATTGATCGTTATGCCACTAATGGGTTATTTTTTAGCGCAGATCAGCAATTTTCCACCGGAAATTGCAGCGGGAATAGTACTCATAGGCTGTTCCCCCAGTGGTGTAGCCTCCAACGTGATGGCTTTTTTGGCCAACGCCAATGTCGCACTTTCGATAACCATTACTTCCATTGCCACACTTTTGGCACCATTTCTTACGCCTTTGATGATGAAGTTGTTCGCCGGGGAGTTCATCGAAATTGAGGTGTTCGCCATGATGTGGAGCATCGTAAAGATGATCATTATACCTATCGGGGCGGGCTTACTCTTCAATAAACTATTTGGCAATAGTATTAAATGGCTAGGTAGGGCAATGCCCTTGATATCCATGTTGGCCATCGGTCTTATAATTACCGTCATCACCGCAGCAGGAAGGGACAGTCTTTTGGAAATCGGAGGGATTTTAATGTTGCTTGTTTTTATTCATAATGTTTTCGGGTATTTCCTTGGTTATTGGTATGCGAGATTATTTAAAATGTCCGAAAAGGATGCCAGGACCATTGCCATCGAGGTAGGCATGCAAAATGGGGGATTGGCTTCCGGTATAGCCAATAGCCTAGGTAAAATAGCGACTATGGGTCTAGCGGCAGCTGTATTCGGCCCTTTGATGAATATTACAGGATCTATTCTGGCCTCGTATTGGCATGGAAAACCTACAGAGGAAAATACTGAGCCTATTGTTATCAATTGAAAAATTAGTAATAACCAAATATCCATATTCATAAACTCTTGACTTATGAAAAATTCTAGAAGATCTTTTATCTCAAAATCACTCAAGGCCGGCGCAGGATTGGGAATGGTGTCATCTGTAGCATATGGTTCGGAATACCAAGAAGCCATTGATAAAAACCCTAAACTGTCCGCACCATCAGATTTGAAGATCACGGACGTTAAATGTGGCTACATTAAACGCGGAAGCAGTTTATTTGTTAAAATACATACCAATCAGGGAATTTATGGTTGTGGCGAAGGTGTGGATGCCGTTGCCGGTACTTACCATCTTGTCCAAATGTTCGGAAGAAGGTTACGGGATCAAAGTCCGTTCAACGTCCATAAAATTTTTGAAGATATCCGTAGGGGAGGGCATTTCGGTGGGGGGCAATCTGGAATGTACGTAGCCGTGCTTTCCGCTATAGAAACTGCCCTATGGGATCTGTCGGGGAAAGCCCTTGATCTGCCCGTGTATCAGCTGCTTGGTGGTAAATTCCGTGATAAGGTGAGGGTGTATTGCGATACTGCCCTATATCGTGTTCAGTTCCCCTCCCCCGATGATTTTGCCACCGCGGCAACCGATGCAATCAAAAACTGGGGGTTTAATGCCTTAAAGTTTGATTTGGATTACGCAAGTGATCCCGATAAATATGACCGTTATAATTGGACGGCCAGCCCCGGTGAAATAATAAGAATGTACGACCAACTTGCTGCGGTAAGGGAAGCTGTAGGGCCAAAAATAGACCTCTGTGTGGATATGCACGGGCGTTATGATCATGTTACCGCCCAGACCATCGCCAAAAAAGTGGAAGATCTTAACCTGACCTGGTTGGAAGAGCCGATTCCGGCAGAAAATTTTGATGCCTTTAAAACCCTTGCGGAAGAAACAAGTACACCTATCTCCGCGGGTGAAAATGTATATCTCGGCCACGGATTTAAACAGTTGTTGGATAATGGAGTGGATATTATAATGCCGGATCTTCAAAAATGTGGTGGACTTGGAGAGGGACAACGTATAGCAAACCTTGCCAATCTATATTACGTTCCCTTTGCACCCCATATGGTAGCTTCTTTCCTAGGGGCTATGGCTTGTGCACATGTTTGTGCCTCAGTTCCCAATTTCCATTTAATGGAGTGGCAGTCCTATTTCCATACGGATCCAATGTTCAAGGAAATTGTTACCTATGATGAAGGGGATTGGGTAAAGGATAGCTTTGTGACCGTTTCCAACAAACCAGGTATTGGAGTGGATATCAATGAGGATGCTATGAGGAAATATGCGCCAGATGGAGTGCCATTTTTTGAATAAATTTTAATTGATCAAATAAATGCTATGATTTTATTAAAAAAATATACGCTGTTCATTATTCTTATAGGAATGGCGACCCATGTAATGGGTCAACAGATCAGCAAGGAAGAACTTGTTTTTTTAACCCCGGAATGGAAAGGGGAACGATTTAATGATGGGAGGCCGAAGGTGCCCGATGATATTTTGAAACGTATAAAATCGGTCAGTGTCGAGGAGGCGTGGGCAGTTATGAAGAACGAAGGGTATCGCTATCAAATAGCGGAGGACTGGAAATCAATCAATCCGGACAGTGTTTTGGTCGGACGTGCCGTTACGGCGACGTTTATGCCAGGGCGCCCAGATGTGTGGAAAGCCATTGATGACCGTGGAAAAGCCCAAGGAAAACAAGGGCAAAATACATGGCCCGTGGATATTTTGGTAAAGGGGGATGTTTACGTGGCAGACCAATTTGGGGCAGATAAAGATGGTCCTACCATTGGGGATAATGTGGGTAATGCCATTTATGCAAAAACAGGTAACGGAATAGTTTATGATGGCGCACTCAGGGATGTTGAAGGCCTGATGGAAATAGGTGGTTTTACCTCTTATTATACTAGTTATGACGCATCCCATCATAATCCTCCCGGAGATTTGAATACGATGCTTATCGGTATCAATCAGCCAACGAGAATTAGAACGGTAACCGTAATGCCCGGGGATGTTGTATTGGGCAAAATGGGTGTGGTTACCTTTATACCACCACATTTGGCCGAGAAGGTGGCCACAACTTCTGAAATTGTTCGATTGCGGGATATGTTCGGACATGAACGTATCCGAAAGGGAACCTACACTGCAGGACAAATTGATACACGGTGGTCCGATGAAATTGAGAAAGATTTTAGTAATTGGCTCAACGAGCATATCGATGAACTTCCCGTTTCCAAGGAGCAGATTCAAGAAATTTTAAAGAAAAGAACTTGGTAAACCCGTATAAAACTTAAGCTAAAACAAGTGTTGGGCGGGAAATATGGGTAGTGTCCAAAAAATCGTGTATACGCTCATAGGCTGTCCCTTTGATCGTGGAATTGAACGCGGTGTCATTGGACAGAGGGATCTGATATGCGGAATGGCGATAAATTTCCACAGTAAGATCGTAAGCTTTAAGAGCAAGGATGAACGGTTGTTGATGGGTTATGCCATTGGACTTAAATTGTGCCCGGGTTTATGGTGGGAATTTACTAATTATGTCCGTACAACACGGAGCTGCCTTTAGCAACTTATGGCAAATTGTTTGAGGATGGAAAGTGGGATGGACAATTTTTTATCCACATGAAAGTGGTCAACGACATGGTGCAAAATTTGAGAGGTGCCCGACTGATTATCTTGCATAAGGTTCATTAATCGGGACCAGGCTTCCGAGTATCCATTATTTTGAGTCCAATTTGAACATTACCCAAAAATTATTTGACGGACCAGCCCACAAATATACAGGAAAAAGTACACTTGATCATGTACGTTCCAAACTTACGGAAAAGCTAGATCCCTTCTTTGGGAAACCGGTAGAAAAGCGTAAATTTTAATCGATTACAATATTAAAGTCCCATTCCCACAGCATGGATAGTGACTATTATCATGGATGGGACGAGAGCAGAAAAAAAATGAAACGATCTAAAAACCGGCAATTCCTCCCTCTATTGGGGAAGGAACATAGTTAGGCCCACCATGGCAATTGTGGACGTACTGGATGAACTGCCAAAAGATCCTCCAAAACGGGGCAGGTTGGTGCAAATGTCCCAAAAATCGGACAAGCCTTTGGTACAAGTGGTGGACCAAGGCGACCGTGCAGGGAATTACTTGGAAGCGTCCGCATCCCCTATGTTTTCGTATTTCCTTTTATAGGGAACAGGAGAGCTATCTTGATGCGGAGATGGCAATGCCGGTATAAAGCATGCAAGGCATGCTCAAGGAATTTATCAGGGAAGATCCTAATGGGGCATCGGCATTACCGAGATCAAAGGGGTAGCGGGATGGGGCGGAAATCCTTATGGGATAATTTTTACGAATAGTATAGCAACGAAATTATCAGGGATGACGACCCCAAAGGGGTAGGACCTTGAGAAAATCGAATGATCGATCGATCGGATCTTTAATGAAATATCGACAACTATAAAACAGAAAAAATGAAACTACTTCCATCACTTCTAACCGTAGCCTTTTTAATGGCCTTGCTAACAGCCTGCAAAGAAAAAAAACAAGAAGCCACGGCCACCGATACAACACTGACCACTACCGTCCCACAAATTGGGACCTATGCGGAAATTTCAGTAAGGGAAGGTGGGGAATGGCAAGGGAGGGAATATAAGGGCGGCACTTTTAAGAATGTTACTGAGGTTACCCTGCCCCAAAAACATACCGATCATTCAAATTTTCTAAGATATGAAGGTCCAGGATGGGAAAATGCACAGATCGGGTACAGATTGTACCTAGATTGGCGCAATGCCATAGATATTTTTGGAAAGAAGACCGATACGATGGTACTGGCTCAGGTAGGAAAGGACGGTTCTCCCTCCTATCATGATCCGGCGCCATGTGGACAGGATATCCTAAAGTCGGGAAATTCTTTGGGTATCGGTGGGTTTGGTAAGTTTATAAAAGACAGTGTTGCCCATTTTCGGAACGTGGAGAAAACCCATGCCACGGTTTCAAACGGGGCGGACGCTTCCTTGATCAAAATTGAGTATACAGGTTGGGAGACCGGGACCGAAACAATTGATCTTCTTGCGTCATTGTCCATTTATTCCCAAGACAGGTTTACGCAAGTAACCTTGGATCCTTCCGATCCCATTGATGGGCTGACCACTGGACTGGTAAAATTTAAGGATGTGGAGCTCCTTAGAAAACAAAGCGCAAATTCAGAATGGGGATATATTGCTACATATGGAAAGCAGACGTTGGTAAACGATCGGGATAAATTGGGGATGGCCATCTTCTATAAGACCGCCGATGTAGAGGACATTGTAGAGGGCCCCCACGACCATCTCATACTGTTCAAGAAGACAGATGGGCCGATCGGTTATTATTTTCTTGCCGCCTGGGAACAGGAACCTAAAGGGATAACTACCAAGGAGGCCTTCCTGGCAGACATTGATTCCAAGTTAAATGGCCTGCAGCAGAATGGAAATCTGAATTGATCGGTGAAGCAATATGCTGAAAGCCTTTTGCAATTTATGATTGGCCCTATGCCTCGAAGGTTAATTTTTTCATCCGGCGGAGGACGCCGAATAGATTCATTCATTCCTCCCGTTCACTGCATGTTAATACCATAACCACTCCCTTCTTTCATTCCCTTTAGCAAATAAAAATGTAGTAGTTGAATTATAGAAATTATTGCCGTAATATAATTTTTTTTGCAAAAAATCTGATAGTACGATAAGATATACTTGTGTATATTAAAAATCTTCCTTTAATTTGAAAATGTACAAACTACACTTGTAAGTTGTGCCGCTTGATTTTGATCGATATTGGGATGTAATCATGTTTTTCCCATATCCGCCTAAAGTCAGGGCAAGAATGGAAATAAATACCGCTTCAAGAATATGAAAAAAGTGCATTTGGTGCAATTACTGGGAATACAGTTGTTGCTTTTGTTTGGCTGTAGCAGTAATAAAAAGCAGCATAGGGCAGTGGTGGACCAAGAACCGCCCAAGAGGATCGAGATACTTTTTCTTGGGCACGATAGCGAGCACCATAATTCCGAAAAGTATGTTCCCATGTTGGCGATGCCATTGTTCCAAAAAGGAATCAACCTAACCTACACCGAGGATACACAGGACCTGAACCCTGAAAATCTGGCCCGTTATGACGGACTCATGATCTACGCCAATCAGGTAAATCTTACACCAGGGGAGGAAGCGGCTATGAAGTCGTTCTTGGAAGGGGGCAAAGGATTGATCCCCATTCATAGTGCCTCTTTTATGTTCCAGAATTCCGATTGGTACATCAGCACGGTGGGCGCACAGTTCAAGTCCCACGGAACCGGGGATTTTGTAGCGGAGATCGTAAAGTCGGACCATCCGGTAATGCAAGGCCTCGTTCCTTTTAGCACTTGGGACGAAACCTATGTACACCATAAGATAAATCCGGATATGGAAGTTTTGATGGAACGGGTGGAAAATGGCCATCGTGAGCCGTGGACATGGGTGCGAAAACAAGGAGAGGGAAGGATTTTTTATACGGCTTACGGCCATGATGAACGAACATGGGGAAATCCAGGTTTTCATAAACTGTTGGCCAACGGCGTATTGTGGGCCGTAAGCGAAGGGGCAAAAGCGAGACTGTCCAACTTGAACGTTCCAATCCCAACATTTGAGGATGCGGAGATACCGAATTACGAGCAACGGGATCCCGCTCCAAGGTTCCAGCATCCGCTAAGCCCCGAAGAATCGCAAAAGTTGGTACAGGTCCCCGTCGATTTTGAACTCCAGCTTTTTGCCTCCGAACCGGATATCATCAATCCCATCGCCATGGCCTGGGACGAGAAGGGACGTTTATTTGTCATAGAAACGGTAGACTATCCGAACGAGATCAGGGATTCAGAGGGCAAAGGCAACGATAGGATCAAGATACTGGAGGATACGGACGGGGATGGTAAGGCCGATAAAGTCACCGTTTTTGCAGAGGGCCTCAATATTCCAACAAGTTTGACATTTGCCAATGGGGGACTCATCGTTTCCATGGCACCCCATTTCCTGTTCTTGAAGGACACCGATGGGGACGATAAGGCCGATATTAAGGAAAAGATCATTTCCGGATGGGGTAAGAGCGATACCCATGCCGGGCCTTCCAATTTAAAGTATGGCCTGGACAACAAGGTCTGGGGCGTGTTGGGCTATTCGGGCTTTAAGGGGACCGTAAGTGGGAAAGACCTGTCCTTTGGGCAGGGGGTCTATCGATTTGATCCGGACGGGGAAAACTTGGAATACCTGGGTAGGACCAGCAACAATACGTGGGGATTGGGTTTCTCCGAGGATTTTGATGTTTTTATATCCACCGCCAACGGAATGCACAGCGCTTATTTGGCCATGACCAATGAATATGTCAAAAGACCCATTATTGGTGGATCCGGAAATACCGTCCACAGAGTTGACACCCATTATGATATGCCACATGTTACCCCTTACTTAAGACAGGTGGACTGGCATGGGGGATATACCTCCGCAGCAGGTCACAATTTATATACCGCCAGAGATTATCCTAGCAATTACTGGAACCGGATAGGATTTGTGGCAGAACCCACCGGGAGGGTGCTGCACAATGTGGAGCTGCAGCAAAAAGGGGCGGGATATACCGAAAAGAACGGTTTTAATCTTCTGGCCAGTTCCGATGAATGGTTTTCCCCGGTACATGCAGAGGTAGGTCCCGATGGGGCCGTCTGGGTGGCGGATTGGTACAATTTTATCATTCAGCACAACCCTACCCCACGTGGCTTTGAGAACGGGGAGGGCAATGCCTA
This sequence comes from uncultured Sediminicola sp., assembly GCA_963974715.1. Classification (GTDB taxonomy): domain Bacteria; phylum Bacteroidota; class Bacteroidia; order Flavobacteriales; family Flavobacteriaceae; genus Sediminicola. The sequence continues at coordinate 60,042 of CAXBDK010000006.1, forward strand.
TATCAACCCATTGCGCGATAGCGCCCACGGCCGTATTTATAGGGTGGTCTATAAAAAGGCGGCACCCTATGTTCCCATGCAGTTGAACAGGGATGATTCCCAAGGATTGGTGGAGGCGTTGAGCAACGATAATATGTTTTGGCGAACCACGGCCCAACGTTTGATCGTGGAATCGGGAAATAAAGCGATCGTTCCGGCTTTGTACCCACTGATCAACGATCGGGGCTCCGATAGTATCGGTCTCAATGCGCCTGCCGTACATGCCTTATGGACGCTCCACGGACTGGGAGCCTTGGACGGTACCAATAAGGAAGCCATAGAGGTGGTCACCCAAGCATTGTCTCACCCGGTAGCAGGGGTGCGGAAAAATGCCATTAGGGTACTTCCCAAAAATGGGGAGACCCTAACAGCCCTTATAGCTGCAGGTGTGGTGAACGATCCCGACCTTAAGACCCGAATGGCGGCCATTTTGGCCATTGCCGATATTCCAGGCTCCCCCGTAGCGGGCAAATTGCTCTACGAAGCAAGCGGAAATCCCGAAAATGCTTCCGACGAATACCTTCCCCAAGCCATTTTCGCAGCGGCACTCACCTATGGCGACAGCTATTTGGAAGCTGCTCCCAAAGAGCGGAACATTACCAAGGCCGACTCGCTCTTGACACTTACCGAACGTGTGCTAAAGAGCATGGACGAAGAGAAATACGTAATCGATAGGTGGACGCCCATTATGTTTCCCCCCGATGCGGCCAACAAGGAAATTTCCGTGGAGGTTTCCATGGGGACTTCGGAGGAAGGTTTGCAGGGAATGGTACTGGCCCAAGGGGACGCTACAGAGGGGTATAGCATGTTCGTACGGGATAGTCGTATTCATTGGGTCATCAAACGGCAGGGAAAAACATATGCCGCAATTTCAAAAGAACCACTTCCGGCCGATAGGTTCAATGTGGTGGCCACGCTGTCACAAGGGGGAGAGATGGAGGTTGCCATAAACGGCGAGACGGTGGCCCAAGCCAAGGCACCAGGCCTGTTTTCCAAGACGTTCAAAACCCAAAAAGTACGGATCGCGAGAGAGGATGATGCTACCAAAGTCGGAGACCATCCGGATGATTTTGAATTTGTGGGCTACTTGGGGCGGGACGGAAATCTAAACCTGAAAAAACCGTCGGCAGTTGAGGTGAAAAAAATGGTCGAAAAACCCACACCGAAGAAAAAATCCCCTGCTCCCGTTAAAGCGGCACCGAAAGTGAAATCGGTAACCATTAATTTAAAGGTGGTGGAGCACGAAATGAAGTTCGATAAGAAGACCTTTTCAGTAAAGGCCGGGCAGCAGGTTACCCTTCAGTTCAGCAACCCCGATTTTATGCAGCATAACTTCTTGCTTTTGCAACCGGGAAGCTTGGAAAAAGTGGGGACTGCGGCCGATGCCCTCGCAAGGGACCCAAAAGGGGCCGAGCAGAATTATGTGCCCAAAATGAAGGAAGTTATCATCGCCACCAAATTGGTGGATCCGGAAGGAAGGGAAACCTTGGTCTTTAAAGCGCCCGGCAAACCTGGAAAATATCCATTTGTCTGTACCGTGCCCGGGCACTGGCGATTGATGAACGGGATCATGATCGTCGAATCCCCATAAAACGGCTGTTCCAAGATGCGCTGCATCGAACTGGATCGGGGTTCTTTGGGTACCTTGTGGGCTTGCCCCGGGACAGTGGATCGGAAACATAAAAATATAAGGGTACGGTTGTGCCGATGAAATAGTTTAAAGAAAAAAAGATGGATATAAAATTGGGCGTAAGTACATGGTTGTGGACCTCCCCCTTCAATGCGGATACGATCCGGTTGTTCCCAAAAATAAAGGAAATGGGATATGATGTAGTGGAAATCCCTGTGGAAGATCCCGCTTTGGTAAACGTTCGGGAAGTACGGCAGGCCTTGGAGGCAAACGGTCTGGAAGCAACTGTCTGCGGTGCCTTTGGTCCAACAAGGGACTTTACCAACGACGACCCCTCCTTTCATTCGACCAGTCTTCATTATATAGAGGCCTGTTTTGATATCTGCAATGGCCTGGGCGCCAAATTTTTTGGCGGACCCATGTATTCCGCCGTAGGAAAGGCCAGGCTGGTTTCGCCGGACCAAAAGAAACGCGAGTGGGAGAGGGCCGTTAGAAACCTGCAGAAAGTCAGTGGAATCGCAGAAGGGAACGGACTGGAGATCGCCTTGGAACCCCTTAACCGTTTTGAATCCGATCTGGTGAACACTGCGGAAGACGTATTGCGGTTGGTAAACGATATCAATCATGCTTCGGCCAAGGTATTGTTGGACGGTTTCCATATGAACATAGAGGAACCGGATATAGAAAGGGCCATTCGATTGGTAGGGGATAAATTAATCCACGTACAGGTATCCGAAAATTACCGGGGTACCCCGGGAACTGGACAGACCCCATGGCAGTCCTACAAGCGGGGCCTGGAGGCAATAGAGTATAAAGGGGTGGTGGCCATAGAAAGTTTTACACCGGAAGTAAAGGAACTTGCCGGTGCGGTCTGTATTTGGAAACCGCTCGCGCCAAGTCAGGATGAATTTGCACGTGAAGGGTTCAAATTTTTAAAGTCATGGGCAAAGGATGTAGAACATTGACCAACGTATAATTGCTTCGAAATAAAATCATCGTAAATTAAAGATTTCAGATATGCGTCAGAAAAAAATGAATATAGCCATTGTCGGATTGGGATTTGGGGCGGAGTTTATCCCCATATACCAAAAACATCCCAATGCAAATATGTACGCCATTTGTCAGCGTACACAGCAAAGGGTAAACGAGATAGGTGATGCCTTTGGCATAAGCAAGCGGTATACGGATTACGGGGAACTTCTAAGGGACCCCGAGGTGGATGCGGTTCACATCAACACGCCCATCGGCAACCATGCGGCACAGTCACTTGCCGCATTGCGTGCGGGAAAACATGTTGCCTGCACCGTGCCCATGGCCACCACCGTAGAAGAGTGCCGACAGATAGTGGAAGTGGTCCGGGAAACCGGATTGGTGTACATGATGATGGAAACCGTGGTCTACAGCCGTGAGTTTCTGTTCGTAAAGGAAATGTACGATTCTGGGGAACTGGGCAAAATACAGTTCCTAAGGGCTTCGCATCAGCAGGAAATGGCCGGTTGGCCCGGATATTGGGAAGGATTGCCTCCAATGCACTATGCCACCCATTGTGTAGGCCCCGTACTGGCACTTCCCAAAGGGAAAGCGGAATATGTTTCCTGTTTTGGATCGGGACAGATCGATGAAGCGCTTATACCCAAATACGGTTCCCCATTTGCCATTGAGACCTGCCATATAAAACTGAAGGATTCCGATCTTTCCGCTGAGGTCACCCGTTCCCTTTTTAATACGGCCCGACAGTATCGGGAAAGTTTTGATGTCTACGGCTCCAAAAAATCCTTTGAATGGACTCAGATCGAGCACGAGGACAGCATAATACATACGGGGGAAGAACCTACTAGGGTAAAAATACCGGATTATGCCCATTTATTACCGGCAGAAATCCAGGATTTCACCACTGCCGGGGTCTATGATTCGGACGATAACCAGCATTTATCATTTATACAAGGGGCAGGTCATGGGGGCTCGCACCCACATTTGGTACATGAGTTTCTAAGTGCGCTGGTGTCGGAAAGACAGCCTTATCCAAATGCTATCGAATCTGCCAATATTACCTGTGTGGGTATTTTGGCCCATGAGTCGGCCATGAAAGGGGGCGAAATTATCCGATTGCCCGATTTTACGCTATAAGCGGGATTTAATGTTCTCCTGTCCTGCCGTGAGCTTACAACAGGAGGTGTTACTCAGGTTTTGTGCCAGCCAACGTGCTCCAGACTTGCATACCCCCAAATACAAATGGGAAAAACAGAAAAAACAGGAAAGCAAAACCACTAATATAAAACCGGATATAAGATGACGAACACTATAAACAAGAGCGCCCTTTTTTATGGAAGTTGCTTTGCACTGATCACGACTGCTTTTTCTTTTTCCATCCGTGCGGGGATCCTACCGGAATTGGGAGAGGAGTTCGGCCTATCGGCGGGCCAATTGGGATTTATCAATTCGATGTGGTTTTTGGGGATGCCCATTTCCATGATCATAGGGGGATTGGTCTACCATACTTTTGGGCCTAAAAATATTATGATCGTGGCCCTGATCGCCCATACCTTCGGCATTGTGCTTACCATCTATGCCGGTGGATATACCGGACTGCTCATTTCCACGCTTTTTATAGGGTTTGGCAATGGTTGTACGGAGGCGGCCTGTAATCCGATGATAGCCGACATGTATTCGGGGGTAAAAATGAACAAAATGCTGAACCGGTTCCATATGTGGTTCCCCGGGGGTATTTTTCTTGGGGCCCTTATTTCCAAAATTATAACCGATCTGGGTTTTACCTGGCAGGTCCAAATGTGGCTGATCATGGTGCCGACCATCATTTATGCCTTTTTGTTCTTTGGAAAGGAATTCCCCAAACCAAAGGTGGAAGGGGCATCCTCCCTTTCCCAAAACTTTACGGCCATGTTGAGCCCCCTTTATATCTTCCTGTTTTTTTGTATGGCCCTTACCGCCATTTCCGAATTTGGTCCCAACCAATGGGTAACCATTATTTTGAGCAGCAGTGGGGCCGAACCTATGATCATTTTGGCGCTGACCACCGGTCTGATGGCCTTGGGAAGGTTTTTCGGGGGGCCTATAGTCGGGAAATTCGGGCAGACCGGGGTCCTGCTGATCTCTTCCGTACTCACTACCATCGGAATTTATATGTTCAGTACCGTTACCGGCCCATTGGCTTATGTTGCCGCCATTATTTTTGCTGTGGGCATCTGCTATTTTTGGCCGGTGATGGTCGGTGCCGTGGCCCAGAGGGTACCCAAAAGCAGCGCTTTGGGCATGTCGGTCATCGGTGGGGTGGGAATGTTCTCCACGGCCATCTTCCAGCCTTTTATCGGGAGTTGGATCGATAATTCCATGGCCGACAATAGGGCTGCCGGTCTGACCGGAAGTGCATTGGAACTGGCTGCTGGACAGGATACGTTGGCAAAAATGGTCACCTTTCCCGCTGTCCTGATCGTGCTTTTTATTATATTGTTTTTCTGGCAACGAAATTCTGGAAAGACAAAGGACCTGGAAATAGGACATTAACAACTTGCGATCCGAAGTTTAAAAACAGGGAACGTATTTTCTGGTCCCTTACAATTTCAAAGGAAAGTTTTTCCACTTAATTCATTAAGTAGGATTTATTATCCTGCGAGACTGTACTGGACGGACCTTCGGCGAATGATTTTTCTTTTTCTCCATATGACTTGGGAGCTTGTTCCAAGGTTGTTTACTTTTGCACCGCAAACATCCTAGGAAGTTGGGTACAAGTTGGCGTATGAAAAAAAGTAGGGCTTATCGCAAGACCAGGTATATTATTTATAGGCAGACCATACTGGATCCCATAGATCATTTGTGGACTTTTTTGGGTGGGTTTACGGGTATAGGCATCATCGGATATCTACAAAGCCTACAATTTTCCCAGTTGGACAATGTTTTCCTGATCGGTTCCATTGGGGCATCTGCCGTGCTCGTATATGGGGCCACCAACAGTCCATTGGCACAGCCGCGCAATCTTATGGGCGGACATCTTTTAAGTGCCCTTATCGGTGTGACGGTGGCGAGCCTGCTCCCCGATCCCGAACTCAATTGGTTGGCCTGTGCCCTTGCCGCTTCCCTCTCCATCGTAGCCATGCAGATTACCAAGACCATGCATCCACCGGGTGGCGCTACGGCCCTGATTGCGGTCATGGGCAGTGAAAAGATCAAAAGCTTGGGGTATATGTATATCCTCAGTCCCGTTTTGATAGGGGCGCTTATCTTGCTTGTCACGGCCTTGATCTTTAATAATTTGTCGCATCACCGTACCTATCCCTATCGGTAGCTACCTTTATCTTCCTGTTTGCCCAAGAGCAACTTGGTATTTTGGGTGGTACCTCTAATACCAATAGGATGAACTGGTTATTTTTGTTAAATTTGATAAGGGCCGTTCCTATGCATCGATTTGATCGTCGACCAATATTGGTATAAGGCCGCAAAAAATAAACCATATGAAAAAATCTGCCCGTAATTCCCTTGCCTTTCTTTTTGTAGTGTTTATGGTCTGTGGTGGACTGTATTCCCAAAACGGGAAACCTTCGATTATTGCCGATGGTGTGGAACCGGTGCTGGTATCGGCCGATTTTAAATTTACGGAGGGGCCAGCAGCGGATACCGAGGGAAATGTTTTTTTTACCGATCAACCCAACGACCGCATCCATAAATGGTCGGCAGAAAACGGAAAGGTTTCCGTTTACATGGAAAATGCAGGTAGGGCCAATGGGCTGTATTTTGACAAAAAGGGCAACCTCTTGGCCTGCGCCGATGAAAATTCACAGTTATGGCAGATCGGTCCAGATAAAAAGGTCACAGTTCTAGTTGACGGCTTTAAAGGGAAGAGGCTCAATGGTCCCAACGATCTTTGGGTAGACCCCAAGGGCGGGATCTATATTACGGACCCATTTTATAAAAGGGATTATTGGACCCATACCGAAAAGGAAATCGAGGCGGAAAGGGTTTATTATTTAAGTCCTGACAGAAAAAAGCTTAGTATAGTTGCGGATGATTTTGTACAGCCGAACGGCATTGTGGGATCTGCAGACGGAAAAACACTCTATATTGCGGATATAGGGGACAAAAAGACCTACTCCTATACAATGGGGGAAGATGGTAGCCTTTCCGATAAAAAGCTGTTTGCCGAACTGGGTTCCGATGGCATGGCCTTGGACGAACAGGGTAACCTTTATCTTACGGGACAAGGGGTAACCGTATTCAACAAACAAGGTGAAAAGATCCAACATATCCCAATAGATGAAAATTGGACGGCGAACGTCACTTTTGGGGGTTCACAGGGCAATATTCTGTTCATTACGGCCATGGATTCCCTCTACAGTCTGGAAATGCAGGTAAGAGGGGCCCATTTTGAATCCCATTAATTGGAATCTGTTCCATAATTATATAATTACAAGTCCAGTATGCTTTTTCCTTACATTCCTTTTGGGGCGGCTTGGCAGGTTGATCAAAGCTTTTTGGCCTAAGGAGGTCATATCATCTCCCTAGCCTATCCGGGATCCCTGCCGAAGGAGGGCGGTCTAACTCTAAATTTATAGTTATTCTGGCAAATGTCCATCCATTTTGGTTCTTAATTGAATTTATGCTTTTTTAAGAAAAAAGGAGCATTGCTATTAAAGCATTGTTAAAAATTTATATTTTTTGTGCAATTATTGTAATTTTTGAAAAATTGATTCATCAATTCAAAATTTAATTTTTGCAGCAACAATCTCTAACTCCACCGATACCCGAGCGTATATTACAAGACCTGCAACCGGGCGGAAGGACCGTAACGGATCTTCCGTTTGGTGGGTATTTATTTTTGGAACACGATGTTCCCTACTTGGTCATTTACAGAAAGAAACCCAATGATCGGGAAACGTTGCGGTTGGCCCGTACCGGGGCATCTTATATAATTTTTGGAAATACGGGGCATCAGTTCTATAAGGAATTTCTTTTGGTGCTCATCAAAAAAATGGCAGCCCGTCTTGGGGCCTTCCTCCTGTTCGAGATTTATGCAGGGACGGCAGGAAGTAGGGAGTTCGTCATCAAGGGACCTTCCCATAAACTGCCCATTTCGCTAAAGTCCCTAGCCGAAGAGTTACGGCAGATAGACAGTAGAAGGTATGACTTTAAACTCTCAGCACGTATCGTGGAGACCAAGCAAAGAGGTGCTGGGGACAGTGATTCCTTTTTGGAAATTGAACAGTTAAAGACGTTGGGAGGTACTTTAATAGGTTTGGAGGTCCCCCCCGTTTACCGTGATGGGGCAGAAAATGCATTTCCGGTCTATTTTAGACAGTTCAGGACGCAGTTCATCAAGGCCCTGCAACGCTCCGTTTTTGAATTTCTTAGGGTTCAGACCACTTCAACCATTACCAGCTACCAAGCTTTGGGCAGGAGGGAAATACACCGGGAAGTTTTTAGCATAGACCAAAAAATCACAGCTATCCAGAACAGCTACTCGTTTTTACTGTTGATCGCGCCGGTGAACATCGATCGACTAAGGACCGATTTTTTCCATAATGCCCAGAAGGATATAGGCACTTACCATTATAGGCTTCTGCCGGTGGACCCCGACCTGCTAAAAAGAAAATTGTACGAGCTGGACATCCATGAAATTGATGACCCGGCCCTGGCCTATATCTATGACGAAAAAAGGGAAGAATTGGACAATGAACTTACTATGCTGAAGGAACGGGGTTCCAAAAACTTCTTTTATAGCAGCATGAGGATGTACAAGGGCATCCCCGATGTCCTTCTTGACGAGGCAAAGCTTATTCTGGAAAAGATCCCTGAAAACCATGTGACCTCCGGTTCACTGGATATGGACGCCTACGATTTTAAAAAGCTGGCCGAAAGTGAATTTGAGTATTTTAAGGGGCAGTCTTCCGAATACGCCAGTAGGGTGCACATCAGAAAAGATATCAATATTATGATGGTGGACAAAGGGGAGCTTTTTCTTCCTTCAAGTTATAAGATGAGCACGATGGAGGCCAATGCCCTTATCCAACATGAGATAGGAACCCATGCACTTACCTATTATAATGGGACCCAGCAGCCATTGCCGCAGCTTTCGTACGGACTGGCGGGCTATGAGGCTCTGCAGGAGGGTTTGGCGGTGCTTGCCGAATTTTTGGCCGGGGCATTGGGGGGCAATCGGATGCGTACGTTGGCCGGTAGGGTAGTGGCGGGAGCGGCTCTGATAAATGGAGCGGACTTTCGGGATATGTTCCGCCTTTTAAACACCGAATATGGCTTTTCCGAAGAACGTGCCTTCAATATTACCTCAAGGATGTTCCAAGGGGGCGGCTTCCTAAAGGATATAGTTTACCTTAAGGGACTGTTGCAGCTTCGACAATATTTAATGCAAGATGGGGAACTGGCCCCTTTGCTTTCGGGAAAGTTTGCCCTGGAGCACTTGGATACGTTGGGAGATCTTAGGGAACGTGGATTGTTGCAACCTCCCAAGATCATCCCTCGCTATTTACGGGATGCCGGTCACCTTCATAAACTGGATGAATTTAACAAAGGGATGTCCCTTTATAAAATGGTACACATATGAAAATCTGTTTTGTTATCAGCAAGTTGTCGCAAGAGGCCTGCGGTACTACCTTAATAATACTCAAAAAGGCCCACGAAAGGGGGCATACCGTGTATGTAATGAACGTAGGGGGGTTTAATTTCGTACAGGGAAGGCCGATGGGCATGTTCTGTAAGGAATTGCCAAAATCCTTAAAGGCGAAATCCCCAGAGGAATTTTTGGCAAAAATACAGGATGATGCACTTCCTTTTACACTTCAGGATACTGCCAAATTGGATGTGATGTTCCTTCGCAACAATCCCACCGAAGAGGGGATGGACCGACATTGGGCAGAACATGCGGGCCTGGCCTTTGCCCGAGTGGTACAGCAACAGGGAGTACTGGTGCTGAACGATGCCAACGCAATGGCCCATTCCTTTGTGGATAAAATGTATTTTGAGGAGCTTCCGGAAATCATAAAACCGGATAGCCTGATCACGAGGAACAAGTCGGAGATATTAAAGTTCTGGAAGAAGTCCAATAAAAACATTGTCTTGAAACCGCTCGAAGGTTCGGGCGGTCAGAATATTTACCTGATCAAGGAAGAGAAGCACAATTTCAATCAGATAGTGGACTCCCTTATCGAAAAGGGATATGTCATAGCACAGGAATTCCTCCCGGCAGTGAGCAAGGGCGATGTGCGCGTGATCCTGATGAACGGAAAAATATTGGAACAGGACGGGGAACTCGCAATTATTAGAAGGATCAACCGGGACAAGTCCGAATTTAGGAGCAACCTTTCTTTGGGGGCGGAAGCCGAAAAGGCCGAACTCACCCCTGAAATAGAACGTATAGTGGAGCTTACCGCCCCAAAATTGATACGTGATGGGTTCTTCTTTGTGGGATTGGACGTGGTAAATGACAAACTTATAGAGATCAATTGCATGAGTCCGGGAGGGCTTACCTATGGCTCAAAAGTAGGATTGCCGGATTTTACGGACACCGTAATGGATGCCATTGAACGCAAAGTAGAATATAAAAAAATCAATAAGAATGTTCTCGAGAATCGAGAACTGGCGACCATGGATTGATCTTCAGGGGTCGGTTAGATGATAAGGGAAAATTATGAGAGGAGAGAAGAGGATAGTGGGAGAATATTCCACATCGGATGACAAGGGGCCGCTCTTGTTCGTTACAGCGGGAATCCATGGGAATGAACCCAGCGGTATTGTGGCCCTGGAAAAGGTCTTTGGGGTACTGGAACGTGAGAAACCTGTTATTTCGGGTAAAATAGTCGGTGTAAGGGGTAATGTGAAAGCCCTCAAAAACGGGGTCCGCTTTATAGATGAGGACCTGAACCGTACATGGACCGAGCAGAACGTTGTTCAAAAAGTACGGGATACTAACGAAAAAAAGGAAATGTTCGAAATAATGGACCTATTGGAGAAGTACCCAGGGAGTTCTTTCTCTAAAAGATATTTTTTGGATTGCCATACCACATCATCGGAAAGTGTTCCGTATATTTCGGTACAGGAAACCGGTGGTAACGATGCTTGGGCCCACCGTTTTTCTACTTATATCATCCGTGGGTTTTCCGATATCGTGGATGGTTGCATAGACCATTATTTAAGCCGAACGGGACTTACGGGCTTTGTGTTCGAGGGAGGGCAGCATAAAAGTGGGGAAGCTGTTAGAAACCACGAAGGAATGATTTGGAAAGCCTTGGAGAACGCCTGTGGATTGGATTTGGATCAGCTGAAGGTCTATCCCAATGCTGCAAAAGTTTTTTCCACCGGAACCGATCAGCCAAAAACTTTTGAAATTCTGTATCGCCATGCCATTGAAGACGGGGATGTCTTTAGAATGGAAAAAGGTTATGGAAATTTTCGGCCCATCGTAACGAATGAATTGCTGGCGATCCATAACGGGGAAGAGGTGCGCAGTAAATGGGATGCCTTTGTTTTTATGCCCTTGTACCAGGCACAGGGAAATGACGGTTTTTTTGTAGTCAGGGAAGTTTGCTAAAATAAGTAACCACAACCAATAGATATGGAAAATGAATCGGGTTCCTTTGATGCCATTGTCATTGGGTCGGGAATATCCGGCGGATGGGCCGCCAAGGAACTTTGTGAACAGGGCCTGAAGACCTTGGTTTTGGAAAGGGGCAGAAATATAGAGCATATTAAGGACTATCCCACTGCTACCAAAGATCCTTGGGAGTTTAAGCACAGGGGAAGGATGACCAAGGAATTTTTGGATAGGAACCCCTTGATATCCAAAGCGGCCGGTTTTGGCGAGGACACTGCACATTTTTTTATAGAGGATAAGGACCATCCGTATGTTCAGGAGAAACCCTTCGATTGGATACGTGGATATCAGGTCGGGGGCAAATCCCTTACTTGGGGCCGTGCCTGTCAGCGTTGGAGCCCTTATGAATTTAACGCTCCAACAGAACAGCAATATGGTATAGCGTGGCCGATAGGGTATTCGGACATGGCCCCTTGGTATTCGCATGTGGAAAAATTTATCGGGGTATGTGGCAATAAGGATGGGCTGGATTCCATGCCTGACGGGGAATTTTTGCCACCTTTCGACTTTAGTTGTGTGGAGCGACATATGAGGGATAAGATCAAGGAACACTATCCCGATCGACATATGGTACAGGGAAGATGGGCGCACCTTAGTCAACCACAACAGGTCCATCTAGACCAGGGAAGGGGAAAATGTCTGGCCCGTAACAAGTGTATGCGCGGATGCCCTTTGGGTGGTTATTTCAGTTCGGTTTCATCCACCCTTCCCCATGCCAAAAAAACAGGGAACCTAACTATCCGGCCCTTTTCCGTGGTCCATTCCATCCTGTACGATGAAAAGAGCGGTAAGGCTTCGGGGGTAAAGGTCCTCGATGCCAATACCAAAGAAGAGATAACTTTCAATGCCCGGATCATTTTTGTCAACGCCTCGGCACTCAATACCAATCTTATTCTGCTCAATTCCAAATCGCAGCGTTTTCCCAACGGACTTGGAAATGACAATGGACTTTTGGGAAAATACATCTGTTTTCATTTGTACCGCGGATACGCCAGCGGAAAAATGGAAGGTTTTAAGGATAAATATGTATATGGACAAAATCCCACTGAACCCATTCTGGCCAACTTCAGGAATTTGGGCAAAAAGGAAATGCCCTTTGTTGGGGGATATACCACTTTCTGTGGTGCCTATCGCATTCGGAAGGAAGCGGCTCCCCAAGGACATGACCAAATAGGGACAGGATTAAAGCGGGCGCTCAGCGAACCGGGCGACTGGCGGGTCTATATGTACATGCAGGGAGAGACCATCCCTAAAGTGACCAATACGGTTTCCCTAAGCCCGGAAAAGAAAGATCAATGGGGAATTCCATTATTGGTAACGGATGTGGCATATGATGAGAACGACGAGATGATGATCGCCGATTTTTTGACCGAAAGCAAAAAAATGTTGGAAAAAATTGGATGTAAGGAAGTGGAAGTACGCGACAGCAAGCAGGCTCCGGGCCTCGATATACATGAAATGGGGGGCGTGCGCATGGGAAAGGATCCAGAAACCTCCCTTTTGAACGAATGGAACCAGTTGCATTTGTGCAAAAATGTTTTTGTGACCGATGGTGCCTGTATGACCAGTACCGGCAATCAGAGTCCCTCCATTCTCTATATGGCCCTAACTGCTAGGGCCGTCACCCATGCAGTTAAGGAATTTAGGGAAAATTCATTGTAATAAAATTGAATGATATGAAGGAAACAATAGGAATCGGAATCATAGGATCGCAGTTCATCTCTTCCATCCATGTGGAGGCCCTTAAACAGGTGTCAAATGCCAAGGTGGAAGCGGTTATGTCCCCCAGTCCGGGCAATGCGAAGAACTTTGCGGAAAAACATGGTATTCCCCGATACTTTACCCAACTGGAGGATATGCTCGCCCTGTCCGAAATACAAATGGTCATCATCGGCTCTCCCAATTTTACCCATTGTGATATTACGGTGAAAGCGGCCCGTGCGGGAAAACATATCGTTGTGGAAAAACCGTTGTGCATGAACCTCCGGGAAGCCGATACGATGATCGATACCTGTAAGGAAGCCGGGGTAAAGCTCATGTATGCAGAGGAACTTTGCTTTACGCCAAAATATGTACGGTTAAAGGCACTTCTGGACGAAGGGGCCCTTGGAAAACCGATTTTGTTCAAACAATCGGAAAAACACGATGGTCCACATGCCGACCACTTTTGGGATGTGGAGCGGTCCGGCGGTGGGGTCACCATGGATATGGGCTGCCATGCCATACAGTTCTTTAGGTGGCTGAACAAAGACAATCCCATTAAATCGGTCTATGCCCAGATGTCCACCAGTGTCCATTCCGACAAGACCTTGGGGGACGACAATGCCCTCCTGATTCTGGAATTTGAGAACGGGGTAACGGCCTTGGCGGAGGAAAGCTGGACCAAGTTGGGGGGAATGGATGACAGGGCCGAAATACACGGAGATGGAGGTGTGGCCTATGCCGATGTACTACAGGGCAATTCCATTCAGACCTACAGTACCAAAGGCGTGGGCTACGCTGTGGAAAAAGCCGGAAATACCGTTGGTTGGAGCTTTACCATGTACGAGGAAATATGGAACTATGGCTTTCCACAGGAAATGGCCCATTTTGTGGACTGTGTACAAAAAGACCTACAACCATTGGTTAGCGGGGAAGACGGAAAGGCGGTACTGGAAACGATCTTTGCCGCCTATGAGTCGGCCGGCACCGGGAGGAAGGTGGCCATGCCATTTTCGACAGAGGTGGACAAACCCTATAAACTGTGGAAAAAACGCACATAAATTTTTAAGATGGACAGAAGAAAGGCACTTAAACTTACCAGTGGACTGGTCATGGGTACCGTGATTGGGGCGGAACTTTTTTTGGCAGGTTGTAGTTCCAATACAAAGGCGACCGGTATGTTTTCCGAATCGGACATTCTATTTTTGGATGAGGTAGGGGAGACCATTTTGCCCGAAACGGCCGACTCCCCAGGTGCCAAAGCGGCCAAAATCGGTAGGTTTATGGAAACGATCGTAACGGATTGTTACAATGAAAGGGAACAGTCCCTATTTAAGGAAGGAATACAGAAATTGGAATCGTTCGCGCAACGGAGGTATTCGCAGGACTTTATGGAGCTTTCAGGGGCCGAGAGGCATACGCTGTTGGTAGAGGTTGACAAGCAGGCATCGGAAATTACGGATAATGAAAACCCCCATTATTTCACCATGATAAAACAACTGACCATATGGGGCTATTTCACTTCCCGTCCAGGGGTTACCCAGGCCCTTCGCTATAATCCGGTTCCAGGGGAATTTAAGGGATGTGTGCCCTATGTGGCGGGCGAAAAAGCATGGATCCAATGAAATTCCAATACTGTAAGGATTACGCGGAGATGGGCGCAATAGCGGCCGAAACGATTTTGGGGAAATTGCGGGAAAAACCGGATATGCTGCTCTGTGCGGCTACGGGAAATTCCCCTACCGCTACATATAGATATCTGGGACAGGTCTATCAGAAACAAAAAGAACTTTTTTACCACTTGAAGGTCATAAAATTGGATGAATGGGGAGGTATATCGCCCGATTTTGAAGGGTCCTGCGAGGCCTACCTTCAGGATAAGGTAATCAAACCGCTGCAAATTAGTGGTGATAGGTATATTTCCATGAATGGACAGGTCAATTCCTTGGAATCGGAATGTGATAGGATAAGCACTGAACTAAAACAGAAAGGACCCATAGACCTGTGTATATTGGGATTGGGGCAGAACGGGCATTTGGGCCTGAACGAACCGGCCAATGAACTTCGGCCCTACTGTCATATCACCGCCCTGAGCCAAGCCTCCTTGGGCCACGCCATGATCCAAGGGCTGGAAACGAAACCTACGGTAGGGCTCACCTTGGGCATGGCCGATATTTTGGGCTCGAAAAAAATAATACTATTGGTTACGGGAACCAATAAGGAGGAGGTGACAAAGCGACTTATGGAGCGGAAGATAAGCACGGACCTTCCAGCCTCCCTGCTATGGCTGCACGGTGATGTAACTTGTTTTGTGGATTCCGGGGTAGTACGGAAATAAATAAAATAGGCGTTTACGTTGGGTTGTATCCGATGTTATTGGCAGCTACGCAACATCCTCCAATTGGTATCTGCCTTTGCATATTCAACGGTGGCAAGTTGATTATTTTAGGTCGATCAATCCAATAAAATCTCAGCTGGTATTTTTAGGCCTTTGTAAAGTGATTTTATCATACCCAGCGTCAAACCTCTCTTTCTATTGAGAATCTCGCTTACCCTACTTTGGCTACCAAGATATTTTACCATATCGGCTTTGGTCATTCCCATTTGTTCCATTCGGAATTTAATTGCATCGATTGGGTCAGGTGGCGCAATAGGATAATGTTTCAATTCATATGATTCGACCAAGGTTACCAATAAGTCCAGTTCATCGCCTTCTGGAGTATCTTTAGTGGCTCCCCACAATTCCTCGATCCTGCTAATGGCGGTTTGGTAGTCTTGCTCTGTTTTAATGGGTCGAATGTTCATAATCAAATCGTTTTGACATCAATTTTATCATATTGTTTATGAGTTCCTATAAATCTTATGAAAATTACTTGAAACCCATAATCAATAGCAACTACTAATCTGTAATCATTGCCCTTAATGTTGAAAACCACTCTCCCATCTCCGACAATACTGGCGTTTTTATACTGCTGTTTAAGTTCATTTGAATTTATCCACTCGGCCGTTTTAACATCATGATAGCAAGCTCTCAATGAAACTTCAGAATCCGAATATTCTGGTTTTTCAAAAAACTCCCTTAGAACTCTAAAAGCAATAATTCTCATACTGCAAATTTACAAAAATCCTTTGGTTTTTCCCATTATGGGATATTTTTTTTAAAAAGGAAGGGTTCGCCAACTTTAAACTTTTTTGGAACGTCCCGTTAACAAACATCCTCGATTGGTCTCGACAACGTTTCGGGTAGTTAATTTTTGGGTCTATTTGGAGCGTGGCCGACCTCAGACCTTCATCCGTTATCGATCCTTAGAAAGTTGAATCCCTATAAGTGAAAGGAATGGACTTCGGAAGAGGATATGGTCAATGATCACCTGTGATAGAACGGTTCCCGTCGGCCTTGCTCATTGATTTGATCGTTTAAAAATATCCATATAGGCGTAGGTGCTAAAGTGGTCGTGCATCAATTGCCGGAATTCTTCCACAGTGCCCTTTTCCAAACACTCCACCAATTGGAGGTGGTCCACCTTCTTGGGGGGAATTTCGTTCATATTGGTCCCTGCCTCTATTTCCAGTACATAATCGAATACGATCTTCAGGTATTTCTGGAAACCGACCAAGGTTTCGTTTTTGGAAATTTTATAAAGATAGGAGTGAAAGCTTATTTCGTAATCTATTTTGTTGTGTGTCTTTTGGGAATTTTCGTAACGGGAGATGATATCCTTTAATTCTTGTATCTGTTCCGGAACGATATTCCTGAACAAGGAATCGGCCATGCCGATTTCCAACATGATACGGAGCTCAAAAAGTTCATGAAGTGTAGATTTGTCCATGACGGTAGGATCAAGCACCCGCTCCAAGGCCGGGAAAAGATCGAATTTGATCAGTCGGATACCATTTTTTTTGTTCGAGGATATGAGCCCCAGCATCCTAAAACGGCTTAGCGCCTCCCTGATCACGTTCCGGCTTACGTTCATACTGCTGGCCAGTTCGTTTTCGGTGGGCAAGGTATCGCCTGGCTTATATCCTTGTTCTTTAATGAAAGTACGCAAGTTGTTCTCTACCTGATCCACCATACTTTCTTTTTGCACCGGCTTTAAATTAAATATGTTTTTATCCATTTAGCAGTACTTGATATTTTAAACGTGCCCGATTCAGGGCACGGCACAAATATAGCCATATTTTTTTTGTAGTATAAAATTAAATCCTATATTAGCACAATAATATTGTAGGACAATATAATTAATTCCATTCCAAACATGAATGCACCATTCGTAAACACAAGAAACTGAATTATGGAAAAACCGAAAAACACATTTCTCAAAGGGAGGTATCATATGCTGTTGCTTTCCTGCTTGCTTGCTTGGGGAAGTGCCATTTCCCAAAATGGCCCTATTACGGTAAGCGGAACCGTTTATGACGAGTCGGGTACCGCTCCATTGCCCGGCGTGAACGTGTTGGTCGAAGGGAAAAGTATCGGGACCACTACCGATTTTGACGGGAATTACTCCCTTTCCGTGGAAAGTGCGGATATATTGGTATTTTCCTATCTAGGATTTCTGACCGATAAGGTGCCGGTATCGGGAAAGACACAGATCGATATCAGCCTACAGCCCGATGTACAACTTTTGGACGATGTCGTGGTCATTGGATATGGGACCCAATCCAGAAGTTTGGTCAGCAGTGCCGTTTCCAAGGTAAAGGTGGAAGAGGTGGAGAACAATCCCTCGGCCAATGCCATCCAGGCATTACAGGGAAAAGTGGCGGGCCTTTCCATTCTTCCGGGATCGGGGCAACCGGGGGAATCGGCACAGGTCTTTATCAGGGGAGGTACGCAGCCCGACTCCAACAGTGGGGGGAATGCGCCCCTTTATATTATAGATGGGGTCTATAGAAATGGCCTCGATGGCCTGAACGCTGCCGATATAGAATCGATACAGGTCCTCAAGGATGCGGCCTCCACTACCATTTACGGGGCAAGGGCGGCAAATGGGATTATCCTGGTCACCACCAAATCCGGTAAGCGAGGTTCCAAAGGACAGCTATCGGTCAACTATAAGACCGGATTGGCCCAACAGAACAAACAATATCCGTGGACCAGTGCCGCGGATTACATTCGCGTTTCAAGGATCGCCGCAGAAAGGGGCATCAATCTTGAAAATCCGGGCGATAGACTGGCCAATACCAAATTTGGGTATTCCACCCAAAATATAACCGAACCCGGACAGTACGGGTTTAATAGGAATACGCTAACATTTCTGGATGACCTTCGGGCAGTGGAGGGGGATGCGTATACGAACGACCTTCTCAACAACCAGGGTTTCGAAACTATGCAGGACCCGGTTACGGGCAGGACCCTTATCTTTAAGGATAACAATTACAACGACCTGCTCTTCGTTACCGCCCAGACCAACGATCTGAACCTTAGTGCGAGCGGTGGCAGTGAGACCGGAAGTTTTAACGTTAGTGTGGGCTATTTGGATCAAGAGGGAACCTTTTTGGGAACCGGTTTTAGTCGCTTTACGGGATTGGCAAATGGCAATTTTGATATAAACGAAAAACTGTCCATTAATTCGGGGGTCAATTTCAGCTATCAGGAAAGCAATGATGTGCAAAATCCCAACAATTCCATAGATAGGTCCTCACGTCTTCCTCATACGCACAGATTGCTCAATGATGATGGTACCCCGGCCTTGGGGGAAAGTACGAGTTCCCCCAGAAACCGTTTACATGAATTATACTATCAAGAGATCGAAAATAAAAGATATCTGACCACCTTGAACCTTGGTGCCGAATGGCGTATATGGGACGGGCTGGCCTTTAAGCCCTCCGTTAGCGTGTTCAGGGACGATAGGACCTTTAACTTTTTTGAAAGGGCCTCGCCCGAAGTGCCCAATAGAAGGTCCCAGAGGGACGAGGATGCCTTTAACCAGTTGTTGTTGAACGGACTGTTGACCTATACCAAGAGTTTTGGAAACCATAATCTCGATTTATTATGGGGTGTCAATTACACCAAGGAAAGACGGGAATTCATCGAGGGGAGCGGAGCCAACGCCCCAACGGACATAATAGTCACCCTTAATGCCTCCGCAACGGACCAAGAAAGGGTTACCAGTGGGATCATAGAGAACAAACTGTTCAGTAATTTTGGACGTATCAGTTACGACTACAAGGGTAAATACCTGTTGTCCGCCAGCTATAGGAACGATGGGGCATCACAGTTCGCAAGGGAGAACAAATTTGCATTTTTCCCTGCCTTTTCCGCTGGATGGAACACCCATATGGAAGATTTCTGGTCCTCCTCAACGATCAGTAAATTTAAGATAAGGGGCAGTTGGGGACAGACCGGCTCCCTTTCGGGCCTGGATATTGAGGATACCCAAGGGGAGTTCGCTACCCGAGCTTATAACTTTCAGGGTGGGGCATTGTTGTCACAACTTTCCAATACGGCACTTAGATGGGAAACCACCACTTCGTCCGATATTGGGATCGATATGGGGCTTTTTGACGATCGCGTGAACCTATTGGTCGATTATTACCACAAACTTACCGATGACCGTTTGGTGGATCGCCTGTTGCCGCAGCAGACGGGTTTCAGTTCAATTCGCGATAATGTTGGCAGTATCAGCAATCAGGGAATTGAGGTTGAAATTGGGGCCGACATCATCCGCTCCACTAATTTTAACTGGCATGCCGATTTTAATTTTGCCTACAACAGGACCCGGGTAGAGGAACTGCCGGATAACGGGAGGGATAAAAACAGGATCCTTGGCGGGAGCGTTTATACCGCCGATGGCGAAATTGAAGTCGGGGGACTGGCAGAAGGCGAAAGGCCCTACGGGATCTGGGCCTTCGATCTGATAGGGGTATATGCCACCGATGCCGATGCGGCCAATGCACCGGAAGATCTCTTGGTCTCGGGGTCTAAATTTGGACAACCAAAAAATGGGGGCGATGCCATTTGGAGGGATGTCAACGGCGATAATGTGATCGATGAAAAAGACCTCGTCTTTGTAGGCTATGAAACACCCGATAAGATCGGGGGACTGGTAAATACATTTACCTACAAGGGGATGCGGCTCAGGGTGGCCATGGATTATGCCTTTGGCCATGTCATTTCCAATGGCTGGCGTGCCCGGGCCAATGCAAATGCCCGAAACAATGTGATGACCACCACCGATGTCCTAAGGGACGATTTTTGGAAGAACCAAGGGGATGTTGCCCGCTATCCACGATATGATAATGCTTCGGATTTTGACAACGGTTACAGGAACCACATTAGGGGACTCTCCGGCACCTCCAATTCCAATATAGGGAACAGGGTAGGGGGAGGGACCGACAGTACCCTCTATATGCAGGATGGTGATTTTGTGGCCTTCAGGGAAGTGAGTCTTGCGTATTCCCTGCCCATGGAGGAACTGAAATGGGACAAGGCCGGTATCTCTGCGATCGACCTTAGTCTAAGTGCCTATAACTTGGGCTATCTGACCGGTTATGACGGGCTGACCCCGGAAATATACGATATTGTGGATGAGGGAATCTACCCTAGGCCCCTGCAGATCATATTGGGCTTGAACATTTCCTTTTAAATCGCTAAAAATTGAACAAAATGAAAAATAGATATAAAAAAATCCCTGTGTTGTTCTTGGCCGTACTCAGTTTTCACTCCTGCTTGGAGGATGCCGTGGAAGCGGAGATACCTTCCAGTATCACAGGGGGGAATTTTCCTCAGGAAGCAGGAGATCTTCGGGCCATTCTAACGGGACTGTACGACGGGGTACGGGACGAATACAACCGCACCCTTTACGGTGAGGACAGGGGCGATGCCTTTGATGTGGGATTGATCGGGACCGTTTCCGATTCATGGGCGCAGAACCTGACCGGTGGCAATGGCCCCAATTGGCGGGTAAACTACTCGCTGATCAACAATGCGAACATTCTGATTTCCAGTGCTGAAACCATTGCCTTCAACTCCGATGCACAAAAAGGCCAAATTTTAGGGGAGGCGCATTTTCTCAGGGCCTTTGTTTATTTTCAACTGGTAAAAATTTGGGGCGACGTCCCCTTATTGTTATCTCCTGTCGACCAAAATACCGAGCCGGTGGGGCGTACCGCGGCGAACGAGGTAATGGCCCAGATATTTGTGGATATTCAGGCTTCCCTGACCAATTTGCCCGAAAATGGATTTACTTCCAAATATACGGCCAGTAAACCTGCCGCTTATAGTCTGTTGGCGGATGCAAAGCTCTGGAGCGCCAAAGTATTGGGCGGAGGGGAACAGGACCTCATGGAGGCCATTGCAGCTGTTGATAACATTGAAGGGGTAACCTTATTGGATAATTTTGGGGACATCTTCGATTCCAAGGAAAATGATGAGGTGATTTTTTCCATTTTTCTGGATTTTAACGAACAAGCGGGCATGTATGCAAGCACCCTTACATCCCGGGATGTAAATGTAGATGCGGAACTCAATCCGGATGTGCCCACCTCCACAAGCTTTAATGCGCGGCATAATTATAGGCCCAGCGATACTACCATTGGCCTGTTCGAAGATCCAAACGATAAAAGGGCACCTAGGACATTTATTCCCATTCTGACCCAGGACGGGGATGATGCGGATTCAGATCCGGATGTGCTGTCCATCAGCCAGAATAAATTTAGGGGCACCATTGATAACAACGATACGTACTACGATAACGATATTATAGTATACAGATGGGCCGATATGTTGTTGCTCAGGGCAGAGGCCAAAGCCGCATTGGGGCAGGTATCCCAGGCAGTGGCCGACTTGGACCTAGTTAGGGAACGAGCGGATATAGGGGCCTACAATGGGCCAATGGATCAAAATACCGTGGAACTGGAAGTTCTAAACGAAAGGGGTAGGGAATTGTTCCTGGAATTGAAACGGTATTGGGACCTGGTGCGATTCGATGCCTCCGGAATCATAGATATACGGGCCCAAGTGCCCAATTTGGAAGGAACCGATATTCCACTGTTATGGCCGGTAAACGACAATGTCATTGCCGAAAACGAATTGATCGTTCAGACCTCTGGATATGAATAACAATGCTTTAGTTCAGTTGATTTGTTGATCGGGGGCAGGTATTTGCCTGCTCCCCTTCAACTGTACAAAAATCGATGATTTCCACTATTTACATCTTCATCCCAAAAATTTAATTCTCCCATTTTATCGGGAATATAACTAGCAGTACATGAACTACGAAAAAATTGATGTCAATGGCCTTATAGTTGCCGGTTTTAGTCCGTTCCATGCCGATGGAAGTATCAATATTGCCCCTATTCCCAAATTGGTCGATTATCTCATAACCATGGGGGCCAACGGCTTTTATTTGATGGGCAGCACGGGCGAAGGGGTGTCAATGACCCTTGATCAGCGCAAACAGGTAACAGAAGCTTATATAAACGCCATCGCAAAAAGGGTGAAGGTCATTGTCAATGTAAGCCACACCAGTTACGAGGTAAGTGCCGATCTTACCCAACATGCGATCGCTATTGGTGCCGATGCCGTTTCGGCCACTTTGCCGTCCTATTATTCCATATCCACTCTGGAACAGTTGCTGTCGGCTGTTCAAAAGATAGCCGATTGTCAGGATGAGATTCCATTTCTGTATTACCATATACCCGGCAAAACGGGGCTGAACTTTAAAATGCACCGTTTCCTGGAAAAGGCGAACGACCGGATCCCTCAGCTGGGAGGCATTAAATATACCGCGGGAACCTTGGACGATTTTATACTGTGCAAAAAACTTTTTGAAAAGGACTACAAGATGTTCTTTGGGGTGGATGAGCTCTTTTTGCCCGCTTTGTCCATGGGTGCCGACTCGTTTATAGGAAGCACCTATAATTTTATGTTTCCCTACTATGATACACTATTGGCACACTATAAAAATGGAAGGTCCGAGGAAGCCATCGACGCTTATTTTCAGGTGGTCCAACTGATCGATGCCTTTCTGCAATATGATGGATTGGCTTCCCAAAAGGCCATTATGAAAATGATCGGACATGATTTTGGAGGCACCAGATCCCCCGTTATTTCATTAACGGAAGGTGAATATGGTTCCTTGCGTTCCAATCTTGAAAAATTAAACTATTTTGCCCATCTCCAAAAAAAATAGGGAGGGCCTTGATTCCGTAAAATAAATAACACCGATATGTTGAGGATTGTATCCTATCTTGTATTGTTCTGTCTTTCCTCTTGTCCCGTACTGGCGCAGACCCCTATATCCAGTACGGAGATAAAGGAGCTCCCAAGTTTACCTGTGCCTGAGGGTTCACGGGTTTCTCTAGGGTTTGCGGGGATGGTCGGAGGAATGCACAACGGAGTTGTAATTGCTGCCGGAGGGGCCAATTTTCCCGATCAAGTGCCTTGGAAGGGCGGTAAAAAGATATGGAGCGATGCCATATTCATTTTGGAAGGAAATACCTGGCGGCAATCCTCTGTCCGCTTGCCGGTCCCTTTGGCTTATGGTGCTTCTGTCAAAACGGAAAAAGGTATTTTATGTATCGGCGGCAACAATGAAACGGGTCCTCAGGAGCAGGTTTTCCTAATTGGTTATGACCATTTCCAAAAAGAGGTGTTTATAGAACAATTTCCTTCCCTGCCGTTGCCCGTGACCAATGGCGCGGCAGTATATCTGGATGGAAGGACGTATATAATAGGGGGCAATAATGGGAGCGGGACGCTGAATTCCCTTTACGTTCTTGGGCAAGGTAGCAAGAAGTGGGAGCGTCTGGAGGATTTTCCCGGTCCTGCAAGGTCCTATCATTCGGCGGTGGTACAGGAAACGCCCCTTTCCAGAAAGATCTTCGTTTTAGGAGGAAGGGACGAATCGGAAAAAGAGTCGACCGCCCTTCTGGACAGTTACATCACCTATGACCTAAAGGAACGACAATGGGATTCCCTTCTGCCGATTGTCATCGATGGAAAACCTAGGGTGGTGATGGCCACTGCTGCCGAAGCCAAAGGCTCCATGCATATTTTGGTGTATGGCGGGGCAGATGGAAAGTCCTATTCGCACATCCAAAAACTTGAAAGGGCCATAGCCGATGAAGTGAACGATAGCATAAAAGAAGCGCTGATCGGAAATCATCTGGATTTTATGGAGCACCATCCAGGGTTCGGTAAGGAGATCATTGCCTTTAACACCGTCACAAAAAAGTGGTTCGTTCATGATACGCTTGCACAAGCCTTACCGGTAACAGCACTTTCCTTTACCGGCGCAGAAGGTTTTTACATAATTTCGGGGGAAACGTCACCTGGTATCCGTACCCCCTCGGCGGTGCGTATAAGGCAAGGTGAAAAGCATAATGGTTTTGGGGCGGCCAATTATATCGTACTGGCATTATACCTGCTCCTCTCACTTCTGATCGGGGTCTATTTTGCCAGTAAACAAAAGTCCACGGACGATTACTTTCTTGGTGGGGGCCGGATTCCGTGGTGGGCGTCCGGACTGAGTGTTTTTGGAACGCTGTTAAGCGCGCTTACCTTTATGGCCATACCCGCAAAGGCATTTTTGACCGATTGGGCATACTTTCTGCTCAATATTACCGCCATTCTTATTGCGCCCGTGATCGCGTTCGTTTTTATTCCTTTTTTCAATAAATTGAAAATGGAAACGGCCTATGGGTTCTTGGAACGTCGTTTCAATTATTTTGCAAGGGCGCTAGGGAGCCTGTCCTTTATACTGTTCCAGTTCGGAAGGATCGGCATAGTCTTGCTCCTTCCTTCCTTGGCCATTTCCATAGTTACGGGCATTCCCGTGGAAACCAGTATCCTGATCATGGGAATGCTTTGTATTGCCTATACCACCTTTGGCGGTATGGAAGCGGTCATATGGACCGATGTGCTCCAAGTGATCGTGCTATTGGGCGGAAGTTTGGTGGCCATTGTATGTCTGCTCACGGAATCGGATACCTCCCTGTCGGAAGCTTATACATTTGCCGTGGAGAACAATAAGATCAACATCATCAATATGGATCTCAACCTGATCGATTCCACATTCTGGGTGGTCTTTTTGGGCGGACTTGCATCTGCCCTGATATCTCAGGGTACGGATCAGACCGTGGTACAGCGCTATCTGACCAGCTCCAATGTACGGGACGCACAAAAAACCTTGTATACCAATGCGGTATTGACCCTACCCGCTACCTTTATATTCTTTGGGATCGGCACCCTGCTCTTTATTTTTTATTCCAAACTGCCGGAACGCCTATCATTGGGCCTGTCCAATAACGATTCCATATTTCCTTGGTATATCGTAAACCAATTGCCAATGGGAGTTGCCGGTCTATTGATCGCCGCTATTTTTTCGGCCGCCATGTCCAGTATAAGCAGTAGTCTTAATTCCGTTTCCACGGCATTTTGCAATGATTTCTACAAACATTACAGGCCGGATACGGCGGATGTGCGATTGTTGAAAATTGCACGTTGGACCACCTTGGTTACCGGGGTTTTGGGCGTTTTGCTGGCACTCTGGATGGCCAATTCCAATATAAAATCGCTGTGGGATCAATTTTATAGGTTTTTGGGACTTATTACCGGAGGTTTGGGCGGCATGTTCCTCTTGGGAATCGTGACCAAAAAAGCCAATGCCAAGGGAACCCTTATCGGTGTTTTTATAAGTGCCGTCTTTATATGGTACCTCAGTAGTTTTACAAAGGTAAATTTCCTTATGTACTCATTTTTTGGCCTTGCCTCCTGTTTTTTGACGGGCTATGTTTTCAGCCTTATTTTTAGGTCAAAACCCGTAAATCATGGGAAACCGACCGATGGTCAATAGCAATTTAAAAATTATCGAACAATAAATAAACCGAACGGACATGAAGAACAGTGGCTGCAAAACAGTAAACAATTTCACGATCAATAGGAAAGGTCTTGGGTTCCTGCCTTTTTTGATTTTCCTTTTTTTGTGCGCATGCGCACAAAAGGATACGGACATCGTTGTGGATCAGAAACAGACCCTGTACCCAGTGCTTAAATCAAAGGAATTCAACCATATCCTGCAACTGGATATATTGAATCAAGATTCGCTGAATGGAAGGGTACTTTCCGAAGTAACGATCGATTTGGGGGGCACAGAACATATACGGGATATAGAATCGGTTTCCCTGCTCCAAGTGTCGGACAGCACAGATCTTTTGGCCGATGGGGGTCGATTGTTCGCCCAGACCACTGAAATTTCGCCCAAACTTACCCTTAAGGGAAACATACCTTTGGACAAAATGCATAATTATTTTTGGCTTTCGTACCGTTTAAAGGACAATGCAGGTCTTGCCGGGTATATTACGGGCAGCTGTGAAGGGGCACGCACGGATATCGGAGAGGCCGAGGTTAGAGAATTGGGGCGCCCTAAAAAATTAAGGAAGGGCTTTGCCGTACGGAACGCTATGGATGACGGGGTAAAATCTTACCGTATCCCAGGTCTTGTGACCACCAATGAGGGTACCCTACTGGCATGTTACGATATACGATACGATGGTAAACGGGATCTGCAGGGAAACATGGACATAGGCATCAGTAGGAGTATCGATGGGGGAGAAAGTTGGGAGCCGATGAAGGTGGCCCTGGATATGGGAAAATGGGGCGGATTGCCGGAAAAATTCAATGGTGTTAGTGACGCTTCCCTGTTAGTGGACCGAAGGAGCAATACGGTTTTTGTTGCCGGACTCTGGATGCACGGGGTCATGGACAAAAATGGAAAATGGGTCGAGGGCCTTGATTCTGATAGTGAAGAATGGAACCATCAATGGAGAAACAAGGGATCACAGCCCGGTTTTGGAACGAAGGAAACTTCCCAATTTTTAATCGCCAGAAGCTTGGATGATGGGAAAACCTGGGAAGAACCCATCAATATTACCAAGATGTGCAAAAAGGAGGAATGGTGGCTCTTTGCTCCCGCACCAGGGAAGGGTATTACCATGGAAAATGGGACTTTGGTATTTCCCACACAGGGAAGGGACAAAGATGGGATTCCTTTTTCCAATATTACCTATAGCAAAGATGGGGGCAATACATGGAAAACCAGTGAACCTGCCTATACCAATACAACTGAATGTGCCGTGGTACAATTGGAAAATGGGTCTCTTATGCTGAATATGCGGAACAATAGGAACAGGGAAGAAAAAGGGCCCAAAAATGGTAGGGCCATAGCCGTCACCGACGATATGGGCAAAAGTTGGACCGAGCATCCCACCTCACGGGGCGCGTTGATCGAGCCGGTATGTATGGCCAGCCTGCACAAACATACCTATACGGACAGTGAAGGGAAAGAAAAGAGCATACTTCTGTTCTCCAATCCAAATTCTAAGGAGAAACGGATCAAACAGACCATTAAGGTAAGCCTGGATAATGGAAAATCATGGCCCCAGGAATATTGGGTTGAACTTGATAGGGGACAGGGAGCGGGCTATTCTTGTCTTACCTCCGTGGATAATGATAATATTGGCATCCTTTATGAAGGAAGTCAGGCACAGATGACGTTCCAGCTCCTTTCAATATCGGAGATTTTGAAAAGATAACAGGAAAAATGCCCCTATTTTGAAATGGTCGACATCGATCCTATGGAGTGCGATAACCGCGTACATATAGGTTAAGGGGCAGGGCCCCGGGATCTTCCTTAAAGGTGGCCCACCCTTTTACACTTGATTTTCCGGGAAGAAACGGAAAGCGCAGTTCAGAAACTTCCTTAGTAGGGCCATTTTCCAGAACGGCCTCAATGGTAAGGTCTTCCACCGTTTGGGAGCCCAAGTTTTCCGCCTGTATCAGAACTCCGTAATATCCGTCCACTTTTTCCGTTTTCTGCTGGGTGATTTTTATTTCGGGCATGGTTTCTTGGGAAGTTAGTGCGGAATACGCCAAGAAGCCGATTATAAAACATACGAGTACCAGTCCTATAATGAGGACCGTCGTTTCCAGCCAATTCCTTTTTTTTTGTGCTGCCATGGTCATGCCTGTAACAATAAACGCCCTGCCGATGCCCCCAGGGCCGCCGGAAGTGCCAAAACCACGGTTTCGGCCAAGATCGTATCCAAACTTGCCCCTTGGAAGCGTCCAAAGAACCAGAGCATAAAAGCCGACACGACCAAGGAAACGGTATACATGGCCACAATTCCAGCAATAATATCCCACTTTCCACGCGGTTTGGCAGTCCCGGATCCAGAGCCCTTAAAATCACTGTAATACAAAATAGCGCCCCCTATACCGAAGGAAAAAATAACTGTAAGCAGCAATCGTAGCTTGGAAGTCTCCAAGGCTATCTGTACTATTTCTTCGGTGGGAGCCACGTTGGCCGCCACCAGTACCGATCCGCATAGGGCAATTGCCAATTGGTCCCCCGAAAATGCATTCCGGCCATCGGTTCGCTCCTTTCCGTCTCTTTCTCCATTTTCCCCGCTACTGCCCAATTGGGCCTTGCCCACGGAAATGCCAATGGCCACCGTAAGCGCCTCGACCACGATCTTCCCGATCATCTCCTGCAGGGACATTCCTGTTTGTAATATTCCCAGCAACCAAAGGATAAAGGCCGTGATCAACAGTCCCAGACCCATTTCTTCGACGGCATCCGCCAGGCCTTCCCACAAGGTATGCGGCCGGTGTATTCCCACAAAATGGTTGTAGCCCAATAATAATACAAGTCCCACCAGAAGATAGATGATCAAGCGGAGTGGGCCCGCGATAAATCCCGTCCACCAAAGCTCCATGGTGTACAGCATGGGCAGACTAAAAAGCAATCCCCCCGCAATGCCCCTAAAATAGTCCTTGATGGATTTTGGGATGCTGTCCATCAATATGCTGTTTTTTTCCATTTCAGACCGTCGCATAGGTTAAAGATAATATAGTGAAGACTCATTCTATACGGGGTAAAGTGTTTGAAGCACTTTTTTGTTTTTTTAAACTAAAATTAGTGTAAAGAAAGGGATGCCAAAACAGGGAGGTCCCGTCTTTGAAGGAACGAAAAATAGAGTAAGATCTATAAAATATTTTAAAAAAATTACTTAAGAAGTGATATTTTTCTGTAGCGTTAATACTCTTTACCATGTATTGTGTTCGATCACTTTTTTGATCCATTTAATGATAAAATTAGGACAAAAGAGTTAATTTTAACTAAATTTTAACAAAACCTTTTACGCTCCTTTATCGTAAGTATACGTAATTGGTAATAATTTTCCTGTTAATTTAATTAACATTTCGACCTCTTCAATCTACCCAATGGTAGATTTTAATCGCCTTAATTGGTTTAAATTTTTAGTTAGATACCCTACTGAATTTAATCCCAATGCCATGGAACAAAAAACTACGATTCCAGCTCTTACCCTGTTTTTTTTCTGCTTTCTGCTCCATCTTGGTCTGCGTTCACAGGATGTGGTTTTCGCAAATGCCATTAGTAGTCAAAGTGAAACGGACAATTCGTCCAATGCCATTGATGCCAACCTTGATACCAAGGTAAATGTGAGGTCCAGTTCGGGTCTTGCCTTGGGAATCGGCGCCTATTCGGGACATATGGAACTCCAATATGCCACATCGGTTCCGCCCAACACTACCACCTACATTAAGATCGACACGGAAGACGATATCCTTCCCGCTCTTTTGAGCGGAAGTTTGGGAAACCTTGTTTCGGACGTCCTGGGGGTGGTGCTTATCGGCAATCAGGAATTTACCGTCCAGGCCATGGACGGCCCTGGAAATCCCGTTCTTACAGGGGCATCCCAAATCGACAACGATTTTGCCACCGATCGACTCAGAATAGTGACGGATTCCGCTAATGACTTTTATATTGCCATAAGTCCGGATGTATCCTACGATAGGATCCGTTTGACCAGCAGGGTCGGCTCCCTGGTGGGCTTGGGAAATACAAAGAGGCTTGGGGTGTACGGGGCCTTTTATACTACAGGTCCCAACGAATGTGGGACCCCTGCATATACATCTTGGGATGGGGATGGCATCAGTCTTGATCTTTTGGGGATAGGGGGCGCCGGTGTTGAAAATCCCCATCACGTTCTTGATAATGATCCGGAAACCTATTCCGAACTTAATTTGGGAATTCTCAGCGTACTCGCCTCTGTGGAGCAAACGGTATACTTTGAAGGTGCTTCCAATGCCACGGATAATTTTAATATCAGCGTCCGACTTTCACCTTCCCTACTGGCTATCGGGGCATTGGGAAATGTGACCGTTATAGCTTCCAATAATGGCAATGTAGTGTACACTTCCGCGCTGTCCGGTCTAGTGGATGTTGATCTGCTCACCCTTATTCAATTGCGGGCAAACCAGAATTTGCCCGGTACCATTTCATTTTCGCCCGGGGCACCTGTCGACCGGATTACGGTTCGTTACAGTTCGCTGCTAAATGTGGAAATTGCACAAAGTCTGGATCTGTTCGATATTGTGCGTACCACGTCCGTCCCGCTTCTTGAAACCGATTCGACGGCCTTGGCGGTCTGCAGTGGCAACACTTTAGATCTTTCCGCCACGGTGGATCCCACAGATCTGGAAATCCGTTGGTACGATGTGGTCTCAGGAGGAACTCCACTGGCCACGACCACCTCTGGCCAATCCTTTACCACCCCGGAAATTACGGAAGATACTACCTTTTATATGGCGTCCGCCATCCCCGGCTGTGATGTGGAATCCATCCGTGTAGCGGTGGCCGTGGAAGTGTTGCAAAGGCCTTCCGCTGGGGACATATCCATTGCAGGGAATGGGGATGCCATCTGTGAATCCAGTGAGGTGGTATTGGTTCCATCAAGCGAACTGTCCGGTAATTTTTTATGGTATTTCGATGCCGATAAAACAGCTCCCATCACAGACGGGTTGACCTTGGACGGGGCGAGTTATACCATTGGGGAAGACGGTATCTTAAGGGTGAACGGCCTTATGGAAACCCAGTCTCCACTAGAATTTTATACGGCCATTGCCGATCTGGCCACTGGCTGTGAAAATGCTGCGGGCGACCTGGCCCTGGCAACGGTTTCCATAGTCGCCAATACTTTGGAACCAACGATGGCCCTAGATCCAAATATTACCGCGGATGATATCGTTAATCTGACCGAATCCCAAGGCACCGTTACGATTACGGGTGCCGTGGGCGGTGATGCCCAAATTGGGGATACGGTCACCTTGATCATAAACCAAGAGTCCTATTCCGGAATAGTAGCGGCCGATTTTACCTTTGCCATCCAAGTAAACGGAGACGATCTGGCAGCGGATTCAAACCTTACCATAGAGGGAGTCGTGGAAACCGGTAATGGAAGTTGCAATAGTAACGGATCGGATTCGGAGACCTATAGCGTGGATACTTCCCCGCCCACCGTACCCACAGTTGTGGCACAGGCCACTAATAATGCCACCCCTACCATAACCGGTACCGCCGATTCCGCAGATGCCCTAACGGTATTCGTGGACGGAATTTCGTATTCGGAGGGAGATGGGGACCTTAGCGATAACGGTGACGGAACATGGACTTTGATCGTTCCCGGTCCAAATGCCCTCTCCGAAGGACTTTATGAGGTGGAGGCAATCGCCACCGACGGTGCGGGGAACATGGAATCAGATTTAACTTCCTTTGAACTGCAGATCGATCTTACCCAGCCAGTGGTACCTACCGTACAGGAACTGACTACCAATAGTTCCACCCCCACCATTTCGGGTACAGTCAGTTCCATGGATGTCCTTACGGTAACCTTGAACGGGATAACATATTCCGAGGGGGATGGAAATTTAACGGATAACGGGGATGGTACATGGACCTTGGTCGTGCCGATCGGCAGTGAACTACCGGACGGTACCTATGATATTGTGGCAACGGCGACCGATACTGCGGGAAATATCGCCACCGACCTCACCGTGGATGAACTCACCATAAATGGTACGGCACCTGACAATCCCACCGTAACTCCATTGGTCAGTAATGACCCTAGCCCACTTATAAGAGGAACGGCACCCTCCGCTGCCGATCTGACGGTAACGGTGAACGGGATCGTTTATTCGGAAGGGGACGGTAACCTTACCGATAATGGTGACGGCACTTGGCAACTGCAGATTCCCGATGGAAACGGATTGCCCGATGGAATCTATGATGTTCGGGCCGTCGCTTTCCTAGGGGGAAATAGTTCCAATGATGCAACCCTGAACGAACTGACCATAGACACGGCCGCACCCACAACCCCAACAGTAAATGCGTTGGCCGCAAATGATAATACGCCCACTATCACTGGGACCGCCGATTCTGAAGATAGTACCACGGTTACCGTTAATGGAGTGACCTACCAAGAAGGCGATGGTCAGTTAACGGATAATGGGGACGGTACATGGACCCTGACCATACCCATTGGCAATGCCCTTCCTGATGGCGTATTTGATGTAGAGGTCTTGGCAACCGACGGAGCGGGCAATACCGCTACCGATAACACCGTCGATGAGCTTACCGTGGATACGCAGGCGTACTCTCCGCCCACCGTGGATTATCTTGCCACCAATGATCCTACCCCCACCATTACGGGGGAAGCTACCTCGGAAGGAAATCTTAGGGTTGCTGTAAATGGGGTGGAATATGTGGAAGGAGACGGCAACCTCGTCGATAATGGTAATGGGACCTGGTCTTTGAACGTTCCAGGGGCGAACGCCCTTTCTGATGGTTTTTATGATGTTATGGCCACCTTAACGGACATGGCGGGCAATTCGGTATCCGATAACACGGTCAATGAACTGATCATAGATACCATCTCCCCAAATGTCCCTACCGTAAATGTACTGGCTACCAATGATACCACCCCCATGCTCACCGGTACCGCCGATTCCCCTGGTCAGTTGACCGTGGAAGTGGACGGTATCGTCTATAACGAAGGGGATGGAAATTTGACGGACAACGGCGATAACACATGGTCTCTCCAAATTCCGACCGCAAATGCGCTGGGACTGGGCATTTTTGATGTGGTTGCCACCGTTGTGGATATAGGGGGCAACGAATCGTCGGATGCCACTACCGATGAGCTTTCCATTGATCCCAGCCTGCCGAGTGTTCCAGTGGTCGATTTCCTGAACACTAGGGATACTACCCCAAGTATTACGGGGACTGCCGACTCGGAGGACGTTCTCACGGTAACGGTAAACGGAATCGTCTATACCGAGGGCGACGGCTTTTTGGTGGATAATGGAAACAATACTTGGGAACTGGTAATTCCACAAGTCAACACTCTTCCCGATGGTACGTACGATGTGGTGGCCACGGTTACCGATTCCGAAGGAAATCAGGTCAGTGACAATACCGTTGATGAACTTACCATTGACTCCAATTTGCCAACTGTACCCACCGTAGATCCACTACAGACTGCGGACCGAACCCCGATAGTTACGGGTTCGGCAGATTCGGAAGACGAACTTACGGTAGCGGTGAACGGGGTAGTGTATCCGGAAGGAGATGGGAACCTAGTGGATAACGGCGATGGTACATGGGCGTTGACCATTCCCGAAAATAATGCCTTGGCAGATGGTATCTACGATGTGTTGGTAACGGTTACGGCAGCCAATGGCTTTACTTCCGTGGACGGTACCACCAATGAGCTCGGCATAGGAAATGGTACTCCAGCAATCCCTACGGTGAACAGCATAACCACCAACGATCCGACACCGACACTCGAGGGAACGGCCCCATCTGCCACCATGCTTACGGTAACCTTGAACGGCATCGTTTATTCGGAAGGGGATGGAAATCTTACGGACAATGGTGATGGCACATGGACATTGATCATCCCTGAAGAAAATGCCTTGCCCGAAGGGGTGTACGACGTAATCGTTTCCACAAGGGACGATCAAGGGGTGGTCCGTACCGATAATACCGTGGACGAAGTGGTTTTGCAGGCTGCCGAAGTATCGGATATCGGAATGGTAAAAACAGTGGACAATGACAACCCGTTAACGGGCGATATGATCCAATTTACCATAATGGTGACCAATAACGGAAATACCATTTTCAACAACATCGTTGTCAGTGAACAACTTCAAAATGGTTTCACCTATCAGGGTCATACCGCCTCTTCGGGACAGTACGATCCCAACTCCGGGATTTGGAACATCAGTTCCCTTGGGGCACAGGATAATGCGACATTGTTGGTCAGTGTTCGGGTGGAACCTACGGGAAGCCATTCCAATACGGCCTTTGTGGAAGCGTCCATTCCAGCGGACAGCTCCTTGGACAACAATTCGGCAACGGTGGATATAGAACTCAATTGCCTTACCATCTTCAATGAATTTTCACCTAACAATGATGGTTTCAATGATTATTTCAGGATAGAGTGCATAGAACGGTATCCGGATAATAAGCTGAGAATCTACAATCGGAATGGCAATAAGGTATATGAAGCTGCCGGATATACCAATGACTGGACCGGAATTGCCAATGTACGTGGTGCCATAAACAATGGGGAAATGCTCCCCGCTGGAACTTACTTCTATGTTCTGACCATTCAGGAATTGGGAGAAGATAGATCGGGATGGTTGTTCATTGCGAAATGAGGACCGTGACCACTTTGTATAATTTAAAACCCAATCCCATGAAAAATTCACATACAGCACATATACTAATTCTGTTGATCTCCATTTCCACCCTTCAAATTGTCAGGGGACAACAACAATTGCAGTTCACGCAGTACATGTACAACCCCCTATCCCTGAATTCTGGGTATGCAAGTGCCAATAGGTTCGATGTTACCCTTATGCACCGCAGCCAGTGGGTAGGTTTGGACGGTGCACCAACCTCCCAGGCACTTACCCTTTCCGGAAGGACGGGTGAACGGATCGGACTGGGGTTAATGGTCCTGAACGACAATGTGGGTCCCGCCAATCAGGTCGACATAAATGCCGCATTTTCCTATAGCATCCCGATCAATGCGAACGTAAGGATGTCCTTGGGGCTTAATGGCGGATTTGATATCCTGAACGTAGATTGGTCCAAGGGAAATTATGCCGATCCGCAGGACCCTATTTTTAACAACGACCTAAACAATATAAGGCCCATTATTGGTGCGGGGGCCTATTTCTACGGCGAAAAATGGTATGCCGGGATCTCCACTCCCAATTTTGTAAGGACGGAAACATTCAATGATGAGGAGCAGTTGGTCATCGATAAGGACACCCATTTTTACCTTATGGGGGGATATGTCCTTGATCTGGGCCCCCAATTGAAGCTAAAACCCACGACCCTGCTCAAATATGTGGAGGGAGCTCCCATAACTGTGGATGTTTCGGCCAATTTTTTGATCCAGGAAAAATTTTCCGCAGGGGCCGCCTATCGGTTCAATGACGCCATGAGCGCCATGGTGGGTCTTTATCTTTCGGAGCGCTTTTTTGTCGGGTACGCCTATGACCATACGACCACCGCCCTGAACAGGTACAATGATGGTTCGCACGAAATCATTATAAGGTATCTGCTTCCCGATGCCAAAGCAAGGGCAAGATCACCAAGATTCTTCTAAAAATACGACATTATGAAAAAAATAGTTCTCTTGATCATATGTGTGCAGACCTGGACATATTCACAACAGAATACATGGAAGGCTGACCGACTCTATGCGGATTTTCATTTTGAAGAGGCCGCACAATTGTACCAAAATGCTATAGGGGCATCCAACAGGATCGACCCCGTAACAGTGGAAAAATTGGCCAATTGTTATTTCAACCTCAATGAATATGGGGAGGCACTTGTATGGTACGATAAGTTATATCACCTAAAATCAAAACAACTTAAGGAAAGTACCTTTATAAAATTCTTGCAGACCGTGAAATCGAACCGGGATTACGAGCGGGCCAATGCCTTGATCAAGGAGTTTTATGCAGGGGACGGGGAAAAAATGCAGATGATCACCGCCCAAAAAAAGCACCTGGAAAAGCTTGGTGAAACCGATTCCCTTTATAAGATAACCAACTTGGATATCAATACGTCCATGTCCGATTTCGCCCCTGTTTTTTATAAGGACCATGTACTGTTTACTTCCAGTAGGGATACGACCGTTCCCAAGGAACAGTATTACCAATGGAACGATCAACCATATCTTAACCTCTACAGTGCGGAACGCAACAAAAGCACCGGTGAGCTCCGGGAAGTTACAAAATTGATGGCGGACGCGGACTACAGGTTTCACGATGCCACCATGAGCTTTGACAAGGATGGGGGAACGGTCTATTTTGTACAGAATTATGTGAAGGGCAAAAAACTAAAGGGAAACAAGGAAGGGATATCGAATTTTAGGATATTAAGGGGCATTATGCAGGGCGATCGTATTGTGAACGCTACTGCCCTTGCCTTTAACCATGAGGATTATTCCTGCGGTCATCCGGCAATATCCCCGGATGGAAAGTATTTGTTCTTTATATCGGATATGCCCGGGGGGTACGGGGAAACGGATATTTATGTAACGGAAGTTTTTGGGGACGGCAGTACAAACACCCCTGTTAACCTAGGTCCCAAAATTAATACGGCCGGCCGGGAAATGTTTCCCTTTATGGTAGATGGCATCTTGTATTTTTCATCGGATGCGCATTATGGGCTGGGAGGCTTGGATGTTTTTGGGGCCAACATGCATTCCAAAAGCTCGTATGACCTTCCACTTAACCTCGGAGCGACCATCAACAGCAATCGGGACGATTTCAGCTTTATCTTGGACACCAAGGAAAACAAAGGTTACTTCGCTTCCAATCGTGCCCTGGGAAAAGGGGACGATGATATCTACCATTTCGAAAAAATGCCCCCCATTGCCAATTACATTTATTCTGGACATGTTTACGACGCCAAAACAAAAGAAGCCCTTGATAGGGCCTTGGTACAGGTTTTTGACAGCTTTGATAATGGCCTTACTTCAAATATGGAAACCGATGAAAATGGGTATTACGAATTTCAGCTTCCCCAACTTTCCCAAGAATTGCTGTTTTCCAAACAGGGCTACAGCTCCGTAAGGGAATCTATAAAGAGATCCGATACGTTGTCAAAAAATAGCACGGCAAACGATGTGTACCTGACCTCGCTAGAGAGCCTTACGGTAAGGGAGGGGAACTTGACCATGGTGGATGTGGAACCCATCTACTTTGATTTGGGAAAAGCCAACATTACCCCGTTGGCCGAAATGGAACTCCAAAAAGTCCTGTTCGTTTTACAAAGCTTTCCGGAAACGAACATTCGTATAGAGGCACATACCGATTCCCGCGGATCCGATTCCTTAAATATGGAACTGTCAAAAAAACGGGCGGAGAATACGGAGCGCTACCTAGTGGCCAATGGAGTGGATCCTTCCAGGGTAAGAAGGTCTGAAGGGTTTGGCGAAAGCCGGTTGAAGAATAGGTGTTCCAATGGTGTCACCTGTGATGAATGGGAACACGCCATCAATAGGAGAAGCAATTTTATATTGGTACATGACTGATTTATTGTGGTTCCCCTGGCCCGTGTGGCGGCGCCTTTTTCCCAAAGAGGGAAAAGGGTGTTCCGCCAAAGGGGGATCTAAATGAATGTCGCCCAAAAAGCACCAAAAATGTGTAAGAAGAGAATCTGTTTATTCGTTCGCCCTACAGCCATTGAAGGCCATCCGATGATCATGGCGGGAATCTTTATATGGCTTTTTACGGTCAATCCGGATGTTCGTGCCCAAAGGGTATATGCGGATACGGACCAGATAACTTCCACACTTCTTGCCGGGGTCACCAATAGGGCCAATGCCCTTACCAGCAATCCCGCAACCTATTCGGAGGTGTATGCCAACCTTTCCCTTGCCGGACTTACCTCGGCAGCCCAGAACCTTCGATTTACGGGTGCCAATGGAAATCCGGTACCAAGGTCTTCTTCCCCTATTATGGTACGTTTTGGCAACAGTGCCTCCTTAGTGGGAATATTGGACAACATTGCATTTCAAAGAACGAATGGAGGGATAAACAATACGGTAGGCACCGCTTATACAAGTTCGACCTTGGCCAATTTACTCACTCTTTTCAGTACTCCCGGTGCCACGGAGGCAATAGTTCCCATTCCCAATAATTCGTCGCTTCCCAGTGATGGCATTCGGCTGCGGGTGAGTTCCGTTCTGGGATTATCGGTTAGGGCACGTTATTATCATGCATTCTTCATAGTTCCACCGGTACCGGGGAATAGTGAAATCGCCGTTTGTGAAGGCGATCAGGTCCCCATAACCATTTCAAACTTTTATCCCGGGTATGTCTATAGGGCCTACAATACGTTAACGGGAGGCACACAGATTGGTGGGGACAACACCACGGCATCGTTCTCCTATGCAACGGCCCAGATTCCGGCATCGGGGAACTTGTGGATAGAGGCCGCCGAAGTGAACGGACAGTTCAGGTACCCTTCGGCGAGGACCCCAATCACCGTAACCATATCACCAAAACCCGGACCCCCCAGCTTGCAGCTCAGCGGCGATTGAAATAAATGAAAAATAGCACTTATAAAAAAAACAAATGAACTAAAAATGAGAAACATGAAAACAGTTGGAAAAATAATGACTTATGCCTTGACCCTTGTGTTGCTGTTTGCCTCGGCACGAACAATTGCCCAAGTAGTGGCACCCATTCCCACGACCCCCATTACGGCCCCGGCCAATTTGGATGTGGGCATTCTTACCGATAACACCTTGCCCGTGACCACTGTTGACGGAGCGGTCCTGTTCTATAATCCCGCAACATCGGGGCCTTCGCTTACAGTGACCGCAAGTCTGGACGATGGTGCTGGCAATACATTTACCGGCTACGAGTGGTACGCCATTACGACCGATGGCACTACCGAGACCGAAACGCTGATCAGTGGGGCCAGCACCCAAGACCTGCCGTTGACGGCCTTGGAGCCCGGGTACCATAAGTACAGGGTCTACGGTCTTGTCGAAAACGGTACCGTGGTCTGTCAATCGGATAATTTTGAGGATATCATACTTTTTGTGTTGTCGCCGCTTACCGTAGAGACCACCTTCGAGCTCAACGGGAACGCACTTACCTATTGCGCCAATGATGTACCCGCAACCCCTATTGTACTTTCGGTCGGTTCCCTGGAAGCGGATTATAGTACCAACACCAACGGCTATGCCAATCCGGATGCCAGCGATTTTGATGTTACCTATAATTGGTTTGCGGTACAGGATGGGGATACGGCAAATCCATTGGATTTGGCGAATACAACGGAATCCTATGAAGTGACCCTTGCCGATCCAGGCACCTATACATTTTTTGTTGAGGTGGAATATACCGTTAAAGATCCAGGGAGCAGGGATTATGTAACCTATGTAGGAGCTGTTGAGGATGCCGGATCCGACCTGGAAATTGTGGTCTCCCCAACACCGGGGACGCCTACCCTTACCATAGGCTCGGTGGTGGATTAAGATATTTGTGATTATTCCGGTTGATCGTACTTGGAGGCCCAAAGCTTTCCAATTGTCCTTCTTTATATTCATTTGAACCGCACGGATGTATCTGAAAACAGTTATTTTCATTCTTTTTTGCTCCGTTCAGTCACTATTTCCACAAACCGACGTTACGGTCATCATAGTGGCCAAGGGGAACAAGGTAGTACTTAATGCCAATGCCGATGGCGCCGAAAGGTATCACTGGTATAGAAACGGTATTGCCATAACGGATGCGGAAGGGGCCCAATACGAAGCGGTCAGGGAGGGATTTTTTTCCGTTGCATCCATAAATACGGAAGGCTGTACATCCAATGGTTCCAATATCGTTGAAATTCGGCACCTAAAATCGGTGGCGCCACCCTTGGGACAAGGGATACAATACTTCTGTGACCTTGTTTCACCAACGATCGGAAACCTTTTGGCCATTGGTGAATCCATACGTTGGTACGATTCCCCCCAAGGCGGAAATCCGATATTGGCTTCCGCCCCCTTGGAAGATAAGAAGGCCTACTATGCCTCCCAGACGTTGGATGGAAGCGATTTGGAAAGTGAAGAACGTTTAAAGGTGGTGGCCTTATTGAAGGGATGTCCGGACCTCTTTGTGACAAAGTCGGTCGATAATCCTGATCAGGCTATAGGGCAAGAGGTGCTTTTTACGGTGATGCTGGGGAATTCGGGGTCCATGACCGTAACCGACATCCTGCTAAGCGATAAACTCCCATCGGGCTATTCCTATATCTCCCATGAAGTGGACAAGGGTACCTATGACGAAGGGGAAGGCCTCTGGAACATCGATTCTCTTTTGGAAGGGGAAATAGCGAGCCTTACTATTAGGGCCCATGTCAAAGAACAGGGGAATTTTCTGAATATTGCCTCTTTAGAGGCGTCCGATCCAGTTGATACCAACGAGGGGAACAATAGGGCGGAAATATCCGTAACCCCCAATTGTCTTGAGGTATTTAATATTGTAACACCAAACGGCGATGGAATAAATGACACCTTTAAAATAGCATGTGTGGAGAAATATCCCAATAACCATCTAAGGGTCTTCAATAGGTGGGGCAGTTTGGTGTACGAGGCGCGTTCCTATAAAAACACTTGGGACGGAGAGGCCAATGTACGCGGTGCAATAAACCGAGAAAGTAAATTACCCGCAGGGACCTATTATTATGTATTGGACCTGGGGGAACAACAAAGACCGATTAACGGATGGGTCTATATAGGGAGATGAATTACGGAAGGTTCTTGGGAAAAAGCCCCTGCCGATCTGCGGTTGGGGAACGATAATTGCCTATGGCTTTTGGAGGATGGCGTCCATGATCATTTGGGCATGGACCCTGGAATTTTCTATAAACCATTTATGGGTTTCCATTCCACCGCAGACCACCCCTGCCAAATATAGTCCCTCTACGTTGGTTTCCATTGTTCGGGGATCGTATTGGGGAAGCATTTTTTCGTTCTTGGAGATGTTGATGCCCATTTTTTGGAGAAATTTAAAGTTGGGCATATATCCCGTAAGTGCCAGGACATAATCGTTTTCCAATTCGGAGGTCCCGTCCTGGTTTTCTATCAGCAGGCTCCCATCCCTGATTTCCTTTACAGTGGTATTGTAATAGGCCTTTATGCTGCCTTCCGTTATCCTGTTGATGATATCGGGGCGGACCCAATATTTTACGCGTTGCCCAACTTCCGGCCCCTTGATGATCAGTGAGACCTCGGCCCCTTTTCTATAACATTCCAAGGCCGCATCTATGGCCGAATTGCTAGCGCCGATGATGGCCAATTTCTGCTGGGAATAGAAATGGGGTTCCCTGTAATAATGGGACACTTTTTCCTTATCCTCCCCGGGAATGCCCATAGAATTTGGAATATCATAGAACCCAGTGGCAATGACTACGGCTGTTGCCGTATAGGATGATTTGCTCGTAAGGACCGTAAAAATATCTTCATATTTTTTTACCGATTCCACTTTTTCAAATAACCCGATTTTTAGCTTGTTGGATGATACTATCCTCCTAAAATACTCCAACGCCTCATCTCTTTTTGGTTTGGCTTCCTTGCTGATAAATGGAATTTCATCGATCTCAAGTTTTTCCGAAGACGAAAAGAACTGCATGGTAAGTGGATAGTTGTAAAGTGAGTTCACGATACATCCCTTCTCCAAGATCAGGTACCGGAGTCCTTTTTTTTTGGCTTCCAGGCCACAGGCTATCCCTATTGGCCCGCCTCCCACAATGATCACGTCCAAGGGGCTCATCCTTTGATCAGGTTTTTAAGTTCCCTTATAGTTTCAAGGGGATTTTTTCCTTGAAAGACAAAACTGCCGGCCACTAGGATATCCGCACCGGAATCGATGAGGGACTTGGCATTCCCCGCGTTTACGCCACCGTCCACTTCGATTAGGGTAGGGGCATTTTTCCTTTGTATAAGCTCTTTTAGGGCCATTATTTTGGCATAGGTGTTCTCTATAAACGTCTGTCCACCATATCCCGGGTTTACGCTCATCATACATACCAGGTCAATATCCTTGATGGTATCTTCCAACAACATACAATTGGTATGCGGGTTGAGCGCCACCCCTGCTTTCATCCCTTCATCCTTGATAGCTTGGAGGGTGCGGTGCAAATGGGTGCACGCCTCATAATGGACTGTCAGGTTGTCGGCGCCCAGTTCGGCAAAGGTTTTGATATATCGGTCCGGATCAACGATCATTAGATGAACGTCCAGTGGTTTTTTTGTATACTTGGCTATGGACTTGAGAACGGGCATTCCAAAGGAGATGTTGGGTACGAAGACCCCGTCCATAATATCTATGTGGAACCAGTCTGCCTCACTATGGTTCACCATTTCTATATCACGTTGCAGATTGGCAAAATCCGCCGCCAAAAGGGAAGGTGCTATTCGTTTAATATCCATATAATGTAACTGATGCGATTTGTACAAAGGTAATGATTGTTATGGTCTTCTGCCCTTTGTGTCCTCAGTTCTTGGGCAGTTCAAAGATAAATTTGCAGCCCTGTCCCGGGGCGGATTGAAGGGATATAGCCCCTTGGAGGGTCTCAATGATCCGCTTCACGGTGCTCAATCCTATTCCGCTCCCTTTTTTCCCATAACGATCTTCCTTGGCGACGGTCTCGAAAAGTTCAAAGATAGCTCCTTGATCTTTGGCCGCGATTCCAGGTCCGTTGTCCTGGAGATAAAAAGTGTACCGTTCTTCAGTTTCCGAGATCCCTATTTCAATTTTTATATGTGCTTTGTCGTTGTACTTGATCGCGTTGGAAAGCAAGTTGATGAATATCTGTTCCAATGCGGTACGGTTAACGTTGATATTTTGCACACTGCTTACCAATGTATGCGTAAGATTGCGTTCAGAGGCGAACAAATTCATGGTGGAAACCACAAAATCCTTTATATCGATCATGCTGTGCTCTTCCTTTAACAACCTTTCGCTCCTACTGTATTCTAGGAGACCATCGATTAAATTTAGGAGCTTACCGGAAGAACTGCCGATCATTTCCATTATTTCGGTCTCATCGGCCGATAATCGCTCTCCGTGCATTTCTATAAAGAGATTGGAGAGGGAGGCAATATTGTTTAGGGGGGATTTTAGGTCGTGTGCGGCCACATGGGCAAACCTGTCCAATGCCTTGTTTTTTTCCGTGAGTCGTTGCATGGCTTCTTCCAGCGACCATTTGTTCTTCCGAAGTTCAAGTAGGTTCATCACCTGTTTGGAAAGGGAAGTTAGGGCATCGATCTGTTTTTTGGAAAGTGTTTTGGGGCTTTTGTCCATAACGCACAAAGTTCCCAAGGGCAGACCATCTTTTGAAAGGAAGGGCACTCCGGCATAGAACAACAGCTTTGGGTCGTTTACAACAAAGGGATTGTCATAAAACCGTTCGTCCTTCCGTGTGTCCTCTACAATAAAAATTTCCGTGCCCGCATTGATGGTATGGGCGCAAAAAGATTCCTCCCTGCTGCTCTCTTTGATGCCCAAACCTTTTTCCGACTTAAACCATTGCCTGTTTTTATCTATTAGGGAAATGAAGGATATGGGCGTACCGCAGATTTCCGA
Organism: uncultured Sediminicola sp.; assembly: GCA_963974715.1. Classification (GTDB taxonomy): domain Bacteria; phylum Bacteroidota; class Bacteroidia; order Flavobacteriales; family Flavobacteriaceae; genus Sediminicola. Next base: position 103,503 of record CAXBDK010000006.1, read on the forward strand.
GGCCATATGGGTTATAAAATCGTAATCATCTTCTGGAAGCGTATCCAAGATCGAATAGGAATCCAGTGTTCTTTGCCTCTTTTCTTCTTCGCTGTGCTTAGGGGGAACGATCATGATCGGATGGGATTTAGAGAACTTTTAATACCAGCGTTTTTTCTTCTTTTTTGAACCTTCGGATTTTCTTCCTTTTTTGTATTTGCTGCCCTTTTTTTTGTGCACTTCGGGTTTGGCCTTTGGGTCCAAGGGGTAGGGGTGGTCCTCCATTACCTCCAACTGACTGAACAACAATCTTTGGATGCTGATCAAATAAGGTCTTTCATCCGCTGAACAGAAAGAATGGGAAGTGCCAGAATTTCCAGCCCGGCCCGTTCGCCCGATTCGGTGCACATAGGTTTCCGGAACATTGGGAAGGTCAAAATTTATGACCGCATCCAAACTATCGATATCGATGCCCCTTGCGGCTACATCGGTAGCGATCAGAATCGTGGCATCCCCTTTCTTAAAATTGTTGAAGGCCAGCTGTCGATCGCTCTGGGATTTGTCACCATGTAGGCTTTCAGCCTTAAAATTATTGTTTATCAGGGTTTTCTCCAACTTGTCCACACCAAATTTGGTACGTCTAAAGATGATGATGTTGCCTTTTATGGAAGTTCTTAAAAGATGAAGGCAGAGTTCTATTTTATTAGGTTTGGAAACGTAATATAGTAACTGGCGCACATTTTCCGCAGCCGAGGAAATGGGCGATACTTCCACGGTAACCGGGTTTTTAAGGATGGCACTCGCCAGTTGCACCACCTTATGGGGCATGGTGGCCGAAAATAACAAGGTCTGCTTGCCCTGTGGGCAAAGGCGTTCCAGCTTTTTAACATCGTCTATAAAACCCATGTCCAGCATTAGGTCGGCCTCATCAAGGACAAACGTTTCCACATAGTCCAAATTTACCAGATCTTGTTTGTGCAGGTCCAGAAGCCTTCCGGGCGTGGCGATCAAGATGTCCACCCCATTTTTAAGAATGGCGATTTGGGGATCTATCGAAGTACCTCCGAAGACCACCGTGGTCAATAGATTGGTATACTTGCTATAGACCTTGAAGTTTTCCTGTATCTGGACGGCCAGCTCCCTTGTGGGACTGATTACCAATGCCCTTATTTTTTTGCCCTTTTTAGAACCTTCCTGTCGGTCGTACAACAACTGTAATATGGGCAGGGCGAACGCTGCCGTCTTACCGGTTCCCGTTTGTGCGGAGGCGATCAAATCCCGCTTTTCCAGTACCAAAGGGATGGTCCGCTCTTGGATGGGCGTAGGTATTTCGTAACCTAGATCGGTCAGGGCCTTAAGGATCGGTTTGTTTAACTGTAATTCCTTGAACTGCATATGGTTTCTTATAATGGACAAAGATAGTCAAAATGTATGGCCTTGCTTGCCTTGACCCATAATGTGAAATCCACTATAATTCTTCCATAGCATCAAAATGTCTTTAAGCTTTCCCCATGCCACCCGGACTGTTCGGGGATTGCCGACTTTGGCGCCGGTTACACCGATTCGGGAGGTATTTGGGATAAATACGCACAATAGTGCCCATCTGCTTTTTTGGTATGTAAAAATCCTGTATTTTTAGAAAGATATCTTAGTCGTCGTTCAATCACCTAAAAAATTTCTTTATGGACTCCCGTCGTTCCTTTATACAAAAGTTGACCGCATCTGCCATTGCAGTTCCAGTGTTCAGCGAATTAAATGCCATGCAGTATTTTTCAGAACCAAAGTATGATGGTCCCGTCCTCCGCGTGGCCCTTATGGGTTTGGGAAGTTACGCTACTAGGGTGGCGGAAGCCATGAAAGATTGTAAAAGGGCAAAAATTACCGGATTGATAAGTGGTACCCCGTCCAAATTGCCCATATGGCGGGAAAAATATGGTGTCAAGGAATCAAGTTGCTATAATTATGAAAATTTCGATGCCATAAAGGATAATCCGGAAATTGATGCCGTTTACGTAATTACGCCCAATGCGCTGCACCACGGCCAGGTCATACGGGTGGCAAAAGCCGGAAAACATGCCATCTGTGAAAAACCGATGGCCTTGAATGCCAAGGAGGGGAAGGAGATGGTGGAGGCGTGCGAACAGGCAAACGTACAGTTATTAGTGGGGTATAGAATGCATTTTGAGGCCAATACCCTTGCGATCGTGAATATGCGCAAAGAGGGAAAGTTAGGGGCCATCAAATTTTTCCAGGGCCTCTCCGGTTTTCCGATCGGAGACCCTAACCAATGGCGATTGAACAAAGATTTGGCCGGGGGAGGCTCCCTCATGGATATTGGCATTTACGCCGTAAACGGGGCCAGGTATATGGTGGGGGAAGAGCCCGAATGGGTGACTGCCCAAGAGACCAAAACAGATCCCGTAAAATTTGCTGAGGGGGTGGACGAGACCGTTCAGTTCCAAATGGGATTTCCCAGTGGTGCGGTCGCTTCCTGTTTATCGACTTACAATATGGGCCACTTGGACAGGTTTTTTGTGAACGGGAAAGATGGTTTTGCGACCCTGCATCCCGCAACGGGCTACGGACCCATAGAGGGAACTACCCACAATGGAAAGCTGGACCTTCCCCATCGCACCCACCAAACCGTACAAATGGATGAAATGGCCGCCATTATCCTGGACGGCAAAAAACCTACGGTTCCCGTTGACGGGGAAGAGGGCCTGAAGGATCTGAAGATATTGGATGCCATTTATGCCGCTGTCCAGAAAGATGGAAAAGTATTTTTGGACCTAAAGGCTTAGCAGACCGTTTTCCTTTAAGCGTATTAGGGGCTTTGAATACCAGAAAGGCTCAAAATCCCCAAACTTGGGTTCAAAATCCGACTTTAGTTGTGCAAAGGTCGGGAGGGTAGCGGCATATACCGATGTCCTGTCCAGCATTTTCAACAACCATTCCCCTTGTGCCCTGTCCAATCTCAATTCGAGTTGTTGAGTAGGGCCGTGAAAATGCAATTGAATCAGCTGCCAGCTTTGTCCCTTTTTTGATTTTGTGATATGGTGGGCCGTTGGAGCTGCTCCCAGCCAACATATTTTGGCATTCGGACGGGTATTTAACAGCGGCTCGCTTTCAAGCGCATTTTGTATATAGTTTGGGGGGATGGCCGTTTTAGGTATCTTAAAAGGGAACCACTTCTGCAGAGGTTCTTCCATTCCGATTCCGTGCATATAGTTGAAGAGCGATTTTTTTAGGCCATAGCTGAACTGATCGTGGTCAATGCCGGTCTTGTCACGGAACTGTATGTCGTTATTGGCAAAACCGATTTCCTCATAAATGGGATCAATGTGGTACTGTGAGGGGTTTTGGCCGATCGGGCTATGGGCGGTAAGTGCAAATTGGTGCCAAAAGCCGGATTTAAGGATCCCCAAACGGAACATTTGGCGTACCATTTCCAAGCTGTCCACCGTTTCCTGCACGGTTTGGGTGGGATATCCGTACATGAGATAGGAATGGACCATTATGCCCACTTTTGTAAAATTATGGGTCACCTGTGCCACCTGTGCCACTGTTACCCCTTTTTTGATCAAGGACAGTAAGCGGTCCGATGCCACTTCCAGACCTCCGGAAACGGCAATGCAGCCCGACGCCCGTAACAATTGGCAAAGGTCCGGTCCAAAATTTTTCTCGAAACGGATATTTGTCCACCAACTTACGCTCAGTTGACGTTTGATGATTTCCAATGCCAACGCCTTCATCAGGGAAGGTGGGGCGGCCTCGTCCACAAAGTGGAACCCCCTTTCCCCCGTCTGTGCGATCATTTCCTCCATTCGATCTACCAGAAGGGTGGCTGTAATGGGTTCATATATTTTAATATAGTCGAGCGAAACATCGCAAAAGGTGCATTTTCCCCAATAACAGCCATGTGCCATGGTCAATTTCATCCATCTGCCATCGCTCCATAGACTGTGCATGGGATTGGCCACTTCGATGACGGAAATGTATTTGTCCAATAAAAGATCGCCATAATCGGGCGTTCCCACAGCGGCCTGCTTGTAATCGGGCCTTGTGGATAGGTCGTTGTAGAACACTTCACCCTCCCTCAGATGAAAGGTCCGTTTCAATGGGACAAGGGTGGCCTCATGGCCGTGCAGCAGTTTATCGACAAGCAGTTCTATGGGCAGTTCCCCATCGTCCAAAGTGATAAAGTGAAAGTATTGAAAAACCCTCACGTCCTTTAACGACCGTAATTCGGTATTCGGAAATCCGCCGCCCATGACCGTCTTCACAGAGGGATGGGATTGCCTAATATATTCGGCGCATCTAAAGGCACTGTATAGATTACCGGGAAATGGGACGGAGAAACATACCATTTTAGGTCGTATCCCAATCATTTTTTCCGTTAAAATGGAAGTGGCGATCTGGTCTATATAGGAAGGTGGCCGCTGTAATTGTTCATAAAGGTTGTCGAATGAGTTGGCACTGCGGCCCAGACGTTCGGCATATCTGCTAAAGCCAAAGTTTTCGTCCACGCATTCCACTATAAAATCCGAGATATCCTCTAGGTATAAAGTGGCCAAGTGTTTTGCGCGATCGTGCAGCCCCATGGTGCCAAATGCCCATTCCAGGTCATCGAGTTGATCAAAACGGGAAGCCTGTGGGAGATAGTCCGGGGTGCAGATCTGACGGGCAAAACTGTCGTTACTGCCCTGTAAAAATGAAATGACCGATTCTATAGTCTGAAGATATCGTTGTCTGAGCGCAAATATCCTCTTCCCATTGTCCGAAGCGATCCCACTGTTTTCTTGTGCAAATCCAAAAATGGAGCGAAGGCCTTTTTGGGAGAAAAGTTGTAGGATGACCTCCATGCCAAGGTCCATTTGATGGGAGCTAAGCTGTTTTGTATTTAAAAACCCCTTTAAATAGGCCGTTGCCGGATAGGGCGTATTCAATTGTGTAAAGGGCGGGGTGATCAGCAGCAGGTCTTTCAAGTAATATCCTTTGGTTATGGAAATGCAGTGCGGTCCTTTGCGGGCCGCCCTGCAAAAATAAAGATATTTGTGATGTAAAAGCTGTAGGAATGGAATGATGTTGGCAATTCGTTCCCTAGGGACGATAAATGGGCTCCGGTTACGGATTATTTCTTAAAATCGCTAGGGGAGATGCCAAATGATTTTTTAAAGGCCGTTGAAAAATGTTGGGGATTTTTATAACCAATATGGTCGGAGATCTGCGCAATGGACATTTTTCGATCCAAGAGCAGTTTTTTGGCCTTTTTCATCTTAAGTTCATGGATACAGCCGAATACGGTGGTCCCGAACATGGCCTTAAAACCTTTTTTAAGTGCGAATTCGTTGGTGCCAAGTTTTTTGGCAAGGTCTTGTAGTTTTAAGGGCTTTCTGTAGTTTTTTTGGACATAGTCCTTGGCCAGTAGGATCTTTTCGCCTTCCAGTATGGAAAGCGGTGGGGAGTTCTTGAGAGGGAAGGGAAGCTTAAATTGTTCCAGTTGGCATAACAGTAGCTCCAAGATTTTGGCGTTCAGGTAGATCTTTCGGTAGTGCCCTTTCCATGTACAGTTCAGGATATCATTTAATAGCGAATGTATTTCGGGTCCAATGGGATAGTTGTTATTTTTGAGACATCCCAGTTTGCGGTCCGTTATCAATTGGCTAAATCCGGCAAAATCCTTTTCGAACGGAATAAATTTCTTGATATATTCAGGGGAAAAATTGACCATCAAACAGATGGAGTCGGTCCCCTCAAATTCCACTGCCCCTTCCGAACTTTCCCAGTTGATGATATTGTGGGTGTTGGGGGAGAGGTAAAACTCCTTTTGTGGAAGATGGCACTTTATTAAAGAGGCCCCCTTAAGAACAAAGACCATTTCCACGGTTTGTCCGGTAAGGGAAAATGCAAGTCGGTGCCTTTCGGAAAATTTCAGATCGACATAGGTTATTTTAAAATGCTCCAATACAACTTCTCTGCAACATCCGGAGAGATGGGGGTCCTTAAAGTGAGTGGACGAATCCAAGGTCCCGGAAGAATCGGAATGATAACTGTGGTCGCCCCTATCAAAGGAGCACTCCCTAAAGTTGTCGATCCACATACGTAGTTTGGCCATTATTCCCTATTGCGTATTATTTACTCCGTTTCGCGTACTTTTTGATTTTTATAAAAACCCTATATTTGACACCAAATATAATTATTTATATTTAATCTAAATAAATATAATGTAATTATATAGTTATGTCAAATTGGGGCGGTTATGCCAAAATGTTAAATATGTACCTGATCTATAAAAATGCATATGGAGCGATCTACGGGATCGAAAATGCCCCCAACCCGTTATGCACCCTCCAATTGGTAGTGGATACGGTAGGGATATTTATGGCACGGGACGATCTTTCCCATTTGTTGGAAATTGTAATGCGGCCGCATGGACCTTGTAACTGTGCCCAATGTACCGGGGACGATTGTCATAAGATCTGGTGTTCTGGCCAGTTGTTCGATATCTGTTTAAAGCTGGATCCGGCTACTTTACAACTTTTGCAGGAACTGATCCAGGGCACCCAATTTGTTTTGGGCGTGGACAGCACCTTGGGAAAATTTCATATCGAACGCAGTAAGGAGTAGACCATGGAAATAATTTTAAAGAACATGCGTACATCGTTGGAAACAGTACATTTTCCAAAAGACTTGCAGGGAAATGGTATTGGGGCCAATGGAGGCAAGGAAAATGTTGCTCCCAAAGAGCGGGAGCTATCTCCAGGAATCATGTCCGCATTACGGCTTGATTCTGGTATAAGGGTACTCGAACTTCCGTGCGGTCAAGGGATTCACATGGTTTCCATTGTAAGTTATATAAAGGATATGCGCTACTTTGGATTGGACGCCGATTGCCTTAAAATTAAGGATGCCCAAGATAGATATGCGGTTTATACCCATCAGAGGAAGGCTCTTTTTCAGGACTACGAGGGCGAGAGGATTCCCTATGTGGCCCGGTTTTTTCACAGGATCTTGTGTTGGGATATCACAATATTGGAGATGGGCCCCGAACAATTTTTGGCCGAATGCCATCGGGTATTGGCGGCAGATGGGATATTGGTGCTCCTTTTGGCGAACAAGGATGAAAAAATTGCCCTTGATTATAAAGAACTGGCCAGAAAGGTCGGTTTTCGATTTTTGGGGACGGAAGCCATCCTGAATGGAGGGGAAACCAAGGGACTTGAAAAAGGATATCGTATGGTGTCCCTTCAAAAGCCGCTCTTGCCCAAAATTATGAAGGACGAACTTATTATTATGAAGCGGGGCTGATTCCAATACTCCGTTTTAGGTATATGCCGCTATGCCCAAAAAAATAAATTCGTATCAGCATTGGGCTTAATCTAAATAATGGGATCAGGAGACCAACAAGGATTTTAATGACCACTTGATATGATAAAGACAGACATATTGATCATAGGCGCCGGTCCGACGGGACTTTTCACGGTTTTCGAGGCGGGGCTGTTGAAGCTGAAGTGCCACCTGATAGATGCGCTCGCACAGCCCGGTGGGCAGTGCTCGGAGATCTACCCGAAGAAGCCGATCTACGACATCCCTGCCTTTCCGGAGATATTGGCGGGACAGTTGGTGGACAACCTGATGGAGCAGATCCGTCCGTTCGGGGCGGGCTTCACCCTAGGGGAGCGTGCGGAGACGCTTGAGCGTTCGGACGACGGGACGTTTGTAGTGACCACCAACAAGGGAACGCGGCACCATGCGCCGGTGGTGGTGATCGCTGGCGGCCTTGGCTCGTTCGAGCCGAGGAAGCCCTTGATCCCGAACATTCTGGACTACGAGGACCGTGGTGTGAGCTATATGGTGCGTGACCCGGAGGCGTTCCGCGGCCGCAAGGTGGTGATCTCCGGGGGCGGCGACAGTGCGCTGGACTGGTCGATCTTTTTGAGCGGTGTGGCCTCGGAGGTGACCCTTGTGCACCGCAGGAACGAGTTCCGTGGGGCCCTGGACTCCGTGGAGAAGGCCTCCGAGCTCGCAAAGCTGGGCAAGATCCGTCTCTACACGGAGGCGGAGGTGGTGGGGGTTCGCGGCGAGGGCCGTCTGGAGGCCGTCGAGATCCGCCACAACGATGCGGCGAAGGGGGAGACGCTTTTGGAGGCGGACCATTTCATCCCGCTGTTCGGGCTGTCGCCTAAACTGGGCCCGATCGGGAACTGGGGCCTCGAGATCGAGCGCAACGCGATCAAGGTGGACAATTCGTACGATTACCAGACCAATATCCCCGGGGTGTACGCCATAGGGGACGTGAACACCTACCCTGGGAAGCTGAAGCTGATCCTGTCGGGCTTCCACGAGGCCGCGGTGATGTGCCAGAGCGCCTACCAGCGCATCCATCCTGGGAAACGGTACGTGATGAAGTACACCACGGTGGGCGGCGTGGAAGGGTTCGACGGCACCAAAAAGGAGGCCAAGAAAGAAGTCGTTCAGAGTATCGAAATAAACTAAAATAACCAACCGAACAACACTATAGATACATGATAACCTTGGCCATATGCCTGTGCTTTACGGGTTTTTATTTCCTCTACGGCACTTCAAAAAGAGCGGAACTGGATTCCCGTCAACCATTTCGTAATTGGATCCGAAAACATGAAAATCCTGCAAAAATTATCGGATCGGCCCTTTTGCTCCTTTCCCTGATGGCCTGTATTTTTTCACTGGGCCAGGGTGCCGGATTCTTTTCCTTTTTGGTCATCCTCATGACCTTGGCCAGTTTACAGGTGCTGGTTTCCCCCTTGCGTTTTTTTAGTGCAGTTTCTTTGGTGTGCATAGGGATCGTTTCACTGTTTCTGGAACTTTATATCCAATAATATGCCGGCAAATCCAAAATACTTAACAAGATCCCCATTACAGCGTTTGGCCAAGATCACGGCAGGTTTTATTGGGGGTTATCTGGTAACACAAACATTCCATATGGCCATGGCCCTTTGGTGGGATTTGGGAAATATGGTCATGACCCTCAGATTTGGTGGGTTTGTCCTTTGGGCAGTTTTGATGATCCTAGCCTTTTTGGCCAAAAACGGATGGAAGGTTTGGGGTCTTTACCTGCTGATATCCCTATTTTTTTACCTGCTGATCTTTCTTGGCAAGACAACCGATACTTTCCTTTAAATTTTTAGATATGTCCAACAGAGTATACAATATAATGTTCCATACCCATACGATCAGCGGCATCATCATCAGTGCCGCCCTGTATGTGATATTTTTTACGGGGTCTATCTCCTTTTTAAGGGATGAGATCAACGCTTGGGAACGAAACGAGCCCATCAACAAGGATTATTTTGCCACGGCCGATTATGATGCGGCCCTTAAAAGCCTAGAAGGGGAACGATCGCTTTACGGAAGGGACATTTCCTTTACCCATCGGTATTTTGAAAGAAGGGTGTTCACCTCCATTTCCCAGTCAAAGGATACCAGTCTGCAAAAGGAATCGAAGCCCACGGGCAGAAGGGGCAATTTTATGTATATGGACCTGGAAACGAACGAACAAAAGGATTATGAAGCTACCTATTCCATGGGCGAATTTTTTTATAGGTTACATTTTTTTGCACAATTGAACTTTTTCGGCAGGTCCGGTTATTTTCTGTCCGGTCTGGTGGCCTTTTTCTTTTTGTTCGCCGTGGTGACGGGGGTCATTGTCCACTGGAAGAAGATAGTGCCCAGTTTTTACGTGTTCCGGCCCAAAGCCAAATGGAAGGCCATTTGGACAGATGCACATGTGGCACTGGGAATCATCGGGCTGCCGTACCAATTTATGTTTGCGGTAACGGGGGCGTACCTTATTATAGGTTATACGGTGATGCTTCCGCCGGTCCAATCGCTGCTTTTCGATGGGGATGCGGAAAAATTACAGTCGACCATGGCCTATGGGGAACCACCTAAATTTTCCTTTGTGGGCGAACGGCTGGAGTATCCGGTAAAAATGGGGCCATTTATAGCGGAGACCCGTAAAAAATGGCCTGAACTTGAACTGAACACGCTACAAATATTCAATTACGGCGATAAGGGAATGCATGTCCAAGTGGGAGGGTCGCCTTCCTTTCAGGATAGACTATTGGGGTCGGGGTACCTTATTTTTCGTGCCTCGGACGGTAAGCTGGTTTATCAAAAGGATCCCTACAACGATATTTCCTATGTAGAGGGGGCCACTGATATTTTAAGGAGGTTACACTATGGCGATTTTGGCGGTTATGGTATGAAACTTATCTATTTTATACTCGGCATTGTTACCTGCTTTGTAATCCTTTCCGGGGTCATGATCTGGTTGGTGGCCAGGGACAGAAAGGCCGTATCCGAATGCAAAAGAAATTTTAATTCTTGGCTTGTCCGCATCTATTTGGCCATTTGTCTAAGCCTTTATCCCATGACGGCGATCCTGTTCGTACTGGTAAAGCTCTTTGCCGATGATTTTGGAGATGGCAGGCGGGATTTTATATATCAGGTATTCTTTTGGGGATGGCTGGTCCTATCCACCTTCTTTACCTTGAGGCGTGACAATTATTTCACCAATAAGGCCTGTCTCATTTTGGGGTCCCTTTTTGGATTGATGGTACCCATTAGCAATGGGCTGGCAACAGGTAACTGGCCTTGGATATCCTTTGGTCAAGGATATTATCAGATTTTCGTGGTGGACATTTTTTGGACCGTACTGTCGCTGACCACTTTTATCACCGTATTTAGGTTAAAACGGAAAAAGACTTCCCCGATACGGACGGTCCCAGCCCCCGAATGACATTGTTCCCATAGAAAAGTGCATTATTCACTTCAAGTCCCTTGCAGCAATGTATAGGGAGGGAACCTCCATTGCCTTTGATCTGAGGAGATTTAAACAGCTCACCAATTAATAACCACTAAGTGATGCAACTATGAAAAAATCCGTTTATGTAAGCATGACCCTACTACTGGGTCTGCTATTTTCCAAAAGTTCCTTTGCCCAAGAGAAGGATGCTATTCTACAAGGAAGGGTAGCTACCGAAAATAACCTGCCAGTGGAGTCGGCCACTATTGGGGCACGGGGAACCGGGCATCCCTACGAATTTTTTGACCAATCTAACTTTAAAATTCTAGCATCTCCAAGGGAGGCAAAGGGTCTTATTATTCCGTTTTACGTATTTATTGCTCCGTTTGACGTATGTGGGCCTGTGGAGCAATAAAATATATTTGCATTATTATTTTAATTAAGTCTAAATAAATATATTCACGGGTATTTCATCCACTTAAAGACATGGTCGTTATGGACAGCTTGAACAGGGAAATGCTGTTAAGGACAGTTGCAGGATTGGGTTTGCACAATGGGCTGGAGATTCTGGAACTTGAAATCGGAAATAATGGGCAATTGGAACAACTTATGGAAATGCGACCACATATCATCTACTTGGACAAAGACGCTTCCCATCTGGAGGAACCAAATGATCGAACGGAAAAATGGGTTCAATTATCCGATGGCTTTCCCGCTTTCAACGATCGAACCTATGATAGGATAGTATGCATAAACACCATCCATTTCTGGAAGAGGCCCAAGGATCTTATGGGCCAACTCTACAGAGTTTTAAAGGATGGCGGCCTTATCGCCATTGGTTTTGTACAAGGGAGTATTTTGGAGCGCCTCCCCGCAGATGGGTATAAGCCTTACGATATCCCAAAACTCTTAAGGCTCTTTGGAGTATTTCCCTTTAAGTCGATCGACATAGCCAACCATATGATAAAAATAAAAGGTACTGACGGAACTGGGATAAGCACGGATTATACGGTACTGACACTGGAAAAATAATGGACGAACATCCGGAAGGGGCCATACCCCGGACAATGGAATTTATCTCAAAACCAAACTAATATACTCTATAAAATGCGTAATGGAATTGTATGGCACTTGTTGCTATGGTGCTGTTTTGTGCCCTTTTTGAACTATTCACAAACAACTGTCACATCCCTTGAGGGAAGGGTAACGGATACCGAAGGAGCGCCCGTGTTCGGGGCAACGGTAGCCTTAAAGGAGATTTCCAAAGGAACGGTGACCGATGAAAACGGCAGCTTTGTCATTACAGGGAACTTGGAGGGGGAGTATACTTTGGAAACGTCCTATGTCGGATTTGGGACCATCTCCCAGAAAGTGGTTCTTGCCCAAGGTGGGCCCCATACCGTTCAGCTGATCTTGAGGGAATCGGCAGTGGCCCTGGACGAGGTGACCGTCTCGGGCAAAAGCACGGTACAACAGGTACGGGAAAGGGCGTTTAATGTTGGGGTGGTGGATGCCAAAAAACTGCACAATACCACTTTGGATCTAGCCCATGCGCTGGACAGGGTCTCTGGAATAAGGGTACGTGAGAGCGGAGGGGTAGGTTCCCAAATGAATTTCTCCATCAATGGATTCCGTGGGAAGCAGGTGCGATTTTTTATCGATGGCATTCCTATGGATAATTTTGGGTCTTCGTTCCAACTCAACAATATTCCGATAAACCTTGCCGAAAGGGTGGAAGTCTATAAAGGGGTGGTCCCAATAGGGCTGGGCTCCGATGCACTGGGAGGTGCGGTAAACATCATCACCAACACCTATTCAAAAAGCCATTTGGATGCTTCCTATTCCTATGGGTCCTTCAATACCCACCGTAGTATGGTCAACGCCATTTATGTATCCAGATCCGGTTTTACGGCACAGGTCAATGCCTTTCAGAACTATTCGGACAACGACTACAAGGTGAGGGTGGATGTTGCGGATATCAACACGGGAGCCTATTATCCCGATCAGACGGTGAAAAGGTTCCATGATGTGTACCATAATGAAACGGTCATCGCCAACGTTGGTGTGGTGAACAAAACGTATGCGGACCAGTTGCTGTTGGGCATCACCTTGGGCAACAGTTATAGGGAAATACAGACCGGTGCACGGCTGGTAAGTGTTTTTGGGGCCTGGCACAGGAAGGGCAACACGATCATGCCCAGCTTAAAATACAAGAAAGATGATTTTCTTATCAAAAACCTGGATGTTCGCTTTAATGCCAATATCAATCTTGGAAAGGAAAAAAATATAGACACCCTACACAGAAGGTACAATTGGTTCGGGGAATTTCGGGAATACGAAAATCCCGGCGGAGAGCGCACCTATTCCCTATATGAGTTCAGCAACAATACGGGACTTGCCGTAGCCAATTTCAACTATGAGGTCAGCGAAACACATTCGCTGTCGTTCAGTAATACCCTTAATACGTTCGATAGAAAAGGCGAAAATCGATTAGATCCGGACAATGCCGTTTACGAACAGCCCCAAAAGACCCTTAAAAATATAGCGGGCCTGGGTTACGGATTTAAATCCGAAAACTGGAACGCCTCCCTTTTTTCCAAACATTATTTTCAGCAGAACAAATTTTCCCAGACCTACAACCCCTCGGGCGATTTTGGGGATGTGGCCTATATGGATCGGATAAATACCTTTGGTTATCTGGGCTACGGACTGGCACTAACGCATTTTTTTACGGATAACCTGCAATTGAAGGCTTCCTACGAAAAAAGCTATCGCCTCCCTGAAACCGAGGAACTGTATGGTGACCTGATAAACCTTCAGGGCAATCTGGAATTGGAGCCCGAACATAGCCATAACTATAACCTCGGCGTAAGTTATTGGGTTTCCCTCAAACAAAAACACCTTTTTAATTTTAATGCCAATGGGTTTTATAGGGATGCCACCGATTTTATCAGGCCGCGGTTGAACAACAATCAGACCATGCAGGTCATGGACAACTTGGGAAGTGTGACCAACGCCGGAATTGAGGCCGAAATTAGATACGATCTTGGCAACCGTTTTTCCGCAGGGGCCAATCTTACCTATCAAGACCTACGGAACAATACCCGTTTTGAGGAGGGACAGACAGTGGAAAGCGTGGTCTATCGCGATCGGATCCCCAATATGCCCTACCTATATGGGAATGCGGATGCTACCTATACTTTTTACGATGTATGGAAAAAGGGCAATACCCTAAGTATAGGCTACAACGCCCTTTACGTCCACGGATTTTATCTCTATTGGCCCAGTCTGGGCGACGATAAACTGGATATTCCCGAACAGCTATCCCACGATATCAACCTGACCTATACCTTGGACAACAGTCTGCAGTTTACCTTGGAATGTAGAAATATTGCCAATAAGGAACTCTACGACAATTTCAGTCTGCAAAAACCTGGTAGGAGCTTTACCGGAAAGATCAAATATACCTTCTTTTGATTCCTTTCGATTCCAGCCTTATATCCAAAAGATTACATTGATCCAATATCACATTTTTAATAATTAAATACTTGAACAAATGAAAAAGCACTATTATCACCTATCCCTATTTGCAACCGCTACCCTATTGTTTGCTGCCTGTAGCAGTGATGATGATTCTTCTTCGGGAACCGACGATGGGGATATCCCGGGCGAAGCGATCGCCAAATACGTTATCGCAGCTACACCAACGGCCTCCGAGGGAGTCGCCGATTATCTATTGACCGTTGATGATCTTTCCGAAGGGATGATCAGTACCGCCGGAAATGGCGTTGAACAGGATGGGACCTATCGTTATTATGTGACTTCCCATAATAAATTTTTTAGCCTTTTGTACGGACAGGGAAACCCAGGAGCGGTTACCACCTACCAATTGGATGCGGAAGGTAGTTTGGCAAAATTGTCCGACTTTCAATCGGAAACGGTACAGGCATTTGCCCCAGTGGACGATGAGGTTTTGTTGATGAAAATCTCACGGAACTCCACTTCCCCAATTGCCTCGTGGTACCGTTTGGATACCGAAACCTCCCAATTTGTGGGAGAGGGCCAAATCGATACCCAGGCCCTTACCGGAAACGGGGAACTGGCCTTTTTCTCTTGGATAACCCAGGTGGGCGACAAGGTGTTCCTACCCTACTTTACGGTAAAGGCTTGCTGCAATGATACGTTTGGGACCGAGTATCCCGATGAGGCCAATATTGCCGTCTTCTCCTATCCCGAAATGGAATTGGAAACCGTTATCCATGATGATCGCACCAGTTTTATAGGTCGGTATTTTACAAATGGGCTGAGCGTTGACGAGAATGGCGACGCCTATGCATTCTCTTCGGCCGTTTCCACCAATAACGGCGTTTTCACCGACACCAAACCATCGGCCATTACCCGTATCAAAAGTGGCAGTCTTAGTTTCGACCAAACCTATTTGTTCGATTTGGAGGAAGCCTCAGGTGGACATCATGTAACCACCCACGTTTACGCAGGGAACGGGAAGTTTGTTGTGAACATGGAGGAAGAAAAAATTTCTGCTTACGGTACCGGTAAAAAGTATGCCATCGTGGACGTTTACGATGAGACCTTTACCTGGGTAGAGGGTATGCCGGACACAGAGAACATTGTAAGTGTGACCTTACGCAACAATTATGTGTCCGAAGATGGCAGTACAGTGTATGTAGGTATTACCACGGCAACCAGTAGTTATGTGTACAATATCGACGTGGCAAGCGCAACCGCCACCCAAGGCCTGGAGGTACAGGGAGGGGTAATCACGGCCATCTCCAAATTGGAAGCAGTGGAATAAACAAACCCACAGTTTTAAAAAACCCAAGTTTTCCAATGGATTACTTGGGTTTTTTTATTGGACCATGGCCCTTCTTTGGATGGATATGTGTAGGTTGACCAACCTACAGACCTTATGGAAGCTTAAACGCTAAATAATTCAGGTTAAAACCTCCCTTTTCAAAATGTATTTTTACTTTGTTCGTTCCTTTTTGTAGGCGCACATCCTTGAGGGTTACGGTCTGCCAAGTCCCTCCCTCCCCCGATTTGGGTAGGGCAAGTGTCTCTGAAATGCGCCCGTTGCCATCGGCCAAATACAGTCGGGCGCCCCCTTTGTGATCAGAGATTCTGAGATCCACATCAAAAACGGCTTCCTCCGTAACGGTAACTGTATAAAGCAACCATTCCCCATCCGCTATATGCGAAATGTGGAACCCATTGCCGATCTTATCCGTGCATTTTTCAATATCAACTCCGTCATTTCGCATGGCACGGCCTTTGTTCCAAACGGTATTCTCCCCTGTGGAAACCCTATAATTGACGATGTCGGTATCAAAATAGGCATGTTCATGAGGGCCAAGGTCATATTCGGTTGCATATACGATCCCTGGTAAGGAGTGTTCTTTATATGCTTTTGTTTCCACTGTTTCTACTTGCCTGAACATGGCGTCGATGACGTCCTTATTAATGGTCAGGTTTTCCATTTTGTAGTTTTCGGCAATCTCCATAAGGGCCGAACGGGCATATTCTACGGATGGTTTTTCCCCGCCATGCTCCCAGTATGCAAGCAATTCGCTGTATTCTTTGGTAATGGGGACGGAGGTGACCCCGGCCGTATTGGCAATTTTTTTCATGGGCCAGAAAGCCCAGCCAATATTGTTGGTCTCAAATAAGGATATGGCATCCCTAAACCATACATTGGAGTTTTCCCCTCCTTCCCCCATCCAAATGGGCACATCGTATTTGGCTCGGTAGTCCAGTATTTGCCCAAGGGAGGCCTGATCGTTATAGTTCCAGTATTTATGGAAACTAAGGGCCATATTATCGTCCCAAAGGGGAAATATGCCATTGTAATTGTTTCCCCAACAGTTGCCCTCGATAAAGATCAAATGGTTGGTATCCACCTCTCTGATCGCCTTGGTTACCGCTACCATCAACTCCCTTAGCGGGGCATTGGAAGTTTCATCACATCCATTTTTATTGGTGCCCGTAAAATTCCAGTTGGGCTCGTTGATGATATCATAGGCACCGATCCATGGATTGTCCTTATACCGCAAGGCAAGGGTTCGCCAAAGGGCGATCATTTTCTTTTGGTTGGCCTCGCTTTCCCATAAAGAAGGTTTGGAGGTGTCATAATCCGAAATATTGGCATCGTTTCCCTGTCCACCAGGGGCCGCATGCAGATCTAGGATAAGGTACATCTTCTTGGCGGCGCACCATTGAAGTAGACTGTCCGTAATGGCAAAACCTTTTTCCAGAAAGCTGATCTCCCCTTCCTTTTCCTCAGCTATGGGCGGGGTATACAGGTTGTAGTGCATGGGCAATCGTAACGAATTAAAACCCCAGGAAGCAAGCGAATCCACATCCCTTTTGGTAATTCCATTGGCCAGATAGGCCTCATAGAATGCCGCTGTATATTGCGGACCGATCAGGTCCGTAATTTTTTGGCGGATCAGGTGCTGTGGTCCGGCAAACGACTGTGTTTTTAGCATATAGCCTTCCTGTACCATCCATCCGCCCAGTCCCAGGCCTCGCAATACGATGTTCTTTCCCTCGCTATCCACAATGTTTTGGTGGTCCCTGTGCAGGAATCCCTGTGAATGTAGGTGGTTGGTAATACAGAGCACAAGCACTAGTATGGATTTTTTCATGACAGCTATTTTTAATCCCAGATAAAGGTGGCCACAGAACCCGCATCCATTGCGGCGGTCACCCACTCCCCGTTAAATTTTATGTTGAACAGTTCATTCTTATCGCCATCGTTCTCCACGATCAACACTTTTTTCCCCTCGGGGGTCCGAAACGCGACATTCTGCAAACTCCCCTCCAGATCACTACCGATCCTGACCGAACCGGTCGGCACAAATTTAGAGGCGTGCGCAACTACATAATAGCCCACATTTCGGGTTATCATACCATTGGAATCAATGGTAAGCGCGCCCTTGCATACGGTACAACCACCCTCGGTATGCGGCCCAAAGGTCTCGTCATTTGCGAGGTTCCATTCGAGTGCGTTCCGACTCCAGTTCCGCATAGATCCGATGATGACGTTCTTTAAGTGCCATTTTAGATCTCCCTGAAAATCGGAGGTCGAGGAGGTATATTGTTCCGTAAAATAAAGATTTTTGTCCGGATGTGCATCGTGGACTATGGATAGGGCACTGATATCCCCATTGTACAGATGAAAAGCCGATCCATCCACGAACGGATTGGCCCCTGGATCGTTCAAAACGGTAATGGGATATTGGGGATTGTCACAATTATGGTCCCAAGCGATAATTTTAGTGGTAATATTGGCATTGGCAAAGGCCGGTCCCAAATGGTTTTTTATAAAATCGGCCTGTTCGGTGGCCTGCATTAACATGCTCGGATTGTTCCCCCCGTGAAGGGGTTCGTTCTGTATGGTGATGGCATCTATCAAAATCCCTTCCTCCTTCATCTGTTGTATATACTTTACAAAATAATCGGCGTATGTCCCATAATGTTCGGGCAGGAGTCTCCCCCCGATAAAACTGCCGTTGTCCTTCATCCAGACAGGGGCCGACCAAGGGGACCCCATGATCTTGATGGTGGGATCAATGGCGAGGATCTCTTTTAAAAGTGCGATTACCCCGTCCCTGTCCGGTTCTAGGCTAAAGTTGGCCAAATCGGGGTCGGTTTCGCCAGTGGGCATATCATTATAGGTAAAAGGGGATGGATTAAGATCCGAAGCACCTATGCTGATACGAAGGTAATTGATACCGATGGCATTGTTTCCGCTACCGAACAGTTCCTGTAACAATGTATTTTTGGCTTGATCTGTCAACCCGTTTATGACCTGGGCACTTCCCCCGGTAAGGGTGAAACCAAACCCATCCACGTTTTGGAACGCTTCAGAATCCCGTATTTCGATGGTTGGATAGATATTGGGTTTTGTCCCAAACTCCAACGTTACGGACTGTTTTTGGAGTTTGATGCTTTCATCCCCTTTGGTCAGCCAGAAATCCACTTCGTTCGTGGCGGCCGGAGATGTGGGCGGAGCAGGGGTGGGACCTGTTTCTTCCCCCTCATTGGAAGAGCTGCATTTTAGTTGTAATACTAATATTGTAAATAGGCAGATCGATTTTATATACAGTTTCATATGTTTGTTTTCGTTCCTTGGATCCATGTAATGGGTTTTGTCGCCCGCTGCCCCATATCTAAATAAAATAAGCATTTTTCAGTTGCACACCTCTTTGGATAGCCCTGGGATCGTTTGTCAAAATTTGTTCGCGGTCAAGTGGCCGATCGATAAGGGCCCATACCCATTACGGGCATGGGCCTACTATCAAAAACTAACTAACTAACAATTAAATTCCCCTCATTTCCACATTGGTCACGGAGATTCCGGAAGCCCCGATATTCTCTCCCCCACATTTGATGACCAGATACACCGTGCCCGATTCGCTAAAACTGACAATGTTGCCGGAACCTACACAGCCAGTACTTGATAATTTGCCATCAAATGGCCCCGTCGCACAGCCGTCCCAAGTGCTGAGTCCCATTCTTCGGCCCTCAGCTGAGTAGTCGGTGCCCTGTACGGGCGGGGTTGCGGAAACATATACTTCGAACCACGTGTTTACGGCACCACTGCCAAATACCCTCATGTCTATTTTATACTCTTTGCCCGCTTGCACTTCAACGGCTTGATATATTCCCTGTTGGTTGTACCCTCCTCCGGTTACCGTTGCGTTGCCGGAATTGAACGCCCATGAAGTGCCTGAGGCACTAATGGTCAGGACGGTCCATTTTTCATGATCGTTTCCATTCGCAAATTTTGCGCCCTGCACAATATTTCCCGCTTCGGGATCCGATTGTTCCACCACCAGCTCCTGTGTGGCGGTATTGGATTCGCCCCCCCTACCGATAGCGGTGTGCGTTATGGCATAGGTGCCTGCATCCGGCAAGAAAATCTGCTCGGTATGGTTCCCGCTATAGGTACCTTCGCCGATATCCCACTTGGACGAGATAACGTTCGTGCGCTGGGCCTCCAGGAGGTAGGTGTTGTTAGAACCTTCTACAGGGGCAATTGTAAAGGAAGCATCCACATTGGAATCGGACAGGCCATTGCCTCCGCCGCTGAACTCTTCAGGTTGGCATGCCCCCAGCAATGTGATAAGCATCAGGCATATAGGAAATGGACATAAGTGGCCGTTAAAGTTTGTTTTAAATTTCATATAACCGTATTATTATTTATATTTTTTTTAAATCCAATAAATGGGTCATCTTCCCCGATTGGCTACGTGGAAGCGTATTGGGTTTGTCCTGAATACCTTGGGGGCTTTCCCCAAGTAGTTCGGTCTTGCCCACTTGGGGTTTCTGGAAAAGACCAATTTCAATCGAGATCATCAATAATTGGGGTTCTGTACGATCTGGGTATTTTCGAGCTCCTTTAGGGGAATGGGGAAAATCTCGTTCTTTCCGGCGGTAAAGCCTCTTGAAGAGAGTACCGTGGAAGCCCGTCCGGTCCTTACAAGATCAAACCATCGATGTCCTTCCCCCGCCAGTTCCAAGCGGCGTTCCCTCATTATCGCATCCATTGAAATGGGGACGGATCCAAGTCCCGCCCTGCCCCTAACGGCATCCAAGAGTGCTTGGGCCCTGGCGCCCGAACCACCCAGTGCTTCCGCCTCCATAAGGTAGGTGTCGGCCAAGCGTATGGCGTAACTGTTCTGTTTGTAATTCAGTTCAGTAGCCCCACCCCCAGTGGTGGCATCGGATGTAAGGGGCATAAATTTCTTAAGGAAATACCCCGTATCCTGATATCCTGGCGAATAACTTGCATCCCCTTGCTCCGATAGGGCTTTCATATTTAACACCGTGGCATCAAAACGGGGGTCGTTTTCCAGAACATCGAAAAGATCCTGGGTGATGGGGTTAAAGCTCCATCCTGAAATATAACTGGGGACAGAGGAATCATCGGGACGTGAAAAACTCCTTGGTCCCACCATAATGTTGATACTGTTCCCTTCGTCCCTTCCCGACCCCCAAAAGCCCCAATCGGCATTGCTCTTATCGGTATGCGAGATTTCTAGGATGCCTTCTGAATTATATTTATTTTCAATGGTCCATAGGTCATCATAGTTGTCCAAGAGCCTGTAGCCGTACATGCTGGTCTCCCCTGGGGTGCCATTTACTTGGGCCAAGGCGGCGGCGGCTTCCGAATTTTTGCCCTGATAGAGGTACACTTTCCCCAAAATGGCTTGGGCGGCCCCTCTGGTAAGTCGCCCTGCCTCATTTTCCATATCGCCAATTTGAACGGGCAATCCCGGTAGTGCCTCATTAAGGTCCGATTCGATCTGTGCGTAAACCTGCTCTGGGGCGGCCTGTAGCACATTGTATATTTCGCTCGAAGGGATGGGTTCCGTTATTAGCGGGATATTCCTAAAAAGCCGGACCAGTTCAAAGTAATAATAGCCCCGAAGCGCTTTTGTCTCTGCCATATACCTACCTTTAAGTGCCTCGTCCATCGGTACTTCCGGAAGTTTTGAAATTAGGATATTGGCCCTAAAGATACCTTGGTAGAAATCGTTCCAAAAGCTGCCCGGAAGTGTGACCGGACTGAGGGAGTAATTGGAAAAGGACTGTATGCCGGTACCGTCCGTGGCGCCCCCGCCCCCTGCATAGTGATCATCCGACCCTGCATTCATCATGCATACCATATTCTCGAATCCCTTGGATTGTTTTCCAAGGATATCATAAACGGCCACCAATCCGGAATAGGCCTCGGTTTCATTCAGGTAATAATTTTCTTCCAAGGAGGTCCCTTTCGGTTCCACCTCCAAAAATTCCGTATTGCAGGATGTAATGGTCAGCAGCGCCGCCATTGCCACAAATAATTGTTGTATGATCTTTGGTTTCATATCTTCTTTTTTAAAATTGTAGATTAATCCCTAATAAGCCGGTCTTTGCCTGTGGATAAAAGCCCCTATCGATACCGAAGACACCTCCCCCTATTTCGGGATCGAACCCGGTGTATTTGGTAAAGGTGAAGAGATTTTCTCCCGTGATGTACAGCCGTAGTTTTTGTACCCCCAGTTTGCCAATGATGTCCTGTGGCAGGGAATATCCCAGCTGCAGGGTTTTAAACCGTAGGTAATCCCCGTCCTCCAAGTAAAAATCGGAAGGATTGTTGAAGTTTTTATTGGTGTCGTTCGTGGTCAATCTCGGAAAACTGTTGGAGGTGCCCTCTCCGGTCCACCGTCCCAAGGCTTTGGTCTGATAGTTCGCATTCCCTATGTCCAATCGCCGAAGTCCCTGAAAGATCTGGTTCCCACTGGCCCCTTGCGCAAATATCAATAGATCGAAATCCTTGTAGTTGAGGTTGACCGTAAACCCGAAGTTATAGGAAGGAATTGATTTTCCGATAAAACTGCGGTCCCCATCGGTGATGGAACCATCGCCGTCCACGTCCCTCCAGCGAAAATCGCCCGGTACCGCAGCGGGTTGTATCAGGCCGCCATCGTTATTGGTGTACGCATTGATCTCTTCTTGGTTTTGAAAGATGCCGTCCTGTTTAAAGCCATAGAAGGAGTTGTAAGACTGTCCCACTTCCACTCTGGTTATGGGATAAGTGCTTGCTTGTACGGTCTGTCCGCCCGATAGGAAATCGATTCCATTGCCCAAAAAGGTGACCTCGTTCTCCAGATAGGATACATTGGCGTTTACGGATATATTAAGATCGCCCAGGGATTTGTTGAACCCTACCTCCAGATCGACCCCTTTATTTTCCATATCGGCAACATTTCCTACCGGATTTCCGGTTGCCCCAACATATCCCGGGATGGGTACGTCCTGTAAGATTCCGATCGTCTTCTTGTTGTAAAGATCTACCGTTAGGCTAAAATTTTGAAAGAGGGTCGCATCCATACCAATATTGGCCTGTCTGGTCTCTTCCCATTTAAGATCCGGATTGGAAGGGGCATTGGGACTGTTACCAATGGTAACGGAACCGGAATTGCCGATACTGTAATTTCTACCGTCCCCAATGGTGGACAGGTACCTGAAATCGCCAATGGCATCGTTGCCTGTAACACCATATCCCCCACGAAACTTGAGCTGGTTCACTATATGGCTCCCTTTCCAAAAATTTTCGTTGGATGGTACCCATCCCACAGAAAAAGAAGGGAACATCCCATATTTATTGTTGGAACCAAAGCGGGAGGAACCATCCCTACGGATGATCGCGGTAAGCAGGTATTTTTCGTTGAAGTCATAGTTGAGACGGGAGAACAGGGAGGTCACCCTATGTTCCGCGTTGGTATAGGCCGATGCTAGGATCTGCTCATCGGGGACCGCAAAGTTAAAGGATGCTTGTTTGTAATTTGAAACGGGAATGTCGTAGTAAGTAATGCTCTCCCCACTGCTGATATTATCCACATAGGTTCCCTGTCCCAACAACAGGTTGAAATTGTGGCCACTTACATTTTTTGTGTAGGATATGGTATTCTCAATATTCCAACCAAAACCCTTGTTGTTCTGCCTGCTAATGTTGTTCTGCGAGACCACGCTAGAGGCGTTGAGGTAGGAAATAGGGGTAAAACTTTGACCGCCCCAGTAGGCCAATTTCCCCCCTAGGGTACTTCGGACCTTTAATCCCTCCAAAAGTTCCAGTTCCACATAGGCGTTGCCCACAAAATTATCGGCCCACCCATAATTTCCGAGCCTGGTCTGCCGATAGGCCAGGGGATTTGTCATTTCCTGTCCAACAAGCGAGGAAATGCCATAGGGGTTCCCGTTTTCGTCCCGAATGACCCCTGTATTGGTATAGGGAGATTGGCCTGCCAAGGTAGGATCCGTCTCCACAACGGGCGTAATGGGATCCAGATTAATTGCCGAGGCCAAAGGTCCCCCGAATTCACTGTTCGTATTTCCAAGACCGATATTCTTCTCCCGGGAATAGCCTATGGTCTGTCCAAGGGTGATCCTATCGGTTATTTTATGGGTAGAGTTCAGACGGATGTTCTTTCTGTTGTACTTGGAAATATCGGTGGCCACGATTCCCTCTTGGTCCAAAAATCCGAACGATAGGTAGAAGGTGGAAACCTCGCTGCCCCCGCTAAGGCTGATCTCATGGATATTTCGCTGGGCACTGTTGTTAAAAATGGTCTCCTGCCAATCGGTACCCGCACCGAGTGCTTCCGGGTTCGGGAAGAGGATATTGCCGCCCCCGTTTACGGATGCTTCGTTCATCAGGGTCGCATATTGGGAGGCATTTAACAGATCCAATTTTCGGGCAGGGGAAGACATGCCCGCATACCCATTATAGTTAACGGTCATTTTTCCGGATTTTCCCCGTTTTGTGGTCACTAGGATAACCCCTGCGGCGGATCTTGCGCCATATATGGCCTGTGATGCGGCATCCTTAAGGACTTCAATGGAAGCAATGTCGGCCTGGTTCAAATATCCGATGCCACCTGCGTCCACGACCACACCATCCACTACCCAAAGCGGTTCGTTGTTGCCAAAGGTGGTAATCCCCCGGACCCTTATGGTAGAGGACGAACCTGGCTGTCCTGAGTTTGCGGCGATGGTCAGTCCGGAAGCCCTCCCTTGGAGCGCTTGCTCCACCCTGGTAATCGGAAGATCCTCAAGATCGGATTGTTTTACGCTTGAAATGGCCCCGGTAACCACACTTTTCTTTTGTACGCCATAACCCACCACCACCACTTCATCCAAATTCTGAAGATCGGTAACCAAGGTCACTTCCACTTCAGTTTGACCGTTCAATGGCAGTTCCACGGTGGTATAACCAACATAGCTGATCACCAGAACGGCATTTGGGTCGACGGTCAGCTGAAATTTACCATCAAAATCCGCTGCAGTACCTGTTGAAGTCCCTTTGACCACTATGGATGCCCCTGGTACGGGAAGGCCGGCCTCATCGTAAACTACTCCGCTTACGGCAAGCTCCTGTGCCAATAGAAATATCGGAAACAGAAGGGACAACATACAAAAGGCACGTGATTTTGTTAATTTCATATTTTATAATTTTGTAGTTAAACAATTGTTAATTTGGAACAATTATATAACTAATTTTATCACATCCTCATTTAATAGGGTACTACAAAAACACATCATTAGGAAATTAGAATCTTACAAAAACACATCAAAATATTTTTAAATTATTAAAAATCAAATATTTAAATATTTTCATTTATTACAATATATTTTTTTGATATGCTTTTTACCACTACAAATTTGATTATCCAGTATCTTGTTAAGGAAAGCCTAATGAAGAAACCAATGTTGCCACATTTTCAAGATATCCTTTCTAGGGCCGAAAAGAAGGTTCCGTTGTTAATAATCCTTGTCCTACCGGCATTCATAATGGCCCAGGTAAAGAACATGGGCCTGCCCAAAGTCGACAACTTTAAAAAATCGGCCTATAATGGGGGTACGCAAAATTGGGGTATCGATCAAGATGTTAATGGGAATGTTTATTTTGCCAATAACAATGGACTCCTGCAATTTGATGGAACCACTTGGCGTACGTATAGGATAACCAATTCCAGATCGGTGAGGGCCGTTCGGGTTGATTCCGTTTCCGGTAGGATATATGTAGGGGGATATAGTGAATTTGGATATTTTGAATCGACGTCGAAGGGAGCATTGACCTATGTATCCCTTTTGCCGTTATTGGAAAAGACCGATCTGCGCTTGCTTGATTTTATCTGGAAGATCCACATCCATAATGGGGAGGTGATCTTTCAGTCGTTCCAAAGGGCCTATATCCTTCGAAATGGCCAATTGGCAGTATTGGAGGCCCCCGATCAGTTCCAGTTTTCCTTCCTTGTGGAGGGCAGATTGTATTTTCAGGACAATACGGAGGGCGTGCTAGAATATAAAAGTGGTTTTCTGTTTCCGTTAAAGGGCACCCAAGAACTCAATACCTCCGAAATATGGGGCCTTTTTGCCATATCCGGGGAACGATTGTTGATGGCGACCATGGAAAGGGGCCTTTTTGTATATGAAAACGAAGAATTGAAACCGTGGGATACGGAAGCCAATGAATTTCTAAAGCACAACAGTTCCTTGGGAGGAGTGGCCATGGATGGGGGGCTATTGGCGCTGAACTCGGTCTTGGATGGATTGATCATCTGTGATCTTGATGGAAAGGTCATACAGCACCTTAATTATGAAAGAGGCTTGCAGAACAATACGGTGCTGAGCTCTTTTGTGGACAGTAAGAACGGTCTTTGGCTGGGACTGGATAACGGGATTTCCTTTATGGATGTGAACGCTCCCTTTACCTATTTGGGATATAATTACAATCTCAGTGCGGTATACGCCTCGGTAATCCATAAAGGTTCCTTGTACGTTGCCACAAATCAGGGGGTTTTTCACCATTCCATGAACGGATCGGCGGTAGAGGATACCTTTACATTGGTGGAAGGTACTACTGCCCAGTCATGGAACGTAGAGGTGATCGGCGATCAACTTCTTTGTGCCAATAATATGGGGGCCTTGGTCATAGAGGGTGGCAGGGTGGTAAAAACCTTGGACAGGAAGGGCTATTATGGGTTCAAGGTGTTGCCATCCCGTCCAAATTTTGTTGTCGGCTCCAGTTATGGTGGTTTTGGACTTTTTAAACTCGGGAACAATGGGTTGGATTATGTGGGCCCTATAAAGGGGGTGGACAAATCCTCCAATTTTTTTGAGGTGGACAATGATTTTCTTTGGTTAAGAAGGGATCAATATCTGTACAGACTGGAATTTTCCCCGGATTTGAATGAATTCATCAATATGGAGACCTTTTCCAAGCTTGGCCCGGAAAGTAACGGAATAGGAAGCCTGCAGCGGATCAACGATAAGGTATATTTTCAGGCGAACAATCAATTTTATACGTACTCCAAAACGGGAGGGAGGTTTATAAAGGATGATGCCCTGAGCGCACTTTTTAAGGACCTGCCCAATATAAGTACGATGACCGAGGATTCTTTGGGCAACCTATGGTATACCTTTGACGAATCACTGGGCGTGTTTATGAAGGGGGATGATGGGGGATATACCAATGTTGTAGCCCCTTTTTCCAACCTTACCAATAATTTGATCACCAATTACCTTTCCATAAATACCGTGGATGAAGGCAATATCTTTATCGGGCTTACCGATGGCCTGGCACATTATGACCCCCAATTTTCGGGTAATTTTGTTACCAAGCCGACAGTGTTCATCAGAAGTTTTTCCTATCCCAATGACACCATTATCTACGGCAATCCCCAATTAAGGCCCGGGGAGCGACTTATTCCTTATAAGTCCAATAAAGTGCGGTTCACATTTTCTTCCCCTACTTATGAGAATCTGGAAAATGTGGAATACAGGTACCGATTGGAACCTTATGATGCCAAGTGGAGCGGATGGACAAAGGTACCCATGAAGGAGTATACCAATTTAAGGGAGGGCGCTTATACTATGAAGGTAAGGGCAAGGAACAGCTATGGGATACCCTCCAATGAAGCTAGTGTTAGTTTTGGGATTTCCCCTCCCTGGTACCGCCATTACCTCGCCTATACCGGGTATGTTATCTTAGCGGTCACCATTATTTACCTGATCTACCTCAATGTAAAGATAAAGATCAGAAAGAACAGGTACTATGAAACGGTGGAGCAGCGTAAATTATATCTGGAAAAGCAATCTAGGATCATGGAACAGCAACGGCAGCTGGAAAAAGAAATAGAAACCCTTAAAAGCAACCACCTCAAAACCAAAATACTGACAAAGGATAAGGAACTGGTGAACAATTCCCTACGTATCGTAAAGAAGAACAGGACGCTCAACAGTATAGTGCACAAGCTAAAGGATATAAATACAGAGGTGCTGGATGACAATACCAAAAACCAAGTTGCCAAATTGAAGAAAAGTATCGTGCAGGAGGTAAACAGTGATAAAAGTTGGAAAGATCTTGAAAAACATATCAAAAATGTGCATTTCGATTTTTTAAAACGCCTGAAGGAGAAACATCCCAATATTTCCCCTCGGGAACTGGATCTTTCCACATACCTGCTGTTAAATATGTCCACCAAGGAAATTGCGGAGGTCATGAACATATCAACGGGCGGGGTAGAACTGGCCCGGTACAGGTT
This sequence comes from uncultured Sediminicola sp., assembly GCA_963974715.1. GTDB lineage: Bacteria > Bacteroidota > Bacteroidia > Flavobacteriales > Flavobacteriaceae > Sediminicola. The sequence goes on from CAXBDK010000006.1 coordinate 131,382, forward strand.
GCGAAAAAAGCTGGGCCTCGGAAAGAAGGAAAACTTGACAGGCTACTTCCTCCATATTTAATGGGTACCTCCATTTTGGGATCCATATATAATGATTATATTTACTCGTCTGGGCCGATTTGGTTCGCTCCGGCGCAAGCCCGCCACTGGCGGACTTGCGCCGAAATGTTATTTTAGTTTTCCGTCATAGGTCTAGCGGGATTGTTGGCGGAAGGTCGTACAATTAAAACACACAACATGAAAAATAGGATATCCTGCATTTTTTTGGGCTTATTGACAGCCACTTTTCTTACACCTATCATGGCCCAAGAGGCGAACCCACTGGAGGACAGATGGGACATGGTCATAAAGCAGGAGGGCAAGGAGCTTCCCTCTTGGCTGGAAATCCGACATTCGGGAAACCACACCTTGGTGGGTAGGTTCGTATACGCTTTTGGAAGTGCCCGGCCCATTTCCGAGGTAAAGGTAAAGGATGGTAAATTTACCTTTGCCATTCCCCCACAGTGGGAACAGGGAAACTCCGATATGAAATTCGAGGGAATGCTGGATGGGGATATTTTAAAGGGAACAATGGTCTATACCGATGGAAAAACATATGAATGGGAAGCCACCCGGGCCCCCAAACTGGAATATGACCCCAATCCTACATGGGGCCAGTCCGTGGCACTTTTTAACGGGAAAGACCTGAGCGGATGGCGTGCCATGGGGGAAAACCAGTGGGTAGTGGAATCGGGCGTGTTGAAAAGCCCTAAATCCGGTTCAAATTTGGTCACGGAAGATAAATTCACCGATTTTAAGCTCCATATGGAATTTCGGTATCCCGAGGGGAGCAATAGCGGTATCTACCTAAGGGGACGCTACGAGGTGCAGATCACCGACAGTAAGGGGGCCGAGCCATCGGACGTAGAGTTCAGCGGAGTGTACGGATTCCTGACCCCTAACCAAGTCGTGGCAAAGGAAGCGGGGGAATGGCAATCCTATGATATAACCCTAATAGGGAGAAGGGTAAGCATTGTGGCCAATGGTGTTCCCGTAATTACGGACCAGATCATTCCGGGCATTACCGGTGGGGCAATAGACAGTAGGGAAGGGGAGCCCGGACCCTTTTTGATACAGGGGGATCACGGACCCATAGAATTCAGGAACATCGTGGTGACCCCCGTCTCCAAATAGCGGTACAGTTGGCCTGTGTGTGGCCTTCCAAGCTTTTTTTCATAAGATTTAGGGGTTAGGGCGAGGTATTGGCCTGTTGGTCCACCAGTTGCAACCGTCCTACAATACTGTTCATCCCAAGCAGCGTTCCCGGAGAAAGCACCGCATTGGCCCCTATTTTGGAGTGGTCGCCTATCAGGGCACCAAACTTTTCCGTTCCCGTATGGATTGTTTCAGATCCCTGAACCACAAAAATGGTTTTATTGACACGTTCGTTATAGTGGTTGGCCGCAATGGAACCCGCTTCAAAATTGATATGGCATCCCAATATACTATTTCCGATATAGTTCAAATGTGCTATGGCCGTATCGTGGCCCAGTATGCTGGCCTTTATCTCGCAACTTGGACCTATCTTTACGGCATTTCCCAACAGTACCCCTTCCCTAAGTACTGAATTAGGGCCAATTGAGCAGAACGCCCCTATTACCGCAGGACCGTTTATGGAAGCCCCCTTACCGATAACGGCCGTTTTATGGACCGCTATTTGGCCCTCAAAAATATAATCCCCTGAAAGGCCCAAAATAATCTTTGGCAGGCTTTCCAATAAGTTATCGGTTATCTGCCAAGGCGTGCTATGGATCCACTGGGGATAGGAACCGTAAAAATCGCCAATATAATTTTCCAGGGTTATCATATATTTTGGTTGTTTGATTTACGGGGTCCTGTATTTGTCAAACCACGTAAGTACACTACTTATTTTGGCAACAAGATTGCTGGGCCTGTTGGCTATGCCATGGGATGCGCCCGGTATTCGAACCATGGCCGTTTCCACATTCTGAAGTTTTAAAGCGGCGTACAATTGTTCGGATTCGGCAATGGGGGTCCTATAGTCTTCCTCTCCCGTCAGCAGCATGGTAGGGGTGGTAATATTGCCAACATATGATATGGGAGAACGTTTGATGTAACTACTGGGATCTTCCCATGGTTTGTTCGGAAACCAGTATTTGGAGAAAAAGGAGGCACCGTCGGCATAGAGCACAAAGCTGTACCAGTTGATCACCGGTTTGGCCACCACGGCCGCCTTAAATCTTTTTGTTTTGCCAACGATCCAGGCGGTAAGTACCCCGCCGCCACTTCCACCCGTAACAAAGAGGTTGTTTTCATCCACATACCCTTTGGAAAGAAGTGCATCAACACCTGACATCAGGTCATCGTAATCATGGTTTGGATAGTCGTGGTGTATGAGGTTCCCAAAGGTTTCGCCGTATCCGCTACTACCTCGGGGATTGGTGTATAAAACCACATATCCTGCGGCCGCATAGGCTTGGATCTCCGCTGAAAAAACAGCTCCATAGCTCGCAAAAGGACCTCCATGGATTTCCAAGATCATCGGATATTTTTTGGAGGGATCAAAATTGGGAGGGGTTACTACCCATCCTTGAATGGGCAGATCATCATAGGAGGACTTCCAATTCAGTTCGGTCACTTTGCCAAGCTCCTTAAATGAAAACAGGTCATCGTTGAGTGCCGTCAGCCTATTTGTGGATTTGCGGTCACTAACGCCCAAATCGGCTGGATGCTCCGTGCCACCCAAGGTGTAGGCGATCCTGTTGTTTTTTGAAACGGAAAAGCTGGCGGCGGTATAGGGCCTCCCCAGCGACAGCCCTCCCAAGTTTTCGACCAATGTATCCACTTTTCCGGAGAGGTCCATATACCCTATCTTGGTATCCCCTTTCCAGTCGTATTGGAAATAGATTCCTTTTTCATCGGAGCGCCATTGTATGTTCTGTATATCACGGTCAAGATCTTGGGATAGGATACGGGAGTTGGAACCATCCGAATCCATGATGTACATCTTCGTTATCTGATAGCCCTGATGACGATCGTCAAAACCCACATAGGCGATTTTGGCACCACTTGGGGAAATGGAGGGACTGGAATCGGGGCCATATCTTTTTGTGAGGGGGGTAATGGCGCCATCTTCAACGGTTACGCTATAGAGTTCGCTGTCCATTGGCTCCAGCTCCTTCTCCTCCTTAAAATTGGCCGAGAAAAATATTTTTTTTCCGTCCTTGGACCAAGCGGGACTATTATGATCGAAGTCGGAAAAGGTCAGTTGCCTTGGCGTTCCACCATTGGTCGATAGCATGAACAATTGTTTGTTCCCAGGTTTTATATATCCCGCTCCATCGCCCCTGTAGTTCAAGTTGTCTATGTATATGGGCGGACTGTTCCATTGGGCACCCTCCGGTTTTTCGGGCATTTTAATGGGGGATTGTTTTTGTTTGGGGACAAACATGCTGAAACAGATGTAGGCATCGTCATGGGACCATGACAGTTCTCCGGGCGTGTGGGGAGTGTTGGTGAGCGGTACCGTCTCCTTGGTGTCCATCCACATTAGGTAGACTTTTGTTTTTCCATCCGCCCTATTGGATCTGAACAGGACTTTTGAACCATCATGCGACCAAATGGCACTGTGGTCATTTTGGTTTCCGGTGGTCAAGGGCCTGTTCCCGCTACCATCAAAATTGATGATCCAGAGGTTGGAAAGGTTTTTATCCGTCATAATATCGGTAAAATTTCGGGTGTAGATGATCTTTGAGCCATCCGGCGAAATTTGAGGGTCCGATACGTATTCCATATCGAAAATGTCTATGGGCTGAAGGTTCGATTTTAATTGCCCATAACCAAGGCCTGCCCAAACCATTAGAAATACTGTAATGAAAATATTTTGTCTCATATCTTTCAGGTGTCCACTAAGTGGGATTTTAATGCAGCTACGCTTACATCGGATTAATTTTGATCGTCCCTCCAAGGTTTCCACTTGGCTGCTAGTTTATAGGGTTCAAGGCGTCACAATGGGTTTTCCATGTGCCTGTAAAAGGCCGTTCACTTTGGGAAGTTGGGTTTCCAAAGTTTCGCTCAGTATGTTCAAATGCTCCTCCAGTTCCGCGGAGAGTTCTTTAAATACTTGATAGGCACCATCGGTGGGACGGGCATCTCCATGCTCAACACTACGTCTTAGGGAGGCAAGTCGGTTGTTCAGTTTGATCGGGAAATTTAAGGGATCCTGTCCCGACTGGTTCTTTACCTGATATAGGTTTTCCTCGGTGATCGCCATTTCGGCCAAGAAGGGTGCCATGATTTTCTTAAAATCCCCATCAGGGATACCTTCCTTGTGGGCGTTTATTTTATCCCTGATAGACCTTATCTGGATAACGGCCTTGTTGGCGGCCGATGTTTTCTCCATTATTTGGGAGGCAAGTTCAAATTGCTCCTGCAGGTCGCTGGCCGAAACACCTTTTAGGTTGGGATCTATCAGAATGTTAAAGGATACGATATTTTCGTACTCCTTGGTCTTCATACGTACCTTGTATGTGCCCAAGGGCGCTTTTGGTCCTCGCTGCGGACGGGCACTCCAAATGATCATCCCATCAAAGGTAACGGCCCCTGGGTATCTAAGGTCCCATGTAAAGGTATTTAGACCTTTGGCGGTGGTGGGCTTTGAAGAACCGCCCCTTTCCCACCAAGGGAGGTTCTTGTCCACTTCATATTTTGGGCTGTTTCCCGAAAAGGTGGCAATCGGTTTGTCATTGACATCCAGGATTTCAAACGTAATGGAATCTTGCTGTTCCTTTAAATAATATTGTATGGTAGCTTCATTTATTCCCCTGATCGCATCCGCTGGTTGAAAAAGAACCGCACTTTGCTCCTTCATTTTTTCTTGGTATTGTTGGAGGGGCTGTATATTGTCCAATATCCAGAATCCACGTCCGTGGGATCCGATGACCAGATCGTTGTCCTTTACCACCAGATCCCTAATAGGGGTATCCGGTAATTTTAACTGTAAGCTCTGCCATTGGGCACCGTCATTTATGGAGAAATACACGCCATGTTCGGTGCCCAGGAAAAGCAGCCCTTCACGAAGGGGGTCTTCCCGGACCGCTCGGGCAAAATGTCCGTCCGCGATCCCCGTTATAATTTTGGTCCATGTTTTGCCGTAATCATGGGTCTTGAAAACATAGGGCTGCCGGTCATCCACTTGGTACCTATTGGCGGCCACGAACAGGGTTCCGGGCCTGTGCCGGGATTCCTCTATAATGCTCACCCTCGAAAATTTTGGCAGTTCCTTTGGGGTGATATCCGTCCAATTTTCTCCTCCATCCCTTGTGAGGTGTATTTTGCCATCATCGGAACCTGCCCAGATGGTATTGATGTCGTGGTGGGAGGGTGCGAGCGCAAATACGGTCGCATAGATTTCCGGGCCGTTCATATCCATGGTGATCACCCCTCCGGTCTTGCCCAAGGTACTGGGATCTGCATAGGTAAGGTCCGGACTGATCTTTTTCCAAGTCTGCCCATCATTGGTGGTCTTCCAAACATGTTGGGAACAGGTATACATTACGTTGGGATCTTTGGGGGCGAACATGATGGGGAATGTCCATTGCCATCTTTCGGGAAGGTCGCTAGCGGGTTCTCCCGAAAAGAACCTTGGGTATACCTGAATATCCCTGGACTGTCCCGTAGAGCGGTCGTACCGGGTCAACAGCGCCCCTTGGCTCCCGGCATAGAATATATCGGGATGTATGGGATGTTGTGTGATCCAACCGCTTTCTCCCCCTCCCACTTCATAGTACCAACCATGGTTTGGGCCGCTTGCCTGCATATGTTCCCATCCTTCGCTGGGGATGGCCAAGGTAGTATTGTCCTGCTGGGCACCTGCCACATGGTAGGGTACGTCGCTCGTGGCCATTACATGGTACAGTTGGGTGGTGGAGTAATCTTGTTCCGTCCATGTTTTCCCCCCATTTATGCTTACAATGCCGCCCCCGTCATTGGAACTGATCATCCGTTGCGGATTATTGGGGTCTATCCATAGATCGTGGTTGTCCCCATGCGGAACTTTGATCTCCAGATCAAATGTTTTGCCCCCGTCGGTGGATTTATAAAAATCCACGTTCAGACAGTATACGGTCTCTTTATCCCATGGGTCGGCATAGATACGTGAATAATAAAAGGCCCTTTGGCGCAATTTTCTTTCCTCGTTGGTCTTTTGCCAGGTGTTTCCCCCATCATCCGACCTAAAGACCCCTCCCTCATTGGCCTCCACTATGGCCCACAGCCTATTGGAATCTGCGGGGGAAACGGTAATTCCCATTTTCCCCAAAGGCCCTTGGGGCATTCCCGGATTATTGGTTAGATCCGTCCAAGTATCCCCTCCATCGATCGATTTCCACAATTTACAATCTGGGCCCCCTCCCCACATTTTCCAAGCTTTTCGTTGTACCTGCCATGTAGTGGCGTACAGGGTTTTGGGGTCGTTCCTGTCAATTATAAGGTCTACTGCCCCTGCCTTGTCACTTACATACAGTACCTTCTTCCATGTAGTGCCTCCATCCATGCTCTTGAACACGCCCCGCTCCTCATTGTCACCATATGGGTGCCCCAGGGCAGCTACATAAACGATATTTGGATCTGTCGGGTGTATCCTGATTCTGGAGACGGCCTGCGTTTCCTTTAGACCCAAGTGCCGCCATGTTTTACCTGCATCGGTGGTTTTATAAACACCGTCCCCTTGGGTAATACTGCCCCTTAGCTGAACCTCTCCCATACCTATGTAAACAATATCGGGATTGGTTTCGGCAATGGCCACTGCACCAACGGAGGAACTGCTTATCTGGCCATCCGTAACCGGGTTCCATTCATTGCCGCCATCCACTGTTTTCCAGAGTCCACCGCCAGTGGCCCCAAAGTAATATTCGTTGGGCCGGCCCGGACTTCCCGCCGAACCCAATGAGCGCCCTCCCCGAAGGGGTCCGATATTGCGCCATTCCAGTTGACCGTAGAATTCTTCACCAATGGTCGGGGACTGGGGTTTTGTATTTTTTTGGGTTCTTTGGGCAGAAATGGATTGGGCGCACAAAATGCCCGCCACTAAAAATAGGGTCTTTAAAAGATGGGTCATGGTTGGAAAATTAGTGCTAACAAGATAGCAAAAACCATAAAATTAACGATCATTTAATTTTCAATGGACCTACAAATAAACGAATTGACAGATAGTAGACCATTGGATTGGGAAATTGGCAGGAAACGCCCATTTATTTGGTCGGCTTATGCGAACCCTTTAAACCGTCAGCTAGAGGGAGCGGGTTTTAGGTATGCATGGGACAGAAACGGGGTGCTTTTTCGGGAGGGCAAAAAAAAACTCCGGTAATCAGCCGGAGTTTATTCATCAATCAAAAAACGAACAGTCATGATAACTGTTGTTATGGTGTACAAAATACAAATTATATGCCATATTAGCAAATATTGCCGCACGGGCCATGTATTTTGTAGGGGAATTTTATCCTAAATAGGTTTTTAATATCTTGCTCCTGGAGGTATGCTTCAATCTCCTGATGGCTTTTTCCTTGATCTGGCGCACGCGCTCTCGGGTAAGATCAAAGGTTTCCCCGATCTCTTCCAAGGTCATTGAATGCTGCCCGGCTAAACCAAAGTACAGCCTTATAACGTCCGCTTCCCTAGGGGTAAGGGTCTCAAGGGCCCTTTCGATCTCTGTCCTCAGGGATTCGTGCAGCAGTTCCCTATCAGGATTTGGCGATTCCCCACTTCGAAGCACATCATATAGGTTGGAATCCTCCCCATCGATCAAGGGGGCGTCCATGGACACGTGCCTGCCCGAGTTTTTAAGGGATTGTTTTACATCCTCCACGGTCATATCCAATTCCTTGGCAATTTCCTCGGCGGAAGGCTGCCTTTCATGTGCCTGTTCCAAAAAGGCAAATGTTTTGTTTATTTTATTGATGGAACCGATTTTATTAAGGGGCAGACGCACGATACGGGATTGTTCCGCCAATGCTTGAAGGATCGATTGACGTATCCACCAAACGGCATAGGAAATAAATTTAAAGCCCCTGGTCTCATCAAAACGCTGAGCGGCCTTGATAAGGCCCAAATTTCCTTCATTGATAAGATCGGGAAGGGTAAGTCCCTGGTTTTGGTACTGCTTGGCAACGGATACCACGAACCGCAGGTTGGCCTTGGTCAATTTTTCAAGGGCGGCCTGATCGCCCGCCTTGATCCGCTGTGCCAATTCCACCTCTTCGTCTGCGGTAATCAGGTCCACTTTGCCTATTTCCTGCAGGTACTTGTCCAAGGAAGCGGTCTCCCTATTGGTGACCTGTTTTGTAATCTTGAGCTGTCTCATTTAATTTGTTCCTTTCTAAATTAGATATGCAATGCGTAGACTGCATTAGGTTATACGTTCAAATTTCTAAAATGTTACATAACGGTTATCTTAAATGGACTTTTTTGTAAAAAATAGTGGATCTGTTCAATAAAAAGGCCCCAAGTTGGGTGCTTGGGGCCTTCATTTAACTCACTAAGTTGGATTTACTCGATAATCCTGGAATATTTATCGATCGGATCAGTCCCTTCTGGGTTTGCGATCCCTATCCCTATCGTTCCTTTTGCGATCGTCCCTACCACGATCTTCGCGTGGGGGCCGTTCCGTATATCCTTCCGGTTTTGGCAATAGTGCCTTTCTGGAAACCTTGTCCTTTCTGGTCCGTGGATCTACCCCAAAGTATTTCACTTCAAAAGTATCGCCCATATTGACAACGTCCGTAACGTTTTCGGTACGTTCCCATGCCAGTTCGGAAACATGTAGCAACACTTCGTTGCCCGGTGCTTCCAAATACTCCACTACGGCCCCAAAATCCAAAATTTTGATCACCTTTACCTTATAGGTGCTTCCCACTTCAGGTTTGAACAGTATGGAATCTATTTTGGCCAAAACGGCATCTATACCGGCTTGGCTGGTTCCCAATATTTCTACAAGGCCTTCTTCGGTAATCGGATCTTCGTTGATAACGATCGTTGTCTTGGTCGCTTTTTGCAATTCTTGGATCACCTTTCCCCCAGGGCCTATAAGCGCTCCGATAAACGAGCCTGGAATGGTCCTTGTCACCATTTTTGGTGAGTGGGGCTTCACATCGGCATTAGGCGCGGCAATGGTTTCGATCAATTTCCCAAGAATATGGATCCTACCGGTACGGGCCTGTTTTAGGGCGTTCACCAAAATCTCATAGGACAGTCCCTTTACCTTGATGTCCATTTGGCAGGCGGTAATACCGTCGGCGGTCCCTGTTACCTTAAAGTCCATATCCCCTAAATGGTCCTCATCGCCCAAGATATCGGAAAGTACGGCGTATTTGCCGGTTTCCGTATCGGTGATCAGTCCCATGGCAATTCCGGAAACGGGTTTTTTCATCTGTATCCCGGCATCCATAAGTGCCATTGTTCCCGAACATACCGTTGCCATTGAAGAAGAACCATTCGATTCCAGTACCTCGGACACCACACGTACGGTGTAGGGGCAATCTGCGGGGATCATTCCCTTTAATGCCCTTTGGGCCAAATTTCCGTGTCCCACTTCCCTTCTTGAGGTGCCGCGTATGGGCCGTGCCTCTCCAGTGGAGAATGGAGGGAAATTGTAATGTAGGTAGAATGTTTCCTCACCTTCAAAAGAGGGCATGTCTATCTGATTGGCTTCCCTTGATGTTCCCAAGGTAACGGTTGCAAGGGCCTGTGTCTCGCCCCTGGTGAAAATAGCGGAACCATGTGTGGAAGGCAAATAATCGACCTCGCACCAGATGGGCCGTATCTCATCCGTTTTTCTACCGTCCAAACGCAATCCTTCGTTCAGGGTCAGGTCACGAACGGCGGCTTTTTCTGCCTTGTAATAGTATTTGGAGACCAATGGGCCAATATCGGCGAGTTCCTCTTCAGAAAAACTTGCCTTTATTTCTTGCTTTATGGAATCAAAGGCCTCACTGCGTTCCTTTTTGGAGGAACCCGCTTTGGCAATGGCATATACTTTATCGTACGCCAGGGTGTGTATTTTTTTGGCGAGGTCGGCATCTTCGCGTTCGGGCTCATATTCGCGCACTTCTTTTCTGCCGAAGGCTTCGGCCAGCCTTAGCTGGGCGGCTACCTGTACTTTAATGGCATCGTGTGCAAATTTAATGGCTTCCACCATTTCCTCTTCGGATATCTCCTTCATTTCGCCTTCCACCATCATAACGGAATCAGCGGAGGCACCGATCACCATATCCAGATCGGAGGTTTCGAGCTGTGTCCTCGTAGGGTTGATGATGAACTTGCCATCGATCCGTCCCACACGTACCTCGGAAATGGCACATTCAAAGGGAAAATCGGATAATTGGATGGCTGCCGAGGCGGCCAATCCGGCCATTGCGTCGGGCATAACGTCTTCGTCGTGCGACATCAATTGGATCATCACCTGTGTTTCTGCGTGGTAATCCTTCGGGAAAAGAGGGCGTAGAACACGGTCCACCAAACGCATGGTGAGTACCTCACCATCGCTGGGCCTTGCTTCCCTTTTGAAGAAACCTCCGGGATAACGTCCGGAAGCGGCAAATTTTTCACGATAATCTACCGTCAAGGGCAAAAAATCGACATCACTTTGATTGTAATTGGAAACGACTGTACATAACAACATACATTTTCCAGACTGGACAACGACCGACCCGTGGGCCTGTTTTGCCAATTTTCCGGTTTCGATGGAAATTTCCCTACCGTCACCGAGGTCTATGACCTCTCTAAAAACTTTTGGAATCATACATTTTAATTAGAACCTGCTAAAAACAGATTAGTTGAACAATGGTCTTTCGTCTACCTGGACGGACAGTGTTGTGCTGTTGTTGTGAAGTGACCAATGAAAAACTATGTGCAAGCTTTTTATGTTGTCCCAATAATAAGGTATCGGGAATCTTTTGTTGTGATGGGCTCTGCCCTTGTCGGGAAAAACCTATAAAAAAGGGGAAGCACCGCTTCCCCTTTGGATTATTTTCTTATTCCCAATTCCGCAATAATGGCACGGTATCTCGTAATATCCTTTTTGATCAGGTAATCCAATAGACTTCTTCTCTTACCTACCAATTTTACCAGGGAACGCTCCGTGTTGAAGTCCTTTCGGTTCCTTTTAAGGTGCTCTGTAAGGTGGTTGATACGAAAAGTGAACAGGGCGATCTGTCCTTCGGCAGAACCTGTGTTCTTTTCACTTGCGCCGTGCTTTTTAAAGATCTCGGCCTTTGCTTCTTGTGTTAAATACATTCCAATATTGTTTAATAATTTTTATGTATATGACCGATTTTCGGTCAGGGCGCAAATATACGATTAATTTGTTTATCTCCTAATGGGATTGTTAGTAATCAGGTCGATATAGAGATTTACCTTCTTTTTAAGGTTTCTTCTGTGCACAATGAAATCCAAAAAGCCGTGTTCCATTACGAACTCTGCCGTCTGGAAGCCCTCTGGCAATTCCTTTCCGGTGGCTTCCTTCACCACGCGGGGCCCTGCAAAACCGATAAGGGCGCCGGGTTCGGAAATATTTATATCCCCCAACATGGCATAGGAGGCCGTTGTGCCCCCCGTAGTGGGGTCTGTACACAAAGAAATATAGGGGATTCCCGCTTCGGCCAATTGGGCCAGTTTGGCAGAGGTCTTTGCCAATTGCATCAGCGAAAGCGCCGCTTCCATCATCCTTGCGCCCCCGGATTTCGAGATCATTACGAAAGGGAGTTTCTTTTTAATGGAATAATCTATCCCCCTAGCGATCTTTTCGCCCACTACACTGCCCATCGATCCGCCTATAAAGGCAAAATCCATACAGCTTACCACTACATCCCTGCCCAGTGATTTGCCAACTGCGGTCCGTACGGCATCGTTAAGTCCGGTTTTTGCCTGTGCGGCGGCCAACCTTTCACTGTATTTTTTGGTATCCTCAAATTTTAGCGGATCTTTGGAAGTCAGTTTGGCATCCAGTTCCTTGAATTTGTTGTCGTCAAAGATGATCTCAAAATATTCCTTGCTTCCGATCCTCACATGGTAATCGTCCTCGGGGCTGACATAGAAGTTCTTGGCCAGTTCGTCAGCCTCTACGATCTTTCCGGTGGGCGATTTGTACCAAAGTCCTTTTGGGGTATCCTTTTTTTGATCTGTGGCAGTCTGTATTCCTTTTTCCTTTCTTTTAAACCAAGACGACATAAGCTGAATATTAGATTAAGACGGACCTCTCCCGAAAATTAAAGCGTATTTACATTGTTAAGATCTTCAAATGCCTTTTTAAGTCGCGCTACAAAGGTCTTTTCGCCTTCCCTTAGCCAACCTCTTGGGTCGTAGAATTTTTTGTTGGGCTCGTCAGGTCCGTTTGGATTTCCGATCTGCGATTGCAGGTAATCCTTTTTTCCTTGGATATAATCCCTTATCCCTTCCAGATACGCATATTGAAGGTCGGTATCGATGTTCATCTTGATTACGCCGTAGCCGATCCCTTCCCGTATTTCTTCTACCGAAGATCCAGATCCCCCGTGGAACACAAAATCGATATGGTTTTCCTTAACGCCATATTTTTTGGTGATATAGGCCTGTGAGTTCATCAAGATCTTTGGGGTAAGTTTTACGTTCCCCGGTTTGTAGACGCCATGTACGTTTCCAAAGGCGGCCGCAATGGTAAACTGATGGCTTACCTTGGAAAGTTCCTCATAGGCATAGGCAACCTCCTCTGGTTGGGTGTAGAGCTTGGAATCGTCCACATCCGAATTATCAACGCCGTCCTCTTCACCACCGGTGATGCCCAATTCTATCTCCAGGGTCATTCCCATTTTGCTCATACGCTTTAGGTAGGTCTTGCAGAGCTCTATGTTCTCTTCCAGCGGTTCCTCCGACAGATCGATCATATGGGAACTGTACAGTGGTTTTCCGGTTTCCTCAAAATGCTTTTCGCTGGCATCCAAAAGACCGTCTATCCAAGGCAATAATTTTTTGGCGCAATGGTCCGTATGCAAAATAACGGTCGCCCCGTAGGCCTCGGCAAGTGCATGTACGTGCTTCGCACCGGCAACCGCACCTAAAATGGCGGCTTTTTGGCCATCATTGGAAAGTCCCTTTCCGGCATTGAACTGGGCTCCCCCATTGGAGAACTGTATGATCACGGGCGCATTCAGCTCTGCCGCTGTTTCAAGGACCGCATTGATGGTGCTGGAACCTATTACGTTTACTGCGGGAAGTGCAAATCCCTTTTCTTTTGCGTACGTGAAAATCGCTTGTACCTCGTCTCCTGTGGCAACGCCCGGTCTAATGTTATGAGCCATAATATTTATAAGTGTTTATTTCTAATAATGGAAGCTACAAAAGTAATAAAATAATCGGGGTCTAAAAAGGATAATTTATACCGATGTTAAAGACCGCATTGGCAAAATTGTAATCCCGGAACCATCTTTTGGAAATTTCCTCCGCGGGGTTATAGGTTTTGAATCCAACGTCCAGCCTAAAAACAAAGTAAGTGAAATCATATCTAAGGCCGAATCCCGTACCCAGCGCAATATCTTTTAAGGAACTGATCCCGTTAAAAATGGCATCCGGATCCTGTTGGTCGTCAAAAACGTTCCAAATATTGCCGGCATCGGCAAAAAGGGCCCCTTTTACATCTCCCGCAATTGGGAAACGGTATTCTAGGTTTAAGGCTAATTTTAGGTTTGCCTCGTTAAAATCGTTTATGTCCTGGGTCTTTCCCGGTCCCAAGGAATAGGCGTTCCACCCTCTGTTGTCATTGGATCCCCCTCCAAAATAACTTCTTACGAACGGTACGTTGTCCGAATTGCCATAGGGGACGGCCAATCCCATAAAACTTCGAAAGGCCAGTACGTTCGCACCCGATAGGCGCCAGTGTTTTATATAATCGAACTCCGTTTTTACATATTGTGAATAGGGTACGCCAAAGACAAGGTTTTTTCCGTCGTTTTTGTTGAAGGGGATAATATTGGTAAGGGCCGATAACATGCCGCCTGCACTTTCCACTTTTATGCGGTACTGGTAAAAGTCCAGATCGTTCAGCCCGCTTTTGTTGTTTTTGGTAAAAGTATAGTTGGTGGCGAAAATCAGGTTGTTTTCGGTCAATCTGATCCTTCGTTCCTCAATATTGTTGACTTCCCTAAAATCGGGGTCCGTGGTAGGTATCAGCCCGTTGTCCAGTACCTCCCCAATAAATCCGTTGGTGCCCTCAGGGACTATTAGGCGGGGATCATTGGGGTCATCGGTAGCCTCGAAATATTGGGAAATGGATTCGAACCCGGGATATTCCCCCGGGGTATCAAAGCCATCGGCAATATCGTCCAGCCGCTCATAGGTGTTCTGGTAGACATTAAAGAACCGTTCCGGATTTACGTTGCGCACAAACTGTATGTTCAAAAGCTCCAGGGCACTTTTGGTGGCATCCGAAGGGGACCAATTATAACCGAACATGGTGTTGAAGGTTTGTTTGTCCAACCCGATATTCTGTTGGAAGCTGGTTCCGGCCGATATTTTTGTCTGGGGCGACATGTAAGGCCGTATGATCTTTTTGCTGTTGATAAGGGGAAACCATATCCTGGGGAAACTTAGGTTGATATCGCCCCCTATTTCCGAAACGAACCTTTCGTCGGAAAGGGAGGCATCGCTTAAAAGTCCCAAGGAACCCCTTCCCGAAAGGCTCAGGGTCTCCGCCCCGGCAAATACGTTCCTTATCACCAGGGATGAACTAAAGGCGACCCCCGCATGTTGGATGTTGGAATGGGTGATGTCCGTGTCCAGCCCCAAAGAATATTTTGGCCTGGCCGTCAAATAGATATTGGCATTCAGTTTTGTTTCGGTACTGTCCTCCAAAAATTCGATATTGGGGTACTTAAAGGTGTTCAGGTTGCCTATTTGCCTATAGGTCCTTACCCGGTCCAAGTCCCTGTAAATACTGTCCTTTGTGATAAATATGGCATCGGTGAGCGACTTGGGTTTGTACCTTAATTTGCCTTTATAGTAAATGGTATAATTGTCATATTCCACAGATTGCAGGGAATCTTCGCCATTGTCGAAAAGGTAATCGGCATATACGCTGATCTTATTGAACCGGTGCACTTTGTATTTGGAGGTGGTCACCGAATTCTCATCCCGTTTCCTCAAGTCCTCTATATTGAGCTCCACGGCCATTTTTGGGTCGTTGCCCGCTTTGGTGGTATCGCGGATGATATCATAGGAAATGGAGCTTTCCTGGAAGTTGTGTACCCCCGAATTCCTGAAAATCTGGGTCAAGCGCTCGCGCTCCAGGTTGAAGTTCGCAATATTGAACTGATCGCCCGTCCTTATAAGGGATGAACCGTTATTAAGTTGGTATAGGGAATCTATGGCGGGGGAGGAGATGTTCTGGGAAAGGGTATCGATCATAAAGGCGTTCCCCAAGCTTAGCCGATACTCGATAGCGGCCCGTTGTTTCCTTTTGCTGCTGTCGATCACATAGGTGGCATTGCTGTTAAAATATCCCAATCCCCCATAATAGGCCTTTAACCGTTCCAATGATTTTCGGGTCTTGGCCGTATCGATGACCACTGGGGCCTCGCCGATCGCCTTTAACCATTCGCTCGCCCCTTTTACCATAAAGGATTGGCCCAATCGCTCCACTTGCTTTTTGGAGAGCAATCTGTTAAGTCTTTCTTCCCTTTTTTCGGTTTTGTGCAGCCAGGCCTGAAAAGAGGAGTCCGGGTCTTTTTTGGCCAGATTGTACAGGTTCAGTTTAAGGGGATATCCCAAAAGGGAGCTATTGGGCTTTTGGATCAATAAACTTTGTAGGTCCTCGCTATTGACCTTGCCGTCGTTGGCATAAATGGTATTCTTGGTCAGTAAAAATTCATCGTCATCCACCCTTTTCAGTGCATTACAGGATACTATTGCCATTCCTAGCAATAATAAACCTATTTTTGCAAGGTTGTTTTTTAATCTGAAAAGCGTCTTCATAGGGGCCAAAAATACACTATTTGTATGGTTGTTAAAAGCCAAATAAAACTTATAAAAAGCCTGCAACAAAAAAAGTATCGAATTCAATATGGGCTGTTCGTAGCGGAGGGTACAAAACTGGTACGGGAGCTATTGGGGTCCAGGTTCGAGCTGTATGCGGCCTATGCCACCCAACCAGATCTCTTGCCCCAAGGGAATGGGATACAACAGGTCTCCGAAAACGAACTCCAAAAAATGAGCGGGCTCAAAACGCCCAATAAAGTGCTGGCGGTTTTTCATCTGCCCAAAGATGGCTCCCCGGAAAAAACGGATTGGTGCGTGGCCCTTGAAGACGTGGGCGATCCCGGGAACCTGGGTACCATCATCCGTTTATGCGACTGGTTCGGGATACCTCAATTAATCTGTTCGGAACATACGGCGGACTGCTATAGTCCCAAGACGTTGCAGGCAACCATGGGTTCCTTGGCCAGGGTGTCGGTGCGCTATACCGATCTTAATACTTTCCTAAGGGAAACCACCCTTCCGATATACGGGGCCTTTATGGACGGATCTGTGGTCTATGGACAATCCTTTCCGGAAAAAGGAGTGTTGGTCATGGGCAACGAGGCCAACGGGATATCAAAGGAAAACGAAGCATTGGTTACCGCTAGGATCGGTATCCCCCAATTTGGGGCACCTACCGCAGAAAGTCTGAATGTGGGAACGGCAACTGCCATCCTGTTGAACGAAATAAGGAGGCCCAAACGCTGATCGGGAAACCAATTCGTCATGGGATGTTTTATTCGAACGTAAAAACCACAAAGAGTCCCCTGGTCTTCATGGAATCAATGTTTCCGGTATAGGGACTGTTGGGGTCATTGTCGCGGACAAGTTCGTCCGAAAGTGCAAAAACGCCCCTTACCGATGGGGAAAACTTAAAGTATTCGGTATAAAAATCGATGCCAAATCCCAGTTCGTAATAGTAAGTGTTCTTTTTCATCCTAAAGGTGCCGCTACTGTTGTCGTCAAGACTGCTCTCATTGCTACCCAGGTTTAGGGATGTGGAAGCGCCCCCTACCAAATAGGGTTTCCAGTTGCCGATCCTACGGGTGCTTATCTTTAACAACAGGGGGAAATGGATATATGTTGATTTTACTTCCCTTATTTCCTGAAGGTTTACAAATCCAATGTCCCGCTGCGTATAGGCCAGGCCAGGTTCGAACCTCAGGTCCAAAAATTCGTTGATCCGCATTTCGCCGATAAGGCCCACATTGAACCCTATGGATTTGGCCACTTGGACCTCATCTATGGAGGTGGGGGGCTGATTGTATTCAAACTTGAAATCGTATTGGTTGAATCCCAGAAAATATCCCCAGTTGAGCGGGCGGAGATCTTCTGTTTGCAGGTTCATAATAGGTTTCTCTTTAAATTGTGCCCATGAGCAGTGGCCAAGAAGCATGCCGACAAGCAGAAAAAGGATATTTTTCATAAAACTATTTTGTAGCCACATATATTGATGCTACCCCAAATGTTTGGGGCCTGTTCCCTACAGCTATAAACCCGATTTTTTCCAAAATATTGTTGAAATCCCTTCCGTGGGGGAAATTAGCGGCCGATTCGGATAAATAGGCATAGGCCGACCGGTCCTTGGAAAACAGTTTGCCAATGGCGGGAAGTACGAACTTGGTGTAAAGAAGATAACCTTGTTTAAAAGGAACCTTGGTAGGAACGGCCGTTTCCAGCACCACAAAGGTGCCTCCCTTTTTAAGTACGCGGTAAATTTCCACTAGTCCCGTTTCCAGATTTTCAAAATTCCGCACGCCAAAGGCAACGGTTACGGCATCAAAACTTTCGTCGGCAAAGGGAAGTTGTTCACTATCTCCCACCACCATTTCAATGGTACCGGAAAGTTTTTTTTCCTGCACTTTTCTTTTGCCCACTTCCAACATCCCGGGAGATATATCCAGTCCCACAATCTTTGTTGCCCCTGTGTCCATCAAATTGATGGCCAGATCGCCCGTGCCCGTCGCAATGTCCAAAATGCTTTCGGGTTTTTTTTCCTTCAAAATGGCAACGACCCTTTTTCTCCAAGTGATGTCCGCCCCGAAGGAAATGACCCTATTGAGTCCGTCATAATTGCCGGAGATGGTATCGAACATTTGGGTTACCTGTTCTTTTTTTCCTAGCTCGGAATCCTTATAGGGGGTCACTTTTTTGGTCATGGGATCAATTTTGGGCAAAGATACTATAATGGCAGTATCCTATCGTACATGACCATCAGATTGTCATAAACCGTGCAAAGGGGCATTTTGCCGTCGGTTTAAGAGCGGGTGATGAAAATTTATGTAGTTTTGCATTGCGATTTTTCACTTGTTTCTGTACCAAGTGGTTGATTTTGAACGGACTTATTTCCCAGCAAAGATCATTATTGGGGAAGCGGCCGTTCGGAAAGTGGAAGGGAAGCATGTTCTATAGCGGGATTGGGGATTTAAAATGGGAACCAAAAAACCGACGGGCCCTTATCTTAGGGACATTTGTAGGGAATCTTTGTTTGGGATAATAGATCCTTTTGTTATGATCTTTAAAATTTAGCATGTGAAAATTATAATTGCAGGAGCAGGTGAGGTAGGGTTTCATTTGGCGAAGTTACTTTCCTACGAGTCCCAGGATATTACTTTGATCGATAACAGAAAGGAGAGCCTTGCCTATGCCGATAGTCACTTGGACATCCGTGTGATAAAGGGAGATGCCACATCCATAATGGTATTGAAGGATGCCCGTGTGGAAAGCTCCGACCTGGTCATTGGGGTCACTTCTTCGGAGACGACCAATTTAACCCTATGTCTCTTGGCCAAACAATTGGGGTGCAAAAAGACAATTGCCCGTATATCCAATGCGGAATTTATCCACAACAAGGATGAGATACGGTTTTCCGAGCTGGGAATCGATGAACTGATCTCGCCGGAGGCGCTTGCCGCAACGGAGATAAAATTATTGCTGAACCAGTCGGCCTTTAACGATACCTATGAGTTTGAGAACGGTGCCCTGATCATGGTGGGCGTGTCATTGCCCAGTGCCGCCCCGTTCGTCGGGAAGTCGGTAAAAGAGGCCGCACAGATCTTTCCGGAGCTGCATTTTATGCCCGTGGCCATTCAGCGCACCGGCACGCAGTTTACCATCATTCCCCGTGGTAATACCATGTTCAAGGAAGGTGACCAAGTATATTTTATCACTTCTAGGGAGGGACTGGACGAACTTTACAAGCTCACCGGAAAAATAAAGCGGGAAATAAAGAACGTGATGATCTTGGGAGGCAGTAAGGTGGGTTATAAGACCGCCAGGGACCTTTGTGCCGGTAAGTTCAATGTGAAACTTATTGAGAGCAACAAGGAAAAGGCCTTTGATCTTGCCGATGAACTGCCAAATGCCCTTATCATTAACGGGGACGGCCGAAATGTGGAACTGTTGGAAGAGGAAAGTATCGATGCCATGGATGCCTTTATAGCGGTGACGGGCAATTCGGAGACCAACATAATGACCTGTCTGGTGGCCAAATCAAAAAACATAAAAAAAACGATCGCCCTGGTGGAAAACATGGATTATTTCCAATTGTCACATTCCATTGGGATCGATACCTTGATCAATAAAAAATTATTGGCCGCGAACAATATTTTTAGGTATATCAGAAAAGGGGAAGTAGTGGCCATGACCCGGCTGAACAACCTCAATGCCGAAATTCTTGAGTTTATCGTAAAACAGTCCTCCGTGGTGAGCGGAAAGATCATAAAGGAGCTGGATTTTCCAAAGGAGGCCACCATAGGGGGCATTATCCGCGATGGGGAAGGGATCATCGCATTGGGCGACTTTAAGATCATCCAAGGGGATAGGGTAGTGGTATGTTGTTTGCCCACTGCCATTACCAAAATTGAAAAGTTCTTTTTGTAGATGGCTCCCAATTATAAAATAGTGGTACACCTTATGGGGCTTTTGTTGCTCTGCAACGGCTTTTTTATGCTCTTGTCAACGGTGGTGAGCCTACTGTACAGCGATGGGGTCACAATGGAAATCTTTATGGCGGCCATCGTGACCATGTTGGTGGGCATCCTAAGCATGTTCTATACCCGTAACCACAAAAAGGAGGTAAAGAGAAAGGAGGGGTATATCATCGTAACCTTCGGTTGGTTGGTGATGTCCGCTTCTGGAATGCTTCCCTATCTTTTTACCCAGAGCATCCCGGATGTCACGAATGCCTTTTTTGAGACCATTTCTGGCTATACCACTACAGGGGCTTCCATTTTGGACGATATTGAGGTCATTCCCAAAGGAATCCTTTTTTGGAGGAGCCTAACACATTGGATAGGTGGTATGGGGATCATCGTGCTGGCCATAGCCATACTCCCGCTTCTGGGGATAGGTGGGATGCAATTGTTCGCGGCCGAGGCCCCTGGTCCCAGTGGGGATAAATTACATCCCCGGATAACCGATACCGCAAAAAGGTTATGGTTGATCTATTTTGGGTATACCATTGCCGAGACCATTTTATTGAAATTGGCCGGGATGAGTTTTTTTGATGCCATAAACCATGCTCTGGCAACCCTTTCCACAGGAGGTTTTTCTACCAAAAATGCGAGTTTGGCCTATTGGAACGACCAACCGCTCATACAATATATCGTTATTCTGTTCATGTTCTTGGCCGGGAGCAATTTTGTGCTCAGCTATTTTGCCTTTAAGGGAAAGTTCCAAAAAATACTGCAGGACGAGGAACTCAAATATTACACGGGCTTTACGGTGGTATTTACCATTGTGTGCGCATTGGTCATCTATTACCAGGCCAATGTACCGGTGTCCGAATACCATCCCATGGTCTTGGGCCCTGCCGAGAGCGCATTTAGGCATGCGCTGTTCCAGGTAGTATCCGTCATTACGACCACGGGGTTCGTCTCGGGCGATTTTACCAGTTGGACGCCTTTCTTGATGATCTTTTTCTTTGGATTGATGTTCTTGGGCGGTTCTGCGGGGTCCACAGCAGGGGGAATTAAAGTGATGCGGCACTTATTGATCATCAAAAATGGGTTGCTGGAATTTAAGAGGACGCTGCACATGAATGCCATTATCCCCGTCAGGTACAATAACAAAACCGTCAAGGAACAGATCGTGTATAATGTGATCGCCTTCTTTGTGCTGTACATGTTGTCCTTTATCATCGGTGCCCTGGGCCTGGGAATGATGGGCCTCGATTTTCAATCGGCCATCGGTGGAGCGGCCACCTCGTTGGGAAATGTGGGTCCCGGATTGGGAAGCCTACATCCTTTGGGCAATTTTAACGGTCTGCCCGCCATGGGTAAATGGTGGTGCGGATTTTTGATGTTGCTGGGAAGACTCGAGCTTTTTACGGTGCTGATCCTATTCTCGCCCTATTTTTGGAAGAAGGTGTAAAAGGAAAGGCCGGCAAATGGCCGACCTTTCAAGTAATCTTATTCTTGTAAAGCGACCAGTGTCATGTCAAGTCTACTTTGTCGGTTAAGTCGCCGTGATTTTTTATTTGGACAAGGCAAAAAAAGTTTGCATAGCCGTAGCTACGGAACCTTTTTTTAACGAAGACCAAGTGAAAAAGAACCAGACTTGGGGTGGCGAAAGTGGGGTTGACAGGACACTAGACCACTTCCTTGATGCGCTTCATGGCTTCCCTAAGTTCCTTTTCGGAAGCGGCATAGGAAATCCTGATACAGTCAGGGTTACCAAAAGCCTCGCCGGTTACCGTGGCCACATTGGCGTGCTCCAACAGGTAAATGGCAAAATCCGATGCGTTCTTTATGTTGGTCCCACGAAGGGTCTTTCCAAAGAAACTGGAGATATCCGGAAAAACATAAAAGGCCCCTTCCGGAACGTTCAGTTTAAACCCTTCGATCTCCCCTAACAGTTCCAATACCAGATCACGTCTTTTATGGAACTCGTCGATCATGAACTTTATACGGTCAAGCGGTGCGTCCAAAGCAGCGATCGTGGCACGCTGCGCTATGGAATTTGCACCACTGGTGATCTGTCCCTGGAATTTTGTGCAGGCTTTGGCGATCCAATTGGCAGCGCCGATATATCCGATCCTCCAACCGGTCATGGCAAACGCCTTCGACACGCCGTTTACGGTAATGGTCCTTTCGTACATGCCGTCAATGGAGGCGATGCTCACATGTCCGCCCCTAAAATTTATATGCTCATAGATCTCATCGGACACCACAAAAATATTGGGATGCTTTCTAAGTACCGCTGCAAGGCCTTCCAGTTCTTCCTTATTGTAAACGGAACCACTGGGGTTACAGGGCGAACTGAACCAGATCATTTTTGTTCTGGGGGTAATGGCCTGCTCCAGTTGGGAGGGTGTCATTTTAAAATCGGTCTCGATGCTGGTCGCCACTTCTACGGGGACGCCCTCGGCGATCTTTACGATGTCGCTGTAACTTACCCAGTATGGGGCGGGAAGGATGACCTCTTCCCCTTTGTCCAACATCACCATGGCAATGTTGGCGAGGGATTGTTTGGCACCTGTGGAAACTACGATCTGGTCCAGACCGTATTCCAGTCCGTTGTCCCTTTTGAACTTGTTGGAAATGGCTTTTTTAAGGTCGGCATAACCATCAACGGGCGAATAACTGCTATAGTTGTCATCTATGGCCTGTTTGGCAGCCTCCTTGATAAAATCGGGAATGTTGAAATCCGGTTCCCCTAGGCTAAGGCCGATGATGTCCTTTCCCTCACTTTGTAGTTCCCTGGTCTTTGCCGCCATGGCCAAGGTGGCCGATGTGGCCATGTTCGTAATCCTATCGGATAAATGGTTGCTCATGCGATGTTATAATTTACTGGTACTGGAGTGAAGGCCTTTTGCCCAGCTCCCTTAAATGTTTAAAATGCGAAATTATAGCTTTTCTCGTAGTTTTATATTCGTTGTACGGTAAATTAAACTCTTGGGCGGTTTCTTTCACAATTTCGGCAATTTTTGTGTAATGGATATGGCTGATATTGGGAAAGATGTGGTGTTCCACCTGATGGTTCAGTCCTCCGGTAAACCAGTTGACGATCCTGTTTTTGGTGCCAAAATTAACGGTCGTGAACAATTGGTGTATGGCCCAGGTATTCTTCATGGTGCCACTATTGTCGGGCAATGGGGTCTGTGCATCGTGAACGATGTGCGCCAATTGGAAAACTACGCTAAGTACCACTCCCGCCACATAGTGCATGATAAAGAAGCCCAATAATATTTTCCACCAAGCAATTTCCAGAACCAACATGGGCAGCACTATCCATATGGTGATGTAGATGATCTTGGTGATGACCAATGTGCTCCAATTGGTTACGGGACTGGGCAGTTTTCCATAGGACAGCTTTCGCTTCATATAGCGGTACATCTGCTGGAAATCGGTGGTAATGGCCCAGTTAAAGGTAAGTAGTCCGTATAGGAAAACAGAATACAGGTGTTGGAACTTGTGGTAGCTGCGCCATTCGGCGTGTTGTGAGAACCTCAGGATTCGTCCGGCCTCAAGATCCTCGTCGTGTTCGTGTATATTGGTATAGGTATGGTGCAGAACATTGTGCTGTACCTGCCAGTTGTAAACATTTCCGGCCAGGATATAGATGCTGCTTCCCATGATACGGTTCACCCATTTTTTGGTGGAATAGGAACCGTGGTTGCCATCGTGCATCACGTTCATTCCGACGCCCGCCATTCCGACGCCCATTACGATAGTGAGCAGGAAGTTGGCCCAATTGGGGAGTCCCAAGGTAAGGATCAGAAAATAGGGGGCCAAGAAAAGGGCGAACATCACTGCGGTCTTTAGGTGCAGTTTCCAGTTGCCCGTCTTTTTTATATTGTTTTCCTTAAAGTAATCGTTTACGCGTTTGTTCAAGGTCTTAAAAAATTGCGCTGGATCCTTCCGAGAAAATCGTATGGTTTCTTTTTCCATGGGAACTTAATT
Source organism: uncultured Sediminicola sp. (assembly GCA_963974715.1). Classification (GTDB taxonomy): domain Bacteria; phylum Bacteroidota; class Bacteroidia; order Flavobacteriales; family Flavobacteriaceae; genus Sediminicola. The sequence goes on from CAXBDK010000006.1 coordinate 155,324, forward strand.
TTTGGGGTAAAGATAAGATAATTCAAAACTATATTCCTGAAACTGTCTTTCCAAAGGGGTGCAATTCGTTATTTTTACCAAAAAATTAACCATAGTTATGGGAGTGGAGCTCATATTTAAATATTTCCCCGAACTAAGCGACCAACAGCGGGCACAGTTTGCAAAGTTACGGGAGCTTTATCAGGATTGGAACCAAAAGATCAATGTGGTTTCCCGAAAGGATATCGAGGAGCTATATCTAAGACATGTGCTCCATTCCTTGGCCATTGCCAAGGTCCAACAGTTCAAGGCGGGAAGCAGTGTGCTGGATGTGGGCACGGGAGGGGGCTTTCCAGGTATTCCGCTGGCAATCCTTTTTCCCGATACGCATTTCACATTGGTGGATGCCATCGGTAAAAAAATAAAAGTGGTGGAGGAAGTAGTGGAAGGGTTGGGACTTACCAACGTTGTTACCCGTCATACCAGGGTGGAGGAGCTAACGGAGCAATTCGATTTTATCGTGAGCAGGGCAGTGGCGGCGATGCCCACTTTTGTATATTGGGTAAGGGGCCGTATCAAGAAAACTTCCATCCACGATCGCAGGAACGGGATCCTATATTTAAAAGGGGGCGACCTGAGCGAAGAACTTTCGGGTTATTTGACCGCAGAGGTAATCGACCTTTCGCAGTTTTATGGGGAGGATTTTTATGAGACCAAAAAGTTGGTGTATCTCCCGATGAAGTTCAAGGGCTAAACTATTGGGAAGTCGACGGAATTGTGCTTAAGCCGCACAAATGTTAGTTGCGGCAAGGCCAAAAAATTGGACATAACCGTTGCTTATACTCTTTTTAATTCCTTTTGGGAGAAACATTGAACTACAGGACCATGCTGCAAATGGCAACTAAAGGCTTAATAGGCTGTTATAGGAATCCCTGCAATTTTTCGCATAGTTTTTCACAAAATTTGCGATTCGTTCCAATAGTCCGCTTTCCCGAGTGGAGGAAGCATTTTTTTTATGGTTATTATTCATAGTGTTTTAGATTTAAGGTTTTTATATGCCTGCCTTTGCACACTTTTTCGGCACAAATCCATATTATGTGATGGCCTTGGATCATGTATGGGTAAAAGTGAGCGGGCGCAAACGATAAAGTAGATTTAAAGTTAGTATTTCTTCAGGTAACTTTACAATTACTTAACGTTAATTTTACATTAAAAGTATATCTGCACTGTTAAATCGTAAAGGGGTACGATTTATTGCCATCAGCTTATGTGCGGAAGCTTTCGAAAAATGTCTGAATTATAACCTTATAACCCTATAACCCTATAACCGTATAACAATGTAACAGTCATGATAATAGAAGTTCGCTCCCAGTTATTCCGTGGCGAACGCCAAGAGTATGTGTGGCCCGTGCCAAAAGGTTCCAAGAGTGGTTTGATCCGTAGATAACGGATCTATGCAATCTTGGAACCGTATGACCACAAAGCCCTTATGAAGTAGGTTTTTTTTATCCCAAAAACGGATATCTGTAATTTTCCGGTGTCACAAATGTTTCCTTGATCAATCTGGGGGATACCCATCTCAACAGGTTCTGTGCCGATCCGGCCTTGTCGTTGGTGCCGGAAGCACGGGCCCCGCCAAATGGCTGTTGCCCTACCACGGCCCCAGTGGGCTTATCGTTTATGTAAAAGTTGCCCGCTGCGTTCTGCAATGCTTTGGTGGCCTCTTCAATGGCGTACCGGTCCTTGGAAAGTACCGCCCCTGTCAAGGCGTATTCCGAAGTGCTGTCCACCAGTTCCAAAGTCGCTTTCCAGTCCTTGTCCTCATAGACATATATGGTTACCACGGGACCGAACAGTTCCGTTTCCATGGTGGTATATTTGGGATCGGTGGTCAAGATGACGGTCGGTTCCACAAAATAGCCTTTGGTCTTGTCATGGCCGCCCCCTGCAAAAATTTCTGCATTCGGGTCGTTCTTCGCCTGTTCTATGTATTTCACCAGTTTGTCAAAAGAGCCCTCATGGATGACAGCGGTTATAAAGTTGCCCATATCTTCGGGCGAGCCGGGGGCATTAAAGGATTCCAGGTCTTTTTTTACCAGGTCCAAAATTTCCTTGGAGGTAGATTTTGGGAGGTATACCCTTGAAGCCGCACTGCATTTCTGTCCTTGGTACTCAAAGGCGCCCCTTACAATGGCCGTGGCCACTTGTGCCGGCTTGGCGGTCGGGTGGGCCAGGATAAAATCCTTGCCGCCCGTTTCCCCTACGATCCTTGGGTAGGTTTTGTAATGGTGTATGTTGTTGCCGATCTGTTTCCATAGTTCCTTAAAAACATGCGTGGATCCCGTAAAGTGCAAACCTGCAAAATCGCGACTTCCCAAGGCCGTTTCGGATATCATTACCGGATCCCCGTACACTACATTGATCACCCCGTCGGGCAGCCCGGCTTCCTTAAAGATGTCCACGATTACCTTGGCGGAAAAAATTTGGCTATCGCTCGGTTTCCAAAGGACCACATTTCCCATCATAGCGGCACTGGCGGGCAGGTTGCCCGCTATGGCCGTAAAATTGAAAGGGGTAATGGCATATACGAACCCTTCGAGGGGCCTGTATTCCACACGGTTCCAAATGCCTTCCGCAGATTCGGGCTGTTCCCCATAGATCTGGGACATGTATTCCACGTTAAAGCGCAGGAAATCGATCAGCTCACAGGCCGAATCTATTTCCGCTTGGTGTATGTTCTTGGACTGTGCGATCATGGTGGCCGCATTTATTTTGTCCCTGTAGGGCCCCGCAATGAGTTCGGCCGCCTTTAAAAAGATGGCTGCCCGTTGTTCCCAGGTAAGTGCCGCCCATTCCGTTCTCGATTCAAGGGCGTTGGTGATGGCTTTTTCCACTAGGGCCTTATCGGCAAGGTGGTAATGGCCCACGATATGCTGGTGGTCATGTGGTGGCGACATGGATTTTTTATTCCCCGTTTTTATTTCCTCGCCCCCTATATAAAGTGGTACCTCCACTTGCCCTTTGTAGTATTCCCTGTATTGTTTCAATACAGATTCCCTTTCCGGGCTTCCTGGAGCATACCCTTTTATTGGTTCGTTGATCGCCGTTGGGACCTGAAAAAAGCCTTTACCCATAATCCTTGATTGTTTAATAAATTAAAAATGAAGGTAAAGGTACTAAATACAACGGCTTTTAAAAACTAAAAAAGGGTTAAAGGGGGCAATTAATTGAGGGCAAACGGCGCACTGAACTTGAAAGTGGGCACATATACCCTGAATTTTTCGGTAGAGCTGAAATTCACCATATTGTAATGTCCCTTCATGGCCCCAATGGGGGAGGCCAAAAGACAGCCGGAGGTATAGGTGTGGGATTCCCCCGGGCGGATGACCGGTTTTTTTCCGATGATGCCTTCCCCATCAAGAATTTCCATATCGTTGAGCGCGTCATATATCCTCCAATGCCTGGAGGTCAGCTGTACGCTGTCCTTGCTCTGGTTCTCGATCGTAATGGTATAGCCAAAAGCAAAGTGCATCTTGTAGTTCTTGAAGAACGTTCCTTCAAAACTGGTGGATACGGAAATCTTTATACCTTTTGTTACTTGGGTGATCATATGGTCTTCCTAATAAGTAAAAATACTGCCTGTAAAAAGGATTATCAACGAAAACATTGCTAAAATAAAAAAAACGGTGTTAAGAATCATGTATTTAACAATAGTTTTGATCCGTCCCTGCCCGTAAAAGTTCCTCATGGCCTTATAGAGATAAAAAGCAAAGATCAACAAGAATATTCCATTGCTCTCCACCTTGAAAATCAAGTCCAGAATATAGCTAATAATGAGCAAGATAAACAAGAGCGATTGATTGTGGAAACTAAATATGAGATGATCGGTGTAATTGTATTTTTTCCTGATATAAAGGAACCAAATGAACAGTGCGAACACTGGTAAAAAGAAAAAAATGGCAAATGGAAGTTTGGAAATAATATAGCTCAAATAGCTCCCCGGGCGATCTGCGGCCCGGAGGATCCCCTTGGCGATATCATATGATTTTCTGTTCTGATAGGTTTCGGGGATCTTGTAGGCCTCCCTAAGTTCTTTAAAATTCCGATATTCGGCATGCTGCAGCAAAATGGCAAAGTATTCGATCTTGGAAAGGTAGCCCTTGGATTCTTTCTCCAAGGAGGTAAAGTAGGCGGCAGGGTCGGACAGAATTATGGAGTCGCGCTCGTTTCCGAAGGGGTCCAGAAAGTTACCGGCCAAATTTATGGAATCCAAGTCTTTTAGGGCCTCCTGTTTTTCTTGTTCGGAATCGAAAGGAATTTTCCCCGTTAGGGTATTTATGTTATTGTCCAGTTCCCTCTTTTGAAAATTACCGCCAAGGCTGTCGATTTCATCAAAATTCTGCATGGCATTGATCATCAAAAAATAGACAAATGCCAAGCTCAATAAAAAACGGAATGGATTGGTATAGGAGACCCTTTTTCCCTGTATATAGTCCCTTGTGATCCTGCCTGGGCGCAATAAAAGGGCATACAAGGTCCTCAACAATTTGGAATCGTACGAAATAATGGAGTTGAAGAACTCATCAAAAAAATCCATGATGGACAGCTTTTTCATACTGTTGGCCTGGGAACAGTTGGGGCAGTATTTATCGCTCAGATCCAGGGGGTGGCCACAGTTCAGGCATTCATTGCCCCTGTATTTTAATTGGAAACGTCCTGTGGCGGGTGTGGTCTGTTGTTCCATGGTAAAAACTAATGGTGGTTCATTAATTGGCAATGTTCCTGGAATTGGCCGAGCCAATACCGATGACACTATCGTACAGTTCCCCAAAATCCCTGTAATATACCAAGATCAGATAATTGTTCTCGGTAAAATGAAAATTTCCGGAGATGGTATTGGGCATTATGGTGCCATCGGCCTGTTTTAGCACATATTTGTAATTGTAGAATCCCTGTTTCAGGACCAGTGTAGCCTCCAAATATCCCGTTTCCTCGTTTAAGGTCATCCTATTGTGCTCCGTTAGGGCATAGTTGTTGAACTTTCCATATACGTAGAGGTCGTTCAGGCCTATTTCAGGGGTATAGGGCAGGGAAAAATGGACCTTTGTGTATTCCGCCTCCCGTGAGTTATCTTCCCCTTGTAGCGTCCTGATCACAAAATCGCCGTTGATGTCCGGGAAATAGGTGTACGGCCTGTCGGCCCGGGCCATATTGGGGAAGAGGTAATGGTTGTAGAGTTCGTCCAGCTCTATACGGGAAATGGCGGATGTGGGTGCCCGTAGGTCCTTGGTGTCAAAATTCAGGTATTCGTTGCCCCCGAAAAAACTGGTCTCTTGGTCGTATTTGTAGACAAGTTCTGTGCCAATGGTAAATTGGGGGGCAATGTTGTAGCGGGCCGAGGGCCAGTGGTGGTTCTGCAAGATGGCCACTTTTACCTCCTTTTTTGGATTTACCAATTGAAAATCGGCCGCATTGATGGAAAACTGTACCACCTGCTTTTCGTTGAGAAAGTTAAAGTCCCTTGATCGTTTTATGGTGGCCCCCACGCTCACCAGGTCTTTGTAGACCACAAATCGTCTTGAAAAAACCAGCTCGTAGGCATTGTTGTGCACTTCCAGGATATAGTTCCCGCTTACTTTTGGCCTTACATTTTCATTTGGGATGCTCAGTCGGTAATTGGAATAGGGCTGTAAGGTGGTGTAACTGTTTTCGTAATCGATGATGCGTTGGTTGTCCACCCCATCAAGGTATTGCGATTTTAGAAGATCGGAAGGGGTCCAGTCGTAATTGCAATGGACGATGGTGTAGTAATAATCATATTCCTTTGCCAAGAGGTCGTCGAACTCCAGATAGATCTGCTCCCCCAGTTGTACCACCGGAAATTGGTCGTCCGTGGATCCTTTAAAAACGATCGACCTAATATTGTCCGGAGGGTCGATTTCGTACTGCACCTGTGCAAATACAGATGGGAACATTAGCAAAAAGAGGATCCGTTTAAGGAAAAACTTCATTTTTATGATATTTTAAAGGTAAAAGTAAACAAAAAGGCGGTCCCAAAAATTAACACCCGTTCAATCCCTAAATTTATACCCAATTATTATGAAAACTTTCTTTTAAGTACTAAATTTGCTCGAAATTTTGTTAACCTAAGGTCTACAATAGTATGTCCAATGACATTTTTATCAAAAAAGGTTTAAACATCAATCTTATCGGTACCGCGGAACAGGTAATTTCTAAAGCCCCCCTAAGCAATGTTTACTCGATCAATCTCCAGGATTTCCATAGCATAACCCCTAAAATGTTGGTAAAACAAGGTGCCGAGGTGAAAGCCGGGGAGCCTTTGTTCTTTCATAAGGGCCATGAGTCCATGATGTTCGTATCCCCCGTAAGCGGGGAGCTGGTGGAAATCATCAGGGGCGATCGCCGACGGATACTCATGCTGAAGATACTGGCCGACAAGGAGCAGACCTATGTGGACCACGCTCCCCTGAACGCCGAAACGGCCTCCGCGGAAGAAATAAGGGCCCGCTTGCTCAAATCGGGCTGTTGGCCCTTTGTCAAGCAAAGACCTTACGACATTATAGCAGGTCCGGATTCCGAACCCAAGGCAATCTTTATTTCGGGATATTCCACGGCCCCTTTGGCAGCGGATACGGATTTTGTCCTTCAAGGAAAGGAAAGGGAACTGCAGGCGGCCATTACGGCCCTGGGCAAATTGACGGCGGGAAAGGTGCATGTGTCCGTAGGGACATCCTCCAATTCCCCCTTGGCCAAGCTCAGGGGTATCGAGCTACATAAGATATCGGGACCACATCCGGCAGGTCTGGTAGGTACCCTTATCAATAAAATAGATCCCATCAACAAAGGGGAAATCGCTTGGACGATAGCTCCACAGGACCTGGTGATCATTGGCGAGCTGTTGTTGACGGGCAGGTTCAACGCCGAGCGTACAGTGGCTCTGGGAGGTTCGGCAGTAAAAGCGCCCAAATATTACACCACTAAAATTGGGGCCGAAATTGCCACTTTTCTATACGCCAGCGGCGTGGATTCGGATAATTTTCGGATCATCAATGGAGATGTGCTCACAGGGTATAAAACAAGGCCCGATGGCTATCTCGGCTTTTACAACAACACGGTAAGTGTCATTCCGGAAGGGGACGATTATGAGCTGTTCGGGTGGAACAAGCCCGTGTTCGACAAGATCTCGTCCACAAGGGCGCTAACGTTCTCATGGATGTTCCCCAAGAAAAAATACGACCTTGATACCAATATGAACGGGGAGCACAGGGCGTTCGTGATGACGGGAAGGTACGAGGAGGTATTTCCCATGGATATCTATCCCTTACAGTTGCTAAAGGCCTGTATGGTGAAGGATTTGGATGAAATGGAACAACTGGGACTTTATGAGGTGGCTCCAGAGGATTTTTCGTTGACTGAATTTATATGTATTTCCAAACAGCCGCACCAACAGATCATCAGGGAAGGTTTGGATTTGTTGTACAAAGAAATAGGATAAGAGATGAGCTTAAAAAATAAATTGCACGATTTAAAGGAAAAGTACAAGGGCAAGAAAATGGCTCCCGCGTTCAATGCGCTGCATACCTTTCTGTACACCCCTAACGATACTACCCATTCAGGGTCCCATGTGAGGGCCGTGGACGACCTTAAGCGTACCATGAACACCGTTATAATGGCGCTTGTTCCCGTACTTATTTTTGGGATATTCAATGCCGGTTACCAACATTATGCTGCCATTGATGCCGCTAATGGCGTAATTAGGGAAGCGTCCCTTTTTGGGAATTTCCTTACTTGGGACAACTTTTTGATCGGGGCCTGGACCGTTTTGCCATTGGTGATCGTTTCCTATGTGGTCGGTTTGGCGGTCGAATTTGTCTTTGCCGTTATAAAGGGACATGAAGTGGAAGAGGGTTATTTGGTAACCGGAATGTTGGTGCCATTGATCGTACCTGTGGACACTCCCCTTTGGATGCTGGCCATTGCCGTCATCTTTGGAGTGGTCATCGGGAAAGAGGTATTCGGTGGGACCGGGATGAACATATTGAACCCGGCGCTTACCATAAGGGCGTTTTTGTTCTTTGCCTATCCTACCTGGATGAGCGGTGACAAGGTATGGGTGCACGGTGCGGTGGAACGGGCCGGAACGGCGGATGCCATTTCTGGGGAAACCGTACTTGGATACCTGGCACAGGGAAAGGGAAGTGAGTTTTCCTATTCCGTGGCCGATATGTTCTACGGATTTATCCCGGGATCGGTAGGGGAGACCTCTACCTTGCTCATTCTCTTGGGGGGCCTGTTCCTTATATTCACAAAAATTGCCAGTTGGAGGATCATGTTAAGTGCCGTATTGGGCGCATTGGCCATGGGACTCATCTTTAACGGGGCTGTAAGTTCCGGATGGGTGGCCGAGACCAGTAAATTTTACGGACTAATGTCCTTCGATTTTTGGAAACACCTTATAGTGGGCGGACTCGCGTTCGGGATCGTCTATATGGCGACCGATCCGGTTACCGGGGCGCAGACCAATATCGGGAAATGGTACTACGGGTTTTTTATAGGGTTTATATCGGTAATGATCAGGGTTTTCAACCCTGCCTATCCAGAAGGGGTGTTCCTGGCCATACTGTTGATGAACGTTTTTGCGCCCACCATTGATCACTACGTAATCAGGGGTAACGTTAAAAAACGCCTTAAGCGGAACAAAAACACGCCTGTACTGCCCAAAGGTGGACATGGAAAAGAAGAAGAACTAAAAGTAGAAACAGTTTAATTATGGCCAATAAAACAGACAAGAACGTCTATACCGTTGTATTTGCCGCGATTATGGTGGTGGTTGTGGGTTCGGTACTTGCATTTGTTTCCTCTTCGCTCAGTCCCCAGATACAACAGAACGAAAAGTTGGAAAAACAACAGAACATTCTGTACGCAATGGGCATCGACGAAAACGAAGATGAGGGAAGCGTGAATTTTGTATCGACCGACAAAGTGGCCGATGAGTTTTCCAAGTATATCAAACAACAGCTCGTAATCGAAGGGGGCGAGGTTACCGAGGATGATGAGGCTTACCTGATAGATCTAAAGAAGCAGGAGACCGCCGCAAAGAAAGGGGAAACCCGCAAATTGCCATTGTTCATAGGGGAAAAGGACGGAAAGAAATTCTATATCATCCCCATGTACGGAAAAGGGTTATGGGACGCCATTTGGGGCTTTATTTCCCTAGATGAAAATTTGGTGGTCCAAGGGGTCTATTTCGATCATAAGGGCGAAACTCCCGGACTTGGGGCCAATATAAAGCAACGCTACTTTATGGACGATTTTAAGGGCGAGACCATTCTTGACGGTACCGAATATGCAGGTATAAACGTGGCCAAGGGAAATAACGATCCCACCAACGAAACCAAGGACGACAATGAGGTGGATGCCCTTGCCGGTGCCACCATAACCGGAAACGGGGTAAGCGCCATGATCAAGGAAAGCGTTCGTCTTTACAAAGATTATTTGGAAACCATAAGAGCTAAAAATTAAGACATGGCACTACTTTCTAAAAAAGATACAGGTTTACTTTTGGATCCCTTGGCGGACAATAACCCCATTACCATTCAGGTACTGGGTATCTGTTCTGCCCTGGCCATAACCGCGGAATTAAAGGCCTCCATTGTAATGGCCCTTTCGGTAATGTTCGTTTTGGGCATGGGCAACGTGGCCATATCGCTGTTGCGAAACGTTATTCCCTCCAAGATCAGGATCATCGTTCAATTGGTAGTGGTGGCCGCCCTGGTGATCATCGTCGACCAATTGTTAAAGGCATTTGCCTATGAACTGAGCAAGACCCTCTCCGTTTTTGTGGGCCTTATCATTACCAACTGTATCATTATGGGACGTTTTGAGGCGTTTGCATTGGGGAACGGCCCTTGGAGATCCTTTTTGGATGGGATAGGGAATTCCGCCGGGTACGGGCTTATCTTGGTAATCGTTGGGTTTTTTAGGGAACTATTGGGATCTGGGACGCTGTTGGGCTTCAAGGTCTTGGGAGATCCCATAGAAAAGACAGGATTGTATTCCATAGGCTACGAGAACAATGGATTTATGTTATTGTCACCAATGGCATTGATCGTGGTGGGGCTATTGATCTGGGTACAACGTTCACGCAACAAGGCATTAATTGAGGAAAACTAGAAGTTATCCCATAATATCAGAATTATGTTAGAACATGTAGAATTGTTTTTTAAGTCCATATTTATCGATAATATGGTTTTTGCCACCTTTTTGGGAATGTGCTCCTATTTGGCCGTATCCAAGAAAGTGACCACCGCTGTGGGCCTTGGTGCCGCTGTCATATTTGTTTTGGCGGTAACGGTTCCCATGAACTGGCTTTTGGACCAATACCTGTTAAGGGATGGGGCATTGGCTTGGTTGGGACCTGAGTATGCCGACTATAACCTAAGTTTTCTCTCCTTTATCCTATTTATCGCCACCATTGCCACCATGGTTCAGTTGGTGGAAATAGTGGTCGAAAAGTTTTCTCCGGGCCTTTATAATTCCTTGGGGATATTTTTGCCCCTTATCGCTGTAAACTGTGCTATTTTGGGCGGTTCCCTTTTTATGCAGTCCAGGGATATCCAGACATTGGGATTGGCGTTCAATTATGGATTGGCATCCGGTATCGGATGGTTTTTGGCGATCCTTACCATCGCAGCGATCAGGGAGAAGATCCGCTATTCAAATGTACCGCCCCCATTAAGGGGACTGGGCATCACTTTTATCATCACCGGATTGATGGCCATCGGATTTATGAGTTTCGGGGGCATGTTGACGGGTGGCGATGAAGAAAGCACCAATACTCCGCCCCCTGCGGGACCTCCATCTACCATCACCACGGAAAAGATGGATGAAAAGAAAATAAAAAAGGAAGCCGAAGAGAATACGGTTTCCTACAATAATGCCATAAAAAATTAAGCATGATCTTAGCTTCTAGTACCGTAGGAACGGTCGTCATCACAGTAATTGCCTTTATGGCACTATTGTTATTATTGGTAGCCCTTTTACTATTTACCAAGGAGAAATTGTCCCCCTCCGGTCCCGTGACCATTACCATCAACGGGGAGAAAAAAATAGAGGTGGGCTCCGGGAACTCTTTGTTGAGCACTTTGGGCGGACAAAAGATATTCCTTCCTTCCGCTTGTGGCGGTGGAGGTACCTGTATCCAATGTGAATGCCATGTGCTATCAGGTGGGGGCGAGGCCCTACCTACCGAAACGCCGCACTTTTCCAAAAAGGAACTGAACGCGGGCGCAAGGCTTGCCTGTCAGGTGAAGGTTAAACAGAACATGGACATCACCATTCCAGAAGAGGTCTTTGGAATTAAAAAATGGGAGGCTACCGTTGTCAGAAACTACAATGTGGCTTCCTTTATTAAAGAGTTTGTAGTGGAAATTCCCGAGGATATGCCCTATAAGGCAGGGGGCTATATCCAGATCGAGATTCCGGAGGGCGAGATCAAATATTCCGATATCGATATCACCGCTCATCCCGAGGAACATGATACGCCTGACAAGTTTAAGGCCGAGTGGGACAAATTTAACCTATGGCCCTTGGTGATGAAAAATACGGAAACAGTGGAGAGGGCATATTCCATGGCCTCTTACCCAGCGGAAGGAAGGCAGATCATGCTGAACGTCCGTATCGCTACCCCGCCTTGGGACAGGGCAAAGAACGGTTGGATGGCGGTAAATCCAGGAATTGCCTCTTCCTATATCTTTGCGCAAAAAGAAGGTGACAAAGTGATCATTTCCGGGCCTTATGGTGAATTCTTCATCAATGAGTCCGAGTCCGAAATGTTGTATGTGGGCGGCGGAGCCGGGATGGCCCCAATGCGATCTCACCTTTACCACCTTTTCAAGACCTTAAAGACCAATCGGAAAGTTACCTATTGGTACGGGGGACGTTCCAAAAGGGAACTTTTCTATCTGGACCATTTTTATAAGCTTGAAAAGGAATTTCCGAACTTTAAATTCTATTTGGCGCTTTCCGAGCCTCTGCCAGAGGACAATTGGAAGGTTAAGGAGAACATAGATGCGCCAGGGGATGGGTTCGTAGGGTTTATCCATAATTGCGTTATCGATAATTATTTGAGCCATCACGAATCGCCGGAGGATATTGAACTTTATTTCTGTGGACCGCCATTGATGAACAAGGCAGTACAGAAAATGGGGGAGGATTTTGGGATTCCCGATGAACATATACGATTTGATGATTTTGGGGGATAATCCTTCCAGCAACGAATAAATATAAAACCGATATGGAAACTATCGGTTTTTTTATAGGTAGCGATCATGAGGGCACTTACAGAACAGGAGCTGCACAATTTGGCCATGAACATAGTGGGCAAGGAACTGGAATCAGAAGGGTACGAGTTCGTGGCCATCAACAGCACCCTTGGAAAAAATCCCCAGTTCGTCTGTACCAGGAACAAGGAACTTTCCTTTATTGTGGTGCGTTGCATCGCCTATCCCGAAAATCCCAAGGAATACGACCAGATCTTGTTGGAAAAGATACGGGTACACGCCCTTAAATCCAATGCCAAGGTATATTATGCCGGGGTGGGACTGGTAAATGCAAAGGACCATGCCCAGCCTGTGCTTCTCAATGAGGCATATATACAGGATTATGACGGACTGATTGCCATACCACAACGCTGATAATCTTTAATGTTACCTTTTTAACACCCATCCATGAAAAAAATACTTTTAGGCACCATAATAGCTGCGATGCTTTTAGGGGCCTGTAACCGAGACCCGAAATGGGTAAAAAATTTCCAAAGTGGCGAAGCTTTGGGAACTTCTTACCATATCACTTACTTTCACGGGGAGGAGTTGGATCTACAGGTCCAGATCGACTCGGTATTCGATGCCGTCAACCGATCCATGTCCACCTACATTCCGGATTCCGATATTTCAAAGGTCAATCGGGGCGACTCCACCCTACAGGTGGATACCATGTTCAAGGACGTATTCTTGCTTTCAAGTGAAATCCACAAAAATACCTTCGGTTATTTTGATCCCACGGTGGGCACTTTGGTAAATGCCTGGGGATTTGGTCCCGGAAAACAATTGGAGCTGGATTCACTAAAGGTGGACAGTTTAATGCGCTATGTGGGCTTCGGAAAGGTTTCCATGAGCGATGACAACAGGATCATAAAAGATGATCCGAATATTTATTTCGATTTTAATGCCATTGCCAAGGGATATGCCATAGATCGATTGGCGGCCATGATGGATGCTCAGGGCATTACCGATTACCTTTTGGAGGTGGGCGGTGAAATTGTGGGAAAGGGTATGAACCTACTGAAGGATAAGGAATGGGTGGTGGGCATCGATGATCCGCAAGGGGTCGACCGCAGCGTTCCCAAACTATTGATCAATTTAAGGGATATAGCAATGGCCTCGTCGGGCAACTATCGAAAATTTCGCATCGATTCCGTTACGGGCACCAAGTATGTACATACCATCAATGCAAAAACGGGCTATACCAAAAATTCGAATATTTTGGCGGCCAGTGTAATTGCCGATAACTGTGCCAAGGCAGATGCCTATGCCACGGCCCTAATGGCCATGGAATTGGAAGATTCAAAATCCGTACTGGCGGCCCAGCAAGATTTGGAAGCCTATATCATTTATGTGGATACAGCGGGAGAGACACAGCAGTTTATGACCGAGGGTTTTAAAAAGCGCGTGATCAAGGATTCTTCCGGACCAGCGGAATAATTTCCCCTTGTGCCAAACGGTACCTTTCCACTGCTTCCGCAGGGAGTTCCGCAGTAAGGTCCACTTCCTCTACTTGGAACCCGACCTGTCTCAGTCTCTCAAAATAGTCTCTGCCATAGATCCGGACATGGTCGTACTGTCCAAAAATTTTGGCGCGCTCTTTCGGATCTGTAATGGAAGCATCCTCAAAGGTTGTTGCCCGTGTAAGGTCCTGCGGTATCTGAAGGATTCCCCATCCACCGGTCCGCATGACCCTATGGAGTTCCTGCATGGCCTTTAGGTCGTTCGGGATGTGCTCCAGAACATGGTTGCAAAATAGCACATCAAAGCTGTTATCGGGAAAGGGAAGGTCAAGGATATCGGCCTTTACATCGGCCAAGGGGGAGTTTAGGTCCGTAGTGGTGTATTCCAAGTTGGCTTGTTTCCGAAATCGTTTGTAAAATGCCTGTTCCGGTGCAAAATGCAATAATTTGTACGGTTTGCTGAAAAAATCGGTCCGTTCCCTTAAGAAGAGCCATAGCAGTCGGTGCCTTTCCAAGGAAAGGGTAGAGGGGGACAGCACGTTCCCCCTTTGGGTCCCATAACCATAGGGCAAAAATTCCCTGAACCGTTTCCCGTCAATGGGGTCTTCATAGGTATTTCCTTTTAGGTAAAGGGCCAAGATCGGCCTTGCCAGATAACTGGCCCGTATTAAAAGCGGTCTTGGAAGTCGGTTCAGGAAAAATTTAAAGATTTTTTTCATACAGCAGTTTATGGCAACTACAACTGCAACTTATGCTGTCTAAATGCGTCCTCTTCATCGCTCTGTATTCCTAGGGCCTCATATATGTACTGAAAGGTGGAAAGAAGCTCCGGTTTGCCGTCCACCAGTGCAACATCATGTTCAAAATGGGCACTTGGCAGGCCATCGGCGGTCAGAATGGTCCATCCGTCCTTCAGTTGTTTTATCCTATGGGTGCCCATATTGGTCATGGGTTCAATGGCCACTACCATTCCTTCGAGAAACTTTTTTCCCCTGCCCCTTTTTCCATAGTTGGGCATTTCGGGATCTTCGTGCATTTTCCTGCCAAGTCCATGGCCTACCAGTTCCCTGACCACACCGTAGCCATGGTCCTCCGTATATTTTTGGATGGCATAGCCCACATCGCCGACACGATTACCGCTTTTAAATTCCCTGATGCCCACATAGAGGGATTCTTTGGTGACCTGCAACAGCCTGCTTACCTCCTCAGAAACCTCCCCCACCGGAAAGGTATAGGCGTGGTCCCCATAGAAACCATTTTTAAGGGCCCCACAATCTATGGAGATGATATCCCCTTCCACCAAAGGGGTGTTGTTGGGAATGCCGTGCACCACTTGGGCATTGGGACTCATGCAAAGGGTGTTCGGAAAATCGTACATGCCCAAAAATCCCGGTTCGGCACCATGGTCCCGAATGCATTCCTCGGCAAGTTTATCCAGATAAAGGGTCGTTACCCCAGGTTTTACCTCGCTCGCAAGTACCCCAAGGGTTTTGGAGACGATGAGGGCACTTTCGCGCATCAGCGCTATTTCTGCTGCTGTTTTAATATTTATCATAGACGGCAAAGGTAAAACATTCCTAAATAAATTGATAGGGATACCTTTAAAAGGGGAAGGAGGGTCGCTACCCCTAAAAAAAAAGGGACCTCCTAAAGAAGGCAGGTCCCCATGATCGGTATTCTAAGCTACTTATACCAATGGCTTTTGGGTCATGGCCGCAGGTTGTGGCACGCCCATCAACTTAAGGATGGTGGGCGCTATATCCCCCAACACCCCGTTTGAAATGCTCTTTATTTCCTTGTCTACCAAGATCAATGGTACCGGATTGGTGGTATGCGCGGTATTGGGGCTCCCATCGGGGTTCAACATGGTCTCACAATTCCCGTGGTCCGCGATCACCAAGGTGGTATATCCCTTTTCCATGGCTACGGTAATTACCGCTTGTGCACAGGCATCCACGGTCTCACAGGCCTTTATGGCCGCTACCATACTTCCTGTGTGGCCTACCATGTCCGGATTGGCAAAATTGAGGCATACAAAATCGACTTCCCCCTTATTGAGTTCGGGAATGATGGCGTCCCTTATCTCATAAGCGCTCATTTCCGGTTGCAGATCGTAGGTGGCCACTTTTGGAGAGGGACACAGGATTCGCTGTTCGCCATCAAAAGGAATTTCCTGTCCCCCGTTAAAAAAGAAGGTGACATGAGGGTACTTTTCCGTTTCCGCGATACGGATCTGTTTTTTATGGGCCTTGGACAAGGTTTCCCCCAAGGTGTCCACCAAATTGTCCTTGTCATAGACCACTTTAACGTCCTTAAAGGAATCGTCGTAATTGGTCATGGTCACATAGTACAATTGCAGTGCATGGGTGTTTTGTTCGTGAAAGTCGGCCTGGGACAACATTTGTGTAAGTTCCCTGCCCCGGTCCGTCCTAAAGTTAAAAAAGATCACCACATCCCCCTCCTTAATGGTGGCCAGGGGAGAGCCGTCCATATAGGTCATCACGATGGGTTCGATAAATTCGTCGGTTATTCCCTTTTCGTAGCTCTGGGTTATATTTTGAAGGACATCCATGGTCTTTTCACCGGTACCGTGAACCAGCAGATCATAGGCCAATTTGACGCGCTCCCATCTGCTATCCCGGTCCATCGCATAGTACCTCCCGATCACCGTTGCCAACTTGGCGTGCTTGTCCGCACAGAAATGGTTCAGGTCCTGTATAAATCCCTTACCGCTCTTGGGATCGACGTCCCTGCCGTCCGTAAAGGCATGTACGAACATATTTTGTAGGCCATAATTTTCGCCCGCCTGTATAAGGCCCTCCAAATGCGAGGTGTGCGAATGTACCCCACCGTTGCTGAGAAGCCCTACAAAATGAACGGGCCTGTTATATTCCTTGGCGTATAGAAAAGCATCCTTTAAAACTTTTTCATCCTTTAGGGTATTCTCCTGTACCGCCAGATTGATCTTGGCAAGATCTTGGTACACGATCCTACCGGCCCCCAGGTTCATATGTCCTACCTCGCTGTTTCCCATTTGACCTTCCGGGAGGCCCACGTTCATGCCATCGGTGAGCAGGTTGGCATTGGGGTAATTTTTATAAAGGGAATCGATAAAGGGGGTATTGGCATTATCAATGGCTGAAATCTTGGGATCGGGCGATTTTCCCCACCCGTCCAAAATCATTAAGATCACTTTTTTGTTCATTGTAACATGGATTGGTCCGACTACAAAATTAGTCCGATTTCATTAGTAATACTAGGAAATGGAGCGGGTTTTTCAAAAATTTCATATAGGGGCGGGGAACCGTTGGGAATGTGACCTGATTAGGGTCGAATTGTTAAAATAACGTTATTTATTCACTTTGGATGAAACAAAATCATTTTTTGGTAGTCTATATTATAGAAGTCACAATCAATTTAAAATCTTATTCATCATGAAAAAAACAATCTTATCAATTTCAGCCGCCTTTTTATTGATGGCGGGCAGTGTACAAGCCGCAACGCTACCAAATAATATATTGGATAACAATGTATTGGAAATTTCCGCTAACCCAGAGATCAGTTCTTTTTGTAAGGCCATCATGCAGGGCGATGTTGAAACCGTAAAAAGCCTGATAGCCCTAGGGGAGGATGTGAACCAAAAATCCTTGGGAATGACCCCGGCCATTTTTGCCGCACGTTACAACAAAGCGGAAATCCTACAATTGTTGATAGACAATGGTGCAAACCTAAAGATCAAGTGTGACAAGGGCATGACCGTAAAAAAATATGCAGAGCTTTCCAATGCCCAAGATGCCCTGGCAGTTTTGGAGGCGAACACAAAATAGAAATAGAAGGCGTTTATTCATCAATCAAAAAAACCCTGGGAGCACATCCCGGGGTTTTTTGATTTTTGGCCATTTCCATTTTCTGGAGCGGACAGTATAGGCCCTGTCCCTTTATTGGGACCAACTAGGCCATCTTATTCATTTGCCTCATATAGTGTTCAAGTAAAAGGGCAAATAAAAAGGGGAAAATTAAAAGTTAAAACCTGTAAAGGCCCTATAAAAGAAGGCATACATCGCCATAAAGAGCATCATAACACAGAAAAAGGAATAGATCTTCAGAAAGATCACCACAATTTCCGGTCGACAGTCCTCAAATGCCGAAAGGTAAAGGTTTTTAAAATGTGATAGCGTTGCCATATAGTCTCTCGTTTAACTAATTAAACCAAGCTATAAGGATCAAATTGATGTAGATGTAAGTATTCGGGATATTTCAAAGATACAAAAAAAGTCCGATCGCTGACCGGGATACGGCCATTTGAATCTCCTATTCGACCAAATCACGTATTATGGCGATGATCGTCCCGAAAAGCCAGATGTATCGGGCAATGGTTTAAGGTACGTTTGGTCATAAGAAGGGTAAATGCTGGAGCGTTGCACTTCTTTGCTATTCCCCCTTGTGTTTGGCAATGGCCTCCTGAATTTTTTGGATCCTGTTTTCAGGGTCGGGATGGGTACTCTGAAATTCGGGCACCCTATTGGGACCGGCGGCGGCCTTCAATATTTCCATCACCTTGATCATTTCATAGGGATCATAACCGGCCTTTATCATGAAGAGTACCCCAAGATCATCGCTTTCCAGTTCATCGCCCCTACCGTTCTTTAGTAGGGTGTTCTGTCCGATACTACCCACGATATCGCCGGCATCGGCACCCACCGAGGCACCCATGGAGACCGTTTGCCAGAAGTTGCTATCGGCGATCCTTTCTGCGGAATGCCTGCCGATCACATGGCCTATCTCATGTCCCAAAACCCCTGCAAGCTGGGCTTCGTTCAGCTGTTGGAAGAGGGCATAGGTAATGAATACCTGTCCCCCGGGCAGGGCAAAGGCATTAATGGTACGATCGTCCGCAAGGAGGTGGAATTCGTAGCGGTAGGGGGTTTCCCGTGCAACACTGTTGGCCACCAATTTATTGCCCACGGCATCCACAAGGGCCTGCGCCCCTTCATCTGGATAGAGTCCACCGTGCTGCTGTGCCATTTCCGGCGCCGTCTGCAGACCGATCGCGATCTCCTCCTCCGTGCTCATGTTGATGTTCTGTTGCCTGCCCGTATACGGATTTTCCTGTTTGTTGTAACAACGTTGTACCACCGCAAAACCCACAATGGCAAGGCCTATAAAAATCCTGATTTTCCAGCTCCCTCTTCTCATATGGGACAATTGAATAAATTAAGTCGACAAATAGGGAAAGCTATGGCTCGCTTACAGGAGTTTTGGATTGATGTCCAAAATATGGTCCTGAATATAACTGCGCACAAAGCCTGCGGTAAAATGCTCCCGACCCAGAAAATCTTCCTTTTGCAACAACTGCAGGATGTTTTTCCTTCTGTAGGCGGTGAGCATGGGAATGGAGATGGCGGCATAACTGTAATGCCAAGGCTCATATTTAAAGCCCCTTCTCCTGGGCGCATCGGTATAGACCAGATAAAATCCAAATTTGTTGGCGTTTTCGTCCATCCACGTTTTAAAGGTCGCATAGGGGGCCTCGGGCCCAAATTTATCGGGATCTAGAACATCCCCATCCACTTTTTGGTATCCGTCCACCACATCGATCTCCGTTCCCCAGTGGTGCCTGCTGGTCCCAGGAATGGTAGAGTATTCGATGATCTTTTCAATGGCGTCCATAGGCTGCATACGGTCCTCTTCCGTATACTGCAGGTATTTCCGCTCCCAGATGCCTACCTGTCGGTCAAAACTGCGGTAGCTGGAGACGATTTTTAGGTCCACCCCGTCCCCATAGGCCGCTTTTTTCATCTGTACAAAGGCTTCCTGCGCCTCTTTTTTAAGGTTGATGCCCTTGCCGAACAGTCGGATGTCCGACTTGCCCATGAGTTCCTCGGTGGAATATTCTTCCTCCTGTGGGAGTATCAGGGAAGGGACCATGGCCATGGCCAGGCCGGAGGCACTACTTTTTTTTAAAAACGATCTTCTTTGCATAGGTCATTGGGGGTAATTAAATCAAATAATGCAGATCAGGTCCCGCTGCCCTGTAACCAAGTGGGAAACGATGGCCGTGGCCGCTTTTCCAAAGTTACTTTATTTTTTGAATCTGTGGACGGGTTTTGAGGCTTTGTCAAATTCCCACCCGCCCCCTTGGGGAACAGTTGGGCCATTAGCGGTAACGGGCGCTAAAATTATAAAAGATTGGGAAAATTATCTCCTTAAATACAGAAATCCCTGAAAATCCATTTCCAGGTCCTTAAGGCTTACCAGATAAAAGTAGACCCCTGCGGGCAGTCCCTGTTTTTCATCCACCACAAAATTGGCCACGTTGGGAAAACCGTTGAATTCATTGGTATAGTTTTCCATTTCGAACACCTTTAGCCCAAACCGATCAAAGATCTGTATGCTGTTATTGGGGGAATCCGCCATTTCGGGGATGACCAGAAAATCGTTGGTGCCATCGCCATTGGGGGTAAGGTAGTAGTTGTCCAAGGTAAGCACATCGGTGGGCAGGGGCAGACTGCCGAAGGTGATCACGGCATAGTCGTCGGGCACAAAGGATTCGGAAGTGACAAAACCATTTGCCAGATCCCCGCTAAGGCCCACATTTCCGAGGTCTACCCAGGAATTGGCCGCATAGTTCCATCCGACCAGGCCAATTTTGGTCACATCGTCCGTTAGGGACCGTAAGTTGCTCCGTGGATTCCATCGCAAGGTGATGGTGGTGGGCACATTGCCTTCCAAGGCCCAAAATTCCGTAACGCTGATCAAGTTTACCCCACTTGATTTACGTGAGGTGTCAAAACTAATGGGGAAAGCGGAAGGGTTATTGGGATCTTCCAAAAAATAGGCGCTTTTGGCCAGGGCCACCGGAGCTTCGGCATTCATGGTAAGGGGCCGTAACTGGGCCTCATCGCCCACCGGAAAAACAAAGGAGCTTTGGTCCGTACTGGCCGCATAGCCGTTGATCTTGGCCACGTCCCGTTCGTTTACGGGTATGGCATCCGTAAAAAAGTTCAGATAGATATCCCGAAGGTTTCGGGGGGTAAGCACATCCCCCTCCACAAAGTTCAGGGTATTGCGTACCCCAACGGCCGTTTCCAGGAGCAGCCCAGCCGGATTAAAAAGTTCCATATCGTGGAATACGGGCATAAAGGCCCCGGACACGGTAAGCGTATTGTTGCCGTAAAAACCGATCAGGCCCTGGTTTTGGTCGAAAGTGCCATCGTTGATCAGGTGGGTATGGAAGCCCATATTCCCCTCGTGCAACTGTAGGTTGCCCGCATTGTACAGGCCCGTCTGGGCGGTAAGTGCCAAGGAGGATAGGAATAGGAAAAAGGACAGCAGTAGTTTCATATTAAAAATCCGTTACGGTAAAATACCAAGCTGCATCAATGGGGTTTCCATCAGTATCAAATATTTGTACTGTAAAATCATTTATAGTCTGTCCCGTTACCTGAATTGTGGTACCGGCCGCTACTCCCAAGAGTGTTAATTGAATGATATAATCAGGAGTCAATCTAGGCGTAGAGAGATTTACCGTATAATTTCCTGTGCTATTGACCGTAACAGTGGCCCCATTTAGTCTTTCTACAAGAGAAATGGGGTCTATTTTCCCCGTGGCTACCACGGTGGGGATGGTGGCCCATTCTGCGGCGTCTCCCACTGCATTGGTCCTTAGGATTTGATTTGGGGTGCCATGGAAGAGTTCCAAAGTCCCATCCGTTGGATGATTTACCAAGCCATTACCAGTATTCACACCGAGGGTGAATTGATCGTCCTCAGTACCAGTACCGGACCTTATTAATCCCATATTGGGTGTGGCATTCACTACTTCATTTCCAACGATTGCATCCCCTTCCAATTGTAGTACCCAATCGGTCCCGTTCCATTTCATAATCTGTCCATCGGCAGTGCCGTTATCCAATTTGGCCAATGTGACTGCATCATTGGCAATGGTGACCACTCCCGTATTAAGAATTGTGGCATCTCCTGACATGGCGACTGCGGAGGGAGTGGTGCCGTTCGCCACAATGATCTGTGCGTCCAAAAGTTCCGGAAGGGTATTGACTGTGCTCCAAGCAGTGGCTCCCGCCCCGTCCGTGGTAAGGACCTGGCCAAGATCCCCATTTACCGCAGGTAGTGCAAAGGATTCGGCCGTGGCAGCATTAATGGTAGTCACTCCTGTGATAGCCAATGTACCGCCAATAGTGGTATTTGCCGCTGCCAAGGTTCCTGTGGTGATTATGGCCTGATTTCCAAAGTCGGGATCTATTTTTGTTCCTTCTATTTCGGCATCGATGGCTACATCGGCATTGACTATGGTTTCATCATCTATCTTATCGGAGGTTACGGCATCGGTTGCAAGTTCGTCGGTACCTATTCCGCCCGCTGCTACACCTAAGGTCCAAGGATCGGCCGTGTTGCCTGCACCGGCCCGTATTAATCCTCCATCAACGGTCGCATTGGTAACCTCGTTCCCAATGGCCCCGTCCACTTCGGTAACGCTTTGTTCGGAGAGGTTGATGAGGGCCCATTGGGTCCCGTTCCATTGCATGATCTGTCCCGTGGCAGTACCGTTGGCCAATTTGGGCAGGGTTATGGCATCATCGGCAATGTCCGCCGTGGCAACGGTGCCATCCAATATCTCATCCGCGGTAACGGCTCCTGTGTTTATGTCCGCAGCCGTAATGGTATTGGGAGCTATTTTGGCACTGGTCACCGCATCATTGATCAGTTCGGCCGTACCAATGGACAGATCGCCCATCTGCAAATTGGTGATCCCGTTGTCCCTCACCTCCAATCCCGTGGTCGGGTCGATACCTACGGTGGCGTTGTCCACCCTTACGGCTAGTTCAACATCTGCCAAGAGTGCATTGGCAGGGGTGCCTGTTACCAACAAGGCGCCATTGCCCGTGGTTAGAGTCCCATCGCCCTGAATGTTTTCGATATCCACTTCCAAAGCTCCATTAGCGGCCTGCCGCAGTCCCGTTCCGGCCACATCCTCATTTATTTTTAATGCGGTTACGGCGTCATTGTTAATTTCCATGGT
The DNA here is from genome assembly GCA_963974715.1 of uncultured Sediminicola sp. Taxonomy (GTDB): domain Bacteria; phylum Bacteroidota; class Bacteroidia; order Flavobacteriales; family Flavobacteriaceae; genus Sediminicola. The sequence continues at coordinate 178,147 of CAXBDK010000006.1, forward strand.
ACCCACCGCATTATCGGCCAATTCACTTCTGCCTACAGCATCCAGGCCTAGATTGGTTTGTGTAATAGATCCTTCCTGAATATTCTCCCCATTAATAATTCCCACCTCAAAATTAAATATAGTCCCAGTTTCATCAGGGGTTATGACCACCGTATTTGGTGGAGCGTCCGTGTATTGTAGTGGAAGTGTAGTATAATTAAAGGTATTTAGACTGTTAAGGGCCACGGTAAGTTGGTTGCCATCGGCTTCCGTTAAGATCAGGTTCCCGTCCTCTACCACCAGGCTTTGGTTGCGTACCAATATCTCGGTCGTATTGTCCTGGGCATCGGTAAACGTATAGGTGCCGTTCCCATTGTCGGTCAGGCTGATGCTGATCGAGTTGTTAAGGGCATCACATAGGTTCAGCCATTCGGTTCCGTTGTAATAGTAGATACATTGGGCATCGGTATTGTACACCATGGCCCCTTCCAAAGGTACAATGGCGTTCATCTGTACGGTGGTCACCCTGGTGATCACCAAGGCCCGGGTGCTGCTTTCCAGTTCCAATACGGAAGCGGCCCCTATATTTTGGGGATTGTCCCCGATCTTGACCTGTGCCATGGCCATGGTACCGAAAAAAAGACCAAATAACAGCGGCAATATGTTCACTTTCATGGGTTGGAGGTTTTATTTCTTATTGTTGGGGCCTACGCTTAAACCAAGGGGAAAAGGTAGCCGGTCTATCATTATAGCTATACGCAAAAATAGGTTTCCTGGCCCTTTTCGCTAAATTAATAGGGCAAAATACGCTTCCATTGCGGTAAACGGAAACTTATGTGCCCCAACCCCTAAAATGGAATTTGGCTGGCCTCATAGGGCGGCTTGCCCGCCTCAAAGATCCGTGCGGTCCCCTTGCCCAACAATTTGGTACTGCCATTTTCGATCCACAGGTAATTGCCTTCCCGTAGGCCGACCACAGGGGTATTGTTAAAACAATGGAATTCCCGTATCCGCGTCTCCCTTGTCTCCCCATTGTGGGTACTGTTAGGGTCCGGATCTTGGTAATGCGGGTTTAGGTTAAATTCCACCAGCCCCAACGCCTCAAAACTGCTCGGGTGTACAATGGGCATATCGTTGGTGGTCTTAATGCTGGGCCCGGCAATGTTGCTACCTGCACTGGAACCCATATAAGGGGTGCCGTCCAGTACTTTTTGTTTGATATGTGGCATAATTCCCGTTCGCAACAGTTCGTGCAGCAGCACAAAGGTATTCCCGCCACCGACAAAGATCGCTTCGGCTTCCCCTATGCCCCGTTCCTGGTCCGTATAAGTATGCAGTCCCCTCACTTCCTTGCCCAAGTCCATAAAGGCCTTTTGTACAATGGCCGTATAGGCATCATGGGACAATCCTCCGGGCCTGGCGTATGGGATAAAGGTAATGGTGGCGCACCCCTTAAAGAAATGGGTAAGGTCTGTCTTCAGGTACTGCAGGTACGTCTCCCCAAAGAGGGTAGCGGTACTGGCCAACAATAGCTTTTTCATTCCGTTCTCTTTTGTGCGGCCGTAGGTCTTGGGAGGTAAGGGTTGCAATTATACACATTTTTCGGGACACCTCTTAATGCTATCGATCTGGGAATGGATTTAATTGGCAGGGGCTCCGGGGCTGTGTACAAATTAACAAAAGTTTAATTGGCTTATATTTTTTTTTAACGGGAACTTACATTTTCTTTAGCCTTGGAATATAATGGCCCGACTTTCTTTTTGTATCTTTAATAAGGGCGATGTACGACATTCCATTAAACCATACTGTATCGATGAAAAATCATTTCCTGTTTTCCCTTTTTGTTCTTTGTTGCTGTTTGCTGAGCGCCCAAGATGGAAGAACACCGCTGAAGGGAAAAGTTCTTTATAGAAATTCCAATGTTGCCAATGAAAATGTGATCAATACCACCTCCCAAAGTGCTACCATCACCAACGATGATGGGGAGTTTGAAATTAGGGTCAAGGTAGGGGACGAACTGATCTTTACCGCGGTCAACTATCAGATGATGGCCATGTTGGTCACCCAAGATATGCTGGACAAAAACCGATTGGTGGTGGAGGTGAACGAAAAAGTGACCGAACTGGACGAAGTGGTGGTAGGTCCCGAGAACCAGGAGAAATTTTTGGAACTGCAGAACGAGGGACTCCAAAAGCAATACGATTACGAAATAGACCGATCCACGGAGGTGGAGAACATCTCCCTTTCCCAAACGGACAGGGGCATGACGAACGGACTTAATTTCGTGAATATTTTTAAGGCCCTTACCAAATCCTCCTCCACACCGGAAGAGGAGAAAAGACCTCCCTTAAAACTCAGTGATGTAATGCGACAGGTCTATGACGACCGCTTTTTTGTGGAAGACCTGAACATACCCCAAAATGAGATAGATCGGTTCCTGGTCTATTGTGACAATAAGATCCCTACCCAGTCTCTGCTCAAAAAGGACAACGAATTCCAATTGATCGATTTTCTGGTGACCCACAGTAAGTTGTACCTAAAAGAACGCGAAACTGAGAATTAAGTTCCTTGTTTTTGTGCTGTTTCTGGGCTGTGCTTCCCTAAGTGCACAGGTGCCCTCCCTACACCGACTGGAAGGAAGGGTGAAGAGTGCCAACGGCGATGTGGCCGCAACACATGTCCTGAACACCACTACCCAACGGGCCACCATTACCAGTGCCGAGGGATTTTTTGATATCCAGGTACGTTTAAGGGATACCCTGATCTTTTCGGCAGTGCAATTTGCAAAAAAACAATTGGTGGTAAGCCAAGCCATGTTGGACTCCAAAATGATCACGGTGACCATGGAGGAGGCCGTTAACGAACTGGACGAAGTGGTGGTGACCCCCTATAATCTATCAGGGGACATCGCCCGAGATCTCAAGACCCTTGATCCAGGGCCCATTGTTACGGCGTCTACCCTAAACTTGCCCAATGCCTATGCCATAGTTCCAACCCAAACCGAACGGAAATTGAACGAGGCCACAACGGGAGGGGGGATCCTGCCCCTGAACCCCATATTGAACGCTATTACGGGGAGGACCAAAAAATTGAAGAAATTATTGGAAATCGATAATCGCTATGCCCGTACCGATCGGGTACGTGAATTCTACGCCGATTCCCTCTTTGTGACCGAGCTAAAGATCCCATTGGAAAAGATAAACGACTTTATGTATTTCTGTGAGGCCGACACCGCTTTTTCGGGAGTGGTGGATTCGCATGACCATTTAAAAATTTGGGCCTTTTTACGAAAGAAGGGTGCATCCTACAGAGAGGCCAATCAGTTGGAATAGGTAGTGGTTACAAGGTTAAGCGGTTATGGGGTTCACCATTCACAACTCATAATTCATCATCCATAACATCATAACCTAGCAGCGGGAGCCGCGCCATAACTCCATAACTTTTTTGTTCTGCGGTTATATGGTTACAGGGTTATATGGTTAAAAGGTTAAACGGATACGGAGGAGTAAAGGATGCGGATTGGAAATCTGCACCATCTAATATAAGATTATAAGGTTACGAGGTTTTTCATTGATTCAATTCACATTTTTCATATAACATCATAACCAGTGGGGAATCCGCGCCATCGGTCGGTCCCTGACTCCATAACCTTATAACCAAGCAGCTCAGCTGCGTCATAACCCCATAACCGTATCACCAAGCAGCCCCGCTGCGCCATAACTTCATAACCTTTTCCCTATCTTCGCAGTAAATTTCAACGGATGCGTTTCTTGAAAAAAGCGGCCTTATTGCTGCTATTGCCCCTGTTAACCTTTTCGGTGGCCCATAAGTTTTACCTCAGCGTGACCACTGTCCAGTATTCGGAAAAAGACCAAGCGCTTCAGATAACGTCCCGCATTTTTGTGGACGATCTGGAAAGGGTGTTGGTGGAACGTTATGGCATAAACCCCAAATTGGGAACGGAGGGGGAGACCGACCTTGCCCAATCCTATCTGGAGAAGTACCTAAGGACCAAACTCCTTGTTTTTGCCAACGGGAAACAGCAACGGTATACCTACATCGGAAGACAGTACGAGGATGATGTGGTGATCTGTTATTTGGAGGTGCCCCAAGTGGAGCTGAAAACATTGGAAACGGTAACGATCCAAAATGAGGTGCTTACGGACCTCTTCGGGGACCAGCGTAACGTAGTGCATTTTAAGATAGGGGACCTAAAAAAAAGCGTCATCCTGATGAAGGATAAAAACAAGGAAATGTTAAAACTATAAGTTTTTATAACGTTTTCTTAAAAAAGAGTTATTTTTTCATCGACTAAAAATTATTGAAAAATGAATAAGATCAAGTATTGTTTTGCCTCCCTCTTATTGCTAATGGTCTCCATTTCCACTGCACAGGAAGAGGTGAAAAAGGAACGGGAGCCAGGGCATACCAACCAGAGCAAGTTCAGACAGATGTACCAAGAGTTCGCTACCCCCAACACGTATCGATCTGCCTCCGGGGCACCTGGCCCGGACTACTACCAACAACAGGCCAATTATAAAATGGACATCCTGCTAAATGATAAGGAATCCAAAATATACGGGACCGAAACGGTAACCTATATCAACAACTCCCCCGACGATCTGGAATTTTTGTGGTTGCAATTGGACCAAAACGTACGGACCAAGGATTCCAAATCATTTTTAAAGGATGGCGATGGGGTGCCGTTGGCAGAGCCCACGGAAAGTTTTGTGGGGAAATACATGACCGAAAATTTTGACGGCGGTTTTAATATCGAGTACGTAAAGGATGCCAGTGGAAATGCGCTGCCCTATACCGTTAACCAGACCATGATGCGCATCGACCTACCGGAGCCCCTTAAGAGCAAGGCCGAAGTGTCCTTTTCCGTTAAGTGGTGGTACAATATCCCAGACCATACCGTCAATAGGGCAAGATCGGGGTACGAGTATTTTCCGGCCGATGGCAATAAGGCCTATGTCATAGCACAGTTTTTTCCCAGAATGGCCGTTTACAGCGATGTGGAAGGATGGCAGAACCATCAATTTTGGGGTAGCGGGGAATTCGCCCTTACCTTCGGAAATTATGAAGTGAACATTACCGTACCCGCCGATCATATTTTGGACGGGACAGGGGAACTACAAAACCGTAAGGAGGTTTTTAGCAAAGAAATGATGTCCCGGTACGAACAGGCCAAAAAATCCTATGACAAACCGGTATTGATCGTTACCCAAGCAGAGGCGGAAGCTGCCGAGAAAGGGTTTTCCGAAAAGACCAAAACGTGGAAGTTAAAGGCCGAAAATGTCCGTGATTTTGCGTTCGCAACTTCCCGGAAGTTCATTTGGGACATGCAGGCCGTTAAATTTGGTGCCAGGGACGTAATGGCCGTGTCCATGTACCCCAAGGAGGGCAATCCCCTTTGGGAGGAATTCTCTACCAAGGCAGTGGCGCATACCCTAAAGTCCTATTCGTCGCATACCTTTGATTATCCGTATCACAAGGCCATCTCCGTACACGCCAAAAATCAAGGGATGGAGTATCCCATGATCTGTTGGAACTATGGAAGGCCCAATGAAAAAGGAGAGATATCGGACCGTGTAAAATACGGGATGATCAGTGTGATCATCCATGAGGTAGGCCATAATTTTTTCCCCATGATCGTAAATTCCGATGAACGGCAGTGGGGCTGGATGGACGAGGGTATCAATACCTTTATGCAGTATATGGCGGAACAGGAATTCGGGGAAGCTTATCCCGAGGCGATCGCCCCCAATGAAAAATATCCTTCCAGAAGGGGTGCTCCCTCCCTAATAGTGCCCTACATGGCCGGGGACCAAAGTATTATAGCACCGATCATGTCCAATCCGGAAAATGTATACCAACTGGGCAACAATGCCTATGGCAAGCCTGCGACCGCCCTTAATATCCTTCGGGAGACGGTCATGGGCCGGGAATTGTTCGACCATGCCTTTAAGACCTATTCGCAACGGTGGATGTTCAAGCACCCGACCCCCGAAGATTTTTTCCGAACCATGGAAGATGCCTCGGCGGTAGACCTTGATTGGTTCTGGAGGGGATGGTTCTATACGACCGATTATGTGGATATAGGGGTAAAGGATGTCAAAAAATATTTTGTGAGCAACAGGCCCACAAAAAAGATGATGGAATATATGGCCGAAAGGAACGTCACCGAGGCGGACCTTCCCCCATTGGTATACCTTGCCGAGGAAGATAGTGAGGACGACGATAAAAGCCTAAAGGGAAAAATGCCTTCGGAGAACTCAAAGACCCTAAAAGAGTACATGATGGACAACCTAACGGAAGCCGAAAGAAGGGCCGTGAAGGAGCCAAAGTATTTTTATGAAATTACGTTCGACAAGCCAGGAGGACTTCCCATGCCCTTGATCGTGGAATATACCTATGCCGATGGCTCCACGGAAAATGTGACCTATCCCCCGGAAATATGGAGGAAGAGCGATGCCGAGGTAAAAAGGGTGGTCTCCTCCCAAAAGGAACTGGTGGGGATTACGGTAGATCCAAAAGCGGAGACGGCCGATGTGGACACTACCAACAATTCTTGGCCCAAGAAGGAACAACAGAGCGATTTTGATCGGTTTAAGGAAAGTACCAAAGGACAATAAAATCATCCTTTCCGTACGAAAGCCCCAATTGTATCCTTTACAATGGGGGCTTTCTGCATTAAAGGAGGCAGGAAATCCCCATAAATTGAAGGGGCGCTCGCCTCCCAAAATTTAAAATAAATTGGTCGGGCTTTTTTACCTCCCTACCAAACTTCTCATTATATTTGTGATATGTATGCGAATGTATTTTTATTCATAAGCGGGGGCGAGATATTTTTTATCCTCTTTATCGTGGTAATGGTATTTGGTGCCGATAAAATTCCCGATATAGCCAAAGGACTTGGAAAAGGGATGCGCCAACTTAAGGACGCCACCGAAGATATTAAACAGGAAATTTATAAATCTGCGGAAAAGCAGGGCATAGACACAAGTTTTACCAATGATATCAAAAAAGAGATAGACAAGGTAAAGGATGATGTGAGCGATGTCACTGGTTCCATCAAGAGAAAGTAACTTGTCAATGCTCGATAAAATATTGGAATGGGATAGGCAGCTATTTATCTTCCTGAACAGTCTTGGACTTGAGGATTATGACCTTTTCTGGTCCACCGTCACCAATATAACCACTTGGATTCCCCTTTTTATCTGTTTTTTTATTTTGATCGGTATCAAATTTCCCAAAAGGGAAACTTTGGTCATGACCTTATGCGTGCTTGCATTGGTGGTATTTGTTACTACCATTACGGGAATTACCAAGGAAATGGTGGCCCGCTTGCGGCCCAATAACAATGAGGAGATAAATACCCTTATCCGTATTCTGAGGAGCCCCACGGGCTACAGCTTTTTCTCCGGACATGCTTCAAGTTCCTTCTCGATCACCACGTTGGTCTATCTTTTTTTGAGGCAGAAGATAAATTGGGCATGGGTATTTTATATATGGCCCATACTCTTTGCTTTTAGTAGGATCTATATCGGGGTACATTACCCGGTGGATATTTTGGTCGGTGCCTTGGTGGGCATTCTTTCGGCACTTCTGTTCTATCGCCTCTACCAAAAATTTACAGTACCCTACTTAGGGTCAGCCCGTCCCTGATAGGCAATAAAACGGTTTCCACTCTAGGGTCTTCCTTTAGTTTCTTGTTGTATTCCATCAAAGTTTTGGTGGCCCTATCACTGTCCCCTACAGGTTCCAGTACCTTGCCCGACCAAAGAACGTTGTCCGACAATATGATACTGCCGGGCCTTGTCTTTTTAAGGGCACTTTCAAAATATGCGTAGTAACAGGTCTTTTCCGCATCAATGAATACCAGGTCGAATATCATGTCCAAAGTGGGGATTATTTGCAGGGCATCGCCTTCATGCCTTATGATCTGTGCCCCATGGGCACTTTTGGCAAAGTAACGTTGCTGTATATCCCTCAATTCTTCGTTTATATCTATTGTATGCAATTCTCCGCCCTTCTTGAGCCCTTCGGCCAAACAGATGGCCGAGTAACCTGTGTAGGTGCCTATTTCAAGGATGTGGGTAGGGGCCATCATCTTTGATAGGAGGCTCAATACCCTGCCCTGAAAATGGCCCGTGATCATTCTGGGCCGCAGCACCTTCAAATGGGTCTCCCGGGTAAGTTCCTCCAAGATCTTTGGTTCGGATTGGGAATGTTCGGCAATATAATTTTCCAATAAGGGCGATAAAAAATGCATGCGTTCGTTTTTGCGAAATTATGGAAATTTTGGTTATTTTAGGTCCGGGCGACAAACCTCCCCCTAAAATCTGACCCTAGAATGAAATTTTATTGCAGGCAGGCCAATTTGGACGACCTAACCACTTTGTTGGACTTTGAACAGGGCATTATTGCTGCCGAAAGGCCCTTCGATCCCACTTTAAAAGAGGATCCCATCAGTTACTATGACCTCAGGGCGTACATTCTCTCCGATGATGTTGAGGTGGCCGTTGTGGAGGAAAACGGCCGACTTATAGGATCGGGATATGCGCTTATCAAAGAGGCCAAACCATATCTGGACCATAAGACCTATGCCTATCTGGGGTTTATGTATACCCATCCCGAATATAGGGGAAGGGGCGTGAACCGATCGGTGGTCGACCATTTGCGAAAATGGGCCGGATCGAAGGGGGTCGGGGAAATCCGGCTGACGGTATACAACGAGAACCTCCCTGCCATTAGGGCCTATGAAAAAATAGGCTTTGAAAAACATATTTTGGAAATGCGCCTTAGGACGGAGCCCTCTAAAATGAAATAGCTTTGATGAAATTGTAAAGGTGTTTTTCTAAACTTCGGGCTTCCCACAAAATAGTTTAAACAGGTTCCCCTTGAAATTGTATTTTTGAAAAAAAAGAGCATGCAGTTTCAGAACACGGTGGAGTTTGCCCAAAAAATGGATTCGGAAGATGCCCTGAGGGCCTATAGGGAAGAATTCCATTTTCCAAGGGTAAACGGAAAAGAGGTCATCTATTTTACGGGAAACTCACTGGGGCTTCAGCCCAAACGTACCCAAACCTATATTGATGAGGTAATGGCCGATTGGAAGGAAATGGCCGTTGAAGGTCATTTTCATGCCGAAAAACCTTGGTGGGACTACCATGAGAGGCTGGCAGCCCCCATGGCTCGGGTAGTAGGTGCCAGAACGGCCGAAATCTGCGTGATGAATACCCTTACCGTCAACCTTCACCTGCTCATGGTCTCCTTTTACAGGCCTACCCAGCAACGTTATAAGATCCTCTGTGAGGAGAAGGCATTCCCCTCCGACCAATATATGTTGCAGAGTCAGGTGCGTTTTCACGGATTGGATGCCGATAAGGCCATTGTCGAGATCAAAAAGCGCAATGGGGAACATTTCTGGAGAACGGAAGATGTGTTGGACAAGATACGTGAGTTGGGCGATGAACTTGCCCTGGTACTGATAGGGGGCGTAAATTATTACAACGGCCAGGTATTTGATATGGGGGCCATCACCAAAGCGGGGAAGTCGGTGGGGGCCTATGTGGGCTGGGATCTGGCACATGCGGTCGGGAATGTGGACCTGCGGCTCCATGACTGGGAAGTGGATTTTGCGGCTTGGTGCAGTTACAAATATATGAACAGCGGACCTGGAAACGCATCCGGGATATTCGTGCACGAAAAACATTTGGGCAAAAAGGATATCCCTAGGTTCGAAGGCTGGTGGGGAACCAATAAGGACACCCGATTTCTGATGAAACCCGAGTTCGAGCCCATGCCCAATGCCGACGCTTGGCAGCTCAGCAATGCGCCCATTCTTTCGCTTGCCCCATATTTGGCCTCTTTGGAACTCTTTACCGAAGTGGGTATGGAGGCCCTGATGGCCAAAAGAGATCGGTTGGTTGCCTACCTGCAGTTTGTACTTCAAGAAGTGGATAAGGAGGTGGAAAGTTCCTTTGAGATCATCACCCCCGAGGAAAGGGGTAGCCAACTATCGGTGTTGTTACATGGGGAAGGCAGGTCGTTGTTCGATTATCTGATGAAAAATGGCGTGATAACCGATTGGCGGGAACCCAATGTGATAAGGTTGGCGGCCGCGCCCTTTTATTGTTCCTATGGGGACATGTACCGCTTTGGACAACTCTTAAAGGCCGGAATCCTTCGGAAATAAAAATAAACCCACCGCTATCAAATTATGAGATCACTTAGGCTTATCTTTTCCGATCCCCGTTATTTTGGCCCCGCATGGGCCTTTGCCAGCCTTAATATTCTTTTTGGCACTTGGGCGATCCATATCCCCTTGGTGCGGGAGGAACTGTCCTTGGACAAGGCCAGCTTGGGGCTTGCCATTTTCTTCCTCTCCCTGGGAAATTTCACTGTTATCCCGCTCGCCTCAAGGATCATAAACCATATAGGTGTGGGAAGGGCCACTTGGTACGGGATCTTATTGATCTGTGCAACGGCTATCCTGCCTTTCCTCGCCCCTGGATATTTTGTGCTTATGGGGGCACTTTTTGTATACGGGGCGGCCAATGGCTTTCTCGATATTTCCATGAACACTTTGGTGACCGAAATTGAAAAGGAGGACAGGGAACATTTTATGTCCGCCGCCCATGGTTTTTTTAGTTTGGGCGGGGTTTTGGCCGGTCTGGGCAGTTTTTTGATCGTTCGGTTGAACGATCCGTTGTTGCATATGTCCATGGCGATCGTTCTGGTGCTGGTGGTGAACCTACTATTTTTTAGGAAGTACGTTCAGGTAGTGGCGGCCCCGATCCAAAAGGAGCCGTTTCGGTTTGCGAACTTTAGGCCACTATTGCTTTTGGGATTGGTTTCCTTTGTGATCATGGGCAGTGAGGGGGCCATTGTGGACTGGAGCGGGATCTTTCTGCAAGAGGTCAGCTTGGCGCCCGAAGCCCTTTGGGGAACCGGTTTTCTGGCATTTTCCATTACGATGACCTTAGGTAGGTTTTTAGGGGATGGGATAAGTGCCAGGATAGGGTCCATTAAAATAGTGTCCCTTGGGGCGCTCCTCGCGATCATGGGCTATGTGCTGGTCCTTACTGCCCATACCTATATAGCCATCTTGGGATTCGGATTTGTGGGGCTCGGTTTTTCCGCCATCATCCCGGAACTTTTTCGGATAGGGGGGAATGTAAAGGGGGTTTCTTCCTCGCAAGGGGTCGCCTTTATTGCGGGAACCGGTATTTCCGGATTTCTTATGGGACCCGTGGTCCTTGGGTTTCTTGCGGAGCTCTCCAGTTTGCAGCTAAGCTTTATGACCCTCATGGGATGCTGCGTCCTGGTATACATTGCTACTTTTTTCCTCAAAAAATAGGGGGCGATCTTTTGGTAGCAAGCAGGTCCCGTTATTTTAGATCCACTTCAATACCGCTAAAGAACAGTTTAAAGTTGCCTACGTCATTTTTATGAACGGTCGCTATCTTTAGGCCACCCTTGTCCACATAGTCCTCCCATGTGGTGGACATGGAAATCTCTGGGGAATTTCCTTTTCTATAGGCCCATTCCTTTAACAGGTAATCATCGCCAAAATAAAGATCGTAGGCGTCCCCAGGGGTATAACCACCTTCGTTGCCATATACAATGGTGAGTTTCTGCATGGTCTTTTTGCCCACGGGCGCTTCGGCTTCAAAACTGTGCTTCCAGGTAATGTTGTCCTTGTCCCAGACTAGGTTAAAGGGGGCCAATAACCAGTACTTGTCGTTAATGAACCCTCCGTTCGTTTTTTGGGCGGTACTGTCCATATTGCCCCTGTTATAGGTAAGGGTATCATTCCCACCGATAGCGGTGATGGTATTTGCATGGGTGTTCCATATCCAGCTCCTTTCAAAATGTGTGGTGTCCCTGTCCACGTTAAAGGTAAATTTTAGTTCTTGGACATTCTTCCACGCCTCAAATCCATGGGCGTTGGCCACTTTTTCCAAAATAGTGGTTTCTTTTTCGGGCAGGGGCGTCTCTTTTTTGGTTTCCGTCTTACAGCCGACTAGCAATAAAAAGGTAAACGCAACTATTGGGATATTGGTTTTCATGGTTTTTAGCTTTTATCAAATATAAATCCTTTTAGGAATATATTGTAAAAAACGATAGGTTTGTTGGGAAGGGAAATCCCAATAAATTGATTAATTTTGAAGTGAATAAAGAAACTATAGGATGAGCTCAAAAAAAGGTAAGATACAAGAGGCCATAGAAGAGAAATTATTGAACGAACGCAAAGTGTTCCTATGGGGCACGGTAAACGATAGTTCCGCAAAACACGTAATAGATAGATTGCTGTATTTGGACCTACAGAACCATAAGGAAATACAGTTGGTCATCAACAGTCCCGGTGGTTATGTAACCTCCGGATTTGCCATTTACGATACCATTAAGTCTTTAAAAAGCCCCGTTTCCACGGTCTGTTCCGGTCTGGCGGCATCCATGGGTTCCATTTTATTGTCCGTGGGCGAAAAGGGAAGAAGGTTCATACAGCCCCATGCCCAGGTAATGATACACCAGCCCAGTGGTGGTGCAAGGGGACAGGCATCCAATATTGAGATACAGGCCAAGGAGATCATAAAGACCAGGGAACTGAGCGCACGCCTTTTGGCAGAAAATTGCGGACAGGATTTTGATAGGGTCATGAAGGATTTCGACCGGGATTATTGGATGAACGCCCAAGAGTCCATTAGTTATGGAATCGTGGATGGAATCGTGGAATAAAAAAAGTTTAAATCACTTCAATAAGGGAAAAGTCCTTCGCAATTTTTTGTGAAGGACTTTTTATATATGGACGCCGAAGCGGAATAACGGGGTTATATACGGCAGCGGTTCCCATGGCGGACGTATTCCAAAAGTTAAAAAAAATACAATTGCCACGGAAACGGACCTTGCCTTCCCAGCTGACCTATCGCGGTAAATGGATCCGGGTTTCCTGCTGTTGTAAAGGGACTTGTAAACCCTGAAAACAGGATTCGCACCTTCCTTAGGAGGCTGTTTCCACCTGCAAATAAAATTCAAATAGTGGGGGCCATCGGTACCATCTCTGTATATTTTAGTATTTTTACCTCTTAATATAATTTCCCCTTCGGGTGGCCATGGCAAAAAATCCTAAAAACATTGCAATAGTCGGTTCTGGACTGGTAGGTTCCTTATTGGCGATATACTTAAGGAAAATGGGACATACCATATCCGTATTCGATCGAAGGCCCGATATCAGAAAGGTGGAATTCTCGGGCAGATCCATCAATTTGGCCATGAGCAACAGGGGCTGGAAAAGCCTAAGGGCCGTTGGGATAGAGGAGGAAATCAAAAAAATTGCCATTCCGTTGGACAAACGTGCGATGCATGTAGTTGGCAAACCACAATATTTCCAGAAATACGGTAAGGAAGGCGAGGCCATTTGGTCCATCTCACGAGGTGTGCTGAACAGGCGTATGATCGACCTTGCCGAAGCGGAAGGGGTCACTTTTAGATTTGGCGAAAAAGTGTGGGATGTGGACCTACAGACGGCACGTTTGTTTACCGGTGAAACCGAAAAAGGGGAATGGAAGGAATACGATTATGACATAGTTTTTGGTTGTGACGGGGCCTTTTCAAGGGTGCGGCATAAAATGCAACGGACCAGTAGGTTCGATTATTCCCAAGAATTCATCAATGTAGGCTATAAGGAACTTACCATTCCGGCCAATGCCGACGGTACCCACAAATTGGACAAAAATTCCTTTCATATATGGCCCAGGGGCAAATTTATGTTCATTGCAATGCCCAATTTGGACGGTAGTTTTACAAGTACCCTTTTTCTTCCGTTCGAGGGGGAAGTTTCTTTTGAGAACATTACGACCAAAGAAGGGGCAAAGCACTTTTTTGCCACTTATTTTCCGACGGTGATGGGCGATATCGAAAACCTGAGCCACGACTTTTTTGCCAATCCCACCAGTGCCATGGTGACCACCAAATGTTATCCGTGGATAAGTTCGGATAAAGTGGTCCTGGTGGGCGATTCGGCACATGCCATAGTTCCGTTCTACGGGCAGGGAATGAATGCGGGTTTTGAGGATATACAGATGCTCTGCGGACTTTTGCGGGATAGTGGGGACGACTGGACCCAAGCTTTGATGACCTATCAGCAGGAACGGAAACCGAATGCCGATGCCATCGCCGAACTGAGCTATAGGAACTTTGTGGAAATGAGCAGTAAGACCGCCGATCCCAATTTTTTATTGCAGAAAAAAATAGAACAGCGATTTGCCGAAAAATACCCTGAAAAATGGATTCCTACCTACTCTAGGGTCACTTTTTCGGATGCGTCCTATACCGAGGCACTGGCCATGGGCGATGCGCAGGAAGAAATCATGCGACAGATCATGGAAATTCCAAATATTGGAGACATATGGGACAGTGCGGAAGTGGAAGGGCTAATATTGGAACGTCTACAGCAAACTTCCGGAAACAAAAAAGCCACCCCTTCATAAAAAGGGTGGCTTTGGTGTGAATATCGATACCTTATAATTTGGCGAACAGGGCATTCATTTTTTCCTGTTCTTCTTCGGCCAAGATGGGGTCTACCAGTATACGGCCACTGTGCTCATCGGTAATTATTTTTTTACGGCTGGCTATTTCAACCTGTATCTGTGGTGGGATGGTAAAAAAGGAACCCCCGGAAGCGCCACGCTCAATGGCTACAACGGCCAGACCGTTCTTAACATTGTTCCTGATACGCTTGTAGGCTTGGACCAATCGTTCTTCTATCTGCTCCTCGTATTCCGCCGATTTTTTTATCAAGGCCTTTTCTTCCTTTTCGGTTTCTGCAAGAATGGCATCCAGCTCACTTTTCTTGTGCTTTAGATGGGCATCCCTTTCGGCCAATCGTTCCTTGGTCTGGGCAATGACCTCTTTTTTCTGCTCTATCTGCGCCTTGAATTCCTTGATGTTCTTCTCGGCCAACTGTATTTCCAGTTCTTGGAACTCTACTTCTTTGGTCAGGGAGTTGAATTCCCTGCTGTTCCGCACGTTCTTTTGTTGCTCGGTATATTTTTTTACCAAAACCTTGGAGTCATCGATCAGGTTCTTTTTGGCGGTGATCTCGAAATTAATGGTCTCCAGATCGGTCTTTAACTTGTCCACTCTTGTCTTAAGGCCCAATACCTCATCTTCCAGGTCCTCCACTTCCAAGGGTAGTTCCCCACGTACATTGCGTATTTCGTCAACCCTGGAATCAATCAATTGCAAATCGTATAACGCCCTTAATTTGTCTTCTGCCGTTGCTTCTGTTTTTGTTGCCATATATCTTTAAAAATACTTGATGGGATTTGTTATGCTCTCCGCTAAAGAGACTGCAAAATTAGGAATTTTTTTCGTAAGATGGTCAACTATTAAATTTTTTGTAAACTGCTCAGTTTCATAATGTCCTATGTCGGCAATGACCAGCTTGTTTTCGGCCTCGTAGAATTGGTGGTACTTGATATCGGAGGTTATGAACATATCGGCATTCGCCATTTTGGCCGCTCCGATCGCAAAGGCACCGCTTCCTCCCAACACGGCTATCCTTTTGATCTTTTTTTTCGGGAGCTCCGTGTGGCGGATCATGGAAACGTTCATCCGTTCTTTTAACAGTTGCATAAAGGCGAACGCTTCCATAGGGCCTTCCAGTTCGCCCACCATGCCCATCCCAATATCTTGGTTGGAATTTTCCAACGTCTGGATCTCGTAGGCGACCTCTTCGTAAGGGTGCTGTTCAAATAGGGAGGAAAGTACCTGTTTTTCCTTATTTTTTGGATATATCACACCAATTTGCACCTCCTCCTCATAATGCACCGAGCCAATAGCGCCCTTGGTGGGATGGGCGCCTGGTTTGGCCAAATAGCTTCCCGTTCCGTTTACCGAAAAACTGCAATTGGCATATTTGCCGATATTTCCCGCTCCCGCAGCAAAGAGGGCCTCCTTAAGGGCCCCTGCTTCCGCAACGGGAACATAGGTGGTCAATTTTTTGATAGTGCCCTTTTGGGGAATCAGGATTTTTGGATGGAGTATGCCCAGCACTTCACAGATTTTTGCATTCACTCCCGTATTCATATTGTCCAGGGCGGTATGCATGCTGTAGAGGGCGATGTTATTTTGGATACATTTCAGTACCACCCTTTCAACATAGTTCCGGCCCGTAATTTTTGTCAGCCCTTTAAAAATGATGGGATGGAAGCTAACGATCAGGTTCCTGTTTTTATCGATGGCTTCGTCCACCACGTTTTCCAAGGTGTCCAAGCTTACCAAGATCCCGGACACCCTCATTTGGGGATCGCCCAACAAAAGCCCCACATTGTCAAAATCCTCGGCATAGTCCAAAGGTGCCAATTCCTCCAATATTTCGGTAATCTGCTTTACGATCATTTTGTAATTTTATGGGTTCCCCAAAGATAAAATTTATATTTTCGTTCCGATGGAGCTATTGGGAAAAATTGGTCTACCCTTATCATGGATATACGGAGCAGTGGTGAAGCTGCGAAATTTTCTGTTCGATATCGGTTTCTTTAAATCGGTCGCCTTTAAGACCACCACGGTATGTATCGGCAACCTTAGTGTAGGGGGCACGGGAAAGACGCCCATGACCGAATTTATACTGGAGCACTACCAAGGCCAGCGCAAATTGGCCGTCCTCAGCAGGGGATACGGAAGAAAGTCGACCGGAACCGTAAGGGCCGTGCCGGAGATAAAAGTGGAGGACCTGGGCGATGAACCTTATCAGATATACACCAAATTCCCCGATGTGACCGTGGTGGTGGATGCCGATAGACGGAAGGGGATACGCTGGTTGGAAAACGAGGTAGGGCCCGATATGATCCTTTTGGACGACGCATTCCAGCACCGGAAGGTACTGCCAACATTTTCCATTTTGCTGACATCCTTCGGAAATCCCTATACCGACGACCTATACTTGCCAAGCGGCAGGCTGAGGGACGATAGGGAGCAGGCCAAGAGGGCCCATATCATTATAGTGACCAAGTGCCCGTTGGATTTGGATGCGGGGGCACGCGCTGCCATTGTGGGCAAATTGAGACCGGAGGCCCAACAGCAGGTACTGTTCAGCGGACTGGAGTATGATCTCCAACTGAAGGGAACCGACACTACCAAAACGTTACATGATCTTTCCGGAAGCAGCATACGTCTGGTTACAGGAATAGCCGATCCAGGCCCCTTGGTGGATCATCTAGGGAAGCAAGGGATTTCCTTTGAACATTTGCGTTATGCGGACCATCATTTTTTTACACAAAGGGAATTGGACGCCATAAATGCCAAGGGTGGTCCGGTACTTACTACGGAAAAGGATTATATGCGGCTTAAGGGCAAGGTAGGGGGGCTTTATTACATTGGTGTTCGCCACAAATTTCTGGGGGACGGCAAAGAACGATTGATCACTGCACTGGATGCTTTATAGGGAAGTGCCGTTCACTTTTGGGGCAAAAATGTTCTCCCCGATCTTCTGATAGAATATTTCCGGTTTAAAGGGTTTGGTCACCACGTCGTTACAGCCTGCCGCATAGAAACTTTCCAAACTATCGTCCAAGGAAATGGCCGTAAGCGCAATAATGGGAATGATCTTATCGAACTTCCTGATCTGTATGGTCGCTTCCTCCCCGCTGATCCCCGGCATATGGATGTCCATCAGGACGGCATCGTATTTATTGGCCTGCACCATTTTGATGGCCTCCGTGCCATTACTGGCGATATCGCAGCTTATCTCTTTTTTGGTCAACATTTTTTTGGTGATCACCTGGTTGATCTTGTTGTCCTCCACTATCAAGATATGTAGGCCCGCCAGATTGTAATCCTTCTCCACGATCTCTATGGTCGGGTCGCTAAGGTCATTGTCCCGTTTGCTTTTCAATTGCAGTTCAAAATAGAAAGAGCTTCCCTTTCCAAGTTCACTTTTTAGTTTGATCTTACTCCCAAATAGTCCCAAAAGACTTTTTACAATGGTAAGTCCAAGGCCCGTGCCGCCGTATTCCCTGTTGATCTGTATGGAACCCTGTTCAAAACTGTCGAATATGTGTTCCTGTTTGTCCTCGGAAATTCCAATGCCCGTATCCTTTACCTCAAAGTAAATGGTAACATCGTCATCCTTCTGCTCCTTTAAGCGTGCAATGACCGTAACATCCCCCTTTTTGGTAAATTTAAGGGCGTTCCCCACGAGGTTGATGAAAATCTGGGAAAGTTTTAAAGGGTCGCTCAACAACTGCTGCGGAATGTCGTTGTCGTACTCCAGGGAGATGATGGTCTTATTGGCCTTGGCGCTCTGTTGCAGGGAGTTAATTACCTCGGTAAGCACTTTTTTAAGATTGAAACGTATGTTCAACGGTTCCAGTTTGTCGGCATCTATCTTGTTGATCTGTAGAATGTCATTGATAAAGTTCAATAGATAATCACCTGAGAATTTCAAGGCCTTTAAATGTTCCTTTTGTTGTTCGCTGGGGTTTTCCTCCAATAACAAATGGGTAAGCCCGGTGACCGCGTACAGGGGCGTTCGGAGTTCGTGGCTTACCGTTGAAAGAAAATTGGTCTTGGCCTCCATGGCCTTTACGGCAGCATCCCTAGCGGATTGTAGTTCCCTATTTTTAGTATGTAGCAGGTCATTGGTCTTTAACTTGATCTGATTGTTCCTGTAGAGCGATACCGCCAAGAGCGAGATAATGGTAAGAAAGGCAGAGGTAAGGATTGCGGTAATCTCGGATCGGTTGGCCGATTCGCTGAGATCGTTAATACGTTCGTCCTGTCGTTTGATCTCGTTCATCAAAAAGTCGGACTGGATCCTATCGGCCGTTTTTGCTTCGGTCTTAAGTTTTTCGATGGTAAAGAGCGAGTCCTTTATCCTCAAAAGATTGCGCAAATGGATCTGGGACAGCTCATATTTTTCCAATTTTTCATAAAGGGTCCCCAATAGTTCATTGGCCTCCACGATTTCCTTGTTAAAATGGTTGGCCTTGGCAATGGGCAGGGCATGGTTGATATCCTCCACCGCTTCCTTGAGACTGTCGATCTGTATATGCAGGCGCGCCAATCCCATATAGGCCTGGGTAGTGAGGTATTCCTTCTCGTAGATGTCGCTATTTACGATGAGGGCATTAAAATTTTTGGTGGCACTGTCATATTTCTCAATGTTCAAATAGATATTGCCTTCCAGTAGGGCGATCAGGTTCAATAAGTGCCTGTCGTTATTGAGTTTTTGCGCCTCTTTTAGCATGTAGATCGCTTGAAAGTTTTTGCCATCCCTGAACAAAAGGATCGCTTCAAGATATTTATGGGTGGCCTGCCCATATGGGTAGGAAATATCCTTGAGAAGTACGCCCGCCCTGTCCCAATAGAAGACGGTGTTGTCTTCCCTTCCCATTTGAAGGTACAGTATCGCTACCTCGTGGTAGCAGTCCACCAAAGATTTTGTATTCCCTTTCTCCTCCGCTAGTTCTGCCGCCTGGCTAAGTGCCTCCAGTGCAAGATCCAGTTTGTTTTCATTTTTAAAGCGCAGTGCCTCGGAGAAATAGGTATCCATCTCCTTCCCTGGCAGCTGTTCCTCCTGGGCGGTCGCGCTTTGAAAAAGTGACAGAACTGTCAAAATTAAGAGCGGTAGGATGTTTCTTTTATTTGTCCCTATAAATCTCAAAGGTATTTTTTCTTGATCAGGAAATTAATTAAGTCGATTATTCTACTGCTGTAACCGGTCTCGTTATCGTACCATCCTATTATTTTGACCATTTTGCCAATTACCGAAGTCATCTGGGAATCAAACGTACAAGAATAGGAACTATTGTTTATATCGATGGAAACTATAGGGTCTTCGGTATAAAAAAGGATGTTTTTTAGGCTATTCCCCGATACTTCTTTAAAAGTATCGTTTATTTCTTGAATGGAGGTCTCTTTTTTAACGTTAAAAGTAATATCGGTCAGCGAGCCATTGGCCACCGGTACACGAATGCCACAGCCCCCGATAACATTGGCCAGTTCTGGAAAGATAGTGGTAAGTGCCTTTGCGGCACCGGTAGTGGTAGGGATGATGGATTGTGAGGCTGCCCGTGCCCTACGAAGATCTCGATGGGGTTGGTCGTGCAGGCTCTGGTCGGAAGTATAGGAGTGTACCGTTGTGATATACGCCTGCTCCACGCCACAGAGATCATGGATCACCTTGATCATGGGTGCGGCATTATTGGTGGTACAGGAGGCATTGGAAACGATATGGTCTTCCGGTCCCAAAATTTCCTCATTGATGCCAAAGACGACCATTTTAACCGAATCTTCCAATGCGGGTACCGAAAGGATCACTTTTTTTGCCCCGTTGTTTAAGTGATGTTGCAGCTGCTTTTCCGACTTGAACTTCCCACTTGCCTCGATTACGAGGTCGACCTTATGCGCTGCCCAGTCGATCTGTTCCGGACTGTTATGGTTTAGCACGGCAATACTGCGCCCGTTTATGGTAATGGTGTTTTCGCCATGGCCGATTTCCTTGCTACTGACCCCATGAATGCTATCGTATTTTAACAGATGGGCCAAGGTCTTTGCGTCCGCCAGATCGTTTACGGCCACCAATCGCAAATGGGGCTGGTCCAATAACAGTCTACAGACGGTTCTCCCTATGCGGCCGAAGCCATTGATACCAATATTAATTTTGTCCATTGGAAAAAAAATCCCGACAAAGCGGGATATGGTTTTTGTGGTTATCCCTTTAGGGGGTGCAATACGAGTGCCATTGTGACCATCTACATTGGTGGGTGGTCGGGCCGGATGGGGTTCCTTATCTAGGATATATGTTTGTGCGCCTTGTAGGAAGAGCGTACCAAGGCACCACTTTCAACATGTCTAAAGCCCATTTTAAGGCCTATTTCCTCATATTTCTTGAACTGTTCGGGAAGTATGAACTCTTTGACCGGTAAATGTTTTTTGGATGGCTGGAGGTATTGCCCAATGGTAACCACGTCCACTTTTGCGTTCCGAAGGTCCTGCATGGTCTGCAGTACTTCTTCTTCCTGTTCCCCGAGGCCCAACATGATTCCCGATTTGGTCCTATTGGCACCATGCTCCTTAAGGTACCGGAGTACGTCCAGGCTCCTTTCGTATTTAGCTTGGATCCGTACCTCCCTGGTAAGTCGTTTAACGGTCTCCATGTTATGGGAGATAACCTCCGGGGCCACTTGCAACAAACGGTCCAAATGGGTTTCGATTCCCTGAAAGTCGGGAATAAGGGTTTCCAATGTAGTGTGGGGGTTCATCCTTCGGATGGCCTTTACCGTTTCTGCCCAAATGATGGATCCCATGTCCTTAATATCGTCCCTGTCCACGGAAGTTATGACCGCATGTTTGATTCCCATTATCTTAATGGAGCGTGCTACTTTCTCGGGCTCTTCCCAATCCAACGCTTCCGGCCTGCCGGTTTTCACCCCGCAGAAGCCACAGGAACGGGTACAGATATTTCCCAAGATCATAAAAGTGGCCGTTCCTTCGCCCCAACATTCCCCCATGTTCGGACAGCTCCCGGAGGTGCAGATGGTATGTAGATTGTATTTGTCCACCAAGCCGCGCAACTGGGTATATTTCTGGCCGGTAGGGAGTTTTACCCTTAGCCATTTGGGTTTTCCCTTAGGGGGGGATACATGTTCAATGGTTTCAGTACTCATGCCTTATTTTTCTACAAATATACAAAATGGGTTGGGGAAAACTGGTTTTGGAACTATGGCAAATCGTTTAATTTTGGCAAGCACGTGCCAAAGTGGCCCGATGGTGGTTCGGGGAGGGCGGGGCGAATGCGGGGAATCTTATTTTTTGTTCCGTATTACCTCCGCCAGTAGCTTTTTGGCGCGCAATAGCTTTACTTTTACATTGTTTATCGGTTCGTCCAGTTCAGTGGCGATATCGGCATAGCTGAGTTCGTTAAAATAGCGCAGATTGATCACTTTTTGATAAGCGGGCTTCAGTTTTTTAATATAGTCCAACAGGCTGGCGAGGTTCTGTTCCGTTATGAGCCGGTCCTCTGCCGAAGGGGCATCGTCCAGCACCTTTTTAATGGCATCGTTGTTGCTTTCCCTGGAACTGTCCACTATATTCCGTTTCCTTTTTCGGATGAGGTCCACATGTAGGTTTTTTGAAATGGCGATCAGCCACGTTTTGAACCCGTATTCCTCGTCAAAGGTGTCTATCTTGTCGAAGGCTTTGGAAAACGTCTGTATGGTAATGTCCTCGGCGTCGTTTTCGTTCTTGGTACGGACCAGCTGAAATCCGTATACATCGTTCCAAAAAGTATCCACCAAATTACTGAATGCCATTTGGTTTCCCAGTTTGGCTTTTTCAATGGTCGCCTTAAGAGTGTCTTTAGTTTTGTCCACGCACAGTTTTGAAAAGGTTCGGCCAGTATTGGCTACTGGGCCTCTTGCATCCCATCCTTGCGGCAATCCTGTTCTTCGGGGAGCTTGCCACAAAATCCACATGCTTCGCCGCTCTGGTTCAAGAAGGGACTTTGGCTAGCGCAGGTGCCCGCAAACTTACCGTCCTTCTTCGACCATATTTTTATGGCAATACCAGCAAATCCAAGGGCTAGAAGGCCAATGGTCAGTAAAAGCAATTTCATATCGATAGTTTTCACAAAGATATGAAATTCCTTGCTCGCGGAAGAAATTTTGGGATACTTTTAGAAGGGTCGGGACCCTTAGTACGCTATGTTTGCAACAATATTTTGAACGGTGGGACTGTTATTTCCGCCTTTTCGTTCTATGGTGATATAACCAATTGCATTTTCGGCATAGGGAAGTGCCAATAGTTGGTCCTTATCGTTGATGTCCTTGATCACGCCCAAGTTGACCATTTGACCGTTTACTTCCGCCCACATTTGGAAGCATTTATCCTCAGGTAACTGGGGGAGGTTACGAACATTGATATAGGAGAGTTTTTTTACCGGATTTATATAGGCTACCGCCTTTAGGTCCCGCGCTTTTTGGTTTCCCTTGACCACATATTTTTTTGTCTGTGGATTGTTCAGCACGATAAACTGGTTCCGGACATCTTCCAGTTGGTTCCTCATATCGGCCTCCAAGGATTTTATCTTATTGGAAACAATGGTGTTCTCCTCCTGTAGATCCCTGTTCTGGTTCCAAAAGAAATAGGAGGAACCGGCAAAGACAGTAGTTACGATACTTGCGGCGACCGCATATCGGGTAAATCTCCTTCTGATGGAATTTTGGGCCTTTATTTTACCCAAAATCTGGTCCTTTAGGCCTTCCGGGGCCTTAACGGAATACATCTTTGCAAAGACTTCAAGGTTTTCCTGAAGTTCTATATAGGTCTTTCTTACCTCGGGATATAAAGCGATGTATTGTTCCACCTGTAAGCTTTCTTCCTTGGTGGTATTGTCCAAAAGGTAGTTTTCCAACAGATCGGATTCCAGAAAATTTTTAATTTTATCGTTCATAATAGTGTACTTAGTAAAATCAACAATAGAGAGGGGTCGTAAATTTTTCTCAGTTCCCGTAGCCCGATCTTTAATCTGGATTTAATGGTTCCCAATGGAATGTCCAGTTCTTCGCTGGCTTCCTGTTGTGTCATACCCTGAAAAAAGAGGGCGTCCAACACAACTTGGTACTTTGGTTCCAATCTGTCAAGATTTTCCCGGACGTCCATTAGCTCTGGTCTTGTGCTATCTACGCCTAAATTATATACGTCGGAAACGTCCATTTGGATTTCCCTGTCCGATTTTGTGTTTACGCTCCGTAATTTATCAATGGCGGTATTTCTCGTAATACGGAAAAGCCATGTAAATAACTTTGCCTTGGAGGGATCGTAGGAATCTGATTTCTTCCAGATTTTCACAAAACTTTCCTGTAGGATATCCTGGGCCAGTTCCTCGTTGCGCACAACCTTGTTCGCAACTCCGTACAACGTATCCCCATAGTGTTCGTAGAGCAGGGAGATGGCCTTTTCATTTCGCTCCTGGAGTAGCTCCACGATATGCTTTTCAAGAAGTACGCTCATATACCGTATTTGCGTTTTTTTAGAGAATTTTAACGATGCACGTCATCCAAATGGTTTCTGTGTCCGTATATATCAAAATGCTAAGTTATAAAATTGGGCGTTAAACAAAATTTTATCATTGGTTTTTAATAACATAAATGTACAACTGGTAATTGTACATTTTATTTTGGTTAGTTTGGTTTGGTTTAACCCCCGTGGAGCTTTCCACGGGGGTTATTTTATGATATTCACCTCTGGTACTATCGCAATGTTGAACCTATCAAGTACTGTTTTTCCTATGGTATCGGCCAAGTCCAATAGCTCCCTTCCGGTAGCGTTTCCGTAATTGACCAGCACAAGTGCTTGGTCCTTATGTATACCTGCATCCCCATAACGTTTCCCCTTAAATCCACATTGTTCGATCAGCCAGCCCGCAGGGATTTTATATTCGTTCTCGGACATTATATAGTGGGGGGCCTTTGGATGTTTCTCCATAAAGGAAAGGAAATCCTTTCTGTCAATAATTGGGTTTTTAAAGAAACTGCCACTGTTGCCCAATACGTTTGGATCGGGCAATTTCCTGTTGCGGATGGAAATGACCGCTTTGGACACATCCGAGATGGTGGGTTCTTTTATATTGTTGCGCTCCAATTCGGAGAGAATATCTCCGTATTCGGTATGCAGCCGGTGATGTTTCTTGGTGAGCTTGAAGGTGACCGATACGATGATGTATTTCCCTTTTCCCTCATGTTTAAAAATAGAATCGCGGTATCCGAACCTACAGTCCTCCCTTGAAAAATGGATCGTTCGTAATGTGTCCACCTCCACCGCTGTACAAGATTCGAAACGGTCCTTCAGTTCCACACCGTAGGCTCCGATGTTCTGTACCGGTGCAGTTCCCGTTTTACCCGGAATAAGGGAAAGGTTCTCCAATCCCCCATACCCTTGTGCCAATGTCCAAAGAACAAGTTCGTGCCAGTTTTCCCCTGCCATTACCTGTAGGGACACATGGTTTTCGTCCTCATGTACCACTTGTTTGCCCTTGATGTTGATATATACCACTAGGGCATCCAGGTCGTTGGTCAACAGCATATTGCTCCCCCCGCTAAGCACCACCATGTTGTGGTGCACCCCCATTTGGAGTACATCCCGTAATTCCCCAATGGAACCGATCTCACAAAAGAAACGCGCCTTTACATCGATACCAAAGGTATTGTACCGTTTTAGGGATATATGTTCCTGTACCCTCATGAAACCTGATAGACCGAAAGGGCCAGCTTTAAGATATGCACGGCCTTTACCAGGCTTTCCCTGTCCAGAACGTACGCAATCCTTATCTGGTTTTTTCCCAGCCCTTCCGTGGCGTAGAAACCTGCTGCCGGGGCGACCATTACCGTTTCGCCGTTGTGCTGGAAAGATTCCAGCAACCATTGGGCAAAATGGTCGGCATTCGAGATGGGCAGTTCCACAATGCAGTAGAAAGCACCTTGGGGCTTGGCCACTTTTACCCCCCTGATCTTTTCCAGTTCGGAGATAAGGATGTCCCTTCTGGAAACGTACTCCGTTATCACATCGTCAAAATAGGCCTGAGGTGTCTCCAGGGCAGCTTCCGAGGCAATTTGCGCATAGGTGGGGGGAGATAGTCTGGCCTGTGCAAATTTAAGGGCGGTCTTGATCACTTCCTTATTTTTGGAGACGAGACAACCTATCCGGGCCCCGCACATACTGTACCGTTTGGAAACGGAATCCACCATAATGGCATGGTCCCGCAGTCCTTCCACTTCCAGCACGGAAAAATGTTTTTTGCCTTCATAGGTAAATTCGCGGTATACCTCATCGGCCACCAAAAAAATATCGTGTTTTTTGGCGATCTCGGCCAATTTAAGAACTTCCTCACCGCTGTATAAATAACCTGTGGGGTTGCCAGGGTTGCAGATAAGGATGGCCCGAGTGTTCGGCCCGATCAATTTTTCCAGGTCGGCAATGGGGGGAAGTGCAAAATTATCCTCAAATTTAGATGCCACCGGAACCACTTTTACGCCAGCGGCGGTGGCGAAACCATTGTAGTTGGCATAGAAGGGTTCGGGTATAATGATCTCCCCTTCCGAATCGGCTATGGTACCCATCACAAAGGCCAAGGCTTCCGATCCCCCAGTGGTAATAATGATGTCGTCGGCCTTTATGTCGATATTGTGCCGTTTGTAGTAAGCGGCCAATTTTTCGCGATATTCTTCGGAACCTTCCGTCCTGCTGTAGGCCAGTACCTCCAAGGTATTGTTGCGTACCGCATCCAAAGCTACTTTTGGGGTCTTGATATCGGGCTGTCCTATGTTGAGGTGTATGACCCCGATTCCACGCTTCTTTGCATCCTCTGCATAGGGTACCAATTTTCTGATGGGCGACTCGGGCATGGACATTCCCTTTTTGGATATGGAAGGCATATAAAAATTTTTCCGCAAAAATGGCAAATCCATCGCTACCAAACAATAAGATTGTGCTTAATTTAATTTTGGGACGTTTTTTTAAAGCGAAGTACCCTTTGTTGCCATAAATTTTGGTCCATGAACATTAAAGCCTGATTCCAAGGAGATTGACCGATCGTTAATATGTTAATATATTAGGTAGTTAAGTGGAGAATTCTTAATTTAATATTGCTATTCTTCCAAATTACCAAAAAAATGGCTCGGTTCTTTAAACATATCCCGATTCTATTGCTTTTTTTTCCAGTGTTCTCCCTTTCACAGGGATTTGGACTGGATAAAGGTGCAAAGTTTCAGAAGGTTCCATTTCAATTGGTGAACAACCTGATAGTACTTCCCGTGGAAGTAAATGGGGCGCAGTTGTCATTTATCCTCGATTCCGGGGTTGGTACGCCGATCCTGTTCAACCTGAGCGGACAGGACTCCGTTCAGATCAATAATGTACGTGAAGTCACCCTTAGAGGGCTGGGGGAGGGGGCTCCCATCAAGGCGCTTGGCTCTACCAATAACCTTCTTCGGATAGGTCGTGCAAAGAACCCAGGCCAGAGCCTGTACGTTATTATGGACAAGGACCTTAACTTTTCCCCCAGCCTGGGGGTAACCATTCACGGGATCATGGGATATGAGCTCTTTAGGGATTTTGTGGTGGACATCAACTATGCCACTAAGGTGATCAAGTTGTACGACCCCCAGCATTATTCGAAAAAATATATGCGACGGTCGGAAATTTTACCGTTGGAAATAGAGAACAGAAGGGCGTTTGTGGACGGGGAAGTACTGCTGAACGGGAAATCTCCCATTTCTGTAAGGCTATTGGTAGATACTGGCAGTTCGGATGCCATCTGGCTGTTTCCCAATGCAGCGAAAGGACTGGAGGTGCCCAAAAAGAATTATGACGACTTTCTCGGCAAGGGGCTGAACGGAAACATTTTTGGTAAAAGGACCATGGTGGAAAATTTTAGATGGGGCAGCCATTCCCTAAAGGACCCCAAGGCGGCATTCCCCGATATGCAATCTTTTGACAGTGTTAGGATCAAAAGGTCCCCGGAAAGGAACGGAAGTGTGGGCGGTGATATCCTTAAACGTTTCAACATCGTTTTCAATTATTCCAAAAATGAAATGGCCATCACAAAAAACAGGCATTTTAACGACCCCTTTCAATATAATTTGAGCGGTGTGGAACTCATACACGCAGGTACCCGGTTAATCGCCGATCGACTAACGGACCAAAAGCCCTCCTTGGATGAAGCTGAGGGAAAATCGTTCGGGAACGTACAATTGTTGATGGATGGTGGCACTAGGTTGAGCTTGGTCCCCGAGATTGTCGTATCGTCCATTAGGGCCGGGAGTCCCGCCGCAGAGGCTGGATTGATGGAAGGAGATCTTATTCTTGCCATCAATGGAAAAAGTGTACACCGTTACAAGTTACAGGAAGTACTGGAGATGATCAATGAAGGGGAAGGGAAACGTATCAAGGTCGTGATCGAAAGAGCCAATAAGGACCTGCTTTTTTCCTTTGTGTTGAAAGAACTCTTTAAACCCCATTAAGATATCTTATTTCCCCATGCCAGGCATTGCGGTTGATCGGGTTTTTCCTGAACACCTTGGGGCCGTTCTGGCTCGGTCCAATAAAAAGGGGCCAGTAATTTACTGGCCCCTTGCTTTATCGGTACTACAGGTCTAACCAACCCGTAGAATGTTACTATTTTTGAACCTGTCCGCCTTTGACCTCTCCCTTGATCTTTAGGACCGTGGTAGGTACGTCGGCATTGGAAATAACGGTGATGGCCTTCCTTATCGGCCCCACCCTGTTGGTATCATATTTTACCTGGATCTCCCCTTTGGCTCCCGGCAAAATGGGACCGTCCGGTTTCTTTGGGATCGTACATCCGCAACTTGAACTGACTTTGCTGATGATCAAAGGGGCGTCGCCGGTATTCGTAAACTCGAACACGCGCACACCATCACTGCCCTTCTCGATTTCACCATAGTCCACCGTGTCGGACTTAAACTTGATTTTGGCAGTTTTATCCTGGGCCTGTAAGCTCATTCCCAAGAGTCCAACAAATAATACAAGTACTAATTTTTTCATCGTTTTTAGTTTTGGGTGAATTTCAAATGTAAATGTTTTCACAGGAACACGCAAAATTCTTTTGTTATGTTATAACGTTACTTATTTTTGTTTCGTATTTCCGCCGGGTCCAAATTAGTCGAAACGCTATTTTCCCCCAATATGTACACCGTTCAGAGAATACCTAACTATGGGTAAAACAAAAACTATACCACAAATGGACATTCCATCAAAATATGAGCCGCACAAGGCGGAAGACCACTGGTACGAATACTGGATGAAACACGGATATTTCAATTCGGTACCGGATGACAGGGAACCTTATACCATCGTAATCCCGCCTCCCAATGTTACCGGAGTGCTGCACATGGGGCACATGCTCAATAATACCATTCAGGATGTTTTGATCAGGAGGGCCCGTTTGATGGGGAAAAATGCCTGTTGGGTACCGGGTACAGATCATGCTTCCATTGCTACTGAGGCCAAGGTAGTGGCGCGTCTAAAAGAGCGGGGCATAGGAAAGGAAGATATTTCAAGGGAGGAATTTCTGGAGCACGCCTGGGAGTGGACCCATGAATATGGAGGGGTTATCCTGGAACAATTAAAGAAACTGGGATGTTCCTGTGATTGGCAGCGCACCAAGTTCACCATGGACGGGCCAATGTCCGCATCCGTCATCAAGGTGTTTGTAGATCTATATAACAAGGGACTTATCTATAGGGGGTACAGAATGGTACATTGGGATCCGGAAGCAAAGACCACCCTGTCGGACGAAGAGGTGATCTATGAGGAGCGGCAGGGACTTCTGTATTATCTAACCTATCCAATAGAGGGTTCCGAAGAAACGGTTACCATTGCCACCACACGTCCCGAGACCATTTTAGGGGATACCGCGATCTGTATCCACCCCGATGATGAACGGTATGCGCACCTTCATGGGAAAAGGGCGATCGTGCCCATTGCCGACAGATCGGTTCCCATAATTTTGGACGACTATGTGGATATGGAATTTGGAACGGGTTGCCTAAAAGTTACCCCCGCTCACGATGTGAACGATAAATTGTTGGGCGAAAAGCACCAGTTGGAAACCATAGATATTTTTAATGACGATGCCTCCCTTAACAGTTTTGGACTCCATTACCAAGGAAAGGACCGTTTTGTTGTGAGAAAGGAGATTGCCCAGGAATTGGAGGAAAAGGGCTTTTTGCTAAAAACGGAACAATACCTTAATAAGGTGGGGACTTCCGAGAGGACCAAGGCAGTTATAGAACCCAGACTCTCCGATCAGTGGTTCCTTAAGATGGAAGGATTGGTAAAACCCGCTATCAAGGCGGTACTGGAAACGGAGGAAATAAACCTTTTTCCCAAAAAGTTCGAGAATACATATAGGCACTGGATGGAAAATATCCGGGATTGGAACATCTCCAGACAGTTGTGGTGGGGACAACAGATTCCGGCCTATTACTATGGGGACGGACAGGAGGATTTTGTGGTTGCCGAATCCATGGAGGGGGCAGTGGAACTTGCCCGCACAAAAACGGGCAATCCCTCGTTATCGGCCAATGACCTTACGCAGGACTCCGATGCGTTGGATACATGGTTTTCATCTTGGTTATGGCCTATCAGTGTCTTTAACGGTATCTTGGAACCGGACAATAAGGAGATAAACTATTACTATCCTACCAACGATCTGGTCACTGGTCCCGACATCCTGTTTTTTTGGGTGGCGCGAATGATCATCTCCGGGTATGAGTATAGGGGAGAGAGGCCCTTTCGGAACGTATATCTTACAGGTCTTGTTCGGGACAAGCAAAGGCGGAAAATGTCAAAGTCGTTGGGCAATTCCCCCGATGCCCTTAAACTGATCGAGGATTATGGTGCCGATGGCGTACGTGTGGGCCTCTTGCTCAGTTCCGCCGCTGGGAACGACCTCATGTTCGATGAGGCCCTTTGCCAACAGGGCAAAAATTTCGCCAATAAGATCTGGAACGGTTTCCGACTCGTAAAGGGATGGGAAGTGGCCGATCTGCCGCAGCCAGAGGCTTCCAAGCTCGGATTGGAATGGTACCGTGCCAAATTTGGACTTGCCCTGGAAGAAATAGGGGATCATTTTTCAAAATACAGGATTTCGGATGCACTTATGTGCACCTATAAATTAATATGGGACGATTACAGTTCTTGGTTATTGGAAATCGTCAAACCTGCCTATCAGCAGCCAATAGACAGGATTACTTATGATGCCGTTATGGGGTTGTTCGAGGAAAACCTTAAACTCCTGCACCCGTTCATGCCCTTTTTGACCGAGGAGCTATGGCAGCGCATCTCCCCCAGGAAGCCAAAAGAAGCATTGGTTGTGGCCTCTTGGCCTACGGCCGTCGCTTCGGATTCGAACTTGATCGGTGGGTTTGATTTCATGTCAGAGGTCATTGCCGGTGTACGTACCATTCGGAAGGAAAAGAACGTTCCCATGAAGGACTCCTTGGAACTCTCCGTTTTAAATGCCGAAGGGACGACCAAGGCATGGGATGTGATCATCTCCAAACTTACCAACATTTCCAACATTCGTTATGTGGAAGCCGCGGTCGACGGTTCCCTATCGTTCAGGGTGAAGTCGAACGAATACTTTATTCCCATTGGCGGGACGTTGGACATAGGGGCCGAAATAAAAAAGATCCGGGAGGAACTGGAATATACCCATGGCTTTTTAACGTCGGTCCGTAAAAAATTGTCAAATGCCCGGTTCGTGGAAAATGCGCCCGCCCAGGTAATTTCGCTGGAACGTCAAAAGGAGGCCGATGCCGTTGCCAAGATAGAGACCTTGGAAAAAAGCTTGGACAACTTGCAATAGCGGACCATTATTATTAGGGGTGTGCGTCTTTCCGGGACAAACATCCTTAACCGATGAAGTGGGATTTTACCGTACATTTGTCCCCGTAAAATTTGAGCTAATATTCCCGATGATGAATGCTGACGAACACACGGATGGAGAAGTTCCCAAGACCGAAGCGGTAAGTGCCCAAGAGCTGGAACTCTGCATCTCCATTTTGGATAGATTGGCAGAAAATGCCCATCAGGTATTAGATCTACCTGAAGAGCAGCGGATTGCCCTGTTAAGGTCGGCAGGGATACTTTCCCGTCCCAGTAGGGAAGCGTTCAAACAACGGAAAAAGGACTCTGAAAAGGCCGCCAAAAGAAAAAAAATGGAACGGGACAGGCATGCCCGAAAGGAAACGGGTATACGCACGGCCAGGGAAGCGGCCATTTTTGTGGCCCCTAAGTTATTGCCCGCCCCCACAAAAGAACAATTGATGGAACGGGAACTGGAGTCCTCCAGAAATTGTTATGTATGTAAGGAACTGTATACCAAACTCCACCATTTTTATGATACCATGTGCCAAGAATGTGGGGATTTCAATTATGCCAAACGTTTTCAGACAGCCGACCTTAAAGGACAAGTGGCGGTGCTCACCGGGGCACGTTTAAAGATAGGCTACCATATTGCATTGATCTTGCTAAGGGCGGGGGCCACCGTGGTTGCCACTACCCGTTTTCCGGTGGATGCCGCCATTCGCTTTTCCCAAGAGGAAGACTATACAATCTGGGCCCATAGACTGAAAATCCATGGACTGGACCTTCGCCATATTCCCAGTGTGGAGATTTTCTGTAATTTTATGGAGCAGCAGTATCCGCGATTGGATATACTTATCAACAATGCCGCACAGACGGTACGAAGGCCTGCCGGGTTTTATCGGCACCTGATGAAAAATGAGGAACTTCCCTTGGATACCCTTCCAGAAAAGGTGCGACAGTTGTTATCGGACCATAACTATTGTATACAAGAACTTAAAAACCTGGGTACGGGAACCTCTTCCCAGCAAAATAATGCCCTTCCGGTAACTTGGCATGCGCCCGAACCTGGAATTGGCATACGGGCGTCCGCCAAATTGTCGCAGATTCCCTATAGTTTTGATAGTTCCCTATCGGCCAAGGAGGTGTTCCCGGAAGGGGAACTGGATGCCGACCTGCAGCAGGTGGACCTTAGAAAGACCAATAGCTGGCGATTGAAATTGGGCGAAGTGGAAACCCCTGAACTGATCGAAGTGCAACTGGTAAATGCCATAGCGCCCTTTGTGCTCTGTAACCGACTTTCCAAACTCATGCGGAAGGAAAATACGGGACAGAAACATATCATAAACGTTTCGGCCATGGAAGGAAAATTCCATCGGTTCTTCAAGGAGGACCGACATCCGCATACAAATATGGCAAAGGCCGCCCTAAACATGATGACCCATACTTCTGCCCTGGATCTGGCCAAGGACGGCATCTATATGAATGCGGTGGATACGGGTTGGGTAACGGACGAAGATCCTGTGGTCCTGTCCAAACTGAAGGAGGAAGTCCATGATTTTCAACCGCCTTTGGACATCGTCGATGGCGCCGCACGGGTATTGGATCCCCTAATCGACGGGATCAATACCGGAAAACATTGGTGCGGTAAATTTTTAAAGGACTATAGGCCGATAGATTGGTAGGCCTATTTTAGATCTGTAGGGTGGCCCCAAAAATAAGCTGACGGAAACCCCCTGGGAATATTCCGGAACCGGCCCTGTTCAACCTAGATGCCTTATAGATCCTATTGGTAAGATTTTTTCCGTTTACGAAGAGATTTAAACGCGTTCCATTACCAAGGGAAAAATCCTGGTTTATATAGGCGTCCAACGTAAAGAAGTCGCCCAGTTTCCCGATGGCCCCATCGGCCGATTCCGATCTGAAGTTCATGAATTCCGTATATTGGGATCCCACATAATTGCCCGAGACCCCCGCCTTGAAATCCCTAAAGGAATAATCCAGGCCTGCACTGAGGTTTACATTTGGGGTGTAGGGCGCTTCCGCATCTTTTCCATCGTCCCCCAATTGGACGACTGCCCTGGATATCGCTGGAAAATCAGCTTCTGTAAGAGTATTGGCCGTTATAATGGCTTCCCCTTCCGGCGTTTGCGTATAAAGCGTATATGCTCCCCTGTTTTCGTTTACGCCCTCAATAAATTCTTGGCGCGTGTCGGTATTGTGCACAACTTGGGCAAAGAGGTCGTTGTCCTGTAGGGCACCCTCCCGTACTTTTGAGGCAAGAATGGTCGCATTGGTCCCCAAACTTAGTCCGTGCCCGGAAGCGGGCCCCAAAAGGGCCATATCCAAACCGATTTCCAGTCCATGAACGTTCATTTTTCCGGGACCTATAAAAATTTCGTTCTCACCTCCAGCTATAAAGTTGTGCACGGTATTGTTGAAATAGGTCAGTTGACCCGTGATCGCATTGTCCAACAGGCTTCCGCGCCATCCAATTTCGGTATTGAGACTGACTTCCGGCTCAATGTTCACCGATTCGTTCAAGAACGGATTGGTAAGCATGCCATCCCTTTCCACGAAAAAAGCAAATACCTTGGAAGGTGCTATAAAGCCCTTGTAGATACTTGCGAAAAATTCGCCGTCACCTTGATCATGGGATAGGGTAACGCCCGGTAGGAACACATTGTTGATGCTTTTCTGTTTACCTTCGTCCAAGCCCGATAGATCAGGATCTTGGGCCAATGCCAATAAATTTTGCCGGTACATATCAATATGCTCCAGGCGAACGATCGGGGTAATGCCGAAATCTCCAAAATTGAACTCATTGCGGATGTAACCCGAAGCGGACCATAAATAATAGGACATATCGGTAGTGCTGTTCCCGGTCCGTGCCCATCTGGAGTTATTGGCCACCAAAAAATTATCCTTGTAGGTCTCTTGGTGCAGTTTAAGCCCGACTTCCAGTTTGTGGTTGCCATTAAAGGCCTTCCAGTCGGTAGCAAAGGTTTCCTTGACCCCGGAGACCCTGAACGTCCATCTACTGTCCGTGGTGCTTTCTTGGCCCCCATCCAGTCTTCCTACCCTAACATAGTCTTCCGAAGTGGCGGGCCGACCCTCCAAATAGGAGTATCGGTCCGTAAAAATGGCGTCGCCCAGATAATCCCTTGCTTCGGAAGCCCTT
Organism: uncultured Sediminicola sp.; assembly: GCA_963974715.1. Taxonomy (GTDB): domain Bacteria; phylum Bacteroidota; class Bacteroidia; order Flavobacteriales; family Flavobacteriaceae; genus Sediminicola. The sequence goes on from CAXBDK010000006.1 coordinate 212,711, forward strand.
ATTTTAGTGTTTACCTGCCGCCACCAGTCCCTTTCGAAATCGGAAGCATATATTTTTGAGGTCAGGCTGGTATGAGGGGTGATCAGCCATTTATGGATGATGTCCAAACCATACCTTCTCATGGTAAAATTATCGGCATCAAAAGGATTTTGGGTAGGATCCAGATCAAAAGTGAACGGGGTAAGGGCACTAAGTGATGCCTGATTGTCCTCATATTGGCCACTTACCTTAAAATAAAGCGATTGGTCATCTGAGAGCTGGGCATATATCTTGGCATTTAAATTTAGCAGCTCCACCGAGGAATTATCTGTAAAACCGTCAAATTTTTTATATACACCTTCTACAAGTGCCCCCAGCTTGTCCCAAGTGCCGCCATAGGAGACAAGTGCGGTCCTATACCCCCTTTCCCCACCTGAAAGTTTCACCCTTAATTCGGGCTTTTGTGGGGGTAGGGCAGTGATGTAATTGACCGCACCATACATATTGTTGGGCCCGTACCGCAACATATCCGCCCCTTTGTACACCTCTATGGCCAGCACCCTGTCACTGATCGGATTATAGTAGGCCCCTGGGGCTATATAAGGTGCCGGAGCCGCGGGAGAGCCGTCTTCCATCAATAATATTTTCTTGGAACGGCGGCCCCAAGAACCTCGGATACTTATATTGGGACGGTTGGAAAGTCCCATGTCGCCCACAATATTTACGCCCGGTAGTTTCCGCAGGATTTCTTCGGTGTTCAGGGGATTGTTGTTTTTGATCGACAGGGCCCCGGTCCGGTAGTTCGATCCCTTAAAATCCTTGTTAAAATTTACGGGGGAGGCACTTACAATGATTTCGCTAAGGCCAATATTACTGATTTCAAGGGAGATGGTACCAAGCTCGGGTGCGGTGGTATGCATTTGTATTTCCCGTGTGCCATAGCCCAAATAGGAAATCAAAAGGGTGTGCGTTCCATTGGGAAGGTCAAAGCTAAAAGTGCCTTGGGAATCCGTAACGGTGGTATATTCGGGACCCAGTACAGGTATTTTGATAAGGGCGCCTACCAAGGGTTCGCCCACATCAGATCCGACAATTTTACCGGTTATCCTTTTGGTGTCCTGTGCCGATAGCACGGCGACCATTAAAAAATATACAAGTACTGCTGTAATGTTTATACGTTTCAATCTAATCGTTTTGTAATTCACTGGAATGAGAAGTAAATTTCTTGACATTCCAATAGGTTATGGTCAAAATTCCTGTTTCCCTTAGTGCTATTGAGAGATCGCTTAGATCAATTAAAGGTATCCTTGATCGTGGGATCTAGATCCAAAGTCCTCTTTTTTGCGAAACGGTAGGAGATGCCAACATTGATGAGGTAGTCGGCAAAAGCGGCATCCCCATTTCTAGGGGTGCCGGTCGCATCCTCCGTTTGTTTGTCGGTGACACTTTGTGGCCTGTCCCGTCTTACGGCAAAAGGGACGTTTAGGTTGAGGGTAAAATTATTTTTCATGTAGGCAATCCCGGGTTCCACTGAAAGAACATTGCCCGGTCTTCTAAAACCATCGTTGCCCCCGATAAGATCTTTTACTGGAACCGCATCGAACCTTCCCCCAAGGGAAGCGGAAATGGTATTGGAAAAGCTGTAGCTCAAACCTGTCCGCACCGAATACTGGTCCGGTACGGCCATTATGGCCTCATTTTCCAATAGGGGGCTCAAGGTTTCCCGAAAGGTACGTATACCATTGGTTTCCCTGGGGTTCAAAAGATAGAATCCTCCGCCATAGGCAAAGAGGTCGGTGCCCAATTTTTGATAGAACTGAAAATCCAAGGTAATGCCGAATCCACCATCGCCGGGTTGTATGGATTGGTCCACCGGCCGCACTTGGGGTTCCCCATCGGGACCTACATTATAAAATATATCGGATGCATTATAGTTCCCGGTTGGCAGCTTGACCCCTAGTCCCAAGGCTATGTTGCCCTCAGGGTTGGCCTCAAGGTCCAGCAGCCAATATCCTAGTCCCATTCGAATGTCCGCCAAGCCCCTTGAGAAGGTGGTGTGCCTTTCCTCCCTACCGTGTTCATATAGGGAAGACCGTACGTTGAGCACCGTGGGAATCGTGATACTCGTATAAAGCCTATCGGTAATCCCATAGGTAAGGAAATAATCCCAGGCATGTGAATTGTTGATCACTTCGGTGTTGTTGCTAACCCTATCGGGTTCCTCTTCCGTTCCCTGAAAGTGGCGAAAAGACCTAAAATAGCGGTAGTTGACACCTATTTGTATGTCCCCTTCCCCTAAAAGGTTATTTTCAAGGCTATTTCCCACACAGGAGGAAAAATGCCTTATGGCCACACAGCCTTGGGCCTGTGCCTTGGAAAGTAATGAAGAGGCCATCAACAGGCCTATCGCAAGTGTCAAGATGGATTTCTGGTTTTTCATACTAATTGGTTTGTTGACAATATTTGAATGGTTGTATATTGAATTTGTGTAACCGTACGGACAATTTGGGAGCTACGGCAAAAGCCAATCCCCGGTTGAAGATTGGCTTTTTTATGACCAATTGCCTTTGGTTTTGCAGCCCTTGAAATTGAAATTAACTTAACTTGCGGCTAAGATATACGCTTATAACATTGAAGGGGATTAAGGATAGGCGAATAAGATTAAGCAAAGGTTAAAATTATTAACCAAAAATTAATTTGCATAGTTGAGTTGTTATTTGGATTATTTTGGACGTCACTGTGAAAAAAAGAAATCTCTATATCCTTGTATTTGTTGTTTCGGTATTGGGGCTGTTCGTGGTGCAGTACCAATATCTGAAAATTGGGTTGAACCTTGCCAAAGTCCAGTTCACCAGAAATATTGGGCTAAGTGCACAGACCATACGAAGGGATCTTTCGGAACGGAACGAGCTAAGTTTTTTGATCGGAAAATCCATAACCCGGGACAGCTCTTATTTTAACCTTCGGTTGGACAGTGTACAGGACGCCGCCAGCCATTTTTTGGACGATCTGATACGGGATAGACTGGCGATAAACGGAATATCCACCGATTTTTCCTATGTATTGGCCGCCACGGATTCTACAGAATACCTTAGGGCCCCCGGCGATTTTAAGGATAATGTTGCGCTCAACTCCTATCCGATCCCCTTGGAAGGGTACCTCCCCGAACTTGTGGATCAAAAGTTGGTATTGGAGCTTCGGTTCAAGGATATGAACACCTATTTTCTGTTCCAATTGAACGGACTGACCATTCCGAGCCTTATTTTTATGTTGGCCATTATCTTGGTGGTGATCTGGGTATTGCGTTCCTTTTATTGGCAGCGTAAGGTAATCATGACCACCAATGAATTTTTGAACAATCTGATCCATGAACTGAAGACCCCCGTATTTTCCATTGGCCTGGCAACCAAGATTTTGGAGGAAAATACAAATAGGGAAGGACAGGCCCCGCTCATCGCATTGATACGGCAACAGGTGGAACGTCTTAAAATACATATCGATAAAGTGCTGGAACTGGGCAGCTTGGAATCGGGAAAAAGGGTGTTTCAGTTGGAGGTCGTCGATTTTGCTCCCTACCTTCAAAGGCTATGCCATGATTTTAACACCTTATCGGGTTTGGAAAACGTGAAATTTTCGTGGGAGCTCCAACCGGGCGCCTATACCATAAGAGCGGAATGCGCCCATTTGGAGAACGCGATCAACAACCTACTGGACAATGCCAAAAAATACTCCAAAAAGCCGGAAATCGATCTCTCCGCCATAGTACGGGAGGGGAAACTCATCATAAAGGTGGAGGATAATGGGGAAGGGATTGCCAAAAAGGACAAATATCGTATTTTTCAAAAATACTATAGGGTCACCCAAGGGGATCTTCATAATGTAAAAGGATATGGTCTCGGACTTAGCTATGTAAAAAATGTGGTCCGGCTCCATAAGGGAAAAATAACTATCGACAGTGAACTTGGGAAGGGTACTGCCATTTCCATTATACTGCCACTAATTCTTACAAATGCAAAAAATGTCTAAATACCGATTGTTATTGATAGAGGACGATCCTTCATTGGGCTACTTGTTATCCGAGTACCTTGGTATGAAAGGCTTTGATGTCACTTGGAAAAAAACAGGGGCCGAAGGACTGTTGGCGATGGAGTCCAGCGGCTATGATCTTGCCATCTTGGATGTTATGATGCCGGATATGGACGGATTTGCGCTGGCATCCAAAATTCAAGGGACATCACCGGGACTTCCGTTCATGTTCTTAACGGCCAGATCCCTGAAGATAGATGTGCTAAAGGGATTTTCGCTTGGGGCGGTCGACTATATTAAAAAACCGATCGACGAAGAGGAACTGGTGGCCAGAATTGAAGCGCTTCTGGCACGTTTGGTAAGACCGGCGGACAATGGGGAAGGGGAGAGAAAACATCCTATCGGAACCTATATATTGGACAGCGTTCAACAGGAGCTCATACACGAAGAAGGGAATGTTACCCTTACGGGCAGGGAATGTGAACTGTTGTTGTATCTTATATCGAACAAAAATAAATTGTGCAGCCATAAGGATATATTGGTGACCATTTGGGGCAAGAACGACTACTTTAACAGGAAAAGCCTAAATGTTTTTATCTCCCATTTAAGAAAGTACCTTTCCCATGATCCCACCATTAAAATAGACAATCTTCACGGGCAGGGATTTATACTTAAAATGGATGTTCCGGTCTAAAATTGTAAAAGGGGTCTCTCAGGTGGTTTTGCGGAGTTCCTTTTTTACCAGATCTATATAATTTTGCATGGCATCCTGCGGACTCAGATCCTTGGCCTGTATAAGTGCATTGGCCTTAAAGGCGTTAATGAGCGGTGTCCGACTGCCGGGATGGTTGTAGTTGTTGTTGGCTATTCTATAATATGCGTACAGTTTTAACAATAGATCGGCAGGCAACGGATCTACATATCCGTTTACAAAGGCTACCGCTTCCTGAAATTCCGTATATAAGGTATTACTCGTCATCCTTGCTCTTCAGTATGGCAATACAGGTTTTTGCCCCTACTACTTTCTGGTTCAATTTTACGGTGATGGGGCAATCAAGTGGTAGGAACAGATCCACCCTGGAACCAAATTTTATAAAGCCGCCATCCTCTCCCTGGTGTACACTACTGCCTTCTTCCGCATAGTTAACGATTCTTTTGGCCATGGCCCCTGCTATTTGTCGGTACATGATGTCGCCAAATTTGGGCGTTTTAACAACAACGGTGGTACGCTCGTTCTCGGAACTGGCCTTGGGGTGCCAAGCCACCAGGTATTTTCCCGGATGGTATTTGGAATATTTGATCACCCCGCTAACGGGATATCTGGTGACGTGCACGTTAATGGGCGACATAAAAATGGAAACCTGTTTTCTCATATCGTTAAAATATTCGGTTTCCAGCACCTCCTCGATCACCACTACCTTACCATCTACCGGAGCAAGGATCTCATCAAAATTTTTAAGGATCCTCCTTTTTGGATTACGGAAGAATTGTAGAATAAGTACCAATCCCAAAAGGGCGGTTACTTGGATTATGGCCCGGAGCCATGTGTTATCTATGTAAAAGTGGGCCAATAGCGAAATGGATGCGGTGATCAAAAATGCAATAAGAATAATTTTTTGACCTTCTTTATGAAACATAGTAAAAAATGTTTAATGTTAAATAGGCAAATGGAGCTGCAAATACCAAACTGTCCAAACGGTCCAGCATGCCCCCGTGTCCCGGTAATATGGCCCCGCTATCCTTGATACCGGCCGCCCTTTTAAATTTTGATTCGATCAGGTCGCCCAGACTACCTGTAATAACGATTACCGTTGCCAATATCAGCCACTGCCAAAGGGTTAGGTTTATTTCGTAGCGTGAAATAAGATAGGCCGCTGCCAGTGCAAAGACATACCCTCCCAAAGTGCCCTCGACCGTCTTTTTTGGGGAGACCGAAGGGAACAATTTTGTCCTCCCCATGGTCTTTCCCACTAAATAGGCAAAAGAATCGTTGACCCAAATAAGCACAAATATGCCCATGATCAAAATCTTTGCAAAGTTATCATCTTTATATGGAATCATTGTAAGAAAAATACATCCACCACCTATATAAAATAATCCGATCAGAAATTTTTGAAGGTTGTTGAAGAGTTTGTCCTTATTGGAAAATAAAAAGTAGAGCAATACAATGTCCACGGTAACCGTCAGGAACATTAACACTCGAATTAGATCAAAGTTGTGGGTGAGGTAAATAAATACCCACCATAGTCCAAGATAGGCGATAAAGATGTGGTAACCGCGCAATCCGATCATGCGCTTATATTCGAACAGACAGGCCAACCCAAAAATCATGATCAGGAAGTCGAATGCATCCGAACTTAGGAATATGGCCGATAGCAATAAAAATACATAAACGGCCCCGGTCAAAAGGCGTCTTAGAATTTCTCCCATCTTTTAAAGGTCTTCTAGGAGTAAAAGATATAAATTTTTTGAACTACTCCCATACGAAAGGAAATCTTCTGTCTCAGCGGATTTGGATTGAAAGTGTTTTATGGTGGTTATATTGGCAGGGATGCTATTGCGATATTTTTTTTTGATGCTTTTCAGACCTTCCCCTATGGAATCGACAAGTTGACTGGTAGTGCCGAATACGATGAGGTTTTCGGGAAGGTCGTGCAGTTTGTATTCCTTGAGCTGGTTGGAGCTGACAAGAATGGACCCATTCTGTGCCACCAAGTGTTCGCAGGTAGCAAAGAAAACCTTGCTCTTTGATGGATGGGCGGTAAACTGAAGGCCTTGTTGGGCAAACTTCCCTTCCAAAATTTTATCGGTGGAGAAGAAGGGTTCGTCCTGCCAATCATTTTCCGTAATGATATCGTTCAGGGTTCCTGAAATCTCCGAAAAGGAATCGCAATACAGGAACTTGCCCCCATTTTTTTTAAAGTTAATGGTAAATTTTTCATCTATTGGAATATTGAGATCGGGCATGTGCATTCCCCTCGTTTCGGCAGTTTCCGAAACTTTCTTCTTTCCTGCTCCAAATAGTTTGTCAAATAGACCCATGGGTGTATAAAATCGTTTATTATTTCATATTTATTATGGCATAGTTATAAAAAATGGAATGAACCTGCAATTATATGTTTGGTTCCGAAGAATTTTCCTGGTCCGCCGCACGGGTTTTGCGTTCTTCAATATCTTTATCAAATGGCCTGATACCGAATATCTTTTCAAGATCATCCTTAAAGATGACCTCCTTTTCCAAGAGGTGCTCCGCCAGTTCGGTCAGCTTGTCCCTGTTCTGTGTCAATAGCTCAACGGCCCGGGCGTACTGTTCTTCTATAAGCTTGGAAATTTCTTGGTCTATGGTCTGGGCAGTTTCCTCGCTATAAGGCTTCGAAAAGCCGTACTCGTTCTGGCTGGAGGAATCATAATAGGTAAGGTTTCCTATTTTGTCGTTCAGACCGTAAATGGTAACCATGGCCCTTGCCTGTTTCGTAACTTTTTCAAGATCGCTCAGTGCCCCTGTGGAAATACTATTGAAAATCACTTTTTCGGCGGCCCTTCCGCCCAACGTAGCGCACATTTCATCTTTCATCTGGTCCGGGCGTACGATCTGTCGTTCTTCCGGCAAGTACCAAGCTGCACCCAATGATTGGCCCCTGGGCACGATCGTCACCTTTACCAACGGTGCGGCATGTTCAAGCATCCAGCTCACGGTTGCATGACCCGCCTCATGGTAGGCTATGGTCTTTTTCTCTCCCGGGGTAATGATCTTGTTTTTCTTTTCAAGACCGCCCACTATCCTGTCCACTGCGTCCAAAAAGTCTTGTTTCGTAACCGCTTTTTTCTCCTTACGGGCGGCTATCAGTGCAGCTTCGTTACAAACGTTGGCGATATCGGCACCGGAGAAACCTGGGGTCTGTCTTGCCAGAAAGTCCAGGTCCAATGTTTCGGCCGTTTTTATGGGCCTTAGATGCACTTCAAAGATCTGCTTGCGCTCATTAAGGTCCGGAAGGTCCACATAGATCTGACGATCGAACCTGCCCGCCCTCATAAGCGCCTTGTCCAGAACATCGGCCCGGTTGGTGGCCGCTAGGACGATAACATTGGTATTTGTACCAAAACCGTCCATTTCGGTAAGCAACTGGTTCAGGGTATTTTCCCTTTCATCATTTGATCCGGTAAAGTTGTTCTTTCCACGGGCCCTTCCAATGGCATCTATCTCATCTATAAAAATAATGGCAGGGGATTTATCCTTTGCCTGTTTAAAGAGGTCACGGACCCTGGAAGCACCGACACCCACGAACATTTCCACAAAATCGGAACCCGATAAGGAGAAAAAGGGCACTTTGGCCTCGCCGGCCACCGCTTTTGCCAAGAGGGTCTTTCCAGTTCCCGGAGGCCCTACCAAAAGGGCGCCTTTGGGAATTTTTCCTCCCAGGGAGGTATATTTATCGGGGTTTTTAAGGAATTCCACTATTTCTTCAACTTCTTCCTTTGCACCTTCCAGTCCGGCAACATCCTTAAAGGAGGTTCGGGTATCTGTCTTCTCGTCAAAGAGTTTGGCCTTGGACTTTCCGATATTGAAGATCTGCCCTCCGGCACCTCCGGCACCTCCGCCGGACATCCTCCGCATTAAATAGATCCAGATTCCGATGATCAGCACAAACGGTAACAAGGTGAAGAGGAGGTCTCCCAAAACGTTCGATTCCGTATCGTAATCCACGATGGTATCCAGGTTGTTCTCCTTTTTGATGTTCTTTATCTCGTTCTCAAAATTCTGTAGGTCGCCATAGTCGAGGATGTACTGTGGCGAAACTCCTTGGGTAAGTGCAAAGGACTTGTCTGCCACATCTTTGTGAACATCTTTTTTCAAGGCCTCCTCAGTTAGGAAAACCTTGGCCTGACGGGTATTGGTAATGATCAGTATCTTGGAAATGTCCCCATTTCTAAGGTATTCCTGGAGTTCTGAAGTGGTTGTTTTTTTGGTGCTGTTGAAGCTTCCGCTTCCAAAGAATTGAAAACCTATCAACAACATTGCAATGAGACCATATATCCACCAAGAGCTGAATTTAGGTTTTTTGGGACTCGAATTATTTTCTTTAGCCATTATTTTTTTTTACTCAAAGTGAGATTTATTATGTTTCTACGCCTGCCCGCCGGAGACGGGCAGGCGCCGAAATGTTATTTTAGTTTTCCGCCATGTTCCCTTCGGCCTTGCCTCCCAGGTTATAGGATTATTTAAAACTACTTTCAATTGCCGTCACCTGGGCATCGCCCCAGAGTCCCTCTATGTCATAAAATTCCCTGACATGTTTTTGGAAGACGTGTACCACTACGTTTACATAGTCCATTAAGATCCACTCCGAATTATCCGAACCTTCTACATGCCAAGGTTTGTCCCTTAGGCTTTTACTTACTGTTTTTTGGATGGAATTTACGATGGCGTTTACATGCGTATTGGAAGTGCCTTCACAGATAATAAAGTAGTCACAAACGGTATTCTCAATTTCTCTAAGGTCGAGAATGTTTATATGGTTTCCTTTAACTTCTTCTATCCCAAATAAAATCGAAGCGATCAATTCATCTTGACTAACTTTACCTTTCTGCATTCAAAAATTTTAGATTTTACAAAGTTATTGTTTTTTTGTTTTTTTTACTATTGTTTTTAACATAAGATTGTAGTTGTAAGTAACCCTATTTAGATGCAAATAATCAAACTTGATGCCACGGAATCCACAAATGTATATTTAAAGGAGTTAATGGGGGCGATCAGCACACCCGATTTTACCATCGTAGTGGCCGCCGATCAGCGGAAGGGCAGGGGGCAAATGGGAACGACCTGGGAATCCGAAGCTGGTAAAAATCTGACATTCAGTGTATTGAAAATATTGGACGATTTTAAGGTCGACAGGCAATTTGAACTTAATATATGTGTTTCCCTTGCGGTATACCATGCCTTGCGCTACCATCAAATACCCGATCTATATATCAAGTGGCCAAACGACATTCTGTCAGGTGATAAGAAGATAGGGGGCATTTTGATAGAAAACATCCTTTCCGGTCCCTTATTGCTGTCGTCGGTTATTGGAATAGGTTTGAACGTCAACCAAATATCCTTCGGGGAACTGAACAGGGTTTCTTCCCTTAAATTGTTAACGGGGAGGCAATTTGACCTGGATGGACTGCTCAATATACTTCTGGATCATCTTCAACATTATCTGGGGGAGTTGAAGAAAATGTCAATTGATGGGCTATGGGAAGAATACGAAAAAATCCTGTTTAGAAAAGACCGGCCCTCTACCTTCCAAGGCCTTGACGGGAGCCATTTCCCCGGTATCATAAAGGGCGTTTCGCCCAAGGGCACACTTTTGGTGGCCATAGGGGATGGGGAGTTACGGGAATTCGGACTTAAAGAGGTTACCTTGCTGTACTAAATTTTTCGCAGGTTCTCGGAGAGGGTTCCCATAAAATTGGTGATCGGATTTTTGATCATCATTGCCATCATGGCATTAAATTCGCCCTCAAAGCTCAGTATTACCTCACTTTCGTCTTCCTTTACCGCAAGGATGTCCGCTGTCAGGGTAAAGGGTAGTTTGTCGCTTGCTGCGCCAAGAACCACCTTGCTGAAAGGCACTGCTTCCTTTTTTTTCAGGACGATCTCGGGCATTCCCTTCAGGGCGAACAGGAATTTATCTTCTCCCAAAACTTCAAATTTGCTTATGTTTTCGGGCATTAACAGCTCAAAATTTTTAATGTCCGACAGGAAATTAAAGACTTGCTCGGCGTTTTTTGAAACGGTCTTATTGGGGGTCTCTATATGCATATATCTTAGTTTATGACCAGGCCGCCGGATTTTCTTTCCAAGAGAGCAAGGTCTGTAGTTGATCTTCCTTGATCGTATTGGTCTCGGACGCCCGTTCTATGAGATGATCGTAGTCGCTTAAAGTGTTCAGGCGTATGCCCTTCTTTTTAAAATTGGAGATTGACTGATCAAAGCCGTAGGTAAAAATGGCGATCATGCCCAGCACGTCCGCACCGCCTTCATTTAGGGCGTCCACGGCGGTTAGACTGCTATTTCCCGTGCTTATCAGATCTTCTATCACCACTACTTTTTGACCAGCTTCCAAATGCCCTTCTATCTGGTTTTTCCGACCGTGCGATTTAGGCTGGGGACGCACGTACACAAACGGCAGGCCCATTTGCTGCGCCACCAAAATCCCAATACCGATGGCACCGGTGGCCACGCCCGCGATCACGTCAGGCTTCCCGTAAAGCTCCTCCAATTGCTTGCACATTTCTTCTTTTATGAAGTTTCTGATTTCGGGATGGGATAAGATGATCCTATTGTCGCAATATATAGGGGATTTCCACCCGGATGCCCAAGTAAAAGGATTTTCAGGTTTCAACTTTATTGCATTAATTTGCAATAAGTGCCCTGCTGTTTTTTTTGCGGTGTCCTTATTTAAAACCATGAGGCAAATGTATAAAGTTTTTGTTAATGAGTCCGCTCTAATTTTAACAAATAAGCTCTCGGATACGGAAAACAGCAAATATTTTTTGTTGAATGGCAATGCCATAAACGAAGCAATCGATTCGTTGGCCCGTAACAAAATGGAGCGGGCCTTTATCTATCATCCAAACCATGAGGAGATCTTAAAGAAGTTCACCAAAAAGATACCCCTTGTAGTGGCCGCGGGCGGAGTGGTCACTAATAAAGAGGGAAAGGTGCTATTTATCTATAGGAAGGATAAATGGGACCTTCCCAAGGGCAAAGTGGATAAGGGCGAGACCTTGGAGGAAGCCGCCCTTAGGGAAGTAGAGGAGGAAACGGGGGTGCTGGACCTTAAGATAGAGAACTTTCTGAGGACCACTTACCACGTCTTTAAAAGGAACGGAAATTATAAATTAAAGGAGGTGCATTGGTTTGCCATGAATACCACTTACAGAGGTCCCTTGGTGGGCCAATTGGATGAAGGTATCGTAAAGGTAAAATGGAAAGGGCCGGAAAAAATTAAAAAGGCCCTTTTGAACTCCTATACCAACATAAGGATATTGTTCGAGGACTAGTCGCTTGACGTATCGGCACGTAACAGCCTGTACACCGGATATTGCATATGTGCGGCCTCGTACATCCCCGATTTTTTATAGATCCATTCCAACTGAACGTACCAGTTGGCCGCAAAATCGGCATCACTTTGTTGTCTTTCCCGAAACTGTGCGTTCAGCGATTCATTTTCTTTTAGGATCTTGCTGGCGATATCTTCAAAAACATAGGGCGAAAAACCTTCTTTCCTGCTCAGTATGGGATCAAAAAAGTTCCAGTTGAAGAAGGAGTCAGTAGCTTCCGGTTCCAAGGTTTCCAAAAGATATCGCATGCCCACTTGATCGGTAGGGACCAGATAGTCGCCCGCGGAGAACTGCACTTCGGAGTACCTCTTGGCCACTTTTGTTCCTGAATGGGGATAATGTCCTTCGTACGGATTCTCGGCGGTGTCGTAATGCAGTATTTTATAGGACTCCACTTTTAGGACCGTATCCTTTGGCAAGCTGCTATAGACGATCTGGTTTTCCTTTAACCTGTCCATTACCTTATGCCAGCCTTTTTTGATGATATAGGCTTGTGGTATGGCCACGATGGTCGAAGGTTTAAAGCTGTTCCGATAGGCCACCTTTTTCTCAAAGGGCCTTTTTCTGTCGTATTTTAGGCGTGGAAGGCCGGTTACCTCACTGATGAGCGTATCGGCCTCAAACCCCTTAAAATTAAGGGTAACGGTCCTTGTGGTGTCCAATTCCCATTGCAGGGGATAGGTCTTGCGCTGTTGGTTCTCCCTAAGGGCATTGGCACGCATTTCCTTAATGCTCTTATGGTCGGTCTCTGCGATCCCGATCATTGTTTTCATTAGTTCATAGGTACCCTGTACCCTTTCTTTATAGGGTTTTAGCATATGTGTCTCCACCATCATTCCAAGGGTGTTCCAAAGTGTGGTATATCCGGTCGAATACCTAGGGGAGTCGAAGAACTGGGAAAATCCACTTTCAGGTACCCTGTTGAAAACGTTGACATATGGTGTGATGTCCCAATTGGAATCCGCCAGGTCCTTTTCCAGCTTTGGCCTCAACCCTTTTTCCAGGTATTGGCCCATTGGACCGCCCATCTTGTTGTGCTGGGTAATAAGGTGCGTCAAAGTGTACTGATAATCCGCACCGTTGCTAACATGGTTGTCCACGAAAATATCCGGTTTCAATAAATGGAATATTTGGGCGAAGGTCGCGGCATTCTTGGTGTCCATCTTTATAAAGTCCCTGTTAAGATCATAATTTTGGGCATTGCCCCTAAATCCATAACGTTCTGGGCCGTTCTGGTTGGCCCTGGTGGTGTTGTTGCGGTTGAGCGCCCCCCCTATATTATAAACGGGAATGCTGGCTATTACCGTTTTTTTTGGGGGGGCTATCTTTCCCACGGCCAAGTCCCTGTAAAGCAACATGGTGGCATCTATGCCATCACTTTCCCCGGGGTGGATACCGTTGTTCACCAACATGATCAGCTTATCCTTTCCAATCTTCCCAAAATTAAATTCCCCATCGGGATTATAGGTGACCAAGTGTAGGGGGTACCCACTATCCGTGTCCCCTATGGTCTGTACATTGATCTCGGGAAATTCTTTTGCCAAGTGGATGTAAAAATCTATTACCTCCGTATAGGTGGGGGTCTGGTTTCCATTTGAGGTTTCAAAAGGGGTGGGGTAGCGAGCTTGTTCGTCCTCCACTTTTTTTTCACAGGAGAGGAAAAGTGACACGACAAGCAGTAGGGGTAGGAATTTCATTTGCCAAAAAATATATATCTGGGACCCAATGGGCCCTTGTTTCAAAATTACATAAATTTTATGGGCAAATACTATGCGGCATTTGTTATTTCTTCTATTTCGCTGCGGCGTATGGGCTTTGTCTTGTATTCTATGGTATGGTGGGTCCTGTCCTTAAAAGTCTCCGATTTTTTCCGGTCCATGGGGTCAATGGAAGAGGTAACTATGTTGATGTATACTTTTTTGGGGATATCCAGGGCTATGAATTCTTCCAGGAACTGCCAACCGTCCATGATGGGCATATTGATATCCAAGAAGATCACACTGGGTATTTCCTTGTCTTCCCTTAAGAGGTCCTTTATGGCATCAATGGCATACTTTCCATTGCTGAACGACATAATATTTTCACATTCCACGGTTGCATTCAGCATCTTGGTAATTCCAAATACCACAATCCGGTCATCATCGACAATACAAATGGAATTAATTTTTTTCATTAAAATAGATGTTAAAGGTGGTTCCCTTGCCCACTTCGCTACAGGTGATTATTTTTCCGTCCATTGCCTCTATTTGGTTCTTGGTGATATACAGGCCCATTCCCCTTGCATCGCTATTGTTATGGAATGTCTTGTACATCCCGAACAATTTGCTGCCATACTTTTTCAGGTCCAGGCCAAGGCCATTGTCGGCAATGCTCAAAATGATATGGTCATTATGTGACTGGGTAGAAATTTTAATGACCGGATCCCTGCTGGGATCCTTATATTTTATGGAATTTGTAATGAAATTCATCAATATACTTTCCAAATAAGCGGGAATGGCCTTTACGTAAACCTCGTCGGGAACCATATTTATGATGGTCGCATTGTTGTGCAGCAGAAAGGCCATTAGATTTTCCTGTACCGCCCTTATTTTGGAATTTAGGTGTACGGGATGTTTTTCAAGACCTACATTGGTGCTGATCGCCACTACTTCGTTTAGATTGTCCAGCGTTTCCAAAAGGTTGTTGGAGGCACTTGTAAGCATACCGATGATCTTTTTCTTTTCCATCTCATCGTTTTCTTGAACAAGAAAATCCAATAGCATGGAGAAATTGGCCGTATGCGATCGGAGGTTATGGGAAATTATATGGGCAAAATTGATCAGTTTTTTATTTTGGAGGGACGTGACGTTTATAAGGTCCCTCATTTCCGCTTCTTTTTGTTTCGACTCGGAGATGTCCAAACTGAACCCAATGATGCCCTTGGCCTTTCCGTTGGGTCCCAATAGGGGGATCTTAGATGTCAGGAAGGTGGTTTGTTTACCGTCCTTTTTAACGTGGAGGGTCTCCTTTCCCAATATGGGAGATAGCGAATTTATCACCAGAAGGTCTTCATCACGTGACATTTGGGCCGTCTTTCTTTCGTAAAGGTCAAAATCGCTTTTGCCGATCAATTCTGACGGATCTTTTACGCCAACATATTCGCATTCGGAACGGTTTACCAATGTCTTTCTCGAATCCAGGTCCTTTACAAAGATGTTCAGTGGCAGATTGTCGATCAGGGTACTTAACAATTGTTCGTTCTCTAGGGGATTTGGGCCGGAAGCCTCATGTTTTGTAATGTCCTGAAGGGTACCCAGTAGTCCGATGATTTTTCCATCCTTAAAGATGGGCTTTCCCGAGGAAATTACATGGATGTCGGTCCCGTGCGCCGTGACCATTTCAAGTTTTTCGCTCCAGGGAGTACCGTTTGTAAGGGCGTTTTGGATATGGTCGTTTATGGCATTTCTGGATGGGCCTTCTTTATATAGGTTGATGGAATCCTGCAGCGATGGGGTCTCGTCCGGGCAAAGTTCCAATATCTCCCTTGTCATCACACTCCAGCCACACTCTTCCTTAATTTGGTTGTATTCCCAACTTCCGGTCCTTGATATTTCGGATTTGAGTTTGAGTAACATCCGCAGTCGCTCCAATTGTGCCTCTTTTTGCACTTTTTCGGTACAGTCTTCCATAGAGAGGATGGCCCCTACTATATTTTCATGATCGTCATACCAGGGAAGACAATTAATATCGAACCATTTTTTTTCGCCCTCCTGTAGGAACAATTCCCGAATGCTTTCGGAGGGAATGCCGTTAAGGCTATTTTCGATCGCAAGTTCCCATCTCCTTGCCATATTAGGGAAAAGGGCGATGAGGGGCTTGCCAAGTACTTCGTTTTTGGCGAGATTAAAACATTGGCTGAATTTGTCGGATGCGTGGATGACCTCAAAGTCCTTATCGACAAAAACAGTGGCCACGGGCAATTGTTTTATCAGGTAATTATCGGTATGTGATCTCGTTTCACGCAACATTATGTCGATATTTCCTACTAAAGTAAACGGATTTTCCAGGATGCCTGCGACTTTGTTGTGAACCCACGGAAAGTAGTTGTGTTAGCAACCTATTCCATGGACAAGCATATAGGACTTCATAATAAATCGGAAAAAGACTACATCTTTGTTTTGCCAAATCAATTTACTATGCCGTAATGATCGTAAGTTGTTTCTTACTAATTTACGATATAAATAATGATTGACCTGTAAAAACACAAAATAATCGACAAATGGTAAAAAAGTGAAGTAAAAATAATGTTATTTCCTTATCCGGACGGTATCGGGGACCAGACCGGTGTAATCGCCGCCATTGCGGATAACGTCCCTTACAATGGAGGAGCTTATATAGGATTTACCGGAGGAAGTGAGCAGGAACACCGTCTCGATTTCGGAAAGCTTTCGATTGGTATGTGCAATGGCCTTTTCAAATTCAAAATCCCCTGGATTGCGCAATCCCCTTAAAATAAAATCGGCATTGATCCTCCTGCAGAAATCCACCGTGAGCCCTTCGTAGGTCATCACCTTTATTTTGGGCTCGTGCTTAAAGGCCTCCTTGATAAAATGGGTCCTTTCCTCCAAACTGAACATGTATTTTTTTTCCGCATTGATCCCAATGGAAATGATCAGTTCGTCAAACAGGGTGATGCCCCGGTTGATGATGTCATAATGGCCCAAGGTAAGGGGGTCGAAAGATCCAGGAAAGATGGCACGTCTCATAGTGACAGGGGTTGTACAGTGTGCTATAAAGATACTTATTTTTCCCGTAAGGCTTCCATAATGGCCATTTCGAACAGTTCGGGGAGGGATATGCCGGCCGCACTGGCCTGCTGTGGCAAAATACTTTCTTCGGTAAGACCGGGGGAAGTGTTCATTTCCAGCATATAGGGGACATCGCCCACAAAAATGAACTCACTTCTGGCATATCCTTTCATGCCCAAGGCCTCATACGCTTTTTTGGCCGCTTCCGATACCCTTCTATGTTGTTCCATAGTGATCCTTGCGGGAGTGATCTCTTTCGATTTCCCTTCATATTTTGCTTCGTAGTCGAAGAAATCGTTTTCACTGACTATTTCCGTAATCGGCAGCACGGTAGTTTTGCCCCTCATGGTTATCACGCCCACCGAAACTTCGGTGCCGTCCAAAAAGGCCTCTATGATTATCTGGTCGTCTTCTTTATAGGCCTTTTCCACCGCTTCTGAAAGTTTCCCTTTTTCATAGACCTTCGATATGCCAAAACTACTGCCCGCCCTATTGGCCTTAACAAAACACGGAAGGCCCACCTTTTCTACGATCTCGTCCTCGTTAACGATATCCCCGTGGTTAAGGTAATAAGAGGGAGCTGAAAGTATGCCATAAGGCTTCAGGGTGCTCAACAGGTCCCTTTTGTTAAAGGTGAGCGCCGCTTGGTAATAATCGCAGGCGGTTTGGGGAATACACAACAGTTGTAGGTATGCCTGCATCAGTCCGTCTTCTCCCGGAGATCCGTGTATGGCGTTGAAAACACAGTCGAATCGAATGGTCTCCCCTTTTAGGTTCACCGAAAAATCCCTTCTCTCAATGGGATGTTCTTTCTGCTCCGAGTCCACATAGACCCATTTTTCCTTAAAAATATGGACCGGATAGGCCGTAAATTTCTCCTTGTCCAAGTATTTTAGGACCACGCCCCCACTTTTCAAGGAGATTTTATATTCACTGGAATACCCGCCCATGATGATGGCAATGTTTTTCTTCACAAATTTGTCGCTTTAAGGTTGGTCATCTTGGATTTCGGAAAGGATTGCCATCATATTTGGGTACCTTGGTCTCCCTTGGATGGGCTTATGGGCAAAGATCATTTTTTTTTACTAAAGAAAAAAGCTTTGTCTTTCATATATTTGTTGGGATTATAACAAGGATATGAAGAATTTTTTGAGCTTTCTTGGAAGCAAGGTTTTCCTGATACAGCTGGGTTTGGCCCTTTTGGTGGTGGTACTTTTAATAGTGGGTGCCCTCCAATGGTTGAAGGGATCCACCAATCATGGCGAGTTTGTAGAAGTCCCCGACCTGTCCAAACTGTCCGTTATTGAAATGCGCAAGGTCATTGAAGATGCCGAACTGCGCTACGAAGTGTTGGATTCTGCCAATTACAATCCGGATTACCCAAAATTTTCCATCTTGGAGCAGAGTCCCTTGGCCGGGAGCAAGGTGAAATCCAATAGGAAGATATATGTTTCCGTCAACCCTTCGGGTTATGCCAAAGTGACCGTTCCCGAAATCATACAGAATTCAATGCGCAACGCCACCTCCAAACTTAGGGCCGTGGGCCTGGATGTTAAAGGGGTGACCTACATAGACGAACTGGGCAAGGATATGGTCTATTACATAAAATACAACGGAAAGAACATACGGCCGGGGGACCAACTGCCCAAGACCTCCAAAATAGAACTGGTCTGTGGAAACGGTACCATTACAGAGAGGGCTCAATTAAAAGCGGAATCCGAAGAGCAATAATGGAAGAGCTGCAAGGTCCCGAACCGAACGAAGAGGAATTATTCGAGCATTATAAATTTGTGGCCTCCAAAGGTCAAGATCCGTTGCGGGTGGACAAGTTTCTGATGAACTTTATCGAAAACGCCACCAGGAACAAAATTCAACAGGCGGCCAAGGACGGCCATATTTGGGTAAACGATTCCGTGGTAAAACAGAACTACAGGGTCAAGGCTGGAGATGAGGTACGCGTCATGTTCCAACATCCACCCTATGAATTCCTACTGAGCCCGGAGGACATACCCTTGAACATCGTGTACGAAGATGATGTGCTCTTGGTGGTGAACAAACCACCGGGAATGGTGGTTCATCCAGGACATGGTAATTATTCGGGCACCTTGATCAACGCCCTGTTGCACCACGTTTCCTCCCTTCCCCTGAACAGCGATGAGCGACCTGGCCTGGTACATAGGATAGATAAGGATACCTCTGGATTATTGGTGGTCGCCAAGACCGAAGCTGCCATGACCTTTCTGGCCAAACAATTTCACGATAAAACTTCGGAAAGGGAATATATTGCATTGGTATGGGGCAATGTAGGGGCCGACAGCGGCACCATTGAAGGCAATATTGCCCGAAATCCAAGAAACAGGCTGCAAATGGAAGTATTTCCCGATGGTGACCAGGGAAAGGAGGCCGTTACCCATTATACCGTACTGGAACGATTGGGATATGTGACCCTGATTTCCTGTAAACTGGAAACCGGTAGGACACATCAGATACGGGTCCACTTAAAATATTTGGGCCATACGCTGTTTAACGATGAGCGTTATGGGGGCGAAAAAATATTGAAGGGCACCACATTTACAAAGTACAAACAGTTTGTGGACAATGCCTTTAAAATTCTGCCAAGACAGGCCCTTCATGCAAAAACCTTGGGATTTGTACACCCCGTTTCCGGCGAATTTATGCGCTTCGATTCCGAGATTCCCGATGATATGGCGTTATGTATAGAGAAGTGGCGCAACTACGCCAAACATATACAGGAAGAAGAATAAATTTATTCGATAATGCCATTGGGAATCGGTGTGGGAATTATTTTGCCCCAATTTGCGATGCGCTATCTTTATGTTCAAGAATATTTAAAAAACGATTCCGTATGAAAATTGTCATATCCCCGGCAAAGTCCCTTGATTACGACAGTAAAATGCCCCAACATACAGCTACACGGCCCCATTTTTTAGAGGATGCCGTAGCAATTAACAAGGCGCTTGCCAAGAAAAAGCCGAAAGATCTTTCCAAGTTGATGGACATCTCGGATAAATTGGCACAACTGAATTGGGAGCGCAACCAAAACTTTGAGGTTCCTTTCGACAATGGCAACGCCCGCCCGGCAATATTCGCCTTTAGCGGAGATGTATACCAAGGGTTGGACGCCTATAGTATTTCTCCCAAAAAAATGGAAATATTACAGGAAAAATTACGCATCCTATCCGGCCAGTACGGCCTTCTTAGACCTTTGGACCTTATTCAGCCCTATCGTCTGGAAATGGGGACTTCCCTAAAGATCGGCAGGAAAAAGAACCTCTATGAATTTTGGCGGAAAAAATTGACGGATCGGCTAAATACGGAACTGGCCGATGGGGAAGCATTGGTAAACCTTGCAAGTAACGAGTATTTTGGGGCCTTGGATGAAAAGGCGTTAAAAGCGCCGGTGATCACCCCCATTTTTAAGGATTGGAAAGGGGATAAATTGAAGGTCATCAGTTTTTTTGCTAAAAAGGCACGGGGCAGTATGGTGCGTTTTATCATAGATAACGGGGTAGGGGACCTAGAGGGCATAAAGTCGTTTAATGTGGACGGCTATGCGTATAGTGGGGAGTTCACCGAAAAAGGGCACCAACCTGTGTTTGTTCGATAATATATTAGGGAATCCATCGTTTGTTTATCAGTGCCAATCACTAAAATGGATAAACAATGGGCAAAGTCATTTCTTTCTCTTTTCTGATAGTATTATTGTTTGTGGGATGTAATGATGACCGGGACGATAATGTCACCAAGGCGAACATCAGGGTACGGAACCTCAGTTCCATTACTTTTGATTCGGTGCAGGTGGGCGAAGCCGAATACATCCATGAAAATGTCGCTCCCAATGGTGTTTCGGGATACTTTGAATACGAAGTTGCTTACGAATACAACTATATAGAAATCGTATCCGAAACGGGGGCCTTTATCTACCAACCTATCGATTTTGTTGGGGAAACGCCCCTAACACCCGGTTTTTATACCTACGAACTGGATGTTACCGAAGAAGGGGAGGTACTATTGAACTTTGTGGTGGATTAGGATCATTTCTTTTTCTCCACTTGGATACGTTCCTCTATAGTGGGCTTCCTCTTTATTTTTCGCTTTCTTCTGGCCCCATAGGACTTGTTCCCGATTTTCCCTCTTTTTGTCTTTATATCTCCTTTTCCCATCGTGTAAACGTTATATTTCCCTAAAATTAGCGATTTCTTGTTAGAATGGCAATATTTTTGCCCCTGGCGACTTCATCGCCGCCATATGTTTTCTATTTTCCCTATCTTCCATTTTCATGTCCCTCTTCCTTATCCTTTTATAAAATGCGATCTGGAATTTTAAAGAACAACTAAGACAAAGAGTTTGTGGGACACCATTTTAATGGAACATAAATCGGAACGCTTATGAAAATAAAAAAGGTAATGGTGGCCAACCGCGGGGAGATAGCCATACGCATCTTCCGGGCCTGTGTAGAGATCGGCGTAAAGACCTTAGGGGTCTATACGTATGAGGACCGGTATTCCCTTCACCGCTATAAGGCCGATGAATGTTACCAGATAGGGGAGGACAATGAGCCCCTTAAGCCCTATCTGGATATGGACGCGCTTATAAAGGTTGCCTTGGACAATAATGTGGACGCCATACATCCTGGATACGGATTTCTATCCGAAAACCCGGCCTTTGCGCAAAAATGCGAGGATAACAACATCATCTTCATTGGCCCCAAAGTATCTGTTTTAAAGTCGTTGGGCGATAAGATAACGGCAAAAAAAGTGGCCGTTGCCAACAACATACCCATCATCCGAAGCAATGACAAGGAACTGGTGAATGTGGATGTGGCCCTCGCACAGGCCGATGTGATCGGTTATCCCCTTATGTTGAAGGCGGCATCCGGTGGTGGGGGAAGGGGAATGCGGGTGATCCGCAGCGTTGAAGATCTGCAAAAATCATTTCCCGAAGCGAAAAGGGAAGCCCTTAATGCCTTTGGGGACGATACCGTTTTCCTTGAAAAATTTGTTGAAGACCCGAAACATATAGAGGTACAGATCGTTGCGGATAACCATGGAAATATGGTGCACCTTTATGAAAGGGACTGTTCCGTACAGCGCCGTTACCAAAAAGTGGTGGAATTTGCCCCATCCCTGGGCCTCTCCCAAAACACGAGGGACAGTCTCTATAAATATGCCCTTGCCATTTGTAGGGCGGTGGACTACAATAATATCGGTACGGTCGAATTCTTGGTGGATGCCGACGGCAGTATCTACTTTATAGAGGTCAACCCCAGGATACAGGTAGAACATACGGTTACTGAAATGATCACCAACATAGATTTGGTAAAGGCCCAGTTATTTGTGGCGGGCGGGTATAGGCTAGCAGACGAACAGATAAAGATAGGTGATCAAGGGGCGGTAAAGGTAACCGGATATGCCCTGCAATGCAGGATCACCACCGAAGATCCATCCAAGGATTTTAAACCGGACTATGGGGTGGTGACCACCTACAGAAGTGCTTCCGGATTGGGAATACGCCTGGATGCCGGCAGTATCTACCAAGGGGTCAACATATCCCCATTTTTCGATTCCATGCTGGTAAAGGTTTCCGCCATTAGTAGGACACTTGACGGGTCCTGTCGAAAAATGCGCAGGGCCTTGGCCGAGTTTCGGATAAGGGGGGTACAGACAAATATGGCCTTTCTGGACAACATCTTAAAACACCCCACCTTTAGGGAAGGCAAGGTAACCGTTAATTTTATAAAGAACGAGCCCCAATTGTTCCATTTTGTGGAACCGCGAAACCGTGCCAATAAATTGGTGGAATTCCTTGGGGAAACCATTGTGAACGGAAACCCGGATGTAAAAAAGAAAGATCCCGACCATCTGTTTTCAAAACCGAAAATTCCGTCATTTCCCAAAAACATGCACTATCCCAAGGGAACCAAAGATCTGCTTCTGGAACTGGGGCCAGAGCGATTTTCCCAATGGTTGAAACAGGAAAAAAGGATTCATTATACGGATACCACCATGCGCGATGCCCACCAAAGTCTTTTGGCAACGCGGATGCGGACGGTGGATATGATGAAGGTGGCCGAAGGGTATGCCAAGAACCATCCGGAAATCTTTAGTATGGAAGTATGGGGAGGTGCCACTTTTGATGTATGCCTCCGCTTTTTGCACGAAAATCCATGGGAACGTTTGGAACTGCTCAGAAAGGCCATGCCCAATGTACTGTTGCAAATGCTGTTGAGGGGATCCAATGGGGTAGGCTATACCGCCTATCCCGACAACCTGATCCAAAAATTTGTGGAACAGTCCTGGGAATCCGGGGTAGATGTGTTCCGGGTCTTTGACTCACTAAACTGGATGCAGTCCATAGCCCCATGTTTGGAACATGTACGTACCAAGACCAAGGGGCTTGCCGAGGGTTCGCTCTGCTACACCGGGGATATCCTTGATCCCGCAAAGAACAAATACACATTAAAATACTATATTCAACTTGCAAAGGACATTGAAAATGCGGGGGCCCATATTTTGGGTGTCAAGGATATGGCCGGCCTCCTAAAACCTTATGCGGCCCATGAACTGATCTCGGCCCTGAAATCGGAGATATCCATACCCATCCATTTGCACACGCACGATACTTCGTCTACCCAAGCGGCCATGTACCTGAAGGCCGTGGAAGCGGGCGTGGATGTGATCGATGTGGCCTTGGGCGGACTTTCGGGCTTGACGTCACAGCCAAATTTCAATTCGGTGGTAGAAATGCTCCGTTTCCATGAAAGGGAAAATAAAATGGACACTGTAAAGTTGGCCGAATATTCCAACTATTGGGAAACCGTGCGCAATTACTATTATACCTTTGAATCGGGACTGAAATCCGGCACGGGGGAGGTATATCGCCATGAGATTCCGGGAGGGCAGTATTCCAACCTAAAGGGACAGGCAATAGCTTTGGGACTGGAGAACAAATTTCCTGAAGTGACCCAAATGTACGGGGAAGTAAACCAACTATTTGGCGATATCGTAAAAGTGACCCCAAGTTCAAAAGTGGTAGGGGATATGGCACAATATATGATCGGTAACGGTCTGACGGTCAAAGATATTTTGGAAAAAGGGGATTCCATTTCCTTTCCCCAATCGGTCATCAGCTTTTTTAAGGGAGATCTTGGACAACCGGAGGGTGGATTTCCAAAGGCGCTTCAGAAAATGGTATTGAAGGACGAAAAACCCTATACGCAAAGGCCCAATGCACATTTGGAACCCATAGATTTTGAAACGGAATTTCCTGCCTTCCAGGAACAGTTCGCGGCAGGCATGGGCAGGGACCTTAGGATGACCGATTTTTTATCGTACAAACTTTATCCAAAAGTATTTACCGAAGCATATGAACACCATGTGAAATTTGGCAACGTAGTAAATATACCCACCAAAAATTTCTTCTATGGAATGGATATAGGGGAAGAGATCATGGTAGAACTGGACAGGGGCAAAAACATTTTGGTCTCGCTGATGTTAAAAGGGGTGCCGGACGAAGCTGGTAATGTCAGCATCTTTTTTAAGGTGAACGGGCAATTGAGGAATGTGATCGTCAAGGATGCTTCCGTAAAATCCACGAAAGAGGAAAATATCAAAGCCGATGCGAAAGATCCCGGACAGATAGGATCACCGTTACAGGGCCTGCTTTCCACGGTCTTGGTAAAAGCGGGCCAAGAAATAAGCAAGAACCAACCATTGTTCATTATCGAGGCCATGAAAATGGAAACCACCGTTACGGCCACGGCCGAAGGTATAGTGGATAAAATACAACTGGAAGGGGGGTCCCTGGTCAATTCCGGAGATCTGGTAATTTCCTTGCGATAAATAAACCGGAAATCTCCGAAGGGCTACAATGCAGCAACCATTTTTACATACACATCCCTATGGCCCCTTTCTTTTTGAAGGGGTAAGAAAACTTATTGTGGGAACCTTGCCACCTCCGAGGTTTACCACGGGGGAACTCAAGGAGGGCGATGTCGATTTTTGTTATGGAAGCCGTGATGGACAGTTATGGCGTATCTTGGACCGGATTTTTGGGCTCGATCTGGAGTATGCCACTACCGCAAGGGCCATTCGACAGCGCACGGATTTTCTGAAGGAACGGAAAATCGGGATCTGTGATATCGTGGTGAGCTCGGAACGCACAAAACTGGATGCATCGGATGTGGGCATGCGCAATACCGTATTAAGGGACGTTCTGGGTATCCTAAAGGAATATTCGGAGGTGGATACCCTGCTCTTTACTGGAGGGAACAGCAAAAATGGCCCGGAATATTTCTTTAGGAAACACTTAAAGGAACATCAAATTTCTTTAAGGGCAGTAAGTGCAAATGTTCCAAGGATACACGAGTTTACGATGCCGGGGATCCACAGTTTGGAAGGGAACTTGTCCAGAAGAATAAGAACGGTTTCCCTCATAGCACCTTCAGGGGCGGCCAACCGGGCGGTAGGTGCCTTGGACGAATATAAACGCCTAAAGCAAAAGTGCCCGGAAATCACAACTGTTGATTTCCGGGCACTTCAGTATAAGCAATTTTTTTAATAGTGGGGGCCCAATTCCAGGCCCTTAATTTTAAGGAGTGCTCCCATCGTCGACACAATGCCCCCAACCCATAAGATCGTCACTTATTTCGGGCGATCGATCTTATTTCTTGTTCTGCTGATTCTTAATGGTTTTCTCGTCTATATCGAACTTGTTTGTCTTTATATCCGTTTTCCCCGTAGGATTGGTGGGGTTCGTCTGTTCTACTTTTCTCTTTAATCTTTTATCTTCTATAACTCCCATAATCTATCTTTTTGAGGTTAATCCTCAAGATAATGACAATAGGACAAAAACACCGTTAAGAATCCTATAAACCTTTGTTATAAAGTGTTAACACCCTATATGGTTACATGGATGTACCCAAAATCCCATAAAATGCCTTGATCCCGTAGGCTATCTGGGCTATTTCAAGGTTTTCATTGGGGCTGTGCTGGTTATTGTCCGGATTTACCATTGGAACGATAAAAGCGGGTACTTTTAATTCATTAATGAACGGGGCCATGGGTACGGTACCCCCCATGATCCTAATACGCACTACTTCTTCCGAAAAGATCTCTGATAGGGTCTTTTCCAGGAACTGTCCGTACGGCTGTGAAAGATCGGTCCTGAAAGCATCGGTAACCCCGCTTTGCGTCAGGGTCACCAGCTTATCGTGTGCCAGACGTTCCTCTTTGGTAGGTACCCTGTCCAGTATATGGAAACCTTGTTTGCCTATATGTTTTTTTACCAAAGCGATCAAGTTATCGCCCTTGGTTTCGGGCACCAAGCGGATGTCAATTTCCGCGGTGGCACTCTCGGGCACGATGGTCCTGGCCTTTTCCCCTATCCATGCCGATCCCAGACCGCGGATGTTCAAGGATGGATATTGCAGTGATTCTTGGTAGAATCCGCCTACTTTGTCGGCCGTTTTTATCTGAAGGTCCTGTTTGATCTCGGTCTCGTTGTCCGGCACCTTTTTAAGTACTTCCATGGTGGCGGCATCCAGATCGATGCCATTATAGAAGCCATCTACTATCACTTTTCCATTGGGGTCCTTCATGCTGGAGAGCAATTGGGCCAACAGAAAGGCGGGATTTGGGGCATAATTTCCATAATGGCCGCTATGTTGCGCCTTCGCAGGTCCGTAGGTGGTAAGGGACATCGTGGTGATCCCCCTGCATCCGAAGACAAGGGTGGGATTACCGGAACTGTGCAAAGGTCCGTCATTAATGATGAGGTAGTCGGACTTAAGGAGCTCGTTATACTGTTTGACCGCCTTTGCCAAGGGAACGCTGCCCCTTTCCTCCTCACTGTCCAGAATCACCTTAATATTATAGGGGATGGCCCTGTTCTCTTTTTTCAGGAGATCTATGGCATTCAGGAACATCACGATGGGCCCTTTATCATCTGAAGTAGATCTTCCGAACAACCTCCAACTGTAATCGATATCGGCATTGAGTTCCTCAAAGGGAACTTCTTTCCATCCTTCTCCCTCAGGAGCCTTTAACACCACCTTATAAGGGTCGGCCTGATCCCATTTGGAAGCGTCCACCGATTGCCCATCGAAGTGCATATAGAAAAGAAGGGTCGGTTTTTGATCTTCCATGGGAAGGGCTGCAAAAAAAAGGGACTCCCCCTCCGTGGGCAGCACGGAAGTGTTGAAGCCGCGTTCATTGAATTTGTTGGTCAACCATGTGAGATTGCGGTTGATATCGGCATGTTCCAGGGCGTCATTGGGAATCGATACAAAATCCCTTAGTTCATCAATGGAATGCCTTACCTGGGATTTGACAAGTGATTCCTCTTGGGCCGATATCAGAATCGGGGCCAACAGGCACAGGGCAATAAGATTTTTTTTCATTTGGGAAGAAAGTGCTATTCGAGCACTAAATTTAGTGAAACGTTTTTAATGGAACCGTTTAAACTTTCTGAATGGGCGATAATTTTAGTGATTCGCACCTTTGGCCCTTAAAAATATCCAATTCGTCATCAAAACTTACTGTACCTCTCCATCGATAATTCTGTATGTAAGGCCACCATATCGTCTGCGTTGCCCATGGTAGAAGCGGAAAATTTATGTATGGTCCCATGGCCCAGCATAGTCCCTTGGTTTTTTTTATGGAAAAGCACAGGGCATCAAGGCCTTATCGACCTTATGAAATTTGTGATACCACCCACCCCTTTGCGCTCCAGTTCCTTGATAAAGGCAGAACCGATGATCGCCCCTTGGGCAGTTTTGGTGGCCTGTTCAAAGGTTTCGGCATTATGGATCCCAAAACCAACGACCTGCGGGTTTTTAAGTCCCATGGCCGCAATTCGTTCAAAATAGGCCTCTTGGGCATTTCCGAACCCTTTCGAAGAACCGGTAACACTTGCAGAGCTTACCATGTAGATAAATCCGTTGGATGCCGCATCGATCTGTTGTACACGTTCATCGCTGGTCTGGGGGGTGATCAAAAATATATTGATAAGTCCATACCGTTGAAAGATATGGGCATATTTTTCTTGATAGACATCCAGGGGAAGATCGGGAAGGATCAAGCCATCGATACCGACTTCTGCGCACTTTTTGCAAAATGCTTCCACGCCGTACTGCAGGACAGGGTTAAAATAGCCCATCAGGATAAGGGGTATTGCCACGGTATCCCTAATATCCTTTAATTGCTCGAAAAGCAGGGCAGTTCCCATGCCATTTTTTAGGGCTTGGGTGGAACTTTCCTGAATGGTGGGACCATCGGCAAGGGGATCGCTAAAGGGAAGCCCGATTTCGATCATGTCCACACCATTGGATTCCAGATCGCGGATAATTTTAACGGTATCTTCCAAGGCCGGAAATCCGGCCGTAAAATAGATGGAGAGCAATTTTTTGGGCTCCGCTAACTTTGTATGTATTCTGTTCATGATGTTAATTTATAAGTAAGGCCACTGATGTGGCGGTCAGGGCACTATGCCAATTTAAAGTAGTCGATATACGTGTCCAGATCCTTGTCCCCCCGCCCCGATAAATTGATCACCACTACATCCGTGGGCTTGAATTTCCTGGTTTCCAAGATGGCAAAGGCATGGGAAGATTCTATTGCCGGGATGATTCCTTCCAACTTGGAGAGTTGCAGGCCTGCCTTCATGGCTGCATCATCGGTGATGGCGATGAACTCGGCCCTTCCTGTTCGGTAAAGGTGGGCGTGCATGGGTCCTACCCCGGGATAATCCAATCCGGCGGATATGGAATAAGGTTCCGTGATCTGCCCGTCGAGGGTTTGCATCAAAAGTGTTTTGCAACCGTGGATGATCCCCTCTTTCCCCAATACCGAGGTAGCGGCGCTTTCTCCCGAGTCTATTCCCTTACCGGCCGCCTCAACGGCAATGATCCCCACCTCCGCCTGATGTAAAAAATGGTAAAAAGTCCCGGCGGCATTACTGCCCCCTCCGATACAGGCCACTACAAAGTCCGGATTTTCCTTCCCTTCCTTTTCCTTTAACTGCCATTTTATTTCTTCGGAAATGATGGCCTGAAACCGGGTCACCATATCGGGATAGGGGTGTGGGCCAATGGCGGAGCCAATAATATAATGGGTATCCACCGGATTGTTGATCCAGTCCCTTATGGCCTCATTGGTGGCATCCTTTAGGGTCCTGCTTCCGGAAAGGGCCGGGCGTACCGTGGCCCCCAACATTTTCATTCGGGCCACATTTGGGGCCTGACGGCCAATATCCACCGCTCCCATATAAACAATGCATTCCATTCCCATCAGGGCACAGACCGTTGCGGTCGCCACGCCGTGTTGACCAGCGCCGGTTTCCGCAATGATCCTGGTCTTGCCCAACCGCTTTGCCATCAAAATCTGCCCGATCGTATTATTTACCTTGTGCGCGCCGGTATGGTTGAGGTCCTCCCGTTTTAGGTAAATTTTGGTATTGTAACGTTCCGATAACCGTTTGGCAAAATATAACGGGGAGGGACGTCCCACATAATCCTTCAATAACTGGTCGAATTCTTTCTTAAAGGCAGGTTCGGCCATTATTTTGAGGTAGTTTTGCCGTAAATTTTCCACATTGGGATAGAGCATCTCGGGAATATATGCCCCGCCAAATTCCCCGTAATATCCTTTTTCGTCTACATTGTATTGCTGCATGGGTATGGTATTGGTTATGCCTTGGGGGACCGGAATCCGCCACGGTGGTTCTTTATAAATGTTCTTAACGACTCAATATCCTTTAGCCCGGGCCGTTCTTCAAACTTACTGTTCACATCCAGGGCGTGACAGTGCAATGAAGCGGGACTGCTCAGGAACTTCTTTAATTTCACTTCATCTTCCGGACCGATCCCGCCGCTCAGAAAAAAGGGTTTGGATCCCTTGTACGATTCTAAAAGCTCCCAATCAAAACCATATCCGTTACCACCTGGCAAAGGTCCTTTGGTATCGAAAAGATAAAAATCGCACACAGGCTCAAATTCGTTCAATATGGCCAGGTCAAAGTTCCTGTCCACCCCAAAGACCTTAATGATCTTTACGGTACTGTCCAAATTCCCGTTCCTTCTTTGTGCCAAGGTTTCCAAATGCCCTTTCAATAACCTACAAAACTGGCTACTTTCGGTGCCGTGCAATTGTACTGCATATAGGTCATGGCGTTCCACCAAATCCACAATTTCCGATATGGACGAATCCACGAATACGCCTACCTTTTTAATGGAAGGGGAAAGGACAGGAATATTTCCCTGATAAAAACGTTTGGAGGGGCCCCAGAAAATAAAACCCAAGTAGTCCGGTTCCAAGGCGGCCACTGCCTGGATGTTTTCCGGATATTTCATGCCACATACCTTTAACCGTATTGAGTCGGTCCGTACTTCATGAATCCCGTCGGTATTTTTTTCGGAGGTGTTTTTCATCTTCCGACCTATAAAAGTTTACCGATAAAATCTTGGGCACTTTTTCCCGGATTCTCCGTTTTCATAAAATTTTCCCCTATTAGGAATCCTTTGTAACCATATTCCCTTAACTCTTTAATGGCTTCCGGGGTATCGATGCCGCTTTCGGAAACCTTTACAAAATCGGAAGGGATGAGTTGGGAAAGCTGCCTACTGATTTCCAAGCTTGTGGAAAAGGTTTTCAGGTCCCTATTGTTCACGCCCAGCATATCAATGCTTGGCATGATCGACCGTTCCAGTTCCGCTTGATCGTGTACCTCCAAGAGCACTTCCAACCCCAGGCTTTTTGCAAATTCTGAAAGGGATTTTATCTCTTCCCTTGTCAGGATGGCGGCGATCAGCAGGATCAAGTCCGCCCCGTAGGCCTTTGCTTCCAGTATCTGATATTCGTTTATGATAAATTCCTTCCGCAAAAGGGGCATTTTTACCACGGCCCTGGCCAAGAGGAGGTCATCCAGCGATCCGCCGAAATATTTCCCGTCCGTTAGTACCGACATCCCGCAGACCCCTGCATTTTCGTAGCCCAGGGCCACTTCAAAAACACTTAGGGAGTGGTTGATCACCGCTTTGGACGGGGAACGCCTCTTGTGCTCGGCTATGATTCCGGTACCGCTGTTCCTAAGGAGGCGGGAAAGGGATACGGTGGGTTTTTGGAAAAGTACGGACGCCTCCAATTGGGATATGGGAACCAATTGCTTCTTAAGGTCCATTTCCCGGTGTTTGTCGCGTACTATCTTATCCAATATGTTCATCTTTTATGCTATTAAAGGCCGTTAATATGGTTATTGGGCGCTCAGTTGCTGTAATTTTTTCAAAGCCGCAAGTCCCTTTCCGGCCATTAGTGATTCCTGTGCCCTTTCAAAACCCGCACTTGGGGAGATGCCCAAAACAGTGGCGATGGCCACTCCAGCGTTGGCGCAGACCACATTGTTCTGTGCGGTCGTCCCTTTTCCCTGTAAAACGTTCAAAAAAATCTGGGCAGATCCCTCTATGGTGTTGCCTCCCGCAATATCCGCCCGTTGAACCGTTTCCACGCCAAAATCGATGGGATTTAACATGGTTTCGGTTTGGTTTGAAATGGTTTTGGTGCTCCCGGTAAGGGAAATCTCATCATAGCCATCCAATGCATGCAATACCATAAAGTTTTTATCGGTCTTTTGATATAGGTACCCGTACATCCTTGCAAGTTCCAGATTGTACACCCCCACGATCTGGTTTTTGGGAAAGGCCGGGTTTACCATGGGGCCCAGTATGTTGAAAAATGTCTTTACCCCCAGTTCCCTTCTTATGGGAGCCACATTTTTCATTGCGGGATGGAACAGCGGTGCGTGCAGCACACAGATGCCACTGCTCTCCAAGCATTTTTCGAGAAAACCGGGATCGTTGCTGAACTTGATCCCCAAGAATTCCATGACATTGCTACTGCCACACGTGGACGAAACACCATAGTTGCCGTGTTTGGTGACATTCACCCCCGCTCCTGCCGTAACAAACGAGGCCAAGGTGGAAATGTTGAAGGTGTCCTTACCGTCCCCGCCCGTTCCACAGAGGTCGATCGGGTTATAGGCCGATAGGTCCACCGCAAGGCAAAGGTCCAACAAGGCGTCCCTAAACCCTTCCAGTTCCGCTATGGTAACACTGCGCATCATGTAAACCGTTAGAAATGCCGATATCTGGGACGGGTTGTATTCCCCTTTGGTAATATTGGCCAACACCTGTTTGGCATCCTCTTTGGACAGGACGTCATGGTTGATAAGTCTATTTAATATTTCTTTCATGAAGTGAATTTTTTTGCTGATAAGCCCGATTTTTCGGGCCGTTTCGTCCAATGGCCGCTTTGCTCGATATGCTTGGAAAATTCTCCCCTAAAGAGGGGATTATTTTATATGGTCCAGCCAGTTTTTTAAAATGCTCTTGCCTGCTGGGGTCAGTACTGATTCTGGATGGAACTGTACCGCATATATATCGTACACCGTATGCCTGAGGGACATTATCTGTCCGTTCCCATCTATGGACGTCGCTTCCAGTTCAGCGGGCATTCGTGGATCCACTACCCACGAATGGTACCGTCCAACTTCCAAGGTGGTCGGCAATCCTTTAAACAATAGATCGTCCTTGGTAACGGTTATAGGGGTGGCAATTCCATGGTACACCTTTTCGAGGTTAATGAGGGATCCCCCAAAGACCTCGGCGATGGCCTGTTGCCCCAGACAGACCCCAAAAATGGGTTTTGAAGGGGCATATTTTGCAATGATCGCCTTTAAAAGGCCTGCCTCGTCCGGTATGCCCGGCCCTGGTGAAAGTACGATACCATCAAATGGCTCCGCCTCTTCCAGATCCAACTGGTCGTTCCTTTTTACCGTTACCGTACAATCCAGGTCCTCTAGGTAATGCACCAGATTGTAGGTAAAGCTGTCGTAATTGTCTATTACAAGTATTTTTTTCATCTGTAAGGTGCCAAATGCATCACTTGGCGGATTTCATTTTGGGTATCTAGATCGTTTCGGCAATTTCCAAGGCCTTGGTAAGGGCGCCCAGTTTATTGTACGTTTCCTGCAATTCGTTTTCGGGATCGGAAGCCGCTACCAGTCCCGCTCCTGCCTGATAGTGCAATTGGTGGTTTTTGCTGAGAAAGGTCCGGATCATGATCGCATGGTTAAAATTTCCGGTAAAATCCATAAATCCAATGGCCCCACCATAATAGCCCCTATTGGTGCGTTCATACTTTTCAATGAGCTGCATTGCCATGTGTTTAGGTGCCCCGCTGAGCGTCCCGGCCGGAAAGGTATCCGCCACCACCTTCATGGTGGGGGTGTCCTTTTTCTTTGTTCCGGTGACCTTCGAAACCAAATGGATTACATGGGAAAAGAACTGTACCTCCCTATAATTTTCCACCTGCACCGTATTGCCATGTCTACTAAGGTCATTTCTGGCGAGGTCCACCAGCATTACATGTTCGCTATTTTCTTTGTCGTCCCCCTTTAACTGTTTGGCAAGCAAGGCGTCCTTTTCATCATTGCCCGTCCTTTTAAAGGTCCCTGCAATGGGGTGGATTTCCGCCTTTCCCTCCTTTACGACCAATTGTGCCTCTGGGGAACTTCCAAAAATCTTGAAATCCCCATAATCAAAATAAAAAAGATAGGGCGAGGGGTTGATGGAACGGAGGGCCCTATAGACGTTGAACTCGTCGCCCTTAAAGGCTTGGGAGAACCGCCTGGACAGTACCAATTGAAAAACATCCCCACGCTGACAGTGTTTTTTTGCCAAGGCCACCTGTTCCCTGTATTCCCCGTCCGCCAAGTTTGATAAGGGTTCACCTTCCTTCGAAAAATTGTAGGTGGTGAAGTTCTTGGTATTCAGGATCTGTTCGATTTCCGGGATATTGTTTTCGGTTCGATGGCAGTGTGCAAAGATATAGGCCTCGTTCTTAAAGTGGTTAATGGCTATGATGTTCTGGTAGACCGCATAATAAATATCAGGAATTCGTACCCCATTTTCCTTTTGGGAGATCTTTACGTCCTCAAAGTACCGTACCGCATCATAGGCCATGTAGCCAAAAAGTCCGTTGTTGATGAATTTAAACCCATTGTCCGGCACGCTGAAAAGCTGACTGAAATTGTGGAGCACCATGGGAATATCGGTTTCCCCATCAATGGGGGCTTCCTCCAGTTTCCCATCGGGAAAACGCTGATATATTCTCCCGTCGTCTATTTTTATGGAGGCGATGGGATTGCAGCAGATATAGGAGAAGCTATTGTCGTTGGCATGGTAATCGCTACTTTCCAATAAAATGCTATTGGGAAACCTGTCCCGTATCCGCAGGTAGACGCTTACCGGGGTAATGGTATCCGCCAGGATCTTTTTGTAATTGGACGTCAGCTTGTATTTCATTTCTGGATGCTTTTTGTTCGATAAAAAAAAGGCTTGTCGTGATGACAAGCCTTTGTATGGTTTTACTACAATGATGCTTTGCTCACGACATTTCCCGCAAGTTTTTCCACCACCAAGTATTTATTTTTCCTGTGTTCATTAAGTCAAAGATAGGAATGAAATTGAAATATACAAACCACTGTTGCATAAAAAATAAAAAACCCCACAAAAGTGAGGTTTAAAACATTTTTATTGACAGAATTAGAAGGCAAGGTCCACAACTAGATCAAATTCATCGTAGATGGTCTTGTCTCCAAGATTGTCAAAGAAACTTCCAGAGCCGTATTTTACGTCAAATTTGGAACGATCTACTTTTAAGGTAGCGGTAGCCTTGCTTCCATAAACCGATACATCAAAGGTAACGGGATTCGTCTTCCCTTTAATGGTAAGGTCTCCCTTCACTTCATAGGAATTCTTTCCGGTCGCTTTTACGGAGGTGAACACCAATTTGGAGGTTGGATTGCTCTCCACACCAAAGAAATCATCCGATTTAAGGTGCCCTTCCAATTTTCCTTTGGAATCCCCTTCAAGGTCGGTGGAGACCAAAGAGGTCATATCTACCACAAATTCCCCGCCGATCAATTTGTCCCCTTCAAATTCTAGGGAGCCTTCCTTAAGATCGATGGTGCCCGTATGGGAACCGGTAACCTTGTACCCTTTCCAGGTAACGGTGCTTTCTGGGATTTTTACTTCTTTTTTCTCCCCATCAACAGGAGTGGATGCGGTTGCGACCGATCCAAATACGATGGCGAACAATAGGCTGGATACATTTTTTTTCATGATTTTTCAATTTTAAATTAATAGTTGTTGTAATTGTTTGTATTTAGATATGCGTAATTAATAGGTCTTTTGGCTTTCGTACCTTTTTTTGGTGCTGTGTTTCGTCCTCTTGGGAACGATAGCCCAAGGTAACCAATACTGAGGCATTTAGGCCAATTTCGTCCAATTTAAGTATTTCATTGAATTTTTCGGAATCGAAGCCTTCCATTGGACAGCTGTCGATACGCAGAAAAGCGGCGGCGGACAGTAAATTTCCCACTGCTATATAGGCCTGTTTGGCGGTCCATTGCGCTTTGGCTCCTTCGGGGAGCGGTAGTAGTTTCGACTTCATCAGGTCGGCATATCCTTCAAGTTTCTCTTCCGGAATTTCCCTGGTCTTCACCACATTGTCAATATAATCGTCCACCAGTTCCGCTCCAAAATCGGACTTGTTGGCAAAGACGATCAGGTGGGAGGCGTCCGTGATCTGTGGCTGTCCCCAAGCGGCCGGTCGCAACTGTTTTCTTATCTCGGGGTCGGTTATTACCAAAACCTTGTAAGGTTGCAGTCCGTAGGAAGAAGCGCTCAAGGAAATTGCTTCCAAGAGGATATCGAGATCTTCACCGGATATTTTTTTGGACGGGTCGAATTTTTTGGTGGCGTACCGCCAGTTTAAATTTTCAATATAATTGCTCATCTCTATAGTTTATTTGGCTTTAATAGAATTAAAATTTGTCCATCAGAAGGTTCAGGTCCTTAAGTTCCTCGGTGGAAAAATTCCGCACAATCTGCCTTTCCGAGCCCTGTATGGCACGATCCATATCCAACAGTGCCTTTTCACCGGCTTCCGTAATATGGATTTCCACCTTTCTGCGGTTACTTTTGCATGTGGCCCGTTTAACATACCCCTTTAGAATGAGCTTGTCCACCAAACGGGTGGTATTGCTCATTTTTGTAACCATACGTTCGTTCAGGGTGGAGAGGTTGGCCGGTTTCCCCTTTTGGCCCCTTAGGATGCGCAGTACGTTAAATTGCTGTAGGGATACGTCGTAGGGTTTGAGAGCGTTGGCCATGACCTCATTGGCCTTGTTCCAGACCAAGCTCAGGTGGATCAGGGTACGGCTTTCCAAGGGAATCTTTTTATCGGTCTTTATAACTTCCTCTACATTCATGTCGTTACAACAATTGTATATACAAATGTAAGGTTGTTTTTGGGATTGACAATAAGGTCCGCCATAAATTTATGTTAAAATGGAGTTGTGGCGCTACTAACGAAAATGCCACAAATAATTGAGCGCCGGGAAAGAAGTACGGAGGGCCTGCGGAGTCTCCGTCTGCCGAACATCCTTTGATGGGTATTTGGGAAGGGACAAGGAATAACGTGTTCAGTGTAGGGCTTCAATGCTCTCGATCCTGATTCCGATAAAACAGTCGTCCATACAGCCCTCCTCCACATATCCGCAAATCGATATCAGGCCATTGTTCTCCGCTTCAAAGTATTGCGTTGCCCCGCTTCTATCGATCAACCACTCCTTTTCTGCTTTGATATATATTTCGGCAAGCGTAAGGGCATCAGCGGCATTTGAATGTTCGTGACTGTTTATTTCGTCTTTATTTTCGGTCCATTCCACCTGATCTGCGGGAATATGTTCGGGAGGGGGGACATAGGCAAATTCACGTCGGATTACGGTTCCTTTCGATACTGTAATAGTGGTCTTCCAACCATAAGTGGAAAACACGGACCCTCCGGACACTACATAAAGGTACGAATCATGGGATGAATCCTTAAATTGGGACCATGCTGTTTTACTCCTTCCAAAATCATCTGGGTAGGCCAGCTCATCGTCGGATGAGCAGGAAAGAAAAAGTAAGCTGCCAAGCAATGGAAATACGAACAATGGGAATTGATGTTTCATGGTCATGGAATCGGTCATTGCTCCCTAGGGATGTAAATCCAGTCGGTTGGTTGCGTCGGAACGGGTGGAATGGTATGGTTCGTTTGGATTTTTATGAAGGGATTTTTTTAAAAATTCGCTATTTTTGGGGATCAAATAAAAAGTGTATGGCAAATTTATCACAAGAGGAGTGGACCGAACAATTGGAACAGGACGGGAACGCGTTTATTCTGGACGTGCGAACCCCTGAAGAGGTAGGGGAAGGGTATATTCCCGGGGCCACCAATATCGATATTTATATGGGTCAGGGATTTTTGGATGCGCTGGAAGATCTGGACAAATCCAAAAACTATTATGTGTATTGCAGGTCCGGTAGTAGGAGCGGGCAGGCATGTGCCCTTATGGCAAAGGCAGGGTTTAAAAATGCCTATAATCTTGAAGGCGGGTTTATGCAATGGGAAGGAGAGGTTGCGGAATAATTTTCGTCCCTTTTGTCGATCAATAGGTTGATATTTATGTAGTTGGTTTTGTTTTTGTAAGTTTTTTCCTATTTTAGGGGATGCAAGAAGACCTACTGCATTTTATATGGAAATATAAACGCCTCCCCTTACAAAAGTTGGTGACGACCAAAGGCCTGCCCCTGGAAATTGTCGATGTAGGTGGGCACAACCTTTTGGCAGGCCCCGACTTCTTTAACGCACGGCTGCGAATAGACGGACAGTTGTGGGCGGGTAACGTGGAGATCCATCTGCGCTCCTCACATTGGTACGCGCACCACCATGAACTGGACGATAATTATGACAGTGTAATTTTACATGTGGTCTGGGAGGACGATGCGGTAGTCTTTGGGAATGACAACAGGGAAATCCCTACTTTGGAACTCAAGGACCTTATTCAGGAGAAACTATTGCAATCCTATAGTGCTCTCTTAAACAATGATCGGAAGAAATTTATAAACTGCGAGCGCGATATAGGGCAAGTGGACGGTTTCGTGGTCGGCAATTGGTTGGAGCGACTTTATGTAAGCCGATTGGAGCAGAAATCAACGCTTATCATGGAACTGCTGCAAAAATCCCATAACGATTGGGAGAAAGTTCTTTTTAATATGCTTCTCAAAGGGTTTGGTTCCAATATAAACGGGGACTCTTTTTTAGGGATTTCGGAACAGATCGATTTTGGCATCGTACGAAAGATCAGGGGCAGGGAACATCAATTGGAATGCCTATTGATGGGGATGGCAGGGCTATTGGAGGACAGTTCCGTAATGGATACCTACTACCTGCACCTGAAGAAGGAGTTCGCTTACCTGTCGGTCAAATACAAATTGAACAATATATCCCTGCCAAGGCCCGATTTTTTTAAGTTGAGGCCTTCCAACTTTCCTACCGTCCGCTTGGCCCAGGCAGCGGCGCTCTATAATTTGCGGCCCAATTTGTTCGGAAGGCTTATGGAAGCTTCCGATCTGGGATCCATTTACAAGATTTTAGGGGTAAGGGCAAGTCCTTATTGGGATACCCATTTTACATTTGGGAAGCCATCACGTAAAAGTGTCAAGAAACTGACCCGTAAATTTATGGACCTTTTGGTGATCAATACCCTACTGCCCATAAGGTTCTGTTACGAAAGGTATAGGGGCATGGAGGCGGCAACCGGGATATATGATCTAATAGCCAACGTTGGACCCGAGCACAATGCCATTATCTCGCATTTCCACAAATTGGGCCTAACGGCCGGTAGCGCCTTGGAGAGTCAGGCGATACTACAGCTCTATAATGCATATTGTACCAAAAATAAATGTCTCCAATGCGCCATTGGGGCCAGTTTATTGGGAGGAAATAAGTAATTTTACCATATGGATGCCTTTTATCGTCTATTATATTATCTTCAAAAAAGGGGATTTGAGGTCTGCAGACGAATTGCGGAACGTTTGGGCATTAGGGCCAGGGTGGTCCGTACAAGTTTTATATATCTGACCTTTGTGACCTTGGGCTTTGGCTTTGCCCTCTACCTTTTTCTGGCCTTTTGGCTAAAGATAAAGGATCTTCTTTATACCAAGAGGACTTCGGTTTTCG
The DNA here is from genome assembly GCA_963974715.1 of uncultured Sediminicola sp. GTDB lineage: Bacteria > Bacteroidota > Bacteroidia > Flavobacteriales > Flavobacteriaceae > Sediminicola. The sequence continues at coordinate 251,754 of CAXBDK010000006.1, forward strand.
ATCTCTGAATCGATAAATCCACAAAGTGGCCATCGGCAAGGACGGCCAATTGAATAAAATAGGGCAAAGTTGCCTCTTGATCGTTGATATTTCAATTGAAATCCTTGATTGCCTAGAATATTTTTAGGATATTGCCGAGCATAATCAAATCATACCAACTATAATTTCTTATGAAGAAATATATTTCCGCCATTTTCATGCTGTTCTGTATGGCAGCATTCTCCCAGGAACTTATTGTAAACGAGAAAATTGTAAACCCTTCGAAGCACATCAATGATGGGGAGATAGAATTGCAGGTTCTGGGCGGGACACCTCCCTACACCTACAAATGGAGCAATCAGAATACCCCTCTCGGATCCCCAAGGTCCGTGGGCCTCACAGAAGGCCTCACGTATTCCGTGACGGTCACGGATTCCAAAGGTGCTTCCGTAACGAAGGAATATAAAGTAAGCACATCGGCCGTTACCGAAGTTTTCAACGGAGCGATGACACCTGCCGTGAGCGCCTTGGGATCTGTACTTTTCTGGGATCCATTTGCCGCTATCGGCATCTATGACCCCGTAATCTACGCAGATGTAAAAAGAATAGCCGCTCCGGGATGGACAGCCGGTATAAACGATAAATTTATACTTCAGAAGTGGTTGGAGCCGGAAGGTGCCCAAGTAAAGCAAGGGGATCCCGTAGCAGTGGTGGTGAGGAACGGTGGCGTTACCGAAACCATGTTGTCGCCAGTGGACGGAAAATTAAAGTATTTGGTAAAGGAAGGCGGGGTGATCTACAACTCCGAGAACAAGGAACATATCATTGAACAGGGAGCCCATTATTTTGCTTCCATAAAATATGATAATCCAGAAATCATAAGACATCCGAACGGGGATCCCCAGACAAAGGGGATCCCCTTTATCGTTATCTGGTTGGTGCTTGGGGCCTTGTTTTTTACAATTCGAATGGGATTCGTAAATATAAAGGGCTTCGGACATGCCATTGACCTCGCCAAGGGCAAGTATGACGATCCGGATGCACCGGGACAGGTTACGCACTTTCAAGCCCTTGCCACGGCCGTTTCCGGAACCGTTGGGCTTGGAAACATTGCAGGTGTAGGGGTCGCTATTTCCCTTGGTGGTGCCGGCGCCACATTTTGGATGATCGTCTGTGGCCTTTTGGGAATGTCCTCGAAATTCGTGGAATGTACCCTCGGGGTAAAGTACAGGGACATTTTGCCCGATGGCCGTGTGTTCGGGGGTCCCATGAACTATTTAAGGTATGGGTTGGAGAAACGCAACCTAAAGGCATTTGGAAAAGTGTTGGCGGGCATGTTCGCGGTATTGGCGGTAGGAGCTTCCTTTGGAGGGGGCAATATGTTCCAGGCGAACCAGTCTTTTGAGCAGCTTGCCGGACAGTTTCCCGCATTGCAGGGCAACGGACTCTGGTTTGGGATTATCACTGCCATTTTGGTGGGTGTGGTCATTATAGGGGGTATCAACAGTATCGCTAATGTTACCGGAAAGGTGGTGCCGATCATGGCTTCCGTATATATTTTGGCTTCCTTAACGGTGATCATCATCAACATAGAGAACATAGTGCCGGCATTTTCGGCCATTGTGGATGGGGCCTTTAGTCCAAGTGCCCTCAAAGGTGGGGTAGTGGGGGTCCTCATTGTCGGTTTTCAAAGGGCGGCCTTCTCCAATGAAGCGGGCGTTGGCTCGGCAGCGATCGCGCACAGTACCGCCAAGACCAATAATCCGCCTTCGGAAGGGTTCGTGGCGCTATTGGAGCCGTTTATAGATACCGTTGTGGTATGTACCTTGACCGCTTTGGTACTTATTTTTACGGGTATGCACGAAGTGGAGGGCATGGCCGGGGCCCAACTGACCAGCGATGCCTTTGGTAGCGTTATCTCATGGTTTCCATATGTTCTTGCCCTTGCGGTGTTTTTATTTGCCTTTTCCACCATGATTTCATGGTCCTACTACGGTATGCGGGCGTGGACCTACCTCTTCGGAAAAAGCAAAAAGACGGAGTTCGTGTATAAGATGTTGTTTTTGGTATTTGTGGTCATCGGGGCTTCCGTAAGTTTGGGGGCAGTTTTGGACTTTTCCGATATGATGATCCTGGCCATGGCCTTTCCGAACATAATTGGTCTCTATATCATGTCGGGCGAGGTAAAGAAGGACAAGGACCTATATTGGGCCAAATTAAAGTCGAACCAATTGTTCAAAAGGCAGTTGGAGAAGAAATAATCGGACGCAATATTCTTTGGTAGTATGGGCAGCCTATTTTTATAGGATGCCCTTGTTGTAATATGGCCAAAGTAGGGTTGACACGACACTAGGCTCCATTTTAGTTTGGGAACAGTTGCCTTTCCCTATGCCAATTGATTGTTCACCACCCGTTTTGCATTTTAATGAATGCTGATTTTATATTGCTGATATTCTTGTTGGATATCGTCAATTGAGGTACCGTACTATTGTTAGTAACGATATGTTGGACAGCGCCCTTGTTTAAAGCCCTCGAAGGACTCCCAATGGTTTCCTCTAATCATGAACTGGTCTCATAGCTGTGGGAACAGGTTCTCCATTCTCTTACTCGGTTTTCCGTGGATATAAGGAATTCTTTGGTTGTTCGGCATAGGGGCGTCCAGCTCCATCCTACAGGTCTCTAGCAGGTTCAATTGATATGCTGCCTATGGGTATACTGTCCCCGATAAGGGTACGATCCCTGAGCTGGGCATTTATATCTTTGGGATAATGGTACATATGGACGTATGTACCTACTTTCAAAGACACCCGATAAAGAACAGTAGCGTGCAGCTTATGACCATAACAAAGTCTCGCCTGGGAAGCCCAATAAAACCCGCCCCTCCCCTGCGGGCCACATTGATACCATCATCCACATAAAAATTGATCTCCCCCACTGTGCCCATAAGGATGACGGACTTCCGGTACGTGCCATACTATTCCATTTTACGTCTCTGCCAAAAAAGTAAAAAACAGTATAATTTCTATACATATTACCTATTTAAACCATACCTATACCGTATGTATGCCGTATGTATACCGAATGTATACCGAATGTATGCCGAATGTATGCCGAATGTATAGCGTATCTATATCGTATATATGATGTATCTATAATGAGTATCTCACGTATAAAAGCACGTGAAAATAAATATGAAACTCCCTCAAAAAGAAGTGACGATCTGCACCGGCACAACTTGAAAGCCTTCTATTGTGAACGCTTCGCTCCATACGGGAGCAAAGGTCCTTAGGAAGCTTTCTGAAAAGGTCACATTCCCTGTCGGTACCAAGATATTCGGCCATGGTGTCGATGGCCATGGCCCCGATATCGGTCAAGACGGGCATGTGCCTTTGAGAGGGGAACCGGGTGTCGTGCACCATAAATTGATGTATGGACAATTCAATTCACCGCCATCCGAAGGTTTGCACGACTTTTTTATGCTAGATCAAAATGCACAACGGGTTATTGAACATATATTTTTATGGGTCCCGGTCGGGAATTTCTTTTTTTGATCTGTCGGTTTTGGACATTGATTTATTTACGATATTTCCCTAGATTAAATTAATGTAAATCCTACCGACATAATTATGGCAAAATCTGCGGATTCATGGGGTTCCAGAATGGGTCTCATATTGGCAATGGCCGGCAATGCCGTTGGCCTTGGGAATTTTCTTCGGTTTCCCGTTCAGGCGGTCCAAAATGGGGGAGGTGCGTTCATCATTCCCTATTTGGTATGTTTTCTCTTGATGGGCATCCCATTGTTGTTTATTGAATGGTCCTCCGGAAGGTACGGGGGCAAGTTCGGAAACCATAGTACCCCGTATATTTTTGATTCGATGGTAAAGGGAAGGCTCCTAAAATACATTGGGGTCTTCGGGATCTTTACCAATTTGGCCATTGTGGCCTATTATGCCTATATAGAGTCATGGACCATGTCCTATGTATACCACTCCATTGTGGGTACCTTTGGGGAAATGTCCCAAGCGGAAGTGGCAGGGTTCTTCAACTCATATGTGGACATATCCCAGAGTACTACCGGAATTCCCTATGAAGCGGTCATTTTTTATGTGCTGTGTTTGGCACTCAATACCTTTATACTTTCCAAGGGCTTGGGCGGAGTGGAAAAGGTGGCAAAAATAGGGATGCCTTTGTTGATATTATTTGGGCTGTTCTTGGCCATAAGGGGCTATACCTTGGGCACGAGCGGGGCTTCCGAACTATTTCCGGACGCCAATGCATGGGATGGCCTTAATTTTTTATGGACACCACAGTTCGATAGCCTTTTAAGTCCGAAAGTTTGGTTGGCCGCCGCCGGACAGATCTTTTTTACCCTATCCGTGGGGATGGGCACCATACACTGTTATGCCTCTTATGTAAACAGTAGGGACGATATAGCCTTGAACGCCGTTTCCGCAGGTTTTATGAACGGATTTGTGGAAGTGGTACTCGGTAGTGCCATCGTCATCCCGATCGCTGCCGGTTATCTGGGTTTGGATTGGGTGATCAATAATGCCGGTTTTGGAATGGCCTTTCAGACCATGCCGTACCTATTCCAGCAATGGGGGCCTATTTTGGCCGCCGTGGCCGGGGTCATGTGGTTCGGGCTGCTTTTCTTTTCGGGCATCACCAGTTCCCTGGCGATGGGCACCCCATGGATCGGGTTTATGCGGGACGAATTTGGGTGGAACCAGACCAAGGGCGCTTGGTCGTTTGGGCTGTTGGCGCTATTTATGGGCCTTCCCACTGTTTTCTTTTTTCAAGAAGGTGTTTTTGATGATTATGATTATTGGGGCGGCACCGTAAGTCTAGTGGTATTTGCCTTTTTTGAGGTGATTCTTTTCGCTTGGATCTTTGGAATGGAGAAAGGATGGCGTGAAATAACTACCGGTGCGGATATAAAGATTCCGACCATGTACCGGTTTGTGATCAAGTTTGTGACGCCCGTGTTGCTGGGGGCCGTTTTTTTTAGCAGTATTCCCAACATGGTAGATTCCATAGTGCACAGGGATACCTATAACCGGCGTTCCTTTGCGGAAGTGTTCTACGCCGAAAATTTTGATGCTTCCGGAACTGCTGTCGCGACCGTGGAGGAGGCCGGTCCGCAACGTGTCCTATTTTCTTTTGAAAATACCAGGAAACGATATGACCGGGCCAAAGAGGAATCCTTTCAGGAATCCTTTAACGATGTAAGGGAATACACCTTTACGGGCGATCAGAAAACTACGGTCAAGGTCGGGGAAAAGGTCCGTCCGGGGGATGTGATCGCCCAAGGGTCGTTCAGCAATAAAGTGTTCTATAAGAACATCGGCAGGGCCATGTTGCTTGGCCTGTTCGTCTTAATAGCATTTTTAGTATATTTGGCTTTTAACAAAAGAAGAAGGGAAGGGAGGGCAACATTATGAACACATCCGCTTTGATCACCATGTTACTTTCACAGGGAATAGTCATATTCTTTGCGGCATATTTCTTTTATAAGGTACTTACCACACCTCCCAAACCGGAACCGGATTCCTATACGGATAACGATGGGGAAGGGAATCGGGAAGACAGCTAAAACATAAAGGGTGGGAAAAGGAAAATCCCCTTTTGGCTTCAACGGACAGGAACGGAACGGAATCTTTTTTTTCTTGCTCGCCATCGTGGTCTTCCAAATCGTACTTATGGCCGTAAAGACCTATCTTTCCCAAACGGAAACCCCGGCTTTTTTTCCGGACCGCAATTTTGAGGAACAACTAAAGCAGCTGGGAACGGAACGCGATACCCTTCAGGTCTTTCCATTTAATCCCAATTATATTACGGATTATAGGGGGTACCGGTTGGGGCTTTCCACGGAACAGATAGATAGGTTGCACCTCTTCAGACAACAGGGCGGATTTGTCAATTCAGCTGATGATTTTCAGGAGGTCACCAAGGTTTCCGATTCCGTATTGGGGCTGCTTTCCCCCTATTTCAAGTTTCCGGAATGGGTGCGACGGAAGAACGCCGACCCAAGAGGACGGGAAACCGCTATCCAAACTTCGCCCAAAGCTTTTCGGGACCTGAATACCGCCACGGCCGAACAATTAAGGGAAATCAGTGGCATAGGGGAGGTGCTTTCCGTAAGAATCGTAAAATTTAGGGACCGACTGGGGGGGTTCTTGGTACCGGAACAATTAATGGATGTATACGGATTGGATACGGAGGTCGCACAAAGGGCCTTGGAACAGTTTAAATTGCTCACCATCCCTGAAGTGACAAAAATTTCCATAAACGAGGCAAGTGCCACTGAGATTTCACAATTGGTATATATTTCCAATAGGGTGGCACGGGCCATCGTGCAGTACAGGGAATTGAACGGCGGGATTTCCAATTTTACGGAATTGGCGGATATTGAGGGTTTTCCCACGGACAAGATTGATAGAATTGGATTATATTTGTCCCTATAAAAATTGCTAAAAATGATAACTGAAACATTGTCAACATTGGGTTTTGATTATACCGAGACCCAAAACATGGTGGCCGCGTCGGCAAAGGAATTTGCCGAACAGCACATTAGGCCCTATGTAATGGAATGGGACGAGGCCCAGACCTTTCCGGTGGAGGTCCTTAAGAAAGCCGGGGATATGGGTTTTATGGGCGTTTTGGTCCCACAGGAACTGGGAGGTTCGGGTTTGGGGTACCATGAATATATCGCCATAATAGAGGAGATTTCCAAAGTAGACCCCTCCATTGGCTTGTCCGTTGCGGCACACAACTCCCTTTGCACCAATCATATACTTAGTTTTGGCAATGATGTACAAAAGCAGAAATGGATACCTAAGCTGGCCACGGCAGAATGGATCGGCGCTTGGGGGCTCACAGAGCACAATACCGGTTCCGATGCAGGTGCGATGAGCACCACTGCCGTAAAGGACGGTGACTGCTGGATACTGAACGGGGCCAAAAATTTCATCACCCACGGTAAGAGCGGTGACATTGCGGTGGTCATCGTTCGTACGGGCGAAAAAGGCGATAGCCATGGGATGACCTCCTTTGTGGTGGAAAAGGGCACGCCGGGCTTCAGTAGCGGCAAAAAAGAGAATAAACTGGGCATGCGGGCCAGTGAGACCGCAGAGCTTGTATTTGATAATTGCAGGGTACCGGATGCCAATAGATTGGGTAAGGTAGGCGAAGGTTTTGTCCAGTCCATGAAAATTTTGGACGGGGGAAGGATCTCCATAGGGGCCCTTTCCCTGGGAATAGCCAAAGGCGCCTATGAAGCCGCACTGAAATATTCAAAGGAGCGTATACAATTTGGAAAACCCATCAGTAAATTTCAGGGCATATCCTTTAAACTTGCAGAGATGGCAACCGATATCGAGGCATCGGAACTTCTACTGCACAAAGCGGCCTTCCTTAAAAATGAAGGTAGGGAAATGACCAAATTTGGGGCGATGAGCAAAATGTTCGCTTCGGAAGTCTGTGTAAGGGTGGCCAATGAGGCAGTGCAGATCCATGGGGGATATGGGTATACAAAGGATTTTCCCGTGGAAAAGTTTTATAGGGATTCAAAACTGTGCACCATTGGGGAAGGGACTACGGAAATACAAAAAGTGGTCATCGCGAGAAATATTTTGAAATAATTATTTCATTTCCATTTTTTCCCATTATATTTGCAACCTTAAAAATCACAAAAGAGAGGAGGTTATAGCCAATGTTAATTATACCGATAAAAGAAGGAGAGAATATAGATAGGCCACTGAAGCGTTTTAAGCGCAAGTTCGATAAGACCGGAACGATGCGCCAATTGAGAAAGCGCCAGCAGTTCAACAAGCCATCTGTAGTACGCAGGGCCCAGATACAAAAGGCACAGTATATTCAAGGTCTTAGGGATCAAGAGGAAATCTAGTCCGTAGGCCTATATCAAGAACAGTAGCAATCCTGCCTTTTGGCGGGATTGCTTTTTTTTTGCTCCTATCCCAACCCGTAAATTGTTATCTTTATATTGGGGAACCCTTAATAGATCCAATGTCCGTACCTGCCTTTTTATCATATCTTTCCTTGGAAAGGAACTATTCTCCCAATACCATTGCGGCATATGGCACCGATTTGGGGGAATGGGGCGATTTTTGTGCGGCCCGGCACGGTCTTCAGCAATTTGAGTCCGTACCCTATGCCCTTATCAGGGGTTGGATAGTTCATTTGGTGGACTCCAAGGTGTCCAATAGGACCATAAATCGAAAAATGGCCTCCCTAAAGGCCTATTACTCCTTTTTGTTGCGTACCGGGGTTTTGGACTTTCATCCCATGGCCAAGCACAGGGCGCTGAAGACTTCCAAAAAATTGGAGATTCCCTTTTCCGAGACCGAAATGGACGCGGTTTTGTCGCAGGTGGATTTTAAGGATGATTTTGAAGGTTGGAGGGATAAGCTGGTACTGGAACTTCTGTACGCCACCGGTATCCGAAGGGCGGAGCTGATAGCGCTGAAAATGGGCGGCATGGACTTGGAATCGCATACGATCAAAGTACTGGGAAAACGGAATAAAGAGCGGTTGATTCCGTTGCTCGGATCTACTATTGCCCTTTTGGAGCAATACCTTGCCCATCGGGGAACGTTGGAAAACATAGTGGATGACAAGTACGTTTTTTTGTTGGAATCCGGTAAGAAAATGTACGAAAACCTTGTGTATAGGATTGTAAATAAGTATCTTGGGGAGGTGTCCTCGAAGGTGAAAAAGAGTCCGCACATATTGCGGCATACCTTCGCCACGCACTTGGTGAACAAAGGGGCGGACCTGAATTCGGTGAAGGAACTTTTGGGCCATAGCAGCCTGGCTTCCACACAGGTCTATACGCACAACAGTATCGCCGAGCTAAAGAAAGTGCATTCCGCTGCACATCCAAGAAGCGGAAAATAATACAGTGTTCTTTACATCCGTTAGCGAAACCTTTTAAAATGCAAGCATATGAAAGTACATCTTCAATCCGTTAATTTCAACGCAGGGGCCAAGCTGATCAATTTTGTCCATTCCAGATTGGACAAGTTGGAGCATTTCCATGACCGCATCATCTGTTCGGATGTGTACCTTAAACTGGGGAATTCCAGTGCCAAGGAGAACAAAATTGCCGAGATAAAGGTGCATGTACCAAAAGAGGAGTACATTATTAAAAAGCAGTGCAGGTCGTTTGAGGAAGCTGTGGACATGGCTTCCAGTTCATTGGAGCGAAAGTTGGTGCGCCATAAGCAAAAATTAAAGGCAAAAAATTGAGTAAGTACTTGGGGACAAGTCCATATGGTATAGGTATGCACCTCTTGACAAGGGTGCCGATCAATTTTACGATGATCAAAATATCATTTGATGCGTAAAAATATTGGAAAAATGTTTTGAATATTTAAAAAAACATATACATTTGCAGTCCGTTAGAAATAGCGGACTTTTTTGTGTCAAAAAAGGTTGGTGAAAGGCCGATGTAGCTCAGCTGGCTAGAGCAGCTGATTTGTAATCAGCAGGTCGTGGGTTCGAGTCCCTCTATCGGCTCTTAAGTTCTTTAAAATATGGTTTGGGGAGATACTCAAGCGGCCAACGAGGGCAGACTGTAAATCTGCTGACTACGTCTTCGCAGGTTCGAATCCTGCTCTCCCCACTAAGGCCCTTGGGCCTTAGTGTAAAATACGGCACGTTTGTTTTTGAAATTATGAAATAAATTTTTAGGTTTGCCTAAAAATTATAATGCGGGAGTAGCTCAGTTGGTAGAGCGTCAGCCTTCCAAGCTGAATGTCGCCGGTTCGAACCCGGTCTCCCGCTCAAAATTTTAATCACAAATAGCTCCTTAGGTGGGGCTTTATGTGATTGGGATTATTGGATCGGGGCATGGTTCCCGTTCCCGGACTGGGTAGTTTGTTTTGGAGGCCCGTCCAAAGGCTTTGGGTAGAGGGCACGGTTTTAAAGTTTGGCTTTTGACTGGCCTGAAGACTTAGAAACGCCGGTGTAGCTCAGGGGTAGAGCGTTTCCTTGGTAAGGAAGAGGTCATGAGTTCAAATCTCATCATTGGCTCATTTAAGGTATAATTTGTACACTAATATAAACTAAGATTAAAATTCATTAAACATGGCAAAGGAAACTTTCGATCGTTCCAAACCGCACTTAAATATAGGTACTATTGGACACGTGGATCACGGTAAAACTACATTGACTGCCGCTATTACAACCGTTTTGGCGAATGCAGGGCTTTCTGAAATGAGAAGTTTCGATTCTATCGATAACGCTCCGGAGGAAAAGGAAAGGGGTATTACCATCAACACTTCCCACGTTGAATATTCAACCGCGAACCGTCACTATGCGCACGTGGATTGTCCAGGTCACGCGGATTACGTTAAGAACATGGTTACCGGTGCCGCCCAGATGGACGGAGCCATTTTGGTGGTTGCCGCTACGGATGGTCCAATGCCACAGACCCGTGAGCACATCCTTTTGGGACGTCAGGTAGGTATCCCAAGAATGGTCGTATTCATGAACAAAGTGGATATGGTAGATGATGAGGAGCTTTTGGAATTGGTTGAAATGGAGATCAGGGAACTGCTTTCCTTCTACGAATACGATGGTGACAATGGTCCCGTAATCGCTGGTTCCGCTTTGGGAGCACTGAACGGGGAGCAAAAATGGGTCGATACCGTAATGTCCTTGATGGAGGCCGTTGATGGTTGGATCGAATTGCCACAAAGGGATGTTGATAAGCCTTTCTTGATGCCTGTTGAAGATGTTTTCACCATTACAGGTCGTGGTACCGTTGCTACCGGGCGTATCGAAACAGGTGTTGCCAATACAGGTGATGCAGTTGAGATCATCGGAATGGGTGCCGAGAAATTGAACTCTACCGTAACCGGTGTTGAAATGTTCCGTAAGATATTGGACAGGGGCGAGGCCGGTGACAACGTGGGTATCCTTTTGAGGGGTATCGATAAATCACAGATCAAAAGGGGAATGGTAATCTGTAAGCCAGGTTCCGTTAAGCCACACGCTAAATTCAAGGCCGAGGTTTATGTCCTTAAAAAAGAAGAAGGTGGTCGTCATACTCCCTTCCATAACAACTACCGTCCACAGTTCTATGTAAGGACTACCGATGTAACAGGTACCATCAACCTTCCCGAGGGAGTTGAGATGGTAATGCCAGGTGACAACCTTACCATTACTGTTGATCTATTGTCTCCGATAGCCTTGAACGTGGGTCTTCGTTTTGCCATCCGTGAAGGTGGTAGGACCGTAGGTGCGGGTCAGGTTACCGAAATATTGGATTAAGTACATTGATGATACTATTTCACTGAGGGTATCCTACTAAAATGGGATACCTTTCAGTGCAAATATAAACGGGTGTAGCTCAGTTGGTAGAGCACTGGTCTCCAAAACCAGGTGTCGGGAGTTCGAGTCTCTCCTCCCGTGCAAATGTGGTAAAGGGATTTTTATTTTCCCGTTTGTAGATCAAAGGCAGTTGCAGGGGTTGGTCCCGATAAATGGGATCGGTAAAAGAATCACCGCCATATCCACAGGAAGGTCGCTGTATATCAGCTTTGGTACCTCCTTAACTTAAGAAAAATCTTTCGCAGCATGTTGACGTATATAAAGGAATCCGTAGAAGAACTTAGAAACAATGTTACCCTGCCCTCCAGGGCCGAATCTACCAATTTAATGGTGGTCGTGGCGGTCTTCGCAATTTTGTTCGCGCTGGCCACATGGGGCGTTGATAGTCTCTTTGGGGAGTTGATCAAATTGTATTTCGACAAAGTAATAAACTAAGACACATCTATGTCAGAAGTATTGGAAAAGAAGTGGTATGTGGTTAGGGCTGTAAGCGGTCAGGAAAACAAAATAAAAGGATATATAGAAGCCGAGGTTGCGAGATTGGGTTTTTCCGATTATTTGGAAGAGGTATTGGTGCCTACCGAAAAGGTGGTACAGGTGCGGAGCGGTAAAAAGATCAATAAGGAAAGGGTGTATTTCCCCGGATATATTATGATCAAGGCCAATCTGGGGGGCGAAATGATCCATATTATCCGTTCCATAACCAATGTGATCGGATTTTTGGGCGAGACAAAAGGGGGTGATCCCGTGCCCTTGAGAAGGTCTGAAGTGAACAGGATGCTCGGGAAAGTGGACGAACTGGCAGTTACGACGGACAACGTGGCCATCCCGTTCATAATCGGGGAAACCATCAAGGTCATTGATGGCCCTTTCAACGGATTTAACGGAACCGTGGAAAAAATCAACGAAGAAAAACGCAAGTTGGAGGTAATGGTGAAGATTTTTGGTAGGAAGACCCCCCTTGAACTGAGTTATATGCAAGTTGAAAAAGTATAAATAGTATTTGTTACATATATATAAGTTGTGTTGCTTCCTATAGACACAATTTGAATTTAATTAATTCTAAACAATGGCAAAAGAAGTAAGTAAAGTAGTTAAACTACAAGTTAGGGGAGGTGCAGCGAATCCGTCGCCACCGGTCGGACCCGCTTTAGGTGCTGCCGGTGTTAACATCATGGAATTCTGTAAGCAGTTCAACGCGCGTACACAGGATAAACCGGGCAAAGTATTGCCAGTTGCTATCACCGTATATAAGGACAAGTCGTTCGACTTCGTCGTTAAGACACCGCCAGCGGCAATTCAACTTATGGAAGCGGCTAAGATTAAAAAGGGATCTGGCGAACCTAACAGGAACAAAGTGGCAAGTGTGAGCTGGGAACAGATCAAGACCATTGCCGAGGACAAAATGGTGGATCTTAACGCCTTTACCGTTGAATCGGCCATCAGTATGGTCGCCGGTACGGCAAGATCTATGGGTCTGAAGGTTTCGGGTACCAAACCTTTTTAAAATCTTATAAAGCAATTTAGAAATGGCAAAATTAACAAAAAAGCATAAGGAAGCCCTTTCCAAAGTGGATAGGAACAAGCTGTATTCTTTGGCAGAGGGGTCCGCTTTGGTAAAAGAAATAACCAACGTAAAATTTGATGCATCAGTGGATATCGCTGTACGCTTGGGTGTGGATCCAAGGAAAGCGAACCAAATGGTACGTGGGGTTGTTACCCTTCCTCACGGAACCGGAAAGGATGTAAAGGTCCTTGCCCTGGTAACCCCGGACAAGGAAGCCGAGGCCCAAGAGGCCGGAGCCGACTTCGTTGGATTGGATGAATATTTGGATAAGATCAAAAACGGTTGGACCGATGTGGACGTGATCATAACCATGCCAAGTGTCATGGGGAAATTGGGACCGCTCGGTAGGATTTTGGGACCAAGGGGCCTAATGCCAAACCCCAAGACAGGTACGGTAACCATGGATGTTGCCAAAGCTGTTGCGGAAGTGAAGGCTGGTAAGATCGATTTTAGGGTCGATAAAACGGGCATTGTACATGCAGCGGTCGGAAAAGTTTCCTTTTCCCCGGAGAAGCTGGCGGAAAATGCCAAGGAACTTTTGGATACGTTGGTCAAGTTGAAGCCAACAGCGGCCAAAGGTGTCTATATGAAGACCATCTACCTGTCCAGTACCATGAGCCCAAGTGTGCAATTGGACCCAAAAGCAGTATAACCGTAGTTTAAAGTTTTTATTATGACAAGAAAAGAAAAATTGGAGGTTATACAGGATCTTACCGTACAGTTGGGTAGCAATCCCGTTATCTATTTGGCGGATATTTCCGGTATGGACGCTTCCTCGACTTCGGATTTGAGGAGGGCCTGTTTTAAGGCAAACATTAAACTTGCGGTCGTAAAGAATACATTGCTCGCAAAAGCAATGGAAGCATCGGACAAGGATTTCGGGGACCTTTCAGGGGTTTTGGTGGGCAATACCTCCATCCTGTATTCCGAAATAGGAAATGCACCCGCAAAATTGATAAAGACCTTCAGGAAGAAGACTACCAAACCTTTGTTAAAGGGCGCCTTTATAGAAGAGGCCGTGTATATTGGTGATGATACCCTGGATGCCCTTATCAATATCAAGTCCAAGGAAGAAATGATCGGAGAAGTTATCGGATTGCTCCAATCGCCCGCTAAAAATGTTATATCTGGACTTAAGTCCGGTGGTGGCAAATTGGCAGGTATCCTTAAGACCTTATCCGAAAAATAATACGTACGCACTAAAAACAATTATATTTTAAAATTTTATTAAACGATAGAAAAATGGCAGATTTAAAAGATTTCGCAGAACAATTGGTTAACTTGACCGTAAAGGAAGTAAATGAGTTAGCTGCTATACTAAAAGAAGAATATGGTATCGAGCCCGCTGCTGCTGCAGTTGCCGTAGCCGCTGGTGGCGGTGCCGCCGATAGTGGTGAGGCCGTTGAGGAAAAGACCGAATTTGATGTTATTTTGAAAGCCGCTGGAGCTTCTAAATTGGCAGTCGTTAAATTGGTGAAGGAATTGACCGGTTTGGGATTGAAAGAAGCGAAAGATATCGTTGATAGCGCACCAAAAGCTATTAAGGAAGGTATCTCTAAAGATGAGGCCGAAGGAATTCTTAAATCATTGGAAGAAGCAGGAGCGGAAGTTGAGCTTAAATAATAGCGACAACCATACTATTTTGGTTTAGGTCTTTCCACCGTTTTGGTGGCTAGACCTAAACTCTTTTATATATGTTGTATATAAGGACATATACTACCCACCTTAGTATTCACAATAAAAACTTTGTCCATTGATGTTTACAAAACAAACTGAAAGAATAAGTTTCGCATCCGCTAAGAACATACCGGACTATCCGGATTTCTTGGACATTCAGATCAAATCTTTTCAAGATTTTTTTCAACTTGAGACTAAATCGGATGAGAGGGGCAATGAAGGGCTTTATAATACCTTCATGGAAAATTTTCCAATCACGGATACCCGTAACCAATTTGTATTGGAATTTCTTGATTATTTTATAGATCCGCCCAGATATTCCATTCAGGAGTGTATAGAGCGGGGTCTTACCTACAGTGTGCCGCTTAAGGCACGTTTAAAACTTTACTGCACCGATCCGGAACATGAAGATTTTGAAACCATCGTACAGGACGTATATCTAGGTACAATTCCCTATATGACCCCTAGTGGTACCTTTGTCATCAATGGAGCGGAACGTGTAGTGGTTTCGCAATTGCACCGTTCACCGGGAGTTTTCTTTGGACAATCCTTCCATGCGAACGGAACCAAATTATATTCGGCCAGGGTAATCCCCTTCAAGGGATCATGGATCGAATTCGCCACCGATATCAATGGCGTGATGTATGCCTATATCGATCGAAAGAAAAAATTGCCCGTTACGACCCTTTTCAGGGCCATCGGTTTTGAAAGGGATAAGGATATCCTTGAGATATTCGACCTTTCCGAGGAAGTGAAGGTTTCAAATGCAGGCCTTAAAAAAGTGCTTGGCCGTAAATTGGCGGCGAGGGTACTCAATACATGGCACGAGGATTTTGTGGATGAGGATACAGGTGAGGTGGTGTCCATCGAAAGAAACGAGATCATCTTGGACAGGGACACTATATTGGAGAAGGAGCATATAAACGAGATCATCGAGGCCGATGTAAAGACGATCCTTTTGCACAAGGAGAACAACGCACAGTCCGATTACTCCATTATTCACAATACCCTACAGAAAGATCCGACCAATTCCGAGAAGGAAGCGGTGGAACATATATACAGACAACTTCGTAACGCGGAGCCGCCCGATGAGGAAACGGCCCGTGGTATCATAGATAAACTGTTCTTTTCCGATCAACGGTACAACCTAGGAGAGGTAGGCCGTTATAGGATGAACAAAAAATTACAGCTGGACATTGGTATGGACAAACTGGTCCTTACCAAGGAAGATATCATCACCATTATAAAGTACTTGATCGAACTGATCAACTCCAAGGCGGAAATCGATGATATCGACCACCTTTCCAACAGACGTGTCAGGACCGTTGGGGAACAATTGTCACAACAGTTCGGTGTGGGACTTTCCAGAATGGCCAGGACCATCCGTGAGCGTATGAACGTGAGGGACAATGAAGTGTTTACACCCATAGACCTCATTAATGCAAAGACCCTGTCCTCTGTGATCAATTCCTTTTTTGGGACCAATCAGTTGTCACAGTTTATGGACCAGACCAACCCATTGGCGGAGATCACGCACAAGAGGAGGCTGTCCGCTCTGGGACCAGGTGGACTATCAAGGGAACGTGCGGGATTTGAGGTAAGGGACGTACACTATACCCATTATGGAAGGTTGTGCCCCATTGAAACACCTGAAGGACCGAACATCGGTCTTATTTCATCCCTTGCGGTATTTGCCAAGGTGAACTCCATGGGATTCTTGGAGACGCCCTATCGCAAAGTCGATAACGGAAAAGTGAACACCAAGGAGTTTGGGTACCTGAGTGCCGAGGAGGAGGAAGGAATGAAATTTGCCCAGGCAAACATACCTTTGGAAGAGGACGGTACCATTATGGATGAAAAAGTGATCGCCAGGGAAGAAGGCGATTTCCCTGTGGTGGATCCGGCAGAATTGAACTATACGGATGTGGCACCCAATCAAATAGCCTCTATCTCGGCATCTTTGATCCCCTTTTTGGAGCACGATGATGCCAACAGGGCCTTGATGGGATCCAACATGATGCGGCAGGCCGTGCCATTGTTGAAGCCCGAATCCCCTATTGTGGGTACCGGTCTGGAACGCCAAGTGGCCTCCGACTCCAGGGTACTTATCAATGCGGAGGGAGATGGGGTCATAGAATATGTGGATGCCAAGAAAATCATCATCAAATACGATAGGACCGAAGAGGAAAGGTCCGTTAGCTTTGAAGAGGATTCCAAGACCTATGAGCTTGTCAAGTTCAGAAAGACCAACCAAGGTACCAGCATCAACCTAAAGCCCATTGTAAAAAAGGGCGATAGGGTGAATAAAGGGCAGGTACTATGCGAAGGGTACGCTACCGAAAGTGGCGAACTGGCCTTGGGAAGAAACCTGAAAGTGGCCTTTATGCCATGGAAGGGGTACAACTTTGAGGATGCCATCGTAATTTCAGAAAAAGTGGTGAGGGAAGATATTTTCACTTCCATACACATAGATGAATATTCGTTGGAAGTAAGGGATACCAAATTGGGGGCCGAAGAGCTTACCAATGATATTCCGAACGTATCCGAGGAAGCTACCAAGGATCTGGACGAGTACGGAATGATCCGTATCGGGGCCGAGGTAAAACCCGGTGATATCCTGATAGGAAAGATTACCCCAAAAGGGGAATCCGATCCAACGCCGGAGGAGAAATTGCTACGGGCCATTTTTGGGGACAAGGCAGGCGATGTCAAGGATGCATCCCTTAAAGCTTCCCCATCCCTTAGGGGAGTGGTCATAGACAAGAAATTGTTCTCCCGTTCCGTAAAGGATAAGCGCAAGCGTTCCGAGGACAAGGAGGCCATCTCCAAATTGGAACTGGAATATGAAGTGAAGTTCCAACAGTTGAAGGACATTTTGGTGGACAAATTGTTCTTCCTGATCAATGGTAAGACTTCCCAAGGGGTATTGAACGACCTAGGGGAGGAAGTACTTCCAAAAGGCAAGAAGTACACCATGAAGATGTTGAACTCGGTGGACGATTTTGCCCACTTGGTAGGTGGAAGTTGGACCACGGACAAGGATACCAATACATTAGTGGCCGATCTGTTGCACAATTACAAGATCAAATTGAACGACCTTCAAGGGAATCTCAGAAGGGACAAGTTCACTATTTCGGTAGGGGATGAACTTCCAGCGGGAATCATGAAATTGGCAAAGGTATATGTTGCCAAAAAACGAAAACTGAAAGTAGGCGATAAAATGGCGGGACGTCACGGGAACAAAGGTATTGTGGCCAGGATCGTCCGTCATGAGGATATGCCGTTCCTTGAGGATGGAACACCCGTTGACATCGTTCTCAATCCGCTAGGGGTGCCATCGCGTATGAACATCGGGCAGATATATGAAACCGTACTTGGATGGGCAGGTCTTAAATTGGGAAGGAAATATGCCACCCCTATTTTTGATGGGGCCACCTTGGACCAGATCAATTCCTTTACCGACGAGGCCGGAATCCCTAGATTTGGCCACACCTATCTCTACGATGGTGGAACCGGGCAGCGCTTTGACCAACCCGCGACAGTTGGGGTGATCTATATGCTGAAACTTGGACACATGGTAGACGATAAGATGCATGCCAGATCTATTGGGCCATACTCTTTGATAACGCAGCAACCATTGGGTGGAAAAGCACAATTTGGTGGACAACGTTTTGGGGAAATGGAAGTATGGGCCTTGGAAGCCTATGGTGCCTCGGCAACCTTACGGGAGATACTAACGGTAAAATCCGATGATGTTATCGGAAGGGCCAAGACATATGAATCGATCGTAAAAGGCGAAACAATGCCAGAGCCCGGACTACCGGAATCCTTCAACGTACTGATGCACGAACTTAAAGGTTTGGGCCTCGATATAAGATTGGAAGAATAATAGGTCTTGAACACTATTTGTAATACACACATTTAATTTACTATCACCATATTGTTATGGCTAGAACAAAAGATAATAACACAATAAAGAGGTTCGATAAAATTTCAATCGGTTTGGCTTCTCCAGAATCTATTCTGGCTGAATCCAGAGGGGAAGTTTTAAAGCCGGAGACCATCAATTATAGGACGCACAAGCCTGAGCGTGACGGACTTTTTTGTGAGCGTATTTTTGGTCCCGTTAAGGATTACGAATGTGCCTGTGGAAAATATAAGAGGATTCGTTACCGCGGGATCGTGTGCGACCGTTGTGGGGTAGAGGTTACCGAGAAAAAGGTTCGTAGGGACCGGGTGGGACATATCAATTTGGTAGTTCCCGTGGCACATATCTGGTATTTCCGTTCCTTGCCCAATAAGATAGGATATCTTTTGGGACTGCCTTCCAAGAAATTGGATATGATCATCTATTACGAACGGTATGTGGTGATCCAACCTGGTATTGCAAAAGGACCCGATGGGGAGGAAATCCAAAAAATGGATTTCCTTACCGAAGAGGAGTACTTGAATATCCTGGAATCCATTCCAGTGGAGAACCAGTACCTTGAAGATTCCGATCCCAACAAGTTCATTGCCAAAATGGGGGCGGAGTGCCTTATAGATATCCTATCGCGTATCGATTTGGACGAGCTTTCCTACGAGTTGAGGCACAAAGCCAATACGGAAACCTCAAAACAGCGCAAAACAGAGGCCCTTAAAAGGCTTCAGGTAGTTGAATCGCTTAGGGAATCACAGGAAAATAGGGAAAATAGGCCCGAATGGATGATCATGAAGGTAATTCCCGTGATCCCGCCCGAACTTAGGCCGTTGGTGCCTTTGGATGGTGGCCGTTTTGCGACCTCCGACCTTAATGATCTGTACAGAAGGGTGATCATCAGGAACAACCGTCTTAAAAGATTGGTAGAGATCAAGGCCCCCGAGGTGATCCTTCGAAATGAGAAACGTATGCTGCAGGAATCCGTGGATTCCCTGTTCGACAATACCCGTAAGGCGTCCGCCGTTAAGACCGAATCAAACAGGCCGTTAAAATCACTTTCCGATTCCCTAAAGGGAAAACAGGGACGTTTCCGTCAGAACCTTTTGGGGAAACGTGTGGATTACTCTGCCCGTTCGGTAATCGTCGTAGGTCCGGAAATGAGATTGTTCGAATGCGGACTTCCAAAGGATATGGCCGCGGAACTTTATAAACCGTTTGTGATCAGGAAATTGATCGAAAGGGGAATTGTAAAGACGGTCAAATCGGCCAAAAAGATCATCGATAAAAAAGAGCCCGTAGTTTGGGATATTCTGGAGAACGTATTAAAGGGACATCCTGTTCTTCTGAACCGGGCCCCTACCTTGCACCGCTTGGGAATACAGGCATTCCAGCCTAAATTGATCGAAGGAAAGGCGATTCGCCTGCACCCATTGGTGTGTACGGCTTTCAACGCGGATTTCGATGGTGACCAAATGGCGGTGCACCTGCCATTGGGCCCAGAGGCGATATTGGAATGCCAATTGTTGATGTTGGCCTCGCACAACATTCTGAACCCTGCAAACGGTTCACCGATTACCGTTCCTTCACAGGATATGGTCTTGGGCCTTTATTATATGACCAAGGAGCGTAAATCCACCCCAGAAGTCCATGTTAAGGGAGAAGGGATCACTTTTTATTCCTCAGAGGAGGTCGTGATCGCTTTTAACGAGGGCAAAGTGGACCTGAATGCTGGAATAAAGGTACGTACCAAAGATTTCAATGAGGAAGGGGAACTTGTGTTCAAGATCATACCTACCACAGTGGGAAGGGTACTCTTCAATATGGTGGTACCGGAAAAAGCGGGTTATGTAAACGAGGTTTTGAACAAAAAATCCCTGAGGGATATCATCGGAACGATCCTGCGTCTTACCGATGTGCCAACTTCGGCCGATTTCTTGGACAAGATCAAGACCATGGGATATGAGTTTGCCTTTAGGGGCGGTCTTTCCTTTAGCCTTGGGGATATCATTATCCCACCGGAGAAACACGAGATGATCGCCGACGCAAACGCACAGGTTGAAGGTATCATGGCCAACTATAATATGGGTCTGATCACCAATAACGAGCGTTACAACCAAGTTATCGACGTATGGACATCTACCAATGCCATGCTGACCGAATTGGCGATGAAACGTATCCGTGAGGACCAGCAAGGGTTCAACTCGGTGTATATGATGTTGGATTCCGGGGCAAGGGGTTCCAAAGAGCAGATCCGTCAGCTTACCGGAATGCGTGGATTAATGGCCAAGCCGAAAAAATCGACAGCCGGTGGTGGGGAGATCATTGAAAACCCGATCCTTTCCAACTTTAAGGAAGGTCTGTCCATTTTGGAATACTTTATCTCTACCCACGGTGCCCGTAAGGGGCTGGCCGATACCGCCCTTAAAACGGCGGATGCAGGTTACCTTACGCGTCGATTGGTGGATGTGTCCCAAGATGTCATCATCAATACCGAAGATTGCGGTACCTTAAGGGGTATAGAGGTCGAGGCTTTGAAGAAGAACGAGGAAATAGTTGAAAGTCTTGGGGAACGGATTTTGGGAAGGGTGGCCCTTCACGATGTCTACAACCCAATGACCGAAGAAATGTTGCTAAGGGCAGGACAGGAAATCTTGGAGGCGGATGTCAAGAAGATAGAGGCATCGCCCATCGAAAAAGTGGAAGTGCGCTCGGCATTGACATGCGAAGCCCAAAAGGGAATCTGTGGCAAATGTTACGGAAGGAACCTTTCCACCAATAAAATGGTGCAGAGGGGCGAAGCCGTTGGTGTTGTTGCCGCCCAATCCATTGGGGAACCTGGTACACAGTTAACGTTGCGTACTTTCCACGTAGGGGGTATTGCAGGGAACATTTCCGAGGACAGTAAACTGGAAGCCAAATTCGGCGGAATTGCCGAGATCGAAGATCTTAGGACCGTTATCGGGGAAGATGGCGAAGGCAAAAAAGTGGAGACGGTCATTTCAAGGACCTCGGAACTTAAGATAGTGGATGTAAAGACAGGGATCACCCTTAGTACCAATAACATTCCTTACGGTTCGCAACTGTTCATTAAGAACGGCGCCAAGGTGGAAAAAGGTCAAGTTATCTGTCAGTGGGATCCATACAACGGGGTCATCGTTTCGGAATTCCCCGGTAAGATCGCATATGAGAATATAGAGCAAGGGGTTACCTATCAGGTAGAAATAGATGAGCAGACAGGTTTCCAAGAAAAGGTAATTTCCGAGTCAAGGAACAAGAGGCTTATACCTACCTTGTTGATCAAGAACAATAACGATGAAGTACTTCGTTCCTATAACCTTCCTGTAGGATCACACCTTATGGTAGATAACGGGGACAAGATCAAGGAAGGTAAGATTTTGGTGAAAATACCGCGTAAGTCGGCCAAATCCGGCGATATTACCGGTGGTCTTCCTAGGGTTACCGAATTGTTCGAGGCACGTAACCCGTCCAATCCTGCGGTCGTATCCGAGATCGATGGTGTAGTATCCTTCGGAAAGATCAAAAGGGGCAACAGGGAGATCATCATCGAATCCAAATTGGGCGAGGTGAAGAAATACCTGGTAAAACTGTCCAACCAGATCTTGGTACAGGAAAACGATTATGTACGTGCGGGAATGCCATTGTCGGATGGTTCCATAACCCCAGAGGATATCCTGGCGATCAAAGGACCGTCTGCCGTTCAACAATATTTGGTGAACGAGGTACAGGAAGTATACCGTCTTCAGGGCGTGAAGATAAACGATAAACATTTTGAGGTTGTCGTTCGTCAGATGATGCGTAAAGTACGTATCCAAGATCAAGGGGATACCATCTTCTTGGAGAACCAATTGGCCCATAAAGATGATTTTATCATAGAAAATGATGAGATCTTCGGTAAAAAGGTGGTTGTTGATGCCGGGGACTCGGAAAACCTGAAACCTGGACAGATCATTACCGCACGTGAGCTTAGGGATGAAAATTCGCTATTGCGCAGGGGCGATAAAAATCTGGTGACCGCAAGGGATGCGGTCGCTGCTACCGCAACACCGATACTCCAAGGTATCACCAGGGCTTCCCTACAGACCAAATCGTTTATATCCGCAGCTTCCTTCCAGGAAACTACCAAGGTATTGAACGAAGCGGCGGTAGCTGGAAAAGTGGACACTTTGGAAGGACTGAAAGAAAATGTGATCGTAGGGCATAAGATTCCTGCAGGAACCGGTATGAGGGATTATGATAGCATCATTGTAGGATCCAAGGAAGAGTACGATGAGATCATGGCCCGTAAGGAAGAGTTCAAATTTTAATGTTTTATGGACGATAAAAATCAAAAACAGATCAATATAGAATTGGATGAAAAAACGGCCGAGGGGATTTATTCCAACTTGGCCATCATCAACCATTCTGTCTCTGAATTTGTGGTCGATTTTATCAGCCTGATGCCAGGGGCGCCCAAGGCAAAAGTAAAGAGTAGGATCGTTCTTACTCCCCAACATGCCAAAAAGTTCCTAAAGGCACTGAACGATAATGTCAACCGTTTTGAAAAGGCCCATGGTACCATAAAGGATTATGAGCAACCGCCCATACCCATGAATTTTGGGCCTACAGGAGAGGCATAATAAAAAACCCATGATGAAGATCATGGGTTTTTTTATACCTTGATTTGTACCTATTCAAATTCGGAGGTAAAATGTAATTTAACGCTGGGGTATTTTTGCTGGGTCATCTGCAGGGAAAACGGTGAATCTGCCAAAAACACCAACTGGTTGCGTTTGTCCTTGGCCAGGAATTTCTGTTTTACGCGTTTGAATTCCTTGAATTCCTCACTGTTCTTATTTTCCGCCTGTACCCAACATGCCTTATATACCGGAAAGTTCTCATAGGTGCACTTGGCCCCGTATTCATGTTCCAGTCGATATTGTATCACCTCAAATTGGAGGGCGCCTACGGTACCGATGACCCTCCGGTTATTGATTTCCAAGGTGAACAGTTGTGCGACGCCTTCGTCCATCAATTGATCGATCCCTTTGTATAATTGCTTGGACTTCATGGGGTCCGCATTGTTGATGTAACGGAAATGCTCAGGAGAAAAACTCGGGATGCCTTTGTAATGGAGTATCTCTCCTTCCGTAAGGGTATCGCCGATCTTAAAGTTGCCCGTATCGTGCAGCCCTACTATATCGCCGGGATATGAGATATCCACTATTTCCTTTTTTTCGGCAAAAAAAGCATTGGGACTCGAAAATTTTAGGTTTTTTCCCTGCCTTACGTGAAGATAGGGTTTGTTGCGTTCAAAAGTGCCCGAAACAATTTTTATAAAGGCCAAACGGTCCCGGTGCTTGGGGTCCATATTGGCATGGATCTTAAATACGAAACCCGTACAGTTGGGCTCATTGGCCATTACCAATCGTTCCTCCGCCATTTTGGGCCTTGGGGTAGGGGCTATATCGACAAAGCAATCCAGAAGTTCCCTCACCCCAAAATTGTTCAGTGCGGACCCAAAAAACACGGGTTGGAGCATCCCTTTTAGGTAATCTTCCTTATCAAAGGGTGGATAAACCCCCTTTACCAGCTCCAGGTTGTCGCGCAATTCCACTGCGGCCTTGGTGCCTATGATTTTTTCCAGCTCGGGGCTTTCAATGTCATTGAACGCTATGGTATCCTCAATATTTTTTTTATTGTCCCCTGTAAACAGGTTGATATTCTTTTCATAGATGTTGTAGATTCCTTGAAAGTCATATCCCATTCCGATGGGGAAACTCAAGGGAGTTACGGTAAGTCCCAGCTTTTGCTCCACCTCGTCCAGTAGATCAAAGGCATCCTTGCCCTCTCGGTCCATTTTATTGATAAAGACCAGCATTGGGATGTTGCGCATCCTACAGACCTCCACCAGTTTTTCTGTCTGTTCCTCAACCCCTTTGGCCACATCGATGACCACGATTACGCTGTCCACTGCGGTCAGGGTCCTAAAGGTATCCTCCGCAAAGTCCTTATGCCCTGGGGTATCCAGAATATTTATTTTTTTGTCCCTATAGATAAATGCAAGTACTGAAGTAGCGACCGAGATGCCCCGCTGTTTTTCAATTTCCATGAAATCGCTGGTCGCCGTCTTCTTGATCTTGTTGTTTTTAACGGCACCCGCTTCTTGGATAGCACCCCCGAACAATAGCAATTTTTCCGTTAAAGTGGTCTTGCCGGCATCTGGGTGGGAGATGATTCCAAAGGTCCTTCGTCGCTGTATTTCCTTTTCAAAACTCATGGAGAAAATTTCTGCAAAAATACAGCAAATAAATCGCTTGGTACCAAGAAGAAAAAAGGAATTTATTTAAGAATAGGTTTCCGATCGGAAACAATGGGCTACCTGATCGGATTTTTATAAAGTTGGACTAGGTGAAATAAAATAGAAATTCTGAGAGGTTTTGGGAGTTTGGGACTATGTATTCATAGTCGGTTTTTTTTGCGTATCCAATACGCTTCAACGATTATTATTGTTGTATAAAGATTTTGGGATCGATTGTCTTTTAAACAATTTGATGAACGGAATTTTAGATATATCTTGCGTTTCGTTTTAAGAATGCCCCTAACTTCTTACACACGAATAATTTATTATATGCCATGGTGCTGGTAAAACCTAATTACTGACACTTATGGGGATTTTTACATATAGTATATTTAAAAATAAAAATGCATCCACGTGTTTTCTGCCCGGGGTGTTTTGCCTATTGTTCGGCACGCTGTCAAATCCAGCCTATCCGGTCATCAATTTTTCCCATGGGCCCATATTGGAAAATGTGGATAATTACGATCTTGATGACGATGATGATGGGATTTTGGATTCGATGGAAGATGCCAATTTGGATGGGGACAATGATCATACCACTGATCCTACGGATACCGATGGGGATGGCATACCCAATTATTTGGATATTGATTCCGATGGGGATGGGATCTTGGACAATGTGGAGGCACAATCTACCTTGGGCTATGTGGCCCCCACGGGTGTTGATGCCAATCAAAATGGATTGGATGATGCCTATGAGGGATCTTATGGCTTTGGAATAACCCCTATTAACTCCGATAATGGTTTTATCCCGGACTATCTGGACGTGGATTCCGATATTGATGGCATACGGGACAATATTGAAGCACAATCTTTCCTTGCATATGTGGCCCCTTCCGGCATTGATGCCAATCAAAATGGATTGGATGATGCCTATGAGGGATCCTATGGCTTTGGTATCGTTCCCGTTAATTCCGATAGTGATGAATATCCCGACTTTAGGGATTTTGATTCTGATGGGGATGGTATAAAGGATAAAGTGGAAGCACAGACTTCCACTGGTTATTTACCCCCCATTGGGGATAATAATAAAAATGATATCGATGATGCTTATGAGGCAGGATTGACGATAATCGATACGGATGGGGATGGGGTTCCTGACTTTAGGGATATAGATTCTGATAATGACGGGATATTGGATAACCTTGAAGGCCAAGAAACGGATGGTTTTGTTCCACCATCCGGTAGGGATAGCAATAGAAATGGATTGGACGATATATATGGATATAACGGAATTATCCCTATAAATTCTGATGGGGATGCATCACCTGATTATAGGGACATAGACAGCGACAACGACGGCATCCCCGACAACGTGGAGGCCCAGACCACCGCGGGGTACGTGGCCCCCAATGCGGACGATGCCGCCACCTACCTTTCCAACGATGGGCTGAACAGCGCCTACCTTCCGGGGGGCCTTTCCCCGGTGGACACGGACGGCGACGGCACGGTGGACAATCTGGACGGTGACAGCGACGACGACCTTGTGCCCGACAACAACGAGGGGAACGACTTCAACTTTGACGGTATCCCGGATCAGGCCCTGAGCGGTACGGACACGGACGGCGACGGACTGGACGACGGGTACGAGGGAAGCGATGTGGACGACGGTTTCGACGTGAACGACGAGATCGACGACCCCGCCAACGACCTTCCCGACACGGACGGCACCGAGGACGTCAACTACCGGGACCTTGACGATGACGGCGATGGGATCGATACGCCGGATGAGGATGCGGACGGTGACGGCGACCCTACGGACGACGATACTGACGGTGACGGCACGCCCGATTACCTGGACCCGATCGACAACAGCGGGCCCGATACGGACGGCGATGGCGTACCCGATAGCGTGGACATAGACGATGACAACGATGGGATACTGGATACGGTGGAGATGCCCGGAGGTGTGGATGTGGACAGCGACGGTGACGGCTATGTGGACCGGTTGGACATAGACAGCGACAACGACGGCATCCCCGACAACGTGGAGGCCCAGACCACC
>CAXBDK010000007.1:0-270382 GCA_963974715.1 uncultured Sediminicola sp.
ATATTAAATTTGGAGACAGGATACCCCTGTCCATAAACGCCAATTCCTCTGGGGCCGGCCCCAGAGGAATTAAAACCTCAGACAGAGTTTAATTTACAGACCCTTATAGTAAGTCAATTATTGAAATATTATTATGGGTTCACCACTTACACTGCAATTCTTGCAAACCTCTTAACGATCAATCCCCTGTATCTGAAATTTGTGTCAGATTGTGATGATTTACAAAAGTGGCATTTAAGGCATTGGGTATTGTTATGCTCACCAAGAGAAGTTGTTGGCTCAAGGGAGCAATGCCACATAAAGAAGATACCCTTGTGCAAACCAAGTGCAGCGATTGGATTTGCAGTCGTGGAAAACATTGCGGCCCTAATTTTTTGTAGGGTTTTGGACCGATCAATTACATTTATAAATTACCATTTCCCCGTTGTTGATGCCCAACAGGATCAATTCAGAATTATCCCCGGCGGCAATGCCTATTATATCCCTTACCTCACCATCTACCTTTAGACCACTTTTTATATTATCGACCACCTTGAACTGTCCATTTCCCTCTCCCAAAAGAAGTAACCCCTTGTTTGCATCGTACCGCCCGTATTTAACACGTGATCCGAAGAAATTACCCCCAAAAAGAATGTCCAGTTTGCCATCTTTATTGAAATCCCGTACAAGGACCCCATGGATGGGGGAGAATTGCACCTCTGTGGGAAGGGCGGATAGACGAAACTTGGAATTCCCCAGATTCTCTAGATAACTTGTCGCAAAATTGGTTGCCTTTAATACTTCCGCCCCCTTAAGTTCCTTTTGATCGAAAATATCGGTAATTTTCTTATCCGCATAATCAGAATAATTTACATATTTCCTTTTCAGCATGCCCAACTGGCTCAAAAGGTCATCTTTTGAAAAAACCGGATAGCTCTCTCCCTGAATATAAGAACACAAAATGGGATCTAGGGAACCGTTATCATCGAAATCCTTTGAATATATGGTTACAGGCTCGGATATTGAGGCCTTCAATTGAGAGTTCAGTCCAAAGTTCCCTATAATATAATCCATATCACCATCTTGGTCGAAGTCGCCCTCTTTAATGGTATTCCACCATCCTTGGGAATCCTGTAATTCCCCATCCTCGACAATCTTAAAAGAACCTTGCCCCGAATTCTGGTACATCTCTACCCCCATAAACTCCCCAACGATAATTAGGTCATCTTTTCCATCTCCATTGAAATCTGTCCATACCGCATCCGTCACCATTCCAGTATTTTCAATTTCTTTGTTTATTTCTTTGGTCACATCTTTAAAATTGCCCTGCCCGTCATTAACAAGGATATAACTCCTTGGTGCGGTGGGATATGCTCCGGGCACCAGCCTTCCTCCTACAAATAAGTCGATATCACCATCCCCGTCAAAATCTGACGGTTCAACACATGACCCACTTGCGCGCATAACCGGAAGGTTTGCATGTCCCTTTAAAAAAATTCCCTGTCCATTGTTCAGATAAACCCTGTCTTGAAGTTCCGGAGAATCGATATCGTATTCAGAGCCACCGCTAACGACATAGAGATCTGAATCACCATCGTTATCAACATCCACGAATACAGCGTCCACATCTTCCGAACCACGATCTTCCTCAAAAGCCTCCTGAACGGATTGCCTAAACCTTCCCGACGAGGTCTGCAGAAAAATTTGTCCAGGGGT
The DNA here is from genome assembly GCA_963974715.1 of uncultured Sediminicola sp. Lineage (GTDB taxonomy): Bacteria > Bacteroidota > Bacteroidia > Flavobacteriales > Flavobacteriaceae > Sediminicola. The sequence continues at coordinate 1,696 of CAXBDK010000007.1, forward strand.
TCCTTTGGCCCCTCCAACATAGAAATCCTCCAAACCGTCGCCATTAATATCCGCTTTGGAAATTTTGGGCCCCTGTGTAGAAAGTTTATGTGGCAGCAATTGCTCCCGTTTAAAATCATTATATGGATTCTCCATATGTTTAAAATCCAACATTTCCTGTGTTGGCATATTGACAAAATAAGCTACCGGCATTGTATCCCTGCTGTGGGGCGCGGGATATGATTCCTTTTGATGGACTGTGACGGTTTGGTTACCAATTACATCCTTGAGCAACTGAACTCTCCCATCCGGCCATCTAATCTCCATTTGCTTTATCCTGGTTGATGGACCCAAACCGAATACCAAAGTGTAATCTACGGAAGATTGAAAGCCCCTAGTGGGCATTACCTCCTGCACCAGCCTTTCGCCGCTTATTTCCAAAGTTACTTTGGCCCCAATTGCAAATACATTTTTATTGTCCCCGACAAGCTTGACCCTCAGAAAATTATTTCCATTAAGGATTTCGGCATTGTTCCTGTATACAAAAGCTTTATCATCCACATTATTGATAACTAGATCAAGATCGCCATCATTGTCCAGGTCTGCATATGCCGCTCCATTGGACATTGTCTCTTGGTCCATACCCCATTCTTCGTTCATCTTCTTAAATGTCAGGTCCCCATTATTTCTATAGGTATAATTTTGAACGATTGTTGAGGGCAGGTGTCCCAAAAACTCCAAAATCGTTGTTTTTTTTCCGGTCTTGCTCTCCTTTAGCTTATCGCTCACCGCAAAGTTCATAAAATCCATATTGGTATAATCCCTTTTGTACCCATTGGTTATAAATACATCTTTAAATCCATCATTATCCAAATCGGCGAATAGGGGTGCCCAGCTCCAATCTGTATTGGAAATTCCAGAAAATTGCCCTATCTCCGAAAAAAATTCCCCTCCGTTGTTTAGATGCAGCATATTCCGCATGCTCTGATTGTAAAAGCCAGATTTTGCAAGCATGCCGTATTTTTCGTAGTTATCCGGTCCCGATACCATTTTTTGACGGTAGTTACCTTCTGGGAGCATATCCAAGGTAAGGATGTCGGTACTTCCATCATTATTGAAATCTGCAATGTCGCAGCCCATGGAGAAAAAAGAAGTATGTCCCATATAATTTTCCAACCGCTCCGTAAAAGTCCCATTTTTGTTGTTAATGTAGAGGTAATCTTGCTCATTAAAGTCATTTGAGATATAGATATCCATCCAGCCATCATTGTTTATGTCGGAAATTGCCACCCCTAGACCAAAGCTCAGAACATTCGAGGTGATACCTGCCTTATCGCTTACGTCAGTAAAATGACCGCTGTTGTTTTGGTACAGTTTATCCGAATAAGCGCTATCGACCCGGCTCTTGTAGGACGCGGAAATTTGGTCAAAGCCCGAATATTCTTGGGTAGAATGGTTTAGTACGTACAGATCAAGATCCCCGTCATTATCATAATCAAAAAAAGAAGCCTGGGTAGTATATCCAGAATTGTCAAGCCCATAATCGGCAGCCCTTTCAGTAAAAGTAAGGTCACCGTTATTTATAAAAAGTAAATTTTTCCGCAGCTCCGGATCCTTCGCCGCCGATCTACAAACATAAATATCGAGATATCCGTCTCCATTGACATCCGCCATGGTACTTCCCGTGTTCCAGAGACCTTCCGCAAAAACCCCTGCTTCCTTGGCAATTTCCTCAAAGTCAAATTCACCTTTATTAATATATAAATGGCTTCCTACCATATTGCCCGTTAGATAGATGTCGGGAAGCCCGTCGTTGTTCAGGTCGCCAATGGAAACACCACCCCCATTGTACATATAGACATATTCCAATACGTTGAAATTTTCAGATTCCTTAAGTAGATTCTGGAATTTTATACCAGTTCGCGACGATTCCATCAGGGTGAACATTTTATCCGGGTCACGTTTTTGACAGGAACAGAATAATACGGTAATGATCAAAATAACAAAGTAGATTTTCTTTTTCATATGATCTGTTGGGACAAGGGAGGGCCCCTTAATACGTTTAGAATTATTGAAAGTGCCGAAATTTGAATTGTTCACGGTCAATTAAAGAATTTTTTCCTCGGTTCATCCGCTTTTTCTTTTACTCCCTTTAAGAACGGTGCAATGTCGCTTATGAAAGCTGGGATATTTAAAGGGATAAAGTCTTTCATTATATTAAATATAAGTTTATAATAGAGAAAAACAAAGATTTTATTTAATATAATGAAAAATAATTAGTTTTTGAAAGTATAAAATTATTAAGATGAAGTTTTTGATATAGTACAATTATAACTATCTTTGATTAACAGAAAACCTGGATCACATCCAGTTTACTGCAATTGTTAAATTTTATGGCAAAGAAAGAATCCACCATTGACCGTAGGTTCATCATAGTACAGGAACTGGATCAAAAAGGAAAAGTTGATATAAGTGAACTGGCACAGATGTTCGGCGTCAGCGAAGTTACCATCCGTAATGACCTCGCCAAACTTGAGAACAGGAACGTTCTGGTAAGGGCTCGTGGAGGTGCCATGAAAATGGATCCGGTAGGAGTCGATTATACGATCAGCGAAAAGGATAAAATCAATATAAAGGCAAAACAATCGATAGGGTTGAAGGCTGCCGATTTTGTCAACGATGGTGACACCATCATGATAGATTCCGGTACAACGGTAATGCAACTTGTTCGGAAACTTACCAAAAAAAATGACCTGACAATTATAACAAACGCACTGAACGTTGTCAACCATATCCATAACTACGAAAACATACAGATAATCATACCTGGAGGATTTCTAAGAAAAAAATCGTTTTCCCTCATAGGGATACCGGCCGAAAGGAATATCAGAAATTATTTTTGCGACAAACTGTTCTTGGGAATAGATGGTCTGGATGTAGATTACGGACTATCCACCCCGAATGTAGAGGAGGCTCACCTGAACGGCATTATGATCGAAATGTCCAAGCAACTGATCGTACTTGCAGATTCCAGTAAAATCGGTAAAAGGAGCCTTGCTTTCATCTGTCCGGTTTCTAAAATAGATATTTTGATTACTGACAGTGGCATAAGCAATGATCAAAAAATGGCTTTGGAAAATGCGGGAATACGGGTAGTGGTGGCGTAAAGACCGGTAACCGGAAATAAATAACACATCAGAAATGCCCTCAAAGTGTAAGTATCTGCAGCGCTGTTGGCAATATGTGCTTCTAGAAATTTGATCGAAACTGACTGAAGTCCCATATACTGATAAATCAAATATCGTTAAAGTGTTAGTAGCGTAGTCCCTTCCAGTATTTACGTCCTTAGTGCACCGATTGCAACAACAGTCTAGGAGCCTCATTGCACATTGTGGGCTTTAAGAGTTTTGGAATCAATAGGTTTGCTGTCAGAAATTCGGGTTACCGTCCAAATTACTATGAATCAATGGAATCCCTACATATTTTCAGACCTATTAAAAGGCATGGATCTAGGTCAACCTAGGGAAGGCCATAAAGAATTAAACGGTTGTTACGAACAAATTTATTGACATGATTACATTGCATAGCAAATACACTGTAAGAGGTGCCTACGTTATCGGGTTGGGAATATTGATTCTACTCTCCAATTGCGGACTTCCCAAAAAGAAAGTGCAGATAACGGTAGAGGAAACTGCGGGCATCGCTAGGGATTTGGAATATGTGCAAATTACATTACCGGGATATACCCAAGATTTTGTAATCATAAAAGAAATGGATGACAATAGGTATATCCAGGGTGAAAAGACCAATAATTCTGCTCTTTCCAAGAATGGCAGTACCTACCTCTTCCCTATTTCCATAAATGCATGGGAAAAAAAAACCTATAGTGTAACATCATTTCAAAAGAGGGTCAGCGCCGCCCCATTGGATGTAAAGGGTGAAGGCGCGGCATTTACCGTTGAAAATGATTATTTTAGGGCAAATTTCGGAATCACGGACCAACAAGCTGCAGACGGGCTATATCCAGGACAATTATCCACGATGCTATTAAAACGTAAACAGGTTCTTTTGGAACGGGACGGGAATAATATTCATTGGTCCCCAAATTTTCAAAAGGAAGGCTTGGAATATAAGACAGTGGGCCACATGGACACTGAAAATTTAAGGATAGTAGAACAAAATCCTTACCTTTTCTCTGTGGAGAAATCGGGTAATGTAAAAGGGTACGAAGAAATAGACCTAACAGTACACTATACCTTTTACGCAAATCTACCTTACTTCATCTATACTTCCAATATGGAAATGAAAAAGGACGTTGCACTGACCTTGTTGCGCAATGATGAAATGACCATGAACAGGACCTTTACCCACTTAATTTTTCCCGACAGTTCGGGAGCTGCGGCATATATTCCTTTGTATGGAACGTCACAATTGGATTCACTTAAAAATTCCCCCTTGCACGACAATATAACATGGGTCGGATTTGTCAACAAAGATAAGTCGTACGGTCTGATCAGCCTCCGGTTAGGGTACGATAACAAAAACTTTCAAAATGAAAGCTCCCCATTACATGAACCACATACACAAATTTCGGTCGGTGCCGATGAAGGTAGATATTGGAACAGAAGACTGATCAATGACACGAATACCTTGGTCCCCAAGGGTAGTCGGTATCACGAAAAAAATGCCTATTTGGTAATAGAGGACATGAATGAAATTGGCACTCAAATTGACGACCTTCTCAACTCTTATAAAAATCCATTAAAAATATCCTTTTCTACGGAATAGCGGTACGGATTTTCGCGTGGATTCCTAAAACCATACGCAATATCTTATCCACTAGCACGGGGCAATCCAGAGGTATTCACAGAAAGAAACCTTACCCCATATCCACGTCTCTTATCGGGAAATAAATCCATTAATGGGATTAAATGGGTGCAAATTCCTGAAAGTCCATGTTTTCACCTCCCTTTACATCTCGCGTACCTGCCATACCTCCAGAGCGGCCCTTAGCAGTCGGCCATTCCCACTGTAATGGCCAATCCCCCTTCCGCCGTTTCCTTATATTTGGAGCTCATATCCTCCGCCGTTTTCCACATTGTCAATACGACCTTGTCCAAGGAAACTTTGGCATTTTTTGGATCGGAATTCAGTGCCAGTTCCGAAGCGTTTATCGCTTTGATGGCACCCATGGAGTTACGCTCTATACAGGGGACCTGTACCAACCCGCCTACAGGGTCACAAGTAAGTCCCAAGTGATGTTCCATAGCGATTTCGGCCGCCATTAGAACTTGTGCAGGGGTGCCACCCATTAGTTCGGTCAATGCGCCGGCGGCCATTGCCGAGGAAACACCGATTTCCGCTTGGCAGCCCCCCATTGCCGCTGATATCGTGGACCCTAATTTAAAGATACTTCCTATAGCTCCGGCAACCAGATAGAATTTTTTGACCTCCTCGAAACCTGCCCTATGATTCTCAACGATCAGATAATATAATAAAACGGCTGGGACCACCCCGGCACTACCATTGGTAGGCGCGGTGACCACTCTGCCAAAAGAGGCATTCTCTTCATTGACCGCCATTGCAAAACAGCTCACCCAAAGTACTATCTGACGAAACTTAATAGGGGTTGCCCTTATCGCATCTATCCATTCCCGCGAATCACTATAACTACCATTGCCCATAAGGTCTAAGTGGATCTTATACGCTCTTCTTTTTACATGTAGGCCGCCGGGAAGGACCCCTGGGACATGGCAGCCAAGATAAACACTGTTTAACATGGTATCCCAGATTTTCCCTAGTCCCTCATTTATGGCGTTATGGCTCCTCAAGGACAGTTCATTGTCCATAACCAATTGGGATATGGACATGTTCCGATCTTCACAAAACGCCAATAGTTCAATACCCTTTTTAAATGGGAAAGGCAAGGAAGCAAATTCCCGAGAACTGCACAGGGGGACCCTGTGTTCGTCATCCACAACAAAGCCACCACCTATTGAATAATAAGTTTTGGAAAATTTTGCCCCAGAGATAAGTGTGGCGTCCAATGTAAGACCGTTCGAATGGAACGGCAGAAATTCTTTATGAAACTTTATATTGGATTTCGGACAGAATGGGATATTATCGCACCCACCAAGCAGTAACGTGTTCGTCCCATTAACGTTATCGACCATTTCCTTAATTTCACCTATGGGAATGGTTTCGGGATCCGCCCCCAAAAGGCCGAGTATTATTGCCATATCGGTTCCATGGCCCTTACCGGTACGTGACAGGGACCCAAAAAGGTGTACCTCAACATCACCGACCTGACGCAAAATTTCCATTTTTTCCATCTCATCGATCCAAAGGCGGCAAGCCACCCAAGGACCCAATGTATGTGAACTGGAAGGTCCGACCCCCACCTTGAACATGTCAAAAACACCTATATATTCCATTCGTAACTACATAGTAGGATTGAAGATCAAACTTGCCCATATACTGTATCGGGCACCTATCCACTCGCCTAGGCGGACGTAAAGGGTAGGTAGACCCACCCATACCAAAAGGTGAGCAAGTTGTAAAATTTCGAACACAAATATAATCTAATTTGGAAATAAATAAGCTTTAAAAACTATTTTACATTATTAATTAAAGCTTTTGCAATAATTACTCTAATTAAATCTTTCAAAATGTTTATTTTTGATTTATTGTTATATAAATGGTTTCCGGCCCACCATTAAATTTTGGGAAGGGGTGCAGTTGGGATTCAAGTGCCAAATTTATGCGGCCCGAATCGGCAAGATTTAATATCTTTAGCGTTTAAACGATTAAATAGCGCTGCTATCGATGAAAAAAAAAACCGTACTAAAAGATATAGCCGAAAAAGTTGGGGTCTCCATAGCCACGGTTTCCTATGTGCTTTCCAAGGACAAGGGAAGTAAGGTAAGTACTGAAATGTCCGAAAAAATCAAGAAAGTGGCAAGGGAATTGGATTATCAGCCCAACCAAATTGCCAAAAGTTTAAAGAGCGGTAAGACCTTTACCATCGGTTTGGTGGTGACCGATATTTCCAATCCATTTTTTGCAAATATCGCACGTATTATTGAGGACGAAGCGGCAAAAATGGGTTTTACAGTGGTTTTCAGCAGTTCTGATGAAAAATCCGAAAAATCTTGGGGCCTTCTAAAATTTCTGATAAACAGACAGGTCGATGGTTTTATAATCGTCCCCGCGGAGGGGTCGGAAGATCAGATAAAATACCTTAAGGAACTCCACATCCCTTTTATTTTGATCGATAGGCACTTTCCCGAGATCCCGTCCAACTATGTGGTAATAGACAATTTTAAAGCTGCCTATTCCGCTGTTGAAAGACTTATCTCAACAGGAAACAAGAAGATAGGTGTAATAGCCTATGGAAATTCCCTGATTCATATGAAGGAGCGTATTAGAGGGGCCGTGGAAGCCATGGAAAATTACGGGTTACCCTTCAAGGATGAGTGGTTAAAAAAAATCGATTTTGCGAATATACAGACAGATGCCATGAAAGCAATGGAGGATCTTTTAGTTGTTGACCCACCTGTGACGGCTATTTTTTTTGCATCCAATAGTCTCGCCATCCACGGACTTAAAAAGATCGATCAATTAGGGCTAAAGGTTCCTCAGGATGTTGCCATAGTAAGCTTCGACCAAGGTGAGGCTTTCGACTTTTATTATTCGCCCATAACCTATGTCCAACAGCCCTTGAACGAGTTGGGCAAACAAGCGGTCAATATTTTGATACATGAAATTTCAGGCGACCAAAGCGGGCCCGGACAGAGGACCCTGTCAACAAAATTGGTTATTAGAGAATCTTGTGGGAAGGAACGGTTGCGTGAAGATTAAATGGACCATAAGGGTACAGGTCCAAAAAAAAATGCTTTTTTGTTTTAATAATTTAAACGTTTAACCATATATTTGTCAATATCGGGAAATTAACTCAAGGCCACAGCTTAAACGTTTAAATAATCGCCCCCTTAATTTTCTGATCCAGTATTTATGGAATCCTTAAAGATGCATATTTGGAATAATGGGGAACGGGCGGCCTTTCAAGCTTATGGGTGAATACAAAGATAAAAGAAACCTTACCACTATGCATATTAAGAACGTTCGCTTACTGACATTTCTAGGAATTCTAACATTGATTTCCTGTAGACAACCAATAAAAAAAGGATCCACTATGGAGCAGCTTATTTACAAAGAGGGGAGTATTGGTCATGATATCCAATTTCTTGAAGGAAGGGACGAAGAACTTATCGTTCTCAAGATCGATAGTGCACACGTAGTCATCTCCCCCAAATATCAAGGAAAGGTATTCACTTCCTCGGCAACGGGCCTTACCGGAAAAAGCTTAGGATGGATTAATTACGGCGCTTTTGATAAGATGGACGAACATATGAACGCGTATGGTGGTGAAAACAGGTTATGGCTCGGGCCTGAAGGCGGTAAATATTCCCTATTTTTTAAATCAGGGGACAGCATGGTCTTTAACAATTGGAAAACACCACCTCCAATAGATACCGAAGTATGGAAAACTATCAAAAAAAATAGTGCCGAGGTGCAGTTGGAAAAGGAAATGACCATTAACAATTATAGCAATGCCCAGTTTGATATAACGACGGTAAGGACCGTAAAGCTTTTCTCAAAAGATCAGATCGCGCAATCGCTGAACATCGATTTGGGGAGCCTGAAATCCGTAGGGTTCAAAACCTCGAACAAGATTACCAATATAGGCCCATCCCCATGGACCAAAGAAACGGGAGCACCATGCATATGGATATTGGACATGTTCAAACCCTCCGATGAAACGGTAATCATGATACCCTTTGATAAAAATGCAGTGGCAAAGGTGGCCACCACTGATTATTTTGGGGAAATTTCACCCGACAGGATCAACTTTTTGGATAGTGTGGTACTTTATAAAGCTGATGGTAGGGCACGGGGCAAAATTGGGATACCCCCCACCCGGGCAAAAAAAATTGCCGGTAGCTATGATTCCGTGGGAAAATTATTGACCGTAACGGTCTTTGATGTGGATAAAGATGCCGTTTATCTGAACCAAGAATGGAAACTTGACAAAGACCCCTTTGCTGGGGACGCCATTAACGCCTATAATGACGGGCCGTTGGAAGATGGATCCCAAATGGGTCCCTTCTATGAAATAGAGAGCGTATCGCCCGCCGCTTTTCTTGCGCCCCAAGAGAGTTTGGTACATGATCATAGTGTTTATCATTTTACCGGTGAAGAAAAGGAAATGGACAAAATAGTGCAACGGCTTTTTGGCATCACACTCAAAGAAGTTAATGAAGCATTCAATAATCAGTAGTCTAACCTAAAAATAGCATATGTCCAAAAAAAATGAATTCCCCAAGATAGGGATCCGTCCCATAATCGATGGAAGACTTGGGGGGGTACGGGAGTCCTTGGAAGAAGTTACCATGAACATGGCCAAAAATGTTGCAAGCCTATTCACCGACAATTTGCGATATCCAGATGGGAGCGCCGTGGAGTGCATTATTTCCGATTCCTGCATCGGAGGGGTCAAAGAGGCAACTGAAAGCGCCAAAAAATTTAAACTGGAAAATGTAGGGGTTTCCCTTTCCGTGACCCCTTGCTGGTGTTACGGTACCGAAACCATGGATATGGATCCCCATCTTCCAAAGGCGATATGGGGCTTCAACGGAACGGAGCGCCCTGGCGCGGTTTATTTGGCGGCAACTTTGGCGGCGCACAATCAAAAAGGGCTACCGTCATTTGGAATCTACGGATTTGACGTACAGGATATGGACGATAAATCGATTACCGCTGATGTAAGGGAGAAACTTTTAAGTTTTGCCAGGGCAGGTTTGGCGGTGGCATTGATGAAGGGCAGGTCCTACCTCGGAATTGGGGGTGTGTCCATGGGAATCGTCGGTTCCTCGGTAGATCCCGATTTCTTCCAATCGTATTTGGGCATGCGAACCGAATTTGTGGATTCGACCGAGGTATTGAGAAGAATAGAGCAAGAAATTTACGACAAGGACGAATTTGAAAAGGCGTTAAAATGGACCCTAGAGAATTGCAAGGAAGGAGAGGACTACAATGAATTAAACAAGCAACGCTCTCGAAAGCAAAAGGATGGGGATTGGGAATTTGTGGTAAAGATGACCCTTATCATCCGGGATCTTATGGAGGGAAATCCAAAGTTGAAGGAAATGGGGCATGGGGAGGAATCTTTGGGTCACGACGCACTGGTATCAGGTTTTCAAGGGCAGAGACAATGGACGGACTTTTTGCCAAATGGAGACTTTTCCGAGGCCGTCCTCAATTCATCCTTCGATTGGAACGGGCTACGGAAACCTTACATTGTGGCTACTGAAAACGATTCTTTAAATGGGGTTTCCATGCTCTTCAATTACCTTCTGACGAACACCGCCCAAATCTTTGCGGATGTGCGCACGTACTGGAGCGCACAGGCAGTGGAAAGGGTCACCGGTTGGAAACCGCAGGAAAAGGCCGCCCAAGGTTTTATTCATTTGATCAACTCTGGATCAGCCACCTTGGACGGCACGGGCAGGATGACCAAAAATAAAAAGCCTGTTATGAAACCGTTCTGGAAAATCTCAGAGGAGGAAAAACAGGATTGTCTCGATGCGACCACATGGTACCCCGCAAATTTGGGATATTTCAGAGGTGGAGGATATTCATCCAATTACCTGACAAAGGGTGGTATGCCAGTTACCATGTGTCGTCTGAATTTGACAAAAGGCCTAGGTCCCACCCTTCAGATTGCCGAAGGATGGACAATAGATCTTCCGAAGGAAGTGCATACCATTTTGAACGAACGCACTGACAAGACCTGGCCCACAACGTGGTTCGTACCAGTATTGACCGGTGAAGGAGCTTTTGCGGATGTATATTCGGTAATGAACAATTGGGGCTCGAATCACGGTGCCATCAGTTATGGACATATAGGAAATGATCTGATTACCCTTGCCTCTATGCTGCGAATTCCAGTATGCATGCACAACGTGGCCCCCACCAGGGTTTTTAGGCCCACAGCGTGGAATTCACATGGGATGGATCTGGAAGGTGCTGATTATCGTGCCTGCGATAATTATGGCCCATTGTATTAAGAGGGTCGCATAACATTGGATATATGAGAACACGGCCCACAAACCACTTGATACTTCCCGGTAATCTTTGGCCCTTCATTCTAGTGACCAGTCTTTTCTTTTGGTGGGGGCTGGCCAATAACATGACCGATACGTTACTGGCCGCATTTAAGCGGATCTTGAGCATGACCGATTTCCAGACCTCATGGATTCAAATAGCCTTCTATGGTTCCTATTTCCTGCTTGCTTTGCCAGCAGCGGTACTGATCAAAAAGTATAGTTACAAAACGGGGGTATTGATCGGCCTTGGGTTATTTATCGTAGGTTCCCTCTTGTTTTATCCTGCACGTACGACCATGGAGTACGGCCACTTTCTGGGAGCTTTGTTCATACTCGCAGGAGGCCTTTCCATTTTGGAAACAGCTGCCAATCCCTATATAATTTCCATGGGACCAGAAGAAACGGCCACCAGAAGATTGAACTTAGCGCAGTCTTTTAACCCTTTGGGGTCTATTACCGGGGTCATTTTGAGCAAAATCTTTATCCTTTCCAATTTAAACGTCTCCACCGCCCAGGAACGGGCAATTATGGCACCGGATCGGTTAAGGGCAATCCAAGAGAAAGAACTTGATTTCGTAATTGGCCCTTATATTGGTGTTGCCCTATTTCTATTGGTGATATGGATCCTTGTAAGATGCACTAAAATGCCCACCAGCTCCGATGGGAACGAAAAATTAAATTTGTCACGATCCATCGGAAGGCTTCTAAAAAAGATAAATTATCGGTGGGCGGTGGTCGCACAGTTTTTTTATATGGGTGCCCAAATAGGTGTATGGTCGTTTTCCATTAGATATGTAATGGAGGAACTCTCCATAGATGAAGACAATGCCGCCAATTACTATTTGGCTTCCCTAATATTATTTTCGGTTTCCCGCTTCATATTTACAGGATTGATGAAATACGTTTCACCTAGAAAACTGTTGTTTATAAGTGCTGTTGGAGGGGCTATCAGTACTTTGATGGTTATTTACGCAGGTGGGTATACAGGTGTTGTTTTTCTTGTCTCCATATCCGCTTTTATGTCACTGATGTTCCCCACCATTTATGGTCTGGGCATGCAGGGATTGAGAGATGATACGAAGCTAGGTGGTTCGGGATTGATAATGGCCATTCTAGGTGGGGCGGTTCTTACCACGATCCAAGGTCAGGTTTCCGATTGGACCCATAGTATCAAAATAGCGTTCATCGTTCCATTGATCTGCTTTTTGGCCGTTATGATCTATGCGGGGATTCAGGGAAAATTGAAGCTGTAACTTTTGCGTTGATATCTAAATTTAATTAACTCTTGAAATTAAGGAAATAGTGGGAAGATATGTAATAGGGGTCGATTTCGGAACGGATTCGGTGCGAAGCATAATTGTTGATGCGGATTCTGGCCAAGAAATGGCAAGTTCGGAGTTCAGCTATCCAAGATGGAAGGAGCAATTGTTCTGCTGTGCTTCCGAGAACAAGTTCAGGCAACATCCTTTAGATTACATAGAAGGCCTCCAAAATAGCATACGTGGGGCATTGGATAAGGTGGGTCCGGAAATAGTCAAAAACATTAAAGCGATCTCTATCGCAACTACGGGCTCCACTCCTATTGCGGTGGACGGAGATGGAGTTCCATTGGCACTGAAACCTCAATTTGCCGATAACCCCAATGCGATGTTTTTTTTATGGAAAGATCATTCCGCGGTAAAGGAAGCGGCGGAGATAAACGAGCTTGCAAGGAACTTTGATATTGATTACTTAAAATATGTGGGCGGAACTTATTCTTCGGAATGGTTTTGGGCAAAGCTGTTATATGTACTTAGGAACGATATTGAGATAAGGAAAGCATGTTCCTCATGGGTGGAACATTGTGACTGGCTCCCATTTTTGATCACAGGTGGCACTACCGCCAAGGACATTAAAAGAAATGTCTGTGCAGCAGGTCACAAGGCACTATGGGCCGAAGATTTTGGAGGGCTTCCCCCAGAAGAATTCTTTTCTTCCCTGGATCCAGCTTTACCATATTTCGTAAGGAACCTGAACCCTAATGTATACCATTCCGATACTACAGCGGGTCATTTATCAGCGGAATGGGCAAATATCTTGGGACTATCGACAGATGTTCTTGTAGGAATAGGTGCAATGGACGCACATATGGGAGCGGTCGGAGGCCAGATCGAACCGTACTACTTGAGCAAGGTTATGGGAACGTCGACCTGTGATATGATGGTAGTGCCTAAAAATAAGATGGATGGTGTTGTGGTCAGAGGGATATGTGGACAGGTCAATGGTTCGATTGTCCCAGGTATGATCGGTCTGGAAGCAGGTCAGTCCGCTTTTGGGGACCTATATACCTGGTTCGCCAACATTGTTTCATGGCCATTGGAAATGCTACAGGAAACGAACCAGAATATAGACCAAGACCATCTCCGACAGCTAGTGGCAGAGGTCCGAGAAAACCTATTGGTGCGATTGAGCCGAGAAGCCGCCGAAATCCCATTGGACGAATATAATGAGCTGGCATTGGACTGGATGAACGGTAGAAGGACCCCTGATGCCGATCAGCGCTTAAGGGGAGCTATCCAAAATTTAAATTTGGGAACGGATGCTCCCAGGATTTTTCGAAGTCTTGTCGAGGCCACATGTTTTGGATCAAAGAGTATCGTGGAACGGTTCGAGGAAGAGGGGATTCCCATAAAAGGAATAATAGCGGTAGGAGGAGTTGCCAAAAAGTCGCCGTTCATTGTACAGATGATGGCCGACATATTGGGCAGGCCCATCAAACTGCACCGTTCGGAACAAACATGTGCACTTGGCGCAGCCATGTTCGCGGCAACGGTCGCAGGAATTTATCCAAGCATAGAGGCTGCCATGAGCAAGATGGGACCCGGTTTTGAGAAAGAATATTTGCCAGATCGATCAAATTTTGAAATTTACCAGCGTAGATACAGCAAGTATAGGGCCCTATGTAGTTTTATTGAAGGGTCCCATCCAAAGAAATAAAGGCCCGATAACCTATCGTTACTGGACCGGTCCAAGAGGTTTTGGGGGAGCAAGGAAGGGAATTGTCCGATATCCTGTTCATGGCGCCACAAGAAATGGCGATGTATCGGCAGCCGCAAAATTGGTTTGAAAAGATTTATAGATCCAAATATTTTTAACATATTAAATTTGGGACATTGGGCCATATTAATTATGTTTGGGTAATTTAAACGTTTAACCAATTCGATTTACTATATTCTTAGAATCAAATTGCCAAGGACGGTCAAAACATTTCGGTAAATAAACAAAGACAAAATGTGCTACACTGAAATATGAAAAATAAAGATAGGAACAAAGACCGTCGATCGTTTTTAAAAAATTTAGGTGCGCTAAGCCTGGGGACCTCCATAATTCCGAACGGTATGTTTGCAGGACCTTCGAAAAAGACATACCAAGGGCATGCGAGCCACCCTATTTCCCATGAACAGACGGACGCTTTAAATGGTACTAGAAAGTACAATGGCACCTATACCGGTAAGCACTTGGACAGAATAGCGTTCCCCATAGGCGGAATGGGCGCGGGAATGTTCTGTTTGGAAGGTAGTGGATCCATTTCACATATGTCCATCGGCAACCGGCCGCAAATGTTCAAAAGTCCCAATATGTTCGCTGCCATTTCAGTAAAGGGCATGGAAAAAGGTGCCAAGGTTCTTGAAGGCCCTGTTCCACAATGGAAACTTTTCGGCCCCCCAAAAACGGGAAATGGTTCTTTTGGCGCCAACCATGGTCTTCCGAGGTTTGAACATGCTACCTTCAAGACGCAATTTCCATTTGCCACAATAGCGTTGGAAGACGAAGATCTGCCCTTAAAGATCAACATAAAGGGTTGGAGCCCGTTCATACCTACCGACGAGGATAATTCGGGCTTACCAGTGGGAGCATTGGAATACACCTTCAAGAATGCAGGCAAAACTTCCATTGAGGCGGTTTTTTCCTATAATTCATGGAATTTTGTAAAGGATTGGGAAACCAAGGGAGGTATCAGGGGAATTCCCAATGGCTTTGTCTTAAGACAGGATGCCACGGAGAAAGAGCCACACCTTGAGTCCCATTTTGCCATATTTACAAACGAGGAAAAGACAGTGGTAGATCATTGCTGGTTCCGGGGCAACTGGTTCGATCCCTTGACCATGGTCTGGAATACGATCGAAAAAGGACAATTGTTATCAAATCCTCCTGTAGAAGAAGGGGCCCCCGGCGCCTCCTTATTTGTGCCGTTTACACTGGAGCCTGGACAGGAACGTACCATAGAGGTGATGATGGCATGGTATACCCCGGAGTCCCAAGTGCACAACGGGGAACTGGGATCGGATAAGAATTGTGACAATGGCAATGATTGCTGCTCTTCTTCCAAGTTCTTTGGGGGCGGTCCAGATTTACAGTCCACAACCTATAAACCATATTACAGTAACAAGTTCGGCAACATTAACGATGTTGTTGATTATTGGCGGAAGCATTATGAAGAACTGCTGGCCAGTTCCTGTTTGTTCAGGGATTCTTTTTACGCCAGCACCCTGCCCGATGAAGTAATGGAAGCGGTAGCTGCCAACCTCACCATTTTAAAATCGCCTACGGTGATGCGCCAGTTCGATGGCCGTCTTTGGAGTTGGGAGGGGTGTGGTGACGAAGATGGCTGTTGTCCAGGTTCCTGCACCCATGTCTGGAACTATGCACAGGCCATTCCGCACCTGTTTCCAGTTCTGGAAAGAACCTTGAGACAGACGGAGTTCTGTGAGAGCCAGAACACCGAAGGGCACCAGACATTTAGGGCCAATATGCCCATAACCCCATCCCAGCACGACTTTCATGCCGCAGCTGACGGACAACTCGGCGGCATAATGAAAGTATATCGGGAATGGCGCATAAGCGGTGACGATCAATGGATAAAAAAAATATATCCCTTGGTAAAGACCAGTATGGACTTCTGCATTAAAACATGGGACCCACAACACAAGGGCGTAATCGAAGAGCCGCACCACAATACCTATGATATCGAGTTTTGGGGCCCCGATGGTATGTGCTGTAGTTTTTACCTGGGAGCGTTATTGGCCATGACCGAGATGGGAAAATTTCTAAAAGAAGATATTGACGAATACCAACGATTATATCAAAAAGGCAAAAGTTATTTGGAGAACGAACTTTTCAATGGAGAATACTTCATCCAAAACATTAAATGGACCGGGCTAAACGCTCCTGACCCGCTCAAGGAATCCAACATATCCCTAGGTACTGCCTATTCCGAGGAGGCGATCGAGCTCTTAAAAAAGGAAGGGCCAAAATATCAATATGGAAATGGATGCCTTTCCGATGGTATCTTGGGCGGATGGATCGCAAGGATGTGTGCCATGGAAGATCCTTTGGACAGCGATAAGATCAAAAGCCATTTGGTGGCGGTTCATAAATACAATCTTGCAAGGGACCTTACCGATCACGTCAATCCACAACGCCCTTCTTATGCCGTTGGCAATGAGGGAGGCCTACTTCTTTGCTCTTGGCCACACGGGGGCAAACTTTCCCTGCCCTTTGTTTATAGCAATGAGGTTTGGACAGGAATTGAATATCAGGTCGCATCCCATCTCATGTTTATGGGAGAAGTTGGGAAAGGACTGGAAATTGTGAGAACCTGCCGTGATCGATACGATGGACGAATCCGGAATCCTTTTAACGAATATGAATGTGGAAGCTGGTACGCACGTGCAATGGCAAGTTATGGCCTTATACAGGGGCTTACCGGTATCAGATATGACGCCGTGGATAAAACCCTTTTTATCGATTCCAAGATCGGTGATGATTTTACATCTTTTCTTTCCACTGCGACCGGGTTCGGGAATATCGGATTAAAGAAGGGTAAACCGGTAATTGACATCAAATATGGGAAATTGGATGTACAAAAGATCATAGTGTCCGGCCAAGATTTTAAAGCGTAGCAATGTTTTAACCAATGGCCGTAGTAGGAAAATTTATGGTAAAACAGTGGTAGTATGGAAAAACCGAAATTAGTGATCGTTGGGGGATTCTTGGGCGCGGGCAAAACTACCCTATTATCTGTAGCAGCGAAAGCATTGAAGTTACGGAACTTAAAGGTTGGCATCATCACAAACGATCAAGCTACCGGGCTCGTGGACACCCATGTATTAGGTGTTGACGGATTTGATGTGGAGGAGGTTTCCGGAAGTTGTTTTTGTTGCGACTTCACCGGTTTTGTTCGCGCCATCGATACCTTGATCAGCTCCCACCAATGTGAAGTTGTTCTGGCAGAGCCCGTTGGCAGCTGTACAGATCTCTCCGCTACCTTGGTACAACCGTTAAAAGCTTATTATGGCACTTACATCGATATTGCTCCCTTATCGGTTATGGCCGACGCATTGAAGCTCCAGAAATATTTTAACAGTTATGAATCACTTCTTGATGGATCGGGCTATATCTATCTTAAGCAGTTGGAAGAAGCGGACTATATACTGATCAATAAAACCGATTTGCTAAGTGGGGCCCACATGGCAAATATAAATATACTATTACATGAAAGGTTCAAGGATTATGCGGTTCGCTGGTTATGCGCCAAAACAGAAATAGGTGTCGAGGAATGGTTAAAAGAGGTAATGACGGACAAAGTCTCCGGTAAAAATCTAGCACAGGTTGATTACGATACATATGCTGTGGGCGAGGCACAAATGGGATGGTACAATGCCACCTTAAAAATCGAACACCTAAAAATTGGTTCTATAGATTGGATGGCGTTCAATAAAGATGTACTGATCTTATTCCAAGAGCTGTTCGGTTACGAAAAGGTAATTGTGGCGCACTTAAAGATTCTGATCAAAAATGCATCCTCCCACGTTTTGGGCAACATAGTGGATGGCAACGAAATCTCATTGGATGGCAACAATTTTTATGATCGGTCCGTAAGAATGGTATTAAATATCAGGGCCGAGGCCTCTCACCTTTTAATATGTGAATTGGTCGATGAAATCCTCAATATTATGAAAGAACGGGAATTTACATTTGAATTTATTTCTAAAAAACATTTTGCCCCAAGCTATCCAAGACCAACTTATAGACATTATGAAGTTTTTAAAAATAGTTGACAATTTTGGAGATGTAAAGTTGCTTTTGGTACAGTAGCTTTTTTTGGAAAGGAATACATGTTGGTCCATATTATTCCATAAAAAAGATAACGACATTATGATTCGAGTTTTTTTATTAGTTAGTTAAGTTAGGTTTGAGACTGCCGGGCCCATAAAAAGGCTCGGTAGTTTTCTAATGAAAACGGTAAATTTGTGAGAATGATAGGTATCGTTCCCATGCGTTCCGAACTGCGCGGGACCTAATAAATAACTCGAATAAAAATGATAACCATATGACCGGGCGGATCCAATGTTCCGTTGTAAAGATAAGAAGGTCAAAATTAAATTCGAAGGTCCATTTGTTCATGAAACAAAGGCCATCATAATATCAAAAGGTCGGTTCCTGGAATTTCAATTGGAATATTCAAGGCCCTCATTAGGAAATATGATACTAAATAAAACCATTAACATGTCAAATAACCAAAAAATGACTCGAACATTCAAATTTCTACCGCTACTATTATTTCTAATTGTGGGAAACCTTGTTGCCCAAGACACCTCCAATGCCCTATCATCCTTGACACAGGACAGAGAAGGTGTAAAAAGTAAGAGGGTAAGCAGCTATGATGAAATGGCCAATAATAGGGATTATAAAGGTCCTATTAAAAGCGGTGAGCTATTTACCTTGTGCGATATTAAAGGTCCTGGCATTATCAATCATATCTGGATTACCATTTCTCCCACGGCGGATGAAATGAGCAGGAACGATATCGTCCTGAGGATGTATTGGGATGGCAGTGAGACACCATCGGTCGAATCTCCGATCGGTGCCTTTTTTGGACAAGGCTGGGAAGAGTCATATGACTTTTCTTCATTGCCCCTGAGCGCAGGTCCCAAGAACGGAGCGGCCTTGGTGAGTTATTTTCAGATGCCCTTCCATAAAAATGCGAGAATTGAAATTGAAAATCAATCTGATGTCGAAATCGATGCATTTTATTATTATGTGGATTATATAGAAGTCGACAAATTGCCCGAGAACACATTATATTTTCATGCCTGGTATAACCATGAACTGACAAAGAGCCTTCCAGATGGGGAGAATGAATGGGGGCTTTTGGGAGAACCAAGGCCCAATACTTCCACGCAGGACAATTATATGATAATGGAAACAAAGGGAAAGGGTCATTTTGTGGGCGTCAATTATTATGTAAACAGTCCTACACCAATGTGGTATGGAGAAGGGGATGACATGATGTACATAGATGGAGAAAGTTCACCTTCCTTACATGGTACGGGAACCGAAGATTACTTTAACACCTCATGGTGCCCCAAAGTTCCATTTTCCCATCCTTATTTTGGCTATCCGCGGGTAAACGGGGAATTGGGCTGGTTTGGAAGGACCCATGTATATCGTTACCATATAACGGACCCCATCCATTTTGATACCTCTTTCAAGTTTACCATTGAGCATGGCCACAATAATAATCTGACCCTTGACTTGGCCAGTGTCGCCTATTGGTACCAGAGCAAACCATTTCCGAAATTTCCCAAACTACAAAATCAAAAAGAACGGAAACCGATGCCGATTCCTTCGGCACAGGATATCCATATCTGGAGGGATGCATGGAGAAAGAGCAAAGGCTATGAACGTCAGCTTTGGGGGAATGAACAGGATTAAGGACAAATATTCCACAGAAAATTTAAGGACGTATTTAATAGGTGTATCCTTCTGCATTTCCCTGTTATTTACAGCGTGCTCGGAACAGGAAAAAAAATCGTCCATAATGGCGAGCGTTCCGAGTGCGATGTCAAAATTCATCAGCAAGATGGAAATAACCGCTTTGGGTGGTTATAGGCCGGAAATAACGATGGAAAAGGTTTCTGAAACGAGTGCTGACTTCAGTTTAAAATTTGACATAAAAGATACCCTGAACTTGCACGATTGGCGGATCGATATCACGCCAAATTTTATTCCGGATTTTCATTGGGCCCCCCATTTGACGCCCACTGATCAACATATTATTGCCCAACATGTTTTTAGGGCTCCAGCGCTAATTGTTTCGGGCGATGGAAAGCAATTGGTCGTAGTGCCCAATTTGGATCAAATGGAGTCGGAAAGTCCCGTAAAATGGTACATGGACCTAGATGCCCCGAACAACAAGCTTACATTGGGCCTCAGTGATTATCGGGTGGAAGAACACGTTCTTTTCAAACGCGAGGGTCCCACAAAAATTGCACCACAACAGCTTGAATTCGGATTTACGGTCATGGTCAGCGACAAAGCGGAAGATATTGAAAATCCTTGGCGTAGGCCTCTTGCGTATTTTTGGAAGAATTGGGGCGAGCCCCATTTTCGAGAGGATGTGCCCTTGGAAACAGATCCCGATTTGTTCGTCCAACATACTTATAACTGGGCGTTTAAAAATTGGGAGGAAGTTGTATGGCAGGAGTTCGACATACAGGGCAAAAAAGTGGGAGCACCCATCTTTATAGTAAATGTCACCCAAAGTCCCAATTATACCGATAAGGCCAAGGAAAGGGAATTCCCATCGATTTGGAACCAGGCCTGGTTCAGCTCCCTAAGATCTGCTTCAGGGCTTTACAGATATGCCCGACGGACCAAAAACGGTGACCTACTTCGTCGGGCCAGGATGGGAATGGAACTGGCGCTTTCATTTCCGCAAACGGAGGGATTCTTCAAAGGGCTCATTGCTCAGGAAACCTTGGGAATTCAAGAAGAAGGAAAAGAAGCGTCATCATCAAAAAGTTGGGACAATTACTATTTTGGAAATTCCAATCGTAACCCTTATACCGGAGACCCAAAACTGGCTCCTTACCATGTTGTGGATATGAGCTGGACCGCATACCTGATGCTTATGTGGTACGATGAATTGGAAAAGGATGAACGGCTGTTACAGTACGCTGCGGACTATGGGGATGCCCTGTTGACAAAACAGGACAAAGAGGGGTTTTTTCCTGGATGGTTATCCTTGGACACCCTTGAACCCATGGAACATCTGAACCGTTCCCCGGAAACTTCCATGTCCGTTACCTTTCTTTTAAAGCTTTTTGAAATCACCAATGAAAGAAAATATTTGGCTGCGGCCTTAAAGTCAATGGATGCCGTAATAAAAAATATCGTTTTTACGGGAAGATGGGAAGATTTTGAAACCTACTGGTCATGTAGTCGCTACGGCGCGACCAATTTGGTCAATAGGAAGGTAGAGCGGAACGATATGTATAAACAGAACAACCTATCGATGTACTGGACCGCCGAAGCTCTTTTTAATTGTTACAAAACAACGGCAGATAAAAAATATATTGAATACGGAAAACGTACCTTGGACGAATTGCTAATGACGCAAGCCACATGGCAACCACCATTCATGAATGTTAGTGTATTTGGAGGGTTTGGGGTTATGAATGCGGATGCGGAGTGGAACGACTCTAGACAGAGTCTCTTTTCCGAGCTGATCTTTAAGTATGGCGAAGAACTAGGGAATGATGAATATGTTCAGCGCGGTATAGCAGCTTTAAAAGCTTCATTTGTAATGATGTACTGTCCGGAAAATCCTAAAACCAAAGAACAATGGGAACGAAAATGGCCGTTTTTTGGCGAAGAGGATTATGGATTCATGATGGAAAATTATGGACATGGCGGTCAAACCGACAACAGAGGTATTGGTATTGGTGAATTTACCATATATGATTGGGGAAATGGTGCTGCGGCGGAATCTTATAATCGAATTTTGGACCATTACGGAAAAGGATTTATGTCAAACTATTCGGAATAGGAATCCGCCCCGAACCGCCCGTAGGCATCACAGAGTCCAAAGGCCCGGTTGGCCCTTCGTTGGGCAGTTCCCCCAAGCAGGATGGATTTTATCTTGTCATTTTCGGTCTTATTGGACCGTATGTTTTGGTAATATCCCGTGATGGCATTGTAGGCCCCGAACAGGGTACCCTTTGTGGTCTCCATCTGTTGGGCCTCGCTTGGCATGGCATAGGCAAAGACATCCTCACAGCAGTTCTTGAAATTGGTGGACAGGCTTTCCCTATCCCTTTTTTGAGGGTATTCCACATTCGGTCATTGGGGTCCATGGCAAGTTCGATCAGTTTCTGAACATGCTTGTCCCCAATCGGGGTCTTTGCCCATTGGTTAAAGATACCGTCCACCTGATCAAAAAACGTATCGGCAAGGCCCATAACCTTGTGGGCATCCCTTAACCGCTGTTCCGCATTGGCGGTATGTCTGATCCGGACGATCTGCGTCATATCGGAAAGTGCCGCATTGAGGGTATTTTGGCACACGATTCGGTTCGGGGAAGGCCACGGTAATGCTTCCCGTACCGTCATGGGTATTGGTCATGAAGATATATTTATCGGTAAGGTCCTCCCCCTTCCCTACCGTGATATACCCGGGCAGTTCTGCGGTAATAAAAATGCGCTCCCCTCTCCCGAGCGTCCCTGCGGTCTCGTATAGGATCCCATCGTCCCCGCCCACGATACCGTCAAAAAAAGAGAAGGCATCGGTATTCTGTACGATATTGTATTTGTTCCCCACCACCCTAAAGGTCTGGTCGGTATCCGCCCTACTTTCTCCATGTGGAAATCCAGTCCCGCATATCGGATGGCCTCGGCGCTGGTAGGATAATCGGTGACCACTTTTCCCAGACCGTGCCATGCGGTCCGTTGTACGCTGAAAAAGCTGTACGTTCCCGTTCTGTCGTTAAAATTGATGTTGTGCATTTTGTAAATGTTAAAGGTTAAACGATGATATACTTCCCCGAACTGGGCGTTCCATGCCCGCCCGTTATCGTTGAGCGCCGCACCCTCCCAAGGGCCCCCGCTTTTTTTTGCCCTGAAAAGGACTAATGAACGGTCACTTTCCCCAGCGATATCGGCACACGGTGGGCATAAGTCCCAAAGGTTGGCACCGCCGGGGCGGGGCCATTAAGCGCCCAACGTCCGCCGGAATCGCTGTTCCTTCACCGTTCATTTGTTCCTTTGGGGCAGAAAGACTTTCCGCCTATGAAAATGTCGAACCCGTATAGGAAAGTGTTTAAGTTGTACCGTTTTAAATTTCGGCAAATGGCTTCGGTCCAAGAACTAGGCAGATATTTGGCATGCCCTTCTTTTGAGCCATTAAACGGCCAAGCCATTCTCAGCAATGAGTCCTATACCTATAAGAAAGTTATTTAAAGGTGGATCGTATAGGTCAGGATAAATTCGCACTGGGGAATCGAGGAGAATCGACCACCAAGGAGGTCAGTCCCTATAGTAACCTTAGGGCAGGAAATGGGAAGATTATTGGAAGCAGTGAAATGTGTTCATGAGTCCCGGCAATGGAAAATGGGACCACATCCATGTCGAACAATGCACCGGAAACAGCAAAAAAGACCAATCTCAGGCCCAAGTGTTACAAAACAAAAAAACTGAGCGAGCCTTTCCAAAAGAAGAACATTCAATTGCCCTTTGTTGAAATATCCAACTTACTTGCATTTCGGTAGGTTGGCAATTATCCACGATTGTTTGCGCCAGACCTTCCAATTGTCAGGTATGCACTTGTGAACGGTAACGTAAAAGCGCCAAATCCTGGTGGAGGAAGCAATTATGGATTCATAAATTTTGAGATTTTGTGCTTTGTAAAAATGGGATTGGCCCCTTCACTTTTTGCGACCATTGCACCGACCGCACATCCAAAATCAATGGCTTCTTGCGGGTCGTTGCCATTGAACAGTTTAAAAATTACGGAAGCCAAAAAAGAATCCCCTGAACCGACCGTATCCAACACGACAATTCTATAACCACTGTTATAATAAAACTTTCCATTATGATATAGAACTGCCCCATAGGCACCTTTGGTGACACAAATAGTTTCAGTGTTTGTGACAGCGGCAACGAAAGCAATGGTCTGCTCCATGGAATTATATTTTGAATTTAAATAGCCGGCTACCTCAAACAACTCATCATCGTTGAATTTTATAAAATTGGATGTTCTCAAAAGATCCAGAAGCAGTTCTTTTGTATAATGTGGAGCGCGTAAGTTCACATCAAAAACCTTATAGTTAGCGATCTTTAAAAGTTTTCTTAAAGTTTGTTGAGAGGTTTTGTCCCGGCAGGCCAAACTTCCAAAAACAAAGGCATCGGCCGATTTTAATTGCTAATCATAAAATGCTTTATATTCGATTTTGTCCCAGGCCACGGGATATTTTATATCATATGAAGCAATACCCTTATCGTTCAAGACGACGTTCACTTGGCCCGTTCCATAGGTGTTGTTTATCTGTATGCCCTCTGTATTTATTCCGGCACTCTTAAGATAATTGATAATCCTAACCCCTTCTTTATCCTTTCCCACACTACTGATCATCGTCACTTCAATACCAAAACTTTGCAACCGCAGCGAAACGTTCAGGGGTGCCCCTCCAATCTTTGAATGCGTTGGAAAATTATCGAATAACACTTCCCCAAAGCAAACTATTCTATTCTTCATGCTTACTCTTTTTTTTCACTAAATAATGAACAACGACGGAGTTATTAATATTGCAAATACTTTAAAAATCTACCTTTTAGTCATAATATATCGAACTGAGCTCCCATACCCGCAATGATTTTACCCTTATGTCTCCATCGGCAAATAGCTCCAGCCCATTAGAGGTATCTAACATGGGATATGTCCTGGTCGATATGGCTTTCCGTTTGTTGGCATAAACTTCTAACATGGTTTTATCAATAAATACGTGGAGTACTAGATTCTCTCCTTTAAGATTGATCGGTCCTTTCGGATTGGCGGTCATATAATTATCTTTATATATTTCTTCCATTCCCGATTTCAAGGATGATCTTGAGTGGTCCACGCCGAATACTTTTGCCCCATTATCATAGTAAATTCCAGTTTCTTCTTCTCCTTTGGGGGATTTTCTGACTTTTAGGCCATAACGTTCAGCGCTGATCGACTCCAATTCCACCAACACCTCGATCATATCTCCATCCACTTTCTTTAAATTATCGTTTGCTACCATAATATCGACATCGTTTACTTCGACCAGTTCTTTTTTCCTTAGATTATGGAGCTCTTCTATCGGGTTCAATATCAATTCATCATCAGGATCTAAACCGATCTCGACCGGCAGACCCATGTTACCATGCCAACCAGGACCAGATCCACCATGTGCAAGGGTAAAAAGTATTGCCCTCCCAGTCTTGGGATCTATAAATCCACTGGGAGCGGTAAATCCGGATTCACCATAGTTCATTTGTTGTGGGGACTCCTTATCCGGAACAAAAACCGATTTCCCATGATCTATTCGACCGATAAAATATCTGATCGAGAGTCCTTTGATCACAGGACTGCACATGAAAATATACTTAACATCGCCATTGCTATAGGTGCCTAAAGGCAGTAAAACTGGCAGCTCCCATATTCCGGCCATCTCGGGATATTTTTCAAAATCCACTTTATAAAATTCACCTTTGAGTTTCCAGTCATATAAATTTTCTGATTCATAGAACCATGCCGTCCCTTCGGGATGATCTACTGTAGGACCTCTTTGTCCCGAACCTACAAGCACAAACCATCGATCTTTTTCATCTTTCCATGCAAAGGGATCTCTAAATTCACTATCCATAGCCTGTCCAGGCTGCTGAACAATCGTAGGCGCTGGAAATTTTTTCCATTCGGTCAGATTGCTGTCCCTGACATCTTTTGGAAAAGCTAGTGCAACACCTTGATTTCTTGCCTTGCTCCAATTCCCAAAGGTGTACAAGAGAACAGGTTTACCATTTTCATCATAGGTTGCACTACCCGACCATATTCCATCGGGGGCAATGGTGTCATTTTCGGGATAAAGGGCCTCGGGCAGATCCTTCCAATGGACCATATCATCACTGACCCAATGCCCCCAATGTATCTGATGCCAATAGGGACCGGTGGGATTATGTTGGTAGAACATATGATATTTGCCATTGAAATAAAGTGGGGCATGTGGTTCGTTCATCCAATGGCCCGGAGGAGATGCATGAAACTCTGGCCTGGTAACATCCCCTTTGTACTTGGAGCGTGCAATTTTTATATCATCATATGAAATCGCTGGGATTTTACCATCATAGGCCTCCAGATAGGTTTGATAATACTTTCTGATTTCCTCGGGCATCAATGCTTTGTTGTATATTTTTAGTTCGTCCATCAATCCATTGAACATGTTGAGCCCAAAATTCTTCCCGCCACTTGTTACTGTCTCTGGTCGGTTGTGCCTTCCTATAAGCAAAGGTTCATTTTTGGCCTTGATCGGCAATATATTTGAAATCCGTTTTTCTGAAATTACCTTACCGTTCAGGAAAAGGGCCATAATCCCCGAGGACATGTTATAGGTAGCCGTTAGGAACGACCATTGGTGTTTCGGAAGCGGATTTCCATTATCCCAGACCTCGACCCATTGATCGCCGGTGCCAATTTGGAACGACCAAGATCCATGGCGGAACATCCCCAAGGAAAAACCTACTTTTTTTGTCAGATCCTGTTGGTTAACGATGGCGGACAATTTTCCACCGTCACCATGTTCGAAACTCCTTGGGGCTACCCATGCCGAAATTGAGAAAGAACCTTTCGGCATGGCGAAATTATCGGGATCCCTTTCAATATAACTGGAAAACCCATCAAATATTAAAGCCTCTCCAACAATTCCGGTTCGTCGTATGGGATCACTTATTGGCCGTTCCGTATTAAAAATATAATGGATCGTATCGAATATCCTCAGCACCTCCTCTTGTGCCGATTTACCGTGTTCTTCATCAAATTTCCAATGTGCGGCAAGATCGGTCGTGTCCAGCTCGCAACCGTTAAAGATGAACGCCATGGCAACGTTCAGAATAACTATTTTTCCGGTCATTATAAAAATGGGTTTACTTGGATTCCAGCAGCATTAAAATCCAAGATCGACTTTGTTCAGTTCCCAAAGATCTAATTCTTTCACCGTCACGTTCCCGTGATTGGCAAAAAATTCAATTCCGAGGTTCGATGGATCTGGATATATTTTACTTGAAATCACAGTTTCCCCATTATTTGCAAAAACCTCGACAGAACAGTTATCGACAAAAACATGTAGTTTCAGATGGTCCCCCCTCTTTTTCAATGGCCCTTTGTAAATTTGTGGAAACAGGGAAATAAAATCATCCAGTCCACTATCCCTTCTATCCACATAGAGCTCTTCACGCTGGCTGTTATAACCAATGATGGTCTGCTCTCCTTCACCGACCCCTATTTTCAGTCCAAAATCATCCGCACTGATATTTTCAAAATCAACGATCAGTTCATAAGCGTTTTTCGAGGGCCTAATTTTTTTTGATTTCCAAATACCTTCAAAAGTTTCTCCTTTTGCTGTTTGGTGTTTCCCCCGGAGATCCCTTAATTCCTCTATTGGGGCCTGTACCAGCCGAACACCTTCTGGAAAAGTCCTTAATTCGACCTTGCGCGGAATCGACTGATTGCCCCTGACCGGTTCGGTTCCCCCATATCTCCAACTGCCCATCCAAGCGGTCCAAATAATTCTTTCTTCATTTTCGGCATAATTGTTCCATGCCCTTACCGCAAAAAAATCAGGGCCATAATCAAGCCAAAAAGCTTGTTCCCGCCCCGCGATCACCGCCAGATCATCGGACAATATAAAATGATCGACAAGTATGGCTCCATTGGGAGCGTTATCGACAATTTCAACTTTTGCGGTCTTTCCTTTAAATTCGGAAACATCCCAGCCCATCCATTGCATGCCCCCGGAATTATTTCCCGTTTCCGAACGCACCACTTTGTTGTCTACCAATAAATTAACACTTAGATCCTTTGGAATGTGGTTTCCACCCACAAGGAAATTGATATGGTCTTTTGAAATAGTAAAGTCCGGGGAAGTTAATTTTCCGGTCGATTTTGCCCTATCATGATGGCTGTTGGCAAAGAACGCTCCTTCTTTGCCCATCACGGCCCCTTGGCGGAACAATGCCTGATTGGAAGGGGATTCTATAAAAGCGGTTCCCTCCATCTTCCAGTTACGATGGCCCTGTTCAAAATCAAAAAGAACTTCGCCGGACGGTCTGTAGTCTCCCTTTTTTAAATCCATGGCAAATTCTTGATCAATGGTAAACCTTGTTCCATCGAAGTCCCCTATAAAATATTGTCCCGACAAGGGTTGTACACTGATCGCTAGCACCCACTTTATATTGTTCGGATCATTATCGACAGGCAGCGGAAATAAATCGGCACACTCCCAAACTCCTTCCACAGCGCCATAAGGGCCAAAGTCGCTCATAAATTCCCAATCGATCAAATTAGGCGAACTAAAGAATTTTATCTTCGGAACATCTGCCCAACCAATAACCATTATCCATTTCTTGGTGGGTTCGTGCCAAAACACTTTAGGGTCCCTAAACTCTCTTGCGTTAATATCCAGTATGGGAAATTTGGCATGCCGGGTCCACGTTTTTGCCAAATCGTTACTATAGGCAAGGCCAATGACCTGGTTTCCCCAAGGCTCACTATCATTATGCCAGAAAGATACCAAGGGAGGTTCGCCATTGCGTCCAAGGCCACTGGTATTTTTTTCATCTACCACAATTGTTCCGGACCCCCCCAAGCGGTTCATCTTCCGTAAGGAGTCCCTTTCCTTTACGGTAATGGTCGGATCGTACATTTTTCTTCTTTGCAGACCTGCTTCCGTCATTTTCCAATGTACAAAATCCTTACTTGAAGCGCTCCCCCAATTATTATAGTACAGTCCATTGTAATAAAACAACCCAGTAGGATCTATACCTGGATAATAGTGGTATGATGGGTTATATTGTTCATTGTTGTTCTGAGCGGAACTGTTGTTAAATGCAAAAGCCGATAGGCAAACAAACATTATTTTATTTATATAGGTTTTCATGTTCTTCTAATTACGGTGTATTATTTTGAGGTTTCCACATATTCCCAATTTATAGATTGCATTGGGTAGATAGCAAGTTTGTCAAGTCTTTCATCCTCTTCAAATCCCATTAGTTCAAGATGTTGCGCATCAAGATCATTAAAATAGATCCGGTCAGTAATGGAAGCTTTGTCATTGATATAGATTTCGATCATTGACTTATCCAAAAAAATACGGAGCCTTATTTCTTCTTGCTCCCCAATAGGGGCCTTAAGAGGAATGAATTTACGCTCTGGATTCTCTTGGGTCTTATCAAAAACGACCGCTTTTATTGATGGGTCATAGTAGATCATTGCCTGTGGATTTCCAGTTTTGGACTTACGGACAATAATTCCCTTTTTTCCAGCACTAGGTATAAAGTCCAGATCGATTTCCAACTGGTCTCCCTTTATATCCTTTAATTCTTCATTTAAAGTCGAAATACGGCAATCGTTGCAGTCCATCAAAGGTTTCTCCCGAAGGGTGCTCAGTTCCTCAATTGGGGAAAAATTGAGTTCATTGTTATTTCCAAGCCAGATATTTATCGGCAGGCCGGCATTATGGGCCCACCCCATGTCATAGGTATCGACCCTTCCGAATTTCCCCTGCGCAATGGAGAAGACGATAGATCTGCCCGTTTTGGGATCTACAAAACCACTCTGTCCAGTAAAGCCGAAATTGCCATAATCCAACAATAATGGTGCTTCATGATCTGGAACGAACTTTTTACTTTTTTTATCGAATGACCCCACCCAATAAAAGACATCCACATCGGCAGCATCTCTTATCGGCAATACCATAAAGGCATATTTGTTGGTGATCTTACCTTCTTTAGTGGGTAATGGAAGTAGGATCGGCAATTCCCATACACCGCCCAAATAAGGATATTTTTCAATATTCGTTTGGTAAAACGGATGGAGGTAGTTCCAGTTTTTAGCGTCTTGGGATTCGAACAAAACGGCGGTGCCACCTTTATTTTCGATACCGCTGCCAACGATCATAAAATAGGTTCCATCAATTTGAAACACAAATGGATCACGGAATTCATTGTGCAAATATTCCGCGGGTTTATCCACTATAATTCCCGTCTTGGTCCAAGAAATTAAATTTTTGTCGCTTTTGTCTTCCGGAACGGCAATAGCCGTATATTGATTTTCGGCCTTAGCATCGTTTCCTGCGGTATAAAACAACATGGGTGTATCCTCTGGGCCTACGTATGCGGAACCCGACCAAATGCCGTCAGGGTCCAAGGTCCCTTTTTCAGGCGCCAACGCAATATCGGCATGCTTCCAATTTACCATATCGTCGCTCACCCAATGCCCCCAATGGATCTGGCCCCAATATGGGCCAAAGGGATTGTGTTGGTAGAAAAGGTGGTATTTCCCATTATAGAACATTGGTGCGTGCGGTTCGTTCATCCAATGTGCGGGTGCAATGGCATGGTAATTTGGCCTAAATTCATCGTCGAATACGTCAGGGTCCAACCTGAGTGCTTTCTTTAGACCTTCTGGCCCATGTGCATCAAAAACGGCCTGGTCATTATGTAGGTCTCTCAAGGGTCCGATGGAAATTTCGTCCAGTAGCCCACTTATCATGTTAAACCTGAACTTTCTCCCAAAACCACTTGCATTTGCATTTCGGCCGATGGTCAAGATATATCCATTTCCTTGAAATTGCTTTTCGACCAGCGAACTGCCCACAGGTTCGTTCAGTACTTCGTTTCCGTTCAATAAAACCTGTAAGTTCTTTTCCCCCTGTTTGACATTCACAAAATTCCACTGGTTCTTTTCTAAAAACAGTCGGTCATTGGTGAGGCGTTTTTGATCGTTTCCTTCACCATATTGGACCGCCAACTGGCCATGTTTGAGCAGGCCCACTTTGAAACCTAAAGAATCCTTCCCTGAACGGTAGTCTATAATTGCGGATAATTTATTGTCCACCGCACTATCAAAGGCCCGGGGAGCGATATAGAAGCTTAGGTCAAATTGCGACGGGATTTGGTACCCTTCGATTTCCATATAGGTTGAGTATCCATCGAAAAGCAAAGATCCCTTATCGCCCACAGGTTTCCATGCGAATTTTGGTTCATCTGATTTCAGGCTATAAGGAGCATTATAAAGGTGCACCTGGTGCGACTTTTGAAATTCCTGCCACCACGTTTCACCATCAAGTTTCAATTCCAGGTTCTGTGCTGGTAGGGAAGCGCAAATGAGCAGAAAAAATAATGATATGTTAGAATAAATATTCATAGGGTCGTAATTACGTGGATTAAAACAATACCGTATAATGGGATAGGACAACAATGGCATACGTATCATTGATATCCGTTCCCAATTACAATTTTGCCCTTCTGTTCCTGTCTGTTAGGATTAAATTGAACCAACAAATACCAAAAAAGATAATTCCGAAAGCCATCCATGTACAAGCACGATCGGTACATGGGTAGCCAAAGAATCATGAAGGTATTATTGATAGAACTGATTTTGCGTGTACACACCCTTACTATTATCGATTTCCTGTTGGGGAATCGGCAAGTATTCATGTCTGTTCTCCAAAAAAACGGCCCCACCTAAATAAGGTCGGATATCAGCTTCTTGTTCAAAGTAGGTCTCAAGAACCGTTTTTGCGTTCCCCCAACGGACCAGATCGTAGAAACGATGTCCTTCGAGACATAGCTCCAATCTTCTTTCCATGCGGACGGCCATTCTAGCATATTCCTGATTGAAACCGGATTGAGGGTATAGCCCGATCTGATAGTTTGCCGCAGGACCGCTTCCATCGAGTTTTTGCACCCAAGGAGTGTTTGCGGCCCGCAGTCTGACTTCGTTAATGAGCGATCGCGCACTTTCGGTATCGCCTATTTCTATAAAGGCCTCTGCCCTCAATAAAAGGATATCGGAGTATTTGATCAATGGAAAATTGAGCGCGCCCCGGGCCCAGGGAAAGCCACCTGGATTGGCCCTTAATGGGGAATTGGGGGAAATGAGGTTTTTCTTTCTGGAATACGGTCCGTATTCGGCCAGGGCACGTATCCAACCCGGACCATAAACTTCCCCTGTATAATCCTTCCAAGGGATTCCAGGTCTTCCAATGGCAAGGTCCAGTCGTGGATCGATCGGGGTGGTAGTGTCGTCGGCCTCGAGATCGTTGTCATTAAAACTGTCGAACAAGGGCAGGCCATTTTCATCCACCTTAAAAGCGTTGACCAGATTTTGAGTAGGTTTTTGGAAATTATCGCCACCGCCGTACGCCGGACCGGGAGGGGAACATAAAAGATCTCCCCAAAATAAATTGCCGCCATTGCTCCCACCACCGCCAATGTTCACCTCTACGGCAAAGATATTTTCACCATTGTGTTCTACTGTAGGATCGGAATAAAGCGCTTCGAGGTCATTCTGAAGTCCAAAGGGCCCACCGACCAAACTGTTACTGGCTTCGATCGCATCCTCAAATTTGCCCTGAAACATAAACACCTTGGTCAGGTAGGCATCCGCAACAAGGGCGGAAATTCGTCCTGGCTGCTCCGGGGTTTCCGTCAAATCGGCACTCGCATTGATGAGGTCATTTTCAATATTGGCCCATAGCTGTTCGGAACTTAGGTCATTGGGAATGGTTTCCTCTTCTCCGGCAGGAACGTTTTCGTCGATCCAGGGGAATACGTGAAAATGTTTTTTCAGTTCAAAATAATAATGGCTCCTTAGCACCCTAACCTCTGCGGCCCTACTAATTTTGTTGGGCATGGCTTCCACTGTTATGTCGTTTAGTGCCTTCAATGCCATATTACATCTTTTTACCGCCAATTGCAGTGCCCTCCATTTCCGGAATATCAAACTATTATCGGAAGTGACTACACCAATTTCAATATTATTGAGCTCTCCAATGTCCCCGGTGCCTCCACCTCCTTTATAGGCATCGTCCGAGCGCACGTCACTATAGCTCCAGTTCGATGCGGGATTAAAAATGGTGGAAGTAGGTCCGTCATAAACACCATCCAGTAGTGCGTAAGATGCTATTACCAAAGCATCAACGGCTTCAACGTTCTGGAGGTCGCTATCGCTCAACGTACCTTGTGGGTTCAGATCTAGATCATTATTGCAGGCACTGACCAGCACTGCAATTAAAATTAAGGTTCCTAATATTTTTTTCATGGTTCTTTCTTTTAGAATTTTAGGTTAACGCCCAAAGCAATGGATTTGGCGTGCGGATAGGTAGCCTGCTGAAGAATGCCGGTGTTATTTCCCGTTTCATAATCAAAGCCGTTAAAATCCGTAAAATTGAGGAGGTTCTGCCCTTGGAAGTAAAAGCGCATACTACTTGCATTTTTAAGCTTGTCCATAAATTTTTTGGGCATGGAATAGCCAAACGTGATGGATTTCAAGCGTATGAAAGTGCCTTCATCGATAAAATAATCGGATGCCCTTAACTCATCATTGGCATTGTTCAATGTCAAACTTGGAATGTTCGAATTGGGATTTGATTCCGAAAATGCCTTTAAGGTCTCTGCACTATGGTTCGTCTCAAAGAAGAAAGTAGTTTCGAGCCCCCTATAGGTATTGTAAATATCGTTGCCAAAGGTACCATCGACAAAAACTGATAGATCAAAGTTTTTATAGTTGGCGGCAAAATTCATTCCCACGGAAAAATCGGGAAACGGACTGCCAATGATGACCCTGTCCTCAGGATCTACTATCCCATCGTTGTTGGTATCGACGTACCGTATCCTTCCAATGCCCTTCCCAGGTTGTTGCGCATGGGCATCCACCTCACTTTGCGTCCTAAAAAGGCCAGCTGTTCTATATCCGAAGAAAGAGCCGATGGGGCTACCGGGCCGTAAGATGGTCAGGCCGTCAATGACCTGATCGATATCTTCCGTTATGCTCACCACTTTGTTCCTTATTGCGGTAAAATTTAGGTCAACCTGATATTGAAATTCCTTTTCGCCGGCATTCCGATATGAAAGGACCGCCTCAAAACCTTTGTTCTGTGCCTCCCCAACATTTACAAATGGCGCCAATCCTTCACCTTCAACGGAGAGAAGTGGAGACTGGAACAGTAGATCTTTAGTATTACGGACGAAGTAATCGCCGGTAAATGTCAATCTGTTGTTTACCAATCCGAGGTCAAGGCCAAAGTTAAAGGTTTCCGAAACCTCCCAGCCAACATTGGGGTTACCTATTTGATTGATTACAAAACCTTGACTGTTCCCCGTATTAGATCCCCCGATATCATAGGCCGAATAATTGGGATCGCTGTTAAATGTGCTGCTCCTGGTATAATCACCTATACGGTCGTTACCCGCTTGACCGTAAGAGAACCGTAGTTTCAGGTCGGAAATAGCATCATTGTCCACTAGAAAAGATTCCCTGTTTATACGCCATCCAATTGATGCAGAAGGAAAATAGCCCACCCTGTTGTTGGATCCGAAACGCGACGATTCGTCCCTACGCAAGGTGGTGGAAAATAAATATCGGTCCAACAGGGAATAGTTTACTTTTCCAAAAAATGATTTGGTTGCACTTTGGTTCCTTCTTCCAAAATTTATATCATCATCAGAACCCGCACTAAGCACACGGAAATCGGGATTTTGCAAAAAGAAACCGGTATCGGACGCACCGATGATCTCAAACTGGTTCGAGGATGTTTCAAAGCCCGCTATTGCTTCAAGGGCATGTGAATCATTGTTCCAGTCATAGGTCAGTAATTGGGTGTACCTCGTATTGATATCCTGGGCCGCTTCTTCCCTGAGCCTGTTCAGGGCATTATTGAACCTTCCCTCAACAAAGCTCGGCTCAAAAAATGTGAACCTTGTATTTGCAAGTTCGAACCCTACAATAGTCTTGGTCTTTAATCCGTTCCAGATTTTAAGTTCTGCATGTATGTCGCCGATCAACCGAAAGTTTCTACGACTATTGTCCTTATTCCTAAATTGGCGGCCTACCGGGTTAAAGCGGTCACCTGTTCCAGCGGGCGCGGGTCCGCCATAATTACCGACCTCATCGTACATAGGAATGATGGGATGTTGAAAAAGGGCGTCCTCATATGTTCTATTTTCAAAAGGATCGACACGTGTTTCATAGGAAAGGGAGATGTTTTCCCCAATGGTCAGGTTATCGTTGAAAAGGTTGAAATCGGTATTTAACCTAGCGGAATAACGTTCATAGTTGGTATACACAAAGATTCCTTCCTCTTGGGCATAGCCCAGTCCGAAATAGAACCTTGATTTGTCCAGTGCCTGTGAAACACTGATATCGTAATTTTTGGTTATCGCTGTTTTGAAAACTTCGTCCTGCCAATCGGTATCACCAGATCGTGTCAAGGGGTTTTGGTTTATAAAATCTACGGGCACCGCCCCTGTACCGTCAAAAATATAATTGCCCCCCGCAAAAGTATTGCCGATATCGGGCAGATTGCCATCATTTCTCAAAGCCTGCAGATAGGTGTCCCCATATTGCTGGGCATTCAGCATATCCAATTTGTTTCTGATCGTGCTGAAACGGACATAAGAGTCAAAAGTGATCGAGGCTTCTTTGCTCTTCCCCTTTTTCGTGGTAATCAAAATTACCCCATTACCTCCCCTGGCCCCGTAGATCGATGCCGAAGCGGCATCTTTCAGGACTTGGATGCTTTCTATGTCCTCGGGATTAAGACCGCTGGAGAAATCGGTCTGTACCCCGTCAATGATGAACAAGGGATTGTTGCCGCTCCCAAAGCTACCGACGCCCCTGATCAATATATTGGCATTTGTACCCGGCGCACCATCGGTCGAGACCGAAACCCCGGCGACACGTCCTTGAATGGAGGCCAACACGTTGGAGTTGGTCTCTTTGATGCTTTCATCCATATCTACAACGGCCACCGAACCAGTAATATCCGCTTTCTTCTGGGTGGTATACCCTAATATGACCACTTCATCCAACTGCTGTTGATCGGCTTCTAAAGAGATATTGAAGTTGTTTTGGCCGTTTACCGGCACCTCCAAGGTTCTAAAACCTATGTAGCTAACCGATAGGACATCGTTTTCGGACACGTTGTTGAGGGTAAATCGACCATCGAAATCCGTAGTGGTCCCGTTTGTTGTGCCCGCTATCAGAACAGTGGTCCCCGGCAATGGTGCACCGTCTTCGATCGATGTGACCGTCCCGGATATTTGTTTCCCTTGCGCCAAAAGGCATATAGGGACAACGGTAAGTAAGATCAATAAAAGTTTTAATTTCATAAGTTAGTTATTTAGTAGTTAAGGTTTAAGTTATAAGCTTCAATATGATCGAGTACGAAAGCATCGTCTTCAGAATTGATCGAAAACGTCTCGAACGGTTCGTTCGGAAAAAATATTTCGGTCAGAACGGTTTCCCCCTCATCGTAAAAAAGTTCGATGGATGTTTTGTCCAAAAAGATGGTACCATTTAGGTGTTGGTCATCGGATGTGCGCGGTGCTTTGCTGATCCTATCGGCAAAACGTTTTGAAAAGTTGGTCTTGCCTGATTTGGTCCTATTTATATAGAACATTTTGTCCTTGTTGTCATAACCAAATACCAGTTCATCACCATTCTTATTCGACAACGTGAACCTAAAACCTTTGCTGTCCATATCCGAGATTTCGAATCTTATTTCAGCCCGTGCAAGGTCTATTTCTTCAGAACCGAATAGATTGGTTTCGCCATTGACGGACACCTTATCCAGTGTACGGCTCGTGCCCCTGTAATTTTCCAGTTCCTTGACAGGGGAAGCTACGAGGCGATATGAACCGTCCGCTTTTTTAAGTTTCAGTTCTCTTGCAATGGTAGTGGCGCTTCTCCAAGAATCGGTAGGTACTTCGTTTGCGTACATCCAATTTGACATCCATCCAATGTGGAGGACACCCCCCTCGGAAGTGGTCTTGTTCGACCAAGTGACCCCGGCATAGTTGTCCCGGCCATAATCCACCCAAAACTGTTCATTTTGACCGAGCAGGTCTTTGAAATTTTTATCAAGGGTAAAATTGGTCCCATCAAAGTCACCCACAAAATATTGTGCTGCGGAACCACCGTTCGGACCACCGGGATTGATGCTCACCAACAATACCCACTTCTCTTCTTCGGTACCCATTACTTTAAGGGGAAATAGATCCGGGCACTCCCATACCCCTCCATGGCTGCC
The DNA here is from genome assembly GCA_963974715.1 of uncultured Sediminicola sp. Taxonomy (GTDB): domain Bacteria; phylum Bacteroidota; class Bacteroidia; order Flavobacteriales; family Flavobacteriaceae; genus Sediminicola. The sequence goes on from CAXBDK010000007.1 coordinate 38,992, forward strand.
AACACCATCCCCAAAGGTGGAGGCCAGTTCCCATGTTCTTAGGTCCTTTGAGGTATAGAACATAACTTCCTTTCCTGCCGCCACGACCATTGTCCATCTTTTGCTTTCTTTGTTCCAGCTCACTTTTGGATCTCTAAAATCCCTAGCGCCCGGATTATGGATCACAGGGTTATTCCCATATTTGGTCCAAGTGGTCCCATTGTCCAAGGAGTATGCGATACTTTGCGTTTCCACATCGATTTTTTGTGCCTTCTCCTTTTTTGGATCGTGACTGGTATAAATGGCTATGATGGGAATTTTTCCTTCTTTGCCAAAGCCCGAGGTGTTGTCCTTGTCGACCACTGCGCTTCCAGAAAAAATATACCCCAGTTCATCGGGAAAGAGTGCTATCGGCATTTCTTTCCATGTTACCATGTCCTTGCTGATGGCATGGCCCCAATGCATCGGTCCCCAAACCGTACTATCGGGATAATGTTGAAAATATAGATGGTAATTTCCGTCAAAATAGAACATACCGTTCGGGTCGTTCATCCAGCCTTTATTTGGGGTAAAGTGGAAATTTGGCCTATAACCTTCTTTTTTGGAATAAGCGGTCGGCCCCAGTTCTTCATCGCCGCTCTTTTTGGAGCTTTGTTCTCTATCCTTGCAGCCAATGGCCGTTATGAATACCACTAGCAGTATTATATTACCGTATACCGTTTTTCTCATCTTAATTGGTTTTCTTGTTTTGATTTGCTTATAGTTATTTTAATCGACCTTTTTGTTCAATTTGTCTTTATGGCCCCCCGTTACCAGACGCTCACTAAGAAGCTCGAGGGAAACGCCCTTTGTTTCCGGCATAATAAAGATCACGAACAGAAGTTGGAGAAACATCATGAACGCAAAGAAGCTGAAAATGGCTCCGGGACCGACCGATGATACCAAAAGGGGGAATATGGAAGGTATGATCGCTGCTAAGATCCAATGGACGGAACTCCCAAAGGATTGCCCCGCACCTCTTAAGTGATTGGGGAAAATTTCAGAAATAAAGACCCATATCACAGTACCTTGCCCGATCGCGTGCGCAGCGATAAATAGAAATAGGAAGAGAGGGACGGCCATACCTTCCCATTCAAGGAAAAATGCACAGGCCACTAAGGAAAGAGAAACGATATAGCCTACCGAACCAATATACATGAGTTGTTTCCGTCCCAACCGATCGATGAGAACAATTCCGAGCAATGTAAACATCAAATTGGTGAAACCTATCCCAATGCTACTTAGGAGCGCCGTACTCTCACCTAGTCCCGCGGCCTCCAAAATGCGTGGGGCATAATATAGAAAAGCGTTTATCCCGGACAATTGATTGAAAAAAGCAAGTAAAAATGCGAGAATCAAGGGAAACCTGTATCGCTTCAAAAAAATATTATCACCTTTTGCACTATTTTTATGTTCTTCACTGATCTCCAGCATCAGTTTTTCGATATCCCGATCAGGATCGATCAATTTGAGCACTTCCTTTGCCTCACTGTTTCTCAACTTGGCAAGCAACCATCTTGGGCTTCTCGGTACAGAAATAACGAACAAGGTATAGATGATCGCTGGAATGGCCTCCACCCCGACCATCCACCTCCAGGCATTTTCACCAACACCGCTCAACAAATAATTGGACAAAAATGCGATAAGGATTCCAAGGACAATATTAAATTGATAGAGGCCGACCAACTTCCCCCTGTGCTTTGCAGGTGCAATTTCGGAGATATATGCGGGTGCCGCTATGGTGGAAGCGCCCACTCCCAGCCCTCCTATAAATCTAAAGACCGCAAAGGTTATGGAATCATTGGCAAAAGCCGAGCCTATGGCCGAGATCGAATATAGGATCCCGATCCAAAACAATGTGTTCTTGCGCCCGATCCTATCCGTTGGAATTCCCCCTAAAAGAGCGCCCAATACGGTTCCCCATAGCGCCATTCCCATTACTACCACACCATGGAACAGATCTGAAGAATCCCATAGTGTTTGCAGGTGTTTATCGGCCCCCGATATTACAACGGTATCAAAACCGAACAGAAATCCTGCCAGTGCAGCTGTAATAGACCAGACCCAAATTTTTTTCATAGTCACAATAATTTAACCTGTGACCAAAGTATTCGAAAAAAAATGGCTGATATTTTATCAATGTTACAATTTGATATGGTTTGGTTTCCTACAGAATGTTTTTTTTAACGCCTTGATAATGCATAGGTTGCGCTATGAATGTTGTGGTACATCAAATTGCGCTTATACTGGTGTTACATAGAAGTATAAAAATGATACATAAGAAAAGGGTGATGGCTTTTAAAGACCGGCCAATTTCTATAAAGATCTTTTATATGCAATGGGCGATATGCCATATTTGTTCTTAAAGGCGGTCGAAAAATAGTTAGGTGAGGAGAAACCGTTGGCGTAGGCTATTTCAGAAATATTCATATCCGAGGTTTCCAACATCAATTTGGCATTTTCCAGCTTAAAGGTGTTCATATAATCACTTATGCTGACCCCAAGCATGGCCTTCACTTTCCTATAGAGCTGAACTCTGGAAATATTAAGGTCTTCTGCAAGGTTTTCAACGGAAAATTCGGCGTTATCGATATTCTCCTTGATTTTGGAATTTAATTTGCCAATGAAATCCTGTTCCAGGTTTCCAAATGAGCCGGTGGTGATCTTAAAGATATTATTGGTGTAGTAATACCTTAATTTTTCCCTGTTGTACAATAATGACTTTATGGATTGGGACAGTATGTTATAGTTGAACGGTTTGGTGAGGTACAGATCGGTCTTTGATTCCAATCCCTTTAAATACGATTCTTTGTCATTTAAGGAGGTAAGTATTATAGTAGGTATATGAGAGGTCCTCAGGTCATTTTTTAGAAGCGAGCATATCTCAAATCCGCTTTTCTGGGGCAGGTCCACATCGCACAATATAATATCCGGAATAAATTCGAAAGCCTTCTCGATAGCATCGGTCCCATCGGAAACGATAATATCATATTCCACTTTAAGCTTGTTGCGCAAAAAGTAGACCAGGTCTTTATTATCTTCAATGATCAGAATGGAATATCGGTCGGAGTTGGGCCCTATTGGACTGGAAGCAAAAAATTCCTCATCGAGAATTTCACTGGAATGGTGAACCTCTTCCATATCCTCCAATTCTTGTTCCGGTATTATTTGGTCCTCATTGAAGTGCGCCGCACCTTTAAAAAGCTTAATGATGAATTCCGTACCGTGAACGGAGAGCACCTGAATCTTTCCCAGATGAAGGTCAATGAACTGTTTACTTAGATGCAGTCCGATGCCCGAACTATTTTTCCTATTGTTGGATCCTTTAAAGAATGGTGTAAAAACATTCTTTAGTTCCTCCTCCATAATACCGATACCGTTGTCCTTGATAGAAATGTATACGCTGTTTTCCGAAGTTCGGTCTTCAATGTTTATTTCGATCTTTCCGTTATCGGGCGTGAATTTAAAAGCGTTCGACAAAAGGTTAAAATACACCTTGTCCATTAAATTTCTGTCAATATATACAAAGGCATTTTCATTGTTCGTCTTTATGGAAAATTGGATGCCCCTTTTTTTCGCCTCCCTTTTGAACTCATTGAAGATCTGTGCCGAAAAGGAAAAGATATTGGTCCGTGAGGCCCTAAGATTGAATTTTTGGTCCTCAATTTTTCTAAAGTCCAGTAAATTATTGATCAGTCGCAGCAGTCTGTTGCTGTTATTGGCGATCAGATCCACCTCATGTACTATTTTATTGCCCTTCTCCCTAAAATGATCTTTGAGGGAATCGATGGAGCTCAGGATCAAAGTCAACGGTGTTTTGAATTCATGGGAAATCCCGGTAAAAAAATTGAATTTGGCCTCGTTGCTCTCTTTGACTTCATTGGCAATTTTTTCGATCTGGTTTCTTTGGACGGTAATTTTCTGATTGGTAATTTGCAGCTGTCTGTTTTTTTTACGTATCGTAATTATGGAATATATGCTGTAAATGGATAGGCTCAAAATAACTATCAATAGTGTAATGGAAATTTTGAGCAGGTTGCTCTGGGCATAATAGAGATCTTCCTGTTTTTTTATGGAAACGATCTTTTCCTCTATTTCCACCTGCTGTTCATCAATTTTATCGAACTGATCTTTCATTATATCGGCATTGAGCTTATCGATGATCGTTGTGGTCAGTAGGTTTATTTTCGGTACATCTTTGCCCATTGCAAGTGCCGTGGCCAATTTTATCGCCTCGGCACCCCCTGTCGGATATAGGATCGAAGCTTCTAAAATACCATTCCTCACTAAATTGATACCTCCGTTGTTGCCGTTCAGTCCATCGACCCCGATAAATTTTATGTTTTTTTCAATCCCCTTTTTTCGTGCCACCCGCCAAGAATCCAATGCAAGCAGATCGTTAAAGGCATAGAAGTAGTCGATACGCTGATTTTTCGTTTTCAGGGAATCGAACAGACGGGACAATATTCTTTCATGTTCAATTTTATTGGTATAATCAATGCTGGCGATCACATCGATATTTTGAAGGCTATCCACCACTTCGTGGAACCCCTCACTCCGTTCTATGGAAGGGGAGGCATTATCCCCTAGTTTGAGCTCCACCACGTTTATGGAAGAATTTGTCGCAGATGCAATGTAATTTCCGGCGTTTCTCCCTACTTCCAGATTGTCCGCCCCCACATATGCACTGTATTTTTCGGAATTGATCTTACGGTCTATAAGCACTACGGGAATACCGCTGTCAAATGCTTTGGAAATAACGGGGACTAATTTATCGGAAAGCATTGGGGATATTATGATAACATCAAATTTTTTATCGATCATTTCTTCGATCTGTGCTCTCTGGAGCTCCAGATCAATATGAGCCTCATAGATCGTAAGATCGATTTCCGGCGACAAGGATGCCTGAACCCTCATGGCGTGGTTCATGGCCTCTCTCCAAGGATGGTCATTGATGCACTGGGAAAAACCGATTCTAATCTTTTCGCCATCCTGGTCGTTACGACAGGAAAAAAGAAGGCAAATGAAAATAACTAAAATAGATCTGTTCATAATTTCAATGATTTACATCCGCAAATTATAAAAACTTGACCTATAAAATTATTTGAAAATGATATAATTCAAGGACACCACATTGTTTTAGAATTTAAAAGCGGCCAATATTCACCATCGTTCGGAATGCTCTTGAAGATTCTGCTATATTTATTCAAAGAATGCTTCGCAATAAGTGGCGATCTGCCATGTTCGGGAGCAACTGTTACTCTTCCCATTTTATGACTTTATGCTTATAAACGACCATCCAAGGACTGCGTTTCCAATTTCGAAGCTTTTGCCGTAGTAACATTTATTAAAATTACCGGCGGGCTCGTTCCCCTATTTTCCAGGGAATGCAGCGTCCGCTCTGGCACTGCCGATTCGGCGGGCGGAATGGATGGAAAATGGAGAGCGGGTCCAAGACCTTGGATGGCTGGCTTTTGTCCAGAAATGGAATGGAGGGATGTGCCGGACGGGGCCTAGCGGTTTACCCCCTCTTCCTGAACATCGGATGTGCGGTCATGGGATCGTTCAACAATTGTTCGATCTCTGTCTCTATGATGTTCTGGATATCCTGTTTTATCTCCCGGTAGTTCCGTTGTACCATATCCGGTGTAAGGTCCCGCACGGGCGCTATGGGCTCATAGGCGTCCTCTTCCCTTTTCAGGGCATCATGGTCGTTGATGATCTCACAGTGAAAGGCTTTCAGATCGATCTTATTGGTCGGATCGTCCGCCACCATACCGACGAACTCGCCCGAGCTCATGGAAGAAATGGTGGAGGGCGGTATGGCCAGTTCCAGTTGTTTGGACTTGCTGATCGAGGTATCCCCGCTGTTGATGGAAAGGCTTTCCCGGTCCTGCATGATCTTGCCGAAACGTTCGGAAAGCTGTTTGGCCGAGTCCCCCGTGACCTGGCCCGAAACGATATTGCCAATGATGTTCACCAGGACGTCCGCCTGTTCCCGACCGTAATCCTTTCTCAGCTGACTGAAATCCTGCACCCCCAGGCACGTGGCCACCTTATTGGAACGTGCCGTAGCAATCAGGCTGTCCATGTTGTTCAGGTAAATGGTAGGGAACATGTCAAAGACAAGGCTCGACTTCAATTTGCCCTTTTGGTTCACCTGTTTTACCAAGCGGGTGATATAGAGGGACAGCACGGCCCCATAGGTCTGTATCTTTTGTGGGTTGTTGCCCATACAGACGATCTTGGGATCATCGGGATTGTTGATGTCCAAGGTAAAATCATTGCCCGACATGACATAGTACAGGGACGGAGAGGAGAGCCTGGCCATGGCAATTTTGGCAGAAGCGATCTGTCCCCCCAGCTGTTCCATCACATCGTTGATATAGGCATTGACAAAAGGGTTGATCAGCACCTCGATCTCCGGTTCCCTCCTAAGCAGCGTAAAAAGGTCGTCATACTCCACCTGCATCAGTTCGATCACATGGGGCAGGGTACAGAATTCCCCATCCTGGTATTTGCGCAGGTACCAGATTATGGCCGTCAGGAAATTGATGGGCGATTCCACGAAGAAGTCGCCCTGCTTCCTGATCCATTCGCGGTTCAGGCGCATCAGGATGGTACGGGCCGATTCCGATGCATCCGTTATATCCAACATGGTGGACGGTTCCAACGGATCTGACCTTTGATGGTCAGTCATTTCGAACCACTAGGGTCAATGAACTGGCACAGGTTATCTGTCACACTAACAATAAGTTACAGTTAAATAAAAAAGGGACAAAAAGGAAAATTTCCCCTTTGTCCCGTCACGTGACCCCGGAGGGATTCTGCATTTTCATTAAAAACTTAAATAAATAGGTATCTACGAAGACTTCAATCAAAGAGCTTGTCGAATTGCTACCATACCATTTGATGCTATTTGTCTGACAATCAATTCAAATATAATATTTTATTGCAAAATGCCAAAATAGATAAAAAACACTACTTTTTATACTTTACGGATAATGAATAATGTCCTTTTATATGGAAACTTATTAATTGTATCTATATAAACTCCCCTATAAACAGAGCTATTTCCAAATCAATAATTACTTAATATCAATAATTTAATGTTCAATCTTTTGAATCAAGGAAAATCACGTATAGGATAAGGAGCTCGTTAAATTAAAGGAAGAAAGGTGGTCTAAAGTAAAAAAAAATATTAATTATCTTTAAGGAACTGGGATTAAGGCTTTTCATAGAAGGTTGTGTTATGAACGGCATTTACTTAATGTTTCTACGTTATCTATTTAATCCATACTGGAGTTGTGTTGGATTTATGATTTCCGCCAATAATATCCTTGTACAGTTCCGGTCTTCTAGCATTTTTGTATCTCCAACCTCCAGAGAGCTGAATTTTTTCTTTCGTAATTTTTGAAATTGTAATTTCGTTTTCAAAGGATTTTATTTCAGATAAAATTTCTCCATAGGGGTCTATTATCATCGAATTCCCATTCTTTAGATGTTCGCCATCGTAGCCAATTGGGTTCGTAAAAGCATAATAAACTCCATTGTCGTAGGCCCTTGCAGGTAGCCAACGCATTAACCAACGCCTACCTTTTGGCCCATCAAATTCCATTCGCAATGAAACAGGGTCAATTTCACGATTCTGCCAATACTTGTCCGCTACATAGTCTCGATGTGGCATTGCAGACGGTGTGCAGCCTGTAACGTGGGGGGCGAAAATCAATTCCGCTCCCAAAAGACTTGTCGCCCGAACGTTTTCGATTACGTTATTGTCATAGCAAATTAAAATTCCACATTTCCAACCGAGTAGGTCAAATACGCAATATTCGTCGCCTGCAGACATATATTGGTTTATAAACGGATGTATTTTTTGATACTTTGAGACTAATCCGTCTCCGGTAACGCAGATATAAGTATTATATAACTTTCCGTCCGATTTTTCCACTAGACCTGCCAAAATCGGAATATCCAATTCTTTGGAAATTCCGATTAGTTCCTGCACACTTTTTCCGTTAGGCACTTCCTCTGCTAACTCCGATATCTGCTCTAAACTTAAGTCCTTTGTGAAAGTGTAGGCGGTAATCGACATTTCGTGAAAACTGATTACGTCCGCTCCGTTAGACTTAGCTTTTTCCCCAAGCTGTCGGATTATCGACAAGTTATATTGTTTATCTCCGTCCTTCGGTTGAAATTGAGCTACTGATAAGTTCATAACAGGAAAAATATTAAATTTTTTGGATACCTGTGTTAGCAAATGGTTTTATATTTGAATTTCTCTTTTCAACGTCATAATCACATTTACTTTTAAAGAAATCTTGTCCTAAGGATGGGGGAAATTATAAGAAGTTAATATCTAAACAATGTATTGTTTTTTCAGATAGTTGCGCTCACATACACTAAACCAGTCCGATTCTGAAACATTTAGACCTTTAAAGTATTTTTCTAAGATTTATAAGTTGTAAAACTTATAAAACATGGCAGGCTTTTACCTAAATTTCAATCCAGAAAAATAATCTTCCATTCTACCACAGATAGGGCATAAACAATAAAAAAAGGCTGGTGAAAAGAAAAAAGTCAAGGGCTCTTTTTGGATATATATTTTTAATGGCTTCAACTATTTCTTATCGCCGCTATGATTGAAAATTGCCCTATTCCAAGGATTTGTCGCAAATCCTTCCCTAAAAACGGGCGTTCACGGGGCATTTGTCGCAAATCCTAGAAAGCATGGAATTTTGATAAATTATAAGTCGCTGTAAAACAATATTTTAAAAATAAAAACGAATCCCTAACATCGCGCAGCGTGTTATCCTCTTGCTATACGTTTTTATCCGCTGCGCTCCCCAAAACGATAGCCTTATTCCTGGGGTATACTTAAAACCCAAATTCCTTTTCGGTGGCACCAGGCATCTTATTTTAAGGAAGCAAAAAACACCCATTACTTATTATATCCGGTGCGGCTTCCCCCTTTTTTTAGGTCCAATGAAGCACGCAGCTAACCTGTGATCTTAAACGAGGTCCAAAACCGAGAAACGGAAAGGTAAAGATGCTTTGTTCCCTTTACTTCCCATAGTGCCGTATGCGTTTCCCTTTCGTCCCTACCCATATCAAGGTCCGGGCCGGGCAAAGCTTTTATAAAAAGAGCGGGCGAGCCTGGTTATGCAAAGCGTCCCGGAACGGAGCTTGTTCCTTTGGACAAAGGGAAACGGCTCCGTGGTAAGTGAACTATGAGTTCTTGTCCGTTTTTATCCATTGTTGAAATTATAACGTATGATCCGGCTTGACGCGGGCAAGCGGACTCGGTCCCCTTTTCGGGACCATGTCCAAGACCCTTTAGCTAACCTCTTTTCACGGTATAGAGCTTTTTGTGGAAAGTAGAAGGAAGTGGTGAGTGGTAAATAAGCTATTTCCAGTTTAAAAATTCACACCCTTTTTACTGGTATTCATTAATTCATGTTTAAAAAGACATCTCCCATAGTAGTTACTAGTTTTCGTGAAACATCTACAACGCTACATATTAATCGTACAAAACACATTCGATTTACAATACATTCCCTATAATATTTTGTAAATCGATAAAAATTGTGCTAACCTTTTATTTAGCACCCTACCCTAATAAGTTTAGCCGGGAAATCTTAATATTTTAAAAGGCTTAGGTACAATCTCCATTAGATATGCTTTATTGTGATGTGGCCATGGTTGCCAAAATTTAGATTAACAGAAATAACGTAAGGTTTATTGAATATTAATCACCCATAAGAATTCCATCCAAATTCCATAAAAGTGGAAGCAAGAATCGTATTACGAAAGTCATAAAGATGATGGAAATCAAGTTCATTAAGAAACCTGCTTTTAGCATATCAGGAATACGTAAATATCCTGAGCCAAATACTACCGCATTCGGTGGTGTTGCTACAGGCAGCATAAAAGCACAAGATGCTGCTGCCGTACATGCTACTAACAGCAAGAAGGGGTCTACATCCAAGGATATGGCCAGTGGCGCCATTACAGGTAACATCATGGCTGTGGTAGCCAAATTGGACGTTACTTCCGTAAGGAAATTGACACAAGTGATTATCAATAGTAATAATATAAATAAAGGCAGTCCTTCAAAAAAGATCATTTGAGAACCTAAATAACTTGCCAAACCAGTCTCGTCAAAACCTTTAGCTATTGCCATACCTCCACCAAATAGCAGAATTATACCCCATGGAATACGTACAGCTTCTTTCCACATTAATAAAGACCTTTTATTACTTCCAACGGGAATAAGAAATAAAAGAATTGACGCACCTATTGCTATTATTGTATCATCAATATTGGGAATAAATTTTTGAAGAAAAAATGACCGTGTTATCCAGCAAAATGCGGTTAATACAAATACCGCTAACACCCTTTTTTCTTCAATTTTCATGGGACCCAGCTCATATATGAGCCTATTGATTTCATTCCTACCACCCGGAAAACTTTTCTCTCGTAGAGGGTAAGCAAAACGAGTGAGATAAAACCAGGCTAAAAATAACAATATCGTAGCAACTGGTAATCCGAACTTCATCCATTGCCAAAAACTGATATCAATATTATAAGTTTTTTGCACAAAACCAGCAAAGACAAGATTTGGAGGTGTTCCAATTAGCGTTGCTATTCCTCCGATAGAAGCCGAATATGCAATAGAGAGCATCAATAATTTACTAAACTTTTCACTTTCATGTTCTCGTTTACTCGGATTCTCCTTCAATTGTTTTATTATTGACATTGCCATCGGCAGTACCATAACTGTGGTAGCTGTATTTGAAATCCACATGGAAAGAAAAGCGGTAGCTACCATAAATCCGAGAACAATAGTATACATATTGACCCCAATTGTTTTTATTATATATAGTGCAATTCTTTTATGAAGACTCCATTTTTCAATTGCCATGGCCAACATAAAGCCCCCCATGTATAAAAAAACATATTTATGACCATAACTTTCGGTAGTTTCACTCAACCCTATCGCTCCCATTAGTGGAAACAGGATTATTGGTAGTAAGGCTGTTACGGAAATAGGGATAACTTCCAACACCCACCAAGCACCTATCCATACGGTACAAGCAAGAATATCCCTACCTTCATTTGAAAGTGCAACATCTTCAAAGAAGAAATGTATAATTATGAACAACAAAGGCCCTAGTAGTAAGCCTATTCTTTTGTATAAATTCATCTATTGTATAGATATTTATGGTGCAAAAAAAAGGGGCGAAATCTTAAAAATTCCGCCCCTTAAATCTTAAATTTTCTAATCAATATTTTCTTGATCCATCCAGTACAATAAATAAGGAATGTTGTAAGCATGTGTCCATCCAAATACACGTAAACCTTGATTTGTTTGCCAGTTCGTGAAACGTCCTTTACTTTCTGGAAGATTCGATATTTTCAAGAGGTCCTCGGCATATGTTTTGGCATCGGCATATTCTTCTGAAGCTTTTGGCAATTTACCAACCTTTAAAACCTCTGCTCTCGACATGGCTTCATCAAAAAATACTTTTTCCCCGCTGAATTCATAGCCTAAAAGTAGAGGATATATAGTAGCCAAATAAGACTCCATTTCATGATTTAATGGCGGTACATCCCTAACATATCTGGCATGTTCTATAAGAGACCTTCTAACCTTTTCGTTATCTGTTATTTGTTGGTATTTGTACAGTCCTTGAGCCACGTATGTTTGACTATAACCATATCTATCCAAAATTAAATTTCCTCCTTGTCTTTCCTGGAACTCCAACATTAAATCCACTCTTTCATCTAATTCATCCTTATACTTTTTAGATTTTGTAGCATCATAAAGCTCAACAAGGTTAAGAACAGATAAATATAGTCTTCTACCTCTTAAATCATGATCTCCCCAAATTCTTTTCAAATAAGTATCTCCTGTCATTTTAGCCACTTCCAGAGCCCTATGGTCTGCGGAGATATAATAAGATGCGATCCAACCTTGTATCCACACATGAGCACTTAACAATGCATACCAATGTTCATTAGCGTGCCTTCTACCAATTCCTAGATAAGGTGTTGATTCAGGTTCATCTTCAAAATTCCAGAAATCAATGGCATCGTTATTATCACCATAAAATGTTCTCTTTTTTGGCCAATGAATATTATCCACATCCATTGTATGCCTGCTCATTGCTTGCGCCATGTTAAAATATTTTGGATTTCCAGTCCGCATAAAGTTAGTCCAAAGCATAAAATCCACAGTAGGCTCATTATTGGTCCATTGTACCCAACGACCATCGAAATAATAGCTTTTTCCATCCCCGTAATTGAACATACCATACCAAGGTTCATGCTGTTGGCTATAGCCCCACCACTGATATCTATACTGTAAAGCATTTTCAAATTCTGGGTGTTTGGCAGACATGGGTGCCATATTCCCATAAACTTTAGAACCCGTATACCATTCTGGAGCTGCATGGGCTACCGGACTATCAAGAACATAATCCATTTTTTGACCAACTTCCTGTTCATCAACCTTACTATGAAAATAGTAAATGAATTCAGTTGTTTTGGTGATTCCTTGAGCAAAATTCCCAAGCATTCCACCATCGGATTCAGTATTATGTCTTTCAAAGCTCATAGGTCCATTTTCTAATGGCCATATACTTCCCGTTAATATTCCAGTTACTGGATCAACCTCAATACCTTTGGGATATTCTTTTAGGAAATTCTTAATTCCAATTCCAACACCTCTTTTACCGTCTGTAACATCCATCCATCCTTTGGCTCTTTCTGATTTTGCCACATTATTCTCACCCTTAGAAACCGTAGCTTCAAAAATTATATCCTTGTTAGATTCATCGTTGCCTTCTTTTTTAAAACCGTTAATATATAAACTTCTTAAACTGGTACTTTTTCTTCTTTCAGGCCCTTTTTGAAACAATTGAACTACTTGTTGGTCATTCAAGGAGACATCTTGAGAAATAGTTTTAGCTTTTTCGTCGCTCCATTCCCCTTCAGTTAATGGAATGGATACGTTGACATTGTCATCAAGATGATATTTTAGTTGAATTCCGCTAGCTGCAATTTGGTCGTTAGGTTGTGTCCAACCAATGTCCTCTGCAACATCTTCATCAATTATATTTTCATTTTGGGTTGCTATCGAATAATGCTCACCATTCTGCACTTTATGTTTATCGGGGACTCCTGTATAAGTTAATGTGTGTAGTACTTTTATGTAGCTTTTACCGGCATATGCATGTAGCCATATCGTAAAGGGTGAAATATTGTTATCGGGTCTATTATAAGTATATGTTCCCTCTACCCTAAAAATATTATGCATGGGTCCAGATCCTTTCTCCCTAAAAATCGCATTTATAACAGCTTTTGAAGCATCAATTCCTGCGTCATCCAAAAGATCTAAAAAGGAACCTCTATTTTCTTCTGGGGAAGAGCCAATAAGCTCTTGATCTTCAAATTTGCCATCGTTGTTAGAGTCTAAATAAACTTCGTCTAAAAATCCATTTCCTTCTTTATGTATTGAAAATGAAAGTGGTCCGGTATTAACATCGATTCCTCCCTGAGGTCTCATATTATTAGAAGACACTATCTTTTCTTCTGGTCGAATTGGTACAATTGAATCACCATATTCCAGCACGTATTCTGAACCCTCTTCCGAAAAGAAGAAAACCCATACCCATTTAACACTATCATCCAAAGGTCCCCAATTTGTCACCTCTGTAGTTTGACATGGAATTTCAACTCCCTCAGAATTTAATAAACGTAAATGATCAACGGAATAAAGTTCACCTTTTGGAAATGGGATTCCAAGAGTGACTGGTGCCCCAACCTTATTGTTTTCCACGGTAATCTTTACTTGTTTACCTGATTCCTTTTTCTCACATGAGTGTAATAAAAAACATGCAATCAAGGTTATTATAATTCTTCTCATTTGTATAAAAATTAATTAATTACAGACAAAGTGCAGAAGCCCCCAAAAGAGGAGAATCGACCAAATCCGACTTTTCTATTTTTAAATGTTCTATTTGTTTTTTATAGGTAAACGAATTAAGCCCGTCGTTTAAGGTCTTCTCAAAGAATCGATAAGAATTGCTAATTGAACCCCCTAGAATTATGGCTTCAGGGGCATACATATAGAGGATTATCTTTATTGCCTCACATAAGTGCAACCCATAATCTTCAAAAGCCTGCAATGAAATTGCATCCTTTTTAAGCGCCTTTTCATAAAGTGACAATGCAGATTCTCCATATTTTTTTTCAAAGAAAAAACTCCCTGTATAGTGCTCCAAAATCCCATCTAAATATGGAACCATCCCAATTTCACCAGCTCCACACAACACACCATTGTACAATCTATTATCTATCAAAATACCCATACCTAAACCAGTACCCAATGAAAGTGCAATACAATTAGAATGTAGCTTTGCTTTTCCAAACCATTTCTCACCTAAAAGAAAGCAGTTTGCATCATTATTAATAAACACAGGAACACCAAATTCATCTTGAACTAATTTCTTAAGTGAAATTTTTTTCCAGGATGGAATATTCTGGACATCATATACAATACCTGATTCAATATCAACCACTGCTGGTACTCCGATACCAATAGCTTCCACTGTATCTGTCATTACCTCCTCAATAACCTTGAAAAGACTTCCCAGTGTGGTTTCCAAAGCATCACCAGGGTTCACACCTACTAAAGCTGTTTTGTTTATCGCATTTCCACTGAATTGACCGACCTTTATATTAGTTCCACCAATATCAACGCCTAATACAACACCACGTTTTTTGCTCATTTCTCTTTCTTTAGACTGATTGTCTTGTTGTTGACCAAAGGTTTTGCCCAAAAACCAATAGAAAGAATAAAAGCCAATGGAATAATTAAAAAGAACATCCCCGATTTTAAATCCATAATCTCACCTAACCCCCCAACTATAAATGGAATCACGGCACCTCCAGCTATACCGGTACATAAAATTCCAGAAAGCGAACCATGGTGTTCTTTTACAGAGTTCAGTGCCAACGAGAAAATGATGGAATACATTACCGAGATAAAAAAACCAATTAAAGGAAATCCGATTAATGCCAACTCAGAGGAACCTGTAAGGGTCAATACTAGGCAGATTATGGTAATAGCTGTTGCTACAATCAATATCTTACGACTATCAAAGAACTTCAAAAGCAATAATCCAAATAAACATCCAACCGTTAACATCGCCCAAAAATAGGATACGGTATCCGCACCGACCGTTTGCGGATTAAAGCCATGATATTGATTCAGAAATTGTGATATCCAATTGCCTACGCCTTGTTCAGCACCGACATAACAGAAAATGGCAAGGAAATATAATAATGTCCATCTGTTCTTTAATAAATCCTTGTAAGAACTACTATCTCCTGCTTTTTCCTCTTCAGTTTTCTCAAATTTTGGATACTTATTGAAAAAAACATAAATCAACAATACAAATGATATGATGGAAAAAACTATATATAATGAGGCCCATGGCAAATTAGCTGGTACCAAACCCCTAAGTGTCTCCGCTAAAGGATCATCAGAATTATTTCCTTGATTAACTAAATATTTGTAGAGATAAGGACTAAGAAAAGATGCTCCGCCAAAAACCAATTGCGCTAAAACCGAATTAAAGGCAAAATGTTCCTCACCCCCAGCTACTCTAAGCATTGGATTTATGATAACTTGTAATACTGCCATACAGCAACCTAGGGTGAAAAGTGTTATACTAAATACACCATACCCTGGAAAAATTGCAAAACCCAATGAAGCAATCCCCATTATCAAAAAGGAGGCTGACAACAATGTTCTTTCACTATACTTTTCAGACAAAAATCCTGCTGGAATAGACATAATACCATATGCTATAAAGAAAGTAAATGGTAAAAATCCAGTAGAGGTAAGACTTAAATCAAAACTATCCTTGACATCTACTATAATAGAATTCAGAATGTTAGTGATGAATGATATTACAAAAAACACCAACATAACTAGCCCTACTAAGTGATAATACCTTTTCGTATTAGGCTTACTTTTCTCCATTTAAATTTGGTTGGTTATAAATACTAATAATTGGATTTAGAAAGTCTACCATTTTTATTTATCCCCCAACATTGGGAACATTTCTTTAATTTCTTCATCCGTAGGCTGTTTCCCATATTCACAGATTTCAAAAAACTCTACTTGATTTACTTTAGAAATATCAACTTTAGGATACCATTTCTTAACAGCTTCCAATGTACTAGCATCCGGTTTTCTATTCATCCATCTCTCTTTTAACCAGGCTAATCGTTCTTTTTCACCAGTCGGAATTGTTGATAAATCCGTTCCATTGGTCCATGGCAGCCACTCAAACATTTGTGATTTGTGTGCAGCCAAACCCTTTACCTTAGTATCAATTACATCATCAACAATAACTGCAATATCCTTTTGGAAAGGATACGGTTTTTTGAAATGATCGCTCATATATAGAAACACAGGATTCTTTTTTAAAGGTGGGGTGTCCGGTGCTACATTAGGAACTATATTCATGTAAGCTGCATCTTGAACTACAGATCCAGCATTTCTATGGTCTGGATGATAATCGTTTGGTCGAAGGCCCAAAACAATATCAGCATCCCAATTTCGAATTCTTCGAATAACTTCTAGTCTGACGTTCAAGGTTGGGAACAATTCACCATCGTGATTGTCCAGCACTTCATATTCCGCAATACCTAAAGCTACTGCTGCATCTTTAGCCTCTTGTCTACGCATTTTAGCCAATGGCCCCCCTCCTAAACTTTGGTGACCAGCATCACCATTAGTAAGAGCCAAGAATTTTACATTATGTCCCATCTTGGCGAATAATGCAGCCGTTCCTCCAAATTTTGAATCACAATCATCTGGATGAGCTCCAATTGCAAGTATGTTCAACACTTTTTTTTCTTGTGCTTGACCCATCGTAATGGCAAGGCAAAGGCATATTATAAAAGTTAATTTTTTCATTTTGTTATCTATTTATATCAGTTAATTATTGACAATTGTAGGACTAGGACTTTTTAAAAAACTTAAAAAGAACAATAAATTTGATAATGTTATTTAGGAAATACCCATAGAGCCATAAGTAGGAAATTCATAGTATGGGATCAAACTAACTCAACATTCAAATTTTTTAAGATTATGTACTTTAATTAATTTTGAACAAAATTTGTATTAATATCCATTTCCCTCTGTGGGATAAAATATAAGTCTCTTATATTTCCTGCATTAATAACATCTCCTTCTGCCTCAATTATTCTATCGTTTATTACTCCGAACCTTTTCAAGTCTGCCCATCGGTGATTTTCGAATGCAAGTTCTAGCCTTCTTTCATTAAGCAATTTTTCTTGGAAAGAACCCGGGGTTGTAGCATCTATATCATCCAATCCCGCACGTGTTCTGACTTCGTTTATCAAATCATAACTTTCAGGGGATTCCCCAATGGCTTCTGCCAGCATCAAAAGAACATCTGCATATCTAAAAACCACAAAATTAGTATCCGAGTCATTTTCTGTAGGTGGATTACTTTGATATTTTCTAATGTGGCGAGACTCCACAGTTTCCCCTTCGTTATTGATATAAGTAGTCCCTAAAGAAGGATCTAAACGAAGGTCCCCTTCTTCAAAAGCGTTAACCAAAGAAATTGTAGGTCTATTCCGTCCAAATCCTTGCCCTGTTTGTAAATCCCCACTTGGAGAAAATTCATTAGTTAACGCAGCTCCTTGACCTATTCCCCCACTAATGAACTGAACTTCGAAGATAGATTCTTCATTATTTTCATTGGCAGGACCCCATAAATCAGCGTAGCTCGGCAATAATTCATAATTATAGTTTTGGACTATTCTTCTTAAGGTAGTCTCCGCGTCGGAAGAATTCCCAAGTGTCAACTGAACTTTTGCCAAAAGGGTAGCGGCCGCTCCTTTGGTTGCCCTACCAACATCACTCGACGAATAAGAAACAGGTAGATTACTTTCAGCACTAGCCAAATCCGTTACCAATTGACTATAAACAGTGGTAGCATCGACCTGCGTTAGACCATCCCCAGGAACAAATGGGGTTAGTTGCAATGGAATATTACCAAAGGCAACTGCCAAATGATAATACATCAAAGATCTTAGAAAAATCGCCTCGCCTATTATTCTATTTTTTAGACTTTCGTCAATTTCTTCTACGTTATCTATTCGATCAAGAATAACATTACAATTGGCGATTACTCTGTAAGATGCACTCCATGCGGCATCTATCTGTTCATTTAAAGAGTTCTCAGTAAATTGATTTATTTCCGTATACTGTCTAGCTAAACCAGTTGCATCTGGACCTTGGTCAGTATTATCTGACCGCATTTCAAACATGGCCCAATAAGCTCTATTATATGCACCCAAATCTTGTAAACCAGCATAACTTGCGTTTATGGAGGCCACGAAATCATCTGCCGTATTAAAGAAATCAGCTTCGTTCCTATTGGAAATTGGAGCTAGGTCCGTAAAATCCTCACTGCAAGCGGATGTGAAACATATCGTTATAAGTACTATGATTATTTTTTTCATCTTCTACAGTTTTATATTAAAAAGTTAGGTTTACCCCCATGGTGAATGATCTTGATAATGGATATGCTCCATAATCCTCTCCTGGAGTTAAGGCATTGGTAGAAATATTACTTACCTCTGGGTTATACCCTAAATAATCCGTAATCGTGAAAAGGTTAGTCCCTGTAATGTAAAACCGAAGTCTATCAATACTATTCCCAAATAAGTTTTTGGTAGGAACAGAATATCCTAGTGTAACATTTCTTAGGCGAATAAAAGACCCATCCTCCACTTGAAAAGAAGAAGGTCTATTATTATTACCATGATTTCCAGAAGATCGGTCAGCTCTAGGAATATTTCCATTTCCAGGATCAGAAACCGAGCGCCATCTTTCATTGAAAATGGCGTAAGAATTAAAATTCGCTTCTCCATTTTTCATATGGCGTGAGGTAAGGTTCAATATTTCGTTACCTTCAACACCTTGAATCAAAAAGCTGAAATCTATATTCTTGTACCTAAATCTATTATTGACACCCCATGTGAAGTCTGGAAAATAACTCCCAGTAACAGTTCTATCATCTGGCGTTATTTCACCATCTCCATCAATATCTTTGAATCTAAGATCCCCTGGGCCAGCATTAGGAGCTTGTGTATCTGTAGGGGCACTATCTATTTCTGCTTGAGTTTGATATATACCATCTACCACATAACCATAATAGCTCCCTATAGGATCCCCCACTCTAGTAACATGTCTTACACCTGCACTACCCGATGAAAAAATAGGCTCATTACTTTCGTTTAGCGAAAGTACCTCGTTCTTGTTCGTAGAAAAATTCATATCCGTCTCCCATGAAAAATCACCTACAAAATTCTTAGTGCTTAATGCTAGTTCAAATCCCTTATTCTCTACTTCCCCTAGATTCCGGAGTGTCGTTTGAAATCCAGAAACGGAAGAAATACTAACATTTAGCAAAAGATCAGAAGTCTTAGTCGTATAATAATCTGCCAATAAGAATACTCTATTGTTGAAAAGACCTAACTCCAGACCTACATTCGTTTGTTGCGATTTTTCCCAGGTTAAGTCAGGGTTAGGAATAGTGCTTTGTATTAATCCATTCACCTCATTTCCGGCAAGGTTATAATTATCGGGAGAAAGTAGCCCAATAGCTCCATAATTTGGAATTTCAAAATTTCCTGTTTCCCCCCAACTAAATCGAAGTTTTAATTCTGAAATAGCCTCTATAGATTGTAAAAAACTCTCTTCGTTAACACGCCATCCCGCAGAAAATGATGGAAAGTATCCAGTTTGGTTATCGGCACCAAATCTTGACGAACGGTCAGAACGAATCGTACCTGTAAATAGGTACTTATCTTTGTATGCGTAGTTTAATCTGAATAAAGACGAGGCCAAAGTCCATTGTTCCTGCACAGAATTTCCAGCGAACACCTGACCTCCACTGATTGTGGTTACCAAATCATCTGGGAAGTTGTCTGCATTCACTTGCTTGATAGAGATGTTGTCTTTTTGGGCCGTGTAACCGACAATCGCATTGATAAAATGATCATCCATTTCCTTTTCCCAATTCAAAGTATTCTCCCATAGCCAATTCACTTCCGTAGAAGAAGTTGCCTGTGCATATGATTCACCTGCGGTTGCTTCCCTGAAGAGCAATGTATTCCCTCTATAAAAATCTTGGTTATATAAGTTTATATATGTGCCACCAAAAGTCTTAAATGTAAGTTCCGGTAAAATTTCGTAGGACAATCCTAATGATGCCCGTGTTTGAAATTGAAATATCTTATCATCAACACCTTCAATAATCGCAAGAGGATTACTTGCAGAGGTGGTCCCTCCACCCAAAAAAGATTGGTTATTCAACTGATTTATAGTACCGTCAGGATTATATGGTGCTACCGTAGGAGAATGTACTATAGCTGAATAAATAACACCTGGTGGTCTAGCAAAATATGGCGCTGATGCAGGCACTCTTTGATTTTCCGTAATTGTTGGGGCAACCCTAAGATCCAAATTTAATTTTTCAGTTAGCTGAGAATTTAAATTCAACATCATATTGTAACGCTCAAATTTTGCCTTCTCAACAACACCGGTTTGCTTGTAATATCCTACAGACGTAAAGAAACTTGTATTATTTCTGATGGGAGAAGCATATGAAAAGTTGTAGTTATTGACTATACCAGTTTTAAAAATAACATCTTGCCAATCTGTATCAGTTCCATTCCAATTAAGAAACGACTCAGGTAATTCATAATTAGCGTTACCTCTTTCACCAGGTCCTATTGGATCATTAATTGAAGCTCCTGGAACTGAGGATAAGTAATCATTATTCCTAGCATCTCTGGTGAAATCAATTAATTCTGGGGCGTTCATTAGATCAATTTTGTTTGCTACATCTTGCAAACTGATAAAGGAATCAAATGAAAACCTACCTTCCTCTGTGGCCGATGCTTTCTTAGTAGTAATTAGCAACACCCCATTCCCTCCTCTTGAACCATAAATTGCTGCTGCCGAAGCATCTTTCAATACTTGAATAGATTCTATGTCATTTGGGTTCAATGTTGCAAGCGGGTTTACAGGAGGCGGCTGAAAAGCTGCACTTCTTCCTGGTATTCCTCCATTTACGCCTGACGAGGTAAGATTTCGAGATATTGGAATTCCGTCAATCACAAATAATGGATCGTTACCCGCAGAAATGGATCCAGAACCTCTAACCCGAATATTAGGGCTGGCACCAGGTTCACCGGATGTTTCTTGAACTTGAACACCTGCTACTTGTCCAATTATAGCACTTTCCGGACTTAAGGATGGTACTTCCGTTATTGTTTCAGGAGTAATTGAAATTACAGATCCCGTAACTCTTTTTTTAGCTAAAGTTCCATAACCCACGACTACAACTTCTTCCAAAGCTGCGGCATCTTCAATAAGACTTACCGTAATGGATGTTTGTCCAGATACATTAATTTCCTTAGACCTGTACCCCAAGTATGAAACTTGGATTTCCGTTACACCAATTGGTAATGTTATCTCAAAATTTCCATCAAAATCTGTTGTTGTTCCTACCGTGGTTCCTTTTGCTATTACAGTAGCTCCTGGAAGTGGAATCCCCTGTTCATCATAAACAGTTCCTTTTAAACTTGTCTGAATATTGGGGATTTCTACATTTTTTTCAGGAACCTTGTTACTTGAACCCATTGGTTTCTTGGTCCTTATAACAATCTGGCTAGAAAGTATTTCATAGTCCAAATTAGTATCTCTAAACAATTCTTTTAGCAGATCCTCAACACAGAGATTATTTTTAGATAGCGTTATCTTACGGGTTAAATCTACTTCAGAAGCCTCGTAAAAAAACTTATGACCCGTTGAGTTGGTTATTGTTTCAAATATGAAACCAAGGTTTTTATTTTTAAAGTTTGCAGTAACCAAATCTCCTTGGGCACATGCGCTTGTATTAGCATAGCTAAAACATATCGATAAAAATAGGCAGCAGAATAGTCCATTTCGGAGCAAATACGCTACTTTACATTTGATTTTCTGTTTTTTCATAATTAGTTTAGTCTAGTTAGTAATGGGTATCTTTCTTGTTGGGAATGGTTTCAAGTCATAGGCCTTATTGTTTTTTAATTGTTATTATTTTTCCTTCTTTAGAGTAAGTGAAATTTGTATGTGTCTGTATCGTTTTCAATATCATATCAATCCCTTCTTTATCAAACATACCAGTAAACCTGAGTTCACCAAGCATTTCATTCTGATTGATGATTTTGACATTGAATTGGCGTTCCAGTTTTTTAATAATGCTTGACATTTGTTCATTTTCAAATGCCACTATACCTTTTGTCCAAGCTATATAAGGAGTAACATCAACATCTTCGATGTGATACGTGTTATCCATAACCTTCGAATTCGTCACTTTCTGGAATGGCCTAATCATTTTTAATGTTTCCGCACTAAAATCATTTTCCCCACCTACTCCTACTGATCCCTCAACTAATACAACTTCAATCTTATCATCATTCTCATAAGCAGATATATTGAAAACTGTACCATATACTTGAGTGAACATCTCCTCGGTTTTTACGACAAAAGGCTTTTTCGGATTTTTAGTAATATCAAAAAATGCTTCGCCTTTCAAATAAACTTGCCTGTTATCCATTCCTGCAAAACTTGAAGGATATCTTAATTCAGATCCAGAGTTCAACTTGATAACTGAACCATCCTGTAGAGTGATGGATAAAATTTTACCTTTAGGAATTCTTAAAGTATTATACTCTGATTTTACATTTGAATTTGCTTCAATATCATGACACAAGACTCCTTTGTTTAGATGAATATTTGCAATTCCCTTTTTTGCATTTATAACGGTATCATTAAATTGATTTATATTTATAATTTCTCCGTTACCTAACTCAAGGGTTATTTCCTCTGAATCAATTTTTTGAATGCTATTCTGATTAATGTCTCTATTTAAAATAAAATATGTAACAGAGGCTACTAAAACTAGAAGTGAAGCCGCATATTTCCATACCAGACGACTTGCGTAAAAAGGAATATGCTTTATTTTCTCTTTATCTTTAATATTTTTCAAAAACTTTTCAAAAGCCTCCTGAGAATCCCAAGATTCATTCCGGTAATTGATTAAAAAATCCGCCTGAACCAATTTTTTAAACACTTCTTGATTACCTTTTTTATTCACCCATTCGTAAAGAATTGAAATTTCTTCAGCAGTAGCCTCTTGTTGAAGGTATTTTGTAATTATATTTCTAATGTCAATATTGGTCATTTGAGAAAATTAAGCTCCTATAACTTAAAGACGTGAACTTTCTAAAAAACCCTTACTCATAACTTATTTTTTTAACAAAAAAAATCCAGATATAATGGATATCTGGATTTTTAAGTAAATAATATATAATTATGTATTCATATAATTCTTTAGAAAAAGCTTGATAGCTGAGTTCTAAGTCTTCTTAATGCTTTAGACATATGTACTTCAACTGTTTTAATTGAAATGTGAAGTATTTCAGAAATTTCCTTATATCTAAGTCCTTCCCTTTTTCCCATTAAAAAGACCCTTTTGCATTGATCTGGTAAATTTTCAATTTCAGCCTCAACGATTTTGAGTCGCTCCTCAAATTCGCTATAATCAACCTTAAAAACTTCTGCGTATGCATCTTTTTTAAGGTTTTCTAAAAGTTTGAATTTCTTACTCTCTTGACGCTTTGCATCTATGAAAAGGTTGTATGCTATTGTGAAAAAATAATTTTTAAACCCATTTTCTTGGACATTCAGTTTCTTTCTTTTCTCCCAAATTTTTACAAACGTTTGCTGTGCAATTTCCTCGGCTAACCTAGAATCCCCAGAAATAGCCATTAGATAATTACAAAGTTCTTTGTGGTAGTGTCGGAATAAATACCCATAGGCACCTTCAGAACCTTTTATTAAGTCCTTTATGAGAATATTTTCGTCATTGTAGCTTTTGTAGTCCATTTTAGTAATATTTATAAACCACCTCGCGCTAAACAAGGAGGCTCAAACTACTACAATTAAACAATTATTATAGGCTCTAACTTTTGGTTAGATGAGTTTAAATCCAAATTACAAGTCTTCAGACTAGAATACAGCCATAGCTGCGAATGAATTAACCACTACCCATAATTAACCAATAAGACTAATTTTCTTTATGGTTAGGACAGACTTCAAAACAATAACCCGTACAAAAGATTTTTAAAGCTATAAAAAAAATATTAAATGTTATTAATATCCTAAAGTTATTTGCAGAAGTAAAAGTCAAATTATTATTTGACATCGAATTTTTTTGACATTTTTACCAATAAAAATACCTAAAACTAAAACCCAGAGTAAATAAACCAATCTTACAAAGATTTAACTACAAAGCATATTACTCTAATTCAGATGGAATAGTCTCGAAAAAGGAGCGCAATAAATTTAAAATCATACAAACAAATGGAGCAGTTTAAATTACAAAACCAAAAACATTAGAAAAAAATTTCAAAAAACACCAGAACACTTAGTTTTATTAAACAATGTCCTCAACATTATATCATATTACCTTAAAAGAAACCTAGCTTGTTCAAGAATCAGAACCTCAGTACTGAAAATATAATTTAGGTGATATTTCAGCATTATAATGATTGAAACTTCCAATAATTATACCTCTTAATCAAAAGAAGTTGAATTCAAACGATAAGAAAAAGTGCTCCACACTTCTTACTATTTGAATAAAATTCATATTACCTGATAATTTTCCAGGATCCGTTACTGTTTTTACTGGCCTCCTTTTTGGTTTCAAGTATCGCCTGAAGCCTGTCCATATCCTCCTCCACCTTTTTGTCCAGCACACGTGCATAGATCTGTGTCGTCGCGATCTTGGTATGCCCTAAAAGTTTGGAAACGGTCTCAATGGGCATCCCGTTGCTCAGCGTCACCGTAGTGGCAAAGGTATGCCTGGCCATGTGAAAGGTAAGGTTCTTCGTAATCCCGCATGCATCCGCTATTTCCTTTAGATAGAGATTGGCCTTCTCGTTGGTCACAGGGGGGAACAAGGTTCCCGAAACCTGCACCATGGGATGTCCGGCATATTTTTCGATCAGGGCAAGGGCGGTCGGCATCAAGGGTACCTTCACCCGGGTATTGGTCTTTTGACGCCGGGTTACGATCCATTTTTTTCGGTCGTCCCCTACCCAGATGTTCCCGGGGGCCAGATTTTTCAGGTCGGCATAGCTTATACCGGTGTAGCAACTGAAAAGGAAAAGATCCCGGATACGCTCCAAACGCCCCAAAGGGAACTCATAGCTTGCCAGGTTCGATAGTTCGTTTTCCGAAAGAAAGTCCCTGTCCGTCTTCTCAAAGGTCATTTTCCAGCGTCTGAACGGGTCTTTGTCCAGCCATTCCAAATGGTACGCCAACCGTATCATCTTGCGAAGCCTTTGGATGTGTTTCATGACCGTGTTATGTCCCATCGCCCGTGGATGGCCCTTTGGATAGGAATTGTGCAGGAAACTCTCGAAATCACATATGAACTTATAGTTCAGCCTACCAAGGTGGATATCCTTGAGCTTGATCGATTTCAGGAATCTCCGGATATAGCCTTCCGTAATCCCGAAATTCCGTACGGTTCCCGGGGCCAAGGTTCCCTCGATCTTTTTACTATGATATTCTATTAATTCTATAAGGGTCTTGGTGCTCTTGTCGTCCCCCATGAAATAGTCCTTGACCATTTGGGCGGTAAGCAGTTTACCGGCTCCCCTTAGTTCCTGATAGCTTTGGTACAACTGGGACCTGGCCAGTTCCAGGTACTGGTTCGTTTGCCTGGCCAGCACGGAGTTTCCGAGCAGCTTGTTGCTCTTAGGGTCCCATAGTTCAAGCGGTATTCTGCGCTTGAGACTGATGCTCAGTCTTTTTTGGTCCATCGTGATACGCGCATAGATGAGCGCTTCCCCATTTTTGGCCTTTTGTCTATCGACCCAAAATTGAATTGAAAATGTTTTTGCGGTTCGCATAACCTTTGATTTAAATTAAACTTGATCGTTGCGAAAGTCAAATCCAATTTCATCAAAATAGTCGGCACCCGTTCTTCTTAACTGTCAGCTCTGACTGACAGTTAAGATTTAGCTGACGGATTGCTACCATTTAAGAGCAAATCGTTCCAATTTAAATGAATCCATAAAAACCTGAAAACCATGCATTTAATAAAAAATGCATGGTTTTGATTCCTTTTTAAAGGACGATTAGTGACCCCGGAGGGATTCAAACCCCCAACCCTCAGAGCCGAAATCTGATGCGCTATTCAGTTGCGCCACGGGGCCATTATCATTGACTTTTTCCCCTCTGAGCCATAATCAGATGCACTATTCATCCCGATAACTATCGGGAGCGCCACGGGGCCATTATAAACCGTAGGTAACCCTACGTAAGTTTTCTCTTTACAATATTGGAGATGGTCTTGCCATCTGCCTTTCCTGACAGTTCTTTGGACACAATTCCCATTACCTTGCCCATATCTTTCATACCGGAGGCACCTGATTCCTTAATGATTTTTTCCACCACCTGCTCCATCTCTTCCTCGCTCAGTTGCTCGGGAAGGAATTTTCCAATGACCTCTGCCTGTGCCAACTCGGGCTCGGCCAGATCGGCCCTGCCCTGTTCCACATATATGGCGGCACTGTCCTTACGCTGTTTTACCAGCTTCTGGATCATTTTGACCTCTTCCTCGGCAGATAGTCCCGCTTCGGCACCGGCTTCCGTCCGTGCCAGCAATAAGGCCGATTTAATGGCCCTTAAAGATTCCAGCGCAACGGTGTCCTTCGCCTTCATGGCGACCTTCATTTCTTCCATCACACGTTGCTGTAAACCCATGTCCTTTTCTTTGAGAGGCGCAAAGATAAAAATAAACCCGAAAATAAAATCAATTTTCGGGCCTAAACTTTATAATAGTTCAAAAAAGCAATACCTAATCCACATTGTCGTGTAGAAAGGAATTGTTGGAACGTAATTGTATCCCATCGCCATCTTCGCTCAAAGTGGTCCTGGAAACCTTGTTCTCCCTATTGGTCTCATTGAACTGTACCCCTTGCCTTTTGTAAGCGGGCTGCTTTTCTATTTCATCTATCCTCGTAAGGCTGTTCTGGAACTTATAATTGAAATCCTTTAATTTCCGCCTCCTTTCGTCCGCCCGCTCCTTTAAAAGATCTTCCAATGGCGTATTCATCGGATCTATTTCCTTTACGGGCTCGGATGCGGTAGGGGCTTCTTCCTTTAGGGTCTTCTTTTCAAAAACCAGTTCGTTCTCCTTTATCTTGGGCTCATACTTTTCGGCCTTGCTCTTGGCGCCCGTAAGTTTGTTCTCCAGCTCCATATAATCGTCCAGACTGTACCGTGTTTCCCCTTCCTTATTGTATTCCAATACCGGGACGACCTCAATATGGTCCTTTACCTCCATATCACGTACGCCTTCGTCCTCGCCCAGATCAAAGGTGATCACATGTTCATTCTCCTCTTCGTGCGTTGGGGTCGACTTAGGACTTGACAAGGGCATATCGAAACTCAGCGTAAACTGGTCCTCCTCAAGTTTTGTGTTCGGCACTTCCTCCGGCGCTACCACCTTAATGTTGCGCAGGCTGTCCTTGGACTCTATCACAATAAATTCCTCTGGATAGTTTTTTGCGATCACTTCCTCATAGAATACATTGAAATTTTTGATATAGCTGGTGGTCGGGATCAGGTCCATTTGTCCCGAGTTGCGTTTTTGTACGGTTTCTTTTTTAACGACCAGCTCCGGTACCTCCACCTCTTCTTCCTCTTCTTCCTCCACCAATTGGTGCACTACGGGACGGGGCATGTTCGCAGGAGTAAGGTCCTGCTCGGCACGTTGTTCGTCCTCCAAGGTGTGGATGATCTTTTTGGATTCGGTATTCACGATATCGTCCTGCTGGTCTATATTAAAACCCGTGGCTATCACCGTTACGGCAATGGCCTCTCCCAAACCTTCATCTTCGCCAACTCCCATGATGATATTGGCCCCATGGCCCGCCTCGATCTGGATATGGTCGTTGATCTCGCCGATCTCATCTATGGTGATCTCCTGTGCCCCTGATACGATCAACAACAATACATTTTTGGCACCTGTGATCTTGTTGTCGTTCAGCAATGGGGAATCCAGTGCCCTTGTAATGGCCTCATGGGCCCTGGAAGAACCCGAAGCGGAAGCGGATCCCATGATGGCGGTTCCGCTGTTGGAAAGCACCGTCTTGGCATCCCGTAAATCGATGTTCTGGGTATAATGATGGGTTATCACCTCCGCAATTCCCCGTGCGGCAGTGGCCAATACCTCGTCCGCCTTGGAGAAACCGGCCTTAAAGCCCAAGTTGCCATAGACCTCCCTAAGTTTGTTGTTGTTGATCACGATCAAAGAATCCACATTGTTGCGCAGTTTCTCCATCCCTGCATATGCCTGCTCGCATCGCATCTTTCCCTCGAACTGAAAAGGAATGGTCACGATCCCCACCGTAAGGATATCCATTTCCTTTGCCTGCTTGGCTATGATGGGGGCAGCGCCAGTACCTGTTCCCCCACCCATTCCGGCAGTGATAAAAACCATTTTTGTGTTGGACCCCAACATTCCCTTGATGTCCTCCATACTCTCTATGGCGGCCTGCTGCCCTACTTCTGGATTGGCCCCAGCGCCCAATCCTTCCGTCAGGGAAACCCCCAATTGTATCTTGTTGGGAACGGGACTGTTGTCCAAGGCCTGTGAATCCGTGTTACAGATCACAAAGTCGACCCCGTTTATCCCCGCTTGGAACATATGGTTAATGGCATTGCTGCCACCACCCCCTACTCCAATGACCTTTATGACATTGCTCTGGTTCTTGGGAAGATCAAAAGCGATATTTTCAAATTCAGTGTTCTTGCTCATTCTCTTTGTATTACTGGTTATATACTTACTGTATGTGCTCCGATGCCTTATTCCGCATTATCCAAAAAATCCTTCAACTTTTCGGACCATTTGTCAAAAATGGATTTTCGTTCTTTTCGTACCATGGTCTTTTCAGGGCCCACATCCACCGTGTCTTCCCCATAATGGGCTTCGGGTTCCGTATGGCTCACTTCCGCCATGATCTTGTGCTTGGCCTTGGTATTGATCGCGTTCATCAATAGGCCCACCGCAGTGGCGTAAAGGGGACTGGCGATCTCCTCATCTGAATCGCCCGCCAAATGTTCGTTGGGATACCCTATCCGTGTATCCATACCTGTAATGTACTCTACCAACTGTTTTAAATGTTTCAGTTGGCTACCACCACCTGTAAGGACGATGCCCGCGATGAGTTTTTTCTTCTGGTCCTCATGCCCGTAATTCTGTATCTCCACATATACCTGCTCTATGATCTCCACTACCCTTGCATGAATGATCTTTGAAAGGTTCTTTAACGTAATTTCCTTGGGCTCCCTTCCTCGAAGTCCTGGAATGGATACTATTTCATTATCCTTGTTCTCCCCTGGCCAGGCCGATCCAAATTTGATCTTTAAGAGTTCGGCCTGCTTTTCTATAATGGAACAACCTTCCTTGATATCTTCGGTGATCACATTGCCCCCAAACGGGATTACGGCCGTATGCCGGATGATCCCATCCTTAAAAATGGCCAGATCGGTCGTACCGCCACCTATATCTATCAGGGCAACGCCGGCTTCCTTTTCTTCTTGGCTCAGCACCGCATTGGCCGATGCCAAGGGCTCTAACGTGATACTGCCAAGTTCCAGTCCCGCACTTTTGATGCACCTTCCCACATTTTTGATGGAAGAGACCTGCCCAACCACCACATGGAAATTGGCCTCCAACCTGCCCCCGTACATTCCTATGGGCTGTTTGATCTCGGCCTGCCCGTCAACTTTGTACTCTTGGGGCAACACATGTATGATCTCCTCCCCTGGCAGCATAACCAACTTGTAGACCTGGTTGCAGAGCTTGTCCAGATCGTCGTCATTGATCACTTCCTCCGAATCCGCTCGGGTGATGTAATCACTGTGCTGCAGGCTCCGTATATGCTGACCGGCAATGCCGACCACCACCGAACCTATCTTCAGTCCGGAATTGGCCTCTGCCTGCTCTATGGCCTGCTGTATGCTTTTAATGGTCTGGGTAATGTTGTTTACCACACCACGATGTACCCCAAGACTCTTGGATCTTCCGATTCCTAAAATCTCTATTTTCCCGTACTCGTTCTCCTTCCCGATAATGGCCACGATCTTTGTGGTCCCAATATCCAATCCAACTGAATAACTACCTTGTTCCATATCCTAAATTTTGGTGCACACCACTTGTTTATCGAACTCTAGGCTCACTAAACTATAGCGATCCAGGGCCCTATCCTTGGCGGCCTTATTGTAAAATGCCCTAAAGTTGTTGAACTTGCTGTCCAACTGGTCCATTGTGCCCAAATTGACCACAAAGTTTTCCAGGCGCAACTTTAGCTGGTACCTCCCATCGTTTCCTATATGGATCCCGATGATATTTTTCCTTAAAAAATTGTCCCCATTGATGTATTTCAATAACCTGTATACATCCTCTAGGCCTTTTTGTGTTGTCTTTCCGGTGATTATAGGTACCCGTGCAGAATGATTGGTTGAAAACGGCATACGTTTTCCTTCATCATCCACATAAAATTTTTTAATCCCCTCTACTCTTCCGATTGGTTTTCTCTGTACGATCTTAGACGTAAGCTTCCCATCTACACTGAGATAAACTTGGGCATCCTTTACCATTTCATTGGTTTCCAAGACCTTTTCCATGGTATTCAAAACTAATTTTTCTTTGGCCATGTTCGTTAGCGGCCCATAATTTTGTATTAACAATTTATTAACCGACTCGTGCGTTATGTACAGATTTTGGTCCCCTTCGAATATGATGTCCATATGGTCCACATTTTTCTCCCGGTTCCTGAAATCACAGAAAATATAGAGGCCCACCATCAGCGATGCCAATACCACGGCTTTTATGTAGTTCCAGTTAATTTTCATGCCCGAACGCTTTTTCCAATTTTTCCACTTCAAGACCTATATCCCCAGCTCCCATAGTGACCAGTACTTCAGGTTCCAATGCTTTTATCGCTTCCACCAGATCCTGCTTGCCCACCAATTTTTTATGGGGGTTTTCCATCATCCCCAAAAGCCATTCCGAGGTGACTCCTTCCATTGGTTTCTCACGGGCGGGATAGATATCCAACAACAGCACCCTATCAAATTTCTGCAGGCTTGAGGCGAACCCGTCGGCAAAATCACGGGTACGTGAAAAAAGGTGCGGCTGGAATACGGCCACCACTTTCTTTCCCGGGTGCATTTCGCGCACCGCATCGTACACCGCATTTATTTCGGTGGGATGGTGCGCATAATCATCTATGTATACCAGATCCTCCCGTTTTATACGATAGGAGAAACGTCTTTGCACGCCCTTAAAGCTCGCCAAGGCCTTTGCCAGTCTACCAGCTTCGGCACCTGTTTGAAGTGCCATCCCGAAAGCCACCAGGCCGTTCAGCAGATTATGCTGACCGGGCTTGTTGAAGCGCACCCCTTCCAATCTTCCACCGGGCCATTGTATATCGAACAGGTACCCTCCATCCGACACCCTAAGGTTAACGATACGGAAATCGGCCCCCTCCTCCAATCCATAGGTGATGCCCTCCAATGGCAGACCCATGCGCACGAACAATTTTCCGTTCGTTTTTAACCTTCCCGCAAATTCCTTAAACGAGGCCACCAATGCCTCTGCATTGCCATAAATATCCAAATGGTCGGCGTCCATGGATGTAATACAGGCCACATCCGGCGAAAGCTGTAAAAATGAACGGTCGAACTCATCTGCCTCCACTACGGAAACCTCGGTCCCCTCCAATAAAAAATTACTGTTCAGGTCCTCCGAGATACCCCCTAAAAATGCGGTTATGGGCGTTCCCGTTTCTTTTAACAGGTGGGCTAGGATGCTGGATGTAGTGGTCTTTCCATGGGTCCCAGCCACCGCAAGACAATAGCTCTCCCTAGTAACGATCCCCAGTACTTCGGCCCGCTTCATCACCGTAAAACCGCCGTCCCTAAAATACTGCCATTCCATATGGTCCTTCGGGACCGCCGGGGTGTAGACCACCAACGTATGTTCGGTATCCAAAAATTCCTCTGGGACCAGCTCCATACTGTCTTCATAATGAATCGCCATTCCGGCACCGGAAAGTTCCTTTGTAAGGGGCGTCTCGGTCTTGTCATATCCTGCTACCCGTTTCCCGATAAACGAAAAATAACGGGCCAAGGCAGACATACCGATGCCCCCTATCCCAAGAAAATAAACGTTATGTATGTTTTTAATGTCCATTATCCATCAATTTTCCGATTACGTCCGCGATGTCCTTGGTCGCATTGGGCAATGCCAATTTTTTTATTCCCGAACCAAGTTCCCTTTGGCGCTCTTCCGATCTAAAAAGGTTTTCGAACAGTTCCTCGAAAGTGGCGTCCAGATCTTTTTCCCTTATCATTATAGCTGCCTTCCTATCCACCAACGATCGGGCATTCTTGGTCTGGTGATCCTCCGCCACATTGGGCGATGGCACAAAAACCACAGGTTTGCCCACCAAGCTCAGTTCCGATACGGAACCCGCCCCAGCCCTGGAGACGATAATATCGGCGGCCCCATAGGCAAGGTCCATCCTGTTCATAAAATCGAATACCTTTACCGTATCCGAGGTATACTGAACATATTCCTCGTAATAGAGTTTTCCACATTGCCAGATCAACTGCATCCCCAAGGAGGCGAAAAAATCCAATTTTTCTTTGATCAAGCTGTTTATCCGAGCTGCCCCCAGGCTACCGCCCAATATCAACAATATGGGCTTTGTCCCATCCAATCCGTAAAATTTGGCGGCATCCATGCTGTCGGTCAGGCCATGGACCAGGTCACTTCGCACGGGATTTCCCGTCTTTACGATCTTATCGGCCGGAAAATATGATTCCATACCGTCATAGGCCACACATATTTTTTGCACCCGTGACGCCAACAGCTTGTTGGTCACCCCGGCATATGAATTCTGTTCCTGTATCACACATGGAATGCCCCTACCGGAAGCGACCCGCAATAGTGGACCACTGGCAAAACCTCCCGTACCGATCACCACATGGGGCTTGAACCCGCTCACTATCTTTTGGGATTTTACAAGACTGCTCAACAGCTTTAATGGGAACATCAGATTTTTGAGCGTCAGCTTCCGCTGGATCCCACTTATCCATAGACCCTCTATTTTATATCCTGCTTGGGGGACTTTTTCCATCTCCATCCTATCCTTGGCGCCCACGAACAGGAATTCCGCTTGCGGATACCGCAACTTCAGTTCGTTCGCAATGGCGATGGCCGGAAATATATGTCCACCGGTCCCTCCCCCTGAAAGTATAAATCTATAGTTGTCCACTCAAAACTTCTAAAGGGTTCGTATCATCCAATTCGGCGGAGACCGCTGGGGATTCCACCTTTTTATTACTTGCGCTCAGTACGATTCCGATGGCCAAACAGGTCATCCAAATGGAGGTACCGCCACTGCTGATCAACGGCAAGGTCTGTCCGGTCACCGGAAAGAGTTCCACTGCCACGGCCATGTTGATAAGGGCCTGGAATACGATGGGCAATCCGACCCCCACGACCAAAAGCTTACCAAAAACGGTCTCGTTCCCATTGGCCACTACCACGATCCTGAACAATAACAACAGGTAAAAGAACATAATGGCAAATCCGCCCACAAGCCCGTATTCTTCCACTATGATCGCATAGATAAAATCGGAGGAGCTCTGGGGCAAAAAATTCTTCATGACACTTTTCCCCGCTCCGTTGCCCACTATGCCGCCCATGGCTATGGCACTTTTTGCCCGTTCTATCTGGTAGTCACCTTCCGTATCCTTTGGGTCCCAAAAATTCTCCACCCTGCTGATCCAGGTATCCACCCTGTTGGGCATCAGATCGGGCAGCGCCTTCGCCAATAACACGAATAGGGTGAGCGAAAGCAGGCCGGCAAATATGATCCCCGTCAAGTATTTAATGGGGTAACCACCCATAAAACAGAGCAACAGCACCATAAAAAAGATAATGGCGGCAGTGGAAAAGTTGGCCGGCAAAATAAGGACCACTACCAAGAAAACGGGCATCCACAAGGGAAGTATGCTCTCTTGGAACTTAATGGACCTGTCCTTTATCCGTGTAAGATACCTTGCCACATAGATCATTAACACCACTGCTGCCAGATTGGAGGTCTGGAAGGTTATCCCCACAAGGGGAAGCCTGATCCACCGACTCGCATTGGCGCCGTCTATCGTGTTACCCTGTGCCAAGGTATAAAGCAGCAACAAAATGGTAATGGGCATCGCGATCAGGGAAAGTCCCTTAAAATAATGGGTCGGGATCTTATGGATCCCATAGATGATCCCAAAACCGACCACCAATAACATGGCATGTTTTAATAGATATCCAAAGGTCGTCCCCATCCCTACCACATAGACCAGATTACTACTGGCGCTGTATACGGGCAAAAAGGAAAACAGGGCCAATAGGGCCACTACGCCCCAAATGGCCTTATCACCGTTGATATTTCTTAAAAAATGCAACATTTACAGTTTTTTTACGGCTTCCTTAAACTGATCTCCCCTGTCCTCATAGTTCTTAAATAGGTCGAAACTCGCACAGGCGGGAGACAGTAATACCGTGTCCCCTCGTTCCGCTATCTTATAGGCAACTTTTATGGCCTCTTCCATGGAATAGGTCTCTACCATAAGGTCGACCACATTGCCAAAGGCTTCCTTTATTTTTGTATTGTCGTTCCCAAGGCATATGATCGCTTTTACCTTTTCCCGCACCATCGGCATCAAGGGACGATAATCATTTCCCTTGTCCACGCCCCCAACGATCCATACCGTAGGGGTCTTCATACTGTCAAGCGCATAATAGGTAGCGTTTACATTGGTGGCCTTTGAATCGTTTATGTAGAGCACATGGTGGATCTTGAGTACCTTCTCCAATCTGTGCGGGGCGCCCTGAAAATTTTGGACGCTCTCGCGGATCGTCTGTTTTCGAATCTGCACCAATTTGGCTGCAGTGGATGCCGCCATCGTATTCTTAAGGTTGTGTTTTCCTTCCAGTGCCAAAGCGTCTGTCTCCATCTCCATAGTTGTATTTTGAGTAGTTATGTGTATTTTGTTGTTTTTAATGCATGCGCCTTCCACTACCTCCCTTTCCAGGGAAAAAGGCAAGAGTTTGGCCTTTACCGGATGTTTTTGCAGATAATCCGTAATCGTTATATCATCCGCATCGTAGATCAGATAATCATTGGCGGTCTGGTTCTTGGTGATCAAAAATTTTGACCGGATATAGTTTTCAAAGGAATACCCGTAACGGTCCAAATGATCAGGGGATATATTTGTAATAATGGCGATGTGGGGCCTAAAATCGATGATTCCATCCAATTGGAAACTGCTGATCTCCAAAACATAATGGTCGTATTCGTGCTCCGATACCATTTTTGCAAAACTGTCGCCTATATTTCCCGCCATCCCCACATGTAAACCTCCCTGCCGTAACAGATGGTCCACTAGCATGGTCGTGGTGGTCTTCCCATTACTGCCCGTAATCCCAATGATGGAAGCTCGGGTATATTTATAGGCGAACTCTATTTCCGAAATAACAGGGGTTCCCTGTTCCCTCAACTTGACCACCAAAGGTGCCGTGTCTGGGATACCTGGACTTTTCATTACGATATCGGCATCCAATATCTTGGATTCCGTATGTGATCCCTCTTCCCATTCCGCTCCCATTTCCTCTAGGTCCCTTTTATATTTTTCGGCTATTTTCCCTTTATCGGACACAAATATGCTATAGCCCTTTTGAAGCCCCAAAAGGGCAGTACCAATTCCGCTTTCGCCTCCTCCCAGTATGACCAGTCTCTTCATTTAGCGTACTTTTAGGGTTACGATACATACAATGGCCAACAAGATCCCAACGATCCAAAAACGTGTCACGATCTTACTTTCGTGATATCCCCTTTTCTGGTAATGGTGGTGCAATGGGGCCATCAGGAATATTCTCTTGCCCTCCCCAAATTTTTTACGGGTATATTTAAAATAGGCCACCTGTAACATCACGGAGATGGATTCCGCAAAAAATATCCCACAGAGCACCGGGATCAAAAGTTCCTTTCGGACGATGATAGCGATCACCGCAATGACCCCTCCTATGGTGAGGCTCCCCGTATCGCCCATAAACACTTGTGCGGGAAAGGCGTTATACCATAAGAATCCTACCAAGGCCCCCAAAAAGGCCGCCACGAACACCACCAGTTCCCCGGCCCGTGGAATGAACATGATGTCCAGATAGTCCGAAAAGATGATGTTCCCCGATACGAACACAAAGATTCCCAGGGTAAACACGATTATGGCCGATGTTCCGGCTGCCAGGCCATCGATACCATCGGTGAGATTTGCCCCATTGGAAACGGCCGTTACGATCAGAATGATAATGGGAATGAACACAAGCCACGCGTATTGTTCCAATCCCTTGCCGGCCCAAGTAATAAAACTGCTATAGTCCAGCTCGTTGTTCTTAAAAAAAGGAACCGTTGTCTTGGTGGACTTGATCTCTTCCCCTGCTTTGGTCTCCAGGGTATAGTTTTCGGTGATCACGGTCCTGTTCCCTTCCTTCATGGTTACCTCGGGATGGAAGTAGAGCGTCGCTCCTACAATAAGTCCAAGTCCCACCTGTCCCATGATCTTGAATATGCCCTTTAATCCCGCCTTGTCCTTTTTGAATATTTTTATATAGTCGTCCACAAAACCTATGACCCCCATCCAGAGCGTGGTAACGATCAGCAACAGAATATAGATATTGTCCAATTTCGCGAACAGCAGTACGGGCACCAAGGTGGCGAATATGATGATCAGTCCGCCCATGGTTGGGGTCCCGGCCTTTTGCTGTTGGCCATCCAGACCAAGGTCGCGTACGGTCTCCCCGATCTGCTTGTGCCGAAGGAACAGGATGATCCTTTTACCGTATACGGTGGAGACGATCAGGGAAAACAACACGGCAATGGCGGCACGAAAGGTTATGAACTGGAATAGCCCCGCCCCTGGCAGCTGATAGTGTTTTTCCAAATATTCGAACAAATAATATAACATAGTGCCTATCCTATTCCCCTTTTCAGGGATGATCGTTATTTCCTTAAAACCGTTAAAAGTTCCTTTACCTTTTTAAAATCATCGAATTCTACCCGTACACCGTTGGTTTCCTGATAGGTCTCGTGCCCCTTCCCCGCTATAAGGATGATATCGTTCCCATTGGCAAGCTGGCAGGCCGTCTTTATGGCCTGTTCCCTGTTTTCGATGGTAAGCACCTTTCGGGCGTTCTGTGCCTCTACCCCTTCTTCCATATCCGCTATGATCTTGGCGGGCGATTCGGAACGGGGGTTGTCGGAGGTAAATATGGCCTGATCACTGAGTTCGGAAGCGATATGGCCCATTACGGGACGCTTGGACCTGTCCCGATCCCCGCCGCAGCCCACAATGGTGATGACCTTTTCATTACCGGTCCTCAAGGAATTTATGGTGTCGAGAACATTTTTTAGGGCATCGGGCGTATGGGCGTAATCCACGATGGCCGTAATTTTCCCCTTTGAAATAAAATATTGGAACCTGCCGTCCACATTTTCCAGTTCGCTCAACAAGCGGAGCGTCTCCAAACGTTCCAATCCCAAAATATCGGCCGTGGCATAGATGGCCAACATATTATAGGCATTAAAGTCGCCGATCAACCGGGACCAAAGCTCGTTCCCATCGATGTTCAACAATTGTCCGTTAAACTGGTTCTCCAAGATCTGCGCCCTGTAATCGGCATAACTCTTCAGGGCATAGGTAAATTTTCGGGCATTGGTGTTCTGCAACATCAACAGCCCGTTTTTGTCATCAATATTGGTAAGGGCGAAGGCCGATTTCGACAACTTGTCGAACAATATTTTTTTGGTGTCCCTGTATTCCGCAAAGGTCTTATGGTAGTCCAGGTGATCATGGGTCAGGTTCGTAAAGATGGCCCCTTCAAATACCAGCCCTTCGGTCCTTTTTTGGTGGATACCATGTGAGCTCACCTCCATAAAACAATATTCCACCCCCTCGTCGCACATCAGTTTAAGGTGATGGTTGATGGTAAGGGCATCTGGGGTGGTATGGCTGGTGGGATATTCCCTTGTATGTACCATGATCTTTATGGTGGAAATTAGACCGACCTTAAACCCTGCCTTTTCGAACAATTGATAGAGCAGGCTGCTGACCGTAGTTTTGCCGTTGGTACCGGTAACCCCGATCAATTTCATGTTTTTGGAAGGGTTGCCGTAGAAGTTGGAAGCCATAATGGACAGGGCCTTATGCCCATTGTCCACCTCCACATAGGTCACCCCGTTCACCATATCGGTCGGCAGCTCCTCGCATATCACCGCCTTGGCCCCTGCGGCCACCACTTGGGGGATATACTGGTGCCCATCGACCACAGTGCCCCTCATGGCCACGAATACATCGTCCAGACCCACCTTGCGGGAATCGAAGACCAAAGAGTTCACCATGACATTGGTGCTCCCGCTCACGGCCGAAAGACTTACCCCGTACAATATGTCCTTTAACGATTTCATGATAGTTCCAATACTATTTTTTTTATCTTGTCCAGTTCCGTTCCCTTGGCAATGGATTGCCGTACCACTTTTCCATACCCCTTAACTTCCACCTCTAGGCCCAGGTTTTCCAATAAGGATACCGCATCCATCCCGCTCATGCCCTGAACGTTCGGCAGTACCGCGTACTGCTTTTGCGCATGTGCATAGTATTGTTGGTACCGTTTGTCCAATTCTGCCTGCAAGGGTTCCAGTCCCTGCAGCTCATCCGTTATGGGGTTGGTGGCATAGATTTTTTGGGCTATCGATTTAAATACCGGTCCGGATACGTCCGCCCCATAATAGCCCACGCTTTTATCGGGTTCATGTATCACCACGATACAGGAATATTTGGGATCGTCCGCCGGGAAATATCCCGCAAAGGTGGAGATGTACCGCAGCTTGTTGGGATCTTTTGACACATAATTTTTCTGGGTGGTCCCCGTTTTTCCCGCCATGGAAAAATTAGGGGAGTAGAGCCCGTGCCCGGTCCCAAAATCCTTTTCCACCACTTCCTTTAAAAGCTGCTGTACCTGCTCCACCGTCTCCGAAGAACAGATGGACGGATTGAGCACCTCTTTTCCGAACTTTAAAATGGATTTGTCCCATTCCCGGACCTCCTTGATCAATCTCGGCTTTAACATTTCCCCATCGTTGGCAATTGCATTGTAAAATGCAAGGGTCTGCATAGGGGTCAGGGACACCTCGTATCCATGGGACATCCATGCTAGGGATATCCCGGACCAGCCCTTATCACCGGGATACCTGATAACAGGTTCCCCCTCGCCATTGATGGGCATGCCCAACTTTTTATGAAGGCCCATGTTCATAAGCCTGTTCACGAATTTCCCAGGGCTATCCCTATAATTGTTGTGTATTATTTTGGCAAAGGCCGTATTGGAAGAAAGAGCGAACGCCTTGGCCACGGAAATCTTTCCGTACCCCCCCCATTTTGAATCCCTGACGGTACGGTCATATACGCGCCATTGTCCCTTTTCGGTGTCCACTACCGTGCTGGTGTCCACCACCTTGTCCTCCAAGGCCGCTACGAGCGACATAAGTTTAAAGGTGGAACCGGGTTCGTGCGATTCGCCAATGGCGTAATTCAAACGCTCATAATATTTTCCATCGGGGGTTATTCCCAGATTGGAAATTGCCTTCACCTCACCTGTTCGGGTTTCCATGACAATGACACAGCCATGGTCGGCCTTATACTTTTCCAATTGCTTCAAAAGCGCATGATGGGCAATATCCTGTATATTGATATCAATAGTGGAGATCACATCGTAACCATCCTGGGGTTCCACCAGATTATCGAACCCAATGGGCTTCCACTGCCCTTTTGCTATTTTTTGTTTTAACCGTTTTCCTTCAACGCCCCTGAGATATTGCCCAAAGGCCCCTTCCAAGCCCACTCGGGTATAATAGCCGTTTTCATCCACCCTTTCATAACCTACGCTCCGTTCCGCGATCTTGCCCAAGGGATGTTCCCGAATGGTCTTTTGCTCCACGATCAGCCCGCCCTTGTAAGGACCTTTGTTAAAAAGAGGGAACTGCTTTACCCTCATATAATCCGAATAATCCAAGTTTCGGGCGATCAAACGGTATCGGTCCTTGTTGGCCCTGGCCTTTCGAAAGACCTGCTGATATACCGATGAGGGGCGGTCGAACAATTTTCCCAAAGAATCGCACAGGGGTTTTAGGTAAAGCTCAAAATCTTTGTTCGACACGGTTTCCGCATCAAATCGGATGGAATACCTAGAGACCGAGGTGGCCAGGAGACTCCCGTCATCGGAATAGAGATTGCCTCGGTTGGGGGCGATGGTAAAAAGTTTTTCAGTTCTGTCCATGGCCAACTTGCGGTACTTATCGCCATCCACCATCTGAATGCTGACAAGCTTCACCATGACGGCAACCGCAAACAGAAAAAGGAATCCTGCCACTATATACAACCGGGTCAATATGTTCTTTTCACTTATCGCCACTATTCTGTCGACTTTACAATAATTTTGTTCGGTGGGGTTTCGGAGGGAAACAATCCGGCCTCTTCCAAAGTCCCTAGGATGGTGGATTCCAGTTTTAGTCCCTGCAGGTCGGAGCGTACGTCCACAAATTCGCTACGGAGTTCCCGCACCTCCTCGTTTAGGGCCGCTATACGGTGCACCTTGCTATCGGCACTATGTGAGCTGGCGATCATCACGGTCGCCAAAAAGGAGGCGAAAATTATAAAGAGCCAGTTTTTGGGAGCGTCTCCGCTTACCAAGAACTTACCTTTTAGAATATCCAGAATACCTTTTCTCATCACCTGTTTCATCTAGTGGGAAGGGATCCATCAGACCCGTTCCGCTATTCTTAATTTGGCGCTGCGCGCCCTATTGTTCAATTTTATCTCTTGCCCCGAAGGAACGATCAGTCCACCCACCTTCTTAAAGGGAACCGTAACGTTCCCATAAAAATCCTTTTCCGCCTCCCCTTCAAATTTCCCGGACCTCATAAAACGCTTCACCAACCTGTCCTCCAGGGAATGGTAACTGATCATGCTCAAACGGCCGCCCTTATCAAGAAGGCCCGAAACCTGTAAGAGGAATTCCTTTATCACCTCGATCTCTTGGTTCACTTCGATCCGGATGGCCTGATATATCTGGGCCAGTATCTTATGTTCCTTGGCCTGTGGCAAAAACTGCCTTAACACGCCCTTCAGTCGGTCCGTGGTCGCAATGGCACCTTCCTCCCTATTCGCAATGATCACCTTTGCCATGGCATTTGCATTCCTAAGATCTCCATATTCAAAGAGCACCCTTCGCAGGTCATCATAGGAATAGGTATTTACCACATCATGGGCCGACAGCGTATTCTTCTTGCTCATCCGCATATCCAACGCTGCATCGAAACGCGTGGAAAAACCCCTTTCGGCCTTGTCGAACTGATGGGAGGAAACCCCAAAGTCGGCCAAAATGCCATCCACTTTCCGCACTCCATAAAATTTCAAGAACTGGGCAACATACCTAAAGTTCTCATGGATCAACTGGAACCGCTCGTCCGCAATATCATTGGCAAGCGCATCCTCATCCTGATCGAATGCGAACAATTTGCCCTCGGGGCCCAAACGGGACAATATTTCCCTGGAATGCCCGCCGCCGCCGAAGGTAACGTCAACATACACCCCGTTGGGTTTAATGCCAAGCCCGTCAACGGACTCTTTCAGCAGTACCGGGTCATGATAGCTCATCCCCATCTTCCCCCATTACTTCTTCGGCCAGTTCCGCAAAATCGGCCGCGGTTTCATCCAATACTTTTTCATAACTCTCCTTATCCCAGATCTCTATGATATTAATGGCCGAACTAAGCACCACATCTTTCGAAATATTTGCGATATCGACAAGGTTTTTCGGTATCAACAACCGTCCGGTAGTATCCACTTCCACTACCTTTACCCCGGCCGAAAACCTTCTTATAAAGTCGTTGTTCTTCTTTTTAAAGCGGTTCTTCCTGTTCATTTTTTCCATTAACAGGTTCCATTCCGCCATGGGATACAGCTCCAAACAAGGCTGAAAGACCGAACGCTTTAGGACAAAGCCGTTCGCTAAAATAGGGGCCATCTGGTTCTTAAGGGAAACAGGCATCATTATCCTGCCCTTTACATCGGCCTTTACCTCGTATGTCCCTATAAAACTTATCACTAAAAGTGGCGGTTTTCCTATTATAACTCAAAGATATAGAAATTATTACCACAATTTACCACAATCTACCACATTGTTGATAAAATTTCCCTCCGTAATTCAAAAACCATCGCGCAGGTCCAGAAAAAATGGGCCTGAACAAAGTGGGAGCAATTCCGAAAAACCACTGTGCAACAGTCCCTTATGGACCCACCCACAGATTCCCACAAATGCATTGCCATTAGGTGGAAATGTCTATATTTGTGGACTAAGACCTGAAGCTATCCTTGAATGGAAGAGAACATTATTAAAGAAGGAAAATACCGGTATATGGAGATGGGGGAGGGCACCCCGATTATAATTTTACACGGTCTGATGGGTGGCTTGAGCAATTTTCATGGGGTAATGGACTTCTTTCCAAAAAAAGGGTACAAAGTACTGGTCCCCGAACTGCCCATATACGACATGCCCCTTCTGAAGACCAACGTAAAGAGTTTTGCCAAATTTCTGGAACAGTTCATTAAATTTAAAGGGCTGCAGGACGTTATCCTTTTGGGCAACTCGCTTGGAGGCCATATTGGCCTGCTGCACACAAAATTATATCCCAAATCGGTAAAGGCCCTTGTAATAACGGGAAGTTCCGGCCTCTATGAAAGCGCCATGGGCGATGGGTACCCAAAGCGGGGCGATTACGAGTTCATCAAAAAAAAGGCCCAGGACGTATTTTACGATCCGAACGTGGCCACCAAGGAAATTGTGGACGAAGTGTTCGCTACCGTGAACAACAGGATCAAATTGGTAAAGACCTTGGCCATTGCCAAGAGTGCCATTCGCCACAATATGTCCAATGACCTGCCACATATGAGCACCCCGGTCTGTATTATTTGGGGCGAGAACGACAATGTTACCCCTCCCAATGTGGCCAAGGAATTTCATGCCCTACTGCCCGATTCCGATCTTTTTTGGATCTCAAAATGCGGCCATGCCCCCATGATGGAACATCCTGAAGAGTTCAATACCATTTTGGACGCTTGGTTGACCAAGCGCAATTTCTAACAAGAAAATTCCGGGAATGGGCAAGGATCTGGGTTTGGGAAGTGACAAATGACCATCGTGAAAAGCACATCGCCCTTAACGATAAATAAAAGCAACAGATGAAAATTACCTCGGCAGACTTTGTGATGAGCAATTCCAAAGTGGCCAATTGCCCTAATGATACCCTTCCGGAATATGCCTTTATTGGAAGGTCTAACGTGGGAAAATCTTCCCTGATAAATATGTTGACCGAACGAAAGAGCTTGGCAAAAACATCGGGCCGGCCGGGAAAAACACAGCTTATTAACCATTTTAAGATCAACGAAAACTGGTTCTTGGTAGACCTTCCCGGTTATGGCTATGCAAGGGTTTCCAAAAGGGACAAAAAGACATTCCAAAAATACATCACAGACTATTTTTTGGAAAGACGGCAATTGGTGGGCGCCTTTATCCTGATCGATATCCGGCACGAACCCCAGAAAGTGGACCTGGAATTTATGGAGTGGATGGGCACGAACGGAATCCCCTTTTGTATTGTATTTACCAAGGCCGATAAATTAAAGCCCATGGCCATTTCCCGAAACGTCCAAGTATACCTGGATACGCTCCTTGCCGGTATTTGGGAAGAGGCCCCCACTTATTTTGTCACCTCCTCCAGCAATAGTGTCGGAAGGGAAGAGCTATTGGGCTACATACAGCGGCTTAACGATGGTTTTTTCAAGGCCTTGGACAAAGGCCTGGTCTAGTTTCCCTTACAAAAGTTCCCTTTTTCGCAACAGCTCCATCAAAGCCTCCGTATCGGGCAGGGCCTGTAATTCTTCCGTGCCCACGCATACTTCCAGTCCGTCCAAAGTCTCCGCCAGGACAACGGGAAATGTAAAGGAATGACCATATTTGGAGGCGTACCCCTTTAAAAACTCATCCTTGTGCAGAAAATGCGTTTCCACGGACGCAGTTTTGCGAAAACGTTTCCACCTGCTGTTTTCCCGAAAATTCCCGAAGGTGATACTGCACAGGTTACAGGATCGGGAGTTGGGCGCAAACAATTTGTAAGCGGTGTCCAACAGGGCGTTCACCTTACCCGAATACGCATTATAGACAAACAGTAAACTGCGCGCCTTGTTCCTTTGCAAATTTTTTTCCATATGGAATGCCCTTAGAGGGCCTTTATTTTTTCAGTTCCAGCTTTTCGGCAAAATAATCGCAAAAATCTTTCATGGTGGCCGTCATGCGTTC
Source organism: uncultured Sediminicola sp. (assembly GCA_963974715.1). Classification (GTDB taxonomy): domain Bacteria; phylum Bacteroidota; class Bacteroidia; order Flavobacteriales; family Flavobacteriaceae; genus Sediminicola. Next base: position 83,730 of record CAXBDK010000007.1, read on the forward strand.
GTCCTGTGTGGCCTTCATAAAGGTGTCGGAAAGGGATACCAAGGTCTGGTGAAAAAATATCTTCATTTCGTCCACTGGCATGTCCTTTGTCCACAGATCTATTTTTAGCGATTCCTTGTTCTTGCTGTCCCAGACGGACAGCAACATGGCCTTCGCCTCTTCGTCCACGATCCCGCCATCCTCTGCGGACCAGCTTAGCTTTTCAGGGACCCTGTTCTCATCCACGGCGACCCTTAATGTTATTTCTGAAGTCTCAAGTTTTGACATTTGAATTTTTCTTTTAAGTTATGGCTTTACAGCGACCCCTGTTACTTTTTTGGCTTGTAACCGGATCGCTTAAACAGTTCTTCGGCAGGCAGCTTCATCAATTCCGATAGCGATACTTCATTCGAGCCCATAAATGAACGGACGATCTGCCAACCCATATACCGCCCGATCCTTCCGGGAGATTCATTGTCCAGTTCCAACTGGAATTTGGAGAAGGGGGCGGGATCCAAAAAACGTGGACCCAGTGATAGATCCGTGGCGTACAGCAGCTCCCGCTCTATAAAATACCTCCAGACCTCTTCCTCGTTGTCTTGCGCCCATTGCAACTGTTCACGGGAATACCCTATTTTTCGTGCGTCGTCCAAAAAAGGCGCCAATTTATCCTTTAGATAGAGTTCCTTCCCATAATAGACCATCTGCGCGAGAAATGACCTATCCGCCGGAAAAGGGTTTAGCTGTTTGGCAAAGGTACCCGCTACGTCCCCTACCATAAATTCCTTGTCGAGTGCGGCGGCAATGTATTTTTGGATACCTACATAGAACCTATGGTCACTCCCCAAATAATTGTCCAGACCTATCAACAGTAGGCTATCGGCCAAGATGACCCTATTGTTGTAATCCACATCCGAGGTTACCGTGACCACAGTTGGCACCCTATATTGTGGAAAATAGTATTTTACGTACTTAAAGAACAGCTCCAAGGCGTCGGATTCCTCTTTAAAATTGCCAAAAGCACGGTCCACCTCTTCCAAAAGCGCTATCTGTAAGGTATCCCGTGACTTGGCTATCCAGACACTATCGGCATATTGTTGGGGAAAGAGATATGGATATTTTTTCTGTAACCTGGGGATATCCTGTGGGCCTGCCTGTGCAAACTCCCTATCAAAGCGCAGCACCTTCAGGTCTACCCGCACCTTTTCCACTTCATCGGCCACCTTATCCTCTTCCTTACATCCAAAAAAAAGCAGGCACGGCACAAAAAATAACAAAATCGTCTTTTTCATATAAAGTAATTTCCCTTGGACTTTAATATTAGGCCCCTAAGCTTTATTTTTACGGGCAAAGTTAATTGATTTGAACTTAATACGGTCTTCTATGCAAACGGAAAAAGTGGCGGCACATATCACAAAATGGTTAAAGGATTACGCAACCGGGGCAGGCATAAAAGGTTTTGTGATCGGTATATCGGGCGGAATCGATTCTGCCGTTACCTCCACCCTTTGCGCCAAAACGGGCCTGGAACTCTTATGCCTTGAAATGCCCATACACCAAGCCGAAAACCAAGTGGGCAGGGCTTCCGCCCATATAGATTGGCTACAGGACAATTTTGCCAATGTAAAACGGCAAGTGGTCAACCTGACCCCGGTCTTTGATGGCTTGATCAAGGCCCTGCCCGAAGTGGACAGCGAGGAGGAAAGGTTTATGTCGCTCGCCAATACCAGGGCAAGGCTCCGTATGACCACCTTGTACTATTTTGCGGCCCTCCATGGATACCTTGTTGCCGGCACAGGTAATAAAGTGGAGGATTTTGGGGTTGGTTTCTATACCAAATACGGTGATGGCGGGGTAGACCTGAGCCCCATTGCCGACCTTTTAAAAACGGAGGTCTACGCCGTGGCCAAGACCTTGGGCATCAATGATGACATATTGAATGCCGCCCCTACGGATGGATTATGGGGCGATGATCGCACGGACGAGGACCAGATTGGCGCTTCCTACCCCGAACTGGAATGGGCCATGGAAATGAAGGAAGCGGGAAAATCGGAAAATGACTTTACGGGAAGGGAAAAAGAAGTTTTTAAAATCTTCATCAACTTCAATTCGGCCAACCGCCATAAAATGGTTCCCATACCCGTTTGCGAGGTGCCTGAATCCCTAAAATGACCGCTCAGCCAAGATTCAGGTAAATAAATCGAATAAATTCTTAAATTCTAGGGTTTTAAACAAAAAAAAACAACATTTGTTTCAGAAATAAGATTTTTTAACCTTACATTGCATGTCAGTATTTTTCGACGTTGTAATTGATGTTAGAATCTAGAAAATAAAGTATAATGATAAAAGTTCTAATTGCGGACAATCACCCCATTGTCAGACTTGGCATAAAGCAAGTATTAAATTCGGTATCCGATTTTGAAATAATCGATGACGTTTCCAATACTTCGGAGTTATTTGGCAAACTTCAAAAGTTTACGCCCGATGTGGTTATCCTGGAGATGGATATTCCCGAAATCAACGGAATTGCCGCTCTTCGGAAGATGAAATTGGAATTCCCGGATGTAAAAGTGCTTATTTACAGCGGGCAATCGGAGGATGTGTATGCCCTTAGCACGATCAGGGCAGGAGCCTATGGATATCTTTCCAAAATGGCAGATCTTGATTATATCATCACCGCCGTACGGAAAGTGAGCGAAGGGAACATGTTCATTACCAATGAGCTTGCACAACGACTGGCCTTTGATGAGAGCACCCAAAAACCAAGAAGGTTCTTCAGAAAATTATCTTCAAGAGAAGTGGAAGTGCTTAAACTATTGGCAAGCGGAAAAAGGAACAAGGATGTGGCCCAAGGCCTCAACTTGAACGAAAAGACCGTTAGCACCTACAAGGCCAGGCTGATGAAAAAACTCAACGTGGATAACCTTGTAGACTTGTTGCAACAGGCAAAAGCCTTGGAACTATACTAAGGTCCCATAAAAAGCATATTCACAAAGCCTTTCTTCGGAAAGGCTTTTTTTGTACCCGTCATGAAAGGACCCGGTTCAACTTCTTGTTGAGCAGCTTGTTCAATTGAAGGTAGTTCATTATTTCTTCCAAAACCTCCCTGTTGTCACCCTCCATATCCCGGGTGTTCTCCTGCAGTACATCTATCCTCCTCTTGATCAAAAAACATCTTAGCGTCAGAATGGTCTCACTTACCAATTGTGCCACCCCGACCCCCTTTTCCTTGGGATAGATGTCTTTTCGTTCCCAATTGTGAAGGTTATATCGGTCCTCCTCCATTAAAATGGACGATATTTCGGAGACAAGGGATTGGTCCAGGTCCGCCATAAAGGTATTTATGGCAAAATCCTCCCGCTCGTTGAGGCTTTCCATCAACTTATAATAAATATCCCGAAACCGTTCGTGCGTAAGTTCTATCTCATCTTCCTGCAGGTCCAGATATATCTTTTCGTAGACCTTCGCTTCCAGTACCTCCGGCTCCAATACCAGATTGCCCGCCTCGTTTTCCTTTAATATCAGGTCCTCGAATTTTTGGGGCAGGTTTCCGTACAGCAACAATAACTCTATAAGCTTTCTTTCCAGTTCATACTGTACGTCCACTTTTACGGGCTCGGGGTTCCGTACCACATCAAAGGCTTTTTGCTCCTGTGTGCCAGCCCTTTTTGTTTCGGAAGCATCCTTGTTAGCTATCTGCGCCAATGTATTAAAAAGGACCGCTTCCGAAATGTTCATGATCCCGGCACACTCCTGAACATAGATTTCCCTTTTTATCCGATCGGGAATCTTGGAAATGCTGTTTACGATGTCGCGCACGGTATCGGCCCGTTTTATGGGGTCGTTGGAGGCTTCCCTTACCAAAAGCGATGCCTTGAACTGTATAAAATCCTTGGAATTTTCCCTAAGATAGGCCAAGACCTCATCGTAGGAATTGTTTTTGGCAAAACTATCAGGGTCCTCCCCCTCAGGAAAAGTACATATCCGTACGTTCATGCCCTGTTCCAAAATAAGGTCTATTCCCCTGATGGACGCCCTAAGGCCGGCTGCGTCCCCATCAAAAAGCACGGTAATGTTCTTGGTAAGCCTGTTCACCAACCGGATCTGGTCGGCGGTGAGTGCGGTACCGCTGGAGGCCACCACGTTGCCGATGCCCCTCTGTTGGAACTGTATCACGTCCGTATACCCTTCCACCAGATAACAATTGTCCTCTTTGGCAATGGCCTGCTTGGCGTGGAATATGCCGTAGAGCACCTTGCTCTTGTGATAGATGTCACTTTCGGGGGAATTTAAATATTTGGCCGCCTTTTTATCATTGCCCAAGATACGGCCCCCGAATCCCAGCACCCTGCCGCTCATTGAATGTATGGGGAACATGACCCTGCCCTTAAAACGATCGAACTTTTTGGATCCCTCCCCGGCAGTGGCTTCCTTTACGATGGTAAGCCCGGTACTTTCCAGATATTTTAACTGATACCCTTTTTCAAGGGCGTCCACTGTAAAGGCATCCCATTGGTCCAAACAATATCCCAATCCGAACATTTCGATCGTCTCTTGTGTAAACCCCCGTTCCTTAAAATAACTTAGGCCAATGGCCTTGCCCAAACTATGGCTATGAAGGATATCGGCAAAATATTTCTGCGCATATTCGGAGACCAGGTACATACTTTCCCTTTCGTCCGCCTCCTTTTTCTGTTCGTTGCTCTGCTCGGTCTCCTCTACCTCTATATTGTATTTTCGGGCAAGATATTTAATGGCCTCGGGATAGGTAAAATGCTCGTGCTCCATTAAGAACGCTACCACGTTCCCCCCTTTGCCACTGGAAAAATCCTTCCATATCTGTTTTACCGGGGATACCATAAAACTTGGGGACTTTTCGTCCGTAAAGGGGCTAAGGCCCTTAAAGTTGGCCCCCGATTTCTTTAATTGTACAAAATCGCCGATCACCTCCTCCAAACGGGCGGTCTCATATACTTGGTCTATGGTCGACTTTGAAATCAATACAGCTAATTGTTGTTTATCCCTTCCCCTTTTTCAAGATGGTAAATATACTTAAAATAGGAATGGTCCAAAAAACATTGCAATTCCCTTTTTAGCGTAGGATCTTACTTCTATGGGTCCCCCACAAGGCGAGAAAATCGATTATGGAAAAAAAAGATCGGGGCATTGTTGAACCCTTTACTATAAGCCATATCCGAAATGGGCGGCCCGATCTGATCCAATCCCATCTATCATGGGACGGCACCATACTCATCTTGTCCAAAAAGAAGCCCCCCTCTATTGCACTTCACATATGATTCCATAGTGTCGGGACAGGACCTAATATTCCGATTCCCATTCAATGGATATGACCATCTTTTGGATCGGAACTTGTGGACAACGGGAGATGACAGTGGATAGTATGGAACATACCGATCTTTAAAAACGGCACCTGATTCAAACGACCTCGAAAAGAGCCGCAAAAGTGGCAAGGATAGCAAGGTGGCCATAGAAGTCTAACAGGATTTTTTCATATTCGGACCAGATTCCTTAATTTCACATAGGGAAGTATCAATAATCATGATCTTATTCTTTGGCACCAAATCGGGAAAGATACGCACTACGGCCCTATTGGGCATAGACTGTCCCTTTTGCGGTCAGGCTGATGTGTTGATGGGCACTAGCGTTCCGATTTACTTCCACCTCTTTTGGATACCGCTCTTTAAGGTGTCGACCAACCGTTGGGCACAGTGTTCCCATTGCAAAAAAATGTACGATCAAACCGAATTCACCGAAGATATCAAATATAAAATAGGCTGACGAAAAATCATTTCTCGGCCACGGCCACTCGCCAGATGATACCACCGTCATCATCATTGACCAAAAGCGAACCATCGGGATGTTGTGCGACCCCCACGGGCCTACCATATACTTCACCTTTCTCCCCATCGGCGATAAAACCGGTCAGAAAATCTTCCGGGGGTTGTGGTTTTCCATCGGAAAAAGGAACAAATACCACTTTGTAACCCGCAAATTCGGCCCTGTTCCACGATCCGTGCTGCCCAACAAAGGCACCGTTTTTATATTTTTCGGGAAATTGATCCGCAGTGTAGAACAACAGTCCCAAAGAGGCCGTATGGTTTCCAAGTGGCACATCCGGAACAATTGCCTTATCAACCATATCCTGATGGGGATCATCGGCCCATCGGGGATCCTTGATCTGTCCGTAATAACTATAGGGCCATCCATACCATCCTCCCTCTTGGACACTGGTAATATAATCGGGGACCAGATCGTTGCCCAGTTCGTCCCTTTCGTTCACGGCGGTCCACAATGCACCCGTACCTGGGTTCCAATCCATTCCAACGGGATTCCGCAACCCGCTTGCATAGAGCACTTCCCCGCTGCCATCGGGATTTACTTCCAGTATAGCGGCCCGTCTTTCTTCTTTTTCCATTCCCTGTTCCCCGGCATTACTGGCGGAACCCACGGAAATATAAATTTTATCCCCATTTTTGTTGGCTATGATATTTCGCGTCCAGTGATTGTTATAGCCACTGGCTGAAAGCGCTACGATCTTTTCCCCTTCGGTCTCCAATTTTGTAACGCCTTCCTTGTAGGGATATCTATATAGGCCATCGGTGTTGGCCACATAGAAAAAACCGTTCAGTACCAACATACCGAAATTTTGGTTCAGTCCCTCCAAAAACACATACCGTTCATCCACTTCCCCATCGTTGTTGGTATCCCTTAACAAGGTAATCCTGTTTGCGCTGTTCCCCGTATTGGATTCCGCAACAAATAGATCATCGTTAGGGGCTACGTAGGTCCACCTGGGATGGTCAAGATCCTTTGCGAAAACATTGACGGAAAATCCTTCCGGTGCCACAGGGGCCTTCTCCCCCCACTCCACAATCTTGCTCTCCTTTGTAACCGATTTTGAGGCATAGGGCGCGGGCAAACTAAGCGGACCTATTGCGGTACTGACCGTAGTAGCGCCATTATCGGCCAATTCCTCCTTTTCCTTTTTACTTACACCATCCTTACAACCCACCAACAATATGGTCGCCACCATAAAAATCAAGACTTTTTTCACAACGCTATCTTTTGTGGCCATTTAATACGGCCCATTTAACAAAAATAGGGGTACTATGTACTCCTTTTGGCGAAGTTATCCCATCCTTCTAGTTGAAAGCGGTGGTAAAGCACTTTTTTTTACCTGATTTGATGAAAGGGGCTTGTTCCTACGGCGAGTTTATAGATCGAACCTAAGCCCTAGCGATACATTGTGCTGCTCCACAAGGGCATCCTTGAACAATGGGTTCAGGTCATATTTGGCATACAGGAGCACCCCATCGAAACCTATATAACCGCTGAGCCCATAGACAAAATCCGTAGTATTGAACCCCCGTTTCTGCTTTTCCTTTATATCCTCCCCATCCCTATTGTATTTAAGCTTTTGGCGCGTTCCAAGGTTAAAGCCCCCATATCCACCAAGACCGATGCGGAACTGGTCCTTCAGGGAATATCGAACGGTGTGTTCCGTTTCCCTTTTTTGGGAGGGCCCGAATTCGAAATGCACCGGAAAGACCAGATTATCGGTGCGCAACTTGGCCTTTCTAAGGTCGTATGGAAAATCCTGAAGTTCGGTCTGCTCATCATTTACGACAAAATACTGGTCATCCTTTGGCTTAAGACCGTTGAACTGAAAGGAGAAACCATAGTTGAACCTTAGAAAATTGGAGTTTTTAAAGACTCTCGTCCGCCAAGCCCAGCCCATTTCAAAAAATCGGCTTCCGCCCACCTTATAAGGAAGATCTTCCAATCCTTGGCCATCTACCAGGGCATTGTTGATACCTATGGCAATGACAAAATCGCTGTAGGTCCTGCGGTCATATTTGGGCTCCCTGTCCCTCCTCCTGAAATTGATCCCGAAAATACGCTCCTCATCCGAGTCCCCGTTCCTAAAGTTGATCACTATGGCCGACCGGTCATCTTCCGTATCCAAGGTACCGTTCCGTTCCAAAAGGGCGGTTTTGTTTTCCAGAATAGCAATCCTGTTCTCTATATTGAGCGCCCTTTTTTTGGCTTCTGCCTCTTTCATTTCCTGTGCCTGTACGGCTGTAATTTTTCCGTCTTCCAATTTTTGGTTGATAACCTCGATTTCCTTCTTTAATGCTTCTTTCTCCTCTTCCGTTATACGATCCTTTTTGTCCTGCAGGGTTTCTACCTTATTTTTCCCACTCTCTTGAGCGGAAATTGTGCTGGAAATGGCCATGGCGATCAATAGGGCCAAAAAAATACATACAGTTCTCATAATGGTGTTGATTTTTTGCACTCCCCTCCCTGCCCCACTGTAAGGGGGAATGGGAAAGCGCCGGTTAATGATTGATGAATTATGGTATCTCCCCGGGCAATGGATCCCAGGTATGTTACGAGGTTAATCGTTGCGGGTGGCCACTGCCGTGCGCACCTTAAAAAAACCATCTTTTAACGCTTCAAATATCCGATCTCTGAAGGATTGGTCCAACTCTCCCTCTGCCTCCGCAAGCAGTGCCATGGCATCTACTTGTCCCTCGGTAAAAAGGCGCTCCCGCAGCAGCTCCTTCTGGGCTTTGCGCAACAGGGAGTCCACTTCCCTTTCCGTAACGGAATGTTGTGCTTCTTCCATGGCGGCTACCTGCTGTACTAAATCGGAGACCTTGTTGTTGATCAAAATATTTACCTCAGAAACAACGGGTTCCCGTTCCGGAACCCCGACCACCTCTTGGGAAACAATTGTTTTGTGGTCTTCAAGATCGGGCAGTGTTTCCATTTTTCCAGGTTCTTTAAGATGTTCCCGTGATTTTGAGGTATCCTCCTGCGCCACAACCATTTTATTTTCCAGCTCCCCTGGACGTGCCCCATCTGTAATGGGCTTATCATTTTGTTTCCCTGTATCCACGGTTTCCATAGTATTGGGGACCATATGGGGAGCTTGGTCATAACATAGTAGGGATAGCCCTATGATCCCAATAAAACCCGCGGCGACCATATACCACATGGCCCGGCCCTTCTTGGGCGATCTGCCGGCACTAAGCTGGGAGCTAAGGCTTTCCCAAGCCCCCTCCGACGGCCGGATCGTGCGTCCATCCAGTTTGTCCTTAATATGCTCTTCAAATTTTATGGGTGCCATATGTTCCTTCTTTTTATATCGGTAACAGGCCAATGCCCATCCCCCAACATGATCACAATATATTTTCTCATTATACGCTTCCCACCCTTATTGGCCGAAGCTAATATCCCGTTTTTCCAATTCCTTCAATTTTTCCTGTAACATTCTTCTGGCCTTAAAAAGCTGCGATTTTGAGGTACTTTCTGAAATTCCCAGCATTTCCGCTATTTCATGGTGCCTATATCCTTCCAAGGCGTACAGTCCGAAAACCATCTTGTAACCTTCGGGCAGGGAGTCTATAAGAAGTTGTATATGTTCCACGTCCAGATGTGAATCAATGGATATCCGATAGTCCCCATGGTTCTCGTAGCGCTCTCCATCAAAAATAACCAACTGCTGTTTTCTTAGATGTGTAATACATTCCCGTACCATTATTTTACGGATCCATCCTTCAAAACTTCCTTCGTGCCTAAAACTGTCCAAATGGGTAAAAACCTTTAAAAATCCCTTCACCATTACATCTTCCGCAAATTGGAGGTCTTTTACATACTGCCTGCAGACCCCCAGCATTTTGGGCGCATTTTTGTTGTATAACCATCGCTGCGCCTCTAGGTTCCCAGAGGCCGCTTTTTTGATCAGCAATTTTTCGTTGTTGTAAAAAGTAATGATCTTCAATTTGCTTTCAGTTGGTTTCTATGATTATAGACTGTCCCAAATTAAAAAAGGTTGCCCGAGGAAGAAAATAAATAAATTGGATGGGATAAAAAAATCGGAACGAACGGTTTGGGTCCACAAGCACTATGATGGATTCTTATTTCTTTCGGTCCACTACATAGTTCACCATCAATATTAGGGAACTTTTATACTCCGATTCGGGATAGCTTTCCAAGAGGGCCAAGGCCTTGGCCTTAAAATAAAGCATCTTTTCAACAGCATACTCAAGACCTCCCTGTTGTTTTACAAAGGCAATTACCTCCTTTACCCTTTTTTTGTCCTTGTTGTGGTTCTTAATGGAGTTGATCAACCAATTTTTATCCTTTTTTGGGACTTTGTTCAAAACATGGATCAAGGGAAGGGTCATTTTTTGTTCCTTGATGTCAATTCCTGTGGGTTTTCCAATTTGTTCCGCCCCGTAATCAAAAAGGTCGTCCTTGATCTGGAAAGCCATCCCTATCAATTCCCCAAACCTTCTAAAGGTTTCCACATCCGTGGACCCCGGGCTTACGGAACATGCCCCTAGACTGCAACAGGCCGCGATCAAAGTGGCGGTCTTTTGTCTGATGATCTCATAGTAAATGTCTTCGGTGATATCCAATCTCCGGGCCTTTTCGATCTGCAACAATTCCCCCTCGCTCATTTCGCGGACAGCAACGGAAATTATTTTCAGGAGATCAAAATCCCCGTTGTCTATGGACAACAATAGCCCTTTGGATAAAAGGTAATCCCCTACCAGCACGGCGATCTTGTTCTTCCATAGTGCATTGATCGAAAAAAAACCCCGGCGTTTATTGCTATCGTCCACCACATCATCATGTACCAGGGTGGCGGTATGGATAAGCTCTATAACCGATGCGCCCCGGTAAGTACGTTCGTTCACCTTTCCACCAGCAACCATTTTGGCCGTCAAAAAGACGAACATGGGGCGCATCTGTTTGCCCTTTCTGTTTACGATATAATAGGTAATCCTATTGAGAAGGGCCACCTTGGAGGACATCGATTCGTAGAACTTACTTTCAAATACTTCCATTTCCCGATTGATGGGCTCCTTGATCTGGTCTACAATTTTCACGTTAATTTTTGGCCAATGGTTGTCTAACGTAAAATTAGGCAAAAATCAACTACCTAGGGGCAATCCCACAAGGTATTCAAGGGAGGAATCCTTATCTCCCTTCTACGCAGGGCATCGGGGGTTAATATCCATTCGATGTGATTGGGACGATTTTAGATGCACGAGTACGTGCTGCCATCGCGCACTTTAAAATCGTTGAATCCTTTAGGGCGCTGGAACAGAAGAACTTTTATTGGCCAATTGTCCACAGGCCGCATCGATATCCTTGCCCCTGGACCTTCTTACAGTTACGGTAATACCGTTCCTTTCCAAAGTATCCACATACATTTCCAAAGCTTTTTCGGAGGCCTGTCCAAAATCGCCGCCTTCAATAGGGTTGTATTCGATCAAATTCACTTTCGACGGTGCAAAACTGCAAAACTGCACTAAAGCATCCACATCTTTTTGGGTGTCGTTTATACCTTCCCAGACCACATACTCATAGGTAATCCTACTTTTGGTCCTGCCGTACCAGTATACGAGGGATTCCCGCAGATCGGCAAGCGTGAAGGTGGCATTGAAAGGCATTATTGAGGTACGGATGCTGTCCACGGCCGAATGCAGTGATACGGCCAGCTTGAATTTCACTTCTTCATCCGCCATTTTTCGTATCATCTTGGGGACCCCTGAGGTAGAGACCGTAATGCGCTTTGGGCTCATTCCCAATCCCTCGGGGGAAGTGATCTTTTCTATGGCCTTGAGGACATTGTTATAGTTCATAAGTGGTTCGCCCATACCCATAAAGACGATGTTGCTCAATGGCCTATTAAAATAAAGCCTGCTTTCATTATCTATGACCACTACCTGATCGTAAATTTCATCGGGATTTAGGTTGCGCATCCTTTTGAGGCGTGCCGTGGCGCAAAATTTACAGTCGAGGCTGCAGCCCACCTGGCTGGAAACACAGGCCGTGGTACGGGTTTTGGTAGGAATGAGCACCGATTCCACCACCAGATCGTCATGAAGGCGCACGGCATTTTTAATGGTGCCGTCCGTACTACGCTGCATCTGGTCCACCTTGATATGGTTGATCACAAAACTTGCCTGTAACCGGCTACGGGTCTCTTTGGAAAGGTTGGTCATTGCCTCAAAGGAGTGGGCAGATTTTTGCCATAGCCATTCATAGACCTGATTGCCCCTAAATGCCTTATCCCCCTCGGCCACAAAGAAATCCCTTAGTTGATCCTTGGTCAAGGCCCTTATGTCTTTCTTGTCAACCGTTTCCACTTGCTTTTTTATTTAAAAAATCCCGTCCTTTCCCATTTTGACAATGATAAGGACGGGATCTAGGTTATAGGGGCCATCACAAGATCAGCATGGCATCCCCATAGGAATAAAATTTATAGCTTTCCAAAATGGCTTCCTTATAGGCCTTTTTCATGAGGTCATGGCCCATAAAGGCCGAGACCATCATCAACAAGGTAGATTTTGGCAGGTGAAAATTGGTGACCATGGCATTGGCAATGCTAAAATCGTATGGCGGGAACACAAACTTGTTGGTCCAACCATCAAAGGTGTTAAGGGTCTGGTTGGAAGAAACAGCACTCTCCAAGCCCCGCATCGCAGTGGTACCGACGGCACAGATCCTTTTTTTGTTACGTTTTGCGGCATTTACTATTTCCGTGGCCTTTTCATCAATAATAAGCTCCTCACTGTCCATTTTATGCTTGGAAAGATCCTCCACTTCCACTGGGTTAAAGGTACCCAGTCCAACATGTAGGGTCACTTCGGCAAAATCGACCCCTTTAATTTCAAGTCGCTTTAAAAGATGTTTGGAGAAATGTAGGCCCGCCGTAGGTGCAGCGACCGCCCCTTCATGTTTTGCGTAAATGGTCTGGTAACGGTCCTCATCCTCCGGTTCCACGTTCCTTTTGATATATTTGGGCAATGGGGTCTCCCCCAGCTCCCTCAGTTTCCTTCTGAAGTCGGTATAGGAACCATCATATAGAAAACGGAGGGTACGTCCCCTGGAGGTGGTATTGTCTATTACTTCCGCTACCAAGGTCTCATCATCCCCAAAGTACAGTTTGTTGCCGATACGTATCTTCCTTGCGGGATCGACCAATACGTCCCACAACCTTTGCTCTTCATTGAGTTCCCTCAAAAGGAACACTTCGATCCTGGCACCGGTCTTTTCTTTGTTCCCGTACAAGCGTGCAGGGAATACTTTGGTATTGTTCAATACCATTACATCGCCCGCATCAAAATAATTGATAAGATCTTTGAACATCTTATGTTCTATTTTGCCGGTCTCCCTATGAATGACCATTAGTTTGGATTCATCCCTGTTCTCAGATGGATATTCGGCCAAAAGTTCATTGGGAAGCTCAAAATTAAAGTGCGATAATTTCATGTACGGTCTATTTTTAGCAATTTTTTGCGGCTGCAAATATACGACCCCCACTAGGGGGAAGTCAAGTAAATACCCTTTTAAATACAAACATGTCTTAAGTTGGGCAAAAACCTGGGTAAGCTCCGAGATATTTTTAGCGGTCCCTCCGGTCAAAATCCAGCTCCTTGGCCACGGACTTTAAGGCCTACATGTATTCCGACGACCAAAAAACAGGAAGTGTGTCCGGGCTCCTACCAGGTCACCGTTAGCGTTCCTTAATGGAGAATCCAACGGTTCTAAGGTCGGCCCAAAAATCGGGATAGGATTTGGAGACCACCTCGGCATCATTGATGATCAGCGGCGTCTTGAGCGCCAAAGGGGCAAAGGCCATGGCCATGCGATGGTCGTTGTAGGTTTCTATGGCCACGTTTGGCCGTAGTTCACCTCCAGTGGACAAGGTAAGGGTCCGATCTGTCACCGAAATATGGGCCCCTAATTTTCCCAGTTCCGTTTTTAGGGCTTCCAGACGATCTGTTTCCTTGATCTTAAGGGTATGAAGACCTGTTAGGTGGCACTTCAGGCCCAATCCGAAACAGCTTACCGCAATGGTCTGTGCAATATCGGGGGCATTGGCAAGATCCAGATGTATGGTTGCGGTCTGGGATATTTCCCTATTCTTGGAGATGATGATCTCATTTTCACCAAACTGGGTATCCACCCCAAATTCTGTATAAATAGTGGCCAGCACACTGTCCCCTTGGAGACTGTTCTTTTTATAGGCCGAAAGTTTTATTTGGGTCCCTACCCCACATAGGGCCACGATACCGTAAAAATAGGAAGCCGAACTCCAGTCCGACTCCACCACCATTTTGACTTTTGAAACGGTAACGGTTGGGTTTACCTTGATGGTATTACCGATAAATTGGTTTTGGATCCCCGCTTGGTCCAACAGGCCCAAGGTCATTTTGATATAGGGCACCGATGTTATTTCCCCCAACAGTTCCAGTTCAAGACCATTCTCCAGACTTGCGGCCACCAATAGGAGGGCCGAAATATATTGGCTGCTGATATCCGCAGGAAGGGCCACCTTATTTTTGGACAATTTCCTTCCCTTGACCTGAATGGGCGGATATCCGTCCTCCTTAACATAGGAAATATCGGCCCCTAGACTTTTCAGTGCATCCACCAAGACCTTTATCGGCCGTTCGGTCATCCGCTTCGATCCGGTCAACACCACTTCCTTGCCTTGCTGGGAGGCGAAATAGGCGGTCAAAAAGCGCATGGCGGTCCCGGCATGGTGTATATCCACCTCCCCTTTGGATACGGCAAGCCCTTTTTGCATGACCGCAGCATCGTCCGAATTGGAAAGGTTCCCAATTTCCAGATCGGGAAACAGGGCCTGTAGCAATAGGAGCCGGTTGGACTCACTTTTGGAGCCTGTTATTTTAATATCGGTGGTAATGACCTTCTTAGGCGGGGCTGATAGATAAAGCTTCAAGATATGGAATATAATTAGTTCAATTTATGACACCCCCTGTGGCACGGCAATGTACCTGTTCGGAAAGCGCCCTTCTAAATGGAACTGCAAATATAATACTATTTCAGCTTTTGATTGTTATGGTGTCGGTCATGATCCCTTTTGGTCTTAAGGTCCAATTTTTCATCAAAAGATCGTTGTAGGTCCACCCCGGTCTGGTTTGCCAAACACAGCAGTACAAATAGCACATCGGCCAATTCCTCCCCAAGATCTTTGTTTTTGTCGGACTCTTTTTCGCTCTGCTCCCCGTAACGTCGGGCAATGATGCGGGCCACCTCGCCCACTTCCTCCGTTAACTGTGCCATATTGGTAAGCTCGTTAAAATAACGGACCCCGTGGGCCTTTATCCAATCATCTACCTTCTTTTGTGCATTTTCAATGTCCATTGAACCTAAATTTTTACCAATACTACCTTTTCGTTCATCTTTTCGATCATCGTTTTATAATACTCTTTTAGGGTATCATAGTAAAGATAGGGAACAATGGCCTCATTTAAATGGTTCTCCATTACAAGTTGTACGGAAGTGGTTGAAGCGGCTATATTGAATTTGAAAAGTCCCAGATCATCGGGCATCTTCAGTACCAGTGGTGATGGCAGGCTTTCCACTTTGTACCCTTCCGGAATGGTTATGGCTATCATGTATTTTGAATCTTCGGCATATCCAAAATCGATCGGGAAGGACCGCTCCTCCAGTTTAAAGGGGTTTTCCGTGGTCCTCAGGAAAAAGAGGGGCGAAATATACATTTGGTCACCCATGACCTCTATCTGGTCTTCTTTTCTAAAGGCGAAGGTTTCCATAAGGGGCTCCGATATTTCCATAGCTCCCTTTACTTCAAAATCGGCTACTTCCATACCTCCGTATTTTTCCTCTAATTTAAGTATATGGTCCTCTTTACTGCTTATGTTGTAGGAATCCCTATAAAGCAGGGCATCATGATTTTTACAGATATGCCTAAATTGGCCTTCGATATCGCCTTCCTCCGTAATGTTCACGTTCATCGTTATGCTCCTATAGGCTTTTTGAGAGGGTTCCAGATCGATCGTTATGGAGCTCCCATCCCTTTTAATAAGCCTTCCCGACCAGTTGATGGCCCTTAAGGGTAAAATATTGGGCATGCTGAACGGACTGGAGGCATCCAATAAAACGATGCCGTTAGCGGTTTCAACACCGCTTATCACATAGTTATAACCCTCACGGGTGGGGAAAAGCGGCACCCCATTGTCCCTGGTACTCACCAGCACCGGGTTGGCGTCCAATCCGCTGTAGCGCAACATGGATGTCAGCATTAAATTGATCTCGGCCACATTGCCCACACCTTCCATATAGGCCTTTCTGACCCCATCATCCACATATTTTCCATAATTCCCGTTCCATTTGACCCGTTGCTTCACAAATGTGAAAATGGCCGCGATCTTTTGATACGGATCGCTCATGGTGGAAACAAGAAGGTCCAAATCTTTGTCGTAATACCCTTCCCTATTCAGTTCGGGCCCAAAATCCGGACTTTCGTAAATGGTCTTGACCACATCTTCCCAAGTGGTGGAATAATATTTCAGGGGCGTATTCGGAAATTTTGTGTATGAAAGTTCATAATTAACGGCAGCGCGGTAATTGTTTATATTGTTTACAAAAGGTTCCGTTTTCAGGGCAGGGACATCCTCAAGTTCGTATATGGAAACATCCGTCAAATAATCAATCTTTGAGGAATTGAAACTGGTCTGTGTAGGGCCCCAATTCCCGCCCGAACGTTCCTTTGAATTAAAAGTTATAGATCCGTTGTTTTTTTCCATTTTGGGACGAACGTTCAAAAACCCTTTCATGTTCATCCTAAAGTTAAAATACTCCGGCGATTCGAACTTGGCATATAGTTTCTTTATCGGAACATCGTGCTGAAGCTCAAATTCATCCACACTGGATATAAATGGGGATTGTAAGGTGTACCTATACTCTATGATACTCCCTTCCCTTACGTTGGGCATGGTAAAGCTGGTCTGGTTCATATAACGGGACAGTTCAACGTCAAATACCGCATCATTCTTAAGTTTTTCCTCTTCGATCTTATCATTGACCATATTATAGGTCATTGCCTTTAACCCGCTTACGCTTTCCTTTTCGTTGCCGTTTTTATAGAGCTGGATTTTTTTTGTGGCATATTCAAAGCCCGACTTGTCATATATCTTTATTCGTTCATGGACATCGGTAAACATTTCAAATCCTTGCGTTTGATCATATCTGTAATAGGTCTTTCTTTCCTTGTAGAGATAGGTAGCAACTGCAGAAGAATCTTTCGGATTGAACCTCTCATTTAATTCCGGTTCCGATATCTTTCCAAAGGCATAATTTTGGGCATGCAATGACGATAGCGGCAAGAGCAGTAAAAAAAGTAAAAATCGTTTCATTTTAAAGTTGGTTTTTGGTCAGTATGATTTTGGCATTGTCGTATTTGGCCACTTCCTTAATAAAATCCCTGTAGGCTCCATATTCCTCCTTTGGGTACCCTCCCCCGTAGATGGTAAAGGTCCTATGGTACGCCAGTAGATGATCGTTAACCTTTTCCACCTTCATGGAATATGCGCCATACTTACTTTCAAGATGCAGGTTTTCAGGTATAAATTTAATGGAATGGGATGTCGGGAGCTCAATGGTATACCCGTCCGTATCCTCAAAACCCCTTTTGATCTCGAACGGCAGTTTCCTGTCCCGGTAATTATCGGGGACGTTCCTGTTCCTATTAAGAACATTGGGGGCAAATATCAACTGTTGCCCTGAAGCCGATACATACCCATCGGCCTTAAAATTTACTACTTGCCTAAAGCGTATGCTATCGCGGTCGTTCTCAAAATCCATCTTCTCCACCTCCATGTTGTTTACATGGGACATCCGCTCTTTAATGTATTTTAATTGTTCGCGCCTTTCCTCTTTTTCAATAAAATAACGATCATCGTACTGGATCCCTTTGGATACCATTTCCATTTCTACCTGTACGCTCCTATCCTCCAAAATCTTACAATTTCCCGAGATATGCTGTGTATTTTGGTGAGGACCATATATTGGGGTATGCTGGATCTGTCCGCCCTCGGGCGTGATCACCAACACGTCCCTATCATCCGTAAAATCGCCCAAAAATCCGAAAGGCATGGTCTGGCTCGTACATTCGAGCCATATGGGATCCTTCCCTTCAATGGGTATGTTTAGGATAACGTGGTTTGCTTGTCCCAATAAAGAGGGAAATTCCTTGTCAATATCCAGTCGATCGGTGGGAGAGGCATGGACTTCCGTATAATGGGAGGGCACCCCTACCACTTCCAAAAGGGCCTTGGTATAGTTGGTAAGCCCCTTGCAATCGCCGTATTTGACCTGATCCACCTGCGTTGCGGAAATTGGTCGTATTCCTCCGATCCCTACCTGTACGCTGATGTAACGGGTATTTTCCTGAACATATTTATATATGATCTTGGCCTTCTCCACTGGGTCGTCCACTCCGGATACTAGGTTCAGGGCAATTTGTTTGGTCCCAATGGGCAGAACGTCCCTGCCCCTTAAAAGGGATTCGTCCATCCATTTGCCCAAACTGGTCCAATCCCCAATGGTACCGCTATGTCCCTCATAGTTAAAATGCTCGGCCGTTACCATCAATCTGGGCGCAAAGGCATAAAAAGTGGGACTGAGATCTTCCCTTCCAATGGCCGATAGATCTTCGGCCACATATTTTATCATCCCATCGGAAGAGACCTCCTTTATGGTATGGCCCGAAAAATTTATTTCCTTTTTGCGAATCCCGACAGATGGTGCATAGGCCACTTCAAAAGTGCTATTCTCTGTGCTTACATTATAATCCTCCAAAGGCCTCCAAAAGGGAATCCATGCAGTATTTTCGGTACTGCTCTCGTACATAAATTCCAATGTGTACGGATATTGTACCGGAGTATAATCCAAATATTTTACCCTACTATCCTCATACAGTGAAAAATTACTTACTGCGGCCACATCCTTAAAATCGGATTTTTTAAACCGTTTGATCTCCCTCCCTAAACCATCGTAGACAACCGCCTCCAGTTTCTTTATCTTTATTCCATCATCATATGAAACATAGGCGTCCACGGAATTATTTCCCTTTGCGTTCAAGACCGTTACCACCCGCCTATAGCTGCGCTCCATACTACTGGGTGAGAGAATGCTGATCTTGGTCTCATTGGCACGTACTACGGCATAGGCATTCTCGGTAAGGGATTTTTCAAGTAAAAGGGATTGATATTCCAAGTTTTGGGCGCTTGTTACAGCGCACAGGAATAGTATAAAAGGCAGTAAAAATCGATGCATAATGTAAGGTTTGGTTGTTACTGGATCCCAAAAATGATAAAAATCCTACAATCAAACGATTATACTCGACAAAAAGTATCTATTCCTTGTTCTTTGTATCAAAAAATATGGTAACGGGACCGTCATTTAATAGATCCACTTTCATATCCGCACCAAAAATGCCCGTACCCACCTTTTGCCCCATTTCCTTTTCCATGCGCTGTACAAAGGCTTTATAGAGAGGCTCTGCGACCATAGGTTTGGCGGCTTTTAAATAGGAGGGCCTATTGCCCTTCTTTATGGATGCATGGAGGGTGAACTGACTGACAACGATGGCCCCACCACCTATTTCCAAAAGGGAATGGTTCATGGCCCCATTGGCATCGCCGAATATCCTGAGATTGGCAATTTTACGGGAAAGCCATTCAATATCGGTTTCCGTATCCAGCTCCTCCACTCCCAAAAGTATCAGGAGGCCTGTTCCTATTTGGGATATCATTTGGCCCTCCACGGTTACGCTGGCCCTGGAGACCCTCTGTACAATTGCCCTCATCTATTTTTTTCCGTGAATATCCATTCTGTACTGTTCATCTTCCCCGGTCACCATTTGCACATAGCTGCGATACCTGCTCCAGGAAACTTGATCCTTTTCCAAGGCATCCTTCACGGCGCATTTGGGCTCCTCCATATGGAGACAATTGTTGAACTTACATTCGTTTTTTAATTTAAAGAACTCCGGGAAATAGTTGCCTATTTCCTCCTTTTCCATATCCACGATGCCAAAGCCCTTTATGCCCGGGGTATCGATTATCCGGGCCCCAAAGTCCATATCGTACATCTCGGCAAAAGTGGTGGTATGCTGTCCCTGTGAATGTTGTTCGGAAATGATGGCGGTCTTCAGGTGCAAAGCGTTGTCAATGGTATTGACCAAGGTGGATTTTCCCACTCCCGAATGTCCCGAGAACATACTGGTCTTTCCTTTCATCATTTCCTTGACCTCCTCCACATTCTTACCGGTAACGGCAGATATGCCCAAACAGGTATAGCCCACCTTCCGATAAAGTGCCGCCAAGTATTTTATTTCATCCAGTTCCTCCACCGAATAGGAATCCACCTTGTTGAACAGCAGGGCAGCGGGTATCTGGTATGCCTCCGATGTTACCAAAAAACGATCGATAAAACTGGTGGAAGTGGGCGGGTTGTTAAGGGTGACCATTAGAAATACCTGGTCCAGATTTGCGGCAATGATATGTGTCTGTTTGGAAAGGTTCACCGACTTCCGAACGATATAGTTCTTGCGCTCCTTTATTGCCTCAATGATCCCCAAGGTTTCGTCCCCAATATGTTCCACCTGAAAAGTTACACGGTCACCCACCGCAATGGGATTGGTACTTTTAATGCCCTTCATTCGGAACTTCCCCTTGATCTTGCATTCATAAAAATCCCCGTCATCGGTCTTTACGGTATACCAGCTCCCAGTGGATTTATAAACAGTTCCGAGCATTTTGATTACTTCTTTTTTACAAAGAAACAACATTCCTCTTATACTAGCTGTGGAGATTTCCCGTTAAATCCTATTGAATAATCCATTAAACCATAATCATGAAGAAAATTATTTTTATTGCCTGTTTTGCGCTCGTAGGTGTGGCACAATTGACCGCCCAAGAATTTAAGGTGATCACCAGTGTGGAATCGATCGTGCCAAACGGTCTGGGAAGGTCCAGGATCATAAGTGCCACCGAGGAAAAGGATTACAAGGAATACACAAGTGTCCAGACCGAGGAGGACAATACACGGAACAAGGCGGACAGAAGTGATATCAGGGTAAAGAACTTTGAGGAAACAAAGCTCCTCAACTTTTACAATATAGGAGGAATCCGTTTTCAGAACATTGCCGCAAACGATGCCCTTATTACTTCCAAGATCAACGCAATGATACCGGAAGGTTGGGAACTGGCGTTCGTAACCAGTGCCGTGGAAAGTGAGGGCGGAAAAGGTGACGGACAAGGTATTTTCATTACCCGTTACATCTTTAAGAAGTAACCCACATAGTTGGTGCCCTATCAAATAAAATGCCCGGAAAGTTCCGGGCATTTATATTTTTGGATCAATCCAAGATCCGTACCCTTCCACCTGCAAAGGTATTTTTGTTCACCTGCTTTGGATTGCCGTATACGGTGACGTCGCCCCCAGCCCTTACATTTATGTTCACCTTTTCACTGGCATACAGTTCTGCCTCCCCGGCCGCGGTGATCTTTATATCCGAAGTTTCGGTGCGCAATTGCCTGCCTTCAAAAATTCCACCGGTATTCAGCACGATCTCTTGGTTTTTTGCAATGCCCGAAGCCTCCACGATTCCGCCTGTGACCGCCCTTAGCTTAAGGTGGTCCACATTGAGCCCAACTTTTATGGCCGCACCTTCCTGAACCCTTAGTTCTATCGTGTTGCGTTCCACAAGCTCGTTACAGGTTATTTTAGCCCCCTCGTTGCCGTCTATGATATCCAGATTCCTGTAGTGGATCTCCACCACGGTATCTTCCCCCCTAAATTTTTTATCGAGCTGCATCCTGATCTTAAGGGTACCATTTTTGTTGATCACCAGTATATCGTCCACGTTTTCCCCTTTGATGAACACCCTGTTCTCATCGGAATGGATCAGGTTTACCTCTATCAGGTCAAATATCTTTACCTCGTTGAAAGAGCCCACTTCTTTGTCTATGGTACGTTGGGCAAAAAGACCGCCACCGATGAGCAGCACGCAAAAAACAGTAAAATTTTTCATATTCGGATTTGTTTATAAGGTTTAGGAACCCATTTTGTCCACCATGGCCATATCCGTCGCTCCCAAAGGTCGGACAATGACGGCGTAAGGCGCATTATAATGCTATCCGCAAAACGTGTTCCAATAGAAAGATGCCCGAAAGCGATCTTTGTTACAGTTTGTCCAAAAAAAAATGCCCCGACCGTAGCCAGGGCATTTATGCAGGAGGGGTTACGGACTATCCGTTGATGACCTTCTCTTGGTGATTGATCGATTCTTGGTGGATGGCCTTGAACATTTTAAGGACAAATTCTTCACTGAGTCCCTTTGATTCACCTTCCAATATCATTTTTCCCAAAATCTCGTTCCATCTGTTGGATTGTAATACGGCTACGTTCCTTTGCTTTTTTAAGGCCCCGATACTGTCAGAGGTCTTCATCCTTTTGCCCAAAATATCGATCAACTGATTGTCCATGATGTCTATCTGTGCCCTCAGATTGCTGAGTTCCTTGGTATAATCCACTTCTTGGTCCGATTCTTTCCTGATCTTTAGGTCTTTCATGATCTGCACCAATACGGCGGGCGTTACCTGTTGTGCGGCATCGCTCCAAGCATTGTCCGGATCGAAATGGGTCTCTATCATCAAACCGTCGAAATTAAGGTCCAGTGCGGTCTGCGATACATCAAAGATCATATCCCTTTTTCCGGTAATGTGGGAGGGATCGTTGATCAGGGGAAGATCGGGAAATTTATTCTGGAACTCAATGGCCAATTGCCATTCTGGGATGTTCCTGTATTTTGTCTTCTCATAGGTGGAAAATCCTCTGTGGATAGCCCCAAGATTTTTAATGTTTGCTGTGTACAGGCGTTCTATGCCACCTAACCAAAGGGCCAGATCTGGATTGATCGGGTTTTTGACCAGGACAATTTTGTCGGTCCCTTGAAGGGCATCGGCAATTTCCTGCATTATAAACGGACTTACCGTAGATCGGGCACCTACCCATAGAAGATCCACATCATGTTCCAAAGCAAGGTCGACATGGGCCTTATTGGCGACCTCGGTAGCGGTTTTCATGCCGGTCTCCTCCTTTACCCTTTGTAACCACTTAAGACCAATGGCCCCAACACCTTCGAACATTCCCGGACGTGTCCTGGGCTTCCAGATTCCCGCACGGTAGTAATTTACATCCGTATCCTTTAAATCATGTGCAATTTTTAGCACCTGCTCTTCCGTCTCCGCACTACAAGGTCCGGCAATCACTAAAGGATGGTCCAATTTCATATCGTCCAGCCATGTTCTCAATTGTTTTGAATTTTCCATTTTATTGTATTCTAATTTTTGTTATTAAGTGGTATTCCTTTTAATATTTCCTTTATTTTATTGGTACTGCTCATTTCCTTATGGATTCCCTCATAATCATCTTCTTGGATCATCTTTTTAAAGGCCTCCAGGTTTTGGATATACTCTTCCAAGGCCTCCAGCACATTGTGCTTGTTCTGTTTAAATATGGGCGTCCACATGGCCGGCGAGCTTTTTGCCAACCGTACGGTGCTTTCAAAGCCACTGCCCGCCATGTCAAAAATATCACGTTCGTTCCGTTCTTTTTCAATAACGGTCTTTCCTAACATAAAGGAACTGATGTGTGACAAATGGGATACATAGGCAATATGTTTGTCGTGCGCCTCCGGATTCATGTACCGGATCCGCATCCCCAATTGTTGAAATAGTTCCAATGCCATTTCCTGTAACTTAAAAGCGGTCTTTTCCACTTCACAGATAATAATGGTCTTCCCTTTATAGAGACCTGTGATAGCGGCCGATGGTCCCGAAAATTCAGTGCCCGAAATAGGATGGCAGGCCAGAAAGTTCCGTCTTTTGGGGTGGTTTTCAAGGGAACTGCAGATAAGCCCCTTTGTCGACCCCGCATCAAATACCACGGTCCCATCGTTTACGGCATCCAATATTTTAGGGAGTTCCAACACCATTACATCCACGGGAATGCTAACAATGACCATATCGGCCCCTTGAAGGTCCGCATAGGTGGCCTTTGCGTCTATAAGGCCCAACTCCAAGGCCTCTTCCAAGTGGGAAGCATTGGCATCAATACCAAAAATCTTGACAGTTGGGTCGAACAACTTGATGTCCTTGGCCATGGACCCCCCTATCAACCCGGTTCCGATAACAAATACGTTCATATGCTCTTTATATTGCGACTGCCTTAGATCCTACTGATCGCCTGCCTGATTTTATCTTCCGTGACGCAGAGGGAAAACCGAATATATCCCTCCCCATTGCTCCCAAAAATCGTTCCCGGTGCTATGAACAGGTTGTTGCCATACAACACCCGATCTACAAAATCTTCGGAGGAAACCGACCCTTCCGGTAGTTTGGCCCACACGAACATGCCCACCGCACTGCGATCATAGGTGCACTTCAGTTTGTCGGCCAAAATGAACATCAGTTCCCTACGGGCTGAATAGACCTGCTGTAGATCATCAAACCATGACGCTTTACTTGCCAGGGCCGCAATGGCCCCTTTTTGTATCCCGAAGAACATTCCCGAATCCATGTTGCTCTTCACCTTCAGGATGGCCTCTATATGCGGAGCGGATCCCAATACCATTCCCACTCTCCATCCAGCCATATTAAAGGTCTTGCTCAAAGAGTTGAGCTCCAACGACACCTCCTTGGCGCCCTCCACTTCCAAAATACTCATGGGAGAGGGGTTGAGCACAAAACTATAGGGGTTGTCATTGACCAATAATATATTGTTCCGCTTGGCAAAACCCACCAATTGTTTCAATTGCTCCCTGTTGGCCGTGGCACCCGTTGGCATATGGGGATAACTCGTCCACATGATCTTTACATTGGATAGGTCCTGTCCTTCCAACGCCTCCAAATCCGGAAACCAGTTGTTTTTCTCGGTCAATCCATAGTACATGGGTACAGCGCCCACCAAATGGGTCACGGAGGTATAGGTAGGATATCCGGGATCGGGAATCAATACGGCGTCACCAGGGTTCAGGAAAGCCAAGCTTATGTGCATGATCCCCTCCTTTGAGCCCATCAAGGGCAATACCTCTTTATTGGGATCTATACCTACCCCAAATTTTTCCCCATAAAAGCGCACGAATGCCTCCCGAAGCTCTGGCAAACCCTGATAGCTTTGATATTGATGCGCCCCGACTTCCAGAACGGATTCCTGCAAGGCCTTGATAATTTCCGGGGAAGGGGCCAGATCCGGACTTCCTATACCCATATTTATAATAGGTTTTCCTTGGGCCATCAACTCCCTGACCTCCCTTAGCTTTCTGGAGAAATAGTATTCCTCCACTGTATTTAATCTATCTGCAACGATCATTGTATACGTGCGTTTTTATATTCTCCCAAAACCTTGAACTCTTCAGACATTATTTCCAAAAGCGATTTTGCCTTGGCATAATGGGCATACTGCTCAAAGGTAACATCCACAAAAAAAGAATATTTCCATGGCCTTTCTATGACCGGTAAGGATTGGATCTTGGTCAGGTTCAGGTTACAATCGCTCATTACGTTCAGCACGGCTGCCAGACTACCGCGTTTATGATCGGTCAAAAATCGTAAAGAGGCCTTGTTTATCTGATCTGGGGGCAAGACCTTGTTCTTTGTCTTTACTATGATGAACCTGGTCGAATTATTTTTAATGGTCTGTATCTCCGTGGCTATTATGTCCAGTCCGTACAGTTCCGCGGCCACTTGGGGCGCAATGGCGGCGATGTTCCTCAGCTGTCGCTCCTGTATCCTTTTGGCGGTCTCCGCGGTATCCACATCCTCCACCATTTTAATATGCGGATAATCCTTAAAATATTCCTTGCACTGCAAGAGTGCCATGGGATGGGAATGCACTTCCTGGATATCCTGCATTCCCTGACCTTTTAATGTCATGAGATTGTGGTGGATGTTAAGATAGTGTTCCCCTATTATATGCAGGTTGTTCTTATAGATCAGGGCATAGTTTGGGATTATCGATCCCGCAATGGAATTCTCAATGGCCATGATGCCCTTGTCCGCACTTTTGTCCAGCAGGCGGTCCACCAAACTATCGAAGGACATGCATTCGACCAGTTCCACATTGTCCCCAAAACAATCCTTGGCCACCTGATGGTGGTTGGAACCCTTTATACCCTGTATCGCAATTTTCAAATCCATTTTTGCTGGTATCGGAGCTGTTGCGCCGAAAAATTCAACCAAAAAAAAAGCCCCGGTTTTCACGGGACTTTGTTATCTATATATCTTAAAATATGCTAGAACAGTCCCGTACCTCCCCTAAAAAAGAAGTAAAAATAAAAACCGTTCCAGAAATATTGCTTTGCCATATTTGTTATAAAACTTTGGCTAAGGTAAATATTAAATTTAAAAATCAAATTTTATGTCCCTATTTTTTTTTAAATTTTGATATTAATGCACATTCGCCCCGTTTTTTATATCAAAAAATAACAAAAATAGCCTGAATCCTGCCTCGCCCCGATAAAATGGGACCGCAAATGCCGCTTCGATCCGTACTTTTTAAAAATGGGATATCCAGAAATTAGGTTATTTTTGGATAAATTTAATGCTATGTCCATCACGGTCCATAATATCAGTAAAAGTTTCGGTGACCAAAAAGCCCTCTCCCAAATTTCCTTTAGCATAGAAAGAGGGGAAATTGTGGGCTTCCTAGGACCCAATGGCGCTGGAAAGTCCACCCTGATGAAAATACTGACCACCTATAGCCAAGCCGATGAAGGGAACGCAGCGGTCAATTCCTATGATGTGGCCACACAAAAAAAAGAGGTAAAAAGGAGCATAGGGTACCTTCCCGAGCACAATCCACTGTACTTGGATATGTATGTAAAGGAATACCTGAATTTTAATGCCGAGCTGTACCATGTGGACAAGGATAGGGTAGCTACCGTACTCGACCAGACTGGCCTTACCCCCGAATGCCATAAAAAAATAGGGCAGCTTTCCAAGGGTTACCGACAGCGGGTAGGACTGGCGGCCGCCCTTTTGCACGATCCCGAGGTGCTGGTCCTGGACGAACCCACCACCGGATTGGACCCTAATCAGTTAATGGAAATACGAAAGTTGATAAAGGAGATCGGCAAACAAAAAACCATCTTGCTTTCCACACATATCATGAAAGAGGTAGAAGCCATCTGTGACAGGGTGATCATCATCAACAAAGGGATTCTGGTGGCAGATAAAAAAATGGACGAACTAAGAAAGGAAGAAGCCCAAATCATAGAAGTGGAATTTGATTATCGGGTCGAGGAAGCCTTTCTCTTAAAATTGCCGCATGCCATAAACGTTCGGAATACGGGAGGGTTTGTCTACGACATTACCTTCGACACTTCCCTGGATATGCGTCCGGCCGTTTTCGACTTTGCCCATGACAACCAGCTCAAGACATTGCAGTTGAGCAGAAAGAACAAAAACCTGGAAAGCCTGTTCGTGGAACTTACCCAAGTCCCGGCCCCGTAAACCCTTCGGACAGTATCGGAATCCAGAAATAATAACTATTCCCCTTCCAATATAAGTGCCGGGATATGAAGCGAGTCAAATAGGGCATTGTATTCCTTCAGCGCTGTTTCCGTGATGGCTATTTGCTCTTTATGCAGGCCTTCCCATTCACTTAGAAGATCGGCCCATCGTGTTTTGGCCCCCTGTGTCACTTTGGGATCGGCCTCGTCCAAGTAACTTTTTAGATACATTATCTGGGCATCCAATCTATTGCTGAAATTAATGACATCCTGAAAGGTTTCCTGTTTGGGCTGTATCAGCAATTGCTCCCACTTATCGATGCTACCTACCAACGAATCGCCAAGGGACACGATTTTTTGCGCATCCCCTTTCCCTTGGTCCCCCAACAGTTTTTTGTAGGCGATCACCTGTTGTTTTGCCGAGCGCATCCTGTTTATGGAGGAATAGATCTCCACAAGCGTAACATCAATTTTTTCCAAGAGCTCCCTTTGTTCCAAATAATCCGAAGGACCTGCCTCGATATTTGGGTTGGGGAGTATAGTGACCGTAGTTTCGGCCTTTTCCCCTTCCACCGAAATTATAAGATCATAGACCCCGGGACCTACCCGATACCCTTTGTTGCCTCCCATGGAGAAAAGTTTGTCCACCACTGGCAAGGATTCGGTCCTAAAGTCCCAAGTAAATCGGTTATACCCTTTTTTGGATGGCAGTACCTTTGGCTTTTCTGGGCCTCCTGGCCAAGATTTAAAATCTTTGGGCTTGGTGTTGCCATACTGCCTTATCAGTTTCCCTTTCTGCCATATCTCCAATTTAACGGAGATACTGTCCCCTTCCATGGGCAAATAGTAATCAATGGCTACCCCTTCAGCAGGATTTTGTCCCAAACCCGTTACGGGTTCTTCGCTGCTACCTCCAAACAGTAGATAGGTATCCTTGGGACCGATTATTTGTAAGCTGTCCTTGCTTTTTCGGTGGTTCTGAATAGGGCCAAGATCGTCCAATATCCAAAAGGACCTTCCAGCAGTGGCAACGATCATATCATTTTCATGTATGACAAGGTCGTTAATGGGGACTACAGGTAGATTTAATTGGAAAGGCCGCCAGTTGAGGCCGCCGTCAAGGGAAATATAGAGGCCCGTCTCCGTTCCCGCATATAATAATCCCGCTACTTTGGGATCTTCCTTTACCACTCTGACAAAGGAATGCGGGTCATCAAGTCCCTTTACCAATTTTGTCCAAGTCTCCCCATAGTCGGTGGTCTTAAAGATATAAGGGGAAAGATCCATACTTTTGTATTTCATGCCCACCACATAGGCGGTTGCCGGATCATGTGGCGAAACCTCAATATGGTTGATAATGGCTTCGCCCAGCCCCGTTGGGCTTACCTCTTTCCAGTTTTTGCCACCATCTTTGGTAAGGTGCAGCAGCCCATCGTCCGATCCAGCATACAATACTCCCTTTTCATGTACGGATTCTACCAAATACATAATGGTATTGTAGTTCTCCCCCCCAGCGGCCTCATTTGTGAACGGACTTCCCCCAGCGCCCTGTTTTTCCTTTTCGTTGCGTGTCAGGTCCCCACTGATGACCTCCCATGTGGTCCCTCCGTCCCTTGTCTTAAAAACTACGTTTCCCGCATGGTAAATGGTGTTGACATCATGTGGAGAGGCTATGATCGGGGCATTCCAATTATATCGGAACTTAAAGTCCTTTGGCATTACACCAAGACCAAGTTCCGGGTACTCCTTAATTGATTTGATCTGCTTGGAAACGGTATAAAACTTCTCTATGATCCCTTGGTAACAACCTCCATAGATCACCTCCGGATTATTTGGGTCGAAAGCCAAATAGGCACTTTCACAGCCGGATACCACCTGCCAATCCTTCCAGTCGATGCCATCATCGGTGGTCCTACTGGCAATGGATAGGGAGGTATTGTCCTGTTGCCCCCCATAGATGTTGTAGGGCACCAAATTGTCCGTTATAACCCTATAAAATTGGGCCGTAGGCTGGTTTTCTTGTGTGCTCCATGCCTTTCCGCCATTATTTGAAATATTTGCCCCGCCATCGTTTGCATTGATCATCACATTATGGTCGGTAGGACTGATCCAAAGATGGTGATTGTCGCCATGGGGTGTGGACAATGGCTTAAAACTGGCACCACCATCAATGGATTTGGTCATGGGCGCATTTAGGACATAGACCCAATCTTCGTTTTGGGTATCCGCATAAATTTCCATGTAATACCAAGATCGGGCTATATTGATCCTATCCTTGTTAACTTGGGTCCATTTTTTGCCACCGTCATCGGACCTGTAGACCCCACCTTTGTCCGTCTCGGCTTCCAGCACTGCATAAACCCTTTCCGAATTGGCCCTGGATACGGATATGCCCGCTTTTCCAAACTCCTTGGGCAAACCCTCCTTCATGCGTTCCCAAGTATCGCCACCGTCCAAACTCCTGTAAAGACCTGATCCCTTTCCACCGGAAACTATGGCCCAAGGATATCTTTGATGTTCCCACATGGCGGCATATAAGATCAAGGGGTTGTTCATATCCATACTTAGTGACGAAGCCCCCGTTACCGTATTTACATATAAGATTTTTTTCCAATTCTCTCCGCCGTCCGTAGATCTATAGATCCCCCTTTCAGCGGAGGGACCGTATTGGGCTCCCTGGACCGCCACATATAACAGATCATGGTTTTTAGGGTGGATGGCCACATCGGAAATATGCCTGCTGTCCTCGAGACCGTAGTGCTTCCATGTCTTCCCCGCATCCATGGATTTATATATTCCATTGCCCATGGAGGTCATCACACCCCTGGCCGCATGCTCGCCCATGCCCACCACGACAACGTTGGGATCGCTTTCGGAAACCGCAATGGCCCCCACGGTACCTGTTTTAAAAAATCCATCCGATATATTTTTCCAGGTTATACCATCATCCATGGTCTTCCAAACACCGCCTCCCGTACTTCCCATATAATACGTCCCCGCCATTCCGACCACTCCGGTGGCCGCAACACTCCGACCCCCCCGAAACGGGCCAATGTTCCTCCATTTTAAATGGTGGAACAACGTATCCTCCAAGTGAGGAACGGGCTCACTGCTTTTCTTTTTTTTCGACTGGGCAAAGGTGATCAAGGGCAGGAACAACAAGGAAAGGACTATTAATCTAATGGGGTTCATAGGATGGTTTTGGTCGGTTTTGAAATTTTAAGGCAGGCAGGGCAACGTCCAGCGCAAAAAATGACGTATATGGTTTCCATAAATATAGCTAAAATTTGCTTTGTCAGGCGATGTATATTGGGCGATGGTTTTTGTTTAGGGAAGAATTGTGAAAGAAATAAAAAACAGTCATATTTATTGATCTTTAACTCAGGGAACATCTTTTTTATACGCTTTTCCCGCACTGAGCCTTCCTCAGGGCAGGGCGTACCTAAAAATGTAACTTTAGATACGTCCCATTCCCCCAAGCCTGCCACAGGTTGTTGCCAACTACCGGTTAATTTCCACTCCCTTTTGTATTGTTCTCCTGGGTTAAAAGGGAGTCCACCACCTGATCCAGGGTTTCCTGAATGGGCGGATTGGTGCAGTTGGTCAGGATTGCAAATACCATTTTTTGATGAGGGTATACGAAGAAGTTGGAATAGCCGCCCACCGCATTCCCCACATGACCGTAAAAGTCCCTTCCTTGGGCATCCTTGCTCACCTGCCATCCCAGTCCATAATGTGTGGGCGTTCCCTGGACCGACTGTGAACTGAGAAATTGTGCCACTACCTTCTCATCGGCTGCCCTGCCGTCCAAATAACGTTGCCCCAACATGGCGATATCCGCTGAAGTGGAAAGATACCCACCCCCTGCCAATTTATAGAAATTCGTGACCGGAATGGCCTTTTTGAAACACCCTCGGTTTTTGGAATAAAAAGTAGTGGTATCCTTATAGCCCATCCCCATCATTTCGGCCATTGTATTTTCCATACCGAATGGTTTCAGTACCCGTTCCCTCACGTAATCCTCAAACGGGATTCCGGCCACTTCCTGTATGGCAAGCGATATCAGTACCCAGTCAAAACTATTGTACAGGTATTGGGTGCCCGGCTCAAAAACCAAGGGGTCGTCCTTAAATATCTTAATACTCTCCTTAATGGACATATGCTCGTTAAGGCCATATTCCGATCCCCTATACCCCCTTATGCCAGCTGTATGCCCTGCCAATTGTCTTATGGTGAAATCGAACTCCTTTCTAGGGTAATAGGGCACATATTCATAAAAGGAGGCATCCAGATCCATCTGCCCGGCCTCTACCATTTTTGCCAGGGCCGTAGCCGCAATGGGTTTTGAAACACTGGCGATCCTGAATTTCGTACGTTTGGGATCGATCCTGCTTCCACTATCAAGATCGGAAAAACCGTATCCCTTTTGAAAAAAGATCTCGCCCTCCCTAAGAACGGTAATGGAAAGCCCCGGTACTTTTAGGCCCCTCACAAGTTTCCATAGGAGCAGGTCCGCTTTTTGCCTTCCTTCCATCTCATCGCTTCCATACATTCGACGGAAGGCAAAAAAATCCTTAAGATATGTATATAAGGGAAATCCCATTCCATTAAAATTTTACATCGAATGTCGTAAAAATAGGAACAAAAAGATCCTACACATTAAAATCAGTCTCCAAAAATGAGCCTTCCCCTATACATTTCCGACACCTCCACTAGGGGCGGACGGGATTGGCAAAAGACATCCCCCGTACCAATTATGGTTCCGGTAATGGAAGTTTGTGGGTTCAGGAACATATCATTGGTACCCCTATGGTTCAGCACAATTTCTCCTGCCACCATTTCTGCCGCTTCCAGTCGGGCATCCCCGGCCGCAAACTGGATATTGAACCGCTCTGTTGTGCCCCTTAGTTTAAAATAGGCCAGTCCGTTCGAAACGATATTGAGATTTTCCAGTTGCAGTTCCAGATCAAAGGTGCCACTTGTGGTATCCAATTCGGGATCGCTAAAGGATTCGGAAAGGAGGGTTAGGTTTTCATATACCAAGAGGCCATCACTGCTTATCGCAAAGCCGGTATTGCTGCGTATTTCCGTAATATTGGGAGCGGTCACGTAAATTTTGGTCAGATTGTAATCCCTTGTAAAATTACAGTCGTTATTGTCCCATAGCTCCAAGCGCCCGTCATTTACCTCCACCACCACCTCGTTCCGCAAATATTCGCCGGTTTCTACAATTACTTCCGTTTGATCTCCCTGTTTTAGGATAAGTTCCACATTGGGGTGAACGGTAATCTTCGTAAAGGGGGATACCTCCACCCTTTCGCGAACCTGATCGCCCGCATTCTGAAGACAATCTGTTACATGATCGCCATTGCACCCCGCCACACCCAAAAATATGGATAGCATACATACAAGGTTCCCTACAGACATCGGATGGTGTTTATCGGACATGTACCTATTTTTTTCCTCTACCATTTTCATCCCTATATCCATTTATAATCGTATTCCCACCCCAAACTCTACGGCTTCGGCCTTAGCTCCGTGAGATTTAAGCGTTATGGCCCCAAATATCCTTTCCCCAAAATAGCGTTTTAGCCCTATCCGGTTGTACATCCTTCCCTCAAAATCGAACGGATAGTAAACATAGTAGCCCAATTGCGCTATTACGGACATCCGGTTTATAAACAGTTCGTGCCCTACAAAAACGCCCGCTCGTTTATAATCATCATCGGCGGAGACCTGTAATTCGGGAAAGGCAATGGACTGATATTCTATCAAGCCCTTTAAAAATTGGGAAAAGAAAAGGTCTCCCCCAAATTGAAGGGCGCTTTTCCTGCCCAAGCGCTTATCGGCGTATGCGGAAAAAATATAAAAAGGAAACTGCCCCGAATTGTTTACATCGCTTTCATTGATCCCGGTCCTAAAAGCAAAGTTGAACCGTATAGGTTCGGAAATACGTTCCCTTGCCCCAACGGGCAGGTATTCCAGCTCTTCCCCTCCGTCAAGATCGTATACAAGCCCCGCATTAAAAGCCAAGGTATTCGTAGAGGTGTTGGGGGCCCTAAAGTTGGCATTGGAATAGTGGATGACCGTAAGCCCGGCCTTCAACCCCAACCCCTTAAAGATATTTTCCCTATGATAGTTCAACATCAAATAGGTGGAGCTCAACAAAGTGGAACCATAGGCGTTGTTCCGAAAGTTGTTGCCCTTATCATAGGGATTGGTGTTGTAGGCCAATCCTTGTCCCAACCTAAACTGTAGGTTCCTTTTAAGGAAATAAAAATTGTAGTGTGCGTACAGTCCGTAATTGTCGCCCAAAGTAGCATTGTTCATATTCTGATATACAAAGGAATACCCCAGATCGGGGTAATTGTACTCGGCTTCCCATTCTTGAAGGCCGTAGGTCTTCCGATTATATCCAAGGATCACCCCTCCGGGATGTGCCGTGATCAAATGGGAAATATCGGGATTGTGGAGCAGGATGGAACCATGGAACTGGCTCACGTCCAAGGTGAACTTTTGAGATTTTCCCTTTTTTTGGGCAAAGGCCGTAGCCACCATTAAAAGGGATATTAGTAAAATTTTAGGGCTCATTGGCGGTAAAAATAGCAAATAGATCCCAAGTCCCTGCGCATAGCCGCCCTTAAATTCCTACAGAAGGTCGTTCGGGTAGCCAAAATTGATCTCTAAAGCAGTTGTGGACTTAAAAGACATGCTTGGCAATGGCCTGTATATTGTCCGATTTCCCCATGGAATAATAATGGAGCACAGGGACCCCCGCTGCCTTGAGTTCCTTGGATTGCTCTATGGCCCATTCTATTCCCACGGCCCGCACCTGCCCGTTGTCCGTACAATTGTCCACGGCCTCTATAAGATCCTGTGGGATATCGATACGGAAAACCTGGGGAAGCAGCTGCAAATGTCTTTTTACCGCAATGGGCTTGATTCCCGGAATAATGGGAATGTCGATTCCCATGGACTTGGCCGCTTCCACAAATTCAAAATATTTTTGGTTGTTGAAGAACATCTGGGTGACCACGTAGTCGGCCCCGGCATCCACTTTTTCCTTTAACCGTTTTAGATCGGACTGTAGCGAGGGCGCCTCCAAATGTTTTTCGGGATAACCGGCCACCCCGATACAAAAATCGGCACAGTTGTCACTTTCGATCACTTCGTGCAGGTATTTTCCCTTGTTCAGGTCACATATCTGCTTAACAAGATCGCACGCATAGGCATGTCCGCCGTTTATGGGCATAAAATATTTTTCGTCCTTCATGGCATCGCCCCTAAGCGCCATCACGTTGTCTATTCCCAAATAATGGCAATCCACCAGAAGATATTCGGTCTCCTCCCTGGTAAACCCTCCACATAGTACATGTGGTACCGTATCCACATTGTACTTGTGTTTTATGGAAGCGCATATCCCTACCGTGCCAGGGCGCATTCTGGTCAGCTTTTTGTCCAAAAGACCGTCCTTGTTTATATATACGTACTCTTCCCTAGAAGTGGTGACATCTATAAAAGGGGGTCTAAATTCCATCAAGGGGTCTATATTGTCGTACAGTTCCTGAATGTTCTTCCCTTTTACCGGGGGAACGATCTCAAAGGAAAACAATGTTTCCCCTTTTGCGTTTTTAATGTGGTCCGTTACTTTCATCTCCTGCTCCAAACGTTCCCTTGAAAGGGGTCTTTTGGTCCGTTTTTAAATTAGTCTATAGTTTGGGCGTTCCCCGCCAAAGGGGCGGGGCGGGCTATCGGCCGTCGCTCTTTTGCAAGGGCAAAAGTAGCTCCACAGGGCCTCTATC
The DNA here is from genome assembly GCA_963974715.1 of uncultured Sediminicola sp. Lineage (GTDB taxonomy): Bacteria > Bacteroidota > Bacteroidia > Flavobacteriales > Flavobacteriaceae > Sediminicola. The sequence continues at coordinate 118,905 of CAXBDK010000007.1, forward strand.
CCTAACGCACTTTACATTATTTTATAGGTCCACCCCTAACATTGTCCCGAAAGGCACAAGGAGGGGCTCAATCATCCGCAATATTGGGTGCAAGCCATTTGGTGGCCTCTTCAAGGGAAATCCCCTTTCTTTTGGCAAAATCGGCCACTTGATCGTCCTTTATCTTTCCCACTCCAAAATACCTGGCCTCGGGATGGGCAAAATAGTAACCACTTACACTGGCCGCCGGCCACATGGCAAGGCTGTCCGTAAGTTCAACCCCGATTTGTTCCTTCACGTCCAACAGTTCCCAAATGGTCAGTTTCTCCAGATGGTCGGGACAGGCGGGATATCCCGGGGCCGGTCTGATCCCTTTGTACGATTCGGCTATCAGCTCTTCATTGGAAAGGGCTTCATCGGCCACATAGCCCCAATGCCGTACCCTTACCTCCTTATGAAGGTATTCGGCAAATGCCTCGGCCAAGCGGTCGGAAAGCGCCTTTATCATTATGGAATTGTAATCGTCGTGATCCTTCTCATACGCAGCGGCCAGGTCGGCCGTTCCAAATCCGGTGGAAACGCAAAAGAACCCCATATAATCCTGTATGCCCGACCCTTTGGGGGCAATATAATCGGCCAGGGCAAAATTGGGCTTGTTCCCGTATTTCTTTAATTGTTGGCGTAAGGTGCGGAATAGGTACACGTTCTCCCCATCCTCCACGGCAATATCATCGTCATCTACGGAATTGGCCTTATAAAGTCCGAAAACACCTTTGGCCTTCAGCAATTTTTTATCGAATACCTCTTGCAAAAGGGCTTGGGCATCGGCGAACAATGCGGTAGCTTCCTTTCCTACGACTTCATCGTTCAGGATATCGGGATATTTCCCATGTAGTTCCCAACTCCTAAAAAAGGGTGTCCAGTCTATAAATTTCTCCAGTTTCCGCAGTTCCTGGTCCTCGATCAGTTGAATTCCCAATTTTCTGGGCGCCGTTATATCGACGGCATTCCAAGAGATGCTGAACTTGTTGGCACGGGCCTCCGATATGGTCAGGTATTCTTTGTGCTTACTGCGTTTGGAAAACTGTTTCCTAAACTCCTCATAATCCAATTTCACCTTGTCCCTATACGTTTGGGAAGTATCCTTCTGCAAGAGATCGCCAACCACGGTAACGGCTCGGGATGCGTCGTTTACGTGTACCACGGCGTGGTGGTACTGCGGATCGATCTTAACGGCCGTATGGGCTTTACTGGTAGTGGCACCGCCGATCAGCAACGGTACCCTAAATTCCTGGCGTTCCATTTCCTTGGCCAAGAAGACCATCTCGTCCAATGAAGGGGTGATAAGGCCGCTTAGCCCTATAATATCCACCTTGTGTTCCTTGGCGGCATTGATGATCTTTTCGGGCGGTACCATGACCCCCAGATCTATGATCTCGTAGTTGTTGCACGCCAGTACCACGCTCACAATGTTCTTTCCAATATCGTGGACATCGCCCTTAACGGTGGCCATCAATATTTTTCCCGCAGAGGAGCTACTTCCCTCCGGCAACGGGTTCTTTAATTTTTCTTCTTCAATAAAAGGCAATAGGTAGGCAACGGCCTTTTTCATGACACGGGCCGATTTGACCACTTGCGGCAAGAACATTTTTCCACTTTGGAAAAGATCTCCCACTACGTTCATGCCCGTCATCAAATGGCCCTCTATGACCTGTATGGGCTTGTCCACACTTTGTCTGGCCTCTTCCACATCTTCCACCACAAACCCATCCAAACCCTTTACCAGGGCACGTGTTATCCTGTTCTGCAGCGGCTCTTCCCGCCAGGACAGGTCCACTTTGCTTTCCTTTGCCGTCCCGATGACGGTCTCGGCAAAATCCAATAATCGCTCCGTGGCGTCTTCCCTTCGGTTCAGGATCACATCCTCTACACGTTCCAAAAGGTCTTTGGGAATATCGTCATAGACCTCCAACATGGTCGGGTTTACGATGCCTATGTTCATGCCCGCCTGTATGGCATGGTACAAAAAGACGGAATGCATGGCTTCCCTTACGGGATTGTTTCCCCTAAAGGAAAAGGAAACATTGCTCACGCCCCCACTTACGCTACAATGGGGCAGGTTTTCCCTGACCCATTTGGTGGCCCTTATAAAATCGAGCGCATTTAGTTTGTGCTCGTCCATCCCAGTGGCCACTGGAAAGATGTTCAGGTCAAAAATAATGTCCTCCGGTGCAAAATGCACCTTTTCCACTAGAATGTCATAGGAACGTTTGGCAATCTCAAGTCGGCGCTCATAGGTATCGGCCTGCCCCACCTCATCAAAGGCCATCACTATCACCGCGGCCCCGTATCGCTTTATCAGTTTCGCATGTTGTACAAACTGTGCTTCCCCTTCCTTTAAGCTAATGGAATTCACCACACATTTCCCCTGTACCACCTGTAGCCCTGCTTCTATGATCTCCCATTTGGAACTGTCGATCATAATGGGGACCCTTGAAATATCCGGCTCGGCCACGATCAGGTTCAGGAATTTGACCATGGCCTCCTTCCCATCGATCAGGCCGTCGTCCATATTAACGTCCAATATCTGGGCACCCCCTTCCACTTGATCGCGGGCCACATTTAACGCCTCCTCAAATTTTTCTTCCTTGATCAACCTAAGGAACATTTTGGAACCTGCCACATTGGTGCGCTCCCCTACGTTCACAAAATTGCTTTCAGGGGTTATCACCAAAGGCTCAAGGCCCGATAATCTCAAATATTTTGGTATTGGTCCGTTCATCTATGTGTAATGCAAAACTATGGGAAATGGTTCATAAAAATGGTGCAACAATTTTTTCCAATCTTGGTATCCAACAGATTTTCTAAATCCTATTTCATGGTCTTCCAAGCTTTCCCAATGCACCAAAAGCAAGTATTGGTCCTTTATTTCGATCGCTTTTTTCAGTTCATGGGAGTTATAGCCCTTGGCCGCTACCAGAATTTGTTGGGCCTTCCCAAAATTGGCCTCAAATTCTTCCGATAGGCCTTTCTTTATATTTAATACGGCCACTTCTAAAACCATGCCTTCCCTTTTTATATACCTATATATTTTCCACCAACAAGGGTCGGGGCCCATAATCCTTGACCAGTGTGGCTATTGCTTTTATATGTTCCGGCGTTGTCCCACAACAGCCACCTACAATGTTCACCAGTCCCTTTTCCGCATATTCCTTTATCTGGGCCGCCATTTGGGAAGGGGTCTCATCATATTCCCCAAAAGCGTTGGGCAGGCCCGCATTGGGATGTGCCGAAACATTAAAACTGGTCTTTGCCGATAACACCTCTAAATGTGGTACCAACTGACTAGCGCCAAGGGCACAGTTAAAACCAACGGAAAGGATGGGAATGTGGCTGATGGAAATCAAAAAGGCTTCCGCCGTTTGTCCGGAAAGGGTCCTCCCCGAGGCATCCGTAATCGTGCCACTGACCATAATGGGTACTTCCAGTCCTCGTTCCTCCTTTACTTCCTCAATGGCAAATAGGGCAGCCTTGGCATTCAGGGTGTCAAAAATGGTCTCCACCAAGAGCAAATGCGCCCCTCCGTCCAAGAGTGCCTCTACTTGTTGTTTATAGGCGATCCGGAGCTCGTCAAAGGATATAGCCCTGAATCCTGGGTCGTTTACATCGGGCGACATACTGGCCGTTTTATTGGTGGGACCTATACTTCCGGCAACGAATCTGGGTTTATGGGGTTCCTTGGCCGTAAATTCATCGGCTACCTCCCTTGCGATACGGGCAGATTCGTAATTGAGTTCGTATACCAGTTCTTCCATATGATAATCCGCCATGGCGATCGTGGTCCCCGAGAAAGTATTGGTCTCCACAATATCCGCCCCTGCCTCAAAATACTGCCTGTGCACCTCGGCGATGGCCTTGGGTTGCGTAAGGGACAAAAGATCATTGTTTCCTTGGAGCGGATGGGGCCAATCCTTAAAACGGTCGCCCCTAAAATCGGCCTCCGAAAATTTATGGCGCTGCAACATGGTGCCCATGGCCCCGTCCAGCAACAAAATACGCTCTTTTAATATGTCCTCTATTCTATTCATATCTTTCGTCCGATCCGTAAAATGCCTTCCCAATGGAAAGGCACAAAATTAGTTTTCCATTCGGTTATACCGCAACGCCCTAAAAGAAAGTACCTCTCGTGATCTACTTTTCAGGGCTAAGTCCACGTACCAAAGTGCTGTCCCAATGCGAGCATTAGGGCATTTGCAGTCCGGTTTAATATTTTATCAAGTAAGGAAAAGGAGAGGACAAAGGTCTTTCACGAGGTTATCTACTCCCTTCCGTTTTACCGTTTGGCGGTCGGACAGGATTAGAACGTAGCACCTTCTTGTCCCGACCCGATTAGTAACGGGAGCGAAAAAAGGGTTGCTAAGGCTTCACCGGGTCTAATCCCTCCACCTTTCTTGATAACGTTTCAATTTTGTAAAGAACTGTGTGCAAAGTAACGCCACATCGCACTTTAAAACAAGGAAAGTATGTTTTTTTTAAGATTCCCCGTACCACTGATGGTACGGGGGAATTCCCTTTATGCCATTATACTCTGAACGACTTCTTTCTTGGCCTCCTTTTTGGTGCCGTCGAACCCTTCCACGCCGCCCACCGTGGTGTACTTCATCACGTACCGTTTCCCAGGATGGATGCGCTGGTAGGCGCTCTGGCACATCACCGCGGCCTCGTGGAAGCCCGACAGGATCAGCTTCAGCTTCCCAGGGTAGGTGTTCACGTCCCCTATGGCGTACACCCCGGGGATATTGGTCTGGTAATCGTACGAATTGTCCACCTTGATCGCGTTGCGCTCGATCTCGAGGCCCCAGTTCCCGATCGGGCCCAGTTTAGGCGACAGCCCGAACAGCGGGATGAAATGGTCCGCCTCCAAAAGCGTCTCCCCCTTCGCCGCATCGTTGTGGCGGATCTCGACGGCCTCCAGACGGCCCTCGCCGCGAACCCCCACCACCTCCGCCTCCGTGTAGAGACGGATCTTGCCCAGCTTTGCGAGCTCGGAGGCCTTCTCCACGGAGTCCAGGGCCCCACGGAACTCGTTCCTGCGGTGCACAAGGGTCACCTCCGAGGCCACACCGCTCAAAAAGATCGACCAGTCCAGCGCACTGTCGCCGCCCCCGGAGATCACCACCTTGCGGCCGCGGAACGCCTCCGGGTCACGCACCATATAGCTCACACCACGGTCCTCGTAGTCCAGAATGTTCGGGATCAAGGGCTTCCTCGGCTCGAACGAGCCAAGGCCGCCAGCGATCACCACCACCGGCGCATGGTGCCGCGTTCCCTTGTTGGTGGTCACTACAAACGTCCCGTCGTCCGAACGCTCAAGCGTCTCCGCACGCTCCCCTAGGGTGAAGCCCGCCCCGAACGGACGGATCTGCTCCATCAGGTTGTCCACCAACTGTCCCGCCAATATCTCCGGAAAGGCAGGGATGTCGTAGATCGGCTTCTTCGGGTAGATCTCCGAGCACTGCCCACCGGGCTGTGCGAGCGCATCTATCAGGTGGCACTTCAGCTTCAACAGCCCCGCCTCGAAAACCGTGAAAAGTCCCGTCGGACCGGCGCCTATGATCAATATGTCTGTCTTTATCATCGTGTATTGCTTAATTCTGGTTTATATGCTTTGGCAACGTTCAATATGGTCGCCCTATGGTTTACTACCTCGCCAATTATGATAATGGCGGGGTTGGACAATTGTCGCCGCTCCACTTCCCCCTCAATGGTACCAATGGTAGCGATGCCCACTTTTTCATTTTCCGTTGTCCCGTTCTGTATAATGGCAATAGGAAGATCTGTCTTGCCTTCTTTTTGGAACAAAGCCACAATGGCCGACAATTTCCCCATACCCATCAATATCACCACGGTGGCGTTGGATTTGGCAGCAAGGGCCACATCATCCGATAACCGATGGGATTTTGTGGTGCCAGTAATCACCCAAAAACTCTCCGAAGCGCCCCTTTTGGTAACGGGAATCTGTTGGGACGCAGGTACGGCAACTGCCGAAGAGATTCCGGGCACCATGGTCACGGCCAATCCATGGGAAGCGGCATATTCCATTTCTTCGGCGCCCCTCCCGAACACAAAGGGATCTCCCCCCTTTAAACGAACCACATGGGCATGGCCATTGGCCCTTTCCACTATCAGTTCGTTTATCTGTTCCTGACCGTAGGCATAACATCCCTTTCTCTTGCCGACAAAAATATGTTCCGCCTTGGGTGCATACTGTAGCAATCGGGGATCTACAAGGGCGTCATACAGGACCACATCGGCCGCTTGAAGGGCCTTAATGGCCTTTAGGGTAATAAGTTCCACATCCCCTGGACCGGCACCTACGACCGTTAACCGTCCTTTGCCGTGATCGGGCAAGGATGCCAAAGGGTCATTATTTTCATACTTCCCACTATACATGTTGAAGTTCCAATTTTCGAAAGGCGGCCACATGTTTTAAAAACCGTACGGCATCTTCCAGATAAGATTTGGCAAAAACTTCCGTAGGCTCGTTCCTGTTCAATTGTAACGCCATATCCGAAAAAGTACCGTTCAAGGATATTTTTCCGGTTTCGACGAAGACCGCATCAAAATCGCTGATGATCCCCGCATGGGTATTCGTCTTTTGATTTTCGGCGGTAAGGAGCGCCTTTGCCGAATTTACCATGGACGTATATGAATAATAGATACTTGCCGCCCATTTCCCCTCTTCCAAAGCGGACTGGGCGTTGGCGATTTTCTCCTCGCTATCGTATAACAGGGTGGCGATCAGATCGATCACGACCCCTGCACATTCCCCGACACCGATTGCCTGTACATATTCCTCTGTATTGCCCCAATCTATAAAATCGTCCGGAGCCAGGTTTTCGATATCGGCCAACGGCTTTAAAAACTCATAAAAATACAACTGTCCCTGATCTGAATAGTACCGATCAAAGGAACGTCCGTTGCCATTGGCGTTAAAATCGTCCAGAATGGCCCTTAAGGCGGCCGGGCCCCTTTTACTGGGGACTTTAATGACCTTATCGGCAAAAACACCCTTTCCGTTTCCTAAATTTCCGCCACCCAACAAAACCTGAAGTGCAGGTGCCACCAATTTGTCCTTGGTGCGGATGGACATTCCCTGAAAACCGATATGCGCCATATTGTGCTGTCCACAGGCGTTCATGCAGCCGCTTATCTTGATCACCACATCGGGGTTCTGTATGTATTGGGGGTATTCCGAAGCGATTACCCGCTCCAGTTCGGCTGCAATACCCGTACTACTGGCAATACCCAAGTTGCAGGTGTCCGTTCCCGGGCATGCGGTAATATCGGCCGCCTTGTTATATCCGGCATCGGCAAAGCCCAATTTTTTCAGTTCCTGATAAAAGAAGGGAAGGGAAGTTTCCCTCACATAGGGAACCAATATGTTCTGTCTAAGGGAAAGCCTTATTTCCCCAGCGGCATATTTTTCGACCAGATCGGCCAATGCCCTAGCCTCGGCGATATAAAAATCGCCCAGTTTTACCTTGATTCCAATGGCAACGAAGCCAGACTGCTTCTGGGGCACCAAATTGGTGGACTTCCAATTTTCAAAGGCCGCTATATCGTCAATGGTAACTTCAGGGGTCTTTGTGTCGGAAACCGTTGTCTCCGGATAGGCCGTTGCATCAATCGGATAGGATTTAAAGGGAACGGCTTTTTGCTCCGCTTCCAAAAGTTCCTTAAAACCATCGAGGCCCACATCCTTCAACAAAAATTTCATACGTGCCTTTGCCCTGCTCTTGCGTTCCCCATATCGGTCGAATACCCGTACCACCCCTTCCATCAAGGGAATGATCTTGTCAGCTGCCAAAAATTCATAAAGTTCATCGGCATGTCGGGGCTGGGAACCAAGTCCGCCACCCAACAACACTTTAAATCCAATGGTACCATCCTGTATTTTAGCGATAAAACCAAGGTCGTGCATATAGGACAGACCGGTATCGGCATCGCTGGAAGAAAAGGAAACCTTAAATTTCCTGCCCATTTCCTGACTGATGGGATTCCTTAAAAAATATTGGAAAAGCGCATGTGCGTAGGGAGAAACATCAAATGGTTCTTGTATATCGATCCCTGCGGTCTCACTGGCGGTCACGTTCCGAACGGTATTGCCACAGGCTTCCCTTAAGGTGATCTCGTCCCTTTCCAGCTCCGACCAAAGTTCCGGGGTCCGGTCCAGATCCACATAATGGATCTGAATATCCTGCCTTGTAGTGATATGGAGGCGGCCCGTGGAATATTCTTGGGATACGTCACATATTCTGCGCAACTGTCTGGAAGATACCTTTCCATAGGGCAATTTTATCCGGATCATCTGCACCCCTTCCTGCCGTTGTCCGTAGACCCCTCTGGCCAATCGAAGGCTCCTGAACTTTTCCTCGTCCAATTTGCCTTCCCGGAACTGCCGTATTTTGGCCTCTAGATCGATGATGTCCTTTTGTACTACCGGGTTTTCCAATTCGGTTCTAAAACTTTGCATGACAATGCTGTATTTTATTGATTATCAACTTTACTTACCATGTCCACTAAATCTATCTATTTAATGGAAAATAAAAGAAAGTCGGCTTACTATTTATGGAACGGGCCAAGGGATCAATTAATAAACCCCACTCCCGCAGTGGCATTGGTACGTGTATCTATGAGGATAAACGATCCATTGGTCCTGTGTTTTTTAAAGGCATCGTAATAAATCGGCTTGTTCAATTTAAATGATACCGTAGCTATATCGTTCATTCCCAAAGAGGTGACGCCTGTATCTATGCCGGAATAATCCGGAAGTATCCTGTGATCTATCGCATCCACCTTGGCCAGCACTTTGTTTACACCGTGCTGCAGTACATATTTGCTCCCTGCGGTCAGGTTTTGCGAATCCATCCAAGATACCGTGGCCGTTAACTGCTTGTCTATGGTGGGCAGGTCGCCCACCTTTACCAACATATCCCCCCTGCTAACGTTTACCTCATCCTCTAGGGTAATGGTAATGGAGGAACGTCTAGTGGCGGTCTGGTACTTCTTATCGTAAAAATAGATCTCCTTGATCTTGGAACGTGTCATGGACGGCAGCACCACTACCTCATCCCCTACACTCAGCTCCCCTCCATACACTTTACCTGCAAAACCCCTAAAATCATGGAATTCCTCTTTTTTTGGCCTGATGACCAATTGTACCGGAAAGCGTGGGGTACCCACATTATAGATATCCTTTCTGTCCAATGTCTCCAAGTGCTGTAAAAGGGTCTCCCCCTTATACCAAGGCATGTTCTTGGATTCGTTGACGACATTGTCCCCTTTAAGGGCACTTACCGGAATAAAGGTTATCTTTTGGTCCTGATAGTCGCGTTTGCCCATCAACACCTCAAAATCGGATTTTATCCGATTGTAGCGCTCCTCGGAAAAATCTACCAGGTCCATTTTATTGATGGCCACGATCACATCCTTTATGCGCAACAGGTTATTGATGAAAAAATGCCTATTGGTCTGCTCTATTACCCCTTTTCGGGCATCGATCAGGATAATGGTCACCTGTGATGTTGAGGCCCCCGTGACCATATTACGGGTATACTCCACATGTCCAGGGGTATCGGCAATGATATAACTTTTCTTAAGGGTGGAAAAATAGATATGTGCCACATCTATGGTGATTCCCTGTTCCCTTTCGGCCACCAATCCATCGGTAGCAAGTGAAAAATCAAGGTAATCGTAGCCCTTTTGCTTACTTGTCCTTTCTATGGCCTCCAATTTATCATCGGTAAGGGATTTGGTATCATAGAGCAACCTTCCGATCAAGGTACTCTTTCCATCATCCACACTTCCCGCTGTTGCTATTTTAAGTACTTCCATGCTGTTTCCAATTTGTTTGGCCATACCACACGGGGACGACCGCTGCATTCCTGCCCTTTTTTTAAAAATATCCCTGCTGTTTGCGTTTTTCCATCGCGGCTTCCGACCTTTTGTCGTCTATCCTGGCCCCTCTTTCGGAAATCTTGGATTCCCTGATCTCCGCCACCACCTTGTCGATGGTATCGGCATGGGACAGTACCGCTGCGGTACAGGACATATCGCCAACGGTCCTAAAACGCACGGTCCGTTCCTCCACTTTTTCATCCTCCGACCTGAAGACCACATCGTCCTCCGCCGACCAGATAAGGCCGTCCCTTTCAAAAATGGAACGTTTATGGGCGAAATAAATGGATGGGATCTCTATATTTTCTTTTTGGATATAACTCCACACATCTAGTTCGGTCCAGTTGCTGATGGGGAATACCCGAACGTTCTGCCCCATTTCTATCTGCCCGTTCAACATATCGAAAAGTTCGGGACGCTGGTTTTTTTCATCCCACTGTCCAAAATCATCGCGAACGGAAAAGATACGCTCCTTGGCCCTGGCCTTTTCCTCGTCCCTACGAGCGCCACCGATACAGGCATCGAACTTAAATTCCTCAATGGCATCCAAAAGGGTCGTGGTCTGCAACATATTCCTACTGGAATACTTACCGGTCTCCTCCACAACCTTTCCTTGGTCTATGGAATCCTGAACGTTCCGTACGATCAGTTCCACGCCCAGCTCCGCAACCAGTTTATCTCGGAACGCAATGGTTTCGGGGAAGTTATGTCCGGTATCGATATGCATCAAAGGAAAAGGTATCTTGGAAGGGTAAAAAGCCTTTTGGGCCAATCTTACCAAGGTAATCGAATCCTTTCCGCCCGAAAACAACAGTACGGGCTTCTCAAACTGTGCCACTACCTCCCTTAAGATGTAAATGGCCTCGTTCTCCAGGGCATTTCTCTCCAACACATTGGTCTTGGAACTTTTTGCCGATGATTGCGAATCTAATGTCAATGTATCCAAATTTTCTATTTTTTATACCCTTGGACGGCTTTGCCGGGTGGGGATGTTCAAACTCTTTACGTTCCTAGGTATGTAGGCCACACTCCCGGTTTTCCAACACTTTGGTGGGGTCAAAATATGTATGTTCATTGGGCAGCCCTTTTTCCTGAAGATAGGCATCCAATTGTACATCGCTCCAATGATAAAAGGGGCTCACCTTTAAGACCCCGTCCTTTCCAACGCTCAGAATATCCAGACTGTCCCTAAGGGCCGTCTGCCCTTTTCTAAGATTGGTAAACCAAAGGTCGGGCACATGCTCTTCCATGGCCCTCCTAAAAGGCTCCAATTTTACCTGATCGGTAAAGATGGCATGCCGGGGATCCTCTATGCCCGGAATGCCCATAACCACGTCCCTATGGGAGGTGGTCTGCTTGGGAACGTACAACTTAATGTTCAATTTCAGCCTTTCTATAAGGTATTCCGCATGCCGATAGGTGTTGGGCGTATTGTAACCGGTGTCGCACCAGATTACCGGTACGCTGCCATCCACTGCTGTGACGGCATCCAAAATCGCCACCTCATAAGGCCTAAAATTGGTGGTGACCACCGCCTTTTTAGCATTTTGAAATGCCCAAGAAATGATCTCCTCAGGTGGAATGCCCTTAAACTGGGCATTCAGATCTTTTATCTGTTGTTCCGTAAATCCCATCTCTTTTCCGCTTTTTTTAAGCTTTTATCCTATTTTCCCCAACTGATCCTGTCCCATATCCGTTCGTGGAAGAAATACAATATCATTTTGGTAAAAAGTTCCACTGCCCCGATCGAAAAGGCCACGGTCAAAGCGCCTGTGACCACCCATGAAATCAAAATGGTGTCCAAAGTCCCCACGATCCTCCAGCTAATGGACTTTACTATACTTCTGATCGGTCTTTCGGATTTTTTATCCGTAGTATAACTGCCGGTATTGGTTTTTTTGTCCAAAATCAATTGATCTGCAATCATGTGAAACAATTATTATATTTCCTATCGACTTAATAGGGTAAACAAAAATAAGTATTATTTTTAAAATGTCGAAGAAAAAGAATCTAAAAATGAGTTTATCCTATCGTTTTAGTGGATTGATGAAAAAGTAGGGTGAATTTTAAAATATTCATATCCCAACGGTTCAGTCCATTAGATCGGCCAAGGAATTGTTCCCAAAAACCTCAAGGGTACTGTCCCTTACCTGGATCATCAGTTTGTGCACCGAACAGCTTGCCTCGTCAGGGCAGTCGGAACATTTTTCATAAAAATTAAGGCTAACGCAGGGCACTAGGGCAATGGGACCTTCCAAAACGCGCATTACGGTGGTCATGGGAATTTCTGCCGGCTCCTTAATAAGGTAATATCCCCCACCCTTGCCTTTTTTTGATCCCAAATATCCCGTTTTCCGTAGGGTAAGTAGAATACTTTCCAAAAACTTTTGGGAAATGTTCTCATGTAATGCGATCTCGGCAATCTGCACCGGCTCCCTATCCTTTTTGTTCGCTAGGTAAGTAAGTGCCTTTAGTCCGTACTTTGTCTTTTTGGAAAGCATGGTACGAAGATATGAAAAATTGCCATTCCCGGATACAGGGACTAGGTGGGGAACGATACTGTTAGTTCAGGGCCTGGTCTATATCGGCAATGATATCGTCTATATGTTCCAGTCCCACGGAAATCCGTACCATGCCATCGGTGATTCCCGATCCTGCCCGTTCGCCCGGAGATAGTTTGCTGTGTGTGGTGGAGGCGGGATGGGTAACAATGCTGCGCGCATCGCCCAAATTGGCAGATAGGGACAATAATTTTATGGCATCAAAGAACTTCCTGCCGGCTTCCACACCGCCCTTTACCTCAAAGGCCACCACGCAGCCACCTGCCTTCATCTGTCTTTTGGCAGTTTCGTATTGGGGGTGCGATTTTAGGAACGGATATTTTACCCAGTTGATCTTTGGATGGGCCTCAAGATAGGTTGCCAACTTTAGTGCATTCTCACAATGTCGGTCCACCCGCACCGCCAAGGTCTCCAAACTTTTGGAAAGCACCCAAGCGTTGAAAGGCGACAGTGCGGGTCCCGTAATACGGGAGAAGCGATAGATCCGGTCCATCAGATCATTGCTTCCCACCGTTATTCCGGCAAGGACCCTTCCCTGTCCGTCCATTAGCTTGGTACCCGAATGGATTACCAGATCGGCACCAAATTTTATGGGCTGCTGCAGGTAGGGAGAAGCAAAACAATTGTCTATTATAAAGGTCAGACCGTGTTTTTTGGCTATGGCGCCCAATACCTCAAGATCCAGGACATCCACGCCAGGATTGGTGGGCGATTCCGCATAGAGTATCTTGGTCTTGGGGGTTATAAGATCCTCAATGGTATGCAGCGCATTACAGTCGAAATAACTGGTGGTTATGTTCCATTTGGGAAAGAACTGTGTAAAAAGGCTGTGGGTAGATCCAAAGATACTGCGGGCCGATACGATGTGGTCCCCACTTTCCAGCAATGCGGCAAATGTGGAAAATACCGCCGCCATGCCCGAAGCAAAGGCAAAGCCCCTTTCCGCCCCCTCCATCTTACATACCTTTTCTATAAATTCGGAAGAATTTGGGTTGCTGTAACGGGAATAGATATTTCGGTCCTTTTCCTCTGCAAACGATGCCCTCATATCTTCGGCATCCTCAAAAACAAAACTCGAGGTAAGGAACATGGGTGTGGAATGTTCCAAAAATTGGGTCCGCTCCATTTGTGTCCTTATTGCTTCCGTTTCAAATTGTCTTGTATTTTTCATCGTTTCTGTATTCAATTATCCTACTAAAATATGGGCATCAGCCCTTTTCGGTAATCCTTAATATATCCCCAAAGACCCCCCTTGCGGTTACAGCGGCACCGGCACCGGCACCCTGTATCACCAAGGGATTTTCCCCGTACGATTCCGTATAGATCTCAATGATGGAATCGGACCCCTTTACTTGGCCCAGGGCACTCTCCTTTGGCACGGAGACCAACTTTACCTCCAATACGCCCTTTTCCTGCTGCAGATCTCCCGAAAGATCTCCAACATAACGCAGCACATGTCCCGGTTTCTGTTCCTTTTTAACGGTTTCGAACTGTTTGTCCAGCAGCTGCAGGTTCTCCAGGAAATAGGGCACATCTCCCGTTCGCAGTTCTTCGGGAATCAGGTTCTGGATGACGATATCGTCAAATTCATTGTGAAGATCGAGTTCCCGGGCCAAAATTAACAATTTCCTGCCAACATCGTTCCCCGAAAGATCTTCGCGCGCATCCGGTTCCGTATACCCCTTTTCCATTGCCTCCCTTACAATGGCGGAAAAAGGTTGGTCCTGTTCCGAAAACGTATTGAAGATATAACTCAGCGATCCGGAGAAGACCCCTTTGATACGGGTGATGTTCTCCCCGGACATATGTAATAACTTGATGGTGTCTATCAACGGCAGTCCCGCTCCCACATTGGTCTCGTACAGATACTGTTTTTGGTGCTTCGCCAGTTCCCTTCTCAGCGCCCCGTACGCTTCAAAATCCAAGGTGTTCGCAATTTTATTGGAAGAAACAAGATCAAAACCGTTCCTGACAAATTTGGCATAATTGGAAACAAAATCCTTACTTGCCGTATTGTCCACTGCGATCAAGTTCTCCAAATGGTATTTCTGCGCATAGGCAAATACGTCTTCCATGGTATAAGCTGTGCCTTTCTCGGCCAAGGAGGTTTTCCAGTTTTTGGATACCCCCCTATGGTTGAAAAGTACTTTTTTGGAATTGGCCACCGCAAATACATGCAGGTTGATCCCATTTCTCTTTTCAATGTTCTTGGCAGATCTTAAAATTTGGTCGATCAGCGTGCCTCCCACATTTCCATGTCCGAAAATTGCGATGTTCACCTTTTTGCTGATTCCAAAAATCTGGCCGTGCATAACGTTCAGGGCCTTATGGAGGTCTACCTTTCGCACCACCAAACTTACGTTCTTCCCGGAAACGGTATTGTTGAACAGCAGGGGAACGATCTGGTTCTTTATAAGGGCATTGTAGGGTTTATGGAAGGTGCTGAGGTCCTGTCCCACAATGGATACTACCGAAACATTATCCACTACCGTGATCATATTGATATCCTGGGAATGGAAATCCCGCTCAAATTCGGCCTCTAGGGCAGATTTTGCCAACAATGCCCTGTTTGCGGCCACCACAAGCCCTATTCCCCTTTCAGAGGAACCTTGGGAAATAATGCTGACACTGATCTTATTGTCTCCCAAGGCCTTAAAGATACGTGCATCCACTCCCGACTTGCCCAAAAGTCCACGGCCTTCCAAGTTGATCAAGGCCATATTTTCGATTACCGAAAGCGATTTTATACCTTCCTTGTCGGTCTTGGCGCTAATGAGCGTCCCTTCATTATCGTTGTTGAAGGTATTGAGTATCCGCAATGGAATGTTCTTTTCAATAAGGGGGATGATGGTCTTGGCATGTAAAATGGTGGCCCCAAAATTGGCCAGTTCATTGGCTTCCCCATATGAGAGTTCCGAGATCCGTTTGGCATCCGGCACCAGATCCGGATTGGCAGTAAATATACCATCTACATGGGTATAGCTCTGCAATTCCTCCGCATTGAGGAAATTGGCCAAGAGCGAAGCCGAATAGTTACTGCCGTTCCTGCCTAGGGTGGTGGTGGCATTTTCCACGGTGGAAGCAATAAAACCGGTAAAGATAGGCACGATGTCCGATCCAAATCTAGCAAATTCCTGTACCACATTGTCACGTGAAAGTGCTTCCAATACCTGGGCATCGCCAAAATTGGCATCCGTCTTTATGAGCTTTCTGGCATCTACGGCCCTTGCCTGTACCCCTGCTTGCAACAAGAGTCCGCTGACAAGTTTAACGGATATGAGCTCTCCGTACGATAGTACCTGATCTTTTATCTTGGCGCTATAGTCGCCCAATAGTAAAACCCCTTCCAACAATCGGTACAATTCCGCAAACTCCTGTTCCAAGTCTACCTGATCATAGGTATGGACCTGGTAGTTCCTAAAGTTTTCAAAATCCTTATCTATGGATTTCCCTTTGGAAGCTTTTTCCAAAAGATATTCCAATTGATCGGTGGCCTTGTCCCGGGCGGAAAGTACCACTGCAATATTTTCCCCTTCCGCAACTTTGTCAGCAATAATTTCCAGGACCCTGTTGAGTCCGTCACCGTTGGCAAGGGACCTCCCCCCAAACTTTAGTACCTTTATTTTTTTTGCGTTCCCATTCTGGTCGAAGATGCCTTTTAGAAGTTCCTGTACCTGATCGAACTCGATCAGAAAGGCATCGTGCCCATGGAGCGAATGGATTTCGCCGTAGGTTACCTTACTATTGGCCTGGGCCCACTGCCGAAAGGTCTCCTTGTTCTCCTTTGCCGTAAAGAACAGATCCGAATCCACTCCTATGATATGTATGTTGGTATCGCTCTTTTGAAGTTTTAAAAATGCTTCCTCCCCATTGCGGGTAACATCTATGGTCTTCAATAATTGGTTCATCAGTTTATAGGCCGATAATTGGAAACGTTCCTGCAATTTATTTCCATGGTGCAGCAACCAACTTTCCACGTTAAAGACCTGCAGCTCCATATTGGTGCTCCTCTGAAAACGCTCCTTGAAGGATTCTGGGGTTCGGTAGCACAGCATGGCGTGCATACGTGCATCCTGTACCGGATGTTTGGAATTTATGAGAAACTGTTCCTGTATCTGACAATTGGCGATGAGCCAGTCGGTCGACTTCCAGTCCGATGCCACAGGTATCAAATGTTGTGTAAGGCCAGGATTCAGTGCGGCCATTTCCCATGCGATGCCCCCGCCCAAGGACCCGCCTATGAGCGCATACAACTTATTTATTCCCAACGCCTCCAGGCCCATCAGAAAAATTTGGGCCATGTCCCTTGCCACAAAGTCCTTATAGTTTTCAATGACAAAACCATCATATCCATTGCCCGGGACATTGAAACAGCAAACGGTATATTTTTTGGTGTCTATGCATTTGCCTTCCCCAATGAGTGCGGACCACCAGCCTTTTTCCCCGGCTACATCAGAATTGCCGGTAAGGGCATGGTTTACCATCACAATGGGGGCCGTGTGCAATTCCGGCCCAAAAAGCTGATAGGAGAGGGAAATATCGAGCGAACTTCCGCTATAGGTAGTGTAATCTTTTATCTTTAAATGATGTAACATATGGGTAATTTAAACCGGTACTTACTTTAGATCGCTGCTTTATCGCCGTACTCTTACAATTTGGAAAAGGCGTTTATCAAATCGGCCTTTAGATCTTCCAGATGTTCCAAGCCCACCGATAGCCGTATAAGGTCCTTCCCGACCCCTGTCGAAGTTTGTGCGGCCTCGTCCAGTTGTTGGTGGGTGGTACTTGCGGGGTGGATGATAAGCGACTTGGTATCCCCAATGTTTGCCAAAAGGGAGAACAACTTGGTATTGTCCGCTATTATCTTAGCCGATGTATACCCACCCTTTACGGCAAAGGTAACAATACTGCTCTGTCCTTTTGGAAGGTACTTTTGGGCCAATGTATGATAGGCACTGCTCTGAAGCCCTGGGTAGTTTACCCAAAGTACCTCTTCTCTGGTTTCCAGCCATTTTGCAAGGGCCAGGGCATTTTCGCTGTGTTTTGCCATCCTGATTTCCAAGGTTTCAAGTCCCTGTATGATCTGAAAAGCGTTGAACGGGCTCAATGCGGCCCCGTAATCCCGTAGGCCTTCGATACGCACCTTGGCAATAAATGCCGCGGCCCCAATGGCTTCGTGGTAGATCAGGCCATGGTAACCTGGCGAAGGTTGGGTAAACTCGGGGAACTTGCCACTGCTCCAATCAAAGGTACCTGCATCCACAATGGCACCGCCCAATGCCGTTCCATTGCCATTGATAAACTTGGTAAGTGAATGGATCACTATGTTGGCCCCATACGCTATAGGGTTCAGCAAGGCCGGACTCGCCACTGTATTGTCCACTATAAAGGGGATCTTGGCCGCTTTGGCCACTTTTGAAATGGCCTGGAGGTCCAATACATCCAATTTGGGGTTGCCCAGTGATTCCACAAAAATGGTGCGTGTATTGTCCTGAAGGGCCTTTTCAAAATTTTTGGGGTCCGAAGGGTCCACAAAGGTGGTGGTAATACCCAATCTGGGAAGGGTTACGCTCAACAGATTGTAGGTGCCGCCATAAAGGCTATTGGAGGCCACCAAATGATCTCCCGCCTTTAAGAGCACCAAGAGGGCGGTTGCTATGGCCGCTGTTCCGGAGGCCGTTACCACCGCTGCAATGCCCCCTTCCAGAACGGCAAGCCGCTGTTCAAGGATATCGTTGGTGGGATTATTGATCCTGGTATAGATATTTCCAGGTTCGGCAAGGGCGAACAAGTTGGCCGCATGGTCCGAATCTCGGAAAACGTAGGCTGTGCTCTGATAAATGGGGACCGCCCTGGTACCCCCGTTTAAAGCAACGTCGTGGCCTGCATGGAGCGCATTGGTGGAAAACTTTTGATCGTTCATGATGCTATCTTTTAATTTATTTTCGCATAGATTAAAAAAAGCCAAACCCCTTTATCCCATTGCGGGACAGGTAAAATCAAAAAAGTTAAAAAGAAAGGACAATTACAAAGGTAATTTGTTTTTGTTATCTGCCACTTTTGCCATTACTGGCATTTTGGTAGAATTTAGCACCTTCATTGCACAGGGCAAAGGGTTGCTAAGGCTTCACTGGGTCTATTCCCTCCGCCTTTCTTGATAACCATTCAATACGTGTTTGAACTTTTGGTATGCAAATATAGGTGCTGAAAATTTTAATTTCCTAATATTTTATAAAAATTTTATATTCCAAAGGCGGATTTCACCGTATCCACCATGTCCAATTTTTCCCATGTGAACAGTTCCACCTCTTTCTCAACCCTTCCGTTATAGGGGGATTCGAATATTTTGGTAATCGTCTGTGGTTCTTTCCCCATATGTCCGTATGCCGCCGTTTCCAAATAGATGGGATTGCGTAATTTTAACCTTTCCTCAATGGCAAATGGCCTCATATCGAACAATTGGGCAACTTTTTTGGCAATTTCCCCATCGGTCAGCCCCAAGTTGGAGGTCCCATAGGTATCCACAAAGATAGAAGTGGGTTTTACCACGCCGATCGCATAACTTACCTGTACCAACATTTCGTCGGCAACCCCTGCCGCCACTAGGTTCTTGGCCGCATGTCGGGCTGCATAGGCAGCGCTCCTGTCTACCTTGCTCGGATCTTTCCCGCTGAAGGCACCTCCTCCATGGGCACCCTTTCCGCCGTACGTATCCACTATGATCTTTCTGCCCGTAAGCCCGGTATCCCCATGGGGCCCCCCGATCACAAATTTACCGGTCGGGTTTATATGGTAGGTAATATCGCCTTCAAAAAGCTGCTGGATATTTTGGGGCAATTGCGCCTTTACCCGTGGAATCAGCTTTTCCAGAATATCGCTTTTGATCTGGGCCAGCATGGTCGAATCTTCCTTGTGGAAAGCGTCGTGCTGAGTGGAGACCACTATGGTATCTATACGTTGTGGAACATTGTTGTCCGAGTATTCTATGGTCACCTGTGCTTTGGCATCCGGGCGCAAATAGGTTATTTCCCGGGATTCCCTTCGCAAAAGTGCCAATTCCTGCAAGATCTTATGGGAAATATCAAGTGCCAAGGGCATATAGTTCTGTGTTTCCTTGGTGGCATAACCGAACATCATTCCTTGATCTCCCGCTCCCTGTTCCTCCTTAGAGCCCCGATCTACCCCTTGGTTTATATCCTGTGACTGTTCATGGATAAGGGAAATGACCCCACATGAATCCCCGCTGAACTGGTACTCACCCTTGGTGTACCCAATTTTATTGATAATGTCCCTCGCTATTTGCTGTACATCCAAATAGGTTCCGCTCCTGACCTCGCCCGCCAGAACTACCTGACCCGTGGTGACCAATGTCTCACAGGCAACCTTGCTTTCCGAATCAAATGCCAGGAAATTGTCCAAAAGGGCATCGCTTATCTGATCTGCTATCTTATCCGGGTGTCCCTCACTAACGGATTCCGAGGTGAATAAATACGCCATATTTCCAATTGTTTTACAAGTCCGGATCGACGTATTGCATTAAAGAAGTGTACTGCTCAAAATACAGCAGGAACTGCTTTAGCATTTTTGATAATGCCCGTTCAACAGGGCACTACAAGAGGTTGCAATCAGTCAAATCCTTCCTCCTTACATTAATGGGCGCAAAAGTAACGGAAATCATTTTGACCGCAAAAATGTTTAACAACAATTTGCCCCTCATAAGAAATTAAACTTTGCCACGTTTAAAATAGGTGCATGGAAGAAATACAAAAGTTATCATTTAGGGACATGATGGTGCCAATTATCCTAAATGTGGCCCAAGGTTCTTTTTTCATCGTATATTATATCAAACATTTTTTCGGGATACCGATATCTTGTATATTGTGCCCCCCCGACTTTTTGAACGCGTAAACACTACCATTAACAATAAACACTTACCAATATGCACATTGCGGTCGCCGGAAATATAGGAGCAGGAAAGACAACACTGACCCGATTACTGGCAAAACACTATAAATGGGAGGCCCATTTTGAAGATGTGGTGGACAACCCCTATCTGGATGATTTTTACAATCAGATGGAACGATGGAGCTTTAACCTTCAGATTTATTTTTTGAACAGTCGGTACCGGCAGATCTTACAGATTCGTGAAAGCGGCAAAAGCATCATACAAGACCGCACCATCTATGAGGATGCGTTTATTTTTGCGCCCAACTTGCATGCCATGGGATTGATGACCAATAGGGATTTCAGCAATTACTCCAGCCTTTTTGAACTGATGGAGACCTTGGTACAGCCCCCGGATCTTTTGATCTATCTGCGCAGTTCCATTCCCAATTTGGTCAACCAGATACATAAAAGGGGCAGGGATTATGAAAACACCATTTCCATTGACTACCTCAGCCGATTGAACGAACGTTATGAGGCGTGGGCAGAAGGTTATGAAAAGGGCAAGCTGTTGATCATAGATGTGGACAAGGTGGATTTTGTCGACAATCCCGAAGATCTGGGCCTGGTCATCAACCGGATCGACGCCGAGATAAACGGACTCTTCTGAACTATACCATATGAAATGGGCCGACCAAAAAATTTTGGTCGGCCCATTTCGTTAGGTCATATTCCTTGTATTATTTAAATTCCACACGTTGGATCGCAATTCCTCGATCGCTTTTTTCAAAAGAATCCATCTGTTCCTTGATTTCCTTCCTTGTTCCGCTAAGTCTCTTTTCTTGGGTCATAAGTACCCCGTTCACTTCCTCCGTATAGACAATGGTAGCTTGTGCCATATCCGAAACACCCACTTCCATCTTCAGATCTGTGCCATGTGATTTGGCAGCCATGCCCGTTTCCACCGTATGGCCTCCCAAAATAGGCGCTATTACCAATCCTATCAAACACGTAAGTTTTATAAGTATGTTCATGGAGGGACCAGAAGTATCCTTAAAGGGATCTCCTACAGTATCGCCCGTAACCGCCGCTTTATGTGCATCGGAACCTTTGTAGGTCATTTCCCCGTTGATCATCACCCCAGCTTCAAATGATTTTTTTGCGTTGTCCCAAGCACCCCCTGCATTGTTCTGGAAGATGGCCCACAATACACCGGACACGGTTACCCCCGCCATATAACCTCCCAACATTTCAGCGATCAATTGGTCGTTGTCGGAATACACCAATTTCCCAAGAAGTACAATGGCGATGGGGAATCCAATGGTCAGGATACCCGGCAACATCATTTCCCTTAGGGCAGCCTTGGTGGAAATATCTACACATTTTGCATATTCCGGCTTTCCGGTACCCTCCATGATACCGGGAATCTCCTTAAACTGCCTCCTTACCTCATAGACCATATCCATGGCCGCCTTTCCAACCGAATTCATGGCTAGGGCGGAGAAGACCACTGGTATCATGCCCCCCACAAAAAGCATGGCGAGTACGGGGGCCTTAAAGATATTGATCCCGTCTATTCCCGTAAAGGTAACATAGGCCGCGAAAAGTGCGAGGGAAGTAAGGGCCGCGGAAGCAATGGCAAACCCTTTGCCCGTTGCGGCAGTGGTATTTCCAACAGAATCCAAAATATCGGTACGGGTCCGCACTTCTTTGGGAAGTTCGCTCATTTCGGCTATGCCCCCGGCATTATCCGATATGGGGCCAAAAGCATCTATGGCCAACTGCATGGCAGTAGTGGCCATCATGGCGGAGGCGGCCAATGCCACGCCATAAAACCCTGCAAAGGCATAGGAAGACCAGATGGCCGCTGCAAAGATAAGGACCGTGGGAAAGGTGGAAATCATTCCAGTGGCAAGACCGGCTATCACATTCGTTCCTGCCCCAGTACTGGATTTTTGCACTATGGCCAGTACAGGTTTGGTACCCAATCCCGTATAATATTCCGTAACCGAGGAGATCACCCCTCCGACGACCAATCCCACTATAGTGGCATAAAACACTCGTAAAGAGGAAATTTCCTTTAAGCCTTCCCCAAAAAATTCCATTTTCATAGTGGTGGGCAACATATAGTCAACCAACACATAACAAGCTATCAAGGTTAGCCCTATTGAGACCCAGTTACCTATGTTAAGCGCACCTTGCACCTCTTTTTCCTTTGCGTCATTGTTCTTTATCTTTACCAACATGGTGCCCACAATGGAAAAAAGAATACCAAAACCTGCTATTGCCATGGGCAATAAGATCGGACCGATACCACCAAAGGCATCGGAAATGCTTCCGCCCATATCCTTGATCACGTAGTTGCCCAAGACCATGGCCGCCAATACGGTTGCCACATAGGAACCAAAAAGATCGGCACCCATTCCGGCAACGTCGCCCACATTGTCGCCCACATTGTCGGCTATGGTCGCTGGATTGCGGGGATCGTCCTCGGGAATACCGGCTTCCACCTTGCCTACAAGGTCTGCGCCCACATCAGCGGCCTTGGTATAGATCCCGCCACCTACCCTTGCAAAAAGCGCAATGGATTCTGCACCAAGGGAGAAACCGGCCAATGTTTCCAACACAATGGTCATATCATCCGTAGACGTCCAGGTCCCGTTCATAAAAAATTGGAAGAGCAGGATAAAGAAACCCGTTAGGCCCAAAACGGCCAATCCGGCTACCCCGAGCCCCATAACGGTACCGCCCCCAAAAGAGACCTTCAGGGCCTGCGGTAGGCTGGTCCTGGCCGCTTGGGTGGTCCGTACGTTGGTCTTTGTGGCGATTTTCATACCCATATTCCCCGCCAAAGCGGAGAAAAATGCCCCAAAGATAAAAGCCACTACAATAAGGATATGGGTAGTTGGAACAATTATGGAGATTCCCGCCAAGGCAATACTAGCCCCTATCACAAAAAATGTCAACAAGCGGTATTCGGCCTTTAAAAAAGCCAGGGCTCCTTCGTAAATATAATCGGAAATCTCTTTCATCTTCCCATCCCCCGCATCCTGTTTTAAAACCCAGTTTCTTTTTGTCCACATAAAAAGCAGGCCCAATACCGCCAGAATAATGGGAACGTACATCATAATTGAATCCATTCGTTTATTTATTAAAATTAAGCCCGACTAATGTAGTAAAATCAAATAGAAATAAAAAAGCAATATCCAATAATGGATATTGCTTTTTTAATAAAATTTTATGTATAAAATTATTATTTTATTGAAACGTCCCGAGCAGGTACGTCGCTTTCCTCAAAACGTTCTATACATTTTTGTACGATTTCCCTGGCTTCCACTACGTCTCCCCAACCGCCAACATCCACTTTTTTCTTCTCCAGATCCTTGTACACTTTAAAAAAATGTTCAATTTCCTTTATCAGGTGCGGGTTCAGTTCATTAAGATCGTTTACCTTGTTCCAGACCGGATCCGATACCGGTACACAAATGATCTTTTCATCGGGACCTTTCTCGTCGGTCATATGGAAAACGCCTATCGGTTTCACTTCCATAACACAGCCGGGAAAGGTTGGTTCCGTAACCAGCACCAACACATCCAATGGATCCCCGTCCAACGCCAAGGTTTCGGGAACGAACCCATAATCCGCAGGGTACATCATGGAGGAAAATATCATCCGGTCATAACGGACTTTTTTCAGTTGGAAATCGTACTCATACTTGTTTCTGCTCCCCTTGGGAATTTCTATCAATACATCAAAAGATGTTATTTCTTTGCTCATGTGTTCTAAATTATGCTGCAAATATAATTGAAAAAAAAGAACCTAATTACCGGAACGGACAATAGACCGCTCTTTCCGGCCTAAAAATTGAACCCGAAGGATCCCGTGATACTAAAGGGCCTGGCATCGGGGTTTTCCAGATAGTTGCCCCTAAAGTTAAAATCGATCCTCAAAATCCTGAAAATGTTGCCCACCCCAAAGGAATATTCCCAATAGACCTTATCACTGGGCGCTATCAAAGGGATATTGGTGGGAGCGTTAAGGGCAATGTTCCGATCGGAAAGATCCCCCCATGCCCCCCTAAGGCCCACAATTTCCCGAAGGTTCCATTTTCGCATAAAGGGTATCCTGGAAAAAAGCCTTCCGTTAAAATTATGTTCCAAGTGAACAGATGCGTATGTATCCGTTACAAATTCGTAAAAATCCAAATTAGGAAAGGTATTATAAATGGAAAACAGGGTCTGGTTACCGGGAATAACGTTCAAAAGTCCCAGCGGCACCTCCCCAAAGGTCTTGCCCACCTCGATGGTGCTCAAGAGACGGCCCCAGCCCAACTGCCAGGGCTGGCTATAGGAAAACTGGAGTTTTTCATAGTCGAAATCGCTTTCCAGAAAACCTTCCACCCCTTTTGTATAGCTCAGCAGCAGGGTACTGTAATTATCGTTGATGGTCCTTCTCTCGACCCCATAACCAATGGTGCGCCTGCCGGGGGTGTAGATCAAAAGGGTATTTATATCGAACTGCTTAATTTCCGACGATATGCCCGAAGGTTCCGTGGGGTCTATATAATCAAGGCTAAAGGCATCGGGCAGGGCGGAGGACAACGTTCGGAAGGAACCTCCAAAACCGATCCTGAAATTGGTAATGGGCTCCATCTCCAAATTAAAGGTGCTCAGGTTTATATTGGTGAGCCGGTCATTAGATCCCACCGTAAGCACCGAGGAGGAGGCAATGCTTCTTCCCAGCACGTCGTTGGTGGCGGTAAGACTCAGGCCCAATTGCTCCACATCCCGCCTGTTTCCACCTGAAACGATCAACCTGTTCTTTTGGTCCAACAGCCATTTGGCCGAAAATCCATGTTTAAACTTATGGTCGGAAAATCCATAAGCGGTATATCCTTCCAATCTCCATAGGTCGTTCTGTCCAAAATAGGTCCTGGCCCCCATGCGCAGGCGCACCCCTTCGGCATCATTGTACCCAAAGACCCCGAATACATCGCCGATATCCACGTTCCACTTATCTATTTCCACATAGCCGGACCCAAGAATACTGGCAATGTTATAGATACTCTTAAATTTTGGAACGGTCCGCAAGGTATCCAATAGCTGGTAAATTCCTTTTTCATCCTTGTTAAGCGGCTCCAAACGGTTATTGGCCCAAAAACTTTCTTCCTGCTCGAACACTTTAGGGTTGAACTGATTGCCATCCACTTTATAGAATTCGCGCGGTTTGGGAATATCGAAGATATAATCGTTGTAGACGGTGGTGCGTTTGCCATAGACGCCCCTGGCCTTCTCCTTTTTGCTAAAGCTGAAATCGCTCAACATATAATCCCTTTTTAGCAAGAAAACGGAATCGTTGACCACCTCAAATTCCTGCTCGATATAAATTTCCTTGACCCAGTTGATGTTGGCGCTCTTGGTAACGGCCAGGTTGATCTTTTTTATGGCGAAGGTGGTATCGTTCACCCAGAAATCGCCCTTAAAGGTAAGTTCGTTCTTTCTCCTTGGATAATAAATGATGTTATAGCACCATTTATTGTCGATATAAGCGCTATCGGATAGCACATAATTATAAGTGTCCACTCCGGTACGGGAGAGGGGACTGGTAAAGCTCTTGTCGAAGAACTTTAGATAGTTCTCATAAATATCGTAGTCCGAATAGAGGTCTTCCACAAAGGCGATAATGGCCTGATTATTACTGAACCCCGAGTTCTTGTTGCCCAACATCTCCTCCTTTTTCTGTTCCATAAGGTTATCGCCGTACACCTTGGAAAATGTCTCGTTTATAAATATGGGCAGATAGGTCTTTCCCGTAATATTGGAAGTGTCCAGATCTTCGAACACGAATTCCATGCCCCGGAACAATTTACTGGTCATAAGGGCGCTATCGATCGTGTTCAGGTCAAATTCGACCTTTTCGTATTTATCGTATTGGTACTGTTTAAATTTACTGACCCCGTTCTCCCTTTTTTTGGCCCAGATCTTCCTTAGAATGTCTATGGCCGGGTTGTTCTTTTTGGATTGTTTCCCGACATAGACCACAACTTCGTCCAACTGTTCATCGGCTTCCGTCAAAACTATTTCCAGGTCGTAATTTACCTTTGAGGGCAACTGTATTTCCCTGTCCTCATAACCGATAAAGGACACCATCAAACTTTCATAGGTACTTTCCGATTCCATATAGAACCTGCCATTGTCATTGGTTATGGTACCCTCGGAAGAATTTTTAAAGAGTACATTGGCAAAGGAGACGGGCTCCCCGGCTTCGTCCAGGACAACACCACCAACCTTTGTCTGGGAATTGGCCCATAAGGAAAGAAGGCAACATAGCGGGAAAATGATTTTTTTCATAGGGGCGTAGAGGTATGGAGAGCTTTGCATCGCAAAGGCAGGCGGACGATTTTTTTTAGGCAGGTCTGGTTCCGATATCAATATTTACTATTTATAACACAAAAGCTTTGCCAACACTTGGTCGACAAAGCTAATATACCTTTACTTCCTGTTACAGTTTATTTATATAACACTTTTTTAACTGCCTTTACCACGTCCTTGTAGTTGGGCAACCATTCTTCCAAAAGTACCGGGGAATAAGGTGCAGGGGTATCGGCGGTGTTGATCTTTACAATGGGCGCATCCAAGTAGTCGAACGCTTGGGCCTGTACCTGATAGGTTATTTCGGTGGCCACGTTTCCAAACGGCCATGCCTCTTCCAGAATTACCAGCCGGTTGGTCTTTTTAACCGATTTTATGATCGTCGCATGATCCATTGGACGTACCGTGCGCAGATCGATAATCTCACAGGAAATCCCTTCTTTATCAAGTTCATCCGCAGCTTTGTAGGCCTCTTTGATGATTTTTCCAAAAGAGACAATGGTAACATCTTTTCCTTCCCTTTTTATATCGGCCACTCCCAATGGAATGGTGTACTCCTCCTCCGGAACCTCTCCCTTGTCGCCGTACATCTGTTCCGATTCCATAAAGATCACAGGGTCATCGTCCTTGATGGACGCCTTTAAAAGCCCCTTGGCATCGTACGGATTGGATGGCACCACCACTTTTAATCCGGGACAGTTGGCGAACCAGCTCTCAAAGGCTTGGGAGTGCGTAGCCCCCAATTGGCCTGCGGAAGCCGTTGGGCCCCTAAAAACAATGGGGCAATTGAACTGCCCACCGGACATTTGCCTGATCTTTGCCGCATTATTGATGATCTGATCGATTCCCACAAGGGCAAAATTGAAAGTCATGAACTCTATAATGGGCCTGTTGCCGCCCATGGCCGAACCCACACCGATTCCGGCAAAGCCAAGTTCGGAAATGGGGGTATCCAATACCCTTTCCGGACCAAATTCGTCCAACATTCCCTTGGAAGCCTTATAAGCACCGTTGTATTCCGCAACCTCCTCGCCCATTAGATAAATGGACCCGTCATTTCTCATCTCCTCGGACATGGCCTCCGCTATGGCTTCCCTAAATTGTATTGTTCTCATGTATACTGGAATATGGTTTTTCTGATTATCGCAAAACGCAAGCAAAAATAGGAAATTATATGTCAATTAACGGGATGGTAGAATCAAAAAAAACAATAAATTTACTATGCATGCATAGTAAATTAAAAAATTATTGGTTATCTTAGCACAGTTCATTTAAAGACCCAGTAAAACAAATATCCAAATGAAAATATTAGTTTGCATAAGCAATGTACCGGATACGACATCCAAGATAAATTTTACCGAAGGGGATACCAAATTCGATTCCAACGGGGTGCAGTTCGTGATCAATCCCAACGATGAATTTGGACTTACCCGAGCCATGTGGTTCAAAGAAAAACAAGGAGCCACCGTCCATGTGGTCAATGTGGGCACCGCAGCTACAGAACCTACCATACGAAAGGCCCTGGCCATTGGGGCGGACGAGGCCATACGCGTAAACGCCGAGCCTTTGGACGGATTTTTCGTGGCAAAGCAATTGGCGGAAGTCGTTAAAAGCGGAGGGTACGACCTGATCATTGCCGGAAGGGAGTCCATTGATTACAATGGAGGTATGGTTCCCGGAATCTTGTCCAGCATCTTGGGCATGAATTTTATAAATACCTGCGTGGACCTTGAAATAGAGGGCGATAAGGCAACTGCCACTAGGGAGATAGACGGCGGAAAGGAAAAGCTGTCAACTACCCTCCCCTTGGTCATAGGCGCCCAAAAAGGGCTGGTTCAGGAAAGCGACCTTAGGATACCCAATATGCGGGGCATCATGATGGCTAGACAAAAAAAACTGAACGTAATCGAACCCGTAGCCACCGAAGCCGCCATTCAGGATATCAAATTTGAAAAGCCCGCACCCAAGGGAAACATCAAAATGGTGGATTCCGATAATTTAGGTGAACTTATAGACCTCTTGCACAACGAGGCAAAAGTGATCTGATCTAAAATTGTATACAACCAGATCAGCTCCTTAAAAACAACCGTTCAAAAACAGAAAACATGTCCATTTTAGTCTACATAGAATCAGAAAAAGGAAAATTTAAAAAAAACGCTTCCGAAGTGGCCTCCTATGGCCATCAAGTGGCCCAGTCCATGGGAACCACCGCCACCGCCATTTGCTTTAACGTTCCCGAACCCCAAGATCTGGGCACTTATGGAATCAGCAAAGTCCTGAGCGTCACCAATGATAAACTGAACACCTTTAATGCAAAGGCCTACGCCCATGCCATTGCAGAGGCCGCAAAAAAAGAGGGTACCAAGGTCATCGTTCTAAGCTCCAGTACGGACACGAAATACCTTGCACCCCTTGTGGCAGCCCAATTGGGGGCCGGATACGTACCAAATGTGGTTGCCGCTCCCGAGAGTACCGAACCTTTTCAAGTAAAGAGGACGGCCTTTAGCAACAAAGGTTTTGCCCATACCGTGATCAATACAGAAATAAAGATCATCGGTTTGGCCAATAACGCCTTTGGCACAAGAGAAAATAAGACCGATATCGCCGTTGAAAACTTTGCCCCACCTCTGGAGGAGACGGATTTTGCCGTTGGATCCCTCTCGGTGGACAAAGTAGTGGGAAAGGCCACCATTGCCGATGCGGATATAGTGGTGTCCGGGGGAAGGGGCTTGAAAGGTCCTGAAAACTGGGGCATCATAGAAGAACTTGCCGAGGTTCTTGGTGCCGCCACCGCCTGCTCCAAACCCGTTTCCGACCTAGGATGGAGACCGCACGGGGAGCATGTGGGCCAAACGGGAAAACCGGTCGCCAGCAACCTTTATATAGCTATCGGCATCTCCGGTGCCATACAACATCTTGCCGGTATCAGCTCCTCTAAGGTAAAAGTGGTCATCAATAACGATCCAGAGGCCCCATTTTTTAAGGCGGCCGATTATGGAATTGTGGGAGATGCCATGGAAGTGGTTCCCAAACTCATAGAAAAATTAAAAGAATTTAAGGCCCAGAACGCTTAATTTTTGTTAAATTGTGCCCCTTAAAGGGCTGTTTAAACTAATGGAACGTTCCTTTATTTAAACGGCCCTTTGTGGTTTATAGAGCATATGAGTTTAGTCAGGTTAAAAATAAAGGGGATATCGTATAGCCAGACCCAAAATGGCGCATACGCCCTAATATTGAACGAGGTCGAGGGTGATCGTAAACTTCCAATAGTAATCGGTGCCTTTGAGGCCCAGTCCATTGCCATTGCCCTGGAAAAGGAGATAAAACCCCCCAGGCCACTTACCCATGACCTTTTTAAAAATTTTGCGGATCGTTTTGAAATACAGGTCAAACAGGTCATTATCCACAAATTGGTGGACGGTGTCTTTTATTCCAGTATTATCTGCGAACGTGATAAAATAGAGGAAATCATAGATGCCAGGACCAGCGATGCGATTGCCCTGGCCCTACGTTTTAACGCCCCTATATTTACCTATCGAACCATTTTGGACAAGGCGGGAATTTTCCTGAAATTTTCCTCCAAGGAGAAAGAGAAGGACGAGTCTTCGGACAGTATCATGGTGGACGAGATTTTGCAGGAAGGGGAAACCGTGGAAATGGACAGCGGTTCCTCCGGCGCCTACAAGGAACTTACCCTTGAGGAACTGCACCAAGAACTGGAAAAGGCGGTTACCAGCGAGGATTATGAAAAAGCGGCCAAACTCAGGGACGAGATATCCAAACGCGATCGGTAAACCAAAAACCACCTTATGAAATACGGCCTTTTTATACTTTTTCCCCTGCTCACTTTTTTTTTACCACTTTCCGCGCAAGATACTATTTCACCTGATACGATACATAACATCACCACTGTCCAAGCTGCAGTGGATGCAACGACCCCAATGACCTCGGAAATCCTCCCAAACGGGGGCTTTTCCATGAACAGCCTTTGGCGGGGAATTTTGGGAATGGGGGTCCTGATCCTTATTTCCTTTATTTTCAGTGCCAATAAAAGGGCCATCAACTGGAAAACCGTCGGGATCGGTCTGGGCATACAACTGTTATTGGCAATAGGCATCCTCAAAGTGGCGTTTATACGACAGTTCTTCAATTTTTTGGGGATGTTGTTCAACGAGATATTGAACTTTACGGTGGCAGGGAGCCAATTTCTTTTGGGAAACCTCCTGAACCTTGAAAATCCCAATATCGGTTACATCTTTGCCTTTCAGATACTGCCCACCATTATTTTCTTTTCCGCGCTTACCTCCGTTCTCTTTTATCTAGGTGTCATCCAAAAAATTGTTAAGGGACTGGCCTGGCTGCTAACCCGTTCCCTGGGAATTTCAGGAGCGGAAAGCCTTTCGGTGGCAGGAAACATCTTTCTTGGACAGACAGAGGCCCCACTGATGATAAAGGCCTATCTGGAAAAGATGAACAGGTCCGAGATCCTCTTGGTAATGATCGGGGGAATGGCCACCGTTGCCGGGGGCGTTTTGGCCGCTTACATCGGTTTTTTGGGCGGCAGCGATCCTGAGCTTCGTCTGGAATTTGCCCGACATCTTATAGCGGCATCCGTTATGGCCGCACCGGGGGCCATCGTAATTTCTAAAATATTATATCCTCAGACGGAGGCGATCAATACGGAAGTAACGGTATCCCATGAAAAAATAGGGACGAACATTTTGGACGCCATTTCCATAGGTACCACCGAAGGTCTAAAACTGGCCGTCAACGTAGGGGCCATGTTGCTCGTATTCGTCGCCTTTATCGCCATGCTCAATGGCATCTTCGGTTTTTTAGGGGAAATAACCACCCTTAACAACTGGATGGCGGTAAATACCGCATATCAGAAACTCTCCCTGGAAGCGATTTTGGGCACGCTCTTCGCTCCTTTGATGTGGCTCGTGGGAGTGGCATCAGAAGATGTAATGCAGATGGGGCAGCTTTTGGGAATTAAATTGGCATCCAGTGAATTTGTTGGATATACCCAATTGGCCGATCTTAAAGATCCTTCCGTTCCTGGCCATTTCCTGTATAAAAAATCGATCCTGATGGCCACTTATATGTTATGCGGTTTTGCCAACTTTGCCTCCATAGGAATCCAGATCGGGGGGATTGGGTCTTTGGCGCCCGGACAACGAAAGACCTTATCCGAATTTGGTCTTAAAGCCGTTCTTGGGGGCTCATTGGCATCTTTATTATCGGCTACCATGGCCGGCATGATTCTCGGGTAGCCTATTTGGCCGTTTTTTTGGTCCTGCAACAAGATCGCGGAACATTGGAACTAACTTGTAACGTCCGATAGAAACCAAAATACTATTTTCAAGGCCCGCCAGCACAGCCAATACCTCATCCCATTGATCATTTCGGACCCGGCGCAACACTGGTTGATAAGTTTTGATAATTAAGGATCCCCCTTCCGATGGGAAGCCTGCTTCTTTCTTTATTTTCGCATTACATTCATGCCCCCTTTTGGGAAACAAGTTGGAGAATTATGAAACAATACCACGACCTACTGAAACACGTTCTGGAAACCGGAAACCAAAAAGGGGACAGGACCGGCACCGGAACGCTCAGCGTGTTCGGATACCAAATGCGTTTCGACCTGCAGCAGGGATTTCCCATGGTAACCACCAAAAAACTCCATTTAAAATCCATTGTGCACGAATTGCTCTGGTTCCTAAAAGGCGACACCAATATTGGCTACCTTCAGGAAAACGGGGTCCGTATCTGGAACGAGTGGGCCACGGAAGAGGGAGATCTTGGACCCGTCTACGGGAAGCAATGGCGTTCTTGGAACGATGAAATAGACCAGATTCAAGAAGTCATACATGCCCTTAAGACCAACCCGAACAGTAGGAGAATGCTCGTCTCGGCCTGGAATCCAAGTGTGTTACCGGATACCTCCCGCTCCTTTGCCGAAAATGTGGCCATGGGCAAGGCGGCCCTTCCCCCCTGCCATGCGTTTTTCCAATTTTACGTTGCCGATGGCCGACTCTCATGCCAGTTGTACCAGCGAAGTGCGGATATCTTTCTGGGCGTGCCCTTTAATATCGCTTCCTATGCCCTTTTCACCATGATGGTGGCCCAGGTATGCGGACTGGAAGCGGGGGAGTTTATCCACACTTTTGGCGATGCCCATATTTACAACAACCATATGGAACAGGTACAACTGCAATTGGAGCGCACGCCCAGGCCCTTGCCGAAAATGCTGCTCAACCCTGAGATAAGGGATATTTTTCAATTCACCTTTGACGACTTTAAATTGGAGGATTACGATCCCCATCCCCATATAAAGGCAAGTGTTGCCGTTTAAGGGCAAGCTAATTCCCATTTGGGTCAAAACAAAAAAAGAATTTTTGAGTATCTTTAAGGTTTAACAAAAGTCACAATGATACTTACGGATTCCCTCTTGGATCTCTTTTTGGAAACCCGAAAACAAACCGAAGAAATTTGCGCCCCTTTGGAAATCGAGGATTATGTGGTACAGCCCATTGCGGATGTATCCCCCCCGAAATGGCATTTGGGACACAGCAGTTGGTTCTTTGAGGAATTTATCCTTAAAAACATAGACGGATATACGGTATACGATGCCGATTTCTCCTTTGTCTTCAACAGCTATTACGAAACAGTGGGAAAAAGGGTGGTACGCGCCGATAGGGGCAACCTTTCCAGGCCCTCGGTAAAAAAAGTGTATGCATATAGGCAACATGTAACCGATGCCATACGCTCGCTGGTGGAAAGGAAAGACGACCCGGCCTTAAAAAACCTCCTTGAAATTGGGATCCACCACGAAAAACAGCATCAGGAACTGTTACTGACAGATATCAAATATATCTTGGGAAACAATCCCCTCTTACCTGCTTATTCCTCTTTATTGAAGGAACATTCACCGGAAAATCCTTCCCAGAAATGGATATCGATGGAAGAGGGAGTGTACGAAATCGGGCATAGAAGCCATGAATTTTGCTATGATAATGAACTTGGGGCGCACAAAGTATATTTGCACCCTTTTGAAATTTCCGACAGATTGGTGACCAATGAGGAGTATCTGCAGTTTGTACTGGACGGTGGCTATGGGCAGTTCCACCTTTGGCATGCGGAGGGATGGGATTGGGTAAATACACATAAAATCACTTCCCCGCTTTATTGGCATTCGGTCGAGGGAGAATGGCATTATTATGGACTATCCGGCCTCCAACCGGTAGACCCCATGGCAGCCGTTACGCACATCTCCTATTATGAAGCCTTTGCCTATGCCCAATGGCGGGGAATGCGGCTACCGACCGAATTTGAATGGGAAACGGCACAAGGTTCCTTTTCTTGGGGCAAGCGGTGGGAATGGACAGAAAGTGCATATCTGCCCTACCCTGGCTATACAAAGGCCAGCGGCGCACTGGGAGAGTACAACGGGAAATTCATGGTGAACCAAAAGGTACTTAGAGGGGCCTCGATAGCTACCCCGACCCAACATAGCAGGCCCACGTACCGCAATTTTTTCCAACCCCCATCAAGATGGCAATACACCGGAATACGGTTGGCCAAATAAACGCTATAGATCCCATATGCAACAAAGAACGGCGGTGGCCACTAAATCACAATTTGCGGAGGAGGTCCAACAAGGACTTTCCTCCCACCCAAAATTCCTTTCCTCCAAATATTTCTACGACAAAAAAGGCGATAGGCTCTTTCAGCAGATCATGGCCCTACCGGAATATTACCTTACACGCTGTGAAATGTCCATTTTGGAAACCCACAAGGCCGAAATAATTGACCACTTCGTTCGTGATGCCCATCATTTTAACCTAGTGGAACTGGGTGCCGGTGACGGAAAAAAAACGAAGGTACTGCTGAGGTCGCTTGCGGACATAAAAATGCCGTTCAATTATATGCCGATCGATATCAGCCAAAATGCACTGGACCAGTTGGAGGAATCCATAAAAAGGGAAATTCCCCACATAACCGTAGACCCCTTGCAGGGCACCTATCTGGATACATTAAAAACGTTGGATTCCTTGGGCATGACCAAAAAAGTGATCCTATTTTTGGGATCCAATATTGGCAACATGACCCATCCGCAGGCCATTTCCTTTCTTACCAACATCCAAAAATCGATGCGGAAGGGCGATTTGTTGTTCATAGGCTTTGATCAAAAGAAAAATCCGCAGACCATATTGGATGCCTACAATGATGCTACCGGGACCACCGAGGCCTTTAACAAAAATATCCTTGCACGCATCAATACCGAACTACAGGGGGATTTTGATCTTGACAAGTTTTTTCATTGGGAAGTATATGATCCCGAATCCGGTACCGCCAAAAGTTATTTGGTATCTAGGGAAGCACAGACCGCTTCCATAGGTGCGCTCGAGCTTGAAATTGACTTTGAAGCATGGGAGACCATACATACCGAAATATCCCAAAAATACGATGCGGGGATGGTAAGGAAGTTGACAGAAGAAGCGGGACTGGCCGTGGAAACCTATTTTACGGATGCCGGTGACCGATACAGGAACTACCTCCTTAAAAAGGTACAAGATACCTAAGAACCTTTCCCATTGCCTACAAAAAATGGACAGGCCAAGAGTTGACAACCTTGGAACATAAAAAATGCCACTGATTGCGTCAAGGAAAAAAATCGGACAAATTTAGAGCTCCAGGACAGCGTTTTCCGTTCCGGCATATTCGTTCCATTGGTAACGATCTGCGTCTACTTCATTGGCATAACTCCCATCAATAAGATACCTAAATTCATAGGAATGTTCCTTGGGAAGTTCCAAGGTGCCCTTAAAGACCCCGTTTTTCAGTTTTTTCAAAAGGCTCTTCTGAGGGTTCCAATCGTTGAAATCCCCAACAACTGCCACTTTTTCAGCCTCTTCAGCAGGCACGGTAAATGTCACCTTGCACACCGGTTTTGTTTTTAAATACTGTTTTACTATAGCCATAACATCATTTTTTTGTAAAGCGATCAAATTGGCACCCTATTTAAAGCAATAGGACTTACGCAATACAAAAATCATCATTATATTCCTCAATACCAATGATTAAAATCATATTTATCATTTTGGTAAAATTGGCTAGATCTAAATTGTACTTTATCAAAAAAATGGGAATGCTTCCAACATCTGTGCATCACCGACTTAAAGTCGCACATGGATTTGAAGGACCGGGTTTTATCCTCGGATACCGTAGGTCGCTAAATCATTGTACCATAGCTGCACCAAGCCAAATGTTTTGTCCCGGTCAGGTCTAAGCCATCGCCCTTATAATTTTTACGATCTTATGGATATCCTTTTCCGTATTGTAAAAATGAAAGCTTACGCGGATCCCATCACCACGTAGGGAGCAGATCACATCTTCCTGTGCCAATTGTTGTAAAAGCTTTTCGTCCCCCTTTAAATTAAAAATGGTGCTATGGGCTTTCCTGGAAATCACCGCCTCCTCCAAAAGTCCCAATTTTGAAAATTCGGCTTTGGCCAATATGGAAAGCCGCTGCAGTTGTGCCGTAATTTGGTCCATCCCTATCCTATCCAGAAAATCCAGGGAAAATTTAAGGCTGCCAAAATTATAGGTGTCCAAGTGCCCTGGTTCCAAAAGCTTTACAAAGGGTATTTCATTGTCCTTGGCATTGAGACCCGAAGAGTTGAACCCAATGGTCTTTACCGCAAAATGCTGTTCGATGTCCTCCTTGAACATAAAAAACCCGTTCCCATACCCCCCGAGCAACCATTTATAGGCACTGGCCCCCATTATATCGATTCCCGATGCCCCAAAATCAAAACTTTCCGTTCCGCAAAACTGGGTACCATCGGCAATGATGATCAGTTCGGGAAATTGCTCCTTTAACCCTTTTAAAAACTCCAGATCCACCTTGATACCGTTTAGCCACTGCACAATGCTGAGTGCCACAACGGTTATGCCATCATTTTTTACGGCCTGTAAAATATGGTCCTCCAAGTTTGCGTCCACCGGAATTTTCACGATGGGGAAACCGCGACTTTCAAAGGGCCAATTTAAGGATGGATAATCCCCCTCCAATAAAAGTACCCGGTGCTGCCGGTCAAATCCTTCCAATAACATGTTGAGACCGATGGAAAAGTTGGGAACCAAGGCAACGTTTTCCGTTTTGCAGGAGAAAAATCTCCCCACGGTTTCCCTTGTATCCCCTATCATTTTGTGGGCCTTTAACTTAAGATTGCTGCCCCCGATCAAAAAATCAAGATCGTGCTCCTGCCTCCAATCCAGGAGATCATCGTACATAAGCCCTGAGGCTGCGGTATTTACATAGGTATACTGACCAAAAATGGGGAATTGCTTTACAATCTTTAGCATCTGGATCAAACTGATATTTAGGTTTTGGCTTATCTTTGTGGACAAATATAGCCATTACATGTTTTCCAAAAATAAAAAGGACACCAAAATAGACTTGGAACAGCACGAAATGTTGGAAAATGCCCAAATCAGGATTCGGCAAAAAAAGGCCGTGTACCGTCATTTTGCGATTTTTCTGATCGGTAGCGTTTTCTTGGTCTTGATCAACAAAATACTGAAATACGGGGAGACTTATGACTGGTTTATTTGGGCCATTACCCTTTGGGCGTTCATTTTTGTGGTACATGCAGTAAATGTCCTTTTGCTGAAGCGATTTATGGGCAGGGAATGGGAACGGCTACAGCGTGAAAAATTGGTGGCCAGGCAAAAGGCCAAAATTGCCGCTTTACAAAGAGAAACGGAGATGGCACACCCCATGCCAACAAACGACAAAAAGCTGGATTCTTGGGAAGGCTGACCATGATCGCCGCAGCGGCAGAGAACAACGCCCTAGGGAAGGACAATGAGCTCCTCTGGCATCTCCCGGACGATTTTAAACGCTTTAAGGCCCTAACCACAGGGCATTATATCATAATGGGGAGAAAGACCTTTGAAAGTTTTCCCCGTCCCCTGCCCAATAGAAAACACCTGATCCTTACAAGGGATAAAAATTACGATCCCGGTTTTCCCGATTGCTCGGTGGTCCTTAATCTTAAGGAAGCCCTTAGGATTATAAAGGAGGATACCATGCCCTTTATAATAGGCGGAGGGGAAATATATTCCTTGGCCATGCCCTATTGCGATGCCATCGAACTCACCAGGGTACATGCAAACTTTAAAGCAGACACCCACTTTCCCGAAATAGATCCAACAGAATGGAAACTGGTGCGGGAGGAGTTCCATCCGATGGACGAAAGACATGCCCATTCCTTTACCTATAGGACCTACCATAGAATCCGTTAAAAATAAATGTGGGAGTGGCCATCATCTTCTTACGTAGAAACTCACTCCTTTCAAATAAATAAATTGGCCAACATCCTCAGAGCAAGATTGCGAGGCATATATAAGAAAACTAAAATAACATTTCTATGAAGTCCCACCCCCGGAAGACAGGCGTTTTAATCATTTAATGCTCGATTATAGGGTACATCCCACTTAGTGTATCAAAAATCCAAAAAATCGGCAGTAAAGGCAACTTCAACGTCCTTAAGAAAAGACCGCAGCACCAAGGGGTCGGCATTGGTATAAAACTGATGTGTGGCCTCTGCGTTCAAGTTCAGGAGTCCGTTGCGTTCCAAAATGGCCTTTGTCTGCCGGGCAATGGCCTCGCCCGAATCGAGTATCTCCACATTTGGCGGTAGCAGTTCCCGTAGGATCGGGTTCAGATAAGGATAATGTGTACACCCCAATACCAGGTAATCGATTCCCGCTTCCAACATGGGTCCCAAATATTTTTTAAGCAAGGTGCGGGTTTCGGGTGCGTGCACCATACCGGCTTCGATCAGGGGCACAAGACCTGCCCCTTCCTGTTCCAGTACCTTGATTCCCGCCGCATGGTTTTTGGAGGTGCTGTGAAAGAGTTCGCTGGCCAAGGTCCCTTTGGTAGCCAACACTCCCACTGTTTTGGACCTGGAGTTGAGGGCGGCCGGTTTTATGGCCGGCTCGGTCCCGATAAAAGGGAGGGGGTAATGTTGCCTTAAATGATCTATGGCGTTGGTGGTGGCGGTATTGCATGCCACTACGATCAATTTACAGTTGCGCGACAAAAGGAATTCCACGTTTTTTATGCTCAATTGCAGGATCTGATGGGGGCTTTTTTCGCCATAGGGTGCATTTTTGCTATCTGCCAAATAGATGGTATGCTCA
This sequence comes from uncultured Sediminicola sp., assembly GCA_963974715.1. Classification (GTDB taxonomy): domain Bacteria; phylum Bacteroidota; class Bacteroidia; order Flavobacteriales; family Flavobacteriaceae; genus Sediminicola. Next base: position 157,877 of record CAXBDK010000007.1, read on the forward strand.
TTGGGCAGCAGTTTTTGGATTTCCCTCCATACGGAGGTGCCCCCGATCCCCGAATCAAAAATACCTATAGGGCGATTGTCCATATATTTTGTTTCCGTAAAAATAATAAGTTCTTGGAACTAAAAAATCATGAATTCATAAAAGCGCATAAAAAAAGGCCGACAAAATGTACGGCCTTAGATTAATTGTTGTGCTTAGATATCATTAAAATCCCAATTCTTTTTTTACCTCGGGAAGAAGGTCTTTGCCCTTGGCAACGATCAATCCACCTCCCTGTGTGGCGTCAATGACATAATCGTACCCTAAGGTCCCAGCTACCTTTTCAATGGCGGTTTTGGCCTTTTCGGTGATAGGGCCCATCAATTCGGCCTGTTTTTTTTGCAGTTCTTGATAAGCGGCCTGTTCGGCTTCCTTAATATTTTTGTCGTACCCTTGAAGTTCCGCGGCCCTTTTCTCGTTTTCGGCATCGGTCTGATTTGCCGATTCACTGGAATATTGGGCATATTTGTTCTTCAGCTCGGTCATGGAGCTCTCTATATCCGCCCTATAGGTTTCCTGAAGTTTTTTCAGTTCCGCTTGGGCCGCTTTCATTTCGGGCATCTGTGACAGCAATTGCTCTACATTTATGTGTGCCACTTTGCTTTGTGCATTTACAAAACTGCTGGCTCCAACGAACAATACAATGGCTATCGCTATTTTCTTTAAATGTTTCATGGTTCTAATAACTGTTTATTTGTTAAATTAATGGTTCAATTCCAACCGGGCCCTCTCTTTATTTACCCGTATCATCTTTATTTTCGGTATCTTCCTCATTATCGGTATCCTTCCGTTCCTCCAATTTTTCCTTCTTTTTGGCCTCCCGTTCCTCCAATAATTTCTTTCGTCTTTCCTCGTAAGCCTTTTTGCGCTCTTCCCTTAATTTTAGCTGCTCCGCCCTCTTTTCATCCGCCGTTTTCTCCCGGGCTTCCTGGGCCGCTTCCGTTCTGTCCAAACGTTCCTGTAGCGCCTCGCTGATCACTTCTTCCTCTTCTTCCGGATCCGTCCCGAAATCCTCCAGACGGTTATCGGTCCTACTGGAATTGGCGGGTTTGCTTATCTTTCTCGTCCTTGCGATTCCCCTGAGGACCAAATCACTGATATCATGTCTTTTTTCGGAATACAACATTACGACATCTGCCGAACTATCAAAAATAAAATCATATTTTTTATTCGCCCCGATTTTCTGTACCTCGTTAAAGACTTGGTCCTGTATAGGCTGTATCAACCTTCTCTTTTGAAGTACCAGATCGCCCTGGGGGCCAAACCGGTCCTGTTGGTAGTCGAACATCTCCTTTTCCAGCAGTTGTATCTCCTCCTCCCGTTCCGCTATAAGTTCGTTGGTGAGCAATACCTTTTCGGCCATCAAATCCTTTTTCATCTGCTCCACGGCGCTCTGCCGCTGTTCCACTTCCACCTTCCACTGTTGCACCTTGGCCTCCAATTGCGCACTTGCGTCCCTATATTCCTCCACATTCTCAAGAATATATTCCATATCCACATACCCGATACGGACGCCCCTTTGGGCGGAAAGGCCCAAAGCGCAGAACACCATCATTACCGGTAAAAGAACTTTCAATTTCATATCTTACTTTTTAGTACATAGAAAATATCGTGCCAAAAATAAAAATTATTTAAAGAAGCAGGGATTATCTGTTGGCACCATTGGGAAAGTTCTTTTGCCCTTAAAACTGTTGTCCGATAATAAAGTGGGTCTGCCATCCACTGGGTCCAACCGAACCGGGGATGTTGTCAGAATCAAATCCATATCCAAAATCTATTCCCAAGAGACCAAATGCGGGCATAAAAATACGCAATCCCACGCCGGCCGATCTTTTTATCTGAAACGGATTAAATTCATTAAAATTGTTGAAGGCGTTACCACCTTCCAAAAATGCGAGCCCATAAATGGAAGCGGAAGGCTTTAAGGTGAGCGGATACCTGAGTTCCAAAGAAAATTTGTTGTAGACCACCCCACCTTCCTGTTGCCCGGTGGTTTCATCAACGGGTGTCAGGGATTGGTTTTCATATCCCCTTAACTGCACCACATCCCTACCGTCAAGCGTAAAATTCCCCAATCCATCGCCCCCGACAAAAAACCGCTCAAAGGGAACGTTGCCCAGGTCGCTGTTGTAGCTTCCCAGAAATCCAAATTCGGCATTGGTGCGCAATACTAGTTTATCCACCAGATTGGTGTACCAATCGCCCTTAAACTTCACCTTGTAAAATTCCAGCCATTTAAACCGTTCACGATCGATATCCTCAATGGCATCGGAATCGCCCTCTTCTATCGCCGTCTGCTCATCCTCGTTCAATTGTTTGTAATCGATCCCGTTAAAAAGGGAATAAGGGGGCGTGAATTTGGCGGTGAACTCAAAATTGGAACCGCCCATCGGAAAGATCGGGTTGGGTCCGGAGGATTTCCTGGAGAGCCCAAAGGTATAGGCCAAAGAGTTGGCCTGTCCATTTCCAAAGTTGAACAGCCCTATGTTATAGTCCTTAAAATCGTAAAGTTGGTATGCCACGGAATGGGAAACGGTAAAATAATCATCGGGCCACTGGAGTCGTTTTGCCAAGCCCACCGACACCCCGGTTATGGAGAATTGCTGGTCTCTGTTTACGTCCCTGTTAACATAATCGTACGCAAACTGTTGGGTCCTGGAAAGGGACATACTGAAACTCACAGGCTTTTTACCGCCCAGCCAAGGTTCCGAGAAGTTGAGACTGTAGACCCTATAGGTCCTACTGGCCTGCAAACGGAGGGCCATGGTCTGCCCGTCGCCCATGGGCACCGGTTTATAGGCCTCGCCGTTCAATATGTTCCTAAGGGAAAAATTGCTGAACGAAAGTCCGAGGGTACCAATAAAACCTCCCCCGCCATAACCACCTTGCAGTTCTATCTGACTGGATCCCGATTCCACCAAACTATAGTTGATATCCACGGTTCCGTCGTTGGGATTTGGGTTAACGATGTCCGGTTTGATGTTCTCCGCATCAAAGAAGCCCAATTGGCCCAGTTCGCGGATACTCCTAATAATATTGTCCTTACTGTATTTTTGTCCAGGTCTGGTCCGTAGTTCCCTAAAGATCACATGGTCATTGGTCCTGTCGTTTCCTTCCACGGTAACATGGTTCAAAAAGGTCTCTTTCCCCTCAATGATCCTGATCTCGAAATTTATGGTATCGTTCTGGGCGGAAACCTCTACCGGGTTCACCCTGGAAAATAGGTATCCGTTGTTCTGGTATAGGTTGGTGACATCCTGTCCATCAGGCTTGGTGTCGTCCGCAATGCGTTCCTTTAGCAAGACCCCATTATAGGTATCGCCCTTTTTTATTCCTAGAACGGCATTCAATTGCCTATCGGTATAAACGGTGTTGCCTACAAAGTCGATATCCCCAAAATAGTACTTGTTCCCCTCCTCTACCGTAATCTTTAAGTTGATGTTGTTTTCGTCTACCTTTACCAGGGTATCCGAAAGGATCCTGGCATCCCTATATCCGTTCTCGGCGTATTTCTCCACTAGGGAGGTCAGGTCCTCCTCGTAGTCCGCCTCTATGTATTTGGATTTTTTCCAAAAACGGTAGAACTTTTTCTTTTTTGTATTTTTGAGGGCCTTCGCCAACTTTTTATCCGAGAGTTCCTCGTTTCCTTCAAATTCGATACGTTTTATCTTTACCTTATCGCCCTTTTTTATGTTGATGACCATTTTCTGGGCATTGGTCTCAGAGGTGTCCACCGCCGTGGCGATGGTTACCTTCGTATTTAGGTATCCCTGTTTTTTATATTTGTTCTGAAGGTAGTTTTTGGTGTTGGTGATAAGGCTCTCGGTAATCTTCTTTCCTTTCTTAAGATCGGTGTCCTTCAATATCTCTTCCACTTTCTTGTTCTTCACACCGTATACGGTAACATCGGAGAGGGTGGGGCGTTCCAAAATATTGAGTTCCAGATAGATTTTATCCCCTTCTATATTGATAATATTAAAGGTAATATCGCTAAAAAGCTCTAGGCCCCATAATTTATTGATAATGGCGCTTATTTCCTCCCCGGGGATGGTAATGGGCTGTCCTTCCCTTAGGCCGGTATAGGTCTTTACGGTCTGTTCGTTGTAACTTTGTAGTCCTGTGACTTCCAAGCCGCCCAGAATATATCTCTTTCCCTCTTCATAAGAGGTCTCCTGTGCATTGGTGATCGTTGTGATAAAAAGTAAGAGGAGGGTGGTTAAAAGTTCAAAGGATATGAACCTGTTCATATCGCTAGTTAAGTTGTTCGCTAGTTTTTCCAAATCTTCGTTCTCTGTTTTGGTAATTTATAATTGCCTCTACCAAATGATGCGCTCTAAAGTCGGGCCAAAATACATCAATAAAATATAATTCGGCATATGCGATCTGCCAAAGTAAAAAATTGCTTATTCTATGCTCCCCACTGGTACGTATAAGCAGGTCCACATCTGGCAAATCATGCGTGTAAAGATGGTTATTAATAATGGTTTCGTCAATATTTTCGGGAGAAATTATATTATTTTTAACTTTGATACTTATCTGTTCCACAGCGTTCCTGATCTCCTCCCTGGCCCCATAACTAAGGGCCAAAGTTAGCGTCATTCCCGTATTGACGGATGTCTTCGACATCACTTCCTTCAGCTCCTTGTTCGCCCTTGTGGGCAAGGAGGCAATATTGCCGATCGCATTGAGGCGTATATTGTTGTCGTGAAGGGTCTTGAGCTCCTTTTTAAGGGAGGAGACCAAAATTTTCATCAAGGTATCCACTTCCAATTTTGGACGGTTCCAGTTCTCGGTGGAAAAAGTATAAAGGGTCAGGTAATGTACACCCATCTTTGCGCAGTTCTCCACCGTTTCCCTAACGGTGGTTACCCCATGTTGGTGGCCAAAAACCCTTAATTTCCCCTGCTTTTTTGCCCATCTTCCGTTGCCGTCCATGATAATGGCCAGATGTTGGGGCAGTTTTAGGTCCTTTACGTCTTCTATAGTCTTCATCATCTTATCACTCAAAACAATCGGAACATGGTTTTCTACCAAATGTATAGGTCAGGGTAAGTCCTGAAAACACGTACCAATCGTCGCTAAAAATATTTCCAATGGCAAATTCCTCATAATTGGAGCCTACGGGATTGCTCCCGTCCAAGTTGTCCGTAAAAGTATACCTTGCGCCTATTTCCGCTCCCAAGATAAGAAATTGGTTTATCCTGGCCTTGGCACCCACGGTCATTGGAATGGCCAGTGCACCATCGCGCTGCCCCCCCTCTATCTCCCGTAGGAGGCCCGCATCGAAATACGAATAATCATATCTAAAATAGGTAAGCCCTGTATACAGATAAGGTGTAAATGCCGGCCCCAATCTATGAAGGTTGTATTCCACAAAATTAAGTTCCAGTCCTACCGAGGCTTCCAATACGGAATTGTCCATTTTAAGTCCCCGCTGTTGCCGTGCCGAAATATCCGATTTGGAGTCGTCCGCAGTGAACTCCCCATAGAGAATGCTCGCCCGCCAAGCATACCGCTTGCTTTTGTTCCATTTAAAGAGTCCGCCGAATGCCGGCCCGCTTGGAAGGATATAGTTGGTCCTCCCCACATCGCCAATATTATTGGCCCCACCGGCAAAAACCCCTACCTCATAGGTCTGCGCTTTCAGCATACCGCAGCAAAACACCAACAATGCGACCAAAATTTTTCCCATAATTACCAAAAGTTTGCAAATATAACCATTTCAGCTTTTTAGCCTACTGAAATATTATATACCATAATCCCATTTTGATAAACAACTTTCGGGGTCATTTATTGTTTTGGACCACCGTCAATTACGCCGATCCTCTCCCCATAATAGTTTATTGCGAAGTGTTTTCAGAAAGCTCTCGGAAGTGTATTCTATCATTTTGATGGTGAAATTGGCTTTCCGAACGCTGATTTCCCTGCCACATTTTAAGGTAGCGATCCTGGAATCGAGCGAAAGCAAATGAAATTCCTCCCTACCGGACACTTTCAACCTGATTTCGGTATCGTCGGAAACCACCAATGGCCTTGCGTTCAGGTTATGGGGCGCAATGGGGGTAAGCACCAAGGATTTTGCAGATGGGGCGATGACCGGGCCGCCACAACTAAGGGAATAACCGGTAGAGCCGGTAGGGGTCGAAACAATAAGGCCATCGGCCCAATAGGAGGTAAGGTATTCGTTATTAAGGTGGGTGACAACGGTTATCATGGAAGTGGTATCCTTTCTGCTGACCGTTATTTCGTTGAGGGCAAAGTTGACCTCCCCGAACTCGGGTATGGGCGCATCGGAACTTACCTCCACCAAACTGCGTTCCACTATGGTATAGGCACCGGACATAAATTCCAGCACCACTTTTCTGACATCCTCCTTTTTAAAGGTAGAAAGAAATCCCAATCTCCCCGTATTGACCCCCACGATAGGAATATCCAATTCCCTTACATAGGTAATGGCCCTTAGAATGGTGCCGTCACCACCGAAACTCACGAACATATCGAAGGAATTGTCCAACCCGGCCGAATGGGTAAAAGTTGGGTATAGGGGCAATTTTCGCGAAGCGTTGAGCAGTTTGTGGAACTCGGCCTCAAAATAGGGTTGGGCGCCTACCTTTTCCAGTTCCTCCAGCAGTTCGATCACATATTCCAATGCATTGTCCTGGTATGTTTGGCCGTAGATGGCTACCTTCATATGACCTAAACGTTTAGGTATTTATCCAAGTAGTCCGATCGCTGCTTTAAATTCTCAAGGAACAGGTCGTCATGACTACCCGACATAATAGTGTAGTTGTACCTTCTGAAAGTCTGTATGATATCGTTCATGTCGGTACCCACTATCTTAAGGGTGATCTGCACCACATCGTTTTTGATGTCCGTTATAAAACCGCCCATTAAACGGCTATTATTGCTTTCGACGATTTGGGAAATTTCACTGAAGGAGTAATCCTTGATGCCCTTTGCCACTACCAGCACCCCCCCCGGTTCCGTAAAAAAAGGGGTCTCTATAAAAACGGACACTACGTCGGTCAAACAATAGTATCCGAGCACTTTTCCGTCCTTATCCAGGACCGGCAAAAGATTGGCCCCATTTCGTGCGAATACTTCCAGCACGTCCAAAAGCATCATATCCGAAGATACCGAAAAGCCTTCCATGTTCAATCGGTACGCTTCCACCTTCTCCCCCGCCTCAAAGATATCCAGGTCCACCTCCCCGAGCAGGCCAACAAAGATTTCCCCTTGGGAAATGGCAACATGGCTATGGGTGGTATCCTTAAAATAACGGATCACCTCCTTTATATCATCGTCCAATCCAAAGACGGGAACATTGGTCAGAATGTGGGAAAAAATTTCCATACATATTAAATATACTGCAAATTACTAATTTTAAATGGCAAAAAGCATGCCTTATTTGTATTTTTGCGGATGTATAATCCTGAGCCCATAAAATGACGAAATTAAGCGTAAACATAAATAAAATTGCCACCTTGCGAAATTCCCGGGGAGGGGATGTGCCCAACTTGCTACAGGTAGCCAAGGATGTGGAAGATTTTGGTGCCCAAGGAATTACCGTGCACCCCCGCCCAGACGAACGGCATATTCGGTACCAAGATGCCAGGGAACTAAAGGAAGTTGTGCGTACCGAATTCAACATAGAGGGCAATCCCGTCAAAAAATTTATGGATCTGGTCATGGAGGTAAAGCCCACCCAAGTGACCCTTGTGCCCGATAGCGTGGATGCCCTTACCTCAAACGCCGGATGGGACACCCTACAGCATATGGACTTTTTAACGGAGGTAATCTCCACCTTTAAAGCAAACGGGATCCGAACTTCCATATTTGTGGATACGGATACCAAAATGCTGGAAGGGGCCGCAAAGACCGGAGCGGATAGGATCGAACTATATACGGAGAGTTATGCCAAGGCATATGCCTCCGGAAACAAGAAGGCCATCCTCCTATTTGTGGAAGCTGCCAAAGTGGCCCATTCCCTTGGATTGGGCATCAATGCGGGGCATGACCTAAATCTGGAAAATATACGGTACTTCAAGGAAAACGTTCCGAACTTATTGGAAGTGTCCATCGGTCATGCCCTTATTTGCGAATCCCTTTACTTGGGGATGGAAAATGTCGTGAACATGTACCTAAACAAATTACAATAATGGAAATCCTACATTCCCAAATACTAGGACAGGGACAACCCTTGATCATTCTGCACGGATTTTTAGGAATGTCAGACAACTGGAAATCTTTAGGGGCCCAATATGCAGCGGAAAACCTGCAGGCCCACCTTATCGATCAGCGAAACCATGGCAAGAGCTTCCATTCCGATGAATTTGACATCCAGCTCCTTGCCGCCGATCTAGCAGGTTATATGGCACACCATCAAATGGAAAAGGCAATCGTTATGGGCCATTCCCTGGGAGGAAAAACCGCAATGCAACTTGCTTGTAATATACCCGAACTAGTGGAGAAATTGATCGTTGCCGACATTGCCCCAAAATACTATCCGCCCCATCTCCAGGACATCCTGAACGGACTGAAAACGCTGACCCCGGAACATCTGGAATCACGGAACGATGCGGACGAACAGTTGGCGCGGCACATACCCCAAAAGGCCGTGAGACAATTTTTGTTGAAAAACCTGTACTGGAAAGAAAAAGGGCAGTTGGGCTTTAGGTTCAATCTTCAGGTCCTTTCCGAAAAAATGGAAGCCATAGGGGCCAATATCGGAGAGGATGATCGCTATGCGGGGCCCACCCTCTTCCTAAAAGGGGAGCGTTCGGATTATATTACGGAGGCAGATCTGCCCGAGATCAAACGGCACTTTCCCCTTGCAACGGTCGAATCCATTGGAAAAGCAGGACATTGGCTCCATGCGGAAAACCCAGAAAGTTATTTTGAACGAACCATGGATTTTATTAGGAGCTGATGCCCCAAAGCAAAAAAAGCACCTTATATTATGCGCCCATGCTCCCGTAACGATCATATTCGATAGCAAATGGCCGTTGCATAAAAAAAACGTATATTTGATGTGGCTCAAAAAACCTTAACAACCAAAACGGACCCTATGAACCTAATTATCAGAATACTCCTTAGTGCATTGACAGTAGTGCTATTGTCCAAAATACTACCGGGGGTCGCGGTAGATTCCTATACTACGGCAATCTTGGTGGCCATAGTGCTCAGTCTCCTTAATTTTATAGTGAAACCTATCTTGGTCATCCTTACCCTGCCCATTACCATTGTTACCTTGGGACTTTTTCTGTTGATCGTGAACGCCATTATCATTCTTTTGGCGGACAATCTTATTCCCGGCTTTGATGTCAGCAACATTTGGTGGGCCTTAATTTTCAGCTTGTTGCTCTCCTTATTGCAGTCCATTCTATTTTCCCTTTTAAAAGAAGACAAATAGGCCAACTTATAGTTTGACATTCAGTAATTTAAAAACTTGCCGAACTTATTAAAATGTTCTATTTTTGCATCCCATTTTATTTACGTAAAATTCGATACAGAGATGAACATCACAAAAGAGCAGATTGACGAGTTAAATGCTGTTGTAAAGGTTGCCATTACAAAGGACGATTACCAGGACAAGGTAGAACATATCTTAAAAGATTACCGCAAACAGGCCAATATTCCAGGTTTCAGGAAAGGTCAGGTCCCCATGGGCCTTATCAAAAAGCAATATGGTAAAGCCGTATTGGTGGACGAGGTCAACAAGCTATTACAGGACAACCTCAACAAATACCTTACAGAGGAAAAATTGGACGTACTGGGAAATCCGCTTCCCAAACAACGGGACAATTTCAACTGGGATTCCGAAGAACTGGATTTTGAATTTGAACTGGGCCTTGCGCCAAGCTTTGAAATTGACCTGAAATCGAAAAAGTCGATCACCCATTATAAGATAGTTGCCGATCAAAAGATGATCGACGAACAGATAGAACGTATCCAGAAACAGTACGGAAAGTTGATCAGCAAGGCCGAAGTTGGCAAGAACGATGAGATTTCGGGAGTCTTCCATAACGAGTCTGAAGGAATCGACAAAAAAGGAAGTGTGGAAATGGCCGCCCTTGCGGACACAAATGCCACGGATGCCCTCTTGGGAAAAAAAGTGGGCGATGTGGTGACCCTTAAGAGCAAGGGACTGTTCAAGGAAGAATACCTTCTTTCCAGTACCTTGGGAATTTCCAGGGAGAAAGCGGAGGCGTTGGATATTGACCTACAGTTTACCATTGAAGAGATAAATGAAACGGAACCCGCCGCATTGGACCAAGAGCTCTTCGACAAGCTCTTCGGAAAGGATGCCGTGACCACCAAAGAGGCTTTGGCCGAACGGATCAAGGAAGATTCGGAAAAACAGTTCGAACAGCAGGCAGACCAGAAATTGCTAAATGACGTCACCGAGCATTTTATAGATAGCACAAAATTTGACCTTCCCGCCGAATTTTTGAAAAAATGGATCCAGATGACCGGTGAAAAGCTCTTAACGGAAGAAGAAGCGGAAAAAGAATACGAAAAATCCGAAAAAGGACTCCGTTACCAGTTGATAGAAGGAAAAATTATCCAGGAAAACAATCTTCAGGTCCAATTTGAAGAACTTAAGGACTTTGCAAAAGGTTTTATCAGGACCCAGATGGCCCAGTTCGGTCAGCTGGATCCCAAAGAGGAAGAACTTGACAGTATTGCGGCAAGGGTATTGTCCAACCAAGAGGAGGTAAAGAGATTATCGGAACAGTTGATGAGTCAAAAGCTATTGAAACTCTATAAGGAAAAAGCCAATTTAAAAACCAAGGAAGTAACCTACGAGAACTTTGTAAAAGAAGTGTACGGATAGTATTCCCGAAAAAAAATAAGTATCTTTACGGTGCCGAAAATCTGTTTTCGGCACCTTTTTTTCTTATAAAAAACATCGTATAAAAATCATGGATTACGGAAAAGAGTTCAAGAATTACGCCATAAAGGACCAGGGGATCAACAGCATGTACTACGACCAGATCATAAGCACCATGTACCCGACGTCCATGACCCCCAACATAATCGAGGAACGACAGCTAAATGCGATCGCAATGGACGTTTTTTCGAGGTTGATGATGGATAGGATCATTTTTCTTGGTACGGGGATCAACGACCAAGTGGCGAACATCGTGCAGGCACAATTGTTGTTTTTGGAAAGCGCCGATGCCTCCAAGGATATTCAGATATATATCAATTCCCCGGGAGGAAGCGTTTATGCGGGACTTGGCATATATGACACAATGCAGTTCATCAAGCCAGATGTGGCGACCATATGTACCGGCATTGCGGCATCCATGGCAGCGGTCCTGCTCTGTGCGGGCCAAAATGGCAAAAGGAGCGGACTCACCCATTCAAGGGTCATGATCCACCAACCATTGGGAGGTGCCCAGGGCCAAGCAAGCGATATAGAGATCACCGCAAGGGAAATCCTGAAATTGAAGGACGAACTCTATCAGATCATCTCCAAACATTCAGGACAGTCGTTCGAGAAAGTTACGGACGACAGCGACCGGGATTATTGGATGAAGGCCGCAGAGGCCAAAGCATATGGCATGATCGATGAAATATTGGTAAGGGATCCCAAATAATTCCGACCAAATTAGCCGTGAAGGGGCCACAGTGCGCCTTCACCAAACCCAAAAACGCATTCGGGACCCAAGGGAATTGAGTGTTATATTATTGTTATGGCGAAAGAAAATTTAGAATGTTCCTTTTGTGGAAGAAAAAAGCCCGAAACCAATCTCTTGATAGCTGGATTGGATGCCCATATCTGTGACCGTTGTATAGAACAGGCGCACGGGATCGTTGCCGAAGAATCCAAACAGTCGGATAAAAGAGATCTTTCTTCCGAACTGATCTTAAAAAAACCCCTTGAAATAAAGGACTTCTTGGATACCTTTATCATCGGTCAGGACCGCACAAAAAAAGTGATGTCGGTAGCGGTGTACAACCATTACAAACGTTTGCTGCAGCCCAATAGCAAGGATGATGTGGAGATTCAGAAAAGCAACATTATCATGGTGGGCCAAACCGGAACGGGAAAGACGTTGATGGCAAAGACCATTGCGAAGATGCTGAACGTTCCCTTGGCCATAGTGGATGCGACCGTCCTTACGGAGGCGGGCTATGTGGGAGAAGATGTGGAGAGCATACTTACCAGATTGCTGCAGGCCGCCGATTACAATTTGGAAAAAGCGGAACGCGGTATCGTCTTTATTGATGAAATCGATAAAATCGCCAGGAAGAGCGATAATCCCTCCATTACACGCGACGTATCGGGCGAAGGGGTGCAGCAGGGACTTCTAAAACTGTTGGAAGGCACGGTAGTGAACGTACCGCCCAAAGGTGGCCGAAAACATCCCGACCAGAAGTTTATAGAAGTGAATACCGAGAACATATTGTTCATTGCCGGAGGGGCCTTCGATGGTATCGAGCGCAACATCACCAAACGATTGAACATGCAGGCAGTGGGTTACGGCGCCTCCAAAGCAGGGGAGAACCTGGACAATTCCAACATCCTTCAATATATCATTCCAAAAGACTTGAAAGACTTTGGACTCATTCCGGAAATAATCGGAAGGCTGCCGGTACTTACCTATATGAGCCCATTGGACGAAAAGACATTGAGGGCCATCTTAACGGAACCTAAAAATGCCATTATCAAACAATATGAAAAATTGTTTGCCATGGATGAAATTGCCTTTAAGATAACGGATGAGGCATTGGACTATATCGTTAAGAAGGCGATAGAATATAAACTGGGCGCAAGGGGACTACGATCACTGTGCGAAGCCATCTTTACGGATGCCATGTTCGAACTTCCCAGTAGCGATGAAAGAAATTTAAAGGTTACAAAATCCTATGCGGAAGAAAAACTTTCCTTTGTAACCCTTAAAAAATTGAAGGCAGCTTCCTAGACGGGAAGCTGCTTTTTAATTAACCTGCCCAATAATTCCCGACAGATTTTTTGGATGATCTTTTCATCCGAATACAGTGTATGCCCAAAATGGGGAACCCTTTCCAAATCTAGGTCCTTTGCCAATTCCCATTCCACAACAGGTACGTCGGTATCATTGCTGCCGTACAATAGGGTAACCCTAAAGTTTGCGGAGCGGATGTCCATGGGTATTTCTGGGGAGGATACCGCATAGAGCGATTTCATCCTTAGGCCTTTGTTGACCGCCCGCATTGCAATGGCACCCCCAATACCAAATGCCAAAAAATGGGAATTCCCACCACTTTCCCTGTTTAAAAGATGGGCCACCGCTGTTGCTGCTCCTTCTTTTCTAAAGGCCTCCCTTATGTTTTCCTCCGTCTCTACGGGAATATCCATATTGGCCAATTGCTGGCAATCATAAAAAACTATGTCAAAATATTGTTGTAGGTAGCCGAGGTAAGATGTGATCCAAGGCCCTCTTTTTGCCCCCCACATGTCCGACAAAATCACCAATCGTTCCGCCATGGGTAAAGTGTTATTTTTCGCTCAATAAAGGTGTGCCATAATACCTGATATTCCGAATTTAATTGTTCATGCGAAGCAATTCATCGATATAGTCCCTTTTATTGGACAATCTGGGAATCTTATGTTGCCCTCCCAATTTACCCTTTGTCTTGAGCCAATCGTAAAAAAGGTGTTCCCTTGCCACATGTACCAATGGCATCTTTAATGTCATACTGTTGTAACGTTTGGCCTCATAGTCAGAGTTCAAAGATTTAAGTGCATTGTCCAAAAGCTCGGTGAAGTAACGGATCTCCTCGGGAGGTTTCCTAAACTCTATTACCCATTCATGGGCGCCTTTGTCCCTATTGTTCATAAAAATGGGGGCCACCGTATAATCCTTTATTTCGGCACCGGTCTTTTTGCAGCAGTTCCGGAGTGCGTCCTCGGCATTCTCGATAATGAGTTCCTCCCCAAAGACATTGATATGGTGTTTTGTCCTGCCCGTAATTTTTACGCGGTACGGATCCGTGGAAGTGAACCTCAGCGTATCCCCAATTTTATAGCGCCATAGTCCGGCGTTGGTGCTTATAATGATGGCATAGTTTACATTGGTGCGTACTTCCCACAGGGGCAAGACCCTTTGCTCCGGAGTCCCATAACTGTCCATGGGTATAAATTCGTAAAATATACCATAGTCCAACATCAACAAAAGGTCGTCCGCATTGTTCCGGTCCTGTATGGCAAAAAAGCCTTCTGAGGCATTATAGATCTCGTAATAATTAAAGCTTTTTTTGGGCAATAATTTTTTGTACTGTTCCCGATAGGGTCCAAAATTGACCCCACCATGAAAGTAAACCTCCAAATTTTCCCACACCTCAAAAAGATTGCCTTTCCCGGTCTCTTCCAGCACATTGTTCAACAATACGAGCATCCAAGAGGGCACACCGGCCAAACTGGTCACATTTTCGTGCACACTCTCCGTTATGATGGCACTCATTTTAGTTTCCCATTCGCTCATAAGGGAAACCTTGTTGCTGGGAGTACTGCTCAGTTCTGCCCAAAATGGCATGTTCTCGATCAAAATGGCGGAAAGATCCCCAAAAAACGAACCATTGTCCTTGTAGAGCTCCTTACTGCCCCCGAGACGCAAGCTTTTTCCCGTAAACAGTTGACTGTTTTCATTGTTGTTGAGGTAAAGGCACAACAAGTCCTTTCCCGACTTGTAATGGCAGTCTTCCAAGGCCTCGGCACTTACCGGTATGAACTTGCTCTTGGCATTGGTGGTACCACTGCTCTTTGCGAACCACTTGATCGATGTAGGCCAAAAAATATTCTGCTCCCCTCTACGGGTACGTTCAATATAGGGTTCGATCTCTTCATAGGATACTATGGGGACCCTTTCTGCAAAGGTCCTGTAATTGGGAATGGAGGAAAAGTCCATTTTCCTTCCCATTTCGGTATCCTGTGCAAAGGTGAGCAGTTGCCGCAACACTTCTTCCTGCACTTCTTCAGGGTACTTTAAGAAAAGTTCTATTTGATGGTAGCGCTTTTTCAACAACCAGGAAGCTATTGAATTGAACAACGGTATTGGCATTTTTCGGTATCTTTATCCTGAAAATGTCAGGTCTTTAAGTTAGTTTGGTATTCTTAAAAAACAGCACCTAAAGTTATCATTTTCAAATTGAATTACCTTAAAATAAATGCTTTTATGCAATTCCAGGGAGTATTACAAAAAATGCAAAGTGAAATGGGAAATCCCATTCAATACTATTTGGTCTTTGAGAACGATTTTCTGAACGTAAACCAGGTACTGGACAGGGAGTTGGCCATTTCCTTTCTGCATTTCCAATGCCTTAACTGTGGGAAAGATCTTCCGATATACCGACAGGGGTTTTGCAAAAAGTGCTTTTTTGAGATTCCCTCTGCGGGCGACTGGATCTTGAGGCCCGAACTTAGCACTGCCCATTTGGATATTGCCGACCGGGATCTTGATTACGAGAAACGGGTACAGTTACAGCCCCACATCGTCTATTTGGCAAATTCCAGCAGCATCAAAGTGGGGGTTACCCGTAAATCCCAAGTTCCTACAAGATGGATCGACCAGGGGGCGCATGAAGCCATAGAGATCGTGGAAGTGCCCAACCGCTACTTGGCCGGTATCACGGAGGTTGCCCTAAAGGCACATATCCCGGACAAGACCAACTGGCGCAAAATGCTCACCAATTCGGTAAAGGACGAGGATCTTGTTGCCTATAGAACCCAGCTAAAGGCTTCCATTCCTGCGGAAGCGCTCCCCTATTTTATGGAAAATCGGCTGGAGACCCATATGGAATTTCCGGTACTTGAGTATCCAACAAATGTAAAAAGCCTTAACCTTGACAAAACACCTTCTTATAAAGGGGTTTTAAAGGGCATCAAGGGGCAGTACCTCATATTTGCGGACAATACCGTCTTTAATGTTCGGGGCAGCGAAGGTTATTATATAGCCCTTGAAATCGTTTAATTTACGGTATCCTTTTTCTTTTTCCCTAAAAGTCCGCCAAGGATGTTGGTGGCCGCTTCCTTAACGGCATCTTTTTTGGCCGTAGCGGTATCTTTTTTCACTGCGGAACTATCCTGTTTTTTAGTTCCCAAAAGTCCTCCCAGAATCTCCTTGGCATCTTCATTGCCCTTCGTAGCCGTCGTATCCTTGTTCCTGCCCAAAAGGCCACCGATAAGGTCCTGCGCCTTGTCCTTGCCCTGATTTACCAATTTTTGCTTTTGGATCTCTACCAGTTGGGCCGTTAGGTTCTTTACCCCCGACGTGAGGTCGGTAGTAACGGTGGGACTGTTGTACTGTCCACCGATATTGGCCGTAACGGGAATGGTAAGGCCTTCCAGGGAAGAGTCGCCCAGTTTCGCAAGGAGCCCCGTTACCTCGGAACCGAGATATTTGGCGGGCACCTGTAATGTGGCGGCATATTCCAATTTCTGGTCAAATGTGTGCCCCCCACTTACATCAATGGCGATATCCTGATAATTGATCGTAAAAGGCTTCACCTTTACCAGCCCGTTATCAAAACTCAAGGCCGTTTTTAAATCTTTAAGGTTCAACTTTTCCAAATCGATAAAATTCAGTTTTCCATCCAAGCTGGAAAGCAATTTGGAATCGTCCACATTGATTTTTTCCGTCATCAGATTGGCCAGGATATTACCCGACAAGGTCATTAAATTGGGCGTAAAATCATCTTTAAGGTTGCCTGAAAGGGAGATATCCGAATCCAGGGTACCCTGAAGAATGTTCGCGATAGGGGCAAGTACCTGGAACATTTCCAACGCCTTAAAGGTCTCTGCGATCTTAAAGCCATCCATCCCCAGTTTCATGTCGAAAGTGGGGGTTTCCTGTTTGGTGGACACCTTCCCATTTAGGGAAAGTTTTCCATCGAACAAGCTGGAGGTCATGTTGGAAAGGGTGGCCGTTTCATCCTTGATCGACAGGTTTCCGGATACATTGCGCAACTTGATATTATCATAGATAACCGTATTTGCCGACGCTGCAATGGAACAATCCAGAAAGGAAGGGATTTTGATCTTTTCCTCGGCAGCGACCTGGGTTTTTTCGGTATTGGCCGGCTTTTCGCCTTCCCCTTCTGTGTCCGCCACCATAAAATCGGAAATCGCAAAGGTATCGGACTTAAGGTTAAAGTTCCCCTCCACCTTTTCATCGTTGAACATAAAACCCAACAGGTTATCAATGGTTCCGGTGGTGTTAAAATCGGTCTGGCCGGTACTGCCCTTCAGTTCGTTCAGGGTAACCGTCTTGGGATTAAATGTAACGGATGTACTGGATAGTTTAACGGGATTGGGGATTTCGGCAGAGGCGTATTCAAAGCCCGTTAATTGGAGCGTGCCTTTCGTATCCGTATTTTCGTATTGCTTTTTCTCAATGGAGGCCATATCAAAGGCGGTGGTGATATCCGCATTTAGGATTCCTTTTAGGTTCAGGTCGCCCGGCACTGGATAGGCCTGGGAGATGTTTGCCAGATTCATCCTTCCGTCCACATGGGCGCTGACCTTGGTATTGCCCATCAGCTCACTGATCTTGGCCACCATATTGAAGCGGTCCTGATCGATCATAAATGAAAGTTTTCGGATTTCCACAAAAGTGTCCTCCGTTATCCCCGTGGTATTGAATATTTCGGTATCTATGTTTACATTGCTCACCGCCTTGGGCAGGTCGGGATATTTGAAGGACGCATTTTCGGAATTGATCTTAATATTGAATTTCGGGATGTGTTCCTCATCTACCGTTCCGCTAAAATTTCCGGCCACCGTAAAATTTCCGGTGGTCTTCACGTTCTCTATGTTTTTGGAATATTCCGCTGGGATGACCGCCAAAAAGTTTTTAAAATCTGAGGAGGGGGTCTTAAAATTGATGTTTACCTCTTGGTTATCCTCGTTCAATTTTACAAAACCATTGAACACAAGGGCCAATTGGTTCACCAAGGCCTCATTTTTAAGGAAAGTATATTTATTTTCCACAAGGTCGATCCCGATCAGGGCATCCAATTTTACCGGATTTCTGTCCAGATAATTGGTACTGTCCATTCCGAAGGATACCAATGCGCTAGTCTTGGTATCCAGTTCCGATTTTTCCAGCGATAGGTCGCCCGTACCGGAATGGTCCATATCATTGATCTGCAACTGGATTCCGGAAGAAAGATCGTGATATCCTATATTGGAATCCAATATTTCATAGGATTGCAATGATAGCTCAAAGTTACTGGCTTCCGCTTCAGGGGTGGCGGGATCGGTCTCCGTTTCCTTGGCGATATCGTAGTTGGCAGCCTCCTCCTCGTTCACCTTTATGTTCAAATTGGCACCGTCAACTTTAAGGCTTCGAATGTTAATGGGTTCATTTTCGTCCTTAAAAAGTTCCTTAATGGACATGCTGAGCACTACTTCCCTTGATGAAAATAGGGTATCCCCTTCAAAGGGGGCTTTGTTGATCAGGGTAATATTATCGAGACTGACGGTGGCATTGGGAAAATTGCGGAAGAGACTGAGGTCCGCATCGGCAAAATCAAACGTGGCATTTATACTATTGTTTACCTTGTTCTTGATTATCTGGGTGATCTTTCCCTTTAGGAAGAAGGGGGCTGCCACCAGGACCACTACAAAAACGAGTAAAACTATTCCTACGATCTTTAAAACTTTTTTTTTCATTTCATCATATTTTTATGGTCCGTTATCAACCTTTGTCCACGTCATGAAATCCTATTGCCACAACTAAAAAAAACGGATATTATTATACCTGCATGTCAATTTCCTGTCCTTCCCCTAATTTAAAGCGCCTTTTAAAAAGATATACGAACAAATACAGAAAAGGGGTGTCGAGAAGGGCGATAAATACCTTAAAAATAAATCCGCTTATTACAAGTCCGTAAAACATATCCCATGGGATGATCCCAAAAATGCACAAGAGGCCCACTACCGTAAAGGTATCCAAAAACTGGGAGGCAAATGTGGAAAAATTGTTGCGTACCCAGAGCAATTTTCCATTGGTGATCCTTTTCCAGAAATGGTAAATGGCAATATCCACATATTGTGCCAACAGATACGCCATCATGGAAGCCAAAACCGCAATCGGGGAAAGGGCAAAGACATTGCTAAAAGTGGCATCGTTTACGGGGGATGTGGCCGTGGCGGGCACATAATTGGCCAAGAGCACGATTCCCATGGAAAAAAAAGAGGCAAAGATACCGGTGGTCACGATGCGGTTCGCTTTTTTGGCCCCATAGATCTCGGATATCAGGTCCGTTATCAAAAAGGTAAGCGGATAGGGAAGTATACCAACGGAGACCACAAATAGGGGCGCCCCAAAGACGGTGGTCCCTTCCCCGAAAGGGTACCAATAAAAAAATTTCTGAAAGATAAGATTGGAGACCACAAGGGAAGTAATGAACAACGCCCCCAGATATAAATAAATGGTATGTGCAGCTTTCCTGTCCCTAAGGGTCATCCTATTTTATATTAAGCATAAAAGGCATTCTTGCCTGTACCCCTTTTTGGTCCATGGACGACTTCAGGTTTTTGAGGATGGAATACAGTTCCGTTCCAAGTTCCTCCTCCAAAAATGTGTGTTTTGCCTTGGCACTGGTACCGCCCAAATCTTCCATTAGCTGTTCCAGTCCCGTTTTGTACTTCGGAAAATTCTTGATACCGTAGGAGGATAGTCCCACCATGGAAGCGGCTTCTTCAACGGCATCCTCCAGCCCTCCCAATTCGTCCACCAGACCCAATCTTTTGGCATCCGTTCCGCTCCATACCCTGCCCTGGGCCAAACTATCGGCCTCGGAAATGCTGATGCCACGTCCTTGGGCAACTCTGGACAGAAAGGTCTGATAGGTAGCTTCCACCCCTTCCTGTACCGTTTTTCTGAAGGTGGGATCCATGGGTTCAAAGAGGGAATATTCGACCGAATTTTTATTGGTCCCTACCTGTTCCGCATTGATCCCGATTTTAGCGGCCAGCTCGGTAATATTGGGAACTACCCCAAAAACCCCTATAGACCCTGTAATGGTGGTAGGTTCAGCAAATATCTTATCGGCACCGACGGCAATATAATAGCCCCCTGAAGCGGCAACATCGCCCATGGAGACCACCACTGGTTTCATTTCCTTGGTAAGCTCCACCTCCCGCCAGATAATATCCGAAGTAAGCGCACTACCTCCAGGGGAGTTCACCCGAAGTACGATGGCCTTTACCTTTTTGTCTTCCCTTGCTTCGATCAGGGCTTCCGTAATGATGTCCTGGCCGATGATCTTGGGGCCGCCCTCTCCGTAAATGATCTCTCCCTGTGCGTAGATCACCGCTATCTTATCGCTTCCCGTTTTTATTTTGGTCTTGGACGAATGCAGGACATAGTCGTCCAACGACACAAAGTTAAGATCTTCGGCCGTATCCAATCCAGAGGCTTCCCTAAGCTTTTCCACATACTGGTCCCTGAAAAGGATATCATCTATAAGTCCGGTAGCTTTTGCATATTCAGGGGTTCGCCCCCCAAGGGTATCCGCTATGATATTGAGGTTTTCCCCACTGATGTTCCTTTCCTCGGAAATACCATGGACCATGGTGGACCACAGAGAACCGATCAGTTCCTGTATCTGGTTTCTATTGGCGTCGCTCATGGTATTCGACAAAAAGGGTTCTACGGCACTTTTGTATTTTCCGTGTCGGATGACCTCCATCCGTACCCCCGATTTATCCTGCAGGTCCTTAAAGAACAGCACTTCCGAGGAAAGCCCCTTAAACTCAAGGGCACCCACTGGATTGAGGTATATCCCGTCGGCAATACTGGATAGGTAGTAATCTTTCTGAAGATAAAAATCCCCATAGGCATATACAAACTTTCCGCTATTTCGAAAATCCTTTAACGCCTCCCTGATGGCATGGGTCTGTGACATGCCCGCCAACAGATAGTTACTGTTGATGCTGATCCCCAGAATATTTGCATCATCCTCTGCCACCGCAATGGCATGAAGTATTTGGTTCAGGCCCTGTGAATTTACAAATAACGAGGAAAAGGGATCGGTGGCGCCGCTTCCTATATAATCGTCAACTGGATAATCCAGCCGAAGTTCAAGAACCGTATTGTCCTTAATGGTCACCCCATCATCGGCGCTTCCCACTAGGCTAATAAAAATCAGGAACATTAAAAAGAGAATCCCAAATGCAACAAGGCCCCCAATGATGGAGGCGAGTAAATTTCTTAAAAAATTCATCAAATCAAAATTAATATTCGGGTTACAAAGATAACCATTGTAAGCATCAAGTCTTTACATTTACTCCAAGAACTCGTCTTGAGTTGTTGGATCCAAGCGAAAATTTAAGGTTTTGTGCCCAGTTGAAGACTTTTTGGGGTTGCATAGCAGGGCTACGGAGCAAGAAAAAGACAAAAAATGGGTGCAAAAGATAAATTTGCAGCGGATATGGACAACTCAAGACGAGTTCTAATTATATAGTCGCACAAAAACCAGATATGTTACAGATCAATTTTTAGGGGTTTTTTACAACTTATTGTAAAAGTCGGTTTCTTTTATTTATTTTGTCTTTACCATTACCTGTAAGCTGAAAAATCCACCTCATTGTCAAGCACGATTTAATTTTTTTCCAACTCAATAGGCAAGGCTCAAAAAATCAAAAAAGATTGCCCTTCGTACTCTATCAAATTTGTTAATAACATTACAGCTCATATCATGAGATATTAAATAACCATATTATATTTGACCTTTAGCAATATTTCTGAAATGAATCGGATTAAAGAGGTTTTAGAAGAAAAAGGAATTAAACAAATTTGGTTAGCCGATAAACTTGGGAAAAGTTATAATATGGTTAATTCTTATGTTCAAAATAGAAGGCAGCCGAGTATTGAAGACCTGTACAGGATTGGCGAAATATTGAACGTAGGAGCTAAAGATTTGCTAGTTGAATCTTTAAAAAAGAAAAAATAAAATTTATGCTTGCAACCTATAAAATAGAAAGAGAATTTTTAACGCTTTTAGAGGAGTCGCAATTAAGACTTTTTGAAAAAGAATTTAAACAGACAAAACAAGACTTTTTCGAAATTAGATATAAAAACAGAGGTTATACCGTAAATGACAAAGTTGATGAAATAATTGACAGCAAAATACAAACTATCGGATTTTTTTCAGGGGCTGGTGGGCTTGATATAGGCTCTCAGCTAGCAGGAAGCAAGGTCATTTCAAGTTTAGATTTCGACAGGGATAGTGTGGCTTCAATGAGAAAAAACGAATATTTCTTCCACTCAAAACACTTTCACAGAGACATCAAGGAAATAAACGCTTCAGACTACTCTTCAATACTAAGAGAGAATAATCCTGAAAAGCTAATTTTAGTTGGTGGCCCACCTTGTCAACCATTTTCTAAAGCTGGATACTGGGTAACCCACAAAAATCGGCTCGGCAGTGAAGACCCGAGAAATATGATAGGTCACTATTTGCGTATGATTGAGGATTTGTCGCCTGACGGTTTTTTACTGGAAAATGTTGAAAGTTTATTACATCCAAAGAATAAACAAGCTGTATCAGATTTAGAAGAGGCAATCGACAAACTTGGATATAAGTTCATTATTTACAAAGCAAATGCTTTAGATTTTGGTGTACCACAAAAAAGAAAAAGAGTTTTTTTTATCGCATCAAAAAAGGGAATAACAGGCGAACCGATTAAAACGCACGGAGACCAAAAAGAAATAATGCTAAATAAAGCATTAAAACCACACGAACGAGTAGTTGACTGGATTGGAAAATTTGATGATGATAAATATTTTGAACAAGAAGAATTGACAACCGGTAAAACTTATGATGAGGAACTAAAACAAATTCCTCCAGGCAAAAACTATTTTGCACTTACTGAAAGAGACGGGCATCAAAATCCAAAATTTGAAGCAAATAAGAGATTTTGGAGTTTTCTATTAAAATTACATCCAAATTTACCTTCTTGGACAATTGCCGCGCAACCAGGACCTTGGGTTGGACCCTTTCATTGGAACAATAGAAGATTAAGGGTTCCTGAAATTGCAGCATTACAAACTTTTCCAGAAGATTATCATTTTGTTGGCACGAGACGTTCCATTCAAAAGCAAATAGGAAATGCCGTACCATCGCTCCTAGGAAAATCTATTGTTGAACATTTAATTTCCAATATATGAGTAAGCCAAAAATAGTTAGCATATTTTCAGGCGTAGGAGGTATTGATTTTGGCTTCGAAAAAGCAGGATTTCAAACCGTTTTTGCTTCTGACATTTGGAATAGAGCTTGTGAATCTTTACAGGAAAATTTTCCAGATTGTGAAGTTGTTTGTGATGACATAATTAATATTGATTTTAAAAAAATCAAAGAATCTCATTATGAAATTGATGGGTTAGTTGGAGGCCCTCCCTGTCCACCATTTTCAAAATCACGATTTTATAGAAAAGAAAAAGAGCGTGGAATAGATGATATGGATGGCTTTACGACTGTATCAAATTATTTTAGAGCAGTTGAAGAGTTAAAACCGAAATTCTTCTTTTTTGAAAATGTACACGGTTTTGTGTACAAACCCCACAGGGCAGCATTAGAGTTGGTTGAGGAAGAAAGTGAAAGACTAGGATATAAAATTTTTCACCAAGTAGTAAATGCCGCTGATTTTGGTGTGGCGCAGACAAGACAGAGATTTATTTGCATTGGTGTGAAAAAAAATTTAGAAGACTTCAAATATCCCAAACCAACACATTCTGATCCCAATAAAACAAGAAAGGAAACTCTTTCTTGGGTTACTTGTGAAGATGTCATTGGAGATATCGATTTTGACTGGCCTGAAGATGAAAAAATGCAAGCAGGTTCTAAACATAAAGATTTATTAAAGTTAGTTCCACCAGGAGACAACTATCTTTATTTTACTAAAGAAAGAGGCTATCCAAATCCTATATTCAAATGGCGTTCGCGTTATTGGTCGTTTTTGTTAAAATTATCTCCAGGAAGACCTTCTTGGACTATTCAGGCAAGTCACTCAAATAATATGGGGCCTTTTCATTGGAAAAATAGATTCTTGAGGATTCAAGAAATAAAACGAATTCAATCATTTGATGATGGTCATATTTTTTTAGGTAATTACCGTGAACAATGGCGACAGGTAGGAAACGCTGTTCCACCTAAACTAGCCTATTCTTTCGCTAAACAAATCAAACAACAATATTTTAAAAATAATGAGCACCAGGAATACTCAGATTCTGAACCAATCAGACTTGAAGTATCTACTTATCGATAGTTTAAAAAGCTATTCAGATAACGTAGTTTACATTGATGGACGGAATCCCTATCGATTTTCAATCAACAAAAAAACTGTTTATATCTTAATTCGGAATGTTCACGAATCTGGGAATAACAGAGATAACCAAGATGAGTGCAGAATTCAAATTTCTAATTCCCAAGGACTCATACAGGCTCTTAACTCTAGAATAAATGTTATTGTGCTAGGTTTTTTTGCTGACGAAAATGTATTTACAGCTTGGGACCCATTAATTTTTAATAATAGATTTGATGTTGGTTTTATGGATACGAGTAAAGCCAAAACTGTATCAGTATATTCGAGATTTTCAGTACAAGAGTTCGCCAATAAAAATAAGATTGCAAATTATGTAGATAACAACCACCAATCTGTAATTTCTTTCAAGCCTGAATATTTAGGTTTATATCTTGAAAACATAAGTAAGATTCACAATTTGGATGAATCTGAATTGGTTAAATTAGTCGAGTTCTCGGATAATGAGAATGTGGAAGATTTTGCCGGTTCAATTTCTTTAGGTAACGAGCAACTCGTTGTCACCCATACTCGATATAAGCGAGATTCCAATTTTAGAAAGAAAGTCTATGATGCATATAACAACAAATGTGCAATGTGCGGAATACAATTAGAGTTAATTGAAGCTGCTCATATTGTACCACATTCACATGAAATTGGAACAGATGATATATCAAATGGCGTTGGTTTATGTTCGTTACATCACACTGCATATGATAAGTCCTTAATCTATTTTGAAAAGGATTTTTCAATTAAAGTAAACAAGAACAAAATGAAGTATTTGGAAAAAATGGGATTAGATGGTGGATTCAGAAAATTTGAGGAATTGGCTTTTGATAAATTACAATTACCACAGAATCATATTTTAAAACCGAATATTGAAAATATATCGTTAGCAAATCAAATTAGAGGCATTAGTTAGTCCAACGCAATGTTCAAACACATTTAATTTTTTTCCTAAACATAAACCCAACATTGATAAAACAAAACTTCCATACCAACGCTCCGTTCCGAACTCGTAAGAAACCTCGAAAAATCATACAGAATGAAAAAAGTAAGTAGGTATGAAAAATTCCAACACCGTATACCTCTCCCTTGGGAGCAACCTTGGCAACAAATTGCTGAACCTTCAAAGGGCGGTGTTCCTGCTCCAAAAAAGGGCCGGTCCCATTTTGGGAATTTCCAAGGTGTACCAGACCCCCGCATTGGGTTTTGAGGGGGCCGATTTTTACAATGCCTGCATCTCACTGGAAACCGACCTCACCCCTCAACAATTGTTGGAAACGAACCTGGGGATCGAGACCCAACTGGGAAGGGAGCGAAAAGTGGGCAAAGGGTACGCTTCCCGAAATCTGGACATAGACATATTGTATTACGGTTCCTTGATCTTGGACTCCCCAGATCTGACAATTCCCCATCCCAATCTGGAAAAAAGACGCTTTGTGCTCAGGCCCTTGGCCGACATTGCGCCACAGCTATACCATCCCATTTTACAAAAGGACACCCGCAACCTATTGCAACAGTGCAAAGATCAGAGCTGTTTGGAGAAAACGGCACATATCCTCTATAAAAGTAGGGAAGCACTTTTTTCAAAACTTCGATTCATTACAATCGAGGGCAATATTGGGGCCGGAAAGACCACCTTGGCACAAATGATCGCGGATGATTACAATGCCAAACTGGTATTGGAACGTTTTGCCGACAATCCCTTCCTGCCAAAATTTTATGAAGATCAAAATCGGTATGCCTTTCCTTTGGAAATGTCCTTTTTGGCCGATAGGTACCAGCAGTTTATGGACGACACTTCCCAGTTTGACCTTTTCAAGAATTTTATGGTGAGCGATTACGACCTGAACAAGTCGCTGATTTTTGCCAATATCACCCTACAAAAAGAGGAATTCGCCCTCTATCGAAAACTGTTCGGTTTTATGCACAGGGAAGTAAAACGACCGGACATCCTGATCTACCTCCATCAGGATACCCAACGACTTTTAGAAAATATAAAAGTCCGCGGGAGGGCCTACGAACAGAATATAAAGGATACATATCTTGAAAAGATCAACAGGGGCTATCAGGATTTTATTAAAGGGCTGCCAGAAAACAAACGCCTGATCTTAGACCTGAGCGAACTTGATTTTGTCAGCAGTCCGGGCGATTATGCCCATATTCTGGACCAATTGGAACAATTTACCGTTTCCCTGTAGATTTAAGATAATTTTCACAGATTTCTTGCACAGACCAAAAGGTTTTGCTTAATTGCATGTGCATAAGCAAAACTAACTAACTCAGACTTTATATTCCGGACCCGATCCTTATGATCGGGTCTTTTTATTTGCGGTCATTTTGCTCCAGATATCCCAAACCACTATCCCCGCGCTTACAGCGATGTTCAATGAATGTTTGGTACCGTACTGGGGTATCTCCACCACTGTATCACAAGCGGAGACCACTTCTTGGGCCACACCTTTTACCTCATTGCCAAAGACAAGCGCATATCTGCCCTTGGGAACTATACCAAAATCGTTTAAGGAAACCGAATTTACCGCCTGTTCCACCGCCAGGACATTATACCCCTGCGATCGTAGCTCCCCTACCAGTTGCAACGTTTCCTCCCTGTATTCCCAAAGGACACTGTCGGTCGCCCCAAGGGCGGTTTTATGGATATCCTTATGGGGCGGGCGGGCGGTAATGCCACAGAGGTAGATTTTTTCCACCAAAAAGGCATCCGCCGTCCTAAATACGGACCCTATGTTGTTAAGGCTCCTGATATTGTCCAATATAATTACCAATGGGGTCTTCTCGGCCTCTTTGAAACCATCTATATCCAACCTTGGCAATTCCCTGTTTTCCAGTTTACGCATCTTATTATTTTTTAACCCATTTGATAGGACACCTTCAGAAATACCCTTGCCCATCCAACGGGAAAGTTATTCCCAAATATCAACAATGGTTTGAGGCACCTTGGGAATATCTTATTTTCGTTCCTTAACACCGTCCGCAAAAATAAGAAACGGTTCGGATTTTGTTTTGGGAATATTGCATTGGGCGTTTTTTGTTGCGCCATGGTCCTTTCATCGGTCCCCAAAATAGCCGGTGTGGTGAGAACCGCACTGGGTGGAAG
The DNA here is from genome assembly GCA_963974715.1 of uncultured Sediminicola sp. GTDB lineage: Bacteria > Bacteroidota > Bacteroidia > Flavobacteriales > Flavobacteriaceae > Sediminicola. The sequence continues at coordinate 185,335 of CAXBDK010000007.1, forward strand.
AAGACGCAAAAAAGAACCGAAATATCCCGACCAAAACAATTTTACGCAACAAGTTCGGAGCGGGCATAAACCAGAATAACGTTTCGACCCGGGCCCGACCGTCTATGGCGGATCCTCGTTGAACAATCTCACTTAGTGAATTAATAAAATCGCTTTTGGCCAATTCTAAAGACACAAAGAAGGTAACACCCTTGATGCAACAGTACAATAGCATCAAGACCAAATATCCCGATGCACTGCTATTGTTCCGTGTAGGGGATTTTTACGAGACGTTTGGGGAAGATGCCGTGAAGGCATCAAAGATATTGGGCATTATCCTTACCCATAGGAACAATGGGGGCGACCGTACCGAACTGGCCGGTTTCCCCCATCATTCGCTCAACACATACCTCCCAAAACTGGTAAAGGCCGGACATAGGGTGGCCATTTGTGATCAATTGGAAGACCCAAAACAGACCAAGACCATCGTAAAACGCGGGGTGACGGAACTGGTGACCCCTGGGGTGGCCCTTAACGACGACATCCTAAACGCCAAGGACAACAATTTCCTGTGTGCCGTCCATTTTGGCAACAAGAACATTGGGGTTTCCTTTTTGGACATCAGTACCGGGGAATTCCTTACCTCACAGGGAAACGGGGAACAGATCGATAAATTGTTACAGAATTTCTCGCCAAACGAGGTCTTGGTATCCAAAACGCACAAAAAGGATTTCCTGGAAACTTTTGGCAAGCACTTCCATACTTTTTATACGGAAGATTGGATCTTTCAGGACGATTACGCATTGGAGACGCTTACCAAACATTTTAAGACAAAAACGCTCAAAGGCTTTGGGGTAGACCACCTAAAGGAGGGAATCGTGGCCTCGGGCGCGGTCCTGCATTACCTATCGGAAACACAGCACAGCCATTTACAGCATTTGGGCACCTTACAGCGCATTGCCGAAGAGGAGCATATCTGGATGGACAGGTTCACGATCCGGAACCTGGAGCTCTACCACTCCCCCAACCAAAATGCGGTGACGCTCCTGGATGTGATCGATAAGACCATTTCCCCCATGGGTGGGAGGATGCTAAAAAGATGGTTGGCCCTGCCCCTTAAAAACCTGGAAAAGATCCGGCGGCGGCATGAAGTGATCGCCTATCTGTTACAAGATCACCAGACCCTCCAAAAACTGCAACATTGCATCAAACAGATGGGCGACCTGGAGCGTTTGATCTCCAAAGTGGCCACGGGCAAGATATGTCCCAAGGAAGTGGTCCAGTTAAAGAATTCCCTGGAAGCCGTGGTGCCCATAAAACAGCTCACTACCAAGAGTCCGCAAGAAGCGGTAAAGCTGCTTGGCGACCAATTGCACAGCTGCGACCTTCTACGAAGCAAGATCAAGGAAATGCTGAGCGAGGATGCCCCCGCCAACATTTTAAAGGGCGGTACCATCGCCAAAGGGCATTCCGCGGAACTGGACGAACTGAGGGGATTGGCCCATACCGGAAAGGACTACCTGGACCAGATGTTGGAAAGAGAGACCAAACGTACGGGCATCACTTCCCTTAAGATCGCTTCCAACAACGTTTTTGGGTATTATATAGAGGTTCGCAATACCCATAAGGATAAGGTGCCGGAAGAATGGATACGCAAGCAGACCTTGGTAAACGCGGAACGCTACATTACCGAGGAACTCAAGGAGTACGAATCCAAGATACTTGGGGCCGAGGAACGCATACAGCTTTTGGAACAACAGCTTTTTGCGCAGTTGGTGGTGTGGATCCAGGAATATATAACCCCGGTACAGAACAATGCCCAATTGGTGGCGCAGTTGGACTGTCTATGTGGCTTTGCCCAATTGGCCCGGGAAAATTCATATGTGGCCCCCATTATGAACGATACCACGGAACTGGACATCAAAAACGGACGGCATCCCGTGATCGAAAAACAATTGCCCCTAGGTGACATCTATATTGCAAATGACGTACTGCTGAACAGGGAAGATCAACAGATAATCATGATCACCGGCCCCAATATGAGCGGGAAATCGGCCTTATTGCGGCAGACCGCCCTCATAGTGCTGTTGGCCCAGATGGGCAGTTTCGTTCCCGCGGAGGCGGCCACTATTGGGTATGTGGACAAGATATTCACCCGTGTGGGGGCAAGCGACAATATTTCCATGGGCGAATCCACCTTTATGGTAGAGATGAACGAAACCGCCAGTATCCTTAACAACCTTTCCGAAAGGAGTTTGGTACTGTTGGACGAGATTGGACGTGGTACGAGCACCTATGACGGTATTTCCATCGCTTGGGCCATTTCCGAATACCTACACGAGCATCCCGCTAGGGCGAAGACCCTTTTTGCCACCCACTACCATGAGATCAATGAGATGGCCAGTAGTTTCCCAAGAATAAAAAATTACAATGTTTCCGTAAAGGAGCTAAAGGACAATGTGCTCTTTTTAAGGAAACTCACCCCTGGCGGCAGCGAGCACAGTTTTGGGATCCATGTGGCCAAAATGGCCGGTATGCCGCAACAAGTGATCCAAAAGGCTAATAAGATCCTTAAGAAACTGGAGAAATCCCATTCCAATGAAGAGCTTACGGACACCTTAAAAACGGCCCAGAACGAGATGCAGCTCAGTTTTTTTAATTTGGACGACCCGCTTTTGGAACAGATCAAAGAAGAACTGTTGGACTTGGACATCAATACGCTGACCCCCGTGGAAGCGCTGATGAAACTGAACGAAATAAAGCGGCTGTTGACACGGCAGAAAAAAGGGTAGGGCCATGCCAGGCCCTAGATGCTTGGTTTTTAACGGCTTTTGCAAAGGACTTGATCGGGGGACATGGAAAATCCAACTTTTTATTTCTTTTTGATAAAAATTCCTTTGCCTTTTATAGAATTGTATTAAATTTGCATCCGCATCTTAGGAAGATGCCGCCTTTGTGGCGATTGTTCTTTACAAATGCGAAAATAGCTCAGTTGGTAGAGCGCCACCTTGCCAAGGTGGAGGTCGCGGGTTCGAATCCCGTTTTTCGCTCCACAACATCCACGTTCTACCAATGGTGGATACGCTGCGAAAGCAGATGCTCGAGTGGTGGAATTGGTAGACACGTTGGACTTAAAATCCAATGGACATTAGTCCGTGCGGGTTCAAGTCCCGCCTCGAGTACACAAACCCTTGTAAATCTGCTGATTTTTAAGGGTTTTTTGTTTGAGGCCACTACTTTTGCACACCTCGTTTGCTCCTTAGCTTTAAAATAGTCTTCTTAAATTTATTCGTGGTCTTCCTTACCCACGGGACCTCTTCTACAGATTTGCGTCAGTCGGCCAAAACATGAATTCGCTTGGATGTGGAAATCAATTTACCATCTGAACCCATCCCCTCAATATACAGGAGAATTTCATTTTGATCCATTACCGGAATTTTGATTGTGGTAGGTCTGTTTTTATTTAAAATTACCTGAGAATGCCAGTCCAACGCTCCATAGTTCCGAAATGTGCTATGGAAATGATCTACATAACCAGGATTGTAGTATTCCTCTGGTCTGCTGAATCCATTTTCGATCAGAAAAGAAATATAACGTTCCTTTTTTTCCAAAATATAATGTCCCGACCGTAGGTTTAAGGAAATAAATCCATACCCCGCATTGTCATAAACAATAGACTGAACCCTACTCAATGGCATCGACAATAGATCGGTGCCATCACTTACCAATCCCCCAATTATCACCGGGACCGGTACACGAAGCGCTATGGAGGAAGGGGGTGGCGTTCTCGACAGGACCGTTACCCTTCCCTCACTTATTTTAATCCTATACCCCAATGTGCTCAGGTAATTTACTACCGTTACCCTTCTTTTAATATCGTCATCGGTTATTATTCTTCCGCTGTTCACCGCGGAATTGATCCGCAAATCCTTTAATTTTTGATCGGTGACCACCACTTCGTCCAAAAAAATGGTTTTTTCCGGTTGGGGTCTTTTTTGAAGTACATTTGGCATTATTATAGGCATGCCGTCCGTTTTGGTGAACGATTTTCTTTCAGAGGGTTTTACCTGTATTCCCGTTGGGGAATCCTTATCCCCAATATTCACAAATTCAATTTCCGCCTTCGGTTTTCTAAGGGATCTCTTTGCGTCCAATACCGAAATTCTCAAAGAATCCCCTTTAAACAATATTGCATTGCCCTGAAATTTTTTATCGGGCTCAATAGGCAAAATTAAAGGAGCGCCCAGTCCATTGGTATACCCCCAAACAAACTCTTCCCTTTTTAGATCGGCATCCAATATTTTTCCGCGGACGTCCACCCCTGATTCAAAAGCATATTTATATTTCGAGGGGCCGTTAAAAATTTGATCCCAATTATAGGTGCCCCACCCCTGAATTAGCAGTAAAATATCAAGATCGAACAAACTTTTACGGTTCCACTTAGCTATATAATCAGTTGGTTGTGCCCCTTCAATACCCAAATACGGCCTTAGAAGAAACGAAGAAATTAGGGAATTGTCGGGAGCATACGAAATAGTTTCAAACGGTAGGGCGGATATGCTTAACGACATACTTCCCTCATATGGGTCTGTCAAAGTTAGATCTATATTAAGTGAATCTTTAGACTCGTTCATTTCATATGTCAGGTTTATATCAGCAATGGTTTTCTCGGCACCATACCCATTAAAGAACAAACGGCCCAAAATTGGACGATAGGAACTATCAAAAACCGTTATGGCATTTACCCCATATGGAAGCTGGGACTTCTTCATGATAAAAGAGTTCAATGCAGATTTGATCATGAGCTCTTGTACGGAAATCTCACCATTTTTGTGCACGGCTATATAAATTGGTTTTTGATGGATTTCGTTCAATGTTTTGGAATTTGTTTCGATCTCACCATAAATTTTATCCGGATCGATGGAATTCATGCGCAGCACCATACCCAGTGTTTCCGCCATCGGAAGCTCCTGGGCAACGTATACACCATTCTTTAATTTCACCTTCAAAGAATAATGGCGGTCAGCTTCCATGAAAAAAGTGACCTTTCCCATGCCATGGTCATTGACCACTAAATTATCTTTAAGGACATGGCCCATTTCATCTACCAATGTTATATTTTCTATGGATACATCTTTCCAGGAATGTCCGGAAACCTGAAATCCAATAGTGTTGTTTACATCTTTCACCAGTTTTCCGCCTTCCGGATAGATGTCTATGACTATATCGTTCGATAATTTCCTTGTGGGGTCATGGACGATCCCTTCTTGAAATACCTGAAATTCCTGTATATAAGGTTTTAAAACTGGAAAGTTTTTCATCCAAGTTGTATGCGATTCTATGTAGTAATCTTTACCGGTATAACTGGAATCTATAGTGAACGTACCATATCCGATTCCATCCTGCAGAAATATCATCTTGTGATCTATTACCGATCCTTTCGCATCCAAAATTGACACGTGCAGATTAACGCTTTCTATTGATGGAAGTTCTGTGCGTTGATCAAGCACATAGGCCGTAAACCATATATTTTCCCCTTTGGAGAACACGGTTTTATTTAAATGCAGATGTATGTTTTCCCTTAAAGGACCATAAAAACTATCATTTTTTTTAATAATATGTGAGCGATCAATATCTTGTGACCATACTGATGTTTTGCAGAAAAAAAGAACAACCAAAAGGGACGTCAGAAGTATAGTTGACAATTGTTTAATGTATCCACTCATTATTCAATCGATTTAAATCCAGCCAGCCTTACAAAAAAAGAGTTCATAATGGCCGGCCACAACACATCCCTAAATGTAACGATTTTTGGCTAAGAATATATATTTGGCGTAGCATTCTTTCCCAAATCCGGATAAGTAGCCGTCATAAGGATTATCTTAAAATGAAAGGGTTAAACTTTCTAATGGGAAAAATTTCCGTTACTCCATAATGCGTTAAGGGGATGTTAAGAACAAGCCATAATTAGAGCACATGTACTACATTAGAAATATAAACCACTTCAGATGAAAGCCTTACCTTTTCTTTTGCCGATATTCCTTTTTAGCCTTTGTTTACAGGCACAACGTAAAATAGAACCTCCGGAAGGGTATAGCCATGACATAGGCACCATGATCGTTATGCTGGACAACCTTAAGGGACGGGTAGAATCGATGGTAAAGAATTTAGATCAGGAAAGTACCGACTTTTTAATGGATGACGAATCCAATCGTATCGGGGCGATCATTTATCATTTGGCGGCCACGGAAGCCTATTATCAAGTTTACACCTTTGAAAATAGGGGATTGACCGACGAAGAAAATGCCGAATGGGAGGTAGCCCTCAATCTTGGCGATGCAGCTCGGAAAAAGTTAAAGGAGAAACCGATCGGGTATTATCTGGATATATATGATAAGGTCAGGGAAAAGACCAAAACCCTTTTAAAAACAAAGGATGATACTTGGTTTGCGGCCGATAACGGCTCTATGAGCAATCAGTTCGCCTGGTTCCACGTGATGGAGCACCAAGCAAATCATATGGGGCAACTTGCCCTGATCACCAAACGTCTTCCCAAAAATTAACACCGCCTACAAAAACGACATATGATCAACGGTATAAGCCGACCTCATCGAGCACTATTGTCAAAAATAGAGGACTATTGGCAAAAACCCAGTTTAAGGAAGCAACCTTAGCGGCTATTTTATATCTAGTGAATGACCAAACCGTTGAACCATGCCCAAGACCTGGATCATATTATTCCTATTGATGTGTTTCACATTACATTCCCAGAACGGTCCGAAATCGCTTAGATTGGGTGTGACCCTATCCTCGGATTACAATATAAGCTCCCAAAATATAGACCTCGGCAATTATATGGGGTATATCGCCTCCTACGACAGAACTAATTATAGTTTGGGGCTTCAAGCTGAAAAATTCCTTACATCGGACATGTCCGTCAACCTTGGCCTACAGTTTTCCCAAAAAAATTTCACGGGCACGTTTTACTGCGCCGTCTGTGATTGGGCGATTCCCCCAGATCCGGAGAACATCCGGATGCAATTCCTAGAAATCCCAATAGGCTTAAGAAAGTATTTCCTTCCAGGGAAATGGAAGCTTTTTGCCGATGTTGGATTGCTCAACCAAATTGCCCTCGAGAACGACCTGGAAACAAACGGCTACCTTCTCAGCGCAACTATAGGCGGGGGAACGGAATACAGAATCGGGGAACACTGGTCGCTTCAACTAAGGGCCTTGTACAACAGGGCATTGACGGATACCTTCGAAGGTTCAGACCATAAAATGCAGTTCCTTGCTTTTGGGATGGGCATTATGACAAGTTTATAACGAAGTGATCTAAACTTTTCCCAAGAATGTCCAAATCGTTCAATAGGTCGATGTCCACGAATAATAGATGTAACTGCGCGAAAAATAAAGGAGCATTTCCCGAGCGGTATACTTGAAATACCTTGCACCATAAACTTTTTCCTTATGGCAATGCACTTCTTTTTTAGGATATTTCTTTTGATCCCCTGTTTTCTTTTTGTCAGCTGTTCTTCTTCCGATGATGGGACCGGAACGGATGCCGATGGCAACGACAATCCTGATGGGTATTATTTCAGGGTGAACATGGACAATGAGCCCCTGACCTACGAATACGATGTCTCAGGCGCCAATTTAAGCGGTAATTTTAACAATACCACCAATGATGGCACCTATGTGGTTTCCATTGCCTGTACCCAGAATATCCGGGAAAGCGGCAAAAACAACATGGTATTTTCGCTCGCCAGCGATGTCCCCTTTGTGGCAGGCACCACCTATTCGAACGCTGCATCCCCTACCACCGTTGAACCCGATCTATTTGTAGTTGCCTATCTGGACGGACAGGGGCGCCTTTACAATACCTATAATGAAAATGTCCTACTCCTCACCTTTCCCGATGCCATGGCCAATTCTTGGATTCGGTTTACCGAAGTTACCGATATCTATATGGAAGGCGCTTTTTCCGGTTCGATATATAACGCCGAAAACGGCACTATCTCCTTGACAGAAGGGGAGTTTAAATTAAAACGCTTCAAATAGGACAAGATACCTACCCTCCTACTCCTCTTAAAAGAATTCACTTCCTCTCCTTTAACGGACATTTCGATATGCCAAGGGCAACCGAAAAAAATTGTGGGAAAAATGGAAATATGTGGTTCCAATGAAATACATTTAAACCGCTGTACGCCCCATGGTCATTCGCTATGGAATCCGATGGAAGTATGGACGCCAAACTTTCGCATAAGGGAAATGAAACAAAAAAAATTGGCCCTGCACTGGCAGATCCTTTTGGGAATGGCCGCAGGGGTTCTATTTGCACTGTTGCTCACCAATTTTAACTGGGGCGCCGCTTTTATAAGGGATTGGATAAAACCATTTGGGAACATCTTTATCAATTCCCTTAAACTGATCGCCGTTCCCTTGATCTTGGCCTCGCTCATCAAGGGAATTTCAGACCTGAAGGACATTTCCAAGTTGTCCAAAATGGGTACCCGCACCATTCTTACGTTTATCGGCACCACTATCGTGGCGGTTTCGATCGGTCTTGTGCTGGTGAACATTATTAAACCTGGATTGGCCATCTCGGAAGTTACCCGAAACGACCTTTTGAACAGTTATCAGGGCGATGTCTCCGGAAAAATAGCCGTGGCCCAGGAGCAAAAACGATCGGGACCCTTACAAGCTTTGGAAGATCTTGTGCCCAGCAATATTTTTGCGGCGGCATCGGACAATACCAATATGCTACAGGTAATTTTCTTTGCCGTTTTTTTTGGTCTGGGGCTTATCCTTATCCCTGAATCCACTGCAAAACCGGTAAAGGATTTTTTTGATGGTTTCAATGAGGTAATCCTGAAGATGATCGATCTGATCATGAAAATGGCCCCCTACGGGGTTTTTGCACTCTTGGCCGCCTTGGTAGTGGAATCTCCCAGTCCGGATCTTTTTACGGCCTTGGGCATGTATGCTTTAACGGTCCTCATTGGTCTTGCCCTGATGTTATGCGTTTACGCCGCCATGGTATGGTTCTCCACCAAAAAAACCCCTGCCTTTTTCTTTAAGGGCATCGCCCCGGCACAGCTTCTGGCCTTTTCCACCAGTTCCAGTGCCGCCACCCTCCCCGTGACCATGGAACGTGTTGAGGAACATTTGGGGGTGCAGAAGGAAGTGGGAAGCTTTGTACTGCCCATTGGCGCCACTATAAATATGGACGGTACAAGTCTGTACCAAGCGGTAGCGGCCGTTTTTATTGCGCAAGCTTTTGGGATGGATCTAGGACTATCGGCCCAATTGGGGATCATTGCTACCGCTACGTTGGCATCCATCGGATCCGCCGCCGTACCAGGTGCGGGGATGGTGATGCTGGTAATCGTCCTGGCCCAGGCCGGGATACCGGAAGCTGGTCTGGCCCTGATCTTTGCGGTAGACCGACCGTTGGATATGTGCAGGACCACCATAAATGTTACGGGAGATGCTGCCGTATCAATGATGGTAGCGAAATCAGTAAACAAACTGGATACCGTAGAACAGTCTTAACTCTTTACGTTCCCTTTGCGCTTCGTCCAGATCTCGGATAACAACAGCCCTTTTTCCCCTTGGTAATCCCAATTCTTCGGACTGCCTATTACTTGGGAGCCATACACGCCCGAGTGCCCTGAAAACAGGTATGCCGCACTACAGGCAATGGCAATGAACACGCCAGCCTCCAAGCCAAAAAGTTCTATTCCCATCACCGTGCAGGCAATGGGGGTATTGGTGGCGCCGGCAAAGACCGCTACAAACCCCATTCCGGCCAAAAGTCCCATTGGCAACGGAATGAACCAGATAAGCACATTGCCCAGAGTGGCCCCTATGTAAAATAGGGGCGTGACCTCCCCTCCTTTGAACCCCGCACCCAACGTAAAGGAAGTGAACAGTAATTTTAAAAAAAAGTCGTACGAATTGAGTTCAAAATGAAAGGCATTTACAATGGTGGGAATACCAAGTCCTATATATTTTGTGGAGCCTGTCAACAATATGGCAATGGCCAATATGGCCCCTCCCACAACGGGTCGCAATGGCGGATACTGGATTTTTGACTGGAACAGCTTGCCCCAGAAATGGGTGCTGCGCGAAAAAAACATGGCCACCAGTCCAAAAATAATTCCTGCCAACAAGGCCCATAGCAGGTTTATGGGATCCATATCCACCACGGCACCAATATCGTAATGGGTATGCGGTACGTCCCATATCCTGCAAAAGTAGTCCGCCAATACGGCGGCCAAAAAACTTGGAACGATCGCATCCAATCTGATCCTTCCCAACACCATGACCTCCAACGCAAAGATGCCCCCGGCCAGAGGCGTTCCGAAGACGGATGCGAAGCCTGCACTGATGCCCGCTATCAACATGATCTTACGATCTCTTTCGGACAACTTGAAAAAATAGGTGAACCGATCGGCTACGGCACCCCCAATTTGTACCGCCGTTCCCTCCCTACCGGCCGAACCCCCAAAAAGATGGGTTATGAGCGTTCCAAATAGCACCAAGGGGGCCATTCTAAATGGGATGATCTTTTTGGGAGAATGAAACTCCTCCAGCAAAAGATTGTTTCCCTTAACGACACTGCTACCGTACAAATGGTAGAAAATACCTATAATGAAGCCTCCCAATGGAAGCAAGGCGATTATCCATAAATGGGATTCGCGCCAGTTGGTGGCCCAATTCAGGGAAAGTAAAAAAAATGCCGAAATACCTCCTACGATCGCCCCTAAAATGGTGCAGATCACGAGCCATTTAAAAAGATATACGAAAGAGGGGATTTGCTCAATTGAGGAAAAAAAATGCTTGGATCTACTGATTTTCATGATGTCTTTTATAAACGGTTCCACAGTGGCCAATGGCCGGTAACGTAGATGTCATCAGTTCCAAGGGAACGGTTCAAGGCAGACCTCATTGCCAAATGAATGTCAAAAGTAACATAAAAAATTAGAGTCCCACACTCCGTGCACTAAAAAAATCCGTAGCTTTATTTAAAATTTATACCAATGGCAAAAAGTCAGGATGCAAAGAAAAACGTCAAAAAAGAACCCCTTTTGACGCCCAAGGAAAAAAAAGAAGCGAAGAGGAACAAAAAATCAAAAAACTAAGGAAGTCCGATGTAACAGCCGCTCTTCCCGGTTCTGGATTTTGGACCATACGGTCATTGTACTATTTTTGTTTTTAAAAATTGAAATTGCCTGCAACCCAAGCCTAGGCGGTAGATACCGTTTAAATTGACCCATCAATGTTGCGACTGCATACCGTCTTAGCTTTTTATTACCTTTGGCCATATCATTAAGTACCTTTCCCATGAAGAAGAAATTGCTGTTCCTGGCCATCGGGATCTTGGTCGTCTTGGGAATTGTATTGGGCCTCTGCAACCATATCATTAGTTATACGGCCCGAGATAAAATATATGACGATCTGGCCTCCATTCCCAAAAACAAGGTAGGACTGGTACTTGGCACTGCAAAAAAACTTACGACCGGAGGTCCCAATCCGTATTACACCAACAGAATAAAGGCAACCCTTTCACTTTACAGGGCGGGTAAGATCGATTTTGTACTGGTGAGCGGGGATAATGGCAGTCAATATTACAATGAGCCAGGCTCGATCAAAAAGGATCTGGTGGCAGGGGGCATTCCGGAGAACAGGATCATTTTGGATTATGCAGGCTTCCGCACACTGGATTCCATGGTCAGGGCCAAATATGTCTTTGGCCTCAAAAGTGTGACGGTCATATCACAACAGTTCCACAATGAGCGGGCCATTTTCCTTGCCGAGCGAAAGGGCCTTAAAGCGGTGGGCTACAATGCTACCGATATTTCGGGCAGTGACGGGCTAAAGGTCAGGTCCAGGGAGTATTTTGCCAGGGTAAAGGTCTTCGTAGACCTTGTGTTCAATACACAACCAAAATTTTATGGGGAAAGGATCTATATAGAATAGGGATGCTGGAAAACTAAAAAACCTTCTTATGTCACCCCATTGCTATCCTACGATCACTGATTTTACAAAATATCGGGAAAAATAAATCCAGAGCAAAAAAAAGCTAAATTAGTTCCTAAAACCGACCCTCTAAATGCCACCGATAAGAACCCTTCTGAAAAACTTGGGACCTGGCCTTTTATTTGCGAGTATGGCCATAGGAACTTCCCATCTTGTACTGTCCACCAAAGCTGGTGCACAATATGGATGGATCATGGTAATCCCGATCATTTTGGCAAACCTCCTTAAATATCCCTTTTTTGAATTCGGGGTTCGCTACACCATTGTAACCAACAAATCCATCATAGAAGGCTACCGCAACCGCGGTAAGGGCTATTTTTGGTTTTATGCCTTTATGACCCTAATTTCAATATTTACCATTTTGGCCACACTCTACGTGGTTACGGCAGGTCTCTTTATAAATCTTTTTGGTATAAGGGAACTGCCGGTCCATATGGCGGCTTTGGGATTGTTCGCGTTTATCAGCGCCCTGTTGATCGTGGGCAAGTATCAATTTTTGGAATCTTCCTTAAAATTGGTAGTTTCCATCCTCTTTTTGGCACTGCTTATCACCACGGTTCTGGTTGTATCCAAAGGGGGAGCGGTCCCTTCCCCAGGCTTTGAAGCTCCCGCAATATTTGATGAAGTTGGGGTACTGTTCCTGATCGGCCTGATCGGATGGATGCCGACCGCCGTAGAAACCTCCAGTTGGATAAGTTTATGGACTTTGGAAAAGGTAAAGGTGAGCAATAAAATACTTCCTTTGGTGGAAGCCTTGCAGGAATTTCGTGTGGGGTATATGCTTACCGCCCTTTTGGCCCTTTTCTTCATGATCATCGGTTGGTTGACCCTCTACGGAACCAATACGGCCATCAGTGGCAATGCCGTGACTTTCTCCGATCAGTTGGTGCAACTCTTCACTGCCCATATTGGGTCATGGACCTATCCCCTGATCGCCACAGCGGCTTTTGCCACTATGTTCAGTACCTGTATAACCGCCCATGATGCCCTTGCCAGGGTCAGTTTGGATATAGTTGGATTCATTTCGCCCAAAGTAAAGGCCAACAGGCCCAATTTTGCCTTGGCGGTACTGCTTTTGGCAACGATCAATTTTGCCGTTGTCCGACTATTTAGTGCCAACATGGGGCAATTGGTTGCGGTGGCCACCTTTATTTCCTTTGTACTGGCGCCATTGATCGGTTACATGAACCTACGGAACGTGATGAGCAACGACCTTCCCTTGGCCTACAGACCGAAAAGGGGACTTCGTACGCTAACATATATCGGGATAATTTTCCTTTCCCTATTCGCTTTTTATTATTGCTGGATACTCCTGCAATAAGGCTTCAGCCGACCCTTAAAATGGTTTGATGGCCGCAAAACTTGATATTTTGGCCAGAAATTACGACCTTTGTGCTCTTATGAGGGAAATTTATGGGAGGTTCCATGCTTATTTCCAGCCCTCGGGACATTCCACGTTCCACCCACCTCCCAAATAAACGACCGATCGGCAAACCATTGGAGTCGGTCAAAATAAAAACGCATAATGAAACTGATACACGTCGTTAGGACTACCAAAAACGAGAAGCGCTATACGGAAAAAATGGGGAATTTTTACACAAAGGTCACCTATATCAAAAAAGCCTTTTTCGGCATCCCCTTACGTACGGTGCACAAATATCGCGAAACCTATTACGGTAAGGTAAAGGATTGCCAAAGCTGTGAACTTTCAAGATAGTAGTTTCAAAAGAGCAGATCGTAGTTTAGCACAACGATGAGAGATCGATCGTTCTGTTGGTGCAGCATTTCGAGACAATACACACCATTGGTACAATTGTTCAGGATTTTGTCCTCCCCATATCCGACCGTATAAAGGATATTTGAAGTGGAGACCCCATTGTCCAATAGATATTTTTTGATGGCATCCGCCCGTTGTTGGGACAATTTAAAATTGGTACTGCTTCCGCCACGGCTATCGGTATGTGATTCAATGCGCAACTGAAGTTTGGGAAAATCCTTGACAGCTGCGACCACTTTGTCCAATTCTCCAGCTATTTCAGGTGTTATGGTGCTTTTAGACCTATCAAACAAGAATTTGTTCAATTTTATAACGGTCTGCCCTTCCTTTTCGGCGATCAGATCTTCCAATTGCGTAAGTGAAATATTTAACCTGCCATTGTTCACGGCTTGCAGGGACTTTCCGTCCAAGGCCTTGGTAAAGCTGGAGAAACGTTCCTTTGCTGCCCCCACCAAAATGGAATCACGCCATGGAATTTCCAAATGGTACTGTCCATTTTCACTGGTGTATACCTCTTTTAAAAGTTCCATTTGTATGTCATATACCCTTACCGCCGCCCTATCAATGGCAGTTCCAGACGGTTTGGCGACGGTACCGCTCAATACCAGTGTTTTTAGACCGGGTTTTTCGGACACGCTAAAACTATAGATATCGTCCTTTCCCTTACCCCCTTCCCTATTGGAGGCAAAATAGCCCATCAATCCACCGGTTGAACTGTCCTTTATGATAAATCCAAAATCATCATAAGTGGAATTTATCTCCCTTCCCAAGTTAACGGGAATACTGAAGCTGTCGTCTGGCATAAGATTGGACCTATATATGTCCATACCGCCCAGCCCATAAAAGACATCTGAAGAGAAATAAAGACTGTTATCGAACACGAAAGGAGCGATCTCGTTCCCGGCCGTATTGATCCTAGGTCCCAAATTTACCGGGGCGGACATGATCTGCCCCTGGTTGGTATACACATAATATATATCGGTACCTCCGTAGCTATCCCCAAAATTTGCAGAGAAATACAATTTTCCCGTGGGTGCATCGTAAAATGGATAGTAAAAGGAAGTTCCCAAATCTCTTAGCAAATATTTGAACACCCCTTTTTGATCCACCATTCCAATGGCCAAGGCATTCTTTCCATTTTCATCAAAAGACAGCTCGCCATCTTCCGCATTGGACAACATATAAAAGATGCTTTCCAGTTCTTGGGAATAAAAGGGCGTGGCCTCATGGAATTTTGATGGGGGCATATCGTTAAAGGCATTGGCGTTAAGGATATCCCCATTTTGGGAAACCCTTCCTATAAAAATATCCATAAAGGACTCTCCGGAAGGAATGTAAAGATCTTTGGATTTTTGGCTCCGAGAGGAAGTAAATAGCAGTTTCTCCCCATAAAATGTAGGTGAAAAGTCGGCCTGCGCACTATTTCCCCTAATATTGAGAATTTCATATTTTAGACCATCGCCTCCGTCAGAATCCAAAAGTTCCGCATTAAAGTTGGCATTCTCGATCCATTCGGCGGGCAATAGCGCCTTTTTGGTAGCAAGATAGGCATTTACCCGTTCCATTCCATCCGTTCTGGCGATGGACAATAGCATTTTATTGAAATTGTGGTTGGAGAGCGTAGAATCCCTTTTGTACACAAGGGTATAGGTGGTTGCGGCGTTTTTATAATCGCCCGTTTTGAGATAGGCATCCGCCAGATTCAGATATTGTTGGTTATCAAGCTGCGTTTTGGCCATTTCCTTTTTGTATTCAGCTATGGCCTGCTTATAGGCATACCCAAAGAACAGGTTGTCCGCCTTGGATTTTTTATCCTGTCCGAAGCAGCTGATGGTAAGTAAAAAAAACAAAACCAGTATCCTTAATTCCATGTTGCCGTATTTTTAGAAAAACCTTGGGGAATCTATCTGTTTCGGTTTTCCCTTAATCTTATAATTGTCGTTCTTGCCCTTGTTGCCACCTCCCAGATAGAATTTTAATATGATCTCATGGGAGCCGTTATTGTACTCTCCAAGGCCATTTGTATTGTAATCATAGGAATAGCCCATAAAAATACCATTCGATACCTGTACCCCTGCCAAGCCACTGACCGCATTGTCCCATCTATAGGACGCCCCTACGGTAACCACATCACTGATCAAAAAGTTAGTGGAAACGTTTACGTTGAGCGGAGATCCCTGTAAGTAATTTAGTAGCACGGCCGGTTTAAACTTCAATCCTTCCGAAAGATCGAAGACATACCCCCCGATAAAATTAAACTGGACCTTATCTTCCACAATGGTCGCCACCTCATCATCATAGATGTCATTGGTCAAAAAGTTGGGAACGGACAGCCCAAGATACCAATCTTCGGCATACATAAAGAGACCAGCGCCCAAGGTAGGATAAAATTTATTGATGTTCTGCCCGTTCAAGACCGGTTCGTTCGGGTTTTGAAAAGATCCCTTGGAAAAATCGACATCCAATAGCGAACCTCCAGCGTCCATACCAAAGGACAACTTTGTGCCTTCCGAAAGTTGTACCTGGTACGAATATGCAAGGTCAAAATAGGTTTGTGAGGATGGTCCCAATCGATCGTTCACCACATTAAGGCCCAACCCGCTCTTCCCGTTGGAAAAAGGAATGTTGGTCCCAAAACGAATAGTGGTCGGTGCCCCGTCGATGTCTATCCATTGGGCCCTGTACAACCCCGCGATCTCCATTTTTTCTACGGATCCTACATAGGCCGGGTTAAAACTTCCGATATTGTACATGTACTGGGTATATTGTGGTTCCTTTTGGGCATGGGCGGAAGTAGTGGCGAATAGCCACATCCCGATTCCCATCAGAAAATAAATACGCTTTAAGCTGCCCGATGTATAAAACATAGTCCTACTATCTTATGATTTGAATCCAACCTTTCCTTACTTCCGAGCCATCCCCTAGGTTCAGGATATAAAAATAGGTCCCCTTTGGAAGGTTTCCATTTTTTCCGGTACCATCCCAGGAATTGTCATAGCCATTGGCCGAGTATACTTGGTTTCCATACCTATCGTACACTTCCAAGGAATTATTGGGGAACTGCTCCGAACAGTTGATGACCAATAAGTCGTTGGTCCCGTCCCCATTGGGCGAGAACTGGTTAAAGACAAAACCGCATTCATCATCTAGTTTGGGTCCGACCACAACCGATACCGTCGCCGAATCATTTTCTTCGTTCCCATCATTTGGTGTGGAGGCCGTTATTTCCGCAGTATTCGCAAAAGTGCCCTCCCCTACCAATATAACCGTTATTTCAAGGGTTGCTTCTTCCGTTCCTTCCATAGACGGCAGTTCCCAATTACCTGAATCGGGATCATAGCTTCCATTGGAAACGGTATGGGATACGTAGTCAAATCCAATGGGGTCCAATAGGTCCGTTGCGGTAATGGCACCGACCACCTGCTGTCCAAGATTGGTCAGCACAATTGTGAACACCACTTCATCGCCAATGATCGCATTTTCCCTGTCCACAGTCTTTTCAATACCAAGGTCGATATCGTCCGGTTGCCCCACCACAACGGAGACGGTGGCCGTATTGTTTGCCTCGTTCCGATCGTTCGCGGGCAGGTTCACGATGTCCGCTGTATTGGTAAAAGTACCCTCACCTACCATCGTTACGGTAATTTCAAGAATGGCCTCTTCACTGCCCTCCATTTCCTCCAGCTCCCAGCTCCCTGTATCTGGATCATAGGATCCATTGGAAACGTTGTGGGAAATATATTCAAACCCGGAAGGGTCCAAAACGTCGGATACGGCGATATCTGTCACCGCGTCAGGTCCCATATTGTTCAGGACAATGGTAAAGACCACCTCATCACCAATAATGGGATTGGAAATGTCCACACTCTTTTCAATACTAAGATCAACACATCCTCCCGTTAAATTGGGATCGCAGGGATCAAGGGGATCACTCCCTATTTCCGCTTCTTCCCCATCGGTAAGGCCATCGCCGTCCGTATCAAAAATACAGTTGGCCACGGTCACGGTCACAGTGGTCGATTGGTCTGAACACGGGGTTTGGGCGGTATTCGTCGTAAAGGTAAATTCATATTCCCCCTCTGAAAGTCCGCTAAAATCCACCACATTTTGTGAGTTGATGCTTGCTGTGGCCCCGTTGGGGGCATCGGTAAGCGCCCAAGTCCCCGGGTCATTGCCCACAAGCGTATCGTCCAAATCCACCAAGGTATCGGAAGCTGGGCCCTCAGTAGCATTGCAGGCCGTCGTATCCGTTGCGTTACCGGCATTGGGTTCCCCATAAACGGTGACCGTTACCGGAACCCTGTCCGAGGTACAGCCATTGGCGGTCCCTTCCACATAAAATATGGTGGTCTCGGAAACGGTGACTTCAAATTCCGGCCCCACTTCCAGTGCATCGGTCGAGGTTGGGGAAGCGTACCATCGAATGGTGGCCTCTTCGCTCGCAGTGGCTTCCAGTTCTACCTCTTCCTCCCCGCAGAAGGGCTCGGGCTCTTCCACGGTGATCACGGGCGAAACGTTCAGCTGCAGTTCCAATGGGGTCACTTGACTGTAGCAGTCGTTTATCCCATCATAGAAAAATGCAAAATAGGTTGCGGCGGTGGTGACCACGGGATTTGGACCCAGCCGGGGAGGGACCAATTGGGGATTTGAGGACCTGCTCCATATCAGCTGTACCCCGGCCGGAACAATATCCACATAGTCGTTTAGGGGCTGGCTTATATCATCACAAAATATTCGGGAAAGGTCGTTAAATACGGGTGCGGCAACACAGTCATTGTCCTCAATGGTGATTGTAGCAGTATTATCTGGTGGGGCGGCTATGGTATAGTCGCCAGGATCAATTGTAACGGTAATACTTTCAGAGCCTTCCAATAGGATGTCATCCACAATACCCGTCACTTCAATAGTGGCCGGATTGCTGAACAATGAAATTGTAACCGATCCCGAAAGAGCGGTATAATCATCCCCGGGAGTAGCGGATCCGGTAACCGTGTAAAAAACGGTGGTGGTAGCAAACACTCCACCTCCTTGTCTTGTTACAATAAAACTGCCCGGCACCGAACCTTCCTCTTGCGCATCCTCCCCTGCTTCTATGGTAATTGTCTGCCCCTGTAACAAGACGGGGAACAAGCAAAGAAAAGCCAATGGAAGATAGGCGGCGATCTGCATTTTCATACCGTAAAAAAAAGATTTTGTAGAGTTTATCAGCATATTCTTTGTGGCATTACTTTCATTTCAAGCTGCAAATGTCCAGTAAAAGACCTAGGAACAAGCTCCCCAAGCAAATAGCCTAAAATTTAAAAACATTTCGAAGCAAGCGTACATCTCGTTTAATGGAACTCATTTAGGCTTTTTCAATTGGCTAAAAATCTTCCTTTTTCACCCTGTTTTTGTCTTTTTTTCCTTCCGTAGCTCTGCTACGCAACTCAATAAAGCCGTCAACAGAGCAAAAATTGCTTGATTTTCGCTTCAATCCAAAAAGTCTAAATGAGTTCATGCGTAAAAATAGGTCCAATAGTACTAAAAAATTATGCCATTCCATTAATTATCTGCCGTTATGGCGACTTTACGGGATTAACTACAATATTTTCCCCAGCACTTTTTTTATATAGTGGCCGACATGGTTTCCACGGAAGAATCTATCTTTTTTACCAGCCCTTGCAGCACCTTGCCGGGACCTACCTCGGTAAAAATTTTTCCGCCATCCTTCACCATATTGTAAACACTCTGTGTCCATTTTACCGGAGCCGTAAGCTGTATGATCAAATTCTTCTTTATCTCCTCGGCATCGGACACTGCCGTAGTGGTCACATTTTGATAAATGGGACATTTAGGGGTCTTGAACACCGCTTTTTCAATGGCCGATGCAAGTTCCTCCCTTGCCGGTTCCATAAGCGGGGAATGGAATGCGCCCCCCACGGGCAGTATCAAAGCCCTTTTGGCACCCGCCTCCTTTAATTTTTCACAGGCCTTCTCCACAGCATCCACCTCCCCTGAAATCACCAATTGCCCCGGACAGTTATAGTTCGCGGGCACCACGATCCCCGGTATGGAAGCGCAAATCCTTTCCACGGTGGCATCGTCCAATCCCAAGACCGCGGCCATGGTACTGGGCCGGATCTCACAGGCCTTCTGCATGGCAAGGGCCCTTTTGGACACCAGGGAAAGGCCTTCCTCGAAACTGAGCGTGCCATTGGCGACCAAAGCTGAAAATTCCCCAAGGGAATGTCCCGCTACCATGTCCGGACTAAATCCATCGCCCATCACCTTGCTCAAAATCACCGAGTGAAGGAACACGGCAGGCTGGGTGACCTTGGTCTCCTTTAGGTCCTGATCCGTGCCGTTGAACATGGTATCGGTGATGGAAAATCCCAAAATATCATTTGCCTTTTCAAAGAGCTCCTTTGCCAAGGGATAACGTTCGTAGAGATCCATTCCCATACCCACAAACTGTGCCCCTTGACCAGGAAATATATATGCGTTCATTTTTGGTTCAATTTTTAGTTGGCAGCAAAAATAAGATTATTTGACACAATGTCTTTTGTTGAACAAAAAGAAATGTGCCGCGATCGCTTCCGATCCAATTAAATTATTCCCACCCATAATGTACGTATAAAAACGTCTTATGGCCTTTGGCATGTTCACATTTAGGGATCAATGGCCCTCGTGTGCGTTTTTGAACCAGCTGGAGTATTTAACGTAATTGTTGGCGATCCGGTCTATTTCCCCTTCGCTGAGTTCGGGACTGATGTCCTTCAGCTTTCTGGCGGGCATCCCCCCAAAAATGGTTCCCGAAGGCACTACGGTGCCCTTGGTCACCACGGCTCCGGCGGCTATGATACTATTACTTTCTATCACACAATCGTCCATTACGATACTTCCCATGCCTATAAGCACATTGTCATGTACCGTACAGCCATGGACTATGGCATTGTGGCCAATGGAAACATTGTTCCCTATAGTGGTGGGCGATTTAAGATAGGTACAGTGTATGACGGCGCCATCCTGTACGTTTACCTTATTTCCCATTTTGATAAAATGGACGTCGCCCCGCAGAACTGCATTGAACCAGATACTGCACTGATTTCCCATTTCCACATCGCCTACCAAGGTGGCATTTTCGGCAATGTAACAATCCTCCCCTATCTTCGGGGTCTTGCCATTTATGGTCTTAATGATCATTTTTTCAATGTTTAATCCGTTAGTTCTTTACAAAATTGCTTTTGTCCAAATTCCCTATTACCTAATGGGGCCGGCCCCAAATGGTATTCAAAGTAAGAAACCCGCTCAGTGGGATTCAAAATAAGAAAGCAGTTCGTGTTTTCTGGATGCGGAGACCAACAATTCCTTTCCATTGTTAAGGACCACACTGCCGCCTTTTCCCTTTTTGTATTTCATCACCTCGTTTACATTTACCAAATACGATTTATGGATACGCGCAAAGGCAAAATTGGACAAGGCTTCCTCAAAGTATTTTAAGGTCTTGCTTACCAATAATTTCCGTTTTTCCATATAAATCTCGGTATAATTATCATCTGCCTTGCAATACACTATTTCTGCCACGTTCAATACTTCAAAACCATCTTGTTGGGGAATGGTGATCTTGCCGTCCACTTTATCCACTTTGGGTTTAAGGACGGTGTTGGCCAACCTTTCTTCACGCTCCCTGATTTCGGAAACGTACTCCACGGCCTTGATCAGTTCGTCAATACTGATGGGTTTCATCAAATAATAGGCTGCGTGATGGTTAAGGGCATCCATGGCATATTGCTGATAGGCCGTTACAAAAACGGTTTCAAAATCGCGCTCGGGAATTTGGTCCAATAGGTCGAACGCATTCCCAAAGGGCATCTCAACATCCAGGAACACCAGATCGGGACTGTTCCGGGACAATAGGTCCAACCCTTCCCTTACCGTGGCGGCCTCCCCCAAGAGGGTCACTTGCTTACAGTATTTGGCAAGGTAATTCCTGAGTATTTCCCTACTGTTCGCTTCGTCCTCTACAATGATCGCCGTAATCGCCATTATTTTCTTTTTAAAGTGAGCACCACCTTTGTTCCCGTTCCATCCGCCAAAAGGTCGCTAACGGTAACGGATACCCTGTCCCTGTACATTTCGTTTAAGATCGCAATACGTTTTTCTATATTGCCCATTCCCTTTGATTTCTGTTTCAACTGGTTCCCTGTCTTTAGTTCCCCAGATCTTTTACGGCCTATCCCGTTATCCTCGATCATAATTACCACCATATCCCTATTTGGGGAAAGCACTTCTATTTTCAACATGCCTTGGGCTTCCTTATACCGAAGCCCGTGCCAAATGGCATTTTCGAGGTAGGGTTGCAGAAGCATTGGCGGAATCTCAAAGGAATCCACATCCACCCCGTCGACCACTTTCAATACATAATCGAACTTATCGGAAAACCGGGAATGCTCCAGTTGGATGTACAATTGCAAAAGTTCAAGTTCCTTTGATAGGGGTATAAAGTCCTGTTCCGAATTTTCCAGTACGGAGCGCATCAGGGAGGAAAAAGTACTTAAATATCTATTGGCGCTTCGTTCGTCGTTCTTGGCAATATAGTTATTGACCGAATTCAGTGCATTGAAAATAAAATGCGGGTTCATTTGTGACCGAAGCGATTTTAGCGCCAAGAGATTGTTTGCCAATTTTTGTTGTTTGCCACTTCTGTAAAACAGATAGATTCCCATGCCCAACAGCAATATCCCTAAGATAAGGGAATAAATGATCCATTTTTGGCGTTTGTTGCTCTCTGCTATGAGCTGTTGTTCCGTTAATGCAAGGTCGTACTTGCTTTGGGAAAGGGCCCGTTCCTGTTCCAGGCCGGCTATCCGGATCTGCTTGTTGGCAATTTCCCTGTTCAACCTTGTTGCCCTGCCTATTTCCTGTTCCTTTCGGATGTAAAGGGTATCCACCACCGCAACATATTGCTGGTAGGCTTCCAGGGCTTTGTCATAATCGCCCTTGTACCTATATACTTCCGACAATTTCCGAATGGCATCCTTTTGTACCACAAGGTCATCGTCCGTATCTGCCTCCGCTATACTCTGTTGCAGATAGGGAATGGCCTCGTCCAATTTGTCCTGGGCGATGTAGGCATTGGCTATCTTATAATTGATGCGCTGGGCGGTAATGGTATCACTGGCCGTCTGGGAGGTAGCGACATTCTTGGTGACTTTTTTTTGTGGGAGCACCTTTAGTTCGTCAAGACTTTTTTTACGAAGGGCAATCTCTGCCCCGTATTGGTTTTTGCTGTTATAAAAATCGGCCACTTTTTCATTTTCCCGAACGGCCCGTTGTGGTGCCTGTGTACTGGCCATTTCCAAGGAATTGTTATAATACCTGTCCGCTTCCTCCGTCCGGTTCCCTTTGGCCAAGGCATCGGCCATCTTGGAATTTAGGTCGGTCATCTTAGGGACGATATCCCTTTTTTCGGCCAGGGCAAGTCCGTTTTCATAATGTTCCAATGCACTTTTGGTATCGCCAAGGCCCAATTTGGCATCACCAAGGCCTTCGTACACCTGTACGATGCCATAGGAAGAAAGCTTTTTATCCTTTAGGAGGGGAAGCAGTACGGATTCGGCATTTTTATATTCCTTTTTTAACAGATAGGATTCTCCCAACAAAAGGGAAGTTGCAGCGGTATTCCTATACGTAAGCGCATCCAAATAGGCGGCAATCGCCAGATCGTACTGTTTATGGTAATCATAGACCTGCCCTAGGGCCAACAAAGAGGCCGCCATCTCTTCCCTATTGCCCCGTTTGTCCAAGTACAACATAGACCTTGTAATATAATCCAAGCTCTTTTCAATATCCTTGTCCTTATAGAAATTGGCGGAATCCAATAATTTGGAGTGGTCCGGAACAGCTGGGTTGACCTTTCCCCTCTTATCGTACCTTTCAGCTTCATAGCCCTCCACCAATACATCCACCTCTTCTTTCGACCTAATGATATGGTAAACAGTTTCAAAAGAGGCATCCTGTACCACCAAGCGGTCCCCTAGGGAAACCCTGATGGAAAATTCGCCCAAACCGTTGGTATACGTACTGTTGCCTCCTTCCACATATACGAGCACTCCGGAAATGGGAAGGCGGTTTTCATTGCCCTTCACGGAACCCTTGATCTCAAACTTTTGGGCTTGCTGAAATGCTTGTGCCGATAACTGCGGAAGCCACAAAAGAAAAAGAAACATCATATATCGTGTCCAGAACATACTAACGGAATGCATAGGGTAAACTTAGTCGATCTTAACGGTTTTAAAAAATGGCCGTTCGGCAAATATATTGTTCCACGACCTTAAAACGACCTCTTTACGAATCGGGAAGACCCTTTCGCACATTCAACCGTCAGACTGCCTCATTGCTCCTTTTTTCAAAAAAACTTTACAGGTAGTTTTGGCATTATAATCCCGTAAACCTCAGAGCAGACCCCTGAGGCATATAGGGAAAACTAAAAAATATTTACCTATGAAAAATTTTAAACACATATTGGGAATGTCCGCCATCTTGGTGATGGGGACTTCCTTTGGTTGCGAGACCAAAAAGAATCCTGAAATTCATACCCGGATAATTACCCAGATGCATTCCGAAGAACGCACTGCACCAGAGAGGGTTGTAAAGATTGCCCTTCTCCTGGATACCAGTAACAGTATGGATGGTCTGATCGATCAAGCAAAGGCGCAACTGTGGGATATCGTAAATAAGTTTGCCTACGTCAAATGTGCCGACAATTCAAGACCTGGGCTGAAAATTGCCCTCTACGAGTATGGAAATGACCATTTATCCCCTAATGAGGGATATATTAAACAGGTAATGGGCTTCAGCAGCGATCTGGACGAAATATCGGAAAAACTGTTCTCCCTCACCACCAATGGCGGCGAGGAATATTGTGGCCAGGTCATACAGACTTCCTTGGACCAATTGGAATGGGGGAAAAATGGGGACGATCTAAAAATGGTCTTTATTGCCGGAAACGAACCCTTCGATCAGGGCAAGACCGATTATAGGAAAGCCGCGAGCCATGCAAAAGAGAAAGATATCATTGTGAATACGATCTTTTGTGGGGATTATGGACAGGGCATTGAAACAAACTGGAAATCGGGTGCCGAGATAACAGGCGGGGAATATAGCGCCATAGACCACAATAGACAAATTGTACATATAAACACCCCGTACGATGAGGTGATCATTAAGCTGAATTCCCGACTTAACGGGACCTATATCTCCTATGGATACATGGGAGAGGCCAAGATGCAACAACAGGAACAACAGGATAGTAATGCCAATTCCCTGGATGAGGTCGTGATGGTGAAAAGAGCTGTAAGCAAGAGTTCCAGACTCTACGAAAATGCCAATTGGGACCTAGTGGATGCCTCCGGCAAAAAAGATTTTAAGGTGGCCGACATCCAAAAGAAAGATCTTCCAATGGAACTGAGAACCAAATCCGATTCGGAACTCAAGGAGTACATCACCGCAAAAAAAGCGGAACGCACAAAGATCCAAGAAGAGATCAGGGAATTGAACAACAAAAGGGAAGCCTACCTTGTACAGCACCAAAGTAACAATGCCGACGGTGATCTGGAAAATGCGCTGATGATCGCCATAAAAAAACAGGCCCTTAAAAGGAACTATACTTGGGGCAGTGAATAAATTACCGTAGCTGTTACTATCTGAAAACAAGGGATCATGTACGTTACATGGTCCCTTTACCCATTTGTGGCAAGGGATTTAATTCACTGCGGGACAATTACAATCGTAGCGTTTTCCGGTCTGGCCAAAATCATATCCAAGGGTAATCTGGTGAAAACCCCCATTATCGAACCTGATATCCCCCATTTGATAGGAATAATTATAGGAAATAAGAAATTGTCCGATGTTCGCGCCTACGATCGGAGTGACCAGCTGTAATCGCTGTTCCCCAAATTCGCCGTTTGTCTGGAATTGGGCCCCATCAAAACTTCTTCGGTAGGAAAGCCCTCCCCATATGGTCCCAAAGTCGACACTTTTATAAACCTTGGCATTGATATCGATGGTCTTTTCCTTTGTAAATTCGGTAAGCTGGAACAGGACGGAGGGTTCCAATTGCCATTCGCTCCTTCCAAAAACATAGCCTACGGAAAAAAGGTACCTTCGTAAATTGTCAAATTCGTTCAGCGTATATAGGTCCCTTCCGGTTCCCAAGATGTTCAGTACAGCGGTATGGGCATAAAATTCCAAGAAATTATAGGACATCCCCAGGTCCAGATTAAAATATGAAACCGTATTCTTTACCCCGGTCACCACCGGATCGGGAATAATGGATTGGAACTCGGTCTCGTCAAGACTGCTAAGGATCACCCCTGCGCTCAGTCCAAAAGAGAGTTGATTGAGGAAACGTTCGTCCCCCCCCAATTTGAGGTGGTGCGCAAAAGTTCCCTTAAAACCTGTCTGGGAATGGTACCCGTTGGCGTCGTTAAATATAATTCCACCGATTCCATTTCGATCGCCAACCCTAAAATTGGCGTTAAAGGTCTGTAAACTGGGTGCCTCGTCCACATTGAACCATTGCTTTCTGGCTGTGAGCCTAATTTTGCCACCATCCCCTATACCTGCCATGGAAGGGTATACCAAATAATAATTATCCGCCAAATAATCGAAGTAAACAGGGATTCCCTCTTGTGCCTTTGCCGGAAGTAAATAAGCAAAGGACGCCAATAAAACTAGTAGCAGTCGTCTCATTCAGGATTTGGGTAATGGTTCTTGTACAATCAAATATAAAGTATAACGACTTAAACACAACATTAGTATAATACCGATTAAATAGGAATTCCTTCGTACTTTTGTAAAAATAAGTTCAAGGAAACGGACCGCCACAATTTATTCCCTTTGGAACATTGATGGCCGAAGTATGGAAGAGCTTTTATAAAAAATAAATCCGAACAGATGAAAGAGTATACCATAACCATTTACGAAACCACCAACCCGAGCATATTAAAGTTTGAGACCAACCATTTCATAACCAATAACAATAGCTACGAATACAAGGATATAGACCAGGCCAAAAATTCCCCTTTGGCCCAGCAGTTGTTCTACCTTCCTTTTATCAAGACCGTTTATCTTTCCGGTAATTTTATCGCCCTGGAACGTTATGATATTGTGGACTGGGCCGATGTCAGGGACGAAGTGGGACAGCAGCTGGTGGAATACCTCAACAGCGGGGAGCCAATTGTGCACGAGGATACGGATTCCAAAAAGATCCCTGCCACCGTATATGCGGAAAACACCCCAAATCCGGCCGCCATGCGATTTGTGGCCAATAAATTACTGGTCCCCACCGCCTTTGAATTTAAAAATATAGATGAAGCCAAGGACTCCGAGCTCGCCACGGCCCTTTTTAAGTTCCCATTTGTAAAGGAAGTTTTTTTGGATGAAAATTATGTCTCGGTAACCAAGTACGAGGTGGCCGACTGGAACGAGATCACCTTGGAGATCAGGGAGCATATCCGTGACTTTATCGCTTCGGGCAAAGAGGCGGTATCCGCACATAGTGTGGCCAAACAGAAAGCGGAAGCCCCTTCCAGCCAATTGCAATCGACCGGACTGGACGATACGTCCAAAAAAATAATCGATATCCTCGAGGAATATGTCAAACCAGCGGTCGCAAGCGATGGCGGCAACATTCTCTTTAAATCGTACGATGGGGATACCAAGACGGTGAACGTTATATTGCAGGGAGCCTGTAGCGGCTGTCCGTCCTCCACGTTTACGCTCAAGAACGGGATAGAGAACATGCTTAAAAATATGATGGGCGACCAAGTACAGCAAGTCGTTGCGCTAAATGGCTGATAACCAATATTCCATTTCGTTTTCCATTATAAATTCCCTAACTTTAAGGGAAACTTAAAAAAATAAAACGATTATGGCAGTATTAAAAGTTATCGAAATATTGGCGAATTCCGACAAAAGTTGGGAAGATGCCGCAAAAAATGCCGTTCTGGAAGCTTCGAAATCGGTAAAGAACATTCGATCGGTATACATTAACGAACAGAGTGCAACCGTTAAGGACGGAAAAATGGACATTTTTCGCGTTAACGTAAAAATCACTTTTGAAGTAGGATGATCAAATCGCTAAAAGAAAAAAGGCACCTTCATAGGTGTTTTTTTTTGCGCTTTCCCTCCTACGGGACCCCAATTCCAACCCTTTACATCGACATTAAATGAAACACCGTCATACAAACCCCCTTATCGATGAAAGCAGTCCCTATTTGCTGCAGCATGCACATAACCCGGTCTATTGGGAAGCTTGGTCCCCAGAGGTCCTGGAACGTGCCCAAAAGGAGAATAGGCCGTTGCTGATCAGCATCGGTTATGCTGCCTGTCATTGGTGCCATGTTATGGAAAAGGAATGCTTTGAAGATGAAGCGGTCGCCCAGGTCATGAATTCCCTTTTTGTATGCATCAAAATAGATAGGGAAGAAAGACCGGATATAGATCATATCTATATGGATGCATTACAGATGATGACCGGAAGTGGGGGCTGGCCCTTGAATATCGTGGCCCTACCGGATGGCAGCCCATTTTGGGGCGGTACCTACCTAAAAAAGGACGATTGGATCTCCACTTTACAACAATTGGCCACGATCTATGAAAGGGAACCTGAAAAAATAGTGGACCATGCCCAACGATTGGCCGATGGCATCATCGCGATCAACCTTATAGAAAAAAATGAAGGAAAACCGCTCTTTTCCTTGGATAGGCTTGAAAGCACCGTAAAAAATTGGTCGGCACATTTCGACCTGTTTTTTGGTGGGCACAAACGTGCCCCAAAATTCATGATGCCGAGCAACCTTGACTTTTTATTACATTACGCAACCCTTACAAAGGATGCCCCCATCATGGAATATGTGGATACCACACTGACACGCATGGCCCATGGTGGGATTTTTGACCATATAGGAGGTGGGTTTTCCCGATATGCCGTGGATACCAAATGGCACGTACCACATTTTGAAAAAATGCTGTACGACAATGGCCAATTGATCAGCCTTTATGCCAAAGCCTATGCGGCACGTAAAAATGACCTGTATAAAAAGACGGCCGAAAGGACCATTACCTTTGTAACACGGGAATTAATGCACGAAAATGGCGGATTTTATTCTTCCCTTGATGCCGATAGTACCGATGCCCATGGTACATTGGAGGAAGGTGCATATTACGTGTGGACCGATCAGACCCTCCAAAATCTCTTGGGGGTCCATTACCCGCTGTTCAAGGAGTATTACAATATTAATTCGTACGGGTTTTGGGAAGAGGACAAGTACGTGCTGATCAGGGACGCATCGCACAAGGAGGTGGCCGAAAGGCACGGTCTGGGCGAAAACGACTTGGAGATCATCATGGAGGAATGCAGGTCGATCTTGCATAAGGAACGCGACAAACGGGACAGGCCCCGTTTGGACGATAAAATCCTCACCTCTTGGAATGCCCTAATGTTAAAGGGCCTCATTGATGCCTATCGTTATTTCCAAAATTCATCCTATTTGGAAATGGCACTTAAAAATGCCCATTTTATAGTCCGTCATCTGCAGAAAGAGGACGGCAGCCTCTATCACAACCATAAAAATGGAAAGAGCACCATCAACGGATACCTAGAGGATTATGCGGCCGTTATAGATGCTTTCCATGGTCTTTACGAGGTCACCTTTGAGGAAGAATGGCTGTGGAGGGCGCAACAGCTCTTGGACCACTGCCTGGAAAAATTCCGGGATCCCGAAAGTGATCTTTTCTTCTTCACGAACAATACCGATCCCTTTGTCATTAGAAGGACTTTGGAAGTATTGGATAATGTGGTACCCGCCTCCAATAGTATGATGGCCCTTAACCTATTTAAAATGTCCAAACCCTTCCCTGATAAGGGATATGGGGAAATGGCCGAAAAAATGCTCTTGAACGTGCAGGAATCCATTGGCACCAATGCACAGGGCCATTCCAATTGGCTTCATATGGTACTTTATCTGGATTTTCCTTTTTATGAACTGGCAATCTTGGGTCCCGAATTACAGCAAAAAGCCCTTGGACTACGTTCTGCATATGTTCCCAACAGCACACTATTGGGCGCCGAAAACGGACAAAGTACACTCCAACTGCTACAGAACAGGTATGTACCCGACCGGACACTTATTTATAATTGCCTTCATGGGACATGTAAACTCCCCACCTCGGACCTACAAACAGTCCTAAGGGAAATGACCGTTTAATAGAATATTAACATTTGTTTAGTGTCCTTCGTTTGAGAAAAGCGATTTATTTCTTTTTTTTTGTATAAAAATAGCTGTTATGGAAAATATTACCGCTTACGAAGAACATATGGAAAGGGCGATCGCTTGGCTTTGGGAAGCACTTCCCAGCCTTGCTATGGCCATTGTGGTATTTTTTGGTGGCCTTTGGCTTATCAAGATCATCAACAAAATGGTCCACCGGTTCTTCAATTCGAAGAATTACGACCCCACCTTGGAATCCTTCCTTCAGAGTTTTATAAACATTACCTTAAAGATCATACTTTTCGTGCTGGTCATAACACAGCTGGGGGTACAGTCCTCTTCTTTGATCGCTATCCTAGGGGCCGCAGGATTGGCAATTGGTCTGGCATTACAGGGTTCCTTGGCAAACTTTGCCGGAGGGGTCCTACTTTTACTCTTCAAACCTTTTAAGGTGGGCGATTTTATTTCCGCCCAAGGTGTGGACGGCACCGTAAAGGAAATATCCATATTTACCACCAAATTAAATACCTTTGGCAACCAGGTGGCCATTATTCCCAATGGGCAGCTCTCCAACAACAATATCATAAATTACAATGCGGAAGATACCAGACGCGACAAAATAAATGTGGGCATCGGTTATGGTTCCAACATCAAAACGGCCAAAGATATACTGCTTCAGATCTGTGCGGAAAACGAAAACATACTAAAGGAACCGGCCCCGGAGGTTTATGTGGACGAACTAGCCGAAAGTTCCGTAAATCTTACCCTACGTTTTTGGGCGGAGAACAGCGTGTTCTGGGGTGCCCATTTTTTTGTGATGGAGGAAATAAAAATCAGGTTCGACAAAGCTGGAATCGAAATTCCTTTCCCACAACGGGTACTTTACAACAAGACCTCCTAGGTCTTTTTTTGCTGCAGTACAAAGTCCTTTAGATAAAAAGGTTCAAAATAGGCCACATCCTCAAATTGGCCCATTTCGAACCTTTTATGGGATATCCCAGCCATTTCCCTTGCAGAGGGCACTATTTCAGTATGGTAGTTAAAATTTTGGTGCCCCAAGATTTCCCTGCATTTTTCGGCCCCGCTACCAAGTAGATGAACGCCCCCCCTTTTTGCATAATCGCTAAAAGAAGTTTCCGTGATTATTTCCGCACGGGTATCCCCGATCTGTTTGTGTTCCCCATCAAAAACAGCCGCATACACCTCCATCCTTCGGGCATCCAGGACAGGAATTATAAATCCGTCCTTTTCCACTTCCAATTGGGATGCCATACTCTCCAAGGTAGGGATGGCGATCAAAGGCAGGTCCAGTGAAAAACACAGGCCTTTTGCTGCGGATACACCGATCCGAAGGCCCGTATAGGAACCGGGACCTTGACTTACCGCGACGGCATCCATTTGCTCCAATGAAAAGGAAGCCTCTTCCAAGGCTTCCTTTATAAAATTGTGCAATTGTTCCGCATGTGAATAATTGGGACGGTCCAGTTCCCTAAGGGATAGTATCTTTCCTTCCTTTGCCACACATACCGAACAATTGGTAGTGGCGGTCTCCAAATTTAATATTACGGCCATAATGGCAACAAATATACTTTAGTTTATGCTAATGGGAATCCCAAAATAAAACTCAAGTACCTTTAATCTAAAAATGTAGTCGTATTTGGTCCGGATCGCATCCGCTTCGGCATTGTCCACCCTTGATTGTGATTGACTGTAATCAAAAGCGTTCATCAGTCCCACGTCATACCTTTCCTTGGAATATTCATAGGCCAATCTTCTCGCTTCCAAGGTCTTTTCCGCTGCCAAATAGGCCTTGTAGGAACCGGAAACATCCACGTATGCTTGGTTGACATTGCTCTCCAAGGTCAGTTTGTCCTGTAGCAATTGTACTTCCGCTTTATCTACGCTTATCTCCGCCCTTTTAATATTGTTCTTTACGCTGAACCCATTAAAAATTGGAATGTTCAACTGGGCCCCATAGGAAATACCATCGTTTAGGTACAGCTGGTCCTTAAAGGAAATGAGCTGCCCTGTAAGTGGGTCAAAATTCTGATCGGAATAACGGGTATTGTAATTAAAGAAAGCTGATAAGGTTGGATACAGGGCCCCTTTGGAAATCTGAAGGTCCTTCTTGGCAAGATCAACATTGGACTCCGAAAATTTAATTTCGTTCCTAAAGGTAAGGGCCTTTTCGAAGATATTCTTGGGGGAATTGTTCAGGATTTCCGAAGGGGGAATTTCAAAGACTTCCTCTGCGATATCAAAATTTTCATAATCACTGATCTGTAGCAACTGGGCCAAACTGATCCTGGAAATCAGCACATCGTTCTGGGCCGCTACGATCTGCTGCTCTTGGGTGGCAGCGGTCGCTTCAATTTCCAGGAGATCTCCCCTGGGCACCACGCCGGATTCTACTAGCTCCTGTGTGCGTTTCAGGTCCTGTTCGGTGACGGCATATTGGGCCTGGAACACCTTTAGTGTTTCCTTATTGGAAACGATCTGCAAATAGGTATTGGCCACGGTAAGACGGATATCGTCCTTAAGATCATCAAGGTTGTACTGACTGGCAAGGGCATTTAATTTTGCCCTGTTCAGTCTATTGATGTTGCGCAGACCGTCAAAAAGTAATACGCTGGCGGTGGCACTGTTGGATACGGACATGATGGTACCCGTAACATAGGAGTTGGTAGTTGGATTAAGGATAAGCCCTGTATTCCCGGAAACACTGGAAGTAGCGTTCAGATCGGGCAGCATGGCACCTATGGCATCCATCTTATCGATCTTCACATTCTCCAGATCCAGTTCTGCCTGCGCTATGGTCAAATTGTGCTCTACGGCGTATTCCACGCATTCTTGTAAGGTCCATTTTTTCGCTTGGGCCTGTCCTATCTGGAATCCGAGGAAAAGCAGTATAAATATACCTGTATTTTTCATTTCTAAACTGTATTAATTATTTCTACCTCCGTTGTCCTCGGATTGTTCCAATTCGTTCCAGACCTTAATTTTATCCTTGGCTTCCACGCCCGATACCACCTCTACATGGATACCATCGCTTACCCCAAGGACCAGATCCCTTCTTTCAAACTTATCTTCACCTACCTCTACTTCCACAAAGGGTTTTTCGGTCTCCTTGTCAAATTGGAGCAAGGCCTCCTTTATGGCAAGTACGTCCTTTTTTTCGTCCAAAACGATGGATGCATTGGCGCTATAGCCTGCACGGACGTTGGTGGAATCCTTAACGACGATATCCCCTTCTATCTTAAACTGTACCGCCCCGTCCAACTCGGTCCCCTTGGGGGCCACAAATCGCAGTTTGGCATCAAAGGAGGCATCCTCCATGGCACCCAAGGATATCTTTAAGGGCATGCCTATCTTTAGTTTGTCCACTTCGGCCTCGTCCACTTCCCCCTCGAATATCATTTTGGACATATCGGCAATGGTGGCAATGGTGGTACCGTCATTGAAAGTGTTGCTCTCTATCACCTGAAAGCCTTCCTTGACGGGAATTTCAAGGATGATTCCCGAAACCGTTGCCCTAATATTGGTATTGGCACTGGCAGCGCCCCCTGCTGAACCTACCTTTATGATCTGATAGTCCCTTCTGGCATTTTCAAGTTCCAGAACGGCCTGGTCATAAGTGAGCTTTATGTTGTTGAAATCCTGACTGGAGATGACCCCCTTATCGAACAACGTCTTGTTCCTATCGTATTCTATCTTGGAGTTGGACAGGTTGATCTGGGCGGTATTTACCCTGCCCTGTGCACTGGAAAGCGTTTGCTCATTGGGAACCACCTTGATCTTGGCGATAAGGTCGCCCTCCTTTATGTAATCCCCTTCCAACACAAAGATTTTCTCTATGATCCCGGAAATTTGGGGCTTGATGTTGATCTCGTCTTCGGGCACCACCTTTCCGGTCACCACTACCTTATTTACAATATCCTGCTTTGCAAGTGTTTCGGTTTCATAAAGTTTTACAGGGGCAGTATTTTGCTTTACAAAATAGAGCACAGCCCATAAAATGGCTATGACCAAAACGCCGATTATTCCGTATTTAAGATATTTTTTCATTGGTTGTTAATTTGATGTTTATTCTTGTTTATTGTTTATTCTTCTCTTAGGGCATCTATGGGTTTGATCCTAACGGCACGGTTTGCGGGTATCAACCCTATCAGTACACTTAGTCCGACCATCAGGAAAAACGAGATAAGGAACTGGGGTATGCTTACCATTGGATTCGCAAAGGGAAAGTCTTCCGTTTCCCCGAACAGGGAGTTGAGCAGTGCCAGAAAGCCGACCGCTATGGCGAATCCTATCAATCCCGCAAAGGCGGTCATTGAAATGGCCTCCATCACAATCTGTCGCTTTACTACCTTGGGAGTGGCCCCTAAGGCTCTTCTAATCCCAATTTCCTTTGTTCTTTCCTTAACGGTGATCAAGAGGATATTACTTACTGCGATGACCCCTGCCAATAACGTAAAGATGCCCACAAAAAATGAAAACCCTGAAAGTACCATTGTAAAGGCGGAAATGCCCGTAAATATTTCCGACATATCAAAGGTGCCTATGGCCCTTTCATCTATGGGGTTGATGTCGTATTTATTCTTGAGCAATTTTTTAATTTTTTCCTCTACGGGCGCCACCGTGTGCTGTGGGAGTACGGAAATGGCCATCCATCCCATCTTATCACCGGTGTTGAATGCCCTCTGAAAAGTGGTAAAAGGGATGAACACCGCATTTTCCCCATCAAAATCTATACGTTCGTTTTTTTTGAAGACCCCGACGACCGTAAAATAGATACCGTTTATACGAACGTCCTTTCCTATGGCCCTTTCACCTTTATCGAACAACAGTTCATAGGTCTCCAATCCGATCACGCACACCTTTCTTGAATCCTCAATATCGGAGCTGTTCAAAAACCGGCCTTCCACCATTCTTTTTTTGGAGATAACGTCTATGGAAGGATAATCACCGTACACATTGGATCCGCTGGTACGCCCGTTGCGATAAACAGAGGCCGCCGCACCAAAGTCGCCCAACTGTATCCTTGGCGATACGATCTCTATTTCCGGAATCTGTTTTTTAATGATCTCGGCATCATCTGTTGAAAAATTTATCCTTCTGCCCCTTTCGAATCCTTTGTAGGGCTCGGAAGTGCTTTGGCTCCAAACAAATAGACTATTGGAGGCGGTTCCTTCAAAAATTTTATTGAACCCGTTGCCCATTCCATTGGCCGATCCCAACAACAGCATCAGGATGATCATTGCAAAGATTACCCCCAACATGGTCAAGAACGTACGGAACATGTTCTTGGACAAGGTCGTAATAATTTCGCTCCATAAATCTCTATCGAATAACCACATACTATTTATCGCTTAAGGCTACTATTGGTTTTACATTTGCGGCTTTCATCGCTGGGATCAGTCCCGCCAAAAGTCCCGCCACCACAAGGATGATCGTGGCCGTCACCACAGTGGACATATCCACGGAAGGGTTCGCAAAGGCGTCCGATTGTATATTGGGGCCGATCAGTGCCAAAAGGCCGGTGGCAAAGAGCATTCCTATCAGTCCGGAAATTGCCGTGATGAACACGGATTCCAAGAGTACCAATTTTAGTATTTGTGAGGGTTCCGCTCCCAAGGCTTTACGGATACCGATTTCCTTGGTCCGCTCCTTGATGATAAAGACCATTATGTTCCCGATGCCCACGATTCCCGCAACAAGGATAAGGAAACCTACCCCTATACTGATCCATGACAATACCCCGGTAAAATTGCTGATGTCGGAAAAGGCCTCGGCATAGTTCCACACCCTTATGGCCGCTTGGTCATCTGGGGAGACCCTGTGCCGCCGTTTCATGATGGTTTTTAAGGTCTCCGAAAAATTAAGGGCCTTTTCCAGGCTAAAGGAAGAATTATAGGTAAGCAGGATCCTATCTATATCCGCCGTATTACCATAGATACGCTGGTACGTAGTGATGGGCGCATATATATTTCGCTCGGCATTGTCATCCCCGTCATCTGTAAAAATCCCGATTACCCGAAAGGGAAGGTTGTTGATCTCTATGAATTTTCCAATGGCCTCCTCGTTCTTATAAAGATCTTCCGCTACCTTTCTTCCTATCACGGCTACCTTTGCACTGGTCTTTATATCGTTTTCATTTATGTACCTTCCCGAAGTAACAATGGTCTTTTCTATGACCTGATGGCTGGGGGCAACGGCGTTTACTCCGTAAGACCCCGTTTCGTTCTGATATCTGGCTGTGGCTGTTTTGCTGAAACGGGCTGAAATAGCTTCATAATCGCCCTTAAAGCTCTGCTTTATAAAATTGATGTCATCATTGGTGAATTGGATCCTCCTACCTTCCTCGAACCCGCCATATGCCTTTGAAGTGGTTCCACTGTTTATAAAAATGGAATTGGTGGCATCGTCGTTGAACTGATTGGTAAAACCGTTCTGCATTCCGTTGACGGAACCTAACAGCATCACCAAAATAAAGATGCCCCATGCCACGGAAAATCCTGTTAGGAAGGTCCTGAGCTTATTGCTCCTAATACTGTAGAATATCTCCTGCCAAATGTCCCTATCCAACATAACCAGCTGCCCTTACCTGTTCAACAAACTTGTCCTCCACGATCAAACCGTCCTTTAAGTGAACGATCCGCTTGCACATATCGGCTATGTCGGGCTCGTGCGTTACGATCAGGATCGTATTTCCATTGTCATTGATCTTCTGTATCAGGTCCATTACCTCATAAGAGGTTTTACTGTCCAGAGCCCCTGTAGGCTCATCCGCCAATAGTACCTTTGGTTCCGCTGCCATGGCCCGGGCTATGGCCACCCGTTGTTTCTGTCCCCCGGAAAGTTCACTTGGCAAATGGCCTGCCCATTCCCTAAGCCCTACCTGTTCCAAATATTTAAGGGCCTTTTCCTGGCGTTCCTTGCGGCCCACTTTTTGGTAATAAAGGGGAAGGGCTACATTTTCCACCGCACTTTTATAGTTGATAAGGTTAAAGGACTGAAATACAAAACCCAAAAATTTGTTCCTGTATTGGGCCGCCTTGGTCTCGTTCAGGTTTTTGATCGGCACCCCGTCCAAGGTGTAATCTCCCGTATCCGCCTCATCCAACATCCCCAAAATGTTCAGCAGGGTTGATTTCCCAGATCCCGAAGAACCCATAATGGCAACGAGTTCCCCTTCCTGTACGGAAAAATTGATTCCCTTAAGGACATGAAGGGAATTGCTTCCCATTTTATAGGATTTATGAAGGTCTTTTATTTCGATCATGATAATTTTGTATTAGCGGTTTGAATTCTGAATACGTTAATAGGACTGGTAAGTGTTTATAATGTTACAAAAATAGCGGGAAAAGTTTTTTCGGAATATTTAATTGACTGATTCAGTAGGTTTTATCTTGTTCCATATCTTTATCTCATCCTTTGGCCCCAGCCCTGAGACCACCTCTACCTGAATTCCATCGCTTACCCCAAGGTCGATATCCCTGCGTTCAAATTGTTGGTCCCCCTTCATGACTTCCACAAATGGTTTTTTGGTCTTGGGGTCGAACTGAACCAACGCTTCCTTGATGGACAGTACACTGTCCACCTTGGCAAGAATGATGGAGGCATTGGCGCTTAGTCCCGCCCGTATAAAAACGGAGTCCTGCTTTTTAAGGGTTCCCTTGATCTCAAATTGAATGGCCCCGTTTTCCGCCTTCCCCTTGGGGGCGATATAATCCAGCACTGCATCAAAGACTTTGTTGTCTATGGCCCCTACGGTAATCTCCAACGGCAGGTTCTCCTTTATTTTACCCACTTCAGATTCGTCCACCTTGCCTTCGAATATCATCTTGTCCACATCGGCTATGGCCGCTATGGTGGTCCCTTCGTTAAAGTTGTTACTCTCAATGACCTGGTTCCCCACTTCTACGGGCACTTCCAATATCATCCCGTTTACGGTAGCCCTGATAAGGGTATTTGCAGCATTGCCCAATCCGACGGTGGTCCCCGTTTTTACAATATCGTATCTTTTATTGGTGGCGGCATAGGTCTGTTTCGCCTGTTCATAACTCAGCTGGGCCTGTTCCAGATCTACTTTTGAGATGACACCCTTTGCAAACAGGCCCTGCTGGCGTTCAAAATTGCGCTTTTGATCGTCCAGAACGATCTTTGCATCCATGATATTGTTCTGTGCGTCGTTAAGGGCACTTAAATTGGGCACGATCTTGATCTTGGCCAAAAGATCTCCCGATTTTACAAAATCGCCCCCTTCCACATAGATTTCCTCGATCACTCCCGAAATGTTGGGCTTGATCAACACCTCTTCCAAGGGCAGGATACTGCCCGTGGCCACAGCTTTTTTTACAATGGTCTGCGTAGTGGGCTTTTCTGTCTCGTAGAC
This sequence comes from uncultured Sediminicola sp., assembly GCA_963974715.1. Classification (GTDB taxonomy): domain Bacteria; phylum Bacteroidota; class Bacteroidia; order Flavobacteriales; family Flavobacteriaceae; genus Sediminicola. The sequence goes on from CAXBDK010000007.1 coordinate 223,784, forward strand.
CACCGGATCTTCGGCATTCTTTTGATAGAGATAATACATGGATCCCCCAAAGGCCACTACTATGATCAACAATATTAGAACGGTTACCTTTTTTTTCATTTTCTGATCGGTTTGATTTGTTTTGTTTAAAATGGGAAAACCCTGCTTGGTACGTTACCTCAATAATTTTTATTTCCTACCGACTTCCCCTTCATCGTTAAAAATGTTGGACCTAATCTGTCCGAAGGGCTTCAATGGGGCGGACCTTAATAGCGCTCCGAGCAGGGATAAAACCAGCCAATAACCCGGAAAATATCAACAGCAACAAGGCCCCCACAACCACGCCCAATCCCACACTGGGATTGAGGAACATATCCACTGGGCCGTTCATATCCAGGATATAATTGACCCCGTATATAAACAGTGCCCCTAATATGATCCCTCCCATACCGCTTATGGTGGTGAGAAATATGGATTCCATTAAGATCTGTAATTTTATGGACCAAGGCGACTCCCCAAGGGCCCGTCTTATACCTATTTCCTTGGTACGCTCCTTCACAACGATCAACATTATATTGCTCACGCCTATTATTCCGGAAAGCAATACCAGTATCCCCACGAAATAGGCGATCAGCCGCATGGCGCCAAAAAGGCTCTCCACCCGATTGTACTGTTCAAAAAGATCAAAATAGCCCACAGCCCGGTCATCCTCGGGATGCACCTTCCTATTTGCCTTGATCAGCGCCAGAATGTTTTCCTTAATGGACGTAATGGACGTTCCATCCTGTGCGGTTATGGCCATCCACCCCACATTGTTGGCCCTATTAAAGGCTTGGGAAAAAGCGGTAAAAGGAACATAGATCTCTTTTTGGCCCTCTTCCCCGTTCCCGTCATTGCTTTTCTTCTGATAGGTACCCACCACCATAAAGTTCACTCCCTGTATTTTGATATAGGTGCCCAATGGATCTTCTTCCCTGTCATAAAGATCGCTCAACACCCCGTTACCCAATATGGCAACCTTTCTTTTTTGATCGATATCGGCCTGGTTGATGAATCTCCCTGAGGTGATATCCATGGGATCCTGCTTAATGATCTCGGGATAGTCGCCATACACGTTATAGGCACCGGTCTTTATACCATATACCACATTGTTGCCGCCGTTAAAGCCGCTCAATCTATTTCGGGGCGACACAAACCTCAAATTTGGAATTTGCTGCCAAAGGGCTTCTACATCCTCCGTCTTAAAATCGAAGCTCCTTCCCTTGGGCAGGCCCTTGTAATCCTTGGACGTAGCCTGTGACCACATAAACATGGTGTTGGTGGCAATGTCACCAAAATCCTGCTTTATCCCATTTTCCAGGCCCTTTCCGGCGGCCAAGAGTATGATGAGGATCAGAATGCCCCAAAATACCCCAAAGGCGGTAAGTAACGTCCTGAACCAATTACTGGTCAGCACCTCCAAAATTTCCTTCCAACGGTCTCTACTGAACATAGTATGGGATTATCGTATTCATTATTCGTCCCTTAGGGCATCTATGGTATGGATATGGGCGGCCCTCCAGGCAGGAAAAAATCCGGCCACAGTACCTGCAAAGATCAGGACAAATACAGTGGTAATGGCCACCCTAAAATTCACCGAAGGGTTCAGGATATAATCGACCTCAATTTGGGGACCTACGACCTCCAAAAGTCCCATACTGAAAATGAGTCCCAAAAAACCGGATATGGCCGTGACAAAAATGGCCTCGTGCAAGATCATTCCGATAATGGCCCATGGTTTGGCCCCCAATGCCTTTCGGATGCCTATTTCCTTGGTGCGTTCCTTAACCACGATCAACATGATATTACTAACGCCCACCACCCCGGCAACGATGGTACATATGCCTACGAACCAAAAAAAGAATTTGATGTTGGATGTAAGGTTGTAGAACCGTTTGGCATCCTCCATGGGATTATAGACATGGATGGCGGCATCATCATCCGGCGCAACGGTATGTACCTGTTTCAAATAGGATTTAAGTTCGGAAACAAATTCGAGCGATTGACCTACCGCCTCGTCAAAATTTTCCCTTGGAGGAAGGGTATAGGCAAGGTTATCCAATTTATCCGCCCCGTTGAACACCTGTTGGGCCGTGGTGATAGGGATAAATATCCTGTTTTCCTCACGCTCTCCGGCCCCATCTTTATAGACCCCTATCACCAAAAATGGAATGGACGAAATTTTAATGAACTCACCAACGGGCTCCACGTTCTTGAAAACTTCCCTTTTGATCTTATCACTGATGACGGCCACTTTTGCCATCTGGGACTCATCATGGTAATTTATGTACCGCCCTGCGGCCATAAATTCATTTTCTATAAATTGGAAGGGGGGCGAAATGCCCATAATACCATAGATGAGGGCCTCGTCCCCATAGGTCGCGGTCACGTCACGGACACGTTGCATCCTTGAGGCAAGGTCAATGTTCAGATCCAACCGATCCACCGTGGTATAATAGTTTTCGTTCCTGAGCTGGATGGGCCTTCCCGGATTGAGCCCCTTGTATTCCTTGGTCGTGACACCCGGCCAAACCCAGACGCTGGTACTGGCATCCCCTTCAAATTCGGCCGCTATGCCATTCTGCATGCCCTGTCCAAAACCAAGTAAGATGACCAATATAAAAATGCCGGAAGCTACGGAAAGCCCCGTAAGGAAAGTGCGCAATTTATTTTTACGGATCGTATCGAATATCTCCTGCCATCTTTCTATATCGAACATGGGACGTTGGTTGGTTAAAACATGCATTTAAGAAAATGCATTAACCTTAAGACAGGGGGAAAGGAAAATTGTTACAGCAACACCCTTTAAAATAGTGTTAAAATTTACGGAATTTGGCCTTTATGCCTTCATTTTCCGGTAGATAACGTAAAAAAGTGCCGCGATGAGGATATAGGGAACCGCCATCAGATAAACAATACCATCATTGATGCCCTCCGCCGCCTTTGTATCGCCACCGCTTTCCAAAACCGCCCGGCACATGGCACATTGTGCCTCCATCATTTGTGGAAACAAGAACGCCAATAAAAATAAGACCGATACCGCATTTTTCATATTCATTCTTTTAAAGCCTTTTGGAAATTAATGGGCATAATACGGGGAAATCATAAGATAGACGACCACCCCTGTAACGGCCACATAAAGCCAGATTGGAAAAGTGATCTTTGCCAATTTCCTGTGTTCCTCAAATTTTTGGAGGTATGCCCTGGCATAGGTTTTCAGGACCAAGGGGATAATGGCGATCGATAGGAAGATATGTGTGACGAGAATAAAGTAATACACATAGCGAACCCAGCCCTTCCCACCGAACTCGGTAGAATCGGATGTCATATGATAGGCAACGTACATCAGCAAAAAAGCCAATGATAGTCCAATACAGCTAGTCATTATATTCTGGTGCAATTGCCTTTTTCCGTTTTTGATGGCCAGTACGGCCGCTATCAATAAGATTGCAGTGAGGGCATTTATGGAGGCATATATGGGCGGTAGGAAGGATAAGGGCGCCACATTGGGCAATTTTACCCTAAAGAGTATGGCTACCACCACCGGTATTACAATGGAGACAACGGTTATATACCTATTGAATTTTTTTTCCTTTACCGCAATTGCATCCATCTATTCTTCCAATAATTTTTTAATATCCTCTTTTAAAATCCCTATCTGTTCCTCTTCCCCTTCCTTATTGACACCTTCCTCTTCCGTAATTACCCCCCTGTAATAGATGATGGGATTACCGAAACGGTCTACCCTCGATCGGATATAACCCTGCTTGTCCACCAAAGCGAACATGCCGGAATGTTCAAAACCTCCGGGGGCATTGGGCCGTTGGGCGGCGAAAATATTGAACCCATTATTGGCAAGGTCATAAATTTTTTCTGGGTCGCCCGTTAATAAGTGCCAATCCATATTGGTGATCCCATATTTCTCCGCGTATTCCTTTAATACCGAGGGGGTATCGTTCTGCGGGTTGATGGTAAAGGAAGCCACCCCGAAATTATCGAATTGGTTAAAATGGTCCTGTATCTCGACGAGATTTTTGTTCATAATGGGACATATGCTGGGGCAGGTAGTAAAAAAGAATTCCACCACATACACCTTTCCCCTATAATCCTTATCGGTTATAAGAAGACTGTCTTGATCGATAAAAGCGAAAGGGGGCACCTTACGCCTTTCCCCATTTATCTCCAGATATGACAGGGCGCCCGAATTGTCCTTTACGTTCATTCGATCGTTCTCTACCACCGTCCCATTCTTTACCCGGTCCACAATTTTGGGAATAAAGATGATACCAAAGATCAATACGATCAAGGAAACCCATATGTAGGTATATTTTTTATCCATCATTTGCTTCTTTCAGCATTGTTTTTCTTCAATGCCATACGGTATTCTGCCAGGACGATCTTTACATCGTCCTCCATTTTATTGTTCAGATCTGCCACGCTACTGGTATCAAAACCATATTTGGTGCCTTGACCATCATCATCCTTCCTTCCCCGAAGGTTAAGATCTTTATCCACAATAAAAACATAGGGAGTGCCCAGATCGGCATCCAGGTCAATATCCGTACGGAGGCTTTCAAAAAGGGCCTTGATCTGGTCGGGTTCGGCATATACAAACCTCCATTTGGAAACATCGCCAAGGCTACCGAGCTCCTTTTGTAGGTTCCCCACTTCCTCCTCGGTACCTTTTGGCAGGACCATCACAAACTGAAAATCCTTGAACTGGTAAAAAGGTTTGTAAATTTTCTGGTTCAGGTTAAATGCATTCCCTTTTTTAAGGTCGACCTCTGTCCCCAAAAATCCCAAAACCGTAATATTGCCCTCCATGGTTTCGGAACCTTCCAGGGAACTGATATCGGATATGTTATTGGTAAGAATGGGGAGTCTTCCAAAATTGTTGATCCCCGATGCAAAAAATAGGTACGCCACAATCGGAAACACAAAAAGCACAACTAAAACAAAGGTCTTTTTCATAATATGAATACTTTACAAAAATAAAAAAGACGGTCCTAAAACCGTCTTTTAATTCTGTTAATTATGCATCAGAAATCCCATTTCACATAGCCATCGGCATAGACATTATAGATGTAGTCCGCCTCGAACAAAAGGATGAATATTAAATAGGCCACCAAAAATATCGGGGTCCATACTATCGCCCTTCTCAGGGAACTTTTCTCATCCCGTAAGTGCATAAAATCCCAAGCAATGTAGTAGGCCTTGACCAATGTGAGTATTATAAACACCCAGTTAAGGACCTTCATGCCCAAAAAGTGTGATTTGACCATAAACTCGGGCTTAATGATCCCCAATGCCACCTCTATAGCGGTTACTATGGTCAAGAAGATGAGGACTCCCCATATCTTCTGAACATTGGATTTAAATTTTAAAAGACCCCTGAAAATCTCCAATTTGTGTGCGTGTGCCATTTTTTAATTCTTTATTTAATGGGACCATACCGTAAGTATGGTATATATTAATAACCGTTATACCAGATAGAAAAAGGTGAATACAAATACCCAGACCAAATCCACAAAGTGCCAGTACAGCCCAACTTTTTCCACCATTTCATAATGCCCCCTTCTTTCATAGGTCCCCAAGATCACGTTAAAGAAGATGATGACATTGATCATCACCCCCGAAAAAACGTGGAATCCGTGGAATCCGGTAATAAAGAAGAAGAAATCGGCGAACAGACGGCTACCATATTCGTTATGGATCAAATTGGCCCCTTCCACCACATATTTTGCATTTTCCAACTTTTTAAGTGCTTCGGCCCTATCCAGAACGGTCTTCTCCCCTTCCGCATTGATCGTTTCGGTACGGACCAGAATATTGGGATTTGCCTTAAATCCCTCAACAACTTCCGCCACAGAGTAAGAAGGTAGGCTACCCGAATCATTCGAGAACCAAAGCCCGTTTTTGCGTTCGTGGGCTACCCTTTCCTCTGGCAAAACCTTTGCAAAATCAGCTAAAGAAGCCCTTTCCCCGGTCTCTCCATCCACAAATTGCAGGATGCGCCCCCCAGTGGTCTCAATGGCACCGTGATCTCCTTTGATAAAAGTGGCCCATTCCCAAGCTTGTGAGCCAACAAATATGGCACCACCAATAATGGTAAGGAACATATACCAGATAACACTGTTCTGTTTCATCTTATGGCCGGCATCAACGGCGAGCACCATGGTTACCGAGGACATGATCAGAATGAACGTCATAAAGGCTACATAGTACATGGGGAAATTACCATGGAAGAAAGGTACGTGGGTAAAAACCTCATCGGCTATGGGCCATATCTCTATGAACTTGAACCGTGAAAATCCGTAAGCGGCCAAAAAACCTGAAAAGGTCAAGGCATCGGACACAATGAAGAACCACATCATCATTTTACCATAACTTGCTCCCAGGGGCTGGTTTCCTCCCCCCCAAATGTTTTCTTCCGTACCCGTTGTTACCGTAGTATCCATATAGTAATTATAGTATTAATAAAATTTTCACAAATTTACATTTTTTTCGTCCAAACAAAATTTTTGTCTTTTAAAAAGTATCAAAAAATTCGCTCGATGGAACCCTTTAAGGCAAATAATTGCACCGAGCCCCAAATTCACCCTTTATTTGGTTTCAATAGAAATAAAAGAAGAGGATAAGGTAAAGCCATAAAAAGTCGAGAAAGTGCCAAAAAGTGGCCCCTAGCTCGACCCCCAACAATTCTTGGGACGAATATTTTCCCTTTATCTGGTTGTACAGCACTACCAACAGCGAAACCAATCCCGCCACCACGTGCAATATGTGTACCGCTGCGATCAAAAATATATAGGACATGGTAATACTGCTGGTAGGCCCCGTAAAGTAGTACCCCTGAGCTATCATTTGGGAAAAAGCCATAAACTGCAACGAGATAAATACGATTCCAAGCGCTAGGGTTACCAACAACCAAGGGGTCCCCTTTTTTGGGTCGCTGCCTGCAATGGCGCGTTTGGCCAAGTGATAGGTCGCACTGCTTATCAGGATCGCTATGGTGCTATATAGAAATGCCTGGGGCAGTTGAAAATCGACCAACCAGTCCTCCCTTGTACTACTGACGATATAGGCGCTGGTCCATCCCGCAAAACCCATAATAAGGCTTACGATACCGAACCAGAGCATCATTTTCTTGGCCCTATCGTTCTTTTCCTTTGCGGTACCCGTTGTCAAATCCATATTCTTTCTTAAATAAATTTATCCACTACATAGACCACCTGCATCAAAGTGATGTAGGAAACACTGGCCAACATCAATTTTTTGGCGGAACCATTGTCCCTTTTTTCGTAAAGTCGCATCGCAAAGACCAGCATCACGGCCCCCATCAGAAAAATTACCGTTGCGGCCACGATCGATAATTGCAACCTTCCCGTTATTCCCAAAACGGGAACAACGGAAACCACCATCATCCAGATGGTGTACATTATTATCTGTAGCGCCGTACCTTTGTCCTTCTTTCCGGTGGGCAACATCTTAAAGCCCCCTTTTTTATAATCATCGTCCAACATCCATCCCAATGCCCAGAAATGCGGAAATTGCCAAAAGAACTGTATCATGAACAAGGTCCCCGGTTCTATGCCAAAATCATCCGTGGCCGCAACCCATCCCAACATAAAGGGGATGGCCCCCGGAAAGGCGCCCACAAAGACCGCAAGGGGCGTTTTTGTCTTTAGGGGCGTATAGATACTGGTGTATAAAAATATGGAGACCGCTCCGAACATCGCCGTTTTTGGATTGAGGATGTAGAGGGATACTATTCCGATTATGGTAAGGGCCACCGCAATGGCAAGGGCGGTATTGACCGACATTCTCCCCGAAGGAATGGGCCTGTTCATGGTCCTTGACATAAGCGCGTCCAGATCCTTTTCAATCACCTGGTTATACGCATTGGAGGCGCCCACCATACAGTATCCGCCAAAGGCCAACAGAAAAAGGGACATGGACTGGATTTCCACGGCACCCAACAGATAACCGGCAATGGAGGAAAAAACCACGCTGACCGCAAGTCTTGCTTTTGTAATTTCTTTAAAATCAGCAAAAATCAAGGACCATGAGGTACTTTTTGCCGTACTGACCACCATCTTCATTTAGAACGATTCATAGGGCGACAAAGATAAGCCCCAAATGATTTTTTTGCAACCAATTGGTGCTATTTATCTCAGCAGGCGAAAGAAAGGGGATATTGGGCCTCAATGACCCACAAAAAAGAACTGTGTGGACAATACAAACAACCTATTTGTAATTCAAAAAAAAAAGGAACGGTTTCCCGTTCCCTTCCAACATCTTAATAATATTAGCGCTGCAATTTAAAAGTTATAGGAATGCTATAAGGTACCGTTACGGCCCTGCCCCTTTGTTTTCCAGGTGTCATCTTGGGCAACTTGGCAATAAGCCTTCCCGACTCCTCTTCCAACGACTCGGCAGGACCCCGCATCTGCACATCCCTTACAGATCCATCCGCACCTATTTTAAAAGCCACATGTACCCTTCCCTGTATGCCCAGCTGTTGTGCAACCTCAGGATAGCGAATATGTTTTTGGATATGCCGTTGCATCATCTCATTGAAACAGGCCCGTTTATCTTCGGCATCTTCACAGCCCGGAAAGATAGGTGCGTCCTCCACCTTAAAAAAAGGGACCTCATCAATTTCGGGAATGAATTTGATCGGGGCGATTTCGCTCGGGTCCAAGGACCCCTGGCCCACATCCTCACGTGGTTTTTCTATAAATTCCGTTCCCTCCTCCGTAACCATATCGTCCGGTACTATTTCAAAATCCTTGGTCGGCACCCTCTTAAGGGGCGCATCTTTGGATTCCAATGGTTTTTCCACCTGTACCACGTTCATTTCCGGATAATATTCCAAAGAACCTTCCTCAATGGCCATTATGGGATCCGATTTTCCCCATTTATGGGCAAAAGTGGCCTCTAGGCCCAGATAAACCAGGATAAGCGACAGAATTAAACCTATCTGGAAGCGCAGATAGCCCGTTTTTCTTAAATTTGCATCCTGCTTGCTCCTTTTGGGAGCGGTAGCATTGGTAGCTTGACCATTGTTCCCATTGCCGTGGGACCCAACGGTGTTTGTTGTGTTTCTGTTCATAATTATGGTTTTAACGTTATAATTATGTTAAAACACAAGAAGTGTACCAAAAAAGAAAACCTTGGCCTAGGCCAAGGTTTTTTATTGTAATTATGTTTTCCGCCAACGGAAAATATAAATTAAATTTTACTGCAATTTAAAAGTAATTGGAATACTGAACGGAACCCTAACGGCCCTTCCCCTTTGCTTTCCTGGGGTCATCTTTGGAAGTTTCCCAATGATACGTGCAGCTTCGGCCTCCAAGTTCTTATCGGGACCGCGCATTCTTACATTTCCGATACTACCGTCCTTTTGGATAACGAACATAACACTAACCCTACCTTGAACTCCCATTTCTTGGGCTATTTCAGGATATTGGAAGTTTTTACGGATATGCTTCTGCATCATTTCGTTAAAACAGGCCCTTTTGTCCTTCTCGTTTTCACAACCTGGGAATACGGGTACGTCCTCAATAACGGCAAAGGGAACATCTATCTCCTCTTCCACTTCCTCCACTGCGATATCGGCAACTTCCATTACCTCCTCGTTCTGGTTACTTTCGGTAGATTCGATAACGGTCTCTTCCACTTCCACCTCATCCTCGACCACTTCAATGATCTCCGGTGCGGCCGGTGGCGGTGGAGGGGGTGGGGTCTTTATCTGTTCGGTCATCGGAACTTCTTCATCCAATTGATCTTCCACGTTCAGCGAAACATCGTATTCACTGTCATCATCGTATTTTTTCCATTCCAAAGCACGCCAGGTCAATAACATCACAACAGCAAGGCCTATAACAAAGTACAGTCCGCTATTTCTTGTCAGATCTGCTTTTGGATTCTTTTTTGGTTCCATAGAGTTCGTTTTATTGTTCGCTAATTTAAATATTTATTTATCAAAAAAGCAATTAATTTTTCCATTTTAACTGCCTTTTCCCCGAATAGAGGATTTTTATCCCCAATGTCCCCACCATTGCGCCAAATGTATTGGCGGCGACATCCAAGATATCGCCCTGGCGATCGACCGTAAACCACTTTTGAAATACCTCAATAATTATACCATAAATTACGGCAAAGCAGAAACCAAGCAACAGGGCCCTCCTTATCGGAAAAGCCCTATGGCTCCTTTCGCGCAGTGCAAGTATACAGAGGAAGGCCATACCGCAATAGAAAGCAAAATGTACCATCTTATCAAGGTTGGGCACCCCTTCGCCCGGTAGCTCCATATCTGAAAACGAAAATAAGCTGAGCAGTGTTACCAGTACCATCCAGCCCACAAATAGAAGGGTTGCCGCTTTTCCCTTAAGCACCTATAATATCTTTGTAGGCGGCAGCGTCCAGTAAGGTTTCGACCTCCGAGGGATCGTTCAGTTTTATTTTTATCATCCATCCCTCCCCGTAAGGATCGCTGTTCACCTTTTCAGGCTCGTCCTCCAAAACCGGGTTCACCTCAACAATCTCACCGCTTAATGGCAAAAACAGATCGGATACGGTCTTGACCGCCTCTACCGTTCCAAAAATGGCTTCCCGCTCCAAGGTCTCGTTCAAGGTCTCCACTTCCACATATACGATATCCCCCAATTCGCCCTGGGCAAAATCGGTAATCCCCACAGTGGCTATATCCCCCTCGATCTTGACCCACTCATGGTCCTTGGTGTACTTTAATCCTGATGGCACGCTCATGTCTACTAGTTAAATGTTATAGGGGCAAATGTAAATTAATATAATAACCTATTCAAAAAAAAGCACCAGGGAGCGGGCATTTTCATGAATGGGATTTCCCTACCTCTTCCCTTCCCGGAACACTAGTTCCCAAAATTGTACCTGATCGTAAATCCGGCATTGATGGTGGTCTGTGGAAAAGCCGTTGAAACGGCAAATTTGGAAAAGGAATAATCGTAAAAAAACAGTGCGTTCAAGGCTTTGCTGAGGGCGTAATCGGCCGTGAACTTAATGGACAACAGATTTTGTCCCGAAGTGATCTGGTTATTGTTGATGTCCAGGTTCCTGATAATGGTAATGTTATCACGTAAGGTCGCATCCGCCTTTAGGTTCAGGTCACCCTTGAAGCGTTGCTTTTCGCCCCCTATATTGGCGACCACCCTAACATCGGTAAAACGATAGCCCAGACCCACGGTATATTCCTTCCCATTGATCTCGGTAAGAAGGTTATTGTCAAAGCTCAGCGACAACGCCCTATCGGTGCGTATTTCGGCCAGCACGCTCATGGAGTTCTTCATTTCAAAATCTACCCGCATCAACGGATTGAACTGATCCGTAAGCACCACGTTGTTTATAATATTATCGGGAAGGAAGTCCTCCGTTTCCGGATCTATGGGCGTATTGCGTTTCTCCAGATTGGTCTGATAGGAGTTGATACTGTAAGCGGCCCTATATCCATGACTAAGCGAGAAACGTTTGAATTTCTTTTTGAACCATTTGTTGCGCATAAGCCCTGTGTATTTCAGGTTCCAGTTGGGAATGGGAATATCCCTAAAGGCATCCAGGTTTACCCGATCCACGTTCTGCCCCGTATAGGCCGCAAAAAATGCCGGGAGCAGGACTTCCTGATGGTTTTTCCCATACCGCTGGGGAAAGCCGTCCTCATCGAGTTCTCCCACCGCCTGCCCGCGATCTGCCACCAATCTATTGGCTATGGTAAGCCTGTTGTTCTTTAGCTCCTCAAAGGTTTCCGACGTAAATTCGTCGCTTTTTCCAAAGGAAGTACCGATCATTACGGTGGAGATACTAAAATTCCCATAGGCATTGCCTAGAAGGTTCTCATAATCGTACTGCCCATTTCCAAGTTCGTTTATCCGAAAACTTTCCTGATAACTTTCCGAGTATTGCCTATCGGCCACTAGATCGATGGTCAGATCCGGAGTGGGTTGGGCGGTAGCGGTAAGGTTCAACTGTTTGTTGGTCCGTTCTATATACTGATCGTTAAATTCCGCAAAGGTGGTAAGCCATCCATTTCTTGCAGCTTCGTAGCGCACATCTGCTTGACTTCCGAACACAAAGCCAATGGTAGGTTTGGCGGTTCCGATAAATCCGATGGATTGGGTGTAGCCCGGTAAAACGGTACCATTGTTCTCACTGTAGTTGACATTGATCCTTTTGACCATGGTAAGGATATCCAAGCCCGTATTGGCCAGTCCGTTGGTCTTTTTAACGGCGCTTGGGGGTTCCGGCGTAGTGCCCGGTAAGGTCCTTGCCGCCGGTGCCGTGCCTTTGGAGCTCTTTTTCCCCAGACCGAGAAAATCATAGAATTTTTGCATTCCCATAGAGGCCGTTATGGTATGGGTATTGGCATTTTGAATGGTATTGATGTTTTCCCCTGCCACTGCGTTAAGGGCATCCCCTCCCCGTTGCCAATCGAAATTACTGGTATAGGTATATTGGGCGTTCATAAAATCGAGTGCCGGTATCTTGGCAAAGGGCAGCTCATAGTTCAACTGCATCTGCTGGGAATGCCTGTTGGGTTCCCCTATGTCCCAAAAACCGTCCCATAGCTCCAGTGCCTGGTCTATTTCCGAATTGGGATCGGATGCGTCCTGAAAATAGTTGCGGACAATATTGTTGTTGGATGCGGTCAGGTTCAGCCGCAAGGATTTGGTGAGGCTATAATTTAGGGCATACTGCCAATTGAAGAGGTAATTGCGCTGTTGCAACAAGGGAAGGGCCAGGGCGTCCACGCCCGGTTCCAGAACGTCCCTAAAACGCTGCTGGTTAAAAGAGCGGTTAATATTGGAGTTAATGGCGATGCTTGTGGGCAACAGGTTAAAATTCAGGTCTTTCAGCCATTGCCAGTATTTTCCATTGAATAGGGAATCCTTTTTGGCAAATGGGGCTATGTTGGCCGGCTTAAAATTATGGTTGTATACCACGCCGGTAACCACATTTTGATCTCGTAGTTCCGCTATTTCAAAATCCCGATGGTCCGTTTCGTTGTAGGAGTAGTTGAAGGTAAAGTTTTCCACATCGTAAAAGTTGGCTTCCGCTTCCTCTCCCCTGTTCTTTCTTACCCCGATCAGGTTTATACTGGTCCGTTTGGTATAATCCTCCGCTTGTTCCCTGATATCGTCGGCTTCTTCCTGTGTGGTGGCCGCCGCGATCCGGTCCTGCAGTTTAAGATCGTCATAAACGGGATCGAATTCGGGGGTTATCACCTGCTCGGAAATACCATAGTTAAAGGGCAGTTGAAGTCCCCATTTTTTGGGGAACAGTTGTCCCATATTCAGGTTGGTCACCACATCGTAGGAAATGGCATCCTCCCTGGAACGTTCATTGGGCATCTGGTCTATACCGCCAAAACCGGAGGTGCTCTTGCTTCCCGTGGCGGAAATATTTGCAAAATCGGCCATGTTGGCGTCAATGGCCGCAATGGCGGCCCAGCCCCCATTATTGTCAAGCCCGGCCAGCCTAAGTTCGTTGAACCAAATTTCGGCCCTTGCCGGCAGGTCATCAATGTTCTTGACCCCTACCATCATACTTCTTAGACTGCCCAGGGAGGGATTTCCCCGTATACCGATCCTGATCCTGCCCGCGGTCCTAGGTGCAAATTCGGCCACTGGGACCACTTCCCCATCAATGATCTCATAAAAGTTGATCTCGTTAAGCGACTGACTGGCAATGCCCAGTGATTTTACCTTTGAAAGGTCGCTAAGGGCGATCTCCAATTGATTGGCTTCCGGCCAAATTTCCGTATCCATTGAGGATCCGAACGGGGTAAATTCCAATGGAAGTTCCAACTGGTAATAGTTCTGGGTAAAATCGGTACCGATCCTCAAAAACCCGACAATTGGGGTCTCATCATCGGAATAGTCGCTATCTATGATCTTTTCGGCATGCATGAACATTTTTAGTCGCTGGTACTGTCTTATATCGATATTGACATTTTTAAATACTCCCCTAGAATCCTCCGATTGTAGGTTCTCCACTTTAAAGGAAAGGGACTGTTCGTTCTGCCTGATGATGGTATTGTTGTTGTTGAGCTGCTCCCTTATAACACCTGGGGGCAACACATAGGGAATGGGTGTCCTGCCGTTGTTCTCCTCAATGTTTACAGTATTCACATCCACAAAAGTGCCGTCATCGGAGGGATCGCTGTCCACATCGGGCTGCAGGGAATTGGTGTAGGTACGCCAATCGCCCCTTACAAGATCCAACGTGGCGAAACGAAGTACCACATCGTCGGAAAAGCTGGTCAGGTACATCCGCATAAAACTGATGGACCTAAAATCGCTAATGCCGCCTACCGCATCCGTAAAATCACTAAGGGGGATCTTGTACTGTATCCATCTACGGTTAAGGGTGGATCCATCCGGCAAGGTAGGGGTTACCCCTTCCTTTATATCGGTCACATATTGATCGTTTATGGTGGTATTGGGCTTTATGGCAATACGGTATTCATAATAACTGTTAACCGTGTTCATGGTAAGGTCCCTATCTATATCCTCTACATCCGGTAAGGTCGTGGATCCCCTGTTGGTATTCGTAACCTGAACGGGGGAGTTTCCCTGGGGGTTGTTAAAATCACGGTACCTTTCCAAGATGCTTCCCTCCCGGTTCAAATAATAATCATAGTTGTCCAGCGCGGGATCATCGGCGGGGTTATTGGAATATACCGTACTTTCCTCCGCATCGCCAAGGCCATCAAAACCTAGGTCCTGTAGCCCCCTATTGGCTTCGTTGGTATCAAAGGCATACACAAGCGATTGGGTAGAAGGCACCTCTCCCCATGTAGTGGAGGTCACTAGGTCGTTACTGCCAATTCCGGGAAGGCCATTCTCGTACTGTTTCCTGCCATCCTTCAGGATATCCTCGGATATATTACCAAAATTTATCACCAGTTCACCACTGCTGTTGGTGGTGCCATCCACATAGGGATCCAACACCCAGAACTGTACGAACTCCACGTTCGACTGTTCGAAATTGGTACTGCTAAGGGACCTCATTATTCCCGCCCATTTGGTATCCGGTTGCTCCCCTCCAAAATTGGGATTGTTGTTGTATGGCCCTTTTTCGTTGGGATAATAGGTAAGGTCCAAGGTATTTTGCACCGTGGTCTGCCCTTGGGCGATATCCACTTGAGGGAAAACCTCATCTATAAATACCCTACGGGTGGGGTTCGTGGACACATCAGAATCGTTGACCCCGGACGGCCTTTGATTGGTATAAAAAATGGGATCTATGGTATACCAGGCCATTTTCGCCCTTTGATATCCGGTTTCCAAGCCTTCCCTGCCCTCCGAAAATTCCACTGGCACACTGGCAAGGGACCAACCCAAGGAAGATCGGATATCGATCAGTGCCTGGGCCCCTTCAAAATCGTCCAAATAGGTAGTGGTCTCCCCCTCAAAATCGGCATTTTTGGGCGATCCTGGCTTTAACCAGGCCACCTCTCCCCTAACGGATACATTAGAGGGGACATCGGTATCAATGTTGGGCAATTTATTGGCCAGACGGGTCAGGAAGGGCATTTCGGTGGAGAAATTACCGTTTATTCCAAAGATGGTATTGTTAACGGGCTCGATCCCGTAATTCGATTTTTGTGTCA
Organism: uncultured Sediminicola sp.; assembly: GCA_963974715.1. Taxonomy (GTDB): domain Bacteria; phylum Bacteroidota; class Bacteroidia; order Flavobacteriales; family Flavobacteriaceae; genus Sediminicola. The sequence goes on from CAXBDK010000007.1 coordinate 239,448, forward strand.
GTGGTCGTTCGTTCAGGTTCAAGAGGGTACCTCCCAACAGAAAATTCTTATTGAACTGGTGCTCCACGTTCACACCGGTAAACCTTCTTGTCTGTTGCCCAAAGACGGCATTGTTCTCCACGGAGATATTGATCGGTGTATTGGAAGCCTCCAAACTGGGATCCAAGATCTGGACGGTTCCAGCCTGATAGTTTACGGTATAATCGATCCCCTCCTGTAACTGACGCCCTCCAGCGGTGACCCGTACCGATCCTTGGGGAACGTTAAAGGCCCCTATGGGGATCCCGTTGTTCCCTTGCGACTTATACTGCCCTTTGAGCAAAAATTTATTTTTATCGGCATCCTGTAAAGCTGCCGCCTTGGTCTTCGAATACAAATTCCTGTAGACATATTTTTGCTGGTTCGCATTGTATCCCTGATCGTTTTCCGTTTCGTAAACACCGCCACCAAGGGTTTCGAACAGGTATTCCCCAAAAGGTTCCACTTTGGTAAAAATGATCATGCCCGATTGGGTGTCCACGGTAATACCGGGTACAAAATCAAAAAAACCGTCCCCCCCGGCCTGTACGTCGTTATAGGTATTGAGCCTGTCCAGATTGAACACGTCCAACAGTATGCGCTCTTCCAAAGGTTTAGGGGTATCGGGCCACCCCGTATCGTTTACAGGCGTAATATAATTCCTGGGCGTGGGATTCGTATACAGTATGTTCAATCTAAAATCTTCTTGGCTCAACTGAAAGGCCCCCGTGGCGTAGATGTTTTTCATCATCAGGTTCCAAATGGGGTCGGCCACATTGGTTATGTTGCTCTTTAGAAGCTTTAGGACTAGGGTATTGTTATTGATGACCGGGTTTTCCACGCCCGCGGAAACGGAGGTGGCATCTATTCCGCCATTGGCGAATTCGCCCACCTGATATACCTGCCCGTTGTAGGTATATTGAAAGGCCACGGCAAGTACCTCGTCATTGCTCAGTCGCTGACTTAAGGAAACATACCCTAATTGGGTATTGTACTGGTAATCCCTTCCATTTTCCAACTTGCGCGCATTCTCCAAAATGGCATAATCAAACCCTTGGTTCACAGAATATCCGGGCACGTTGAAACCGCTTTCCACGGTTGCGATGTCCCTTATCTGTGGCGTAAGCGCACCACCGTTACCTATCAGGGCGGGGTTGTAATCGTTGGCATTGTTACGGGGCAGGGCATTCGGCTGTAGGGATCCGTCGGGGGAGGTATTGGTATTATAAAACCCTACCGGATCTCCGTTCAATCTTCCAATCCGGGTATTCTCCTCCGAAAATTCGCCCAAATCCTGTACGGCCACTACATTGCGTACGTTCAAGGTCTGTTGGTTCCTATTGGTAACCCAAATTTCCAACCTGGTTATCTGTACCTGGCTTCTGATATAGGGGTAATTTTCCAGTGCCTGATCGTAATTATCCCTAAAAAATTGGGATAGGAAAAAGTGTTTGTCCTCATCGTAGTCCAAGCCCGTTATGGAAAACTCGTTCAGTGTGCCCCCACCTTGGGCCACTACGGTATTGCTCTGGGAGCGTTGTTCCGAGAAGACCGCCGTTACACTGGTCTTCCCGAACTGCAGTTTGGTCTTTACCCCAAAAAGGCTTTGGGCCCCTGTGATCAAGGAACTGTTTAGGGGCATGTTCACGTTTCCGACCTCAATGGATTGGATGATGTCATCCTCGGTGGGGGTATAGTCCAATTTCACCAAATTCTGGAAATCGAAGGTGGCCTCCGTGTCATAGTTTGCCGTAACCTGTAACCTTTCACCTATTTTACCCAGCATACTAAGGCTTATCCGCTGGTCGAAGTCGAACGATAGATTGGTCCGGTTTCGGGGGGATAGGGAAGGATTGTCGTTCTTCTGCCAGATTATCCCCAAGTCCATTGCCACCGAACCCTGTGGAACCACTTCGATGGTATTTCCCCCAAAAATGGATTCAAAAAAACTGCTGTTCACATAAAAATTGGGCAGGAGGTTCTTTCTAGCTTCATCGCTCCCTTCCTTTTTTCCGGAATAGGCATCCATTTTCTCCTTAAAGTAGGATTTCATATCCTCTTTCCTTACCAATTCCCTATACTGTTCCGGGGTCAGGATAATCGGATAACTTATATTGAAGTCGCCCACACTTTCCGTATAGATATAACGGTCCATTTTGGGGTCGTAGGAATATTTTGAAACAATGCTATTGGGATTGTGCAGCAGTATCCGGCCTAGGGCGACCCCTGTCCGTACCGAATCCTGTTCCTGTCCATCGGTCTCCTGCCCATTCGCGAACTGCATAGCGCCAAGGGAAACGATAAGTAGTAAGGTAAGTTTAAATAAAAGTGATTCAAGAAAAGATTTTGCCCCTGTTTTCAAACTTTTTACAAATTTTTAAGCGTATGTTTAATTATGTTCTCCACGCTTAGTGAAGGATCTTGGCTTAAAACTTTGTCCACTACTTTTTCTGCCTGTTTACGGACAAATCCAAGCACTTCCAATGCTGATAACGCTTCATCCCTATTTGTATTGTTTGAACTTGTGTAAACTTCGTCAATATCGTAGACCTTAAGAACCTTGTCTTTTAGGTCCAATATGGCCCTTTGTGCAGTTTTGGCCCCTATGCCCTTTATCCCTTGGATGGTAGCCACATCCCCATTGGCTATGGCATCCCTGATCTGCCCTGGGGTGAGGGAAGATAACATGGTCCGGGCGATGCTTGAACCGATGCCCGAGACAGAGAGCAACAAACGGAATATTTCCCGCTCTGAACGTTCCACAAACCCAAAAAGGGTATGGGAGTCCTCCTTGATCTGCAAATGGGTAAAGAGCTGAATGTTCTCGGCATCCCCGATCTTACTAAAGGTATGAAGGGAAATATTGACAAAATACCCGACCCCTGAACATTCTATGACCAGGTGGGTCGGATTTTTCTCAACCAATTTCCCCCTTAAATGGGTAATCATGTTATGTATTATTTAGAGTCCGATCGTGCTTTTTTTCTTCTTTCGCGTTCCTGTGCGTCCACTACGGCCACGGCCGTCATGTTCACCATTTCATCCACACTGGCACCCAGTTGCAAAATGTGCACCGATCTACGTAGCCCCATCATGATCGGCCCGATGGAATCTGCCTGGTTCAGCTCCTTTAGAAGTTTATAGGTAATATTGGCCGATTCCAAATTGGGAAAAACAAGGGTGTTCACATTTTTTCCCGCCAATTTGGAGAACGGAAACTTACTTTGCATAAGGTCTTTATTAAGGGCAAAATCGGTTTGGATCTCCCCATCCACCACAAGATTGGGATTATTGGTATGTAAGATCCTTACCGCATCCTTTACCTTGGTGGCATGGGGATGGTTGGAAGACCCGAAATTGGCGTAGGACAACATGGCAATAACGGGCTTAAATCCAAAAGTTTCGGCCACGTTCGCCGTCATTTTTGCAATTTCGGCCAGTTCCTCGGCCGAAGGGTCTATATTGATGGAGGTGTCCGAAAGGAACAAGGGGCCCCGTTCCGTGATCATAATGTTCACCGTGGCCACTTTTTTGACATCTTGGGCCCTTCCTATTACTTCAAAGATAGGTTTCACAACTGTGGGATAGGCTCTGGAATATCCGGATATCATCCCGTCGGCATCCCCTTCCAGCACCATCATGGCCCCGAAATAGTTCCGTTCCCTCATTTTGATACGGGCACCATAAAGGCTTACGCCACTTCTGCGGCGTGCCTCCCAGAACTTGAGGGCGTATTGGTCCTTTTTTTCGTTCGATTCATCACTATTGGGGTCTATGATCGTAATGTTGGCATCGAATTCCAATTCCCTTTTCAATTCGGAAATAATTTCCTTGTTCCCAAGAAGGATAGGTTCCGCTATGCCCTCATCATAGGCTATCTGGGCAGCCTTGAGCACATCTAGGTGGTCGGCTTCGGCAAAGACTATTTTTTTGGGATTTATTTTGGCCCTGTTGTGCAACAACCGCACCACTTTATTGTCGTTTCCTGAACGTTGTAGCAGCTCCTCCCTGTATTTGTCCCAATCCTCTATGGGCATTTTTGCCACCCCACTTTCCATGGCGGCCCTTGCAACAGCGGGCGGGATTTCGGAAATAAGTCGGGGATCGAAAGGTTTTGGGATGATATAGTCCCTTCCGAAGGTCAAGCGGGTCTCCCCATAGGCAATGTTCACCTGTTCCGGGACTGGCGCCCGGGTGAGTTCGGACAACGCCTTTACGGCTGCCATTTTCATGGCCTCGTTTATTTTGGTGGCCCGTACGTCCAGGGCACCCCTAAAGATAAAAGGGAAGCCCAGTACATTGTTCACCTGATTGGGATGATCTGACCGTCCCGTGGCCATGATAATATCCTTTCGGGTCTCACACGCAAGGTCGTACGCGATTTCCGGGTCCGGATTGGCCATTGCGAACACTATGGGATTATCTGCCATGGAAAGCAACATTTCGGGAGTTACCACATTGGCGATGGAAAGGCCTACGAACACATCGGCATCCACCATAGCTTCCTCCAAGGTGTCTATTTTACGATCGGTCGCGAATTCAAGTTTTTCCCCGGAGAGATTTGCGCGATCGCTGCGTATCACGCCTTTACTGTCCAGCATCACGATATTCTGGGCACTTGCCCCAAAGGCCTTATAGAGCTTGGTACAGGAAACGGCAGCGGCCCCGGCGCCACTTACCACGATCCGCACCTCCCCTATTGGCTTCTTGGCCAGCTCAAGGGCGTTCAAAAGCGCCGCTGCGGAAATGATCGCTGTTCCGTGCTGGTCATCGTGCATCACCGGAATATCCAGCTCTTCCTTTAACCTGCGCTCTATTTCAAATGCCTCGGGGGCCTTTATATCCTCTAGGTTGATCCCTCCAAATGTGGGGGCGATGATCTTGACGGTCTCTATAAATTTTTCAATGTCCTTGGTATCGAGCTCTATATCGATTCCATCTATATCCGCAAATATCTTAAAGAGCAGGCATTTCCCTTCCATAACCGGCTTCGAAGCCTCCGGACCTATGTCCCCAAGGCCCAATACGGCGGTACCATTGGAAATAACGGCCACTATATTGCCCTTTGCCGTATATTTATAGACATTGTCCTTGTCCTTTGCGATCTCCAAACAGGGTTCGGCAACTCCCGGCGAATAGGCAAGTCCAAGATCACGTTGGGTGGCATACGGTTTGGTGGGAACGATCTTTATCTTTCCCGGTTGCGGTTTGGCATGGTAGACAAGTGCTTCCCTTCTCCTTTTTTCTTTGCTCATAGTGTTCTGTTTGAAAACAAATTTAGTGGTATTCCCTATATAAAAATGCTAAAATAAAGAATACGTCCTTAGAACCATGGGCCTTGGGAAAAAATCTGTGAATTGGTTGACCAAAGTCTGCTAGGGTCGACCATAAAGGTGCGATGGATTGCCTATGGACTACCAAAAATATCCCACTACCATAGCGGTCAGGAGCAGGAGAAGGATCGAAAGATATCGATAATTTTTATACCAAGGCAGTCCCCTTAGCTCCAATGTCTCTTCCTTTATCAGGGAAGGGGACCAGGTAAGGTTTTTCGTTTTTATCGCCGGAGGTGCGGCCGTCGCCAAGCTCACCGTTACATGGATCACAAGACAACAAACGAACAGAACCGCCGTTCTAAGCAAAAAATGGAGTTCAAAGAACATTCCTTCAAACCCTTTCACCCTCCCTATCACCCAAATGGCGCTCAAAACAAGCCCCATAAGAAGGCTGGCGATTGAACCTGTGGCGTTGGCGCGCTTCCAAAAAAGTCCCAAGATAAAAACGGCCACTACAGGGGGGGCAATATAGGATAGTACATCCTGTAAATAGGCAAAGAGATTTCCATATTTCCCTATTAGGGGCGCCCATGCCGATGCCAGGACCACCAGCACCAAGGTGGCTATCTGCCCCGATCGGACCAGTTGTTTGCTGCTAAGGTTGGGCCGTATTTTATGGACAAAATCCATTGTGATCAAAGTCGAGGCCGAATTGAAGGTGGCGGAAATACTGGACATCATGGCCGCCAACAGGCCGGCCACCACCAACCCCAAAAGACCTGTGGGCAAGAGATCAAAAAGCAGGGTAGGATAGGTAAAATCAATACAATCCATTAAGTTGGTGCAGGGTCCGTCAGCGGTAAGGTACCTAATATCCGTACTGTTCCTATAAAGCAGGAACGCCAATGTCCCCGGAATGACCATGATCAAGATAACGGGCAATTTTAAGAGACCTGCAAACAGGGCTCCCCAGCGACCATGATTTAGGTCTTTTGCGCTCAGGACCCGCTGTACCATAAACTGGTTGTTGGCCCAAAAATAGAACCCCAAGAGCGGTACGCCCGTCAACAGCCCCCACCAGGGAACTATGGGCGCATCGTACTGCCGCCACCAATCGCCCGAATTCTCCCGCACCACACTTAACGCCCCGCTGGCATCCCTATCTATTTCACCGGCGGCCTGCAGCCCGTTCAATTGGTCGATCATGGCAGACCAGCCCCCCACCTTGTCAAAGGCAAAGTAGGTAAGCACCACCGATCCAAAAATAAGGATGATCGCTTGGATCACCTCTGTCCTTACAACGGAATTCAACCCCCCTGGAATCGTATAGGCCGCAGCGGAAACGGCTAAAATGATTATGACCAAGGTGGGGGAAAGATCTGGAAAAATGAGCCCTATCACAATGGTCCCCACATAGAGGGAGGCAGCGGTGTCTATAAGGACATTGCCTACGACCGTAATAAAGGAAAAATAGTAACGGCTTCTGGAGTCGTACCTTTTTTCCAAGAATTCCGGCATAGTGTACACCCCGGTCCGTAAGTAGAAGGGTAGAAAAAAAATGGCAAAGAACACCAGGACCACTACCGCGTACCATTCATAGTTGTAAACGGTCGTATCCAAAAGGTAAGCGGAACCGGCAAGGCCGATAAGGGTGGAACTGGAAATATTGGCCGCAAAAAGACTGATGCCGATCACGGGCCAGGTGAGGCTCCGTCCTCCCAAAAAATAATCCTCGGATGTCTTGTTCTTGGATTTGGAAATTCCGTATATGATGATTCCAATGAAATATACGGCGATCACCGCAAAATCGATACCGGTCAAAGTGGACATAAAGGTGGGTCTTAAGTTGGTTTGGCAGGCACTTGCGCATTACCCTGCTAAATCGTCTCCGTTTTAATGGTTTATAAAAAAAAGAGCTCGATTATTACAGAATTGGAAATGCCCTTATATCGAAGATAAGGTATTTATTTCTTTTTCGGGTTGGGGAAAAATGAAAAAATGGCACTTTAAAAGCGCCGGAAACCTTATTTGAGGAATTTGATATTTCTTTGAAGGCCCGAAAACTTGGTCCGTTTTACAGCCGATTTTTGGAACACTTTTTGAAATACCTCCTCCGTTACCTCCTCCCAATCCTTTTTGGTCATTGACAAAAGTTCGGGATGCGGGTCGAACAAAGGTTCCCTATGGGGTTTTGAAAAGCGGTTCCAAGGACATACATCCTGACAGACATCACAACCGAACATCCAATCGTCCATCATCCCCTTAAACCCGTTCGGCAGTTCATTTTTTAGCTCTATGGTCAGATAGGATATACATTTACTACCGTCCACTACATAGGGTTCCAAGATCGCCTGGGTGGGACAGGCATCCAAACAGGCCGTACAGCTACCACAGTGATCTGTGACCCTTCCATCATATTCCAGTTCCAGATCTACTATCAATTCGGCAATAAAATAAAAGGAGCCTACCTGCTGCGTGAGCAAGTTGCTGTGCTTGCCTATCCATCCAAGTCCACTTTTTGCGGCCCAAGCCTTATCCAGCACGGGGGCAGAATCTACAAAGGCCCTTCCGTGCACCTCCCCAATATGTTCCGTAATGAAGTTTTGGAGTGATTTTAGTTTTCCCTTGATGACATGATGGTAGTCCTGCCCATAGGCATACTTGGAAATTTTATAGGTCTCGGGGTCTTGCTTCTCTTCCGGATAATAATTGAGCAAAAGGGAAATGACCGATTTCGCCCCATCCACCAGTAATCTGGGATCAAGGCGTTTGTCGAAATGGTTTTCCATATATCCCATCTCCCCGTGCATGTTGTTGTTCAGCCATTTTTCCAAACGGGGCGCCTCTTCTTCCATAAAGGTGGCTTCCGAAATACCGCATGATAGAAAACCGAGGCGCTTTGCCTCATCTTTTATCAGTTGCGTATTTTTTATAGTGTTTTCCAAGGATTTTACCTGACTTTGAACATTATGGGTACGGTATGCGGCTTTAGGGAAATCAGCGGGACTATCTTCAGCTGATCCATATGGGTAGTAAGTCTAAATGCCTTTACAATCTGTGCGATGGCCAAAACCATTTCATACATGGCAAAATTATTGCCGACACACATTCTGGGACCGGCACCAAAGGGATAATAGTAATCGGTATATGCCTTTTTGTCGACATCCTTAAAACGATCCGGATGAAACGCTGCTGGGCGTTCCCAGTTTTTTGCGGATCGGTGCAGTTCATAGACAGACATCAGCACCAAGCTATCTTTGGGTATCATAATCCCATCATAGACATCGTCTTCCATTGCTATACGGTCTATTACGTACACCGGCGGGTACAGGCGCATGGCCTCTTCCAAACAGTGTTTGATGAGCGATAGCCCGCCCAAGGTCTCAAGGGTGTCGTTTCCATACTGGTCCACCTGCTGCACTTCTTGGTACGCCCTTTCCTGAACGTCTTGGTGTTTGGCCAACAGAAATAGGCAAAAACTTAGAACGTTTGCGGTGGTCTCGTGCCCCGCCGTAAACAAAATCAGCACTTCGTCCACCAATTGCTTATCGGACATCGGGGAACCGTCCTCATACCGGGCTTGCAACAACATGTCCAAGAGGTCGTCCCTTTCCCCTTCTTTTCTTCTTCCGTCCACAATGGCCTGGATCAAGGCCCGTCCCTGCTTGGCCTTTTCCAAATGCCTATCCACCTGTCCGCTTAAATTGTACCACCATCTTAGGTACGGCTGCCTCATCTCCTTGATCAACATACGCTGGTTGGCGTCCGTAATCCGTTTCAGCGCCGTCATTTGATCTCGGATGCCGGAATTGCTGAAAAGTGATTTGGCCACTACCTGAAATGCCAGATCGCCCATAAGCGGAAAAACGTCCTGTACCTTATTGGGTTCGATACGCTTTAATTCTTCGCCAATAGCTTCCTGCATGGTAAACAATAGTGCCTGCAGCTTCTTTTTATGAAAGGCGGGCTGTACCATTCGCCGATGGATCCGCCAGTGTTCCCCGTTCGATGTCAATATCCCGTGTCCGATATATTTGGCAAGGTCAACGGTCTGCAAGGGTGATTTATGGTAAATTTTGTGCTGTTTTTGCAGGACATGTTTTATAAGTCCTGGGTTCCTGGTAAAAAGGATTTTTTCATCCGTGACCAGCCGTACCCTAAAACTATCGCCGTACCGTTTAAAATTGGCATGGTGGAACGGCAAGGGATTCTTCAGGATTCCCCTTGCGTTTTTTACAACCTGCCATCGCGAAACCAAGGGTAATGTATCCATATATTTTATAGGTGTATCGGTCTTCGGGGCGTAGTGGGAATAGAGCTCAGAACAGGCCTCCCTGTACCGCCCCCTTGATCTTGCCCAAGTGTCTATATGCCAACTCGGTTACCTCCCTTCCCCTTGGGGTCCGCATGATAAATCCCTGTTGGATCAAAAAAGGCTCGTACACTTCCTCGATGGTCTCGGCGCTTTCCGAAACGGCGGTGGCCAGCGTGGTGATCCCGACGGGGCCTCCCTTAAATTTATCGATAATGGTGGTCAAGATCTTGTTGTCCATCTCATCCAGTCCGTGGGCATCCACGTTCAATGCCTTAAGGCCATATCTGGAAATTTCAATGTCTATTTTCCCATTGCCCTTTATCTGTGCAAAATCGCGAACCCTTCTCAAAAGGGCATTACAGATCCGAGGGGTTCCCCTGCTCCTGCCCGCAATCTCTATGGCCGCCTCTTGGGTGATCGGCATTTTTAAAATTTCGGCACTGCGCTCCACTATGGTGGAAAGCAGTTCGGTGGAATAGTACTGTAAACGGCTCTGTATCCCAAAACGGGCCCTCATCGGGGCGGTAAGCAATCCCGATCTGGTGGTGGCGCCAATTAAGGTGAACGGACTTAGGTTGATCTGTACCGACCGGGCATTCGGACCGCTCTCGATCATGATATCGATTTTATAGTCCTCCATGGCCGAATAAAGGTATTCTTCCACAATGGGGCTCAATCTATGGATCTCATCGATAAAAAGCACGTCCCTATCGGAGAGATTGGTCAACAATCCTGCAAGATCGCCGGGTTTGTCCAGAACGGGACCGGACGTAATCTTGATCCCCACCCCAAGTTCATTGGCAAGAATATGTGCCAAAGTGGTCTTTCCCAAGCCCGGGGGGCCGTGGAAAAGGGTATGGTCCAAGGCTTCCCCCCTAAGGTTGGCGGCCTGCACGAATACCTTCAAATTTTCCAGTACCTGTTCCTGACCGGTAAAGTCATCGAAGGAAATTGGGCGCAATGCCCTTTCAATATCAAATTCCTCTTCGGAAAAATTATGGCCTGTAGGGTCTAGGTTCTCGTTCATCTCCTTACAAAGATAATGGAAAAGGTAAGTATTATTCAACAGGCGCCGGTATATTTTGAGGGGGAGCAACCTCTCTTCAAGCTCCCAATAGATATGATGGAAAACCAAAAGAACATTTCGGCGCAGGTCCGCCGGAGCCCAATAAATCCCACTTCATGAATTAAAAATCCGTAAATTCAACCTTTTAAATTGATCCCCCTTGGGGGCAGTATGTATCTTGGTCCTTTGGGACCTCCCAAAGAAACGGAAACCAAGGCATACTAAGTGTACAAACCTGGAAGCGGACCTGCCCATTGTTCGGAACGCTCCATAGACTACTTATAAATGGAAAAAAAACAATATCCCGACGCAATCCTGCAGTATATCCCTTTTTTTTATGTAATCTGGTCCGATGACCTTTTGACCACCTCCGAAATAGCCGTAATCGAAAGGGCCATTAAAAACGACCCCAGCCTTTCGGATAAGGAAAGGGGCCTTCTGTTGCGTTGGCTGGATACCAAAAACCCTCCAAAGGACAGTACACTAAAAACTTGGAAGAACATCATCGCCAATTCTGGTATCCTATTGATGGAAAGTGACAATTACCCCCTTTCCACCCTTAGCAAAAATTTAATTTCCAAGGGTTCCACATCGGTCAATATCAATGAACATTTAAAGGATATTGAGGTAGACCTTGGCATTCAGCCCAACCATTACGCCCACCTCTTCGACCTGGAAGTGGTACATGAAAAATCATCCCCCTATTACGATGCAAAGGAACTGGATGCCCTCCTGATGGGTGAAAACGCAGATGCCATAGGTCGGTTTAGGAAAACCCTCTCAGACCCCATACTGCAATGGAAAATAGAAAGGGATAAGGATATCTTTCGGAAAAAGGTCTTGGAACAATTGACTTTTTTGGCCCAAAAGGGGTACGGGGCCATCGCCTACGACCAACCGTATGGAGGCCGCGGAAATATGCCGGAATATGCCAGTATCTTTGAGAATTTAATGTTTGTGGATGGCAGTCTGACCGTAAAATTTGGGGTACAATTTGGTCTATTTGGAGGCAGCATACAGAAATTGGGGACCCAAAGACACCACGAGCAATACCTAAAAGCTACTGGGGATGCAAGCCTGCTGGGCTGCTTTGCCATGACAGAAACCGGACACGGATCCAATGTAAGGGGCATTAAGACCACCGCCACTTATGACCCCGACAATGGTTCCATCATAATCCATACCCCTGGCAAAAACGATAATAAGGAATACATAGGCAATGCCCTACATGCCTCCATGGCCACCGTGTTCGCCCAACTGATAGTCAATGGTAAAAATCAGGGGGTCCATGCAGTCCTGGTTCCCATAAGGGATGCCGAGGGCAGGACCACCAAAGGGGTGACCATAGAGGACAACGGGTACAAACTGGGCCTTAACGGAGTTGATAACGGGAAAATATGGTTTCACCAAGTGGCCGTACCCAGAACCAATCTCTTGGACCGGTACGGGGAAATACTGGAAGACGGCTCCTACCGTTCAGAAATAAAAAACCCCAACAAACGGTTCTTTACCATGTTGGGCACCTTGGTGGGCGGAAGGATCTGTGTGGCAAAGGGTGCATTGAGCGGGGCCAAGATGGCCTTGGCCATTGCGGTCAAGTATGCCCTGCAACGAAGACAGTTCAATGATAGTTCCAGGGTGCAGGAAGACCTCATAATGGACTATCCATCGCACCAGATGCGACTTACCCCTGCAATTGCCAAGGCATATGTCTACCATTTTACCTTGGATCGGTTGATCCGCGACTACAGCAACGAGGCCGTGCCCGACAAAAGGGCCCTGGAGACACAGGTTGCAGGATTAAAATCGATCATTACCTGGTTTGCCAACCAGACCATACAGGAATGCAGGGAAGCTTGCGGGGGAAAGGGCTATCTGTTGGAGAACAGGATTGCGGACCTAAAAAACGATGTGGATATATTCACCACGTTTGAAGGCGATAACAATGTACTGATACAATTGGCGGCGAAGGGGGTGCTGTCCGATTTCCAATCCGAATTTAACGGGGCCGGATTTACAACGGTCCTTAAACTACTGGGCTCCCAGATCAACGACAAGCTGATCACCGCCAACCCCCTTTACTCCAATAAGGTGGACAAGGCCCATTTATACAATCCAAAATTTCACAAACATGCCTTTGCCTATCGGACCCGAAGGCTTACCTACACCTTGGCAATGCGGATAAGGGATTATATAAAAAAGGGAATGCCCTCCTATCAGGCCTTTTTAAAGGTACAGACCCACTTATTGGCCTTGGGGAAGGCCTACAGTATCCAATTGGCCCATGAAACATTCTCCGCAACCGTGGAGGGTATGCCGGAAGGAAAGTACAAGACCCTTTTTGAGAAATTAGGGACGCTGTACGCCCTTCAGGAAATAAGGGAAGATAGCAATTGGTATTTGGAACAGGGATATCTGGGCGGCACCAAATCCAAAGCGATCAGACAACGTGTCGAAAGGCTCAGCACCGAATTGAGGCCTCATATTGAGGTTCTGGTTGATGGCTTTGGCATTCCGGAAGAATGTGTAACGGCTCCCATCGCAACGTAACTGGGCCCTTGCAAATTTAACAATATTTTAACTTTATTAAATTTCATATTTATTATTTTCGATATTGAACCAACCCTTTAATATGAAAAGGACAAACTATTTTGCCGTAGCTGTATTCTTTTTGTTTTGCTAGCTTCTTTTACATCAAGGGATAAGGCCCTAAACTCTTTTACTAATAACTGGAGTGATGAAAGAGTCCCCACTCGCAAAGAAAAAAAAGCGATTCTAATCGATTATTATTCAAAATTAATAAAGAATGACATCGATAAACGATTTGACGAGAGTAAAGATGGGAACATAAATGAAAGGGAGATGATTGCCAATCTAGTATTGTTAACAGATTATGGTTGTGCTTATAGTGGTTCTGGCTGCACCGGAACCCAAGTGTGTGGAGTTTCTGAATTATATGCAAGAACTTTTGGATATCTATCATATAATACTAGTCTCCCATGTAAACCAACAGGAGGGATTCCATAGTACTCCTGCATGGTGTTAAGGGATTAAGTTGCCTAGCATAATCTTAAACGATATAATATGAAATCGAAAATTACATGCACAGTTTTTGTTTTCATGCTGAACGTTGGTCTACTATTTGGACAGAACAAAGTATTGCATGTTGAGTATGATTTCTTTTTTAAAGATTATTTTCCTGAAAACAGACAAATTGATTTGATATGCAATCATAAAGTAAGCCTGTCTACCGCAATCCGAACCATATTATACCAAGATGTAGGCGAAAGTACGGCCAAGCCAAAATCTTTTTATACATTAATTTTTAAAAATAGGGATTCCATAATATCCGAGGAGGAATTGGAAGGCCAACAATATATAATAGGGGAGCCCTTAAATCAATTTAAATGGGAGTTGACCGGCAACACCAAAAAAATTTTAAATTACGTATGTCAAGAAGCTACCACTCATTTTAGGGGGCGGGACTATTTGGCCTATTTCACCACCAAAATACCTTTTAAAGTTGCCCCTTGGAAATTCAATGGACTTCCTGGGGTTACTTTACTTATATGTACGGATGACCAAAAAATAAAAATTGAGGCCAAAAACCTTAAAATTACGGATTCTTCTGGCGAAATAGCGAACCCCTTTACATCCATGGATAAACTTATTTCTTGGGACCATTTTGTAGATTTACGGAAACAGGAATGGAATAAATTCAATAACAAGGTATCGAGTCAACTTTCATTGACAGGCCAAAATAAAATGCTGACAGCCAACCCAAAAATCAGTCCAGGTTTAAGGATGGAAATTATTGTGCAGGGTGAAGGTGGTTTGGATAAACCATAAAAAAATTTGGATCTTTCCCTTTAAATAGACTGAGATTGAAGACCTTTTTTCTTTTAGCTTTTTGTGCGTTATTTTGTGAAACAGCCCTAAGCCAGAAAGAAGTTTCCATTATGGGTACAATCACGGACGAATACAATGCCCCACTACCCTATATAGATGTTTTACTAAAAACAAACGACAGTTTACCTTTGGTGGTAGCTTTTGCGATTACAGACGATTATGGTAGGTTTAAAATAATCCATCAGACAAAAAGCAATGGTCTCCTTCTGGAAACATCTTCCTTGGTTCATGAAACTGTAACACGTGAAATAAAAATAGATAAAAAAACGGTGCATTTAGTTCTAAACCTTCAACTAAAGGAACGTTTGGAAGAACTTGATGAAATTGAGGTCACCGCTACTCCAAGGGTCATTGTACGAAACGACACCACCATCTTTAATGTAGAAAAATTAACCAACGGAACGGAACGGGTAGTAGAAGAAATCCTAAGAAAGCTACCAGGAGTCGTCATTGATGATTACGGTAGATTAAAGTTTAAGGGAAAGGAAGTTAAAAATGTATTATTAGATGGGGACAATCTATTTGGTGGCAACTACACCATCGGAACAAAAAGAATTAATGCCAGCCATATTAAGGGTATTGAGGCCATCGAAAATTTTGAGGAGAACTCCTTATTGCAGGGATTAAGTGAAAATGACGAGGTAGCCTTAAATCTTAAATTTGGTGAAGGGGTTTCCCTTTCGGGAGATGCAGAGCTTACTTATGCCAATGGAAATCGTTTTTCCACCAATACCACGGGTATTGAGGTCTCCCAGCGTTTTAAAGGCTTTGCAACCTTCTCCTTCAATACCATAGGAAACAACTTAAACGATGCAAATTTTGATGCAACGGGGTTTCTTGATAAAGTAAGGGAACAGCATTCAAATGGTCTGGCCGCTCCAAGTTATATTGGCAGCAACAATAGTCTACTCCCAAATAATAACAGTACTTCCAACAATGAACTTTTCGGTAGCCTAAATCTACTTCCCAAATTATCGGATACGGAAACCTTACGCTTGAACATAGATGCCCTATCTGATAGATCTCTCGAACGGACAACCTCATTGACCCTTATAGGCAATCGTACCGAAAATCAGGTTCGTATTGAAGAAGCAAATAGCAATTTAATCAAGCCATTGTACTTTAATTCCAGTATTTTCTTTCAAAAGTTCAGTTCTGTTGACAATTCGTGGTCCACTAATTTTAAATTTTCAAAACTTAAAAATGAACGACAATTGTTGGGAATCTTAAACGATGAAGAACAGGGTGAAAATACCCTTTTCAAAGAACTCTATCTTTACAACAACACTTCTTACACTCACCGAATTGACGATAGAAGTGCCATAAAAGTTGACGGCCTTGCCGTTTTTAGTGAAAAACCAGAGCGCTTGACCCTGTTTTCCGGAATCGACTTTAGTACAAATACACCAATTGAGGATACTTATAACACTCAGACCGTATACTCTAAAAAACAACAAGTACAGATTATCAATAACTATTTCCGAAAATTTGGACGAATGGATAAATTTAATCTAAAATTAAATTTGATGTATTTTGACAATAGCTTGTCTAGCAGGCTCACCCACACCAATGATAGCACAGCTTTTGAAAACGGTATCGATTATAAAGTCTTTTTCCCAGAAATTGCCACCGATTACTTTTTCAAGAAAAAAAACCTCAGCATTCGGCCAATGCTAAAGGCGAAAGTATATTCCTATTCCTATAACGATAAATTGGTATACGCCACCCACAACGATAGTGAAATTCTCATTGATGCCTCCATTCGCTTAAAATACGAACTGAACAACAAAAATTATATCTCCTCGCAGTTAGAACATTTAAATGAAATTCCCAAAGAAGAAAACTTATACACCAATTTTATACTTCGTTCAAATCGAATACTTGAAAATAATATACTGAACTTTGACAAACGAACCTCCAACACCTTTAACCTGTATTACCGGTACGATGATTTGGTCAAGAACACAAATATTGGCTTAGGCTTTAGATTTGAAAAAGAAGACAACTCGTACCTCTCTTCCAACAACATCAACAATTACATCGCGGTTGTAACCAATATTTTGCAAGACAATGGTTCAGAAAATAGAATTTTGGATTTTTCCTTTCTTAAATATGTAAGTGCACTACGCTCAACAATTCGCCTCACCACATTCTATAATAATTCCAATTATTATAATTTTTTTAATGAGTCCGATTTACGTTATAACAAAAGTGAACTATTAAATGCTACCCTAGGTGTTGGCACATCTTTTATTGGAAAATTTTTGTTCGCCAATAATTTCACCTATACCACGACAGATTATTCGGGACAAGGTTTTGTGGGGTTTAAAAACCAAGAAATAAAGAATAAATTTGAGATTACCTATGTCCCAAGTGATTATTTTAGAGTGAATACATCGGCAGAATATTTGATTCCTAATGTGCATGACAGTGGAAATCGAACTTTAATGTTAAACACTTCTGTTACTTACCAAAATAAGAAAAGAACCATATCTTATATAATGGAGGGTAGAAATTTATTGAATCAAACACTTGTTGGAAACATAAAAAATACCGATTTTTCTACAAAAATAACTTCTGAATCCTTGTTTGACAGGTTAATTTTATTGACAATAAATTTTAAATATTGAACAGGATTTTACCCCCCTTTTATGTTCAATCCCTTCTCTTGCGCAGTTCCGCCATATCCAAAAATTCCACAATGGAAATTTTGGCCGACCCGTACAGGTCGGTTCTGGAGGCCCCGCTTGCATTCAGCTCCAAATGTTCCACTGGCCGTACTTCGGCACTACTGGAATCCTCCATCCGTGCCACAATGGTTCTTGATTCCATTAATTTCCCCTTAAGGACAGACTTGTCGGCCAGCCCTACGGCGAGGGAATCCAAGGTGCCTTCCAACAACAATTTGGAATCATTGAACATTTCCAGGGAACCTGTCTCACCTATAACGTATACCCTTGCATCTATCTTATCCTTTAACTGTAGGTGCAGGGAGTCGCTCTCCACATTCAGATCGCCCCTTGCATTGGACTCCATTACAATATCGATCAGGGAGGCCCTTGCCGTTAACTGCATATCGGCATTGCCAAGAAGATTGATGGAAAACACATCGGAAATAATGGTATTGGGCGCCATGATCAAACCATCCTTTTGTACTACCCGCTCCAGTTGGTTATAAAAAACGGTTATTTCCAATCGCTTTTTGGCGGTTATCTTATAGTATGAACCAATAAAAAGGGTGCTGTCCTTTACTTCGAACTTGAGAATGTCCAATAGATTGTCGTCCGCGACCACACCATAACCTTCGGTATCGGCCTTTACCAGCTCCACATCCAGATCTGCATCCAATTCAATGGCGTTGAACGCCTGTAATTCCTCCTTAATTTCGGTCACCTCCCTGTTTCCTTTTATCTTGGGCGTCCTTTGGGGGTATATCCAACCTGCCATTAGCAGTAGTACCACAATGCAACTATTCCTCATAACCATTTATTTTGGCTTTCCCGCCCAATGGGTATTGGGACCATTAAAGATATATAAAAATGACGAGCACAAAAGGTATGCCCCAAAAAACTGCAAAAGCCCCCTGACCAAATGATTGAAAAGGGGGCTTTGATATTTTGATATGGGATCAGTGTTCCATTTCTTCCTCGTTCTCCTGCAAGGGAGTGGTCTGGGGCACAAAATCCTGACCCGGAATAATGTATTCCCCATTTTCATACGTTTTGCTATAATCATAGGCCCACCTATGGACTTCCGGAATCTCGCCCGGCCAGTTGCCATGAATGTGTTCCACAGGAGTGGTCCATTCCATGGTATTTGATTTCCATGGGTTCTGTTCCGCTTTTTTACCGTAAAAAATACTTTTTATAAAATTATAAAGAAACACGATCTGTGCTGCACCTGCAATAAGTGCGAACGTGGTGATCAATATCTGTACGTCGGTAAGATCATCGAACATCGGGAAGGCCGTATTTTCATAATACCTTCTTGGAACCCCGGCCATACCCACAAAATGCATAGGAAAAAATACCCCGTATGCGCACACGGCCGTAATCCAAAAGTGGACATACCCAAGATTTTTGTCCATCATCCGGCCGAACATTTTTGGAAACCAGTGATAAACTCCAGCGAACAGACCGTATAGGGCGGAAATTCCCATTACCAAATGGAAGTGTGCCACCACAAAATAGGTATCGTGCACATTGATATCCAAGGTACTATCCCCTAAAATGATCCCTGTAAGTCCCCCACTGATAAAGGTAGAGACCAGTCCAATGGAAAACAGCATGGCAGGGTTCAGTTGAAGGTTCCCCTTCCACAAAGTAGTTATATAGTTAAACGCCTTTACCGCGGACGGTATGGCTATAAGAAGGGTGGTAAATGTAAATACCGATCCCAAAAAGGGATTCATCCCGGAAATGAACATATGGTGTCCCCACACGATAGTGGAAAGGAAGGCAATGGCCAAAATGGAGGCCACCATGGCCCTATATCCAAAAATAGGCTTTCTGGCATTGGTGGACATTACCTCGGAAGTTATACCAAGGGCGGGCAATAAAACGATATATACCTCGGGATGGCCCAAGAACCAGAACAAATGTTCGTACAATACCGGAGAGCCCCCTTGATAATGCAATACTTCCCCTTGGATAAAAATATCCGAAAGGAAAAAAGAAGTACCAAAACTACGGTCCATGATCAACAACAAAGCTGCGGAAAGCAATACCGGGAAGGATACGACCCCAATAATGGCTGTCACGAAAAAAGCCCAAATGGTAAGCGGCAACCTTGTCATGGACATGCCCTTTGTACGCAGGTTAATGACCGTAACGATATAATTCAGGGAACCAAGTAGCGAAGATGCAATAAAGATGGCCATGGAAACCAACCATAAGGTCATTCCCATACCCGAACCAGGTTGCGCCATGGGCAATGCACTCAATGGAGGGTAAATGGTCCATCCGGCCGCCGCTGGTCCCGCTTCCAGAAAAAGGGAGCTCAACATGATGACGGACGACAAAAAGAACAACCAGTAGGAAATCATATTGAGAAAACCAGAGGCCATATCCCTGGCACCGATCTGAAAAGGAATGAGCAGGTTACTAAAGGTACCACTGAGGCCCGCCGTTAACACGAAGAATACCATTATGGTACCATGGATGGTTACCAAAGCAAGATATACATCGGCATCCATTACCCCCCCAGGGGCCCATTTTCCGAGTACCGCCTCAAAAATAGGAAAGGATTCCCCGGGCCAGGCCAATTGCATCCTGAACAAGAGCGACATCGCAATACCGATGAACCCCATGATCAGACCTGTGATAAGGTACTGTTTGGAGATCATCTTATGATCTTGGCTAAAGATATATTTTGTTATAAAGGTTTCCTTATGATGATGCCCATGGTCATCTGCGTGATCCCCTACGTGTACGTGTGCTGTTGCAGACATAATCCTATACTTATTTTTTACTTTATTAATTTACTCTTTTGCCTATTCCTGATTTGCCTCCATTGTGGCCCCAAAAGTCTGCTGTCCGGCGATCCATTTATTGTAATCCTCCTCGGACTCCACAATGATCTTCATCTGCATATTGTAATGCGACTTTCCACAGATTTTGTTGCACAATAAAATATAGTCAAATTCCCAGGGATCGGAATTTGGAAGGCCTTGAGCGGCCTTCTCTGCCCTGATGGCATTGGTCCTCTTTACTTTGTCCAGTACATCGGGGTTCCTTCTCATTTCCTCTGTAGTGATGGTAGGGGTAAAGGAAAACTGGGTTATCATTCCGGGAACACAGTTCATCTGTGCCCTAAAATGGGGCATATAGGCCGAATGCAGCACATCCTGCGAGCGCATCTTAAAGTTTACCTTACGTCCCACCGGAAGGTGAAGTTCCTTTACGATAACATCATCGGTGGCATTTGGATCGCCCTCGTCCAGTCCAAGTACATTGGCACGATCTAGGTCGATCATCCGAACATTGGCCTCTCCAAGCACGTTATCGCTGCCCCCATATCGTGCGGTCCAGTTAAACTGTTGTGCATATAGTTCAACGATCAGAGGATCGTCCTCGTCATTGATGTCCATGATATTGGTCCATGTGTACAAGCCCCATAGGATCAATCCGGCCAATACGATTACGGGGATGATCGTCCAGATGAATTCCAAGCGGTCGTTATCGGCATAGAACAAGGCTTTCTTGCCCTTTTCACCCCTGTACTTATAAGCAAAATAATGCAGAAGGGCCTGCGTAAGGGTCTGTACAATAAAAATGATCACAAATGAGATCAGCATCAAATTATCATATCCGTCCCCATGCTCCGAAGCCGCTTCGGGAAGCAACACCTTACTGTACTTCCAAAAACTGAATATGGTAAGTGCATAGATGAAGATGAGGAAAGCGAACATTAGATAACCGTTGTACTTGTTATCATTGTCGTTCGCAACTTGGGAATTATCTGCCTTGATTTGGGACAATTCGAATATTTTGGTCATTTGCCAAATAGCAATTGCCACTAATACTAAAACAGCTATGGTTAATAATGCAGTCATTGTATGATTTGATATTATACTTTAAAACTAGTTCTAATAATGAAAATGCTTGCTCTCCTCTATGAAAGGGCTTCGGGTAGGCTGCAATGGCGCGCTGCCAAGTGCCCTGAACACCCAAAAGATGAACAGTCCCGCAAAAAACAGCATGGCCCCTATCTCAGGAATACCTATATACCACTGATCCCCAACGGTAGAGGGCATTATCATATTGAATATATCCAAATAATGTCCGGCCAAAATAACGATTCCCGTCATGATTACGAACCAGTTGACCCTTTTAAAATCACTGTTCATCAAAAGGAGAACAGGGAATAAAAAGTTCATGGCCACCATGCCAAAGAATGGTAATTTATAATCGGCGATCCTGCTCACAAAGTAGGTAACCTCTTCCGGAATGTTGGAATACCAGATCAACATAAACTGGGAGAACCAAAGGTAGGTCCAAAAAATGCTTATCCCGAACATAAACTTTGCCAAATCGTGTATATGGCTGTTGTTCACTTCCACAAGATAGCCCCGGGATTTCAGATAGATCGTCACCATGGCTATTACGGTGATACCGGAGACGAACATACTGGCAAAAACATACCATCCGAACAATGTACTGAACCAGTGTGGATCTACGCTCATGATCCAGTCCCATGACATAATGGATTCCGATACAAGGAAAAACACCAAAAATGCAGCGGAAGTCCTAAAGTTTCTTATAAAATTCCTGTTATCGTCGGATCTGTCCTGCGCCAATGACCATTTTCTGGAATATTCCCTATACAGAATCCAACCGGTCAAAAATATGGCCGCCCTGATCAAAAAGAACGTGGGGTTCAGATATCCGGCCTTTCCCTGCAGCAATTTATCATGGGCCACTACCTCTGGATCCATCCACACAAAAAGGTGGTTGAAATGTAATACAGAAAGTACCAAAATAACGAATACGATGATGCCCCCCGGTACCAAATAGGAGGTAATGCCCTCCATCACCCTGAACAGAATTGGGGACCAACCCGCTTGGGCCGCGCGCTGTATGGCATAAAAGGCCAACACCCCCAAGGCGATCATCATAAAGAAAAATGCCGCAACATAGAGTGCTGCCCAAGGTTTGTTCTGAAGTTGGTGCAAAAGGTGCTCATCGTGTTCCGCACTGTGTTCCCCCGCATCCTCGGGTGCATTGCCATGTTCCACTTCGGCGCCCATCCCCACTTCGGAATGTCCCGTTGTGGCCCCATGGGCGTCGCCATGTCCTTCCCCATGCCCGGCCACCATGGCCTTGGCCTCTTCCGTAGTGGAGGGAGCGGACAAAAATCCATAACCGATTCCGAGCGCACCGACCACCATTAAGACAATGGAAGCAATCTTTAATCTATTTGAAACAGTGTACATATCTAAAAACTATGTATTATTTTGTTAAGTCCTCTTTTAATTTCATCACATATTCCGATACTTCCCACCGTTCCTCATGGTTCAATTGGTTGGCATAGGAACCCATCGCATTTAGGCCGTAATAAATAGTATGGTATACGCCACCCACCTCTAGGTTCCTTACCGGATCGCCATAACTGGGTACGCCCAAAATCTTTTCACGTTGCACCAGATTTCCTTGTCCATCGCCTTTATCACCATGGCAAATGGCACAGTAAATAGTATACAATTGCATTCCCTTGCCCATATTCTCCTCGGATTGAAGGGAATCCAACGGACTCGGTTGCAACTTCGCCATTTCCTTTCCCTCCGGCGTATTGGCAAACTCGTAGGGCATCCAACCCCTTGGAATGGTATTTTCGACCGGCAATCCCGCTTCCATGCCATTCGGAAGAAAATCCACCTTCTGATAGGTCTCATAGCCAACGGGCTCGTACATATTTGGCATGTATTGGTAGTTGGGACTGTTTTTGTCGGCGCAGGCCGCAACGGTACAAACCAACCCTAAAACAATTACTATTTTGCTAAAACTGCTCATCATCTTATGACTACTTTTCTGAAATATTAATTTCCACCGCCCCTGTATCGAGCAACAGCTCCTTTAATTCATCTTCATCGCCATGAATCTCGATCTCCATCAAAAAATGGTCATCGGTGGTCCTTACGTCCGGATTTTCCGCTTGTTTAAAAGGCCAGAGTTTACTTCTCATATAAAAGGTGATCACCATTAAGTGTGCCGCAAAAAATACGGTAAGCTCGAACATAATGGGCACAAAGGCGGGCATATTTTCCAAATAGCTAAAACTTGGCTTTCCCCCGATATCCTGTGGCCAGTCCTTGATCATGATGAAGTTCATCATTACGATCGCTACGGACAGTCCTATACAGCCATAGATAAAGGCCGTAATAGCGAGCCTGGTAGGGGCCAGTCCCATAGCTTTGTCCAACCCGTGTACCGGAAAGGGGCAATAGATCTCCCCAATATGGTACTTCTCAGCCTTTATCCTTTTAACGGCATGCATCAGCACATCGTCGTCATTATATAATGCCTGTATAACTCTTGATGACATAATTCTACTTGTTGTTATTTAAAATCCTAGCCTGTCCTGCCCAATCGTCACGCTGTGCCCTTCCAGGGAAGGAGCCCGTAATGGAATCCAATAGGTCGTATTCCCTTTCCGTCATCCTGCCCACCTGCGCAAAGGTAAAGATACCGATCTGGTTGAGGGTAGCCTCCATTTGGGGACCGATTCCCTTTATCAATTTAAGATCATCGGGGGTCTGAGTAGTACTATCGAACACCCCGATACTGTCCAAGAGCGACGTTACCTTTTCCTGTGAACGTGGTTCCGGAAGGGATTTTTCCTCCGCTACTCTTTCCTTTATCAATGCGGTCCTGCGAATTTCATAGGTAGGCTGTCCGGACTCCCGTAACCTTTTGTATTTTTCCCCGGAGGACTTTAAGATCGATTTCACCTCTGCTTGGGCGATCACAGGGAAGGTCCTAGCGTACAATAGGAAAAGTACAAAGAAGAACCCAATGGTTCCGATGAATATCCCTATATCCACAAAGGTAGGGGAGAACATCGTCCAAGAAGATGGCAGGTAATCCCTATGCAATGAGGTCACAATGATGACAAAACGCTCGAACCACATTCCTATGTTCACCACAATGGAGATAAAGAAGGAGAACATAATGCTGGTCCTCAGCTTCTTCGACCACATAAATTGTGGGGAGAACACATTACAGGTCATCATGGCCCAGTATGCCCATGCGTATGGTCCCGTGGCCCTGTTCAGGAAAGCGTACTGTTCGTATTCCACCCCGGAATACCACGCCATAAACAATTCCGTAATATAGGCACAACCAACGATGGAACCTGTGATCATGATCACGATGTTCATCAATTCTATATGCTGAATGGTGATATATGCTTCCAGATTACTGACCTTCCTCATGATAATGAGCAGGGTATTTACCATGGCAAATCCAGAAAACACCGCCCCGGCCACAAAATAGGGAGGGAAAATGGTGGTATGCCAACCTGGTATTACCGAGGTGGCAAAGTCAAAGGATACAATGGTATGTACCGAAAGTACCAAGGGTGTGGCCAAACCTGCCAAGACCAGGGAAACTTCCTCAAAACGCTGCCAGTCCTTCGCCCGTCCGGACCATCCAAAACTCAACAGACCGTATATCTTTTTCTGAAAAGGCTTTACGGCCCTGTCCCGTATCATCGCAAAATCGGGAAGTAATCCCGTCCACCAGAATACCAGGGAAACCGATAAATATGTGGATATCGCAAAAACGTCCCAAAGCAAGGGAGAGTTAAAGTTCACCCAAAGCGACCCAAACTGGTTGGGGATGGGCAACACCCAATACGCCAACCAAGGACGGCCCATGTGGATAATGGGGAACAGACCCGCTTGCACGACCGAAAAAATCGTCATGGCCTCGGCAGATCGGTTAATCGCCATTCTCCATTTTTGCCTGAACAACAACAGTACCGCAGATATCAAGGTTCCGGCGTGCCCGATCCCTACCCACCAAACGAAGTTGGTGATATCCCAGGCCCAGCCCACGGTTTTGTTCAGTCCCCAGGTTCCGATTCCGGTAGAAACGGTATAGATGATACAACCGATACCCCAAAGGAATGCCACCAACGCAATGGAAAATACAATCCACCAGTGTTTATTGGCCCTTCCCTCTACCGGAGCTGCAATATCAACGGTTACATCATGGTAACCTTTGTCTCCGATAACAAGGGGTTTTCGTATAGGTGCTTCGTAATGCGACGCCATAATTTATAATATAGTTACTTTCCTTAATTTATTATGCTTCGTTGGTGTTCCTTACTTTTACATGGTAGAACACATTGGGCTTGGTACCAATATGTTCCAACAAATGGTACATACGGTCGCTTTCCAACAATCCCGCAACCTCACTTTCCTTATCGTTTATATCACCGAAGACCATGGCACCACTGCTACATGCTGCGGAACAAGCGGTCTGGAATTCGCTGTCCTTCACCAAACGACCTTCCCTTTTGGCATCCAATATACTCTTTTGGGTCATTTGTATACACATTGAACATTTTTCCATGACCCCCCTTGAACGCACGTTCACATCCGGGTTAAGGACCATCTTGCCAAGGTCGTTGTTCATATGGTAATCAAACTCATCATTGTTGTTGTAAAGGAACCAGTTGAAACGACGCACCTTGTAGGGACAGTTATTTGCGCAGTACCTCGTACCCACACATCTGTTGTAGGCCATATGGTTCTGCCCCTGACGGCTATGGGATGTGGCCGCTACCGGACATACGGTCTCACATGGGGCGTGGTTACAGTGCTGGCACATAACCGGCTGAAAGGCAACCTGGGGATTGGTGGCCGGATCTTCCAATTCACCAAAACCGCCCAAAGATCCCTTATCACCGCTCAGGCCATCAAATTCATCCTTCTTTATATTGTCCCCTTCAAAAGTATCCTCGGAAGAGTAGTACCTATCGATACGCAACCAGTGCATATCCCTTGATTTCCTGACTTCTTCCTTACCGACTACGGGAACGTTGTTCTCCGCATGACATGCAATTACACATGCCCCGCATCCGGTACACGCATTTAAATCGATGGAGAGGTTAAAATGGTGTCCGATGGAACGATCGAAACCATCCCAAAGATCCACCGAAGTGGCCTCCACTTCCTGGTGGTCCAAGGAAACCATGGGCACCTTGTTCCATTCGGCAGCATCCCTGGTATTGAAAATCTCCAAGGTAGTTTCCTTAATGATATCGCCCCTGCCCATAAGCGTCTTGTGCAATTGCACACAGGCAAATTCGTGCATCCCGGCCGATTTCTCAATGGAAACCTTCTGTTGGCCCTTAAAACCTTTATATAATAGGTAGGCATTGACGCCCGACTGCATTTCTTTCTTTAATCCGGCCCTCTTTCCATATCCAAAGGACAATCCCACGGTACCAACTGCCTGTCCTGGCTGTATGATCACGGGTACCTTGTCCAGGCTGCTGCCATCAACGGTCAGTTTCACATAACTACCGTCCAGTCCGCCATTGGCCACATTTTCGTTCACCAATCCCAATCGCTCGGCATCCGCTTTGGAGACGGTCACGTAATTGTCCCAAGAAACCCTGGTAATGGGATCCGGAAACTCCTGTAACCATGGATTGTTGGCCTGCTGGCCATCGCCCATTCCCACCTTTGGGTAAAATATAATTTCCATCCCATCGGAAGTGGCCCTGGCCAAATTGGTGACTGCCGAGGAAACGGATAATGTAGCATTTGTTTCAACTTCTTCAGTGGCGGCGGTAACGGGGGTTTCAACGGTCGCAGTGGTTGCCATGGGCACGGCGGATGCGGTAAATACCCCATCGTGCAACGCCTTGTTCCACTCGCCACCACTTAAAATTCCTGCTCCCCAGGTTTCCCTGATATAATCATAATAAGAAGCGGTACTTCCCATCCATTTCAACAGGGATGATTGGAACTGACGCGTATCGAAGAGCTCCTTAATGGTAGGCTGCATCAAGCTGTACGTCCCTTTCTTTATCTCGGCATCGCCCCATGATTCCAAATAATGGGAGGAAGCCCCCACAAATTGGGCAACGGAAGCGGTTTCATTGTTGTTGAGCGCAAAGGCAACGGAAAGATCCACCTTTTTAAGGGCATCCCCAAACTCTGCACTGTTGGGCAATGTGTACATCGGGTTTACACCGTCCATCAACAAAGCACCCACCTTACCGGCATTCATATCGGCAACCAACTGGTTGACAGCGGCCGTATTTCCCTGTCTTATATATTTTGGCGAAGAGGGATCGAAGGCCTTGCTCTGTAGCGACTCATTGATCGCAAGAACAACGGCCTGTGCGTTTTCATCATCCAGCCCGGTAACCACTACCGCATTGCTTCCAGCCCTACGGATGGCAGCAGCCGCAGCATCTACCTCCCTACTTATCTTTTCGGGAAGCTCCCCGGAAGCGGACGCCCCGTTCAATTTTCCGTATAATTTGGCCAATGCCACTTTTTGTTGTGCAATGGTCAGCGGTATCCTTTTGTCGGCATTGGCACCAGAAAGGGACATGTTGGACTCGAACTGTATGTGCTTGGACATTTTCCCATTTTGCGGAACACGCCCTTTTGCATAACCGCTGTCATAACCTCCCCCTTGCCAATCCGAAAGAAAATCGGCCCCGAAGGAAACGATTACCTCAGCCTTTCCAAAATCATAATCCGCCAAAGCCCTTTCACCATATTTGGCGGCATAGGCATTTAAGGCCGCGTCTTCCGAAATGGCATCGTACACCACATGGTCCACATTGCCGAACATGGCCTTGAACTCTTCTATCAATCGGGCCGTGGACGGACTTGCATATGTCTGGGTCAAAAGAACTGCCCGTCTTCCGGAGCTGCCCAAGGAAGCCAATTTGGACTTCACCGCAGCATCCAGCGCATCCCAATCCACCGCTTCCCCATTGGATAGCGGCCCTTGCAATCGCGTACTGTCATAAAGTGAAAGAACGGAAGCCTGAACACGTGCGTTCGCACTGCCGTTTACTTTGGAATCGGTATTGTTTTCGACCTTAATGGGCCTACCCTCACGGGTCTTTATAAGTATATTCGCAAAATCATAGCCATCGGCAATGGTGGTGGCGTAGTAATTGGCCACTCCCGGAATAATACGCTCCGGTTGCACCACATAGGGGATGGACTTTATAACAGGGCCCTCACAGGCAGCCAAGGAGGCAGCCGCGGTACTGAACCCCACATACTTAAGAAAATCCCTTCTGTTAGTGGAAGTGGATGCCAGGTTTTCCTTGTTTCCCAAAAACTGGTCCACAGGAATTTCTTGGACGAACTCGTTCTGTCTTAGCGTCTCAACAATGGAATCGTTGGGATTTAACTCCGCCTCGCTCTTCCAATATTTTTTGTTTGATGACATATGATATATCTGAAAATTATCTTCTTGTTAACCTTAAATCAATAATGGCATTTTCCGCACTCCAATCCGCCCATCTGGGCAGCGGTCAGCTGGTCTACACCGTATTTTTTGGAAAGCTCCGCATGGATTTTCTCGTAGTATTCGTTTCCTTCGATCTTTACGTTCGTCTCCCTGTGGCAATTGATGCACCATCCCATGGTAAGCGGCGCAAATTGGTACATTACCTCCATTTCTTCCACTGGACCGTGACAGGTCTGGCATTCTATGCCCGCAACGGAAACGTGTTGGGAGTGGTTGAAATAGGCAAAATCGGGAAGGTTGTGTATCCTTACCCATTCCACCGGCTGTGTCTCACCGGTATATCTTTGGTTCTCCTCGTCCCAACCGACCGCTTTGTACAGCTTCTTGATCTCGCCCGTGTAGAACTCATTGGTATACCCGTTCGCCAGATCCTCGGCACTTGGCCCCTCTGGATTGCCCTTGTATTCGTAGATCGACTTATGACAGTTCATACACACGTTCAACGAAGGAATCCCCGAATGTTTGGAAACCCTGGCGGAAGAGTGGCAATATTTACATTCGATATTGTTGTCCCCAGCGTGCACCTTGTGCGAATAATGTATGGGCTGCACAGGGGCATATCCTTGATCTACGCCCACTTGCATAAAGTAGCCGTATACAAAATAGGCACTTCCCAACAAAAGGAAGATCACAGTAACCAAGACCAAGAACTGGTTTTGGGCGAAAGCCTTCCAGATAGGGGTCCTTTTTTCGGTCGCGGCCTTTTCCACCACTACTCCATTGGCCTCCGCAATACGCCTTAAGGTTTTGTTGACCAACACCAACATGACCACCAACAATCCAAAAACAAGGACCAAAGCCCCTAGGATGACCTCATTGGAAATGCCCGAATTCTCGGAAGCCGTTACGGTCCCCGTAGCACCACCTGGAACATCCGTTTTTGGTGCGGATGGGGGCGCAGCGGTATAGGCAAGGATGTTGTCTATATCCTCATTTGATAATGTGGGAAACGGCGTCATGGCCGCTTGGTTGTATTCGTTATAGATCTTTACTGCGTAGGGATCGCCCGATTTGATGACCGCAGGACTGTTTTTTATCCACTTGTACAGCCATTCCCTATCAAGACGTTCGGAAACCCCGGCAAGGGCGGGACCCGTCATCTTCCTGTCCAATGCGTGACATGCGGCGCAATTTTGGTTGAAGAGCGTTTTTCCAGCTTCCGGATCTCCATCGGTGGCGGCAGCGGCCTCTTCAGACCCTTCCGCAGCAACCTCTTCTTGTGGGGCGGCCGCTTCCTCTTGTGAAAAAATAGTGGTGGAAAACAGTAGAAACACTACGAGACTGATACCTAAAAGCTTAGAAATTTGATTGCGGTATGGAACCTTTTTCATATTTAAATTATTTCTATCGAAATCTTGGCACGATATTTACTTGCTTAATACAAGGTATATTTACCGCCGTTTAAATTGCTGACAAAAATACGACATAGACTTTATTTTGGAAATGTTAATGGATTGATAATTCCTAATTTATAGTGATTCTAAATAGAAAATATTTACCCCTTATAATCCATAAAAAATTACTTTTGTACTACGGTTCGTAAAGTTGCGCAAAGGCCCATATAAACGGACTTGACGGAAATGTGCTCCCCATGTTGGGGAGGGAATGGCAAAGAAATGCGAACATCGCCCCGAACAGGATTTATTATCAGGAAATTGACCCGTTTACCCATGTGTTCCCCGACCTTTCCAATGGCAATTTTTGATGGTATCCGTCCATAGGTTAGGGGACTTAAAAATAAAAAATATGAAGCGAATTTTAACCCTTATTTTCATAGTTGGTACCGCCGTGGGCACATATGCCCAAGAAGGACGGCTTCAGATATCCCAAGATCCCAAAATAGACGAACTGTTAAAAATCTACGGGACCACCGCGGACAATTCGGATTTCTACAGGATACAGATCTATTTCGGTTCCTTGGACACGGCCAAACAGATACAACTGAGGGCCGATGGGGATTTTCCGGGATGGTATTCCAAAATCGACTTTATATCCCCCAGTTATCGGGTGAGGGTAGGACAGTTCAAATCGAAATTGGATGCCGAGCGCAACCTTATCGAGGTACGCAAGAAATACCCGAGCGCCATGCTGCTACAGCCTGAAAAAAAACAGTCCTAGGATACATTCCCCAACTTCCCTACCATTTGCCCTTCTTTACCTTTGAAGGCAAAACATATATCCATAACTTTTCCGATGGCTCGCTTATTTATTTTTCCACTATAGGGCAGATTACCGATCAGTCCCAAAAGTTACGTTCGGATCTATATTCGGGTTGGAGGGAAGTCTCATTAACGGGCGATCTTCTTCCGTGGTGGAGATGGCATGGCCGTTAAGAATTT